>CAWDMS010000001.1:0-16054 GCA_963803465.1 uncultured Actinomycetota bacterium
CGCGGCGTGGAGCGCGGCGGTCGCCGAGCTCTGGGACCGCTTCGACGAGACGCCCGCGGACGACGCGATCGCGGGGATGCGCGCGCTCGCGGCCGCGTACCCGGGCCAGGACGGCCGGGCCGCGTTCGAGCTCGCGGGCATGCTCGACTCGCACGGGCACGAGCACGAGGCGGAGCGCGAGTACGAGCGGGCGCTCGCGCTGGGGCTCGGCGCCGAGCAGCACGCGCAGCTCGCGGTGCAGTACGGCTCGACGCTGCGCAACACCGGCCGCCTCGATGACGCGATCGCGGTGCTCGAGGCAGCGCCCGAGCATCCGTCGACGGGGTCGTCGCCGCGCGTGTTCCTCGCGCTCGCGCTCCACAGCGCCGGCCGGCACGACGAGGCGCTCCGCATCGTGATCGAGGCGCTCGAGCCGACCCTGCCGCGCTACAACCGCTCGATCCGCGCCTACGCCGAGGCGCTCACGGAGCAGCCCGCGTCGTAGCTGCACGCCGAGCCGGTCCGGCGCAGGTGCACGCTGTTGCTGCCCACTCACGTTTCAGGCCGCAAGAGCGTGCACACGGCCGCAACAGCGTGCACACGCCCCCACGCCCGCCGCCCCCAGGTGCACACTGTTGCTGCCCGCTCGCGCCCCAGACCGCAACAGCGTGCACACGCCCGCACGTCCGCCGCGCGCATGTGCACGCTCTTGCTGCCGTCCAGAGCCGCAGACCGCAACAGCGTGCACACGCCCCGACGCCCGCCGCGCCCAGGTGCACGCTGTTGCTGCCCGCTCAGCGCCGCAGACCGCAACAGCGTGCACACGCCCCACGGCCGCCGCGCCCAGGTGCACGCTGTTGCTGCCGTCCAGAGCCGCAGACCGCACCAGCGTGCACACGCCCTCAGCGACCGCATGCTCGACCAGAGCGACCCAGCACGAGCCCGCACGACCGACCCCACGACGGAGCGCCCGGACCCGCGAGGGTCCGGGCGCTCCGACAGCGGTCAGCGAGGGCTCAGCAGCAGCGGCCCTCGGGGCTCGCGTCCTGGCGGCGGTACTCGTCGCGCCAGAACGCTCGCTCGGTCATCGGCTCACGGCCCGGGTGCACGCGCCGCTCGTGGTCGACGTACGCCTGGTACTTCGACTCGCCGGTGACGCCCTTCGCCCACCAGACGACCCCGCCCCAGGCGCGCGCGAGGAGCGCACCGGCAGCTGCCGGGCGCCCCTCGCTCGTGGCGTCGGTCATCTCAGTGGCCGGCCCTCGGCGACTTGCGGTCGTCGGGCACCGCATCCCATCGCTGCTCGAGCTCGCGCTCCTCCGGCGTGGCCAGGAAGCCGGCGGGCGCGAACATGCGCGACTCGGTGCGCTCGTCCTCGTGGTCGACGACCTCGGTGGCGCGCGCCGCCTTGATGACGTTCGCGACCGAGAAGCCGATCACCACGATGGTGAGCACCACGAAGATGATCGAGAGCGTGCCCTGGATCATCGTGTTGCGCACGACCGCCTCGAGCGCGGGGATGCCCTCGGTCGTGCCGACCGACGTCTCCCCCGCCGCGAGCGCGTCGCGGAACCGGACGTGGTTCGCCCAGTAGCCGACCGCCGGCACCGGCGAGAACACCTTGAACGCGGATGCGGTGACGGTGACGACGGTGACGAACGCGAGCGGGAGCGCGACGATCCACAGGTGCTTGAACGCGCGGCGCTTCGCCACGATCGCGAGCACGATCGCGAGCGCGATCGCCGCGAGCAGCTGGTTGGCGATGCCGAACAGCGGGAAGAGCGTGTTGATGCCGCCGAGCGGATCGGTGACGCCCATGATCAGCACCGCGCCCCACGCGGCGACCATGATCGCCGTGCAGATCCAGGCGCCGAGCGTCCACGACGTGTCGCGGAACTTCGGGAAGATGTTGCCGAGGGAGTCCTGCAGCATGAAGCGCGCGACACGGGTGCCGGCGTCGACCGCGGTGAGGATGAACAGCGCCTCGAACATGATCGCGAAGTGGTACCAGAACGCCATCATGCTCGGGCCGCCGATCCAGCTGTGCATGATCTGCGCGAGGCCGAGGGCGAGCGTCGGCGCGCCACCGGTGCGCGAGACGATCGACTCCTCGCCCACCGCCGCGGCGGTCGCCGCGAGCTGGTCGGGCGTGACGCTGACACCGGCGAGGCCGAGCGACTGCACGAAGGCGGCTGCGCCCTCGATCGTGCCCTGCGTGTTGGCGGCCGACGAGTTCATCGCGTAGTAGATGCCCTGGTCGATCGAGATCGCGGCGACGAGCGCCATGACCGCGACGAAGGACTCCATGAGCATGCCGCCGTAGCCGAGCAGGCGGACCTGCTTCTCCTTCTCGACCATCTTGGGCGTGGTGCCGGAGGCGATCAGGGCGTGGAAGCCGGAGAGCGCGCCGCACGCGATCGTCACGAACAGGAACGGGAAGAGCGAGCCGGGCCAGACGGGACCGCTGTCGCCGGAGGCGAAGTCGGTGAAGGCGGGCACGGAGATCTCGGGACGCACGACGATGATCGCGACCGCGAGCGCGACGATGACGCCGATCTTCATGAAGGTCGACAGGTAGTCGCGCGGCGTCAGCAGGATCCACACCGGCAGCACCGCGGCGAGGAAGCCGTAGATGACGATGCCCCACGCGATCGTCACGCGGTCGAGCGTGAAGAGCTCCTGGCCCCACGCGGTGTCGGCGACCATGCCGCCGCCGATGATCGCGGCCATCAGCAGGATGAAGCCGATGATCGAGATCTCGAGCACCTTGCCGGGGCGGACCCAGCGCAGGTAGACGCCCATGAACAGCGCGATCGGGATGGTCATCGCGACCGAGAAGACGCCCCACGGGCTCTCGCCGAGCGCGTTCACGACGACGAGCGCGAGGATCGCGGTGATGATCACCATGATGAGCAGCGTCGCGAGGATCGCGGCGGCGCCGCCGACGCGACCGAACTCGTCGCGGGCCATCTGGCCGAGCGAGCGGCCGCCGCGGCGCATCGAGAAGAACATCACGAGGTAGTCCTGGACCGCGCCGGCGAGCACGACGCCGACGATGATCCAGATCGTGCCGGGCAGGTAGCCCATCTGCGCGGCGAGCACGGGCCGACGAGCGGGCCGGCGCCGGCGATCGCGGCGAAGTGGTGGCCGAAGAGCACGCGGCGGTCGGTGGCGACGTAGTCGCGGCCGTTGGCCTTGTACTCCGCGGGCGTCGCTCGCGTGTCGTCCGGGCGGACGAGCTTGCGCTCGATGTACTTCGAGTAGAAGCGGTAGAAGATCAGGTAGGTCGAGACCGAGGCGAACACGAACCAGATCGCGTTGACGGTCTCGCCCCGCACGAGGGCGAGCATGACCCAGGCCACGCCGCCGAGCAGCGCGATGGCCGCCCAGAGCGCGATCTTCAGCGGCGTCCACCGCTTCCGGGTGGTCTCCTCGACCGCCGCGGGCGGCAGTTCAGGCTTCGATGTGGCGACGTCGGACATCGGCAGCTCCTTCTCGAGCTTCAGCGGGTTCAGGCATTACCGAGAGCGATCCTAGCCCTCGCATAGGTGCCGTCGCTCCGCGTGTCCGCGTCAGCGCCGCATGATCCTGCGGGCGAGCGCGTTGCCGAACGCCTGGATCAGCTGCACCACGATCACCACCACGACGAGCGCCGACCACGTGACGACCTCGTCGAACTGGCGGTAGCCGTAGGTGATCGCCCAGTTGCCGAGCCCCTGCCCGCCCACCAGCCCCGCGACCGCCGACATGTCGACGATCGAGATCACCGCGAACGTGAACCCGAGCACGAGCGGGCCGAGCGCCTCCGGCAGGATCACCGTGCGGATGATGCGCCACGGGCTCGCACCCGTCGCGCGCGCCGCCTCGATCACGCCGGCAGGGATGGAGACGAGGTTCTGCTCCACGATGCGGGCGATGCCGAAGGTCGCGGCGAGCGCGATCGCGAACACCGCGTAGGAGGTGCCGATGCCGGTGCCGACCACGACGCGGCCGAGCGGCTGCACGGCGGCGAGCAGGATGATGAACGGGATGGGTCGCACCGTGTTCACGAGCACGTTGAGGATCCACCAGACGACGCGGTGCTGCAGCACCCCGCCCTCGCGGGTGACGTAGAGGCCCGTGCCGATGATGAGGCCGCCCACGCCGCCGAAGGCGAGCGAGAGGGCGACGATGCCACAGCATGATCGCCGTCTGCTCGGCGAGGGTCGGCAGCAGGTCCACGATCTCGTTCATCGCTGCTCCTCGACCGTCACACCGGGGCCGATCTGGGCGAGCGCCGCGTCGACCGCGGCCGCGTCGCCTCGCACGGCGATCGTGAGCAGCCCGTAGACGCGGCCCTGGATGTCGTCGACGCCGCCGTGCACGAGGTTGAAGTCGACGCCGGCGCGCGCGAGCGCGCCGAAGACGCGCGCCTCGGAGGCGCCCTCGTCGGTGAACGAGATGGTGAAGAACCTGCCGTCGTGCTGCGCGCGCAGCTGCCGCAGCTCGTCGCCCTCCGGGAGCGCCCGCACGACGGTCTGCACGAAGCGGCGCGCCGTCGCGGTCTGCGGGCGGGTGAAGACGTCGTAGGTGGTGCCGGTCTCGACCACGCGGCCCGCCTCCATCACGGCCACCCGGTCGGCGATGCGCGTGATGACCTCCATCTCATGCGTGATGACGACGATCGTCACGCCCAGCTCGCGGTTGACGCGCGCGAGCAGGTCGAGCACCTCGGCGGTCGTCTCGGGGTCGAGCGCGCTCGTCGCCTCGTCGGCGAGCAGCACCTGCGGGCTCGCGGCGAGCGCACGGGCGATGCCGACGCGCTGCTGCTGCCCGCCCGAGAGCTGCTCGGGGTAGGCGTCGGCGCGGCCGGCGAGCCCGACGAACTCGAGCAGCTCCTCGACCCGACGGCGCCGCTCGGCCCGGCCCATCCCCACGACCTCGAGCGGGTAGGCGACGTTGCCGGCGACGGTGCGCGACGACAGCAGGTTGAAGCGCTGGAAGATCATGCCGATGCCGGTCTGCTGCTCGCGGAGCCGCTTGCCGCGCAGCTCGCTGATGGGCACGTCACCGATCGTGATCGTGCCGCCGGAGACCGGCTCGAGCTGGTTGATGAGCCGCACGAGGGTCGACTTGCCCGCACCGGAGTAGCCGATGATGCCGAAGATCTCGCCCTGCTCGATCGCGAGCGAGACGTCGTCGACCGCCACGATCTCCTCGCCGCCGCGCTTGGCCGGCGGGAACCGCTTCGACACGCGGTCGAGCACGATGTGCTGCGCCACTGCTGCCTCTTCTCTCTGTCGTGCGTGCTGGTCGTGCGTGCGCGCGGATGGGCACGGGTCGCGCCCGTGCCCATCCGCCACGCCGCTACTGCTGCAGCTCGGCCTCGACCGCGGCGAGCGCCGCCTGCAGGTCGGCCTTCGGCGTCACGGTGAACAGGCCCGTGCCGCCGGACGCCTCGAGCGCACCGGCCTGCACCTCCTCGTCGGTCTGGTAGATCTCGACCAGGCGGTTCAGCACCTCGTCGTCGACGAGCTCCGCCTGCGTCGCGAAGATGTTGATGTACGGCGCCGCGGCGGGGTCGGTCGGGTCGTCCTGCGCGATCGCCGACTCGGGGTCGAGCCCGGCGTCCTCGATGAAGTCGTTGTTCACGATCGCGGCCGCGACATCGGGCAGCGACGTCGCCGTGATCGCGGCGTCGACGGCCTGCACGGTCACGCGCGACTCCTCCTCGATGACGTCGGCGACGGTCGAG
Organism: uncultured Actinomycetota bacterium; assembly: GCA_963803465.1. GTDB lineage: Bacteria > Actinomycetota > Actinomycetes > Actinomycetales > Microbacteriaceae > Agrococcus. The sequence continues at coordinate 5,714 of CAWDMS010000001.1, forward strand.
TACGGGCTGCCGCCGTCCTGCAGCGAGACGAGCCCGGCGGACTGCAGCACGAGCAGGCCGCGGGCCTGATTGGTGTCGTCGTTCGGCACGATGACCGTCTCGCCGTCGGGGATCTCCTCCGCCGAGGCGTACTTGTCGGAGTAGAGGCCGATCGGATAGATCGCCGTCGAGCCGATGGGCTGCAGGTCGTCGCCCGCGTTCACGTTGTAGTCGGCGAGGTAGATGATGTGCTGGAACTGGTTGATGTCGAGCTCGCCCTCGCTCGTCGCCGGGTTCGGCTGGTTGTAGTCGGCGAAGTCGACGATCTCGAGCTGGATGCCCTCTGCCTCGACCGCCGCCTCGTACGTGGCCCAGTACGGGTCCGAGGCGCCGACGACGCCGAGCTGCACGGGGTTCTCGGCCGTGCCGAGCGCTGCCTCGTCGGCACCGGCGCCGGCGCTGCAGCCGACGAGGGCGACGGCGAGGCCGAGCGAGCCGGCGATGGCGAGCGGACGGATGCGGTGGGACATGATGGCTCCTTGGGGCGCGGACTGGCGTGGGGCTGGGACTGCCTCCACGGTAGGAATCAGAGAGCAGCGCGCGCCAATCGGGGCGTCACGGTGCGTCACAGTCGCGAGCTCGGCGCGGCGGCGAGGGCGAGCTCGCGCCGTCGTCAGCTCGGCTGCAGCGCGAGCGCGACGGCCGCGCCGTGACCGACGAGCAGCGCCGGGCCGAACGCGACCGTGCGCCGACCGATCGCGAGCGCGGCGGCGCCGGCGACGCCCCCGACCACGACCGATGCGGCGAGCCCCGCGAGCGGCGCGGTCCAGCCGAGCGTCGCGGTCGCGAGCGCGAGGGCCGCGCCCAGCTTCACATCGCCCATCCCCATGCCGCCGATGACCGCCATCGCCAGCAGCACAGTCCCGCAGACGATCGCCGCGAGCGGCGCGAGGTCGCCCTGCACGAGCCGGATCGCCGCCGCCACCGCGCCGACGACCACGAGCGGCAGCGTCAGCGCGTTGGGCAGCCGCCGCTCGGTCGCATCGATGCGGGCGAGGGCGGGAGCCGCCGCGGCGACCGCGGCGAGCGGCACGACCGCGACCGCGTCGGCCCCGCTCGACCCGACCAGCAGCGCGACCGCCGCGCCGAGCGGCAGGCCGAGCGCGTCGATCGGCCGCAGCGCGCTCGCAGCGTTCGCGCCCGCGATCGCATCCGCCGCCTGCACCGTCACGGCGCCACGGTAGCCACGCGGCGACCATGCCTGCGCGCGCTCTCCACAGGCTGCGCCGCGGCGGGACGCGGCGATCAGGAGCGGCCCACGACACGCCCGGGATGCATTCTTTCGAATCTGATGCAACCGATCGGGGGGTCCACGCCGATATGGGAGCAGACGGCGCACACAGCGCCCCGCACCCCTAGGAGACCACCATGAAGCGCAAGCTCGCGATCGGCGTCGGCGCCGCACTCGCCCTGTCCGCGTTCGGCACGGCACCCGCCATGGCAGCGGAGGGCGACTCGACCGTCTCGGTCCTGCACGCAGTCCCCGGCCTCACGGTCGACGTGTTCATCAATGGCGAAGAGGCCATCAGCGACTTCCAGCCCGGCACCCTGACCGACCCGATGATGCTCGCGGCGGGCAGCTACGACATCCAGGTCTTCGCCGACGGCGGCACGCCCGACACGGCAGAGGCTGCCATCGAGGCCATGGACGTCGCCGTGCCCGCGTCGGCCAACCTCACGCTCGTCGCGCACCTCACCGAGGGCGGCGACCCCACGCTCTCGGCCTTCGCCAACGACACGGACCCGGTCGCTGCCGGCCAGGCTCGCCTCACGGTGCGCCACCTCGCGGCAGCGCCGTCGGTCGACGTCCGCGCGGGCGGGACCGCCATCGTCGAGGCGCTCACCAACCCGAACGAGGCGTCGCTCGAGACCGCAGCAGGCGCGGTCTCGGCTGACGTGGTGCTCGCCGGCACCGAGACCGTCGCGATCGGCCCGGCCGACCTCGAGCTCGCTGAGGGCGCGAACACCATCGTGACCGCCTGGGGCAGCGCCGAGGACGGCAACCTCGCCCTCGCCGTGCAGGTCGTCGAGGCGCACAGCGCACCGAGCGGCGTGCCCTCGGGCATCGGCGGCATCGAGGACCAGCGTGCGCTCGGCTTCTCGCTGCTGCTCGCCGGCGCACTCGGCCTCGCCCTGATCGCGACGCGCACCCTGCGTCCCGCCAAGGAGCGCAGCTGACCATGCACACCGACCGGGGGCTCCCGTCGCGCGACGCGCGGCGGGAGCCTTCCGCGCGTCGCTCCCGCGGCGGTCGCGTGGCTATCGTGACCGCCGCGGTGATCGCCGTCGTGGCGATCGCTGTCGGCGCCTGGCTGCTCGCCCGGCTGCCGTCGACGCAGTCCGTCGCGCAGCAGACGACCACGACGGCTCCGGAGCCGCCCGCCGAGCCCTCGGCCAGCGCATCCGCCTCACCGACGGGCGTCGTGCCCACCGGGGTCGGCGCGCGCGACGCGGCACCGCAGGCGGCCGCCGCCGTCGACGCGCCCACCGCCGTGCGGGTGCCGTCGGTCGACCTCGAGCTCGGGGTCGTGCCGGTCGGGGTCCGCGAGGACGGGCAGATGGATGTGCCCGACCTCGTCAGCGAAGTGGGCTGGTACCGCTTCGGTCCTGCTCCCGGCGCCGACGCGGGCTCCGCCGTGCTGGCGGCCCACGTCGACAGCGACATCGGCGCCGCGCCCATGGCGGCGGTGCTGCAGGCGGCGGAGGGCGACCCGATCGAGATCGCGACCGCTTCCGGCGCGACGCTCGCGTACCGCATCACGAGCATCGAGCAGATCTCGAAGGACGAGCTGCGGCTCGACGCGCTCTTCGCCCGCGACGGGGAGCACGTCGTGCGCCTCGTCACCTGCGGCGGCGAGTGGGATGCGGCCGCCGGCGCCTACGAGGACAACATCGTGGTGACGGCCGTCCTGGACGCGCGGTGAGCCGCGTGACCCGGTGATACGTTCTGGCCGTGGTGGAAGAGGATGCGATCGACGTCGAGCGCCTGTCGCTCGCCTTCGCATCCGACGCATCCCCCGAGGTGCTCCGACAGGCCTACGAGCGCTGGGCGGGCATGGTCTACGCGATCGCCTGCCGCGCGATGGCGCCGCACGACGCGGAGGATGTCGTGCAGCAGACCTTCGTCTCGGTGTGGCGGTCGCGGGAGGCGTACGACCCCGCGAGCGGCCCGCTGGGCGCGTGGATCATGTCGATCGCCCGCAGGCGCATCGCCGACCACTACCGCACGCGGTACGCCGACGAGCAGGCGTTCGACCCGCAGGACCTCGCGATGCAGCTCGATCGTGGTGAGGGCGATCCGGTGTCGGACGCGGTGTCCGATGCGCTGACGGTGCAGCAGGAGCTCGAGCGACTGGGCGAGCCGCAGCGGACGATCGTGCGCCTCGCGGTCATCGAGGATCGCTCGACCGCGTCGATCGCCGAGGCGCTCGACATGCCGACGGGAACGGTGAAGAGCCATCTGTCACGAGCGCTCCGAAGACTCAGGGAGAGATGGGAGGACACGCATGCAGCATCTACCGACTGACGCGCTCGCCGCGCTCGCGCTGGGCGAGTCCGATGCCCGCGCCGAGCACCTCGATTCCTGCGCGCCGTGCCGTGCCGAGCTGACCGCCCTGCGCGCCACCGCCGACCGGATGCGGGCGGCGCACGTCGCGCCCGTCGAGCCGCCCGCCGGCGTGTGGGACCGCATCCTGGCCGACATCGCCCCGGATGGCGCCGCGGCGCCGCAGCCGGACGCACCGGACCTGCGGGCGTCGGCTCCCGATCCGGGCGCGCCCCCTGGCCGGATGCCATCCGGCGACCTCGTGCGTCGTCGCCGACGGCGGTTCAGCGCCGCCGCGCTCATCGCGGCCTGCGCGGGCTCCGCCGTGCTCGCGGCGAGCCTGGCCGTGCTGATCGTGACGCAGTCGACCGGCGCGCCGCGGTCGACCGATCTCGCGAACGCCGCGCTCGAGCCACTCACCACCGCGGTCTCCCCCGCCCGCGCGGAGGTCGTCGAGCGCGACGGCCAGCGGCTGCTCGTCGTCGACGCGGATGCGCTGCCGACGGTCGACGGCTACCTCGACGTGTGGCTGCTCGACGCCGACGCCCAGCAGATGGTGAGCCTCGGGGTCATGGACGCCGCTTCCACCGAGCTCGCGCTGCCCGCCGACCTCGACCTCGCGGCGTTCCCGGTGGTCGACGTCTCCATCGAGCCGTACGACGGCGACCCGACCCACTCGGGCGACAGCATCTGGCGCGGGGCCCTCGAGCTCTGACGCGCGTCAGCGGTGCGGCCAGGCGGCGAGCGCCCGGTCGATACGCCGCCGCACGGCAGCCGTGACGGGCTCGACGATCTCGAGCACCGGCTCGACCGGGGCCCGACCGCGCGCGGCCGGGATGCGCCAGGTGCCGACGGCGGCGCCGTCGACGAGCACGAGCGGCCGGAAGACGCCGTTGCCGCCCGGCACGACGGCGGCGAGCACGTCGGCGGTCGCGAGGAGCGCCCGGTCGCGGTAGCCCAGCAGCACCTCGTCGAAGGCCGGCACGAGCACGACCTCGGATCGCTGCCCCGGCGCCGCCTCGGCGGCGACCAGCATGTCGCGGCCGTCGGCGCGCACCTGCTCGAAGCCGGGCCCGAGCCCGGCGGCGCGCGCGAGCGAGGCGCGCACGAGCGTCTTCGGCAGCCCCATCCACCAGGCGACGTCGTCGGCGTCGAGCGGCCCGCGCGCTGCGACCACGCGACGGAGCGCCCCGTCGAGCGCGGCCTCCGGGTCGGCGACGGGGGGCCTCGGGCCGCCGACGAGCAGCTGGTCGCGGCCCTCGAAGGGGCCGAAGCGCACGAGCCCGTCGTAGGCGAGCAGCGCGAGCAGGTGGTAGCCGCGGCCGCCGGCGGTCGAGATGCCCGCCGCCTCCCACGCCGAGAGCATCGCGGGCCGCGGCAGCGGACCCGGCGCGAGGGCGTCGACGAGCACGTCGGCCGCGAGCTCCGCGGTCGCATGGTCGATGCCGCGCACCTCGCACATGCGCCACTCCTGCCGGCGCATCCGCTCGGCGGTCGCCGCGTGCAGCACGGCGAGGTCGTCGGGCGCGGCGACGAAGAGCGTGCCGCGCATCGCCCACGAGCGCACGAGCTCGCCGGCGTCGAAGGCCGCCCGCACGTCGTCGAGCGTCGTGCCCGGCGTCGACCGCACCGCGATCGCCCGCAGCACGGCGGGCAGGTCCTGCCCCTGGAGCGCCACCATGTGGCGCACCGCCTCGGCCGGCGACCGGTCAGAGCCGCCCGCGCCCTGCAGGCCCTGCGCGACCAGCCGCATCCGCCGCGCCTCGGTGGGTGTCAGCGCTCGTGGCTCAGCCATGCGCCCACGCTAGCGCCGCGCACCGAGAGGGACCCGTCCCACCAGCGGGGACCCGGTGCACCGGGTCCCGGTCGGTGGAACGGGTCCCGATGCGGCCGCCGGACCCGTCGCCGGGGTCAGTCCTCCAGCAGGCTCGTCACGAGCGCGGCGATGCGGCTGCGCTCGCTGCGCACGAGCGTGACGTGGCCGAACAGGTCCTGCCCCTTGAGCGTCTCGATGACGCTCGCGACGCCGTCGTGGCGGCCGACCCGCAGGTTGTCGCGCTGCGCGACGTCGTGCGTGAGGACCACGCGGGAGTTCTGGCCGATGCGGCTCAGCACCGTGAGCAGCACGTTGCGCTCGAGCGACTGCGCCTCGTCGACGATCACGAACGCGTCGTGCAGCGAGCGGCCCCGGATGTGCGTGAGCGGCATCACCTCGAGCAGGCCGCGGGCGGCGACCTCGTCGAGCACGTTGTCGCTCACGAGCGGGCCGAGCGTGTCGTAGATCGCCTGCCCCCAGGGGTTCATCTTCTCGCCCTGGTCGCCGGGGAGGTAGCCGAGCTCCTGGCCGCCGACCGCGTAGAGCGGGCGGAACACGATGATCTTCTTGTGCAGGCGCCGCTCGAGCACCGCCTCGAGGCCCGCCGCGAGCGCGAGCGCCGACTTGCCGGTGCCGGCGGAGCCGCCGAGCGACACGATGCCCACCTCGTTGTCGAGCAGCAGGTCGATCGCGAGCCGCTGCTCGGCCGAGCGGCCGTGCACGCCGAACACGTCGCGGTCGCCGCGCACGAGCGACACCTCGCCGCGCCGCGTCACGCGGCCGAGCGCGGAGCCGCGCTCGGACGAGATGACGAGGCACGTGTTGACGGGCATGTCGTCGACGAGCGGGGTGTCGAGGCGCTCGTCCTCGTACAGCCGGTTGATCTGCTCGCCCGAGAGCGCGAGCTCCGACGTGCCGGTCCAGCCGGAGTCGACCGCCTGCTCGGCGAGGTACTCCTCTGCGGGCAGGCCGATCGAGGCGGCCTTGACGCGCATCGGCATGTCCTTCGACACGATGCAGACGTCGAGGCCGTCGCCGGCGAGGTTCGACGCGACCGCGAGGATGCGCGAGTCGTTGTCGCCGAGCTGCAGGCCGCTCGGGAGCACCTGCTGGTTCGTGTGGTTCAGCTCGACGCGCAGGCTGCCGCCGCCCTCGGTGGGCACCGGGAAGTCGAGCCGCTCGTGGGTGATGCGCAGGTCGTCGAGGTTCCGCAGCGCCTTGCGCGCGAAGTAGCCGATCTCGGGGTCGTGCCGCTTCTTCTCGAGCTCGGCGATCACGATCACGGGGATCACGACGGCGTGCTCGGCGAAGCGGTGGATCGCCCCCGGATCGGACAGCAGCACGCTCGTGTCGAGCACGTAGGTGCGCTGGCGGGTGTCGAGGCTGCGGTCCTCGGCGACGCCGCTCTCAGGGGTGGTGGCGAGATCAGGCACGTGACGCTCCCTTTCCGACCCTCGGGTCGGATCACGCGGCCGTCGCCTCCCGTGCTGCTCGCAGGCAACGAAGCCGCTCGCTGTCGGGCGGAACTGCCCGACACCGCCGAATGTACGCTCGCCGCCCCCGCCGGCGCTCCGACACACGGCCGCTCAGCGAGAGTTCATCGGATGGAAACCTGGCCTTGAGGTCAGCGCCCGTAGCGCCGCTCGCGCTGCCCGTAGGCGCGCACCGCGCGCAGGAAGTCGACCTCGCGCAGGTCCGGCCCGAGCGCCTCGACGAAGTAGAACTCGCTGTGCGCGCTCTGCCACAGCATGAAGTCGCTCAGCCGCTGCTCGCCGGAGGTGCGGATCACGAGGTCGGGGTCGGGCTGGCCAGCGGTCCCCAGGTGCTGCGCGATGAGCTCCGGCGTCAGCCGCTCGGCGATCTCCGCCGCGCTCGCGCCGTTCGCATCGGTGAGGATCGAGCGCACCGCCTCCACGACCTCGTGCCGGCCGCCGTAGCCGACCGCGAGGTTGACGACCAGCCCGTCCTGGTCGGCGCTGCGCGCGACCGCCGCCTCGAGCGCCGAGCAGAGCGGCGCCGGGAGCCCCTTGACGTCGCCCACGTGGCGGATGCGGCGACCGGGCAGCCGCGAGAGGTCGTCGGCGAGCTCGGCGATGATCTCGCACAGCTCGCCCAGCTCCTCGTCGGCCCGCCCGGTGAGGTTGTCGCGCGAGAGCAGGTAGAGCGTGACGACCTCGACGCCGATCTCGGCGCACCAGTCGACGAACTCCCGCAGCTTGGCGGCGCCCGCGCGGTGCCCGTGGCCGGCGCTCGCGAGCTTCTGCTCGCGCGCCCAGCGACGGTTGCCGTCGATGATCATGGCGATGTGCCGGGGCACGACGGCGTGCTGGAGCTCTCGGCGGAGCCGCCGCTCGTAGTAGCGGTAGACGAGCCGAGACCCGGGGAGCTGCGCAGTCGCACGCGACGAATCTAGCGGGCAGCCGGCTCACGGCGGCGTGGACGTGCGCGATCGCGTCGGTCAGCAGGACGTCGAGCCCGGCGTGCACGGATCGGCCCGCATGCCATCGATCGGCCCGCCTGCACAGATCGGCTCCGCGTGCCCCGATCGGCACTGCGTACGCCGTACGCTGTCCCTATGGCAGTGCACCCCGGCGATCCCTCCCGCGACGACCTGCCCGCGCCGGACGACAGCATCGGCGATCCGGCGTCGGCGCACCTGCCGCTCATCGAGGCCGCGGGCGACGCGATCGCCGAGGCCGCGATCGAGCAGAAGCCCACCTGGCGCGGCTGGATCCACGCGGGCACCGCCCCGCTCGCCCTCCTCGCAGGCATCCTGCTCGTCGTCATCGCCGACGGCGCGACCGCGAAAGCATCCACCGCCGTCTACGCCGCGTCGAGCCTGCTGATGTTCGGCGTCTCGGGCGACTACCACCGCTTCCACTGGCAGGAGCGCACGCGCGTCATGCTCAAGCGGTTCGACCACGCCAACATCTTCCTGCTCATCGCGGGCAGCTACACGCCGATCGCGCTGCTGACGCTCCCGTCGCCGACCGACTGGATCCTGCTCACCGTCATCTGGGTGGGCGCCCTGCTCGGCATCGCCTTCCGCATCTTCTGGCTGCACGCGCCGCGCTGGCTCTACGTGCCCATCTACCTCGCGCTCGGCTGGGCCGCGGTCGCGTTCCTGCCGCAGATCTGGATGGCCAACGCCGCGACCGCGATCCTCATCGGCCTCGGCGGGCTCGCCTACACGGTCGGCGCCGTCGTCTACGGGCATGAAGCGGCCCAACCCGTTCCCCGGCCGCTTCGGCTTCCACGAGATCTTCCACACCTGCACGCTGCGTCGCGTTCCTCTGCCACTGGACGGCGATCCTGCTCGTCGCCGTCGCGCCGCCGGCCTGACGACGCTCCGGACGCTCACAGCGTCGCGCGCGGCCCGCGGGCCTAGCGTCGCAGCATGCGCATCGCCCGATCCGCCGCCGTCCTGGCAGCAGCCCTCGCCGTCGTGACGATGAGCGGATGCGTCATCCTGCCGCCGCCGCTGCCGACCGCGATCCGGGAGCCGCAGCAGCCGCGCTCGCAGCCGTCGCAGCCCGCGCAGCCGTCCGGCCAGCCGCAGATCGACGTGGAGCCGGTCGAGCCGGACGAGCCGATCACCACCACCGACGAGACCGACGCCGACACCGGGGCGCTGTACGCCGGCTCCGACGGCGAGACGGTCGACGGGTACTTCCCGGATGCGGCCCTCGACCTCGTGCTCGAGGCGACCCGCGGCGCGGCGCTGGTCGAGCCGGGCATCGCGATGCCCGAGCACGACGACGGCGACGAGCTGCTCGAGGGCACCGCCCACACGGGCGACGCGAGCCTGCTGCTCACGACCGTCGGGCGGCTCGTGCTCGAGTCGGCCGACGCCCAGTACACGTGCAGCGGCACCGTCATCAACAGCGAGTCGGGCCTCATCGTCGTCACCGCCGCGCACTGCGTCTTCGACGACGAGACGCGCGACTACTACGACCGCATCACCTTCGAGCCGGGCTACGAGCGCGGCGACGCGCCGTTCGGCACCTGGGAGGCGGAGGACTGGTGGGTGCCGGCGCAGTACCTCGAGGCGAACGACCGCTGGCTCGACGGCGCCGACGACAACGGCTGGATGGGCTTCGACGTGGGCTTCATCCGCTTCGCCCCGCAGGGCGGCGACACGCTCGAGGACGTCGTCGGCGGCCAGGGCATCAGCTTCACCGCCGAGACGAACGGCGTGGTGATCGCCGGCTACCCGGGCAACGACGACTTCGACGCGGAGGTGCTGCGCTACTGCGCCGACGGCGAGCTGAGCTACGGCGCCGGCGGCGACCCGAACTACGGCGCCGACTGCGTGATGGGCGACGGCGCCTCCGGCTCCGGCTTCGTCTCGAACCTCGACCCGGCCACCGGCGCCGGGCACATCACCGCGGTCTACTCGAACGGCGGCGACTCCGGCGCCTACGGCCCGCCGATCGGGGTCACCGCGTACAACGGCCTGCGCTCGCTCGACGGCTGAGCTCGCGGAGGCTCGAGGCCCGTGAGTGGCGCCTCCCGCCCGAGTGGCGGCCCCCGTGAGTGGCGCCTCCCGCACCTGAGTGGCGGCTCCCGCACCTGAGCGGCGGCTCCCGCACCTGAGTGGCGCCTCCCTGCCCTGAAGGCGACCCGGCCGGGAACGTGGATGCGGACGTCGGAACTCGCCACTCACCCGCCGGAGGCGCCACTCACCTGGCGGAGGCGCCACTCACCCGCCGGAGGCGCCACTCACCTACCGGAGGCGCCGCTCACCCACGCGGACCCGCCACTCACCCGCCGGAGGCGCCACTCACCCGCCGGAGGCGCCACTCACCTGCCGGAGGCGCCACTCACCTGGCGGACCCGTTTCTCGCTGGAGGACCCGAATATCGGGGTCGCGCAGTGAGGAACGGGTCCGTGCTCGGAGTGGCGCGGGTGCGGCGCTGCTCGGACGGCGCGCCGCGCCAGC
>CAWDMS010000002.1:0-493220 GCA_963803465.1 uncultured Actinomycetota bacterium
AGTCGGTATAGCGTCTCTCCTGCGAACTCCCGCACGTCGAGAAAGGAGGAGCTCGTGTTCATGACCGACAAGATCCAGACCACTGGAGCCCTCCTCCCCGGCGGGATCCGCTAGCGCGGAGCGCACGGGCCAACGGCTCGCGATGCCTCTTGAGGCATCGCATTCGCCAGGCCACAGCAGGCATCTGAGCCCTGCGCCTCCCCTCACTGCACGCTGATCAGCGACCGCTGCACCGGTCGCGTCCTTCGCGGCCGGCCGTCTGCGCATCTGTCGCATTCCGCGCATCCGCACCATTCCGGTGCTATCCGGTGCGCCAATTCCACGCAATTCATCCAGCGATATCCCACGCCCATTCCTCGGGCGATATCGCCATGCCAGAAAGCAGAACACCATGTCATCGCTGACTCTGTCGCTGCCGGCACCTCGCCGGCTCGCACTGAGCGCATCCCGACTGCTCGAGCGCTGGGCCATGCAGCCCGCCGTCACCGAGCAGCAGCGCCGCGAGGCGGCGGCGTACGAGCGGGCAGTCTCCGCTCGTGACCGCGCCTCCATGGACGCGCTCGCACGCAGCCTCCTGTCGTGACCGCAGCACCAGCGGGGCCGTTCCCACCGGAACGGCCCCGTTCGGCGTGCACGGCTGACGTCCCGGGCGCGGCCGGGGCTACGGTGGCACCGTGGCTCGACCCGATGAACCGCGCGACGGAGCGCCCGACGAGGTGCGCGAGCGCGACGAGGCGGCGACCACCGGACCCGCATCCGTCGCAGACCCCGAGGTGACCGGCGAGAACTCGCTCTCGCCGATGATGGCCGCGGTCGCGCCCGACGCGAAGGCGGCCGCGCAGGTCGCCAAGCGCTCGGTCGCTCGCGCGCTGCCCTTGTTCCGGGTGATGATCGCGGTGCGCGCCGCGCTCGCCGCGATGGCCGCCTGGCTGCTGGCCAACCAGATGGGCGAAGAGCTCGCGACCTACGCCTATGCGGCACCGCTCGGCGCGTTCGTCGCCACCGGCACCACGATCTTCACCGTCGCCCGCACCGCGCTGCGGCAGGCGACGGGCATGCTGGTCGGCGCGATCATCGGCATCGGCCTGCTGAACGTCGAGTGGCCCGGCATCGCCAAGATCGGCCTCATCGCGGGCGTCGCCGTGCTCATGCAGGGCATCCCGCGCTTCGGGCAGGCGGCGACCGTCGTGCCGGTCGTCGCGCTGCTCGTCATCATCTTCGGCGGCGTCGACGCCGACGGCTACGCGATCGGCTACGTCGGGCAGTTCACGCTCGGCATGGCGGTCGGCGTGCTCGTGAACGCCGTCGCGCTGCCGCCGCTCTACGACCGCGAGACGCGCAAGCAGATCCACGACACCGTGCAGGACCTCGCGGAGCGCACCGAGGTGCTCGCCGAGACGCTGCGCGGCAGCTGGCCGCCGGAGCGCGAGGACTGGGCAGGCTGGGGTCCCGAGCTGCGCGACCGCGTCGTCGCCCTCGATGCGCAGGTCGACGAGGCGCGCGAGGCGCGGCGCTTCAACCTGCGGATGCTGTGGCACCGTCACGACCTCGACGTCGACGAGCGGGCGGTCTCGGCGCTCCGCTCCGTCGTCCACCGCATGGACGACGTGCTCGAGGCCCTCGCCGCAGCCGCGTGGGATCGCCCGATCACGATCGAGCTCGAGCGCGACGAGCGTCGGCTCGCGGCGAGCGCGGTCGAGGCGCTCGCCGCGCACCTGCATGCCTGGCACGACCTGGAGGGGGTGGAGGCGGCATCGTCCGCCTCGCTGGAGGCGATCGACGCGCTCTACCGCAGCTCCATCGCGCATGACGAGCCGCAGTCGGGCGTCGCGACCGTGATCTTCGCGCTGCGCGCGATGCGCGAGCGGGTCGACTGGGCTGCGGCTGCGAAGGCGGCGTCGAAGACCGAATAGGTCCCGCCGCTCGCCCGCTGAGCGAGTCGAGCCGACGTCGTCCGTGCACGCTCGAGAGCGGGCGTCCCGCGCAACCGCGCGGGACGCCCGCCAGGCTCGAGATGACGACTGCACCGCGAGCGTCCAGCCGCCGTCCGCGGTGACGGCGATGATCGACGGTCCAGAGCTGAGGGGCACCGTGCCCGAGTAGGCACCGATGGTGTTCACGAGCAGCCCCATCGAGAACATCCCCGCGGTCTCCTCGATCACCACGAAGTTGCGCTCTCCGGCGTGGGTGGCCGCGAGCGCCCCCGCGTCGCCGTTGTAGAGGAAGACCGCGTCGCCCGGTGCCGCTCGGCGCGAGCTCGGGGGCCGCCGCGAGCGGAGCGATCGTCAGGTCCCAGGCGCCGTCCGCGGTGATCTGCACGCGCACTCCCTCGGTGAAGGAGTTGACGCCGAACGAGGTCTGGCCGCTGTAGGCCCCGATCGTGTTGACGAGCAGGTCACCGGTCGACTGGTTGTCGGCGTCGAGCACCTGGATCACGAAGTTGCGCGAGCCGTTGTGCGTCGCCGCCACGATGCCCGACGGCGCCGGGCAGCTCGATGATCGAGTCGCCCGAGCCCTGCTGCGTTGACGGGCTCGAAGCGTGCCGAAGGTGTCGGTCGCCCAGGCAGCCGCCTCGTTGGCGGGCGCCGCAGCGGGCGCCTCCTCGGCAGCGGGCTCAGCGGCCGGCTCTGCTGCGGCCTCTTCCACGGCGGGCGCGGCAGCCTCATCGGCCGGCTCGACGGCGGGCGCCGCAGGGACGATGACGAGCCGGCAGCGCTGCCGGGACGCGGCTTGCCGCGGTCGCACCGTTCACGGCGCCGAGGATCATGCCGAGCACGATCCACGCGGCCGTGACGATCCACGCGATCTTCTTGTGGTGCTCGAAGCCGTCCAGGGGACGGCGCAGGCTGTCGGTGCGGCTGCCCGTGAGCGTGAGGATGAGGTCGACGAGCCACCAGATGCCGAAGCCGCCGAGGGTCAGCAGCTTCGCGATGCCGGTGCCGATCTTGCCGAGGTAGAAGCGGTCGGCGCCGAGCACGCCCAGCAGCAGCGCGAGCAGCCAGGTGGCGAGGAAGCTCTTGAGCGGCGGCTGCTGGCCGCCGAGCTGCGGCGCGGGCGCGTGCGCCGCGGGCGCGCGGCGCGTAGCCGGGGCCCGCGAACTGCGGCGCGGGAGCGTGCCCGGGGCCGGCGCGTAGGTCGGCGCGCTGAACTGCGCGGCGGCGGGCTGCGGCGAACCGCCGAAGCCCTGCGGGGGGAGGTTGCTGGACATGGAGTCTCTCTCGGTACATGGAGTGCCCTGCGGCCTGGGGAGCCTGCGAGCGAGGGACGGGCCAGAAGTTGAGATCCTCTCGGCCCTGTTCGCAACGTAGGTCGCCCCACTGACACGGGCCCGGCGGGGCGCCCGCCGCTACCCGTGCATCGGTGCGACGAGCAGCCCTCGGTCCTCGCGCATCCACACCTGCCCGGTCGCCCGCTTCTCCGCGCGGGTCGCGAACCGATAGCGGTAGACCCGCGCCCGCACCCATCGCGGTCGCTCGCCGGCGAACGGGTCGCGGCCGAGCAGCCGCAGCGTCGGCGCATCCGCCTCGAGCAGCCGCTCGAGCAGCACCCGGAACCACGCAGCCGCGCTGCCCGAGCGCCAGGAACCACATCAGCCAGTCGAGCCGCAGGTGGTACGGCGCGAACCAGCCCGGCACCCGCCGCACGTCGCCCGGCTTGCCCTTGAACCCGTACTCGACCCAGTCGTCGTCGCCCGGCGCATCCGCCAGCGTCCCCTCGATGACGATCTCGTCGCGCCGCTTCGTCACCGTGCCGAACGCCCCGTACGCGTTGGCGAGCCGCAGTCGGTTGAACGACGCGTTCATGAGCTGCCGCTCCGACGCGAGGTTGCGCACCGACGGGATCGAGAGCCACACGTAGGCGATGAAGACGAGGCCGACGAGGATGCTGAACCACACGGGCGTCGGCGCGTACTCGTGGTCGGCGGGCCACGCGGGCAGCAGCCAGGCGACGGCTCGGTCGTCGACGGCGGCGAACGCGACGACGATCGTGATCCAGTTGAGCCACGCGAAGTTGCCGGTCAGCACGAGCCAGCCCTGCGTGAGGACCATCACCGCGGCAGCGACCGTCGCGATCGCGCCGAGCACCGCCGTCACCTCGTCGGCGGCACCGCTCGCCGTGCCGATCGCGCCCGCCGCGCAGACGAGCAGCACCCACGGCGCCACGAGCTGCGCCACGTGGTTGCCGAGCACCTCGACCTTGTGCCACCAGGCGGGCGCGAGGTGCGCCCAGCGGCTGAGCGGCCCGGGCATCGGCTGCGTCTCGTGGTGGAACATCAGCGCCGTCAGGTCGCGCCATTCGCGGCCGCCGCGCAGCTTGATCATGCCGGCGCCGAACTCGAGCCGGAACACGAGCCACACGACGAGCAGCAGCGCGAGCGTCGGCGGCGCATGGTCGTCGGCCCCGAGGAACGCCATCAGGAAGCCGGCCTCGCACAGCAGCAGCTCCCAGCCGAAGCCGTAGAACACCTGCCCGACGGCCAAGATCGAGAGGTAGACGATCCACAGGGCGAGGAACGCGAGCATCGGCGCCCACGGCGGCCCCGACTGCAGGAACCCCGTGACGAGCGCGAGCGCGATGGCGATGCACACCAGGCAGAGGATGCGCAGGAAGCGATCCGAGTAGTGCCACCGGAAGATGCTCGGCTGGCCCTCGAGCCCGCCGGCGGCGATGTAGCGGGGCGCGGGGGAGAGGCCGCGCTCGCCCAGCAGCGCGGGGAACTGCAGGAAGGTGGACAGGAATGCGACCGCGAAGACGGCAGCGGTGCCGCGCTGCAGCACCTGGCGTGCGAGCTCGGCGTGCGGGGCGTCGAGCCAGGCGACCACGCTCGTCCAGTCCATGGTCAGCGCTCGGCCCGTGCGGGAGGCCCGCCGCCGAAGGAATCGGCCCTCAGCGAGGCGCTGTCTGCACCATGGCGCCGAGCCGCCGCTGGCAGCTGGATCCTCCGGTGGGCGCGCTCGGCAGATGTGCCGCTGAGCGATGCACCGACCGCACTATGCGTCCGACGCTCCGCTCTGAGGGTCATCTGCCGCGCGCGCATCGCCGCTCAGCCCTCGTGCACGCCGATCTCGCGCAGCGCCGCGTGCGCCGCGTGCCAGCCGCTCATGCCGTGCACCCCGCCGCCGGGCGGGGTCGACGACGAGCAGAGGAACACCCGGCCCGGCATCGGCACCCGGTAGGGGTGCGCGAGCACGGGCCGCAGCAGCTGCTGGGTGCCGGCGAGCGTGCCACCGCCGATCGAGCCGCCGACGAGGTTCGGGTTCCACAGCTCGAGCGCCGCGGGCGGCATCGACTGCCGCTCGAGCACGCGGTCGCGGAAGCCCGGCGCGTACGCCTCGATGCGCGACTCGATCGCCTCGGATGCGTCGCCCGGCCACCCGTGCGGCACGTGCGCGTAGGCCCACACGAGATGCTTGCCGGCCGGCGCCCGCTCCGGATCGGCGGCGGTCGGCTGGGTGAGCAGCACGAACGGCTTCTCGGGCATCCGCCCGACCGCGACCGCGTGCTCGGCCTCGACGACCTCCGCGAGCGGCCCGCCGACGTGCACGGTGCCGGCGCCCTCGACGCGCGGGTCGGCCCACGGGATCGGCCCGTCGAGCAGCAGGTCGAGCTTCGACACGGCCGCCCCGTACTTCCAGGAGCGCATCCGCTTCGCGTAGCGGCCGGTCAGCCGGTCGCCCGCCATGCGCGCAAGCTGGTGCGGCGTCACGTCGAGCAGGATCAGGTCGGCCGGCGGCAGGTCGCGCAGGTCGGTGACGTCGACACCGGTCTCGATGCGGGCGCCGGCGGCCTCGGCGACGCGGCGCAGCGCATCCGCGATCGACTGCGACCCGCCCTTCGCGAACGGCCAGCCGGCGGAGTGGCCGACGCCGCCGAACGCGATGCCGAACGCGCTCGTGAGCGGCAGCCCGAGCGGCAGCGTCGCGTGCGTGACCGAGCCGGCGAAGAGCGCCTGCGCGGCTCCGGAGCGGAAGACGGTGCGCGCGAGCAGCGTCGCGGGCCACGCGCCGCGCAGCCCGAAGCGGGCGAGCAGCACCGGGTCCTTGGGGATGCGCACGAGCGGCCCGAGGATGCTCTCTGCGGTGCCGTTCGGGTCGTCGGTCGCCGGCTTGTGGAGCGCGAGCCACGCGCGGGCGTCCACGCCGAGCTCGCGGGCCGTCTGCTCGGCGTCGCGGTGCAGGATCGCCGCGCGCCCGCCGGGCAGCGGATGCGCCATCGGCACGTCCGCGTGCACCCACTCGAGACCGTGCTGCTCGAGCCCGAGCGCGCGGAACGCGGGACTGGTGATGCCGAACGGATGCCCGGAGGCGCCGGGGTCGATGAGCGCCTGATCGCCGAATGCGGGGATCGACGAGCTCGCGCCGCCGACATACGGCAGCCGCTCGAGCACGGTGACCTCGAGCCCCGCGCGCGCGAGCACGGCGGCGGCGGTGAGGCCGTTGGGTCCGGCGCCGACGATGACGGCGGTGGTCATGCGGCCTCCAGTGGTCGTCGCTCGGGGATGCGTGCTCAGCCTGTCGCGGTCGGGGGAGCGGTGCAAGCCGCACGACGCGATGGTGCTGCTCCCAGCAGCGGCGCGGCATGCTCGACCCATGACCTCCCCGACGCCGCACCTGCCGTCGTTCGCGCCGCGGCCCGCGCCGGACCTCGTGCTCATGATCGTCGGCGGCCTGACGATCGCCGCCCCCATCATGGGCTGGCTGGCGAAGCTGCCCACCGGCGGCTGGCTGATGGTCGCGCTCATCTGGGCGGCCCCGCTCTGGCTCGGCGGGTACGTCGCGCTCGTGCTCGCGGTCTCGCTCGGCATGCTGCGCCGCCGGGCGCCGCTGCGCGCGGGGCCCGCGCGCATCCGCTCGATCATCTGGGCGCTGCTGACCTCGGTCGGCATCGTCGTGCTCGGCTTCACGCTCATCGACGGCGGCGACACCCGCGAGTCGATCCAGTCGACGCTCACGGCGTCGCTCGGGTCGCCCGAGAGCGGATCGCCCGCGCACGCGGTGTCGGAGGCGATCGCCTGGGTCGCGGCCGCCGCGTGGCTCGCCGGCTACGCGGGGCTGCTCATCGAGTGGATCGTCGGGTCGGCCCTCGCGCGGCGCCCGGCCGAGCGGGTGGCGCCGCCGGTCATCCGCTGACGCGGCACCGCTACCCGCAGCGCGCCTCGATGTGCACGGCGGCATCCGCAGTCGCCTCCGCGCCCTGCCCCTCCGTCTCGGCCTGCGCGTCGATGACGTAGCGATCGCCGTCCCTCGCCACGGTCGCGTCGTCGAGGTCGTAGTCGACGGTGTCGACGACGAGCTCGTGCTCCTCGAGCTCGTCGTCGCTGACGGTGAGCGCGAGCACATCGCCCCCGTTGGCGACGTCGAAGCGCGTCGAGCCGTCCGACAGCGCGACGCAGGTCCCGCCGACGAGCCAGTCGGAGGGCACGGCGACGCCGTCGACCGTGATGTCGATCGTGGCGGTATCGGAGCCGGGCGCCGGCGGCGCGGGCGACGTGACGGGCGAGCCGACGTTCGTCGACTCCACCGGCGCGGGCGGCAGCGGCGTGCAGGCGACGGCGGTGAGGGCAGCGCACGCGACGGCCGCGGCAGCGAGGAGGCGAGGCATGCCGTGAGCCTGGCGGATGTGCCTGCACGGGCGCTGAGCACGCGCATCCGGCCCCTGACGGTGGCGCGCCGTCGGGCATACGCTCACGAGCAACGGCCCTGGAGGCACGCATGCGCGCACTGATCGTCTACGAATCGTTGTGGGGCAACACCGAAGGGGTCGCGCGAGCCATCGCCGAGCAGCTGCAGACCGCGATGACCGTCGAGGTCGTCGACGCGGATGCCGCGCCCACGAACATCGACGGGTTCGACCTCGTGCTCGTCGGCGGGCCCACGCACGCGTTCTCGATGTCGCGTCCGACGACTCGTGAGAACGCGGTCTCGCAGCACGGTGCCCCGTGGGCGCCCGCCCGGGGCATCCGGGAGTGGCTGGGAGTGCTGGAGCACGCGCCGCACGGCACCAAGGCCGCGACCTTCGACACCCGCGTCGACCGACCCCGGCTGCCCGGCTCTGCCGCGCGGGCGGCGAAGCAGGAGCTGCGCAGCCTCGGCTTCGACATCGTCGTGAAGCAGGAGACGTTCCGCGTGCACGACTACGAGGGGCCGCTCATCGATGGCGAGCTCGAACGCGCGGGGCAGTGGGCGAAGGACCTCGCCAACAGGGTGCAGGCCGGCTGAGCTCCGTTGCGCTCCGCTTCCCGCGCTTGTCGCACCCCGAGCGGCCGGATCCGGGCCATGCTCTCCTCATGACGTCTGCGCCGCCGCCCTGGATCGCTCGACCGCCCGCATCCGATCCGCTCCTGATCGTGGTCGGCATCATCACGATCGCGGCGCCGATCGTCGCGGTGCTCGCCAAGCTGCCGTCGTTCGGCTGGCTCATGCTGATCGTCATCGTGTGGGGCTTCCTGCTGTGGATCCCCGGCTATGCGGTGCTGGTGCTCGCGGTCGCGCGCGGCATGCTGCGCCGTCGAGGCGTGCTGCGCGTCGGTGCCCGGCGCATCCGCTCGATCGTCTGGGCGCTGCTGACCTCGATCGGGGTCGTCGTGCTCGGGCTGACGCTCGTCGATGGGGGAGACACCCGGGAGTCGATCCAGTCGACGCTCACGATCATGCTCGGCTCGCCCATGAGCCCGTCGCCCGCGCACGCCCTCTCGGAGGCGATCGGATGGGTCGCTGCCGTGGCTTGGCTCGCCGGCTACGTCGGCCTCGTGGTCGAGTGGATCGTGGGCGCGCAGCGCGCTCGCGGCGCCGGTGCGCCCATCGCGCCGCCGGTCGCGCCGCCCCGCGTGGACTGAGGCGGCCCCGTCGGCGGCATCAGGTGTCGCGGCGGAGGAAGCGCTCGCGGACGGTCTCGCGATTGATGCGCTGGATCTCGGCGATCTGCTGGTCGGCGCGCAGCTGCAGCGAGTGCAGCAGCGTCCGGTCCTGCCGCGGGTCGTCCTCGGCGAGCTCGAGCAGCGCATCCCACATCGACTGCTTCGCGCGCACGGCGCCGGTGAGGAAGTCGAGCTCGAACTGCGCGAGCGACCCGCGTCGCAGCCGCAGCACGTTGACCGGGTTCACGCGTCCGCCGACGCGGAGCACGACGGTGAGCATGCGCTTCCACCCCTTCGGGCGGAAGCCGAGCCGGTCGATGATCTTGGCCAGGTCCCGGCGGTCGCGCGCGATCTCGTCCGAGAGCGCGAGCAGCGCCGCCTCGTGCCTCGTGCCCTCGAACGTGTGGGCGGCGGCCTTGAACGCCTGCACCCCGCCCTCCGAGGCGAGCAGGTGCTCGTTGAGGTAGGTGGCGAGGTTGTCGTCGGCCTCGCTGCGGCTGGGCTCGATGGCACCATCCTCTCGGGTCGTCGTACGGCGCGGGCGTGTCACCGTCGGGGTCCAGCAAGTCAGCCGTCACGCCCGGAAGATTCCGCGCGGAGCGGCCGCTCGACTGCGATTATCCCGTCGGAGGGCCGCTCAGCGCCGGATCCTCCGGGCTGGCCTCAGAAGGCCGCGGCACCTGCCTCGGCGACCGAGTGGTCCTGCTCGCCGGATCCGCCGCTGACGCCGACCGCACCGACGACGACGCCGTCGCGCGAGAGCGGGATGCCGCCCGCGAAGATCGCGACCTTGCCGCCGTTGGTGGTGTGGATGCCGAAGAACTGCTGCGTCGGCTGCGCGTTGTCGCCCAGGTCCTTCGTGGTGATGTCGAACGCGCGCGACGTCCACGCCTTGCTGATCGAGATGTCGACGCTGCCGATCCAGGCGCCGTCCTGCCGCACGTGGGCGACCAGGTTGCCGCCGGCGTCGACGACGGCGATGTTCATGGGCTGGCCGATCTCGTCGGCCTTCGCCTCGGCGGCGGCGATGATGCGGCGGGCGTCCTCGAGCTTCACGGTCATGGGTCGGTCCTCTCCTCGATGGCGCGTGTGCGCCGGGCGCGGCAGCGCCGAGAGGCACCGTCGCACCCGTCGAGTCTCACAGAGCGGCGGATGCCCCGCCAAGGTCGCGTGCGTCGCCCGCGAGCCGCAGGAACGCGCTCAGCTGCGCGACGCCCTCGGGCGTCGGCGGCAGGTGGGCGCGCAGCCCGGGGGAGTGCACGAGGTACGCCCGCCACTGCCCGCGCGAGATCGCCACGTTGAGTCGGTTCACCGAGAGCAGGAACTCGATGCCGCGCGGCACGTCGACCGCGCTCGACGCGGCCATCGACACGATCACGATCGCCGCCTCCCGCCCTTGGAACCGGTCGACCGTCCCGACCGACGCCGCCGCCGAAGCCGGCCGCGGCGAGCCGCGTCGTGCAGCAGCCCCACCTGCGCGTTGTACGGCGCGACGACGATGACATCGCTCGCGGCGAGCGGCCGGGCGGCGGCGCCGTCGTGCCACTCGCGGCCGACCAGGCCGCGCACGATGGCGACCACCGCATCCGCCTCTTCGGCTCGAGGAGGTCGTGTTGCCCGCATGCCGCACGGCGACGGGCTCGAGTCCCGGGCTCGACGCCGACGAGCCGCCGCTCGGAGTCGTGCGCGCCGCAGCCGCCCGTCGTAGGCGAGGTCGGAGACCGCCTCGCAGAGCGCCGGGATGCATCCGCCACGACGTGCCGAGGAAGTAGCCGAAGCGCTCGGGGATGACCGCCTCGCCCTCGCACAGCCAGCCGAGCGCGGAGCCGTCGACCGGCGCCGGGTGCGTGCCCTGGCTCACCTGCGGCAGCTGCTGCGGGTCGCCGATGAGCAGCAGCCGTCGTGCCGCGCGCCCGGCCGCGATCGTGTTGGCGAGCGAGAACTGCCCCGCCTCGTCGATGACGAGCAGGTCGAGCGGCGCGTGGCCCTTGTTCGCGTGGCCGGCGAACGCCCACGCCGTGCCGCCCATCACCCCCGGCTCGCTGCCGAGCGCGAGCGACGCGTCCTTCGCCGCCGTCCACGGATGCTCGCCCGTGTCGCCCTCGCGCAGCTTCTTCACGACCCGCTCGGCGGGCACGCCCGCCGCCACGACGCCGTCGAGCATGTGCTCGACCGTCGCGTGCGACTGCGCGACCACGCCGATCCGCCAGCCGCGGCGCACGAGCTCGGCGATCACGCGCGCGCCGGTGTAGGTCTTGCCTGTGCCGGGCGGGCCCTGCACGGCGACGAAGGATGCGTCGAGCTCGGCGAGCGAGCGCACGATCGCGTCGGTCGTGCCGTCGCCCTCCACCGGCGCGAGCCGCGGCGGGCGCTCGGCGACGCAGCACGTCGAGCGACGCGTCGGCGGGCAGCGCGGTCGCGAGCTCGCGCCATCGTCGAGCGCGTCGGCGAGCGCATCCGCCCACTGCTCGATCGACTGCTCGAGCGGCCCGCTGTTCGGCGGCTGCGCCGGTGCGAGCGCGATCGGCGTCGCCTCCCACGGGATCGCGGTGGTGTGGC
This sequence comes from uncultured Actinomycetota bacterium, assembly GCA_963803465.1. Taxonomy (GTDB): domain Bacteria; phylum Actinomycetota; class Actinomycetes; order Actinomycetales; family Microbacteriaceae; genus Agrococcus. The sequence goes on from CAWDMS010000002.1 coordinate 11,417, forward strand.
GGCCGGCGCTCTCGACCAGCTCGAACACGTCCTCGGCGAGCGTCAGGGTCGTCTTCGCGTGCGTCGAGCGCCACGCCCTCGGGTCGTCGCCCGGCACGTGCGGCGGCTCGTAGACCGCGAACTGCTGCGTCGTCTCGTCGGAGAGCCGGGTGCCGGGCCCCACCGTGCCGCGGAAGCGGATGCGGCGCACGAGGCTCAGCTTCGCCTGCTCCCACGGCCCGACCTCGAGCACCTCGTCGACCGTGATGACGTCCCGCTGGTCGCGCCAGTCGTCGAGCGGATCCGCGAGGCGCTAGAAGTGCTCCCACCAGAAGGTCTTGCGCTCGCGCGAGTGGTAGCCGACCGCGGCCGCCGCGAGGGCGAGGGCCATCTGGTCGGGCGACCGGAGCGCGGGGTCGTCGCCCGCGGGCGCGAGCAGCCGCTCGACGAGCGCCTCGCGCGCGGCGATGACCTCGGCGCGCTCGGGCGAGAGCTCGTCCGGCGGCGCCGCTGCAGCGCGACGTCGCGCCGCGGGCCTCGCCACGAGCCCCAGCAGCCAGTCGCGCAGCCCGTGCGTCGACTCGACGTCGTACGCGTTGTACTCCTCGATCTGCGCGAAGAGCGCGGCAGCCGCCTCCGTCGTCGCCGGCCTCCCGCAGCTCGGTGGCCTGCTGGAACCACACGATCGAGTCGCCCGCGTTCGTCACCTCGCCCATCCGCGACCCGCGGCATGTAGAGCGGCTCGAGCTTCTTGAGCGAGTAGCTCGCGCTGCCGATCACGAGCGAGCGCTTCACGACCGGGTAGAGGTCGACGAGCACGCCGCCGCGCAGCAGGTCGTCGATCTGCTCCTCGCCGACGCCATGGCGGGCGGCGAGGCTCAGCAGGTGCGTGCGCTCGTACGAGGCGTAGTGGTAGATGTGCAGGTCGGGATGCCGCTGCCGCCGCTCGGCGACGTAGGCGAGGAAGTCGATGAGCGCCTGCTTCTCCTCGGCCAGCGTGTGCGCCCAGAAGCCGGTGAACTCGCCGGCCGCGTCGCGCACGCCGAAGAGGTAGTCGATGCCCCAGTGTCGCCGTGCTGCCACAGCGGGTCGCCCTCGAAGTCGAAGAAGAGGTCGCCGGGCGACGGCGCCGGCAGCTCGCGGATGGCGGCGTCGTCCACGACGTCGACGGCGGGCACGGATGCGTCGCGCGAGCGCAGCTGCGACCTCGCCTGCCGCTGCAGCGCGGCGAAGGTCGCCTGGCGCCATCTTGGGCGGACCGCCCGGCGCATCCGCCAGCTGCGCCATCGTCTCGATGCCGACCGCGCGCAGCCGGTCGCGCTGCTGCTTGCGGATGCCCGCCACCTGGAAGACGTCGTCGTGCAGCGCGATCTGCTCGGCGCACGCCGCGCACTGGCCGCAGGCGAGGATGCCGTCGGTGCCCCAGGCGAGCGCGGTGTCGGCGGCGAGCCGCTCGTCGACGATCTGCTCGAGCCGCGCGCGGCGCTCGAGCAGCACCGGCTCGATGTCGCGCAGCTGGTGCACGCTCACGGTGCCGTCGCCGAGCAGCAGCCGCACCTCGTCGGCGACGGGCACGCCCATCGTGCGGAGCGCCCGGGCGTAGGCGGCGAGCTGCAGCAGCGCGGTCACCTTCGCGCGGCGCGCGAGCTTCGCGTCGGAGACGACGTAGCGGCCCTCGTCGTCGAGCTCGATGAAGTCGGCGTAGCCGAAGAACCGCTCACCCTCGAAGGCGGCCTGGAAGATGGCGCCGGCGCGGGCGTCGACGGCCTGCTGGGTCAGCGCGACGGCGAGCGAGCGGGCCTCGGCATCGAGCGACGCCTTCGGGATCTCGACGACGTCGGTGCGGGTGCGGAGCTCGGCGAGCAGCGCCTCCTCGTGCCGGTCGCCGAGCATCGCCGTGCGGTCGAGCATCGCGTCGGCCTCCACGGGCACCGGATCGCGCCTGCCCTGCCGCGCGTCGAGCGCGGTGAGCACCTGCCACTCGCACGTGCTGGCACGGGTCAGGTCGCTCGCGGTGAGCAGCACCGCGCCGTTCTCGAGGATCATCGTCGCCTCCCTGGCACGCCGAGCCTACGGAGGGCGGGTGACACGCACGCGAGGCACGATGCGTAGCCTCGGAGCATGACCGAGTCCCAGCACTACGTCGCCATCGCGACCTACACCGCCAAGCCCGAGACCGCCGATCGCGTGGCGCAGCTGCTGCCCACGCTGGCTGCCGAGAGCCGCCAGGAGGAGGGCAACCGCTCCTACACGGTCTCCCGCGACCTCGAGCGGCCGAACGTCTTCACGATCGTCGAGGTCTACGACGACGCGGATGCGTTCACCGCGCACCGCGAGAGCGCCCACTTCGCGTCGATCGGCAAGATGCAGATCATCCCGATGCTCGAGAGCCGCGAGGTCGTCGGCTACGAGGGCGACGGCGTGATCGGCTGACCGCAGCGGGGGTCGAGCGCGCGCGGGAGGGGCGCCATCGTCGATACGGTTGATCACAGGCAACCGAGGGGAACGCATGCCAGAGCTCGCGAACGGCAAGTACGTCTCGCAGTCCGACGCCAACCGGCAGTGGTGGCCGGCCGCGCGCGCGGTGCTGATCGAGACCGCCGGCGAGTACGGCGCCTGGATCAGCTACGCAGGAGCTGAGCGATCGCATCCAGGCGAGCACCGGCATCACCACGAACCAGCCCGTGGAGGAGTGGATCGGCCGCGTGCTCACCGCGGTCGCGGCCGACGCGGAGCAGCGCGGCGAGCCGCGGCTCACGTCGCTGTCGCGTGACGTCCGAGCGACTCGATCGCCGACGACTATCCGGGCGTGCCCGGACGGCACCGATGCTCGCACCCGCGAGCGGGTCGCCGCAGAGGACCGGCTCGAGTGCTACCGCTCGTTCGGCGCGACGATGCCGGCCGACGGCGGCACGCCCACCGTGCTCGCGCCGCTGCCCGTCGCCCCGCGCGGGCCGCGCGCAGCCGTCCGGCGCGCAGCGGCGCGACTCCTGCGGCCGCTCCTCCTGCCGCGGTGATGCGCGAGACCACGTGCCCGCACTGCTTCATGGTCGTGCCCACTGCAGCCACCTGCCGCGACTGCGGCGGAACGCTCGCGGCCTGACCGACGCTCGCGACGCGGGCGACCGACGTCGAGCCCAGCTGCGCGCGCTCCTGCGTCGGTCAGCGGCGTGACGGCTCGACCGTCGAGCAGGAAGTGCATCCGCGCCGCAGCTCGAGCTCCTCGGCGATCGCCGTGGCATCGCCGACCGAGCTGCCGACCGTCACGAGCCCGTGGCGGTCGAGCAGCACGCCGCGCGCCCGGGCGTCCGACTCGAAGCCGGCCGCGCAGGCCTCGGCGAGGCCCGGCTGGCCGGGCGCGACGTAGGGCACGCGCGGCAGCACGCCGACGCGCATCGCGTAGTACGGCGTGTAGGCCGGCAGGGCGTCATGGCGGGGGAGGTCCGTGAGGCACGAGGCCGCGAGCGCCCAGGGCGAGTGCAGGTGCACGATCGCGTTCGCCTCGGGACGCACCCGGTAGACGGCGGCGTGGAGCACCGCCTCCTTGGTCGGGCGCGGACCGTCGAAGTGCCGGCCCTCGAGGTCGATGACGCTCAGCAGGTCGGGGTCGAGCGCCCCGAGCAGCGCCCCCGTGGGGGAGACGAGGATGCGGTCGTCGACGCGTGCACTGATGTTGCCGCTCGTGCCGGGGCACATGCCGAGCCGATCGAGGCGCTGCCCGTAGTGGACGCTCGTTCGCGACGGCGCTCATCGGGCGGCTCCCACGGGTGCGGTGTCGAGCGCTCGGGTGAAGATGTCGTCCTGGCCGAAGTTGCCGGACTTGAGGAGCAGCGCGACGGGCGTCGCGCCGCCGCTCGTCGTCCACGGCACGCCGGGGTCGACCTCGGGACCGATCTCGAGCGAGCGGACGCCCAGGCCGTTGACGACGGCCCGCTGGTCTCGCCGCCAGCGACCACGATCTGGCGGATGCCCGCGTCGACGGCAGCCGCGGCGATGCGGCCGAACGCGCGCTCGACGAGCGCGGCGGATGCGTCGACGCGAGAAGCTCGGCCTGGATCGCGGCGACGACGTCGGGGTCGCTCGAGGAGTAGACGAGCGGTCGCTCGTCGAGGTGCGCGCCGAGGAACGCGATCGCCTCGACGATCGCGTCGTCGTCGTGAGCGAGCCGGCGGACGTCGAGCTCGACGAGGGATGCGCGGCCCGGTGGCGGGCGACCTGCCGTCGGGTGGCGGCCGAGCAGGAGCCGGAGAGCACGGCAGCCGGGCCCGCGGGGACGGTGAAGTCGCGAGGCGTGCGGTCGTCCGACAGCAGCGACGCGCGGGCGATGCCCACCGCCAGTCCGGCGCCGCCGGTGACGAGCTCGGCGTCGGCGAGCGCCGCGCCCCACGTGGTGAGTCGTGCGTCGGCGACGGCGTCGGCGATCACGAGTCGGGATCCTGCGCCGGCCGCGGCGGCGAGGGCCTCGCGGACCGCGTCCGCGCCGCGAGCGACGACGTCGAGGTGCACCGCGGCGACCGGCTCGTCGACCTGCGCGCGCAGCACTCGACGGAGGTCGGCGTCGCGCATCGGGTTGATCGGGTGGTCACGGAGCGGCGACTCGGAGAGCAGCTGGTCGTGCACGAACAGGTGGGAGCGGTAGACGGTGCGGCCGTTCTCGGGCACCGAGGGGGCGAAGACGACGGACTCGCGTCGACGAGGTCGGCCAGCGCGACCGCGACCGGACCGATGTTGCCGCGGTCGGTGGAGTCGAACGTCGAGCAGTACTTGAAGAACAGCTGCGCGCCCTGCTCGAGCAGCCAGCGGCCGGCCGCGACGGACTCGGCCACGGCATCCGCGGCGGGGATGCTCCGCGACTTGAGCGCGACGACGACGACGTCCGCGCCGCTCGCGTCGGGCTCATCGGGCACGCCGAGGTGCTGCACGGCCCTGAGCCCCAGCCGCGCGAGCATGCCCGCGAGGTCGGTCGCGCCGGTGTAGTCGTCTGCGATGACGCCGAGCTGCATCTCGGGCTCCTTCTGCTGGGGCGTCGGATCGACGCCGCGGGGTATGGGGTCGCGCGGCCGCCCCGGGTGGGCGGCCGCGCGACGATGGATCAGCCTCGGAGGGCCTGGATCTCCTCGGCCCACTCCTGGACCTGCGGGTCGGCGGCGTCGACGAGGCCGGCGACCGGCTCGCGCCACTCCTCGAGGTCGATCTCGAAGAACTCCACGCCCTCGTCGACGAGGAACTGGCGGTTGGCCTCAGCCTCGGCGATGGACGTCTCGCGGTAGTCGCGGAGACCGTGTCAGACGCCTCGCGCAGGATGTCCTGCACCTCGGTCGGGTAGCCGTCGAAGGTGTCGCCCCACATCTGGAAGTGGAAGTTGCCGTAGAGGTGGTTCGTCTCGGTCACGTACGGCGCGACCTCGTAGAAGGACGAGAAGCGGACCACGTCGATCGGGTTCTCCTGGCCCTCCACGGCGCCCTGCTCCATGGCGGAGAAGACCTCGTTCAGCGCCATCGGCGTCGGCGAAGCGCCGAGCGCCTGCCACGTGTCGATGTAGGTCTGCTGGTTGGGCACGCGCAGCTTGAGGCCGGCGAGATCGCTCGATCGACTCGATGGGACGCGTCGAGTTGAGCTGACGACCACCGCGGTAGAGCGCACCGAGCAGCTGGAAGCCCGAGTCCTCGCGGACGGTCGTCAGGATCTCTTCGGCCATCGGGCCGTCCCACACCTCGAAGAAGTGCTCGGCGTCCTCGTAGAGGAACGGCACGCCCTCGATCGCGGCGAGGTCGGTGTAGCGCTCGAGCGAGCCGAGGCTCTCGATGACCATGTTGACCGAGCCGATCTCGAGGCCCTCCTGCATCTCCTCCCAGCTGCCGAGCTGCGCGGCGGGGAACACCTCGATCGTGATGGCGCCATCGCTGAGCGTCGAGACCTCCTCGGCGAGCTGCTCGGCCGCGCGGTGCTGCAGGCTGTCGACCGCGTATGCGTGACCGAGGGTGAGGGCCATGGGCGTGATCGCGCCGTCAGCGGCGGGAGCCGCTTCGGGGGAGGACGAGCAGCCGGTGAGCGCCAGCGCGCCGACCGCGAGCGTGGCGACGGCAGCCGTCGCGACTCGGTTGGATCGGATCTTCATTGATGTCTCCTTGTGTGTTGGTGCCCTGCGGGCGCGGCGCAGCCACCTCGGGAGGCGAGCCACCCAAGCCGGTGTGGTGTTGGGGTCTAGTCGGGGAGGTGTCGGACCTGGATCTGCGACGGTGCGTCGCCGAGGGTGCGCTTGAGCCGTCGTTCGGCCTGGCGCATGTGCTGGCGCATCGCGGATTCCGCGGCGCGTCGATCGCGCGATGCGATGGCCTCGACCACCGCGACGTGCTCGCCGTGCGAGCTCGTGGTCTCTCCTGCCGCGCGCAGCGACCGTGCCATCCACACCCGCAGGAGCGAGGTGATGTTGGAGAGCACGTCGGCGAGCGCGGTGTTCCGCGCCGCCGCAGCGATCACGCGGTGGAACTGCACATCGAGCTCGACGAAGGCGGCCTCGTCGCCGGAGGCGCGGTCCATGGCCTCGAGCGCTGCCCGCATCTGCTGGATCTCGTCGTCGGTCGCGCGTCGAGCCGCCAGCCCGGCGAGCGCGACCTCGATGTACTGGCGCGCCTCGATGAGGTCGAGACCCGCGGTTCGCCGAGGAAGAGGCCCCACTCGATGACGCGCGGGAGCAGGTCCGAGCCGGATCCCGCAGGTACGTGCCGTCGCCGTGCCGGATGTCGACGACGCCCAGCAGGCCGAGCGACTGGATCGCCTCGCGCACCTGCGCGCGCCCCACGCCGAGCTCCTCGGCGAGCTGGCGCTCGCTCGGCAGCTTGGAGCCCGTCAGGTCCTCGCCCGAGAACATGCGCGTCGAGAGCGCGTGGATGATCTCCGCGCGGACGTTGCCGTTCGTGGCGGGCGCTGGCTGCGATTCCATCTCGTTCATGCCGTCATGCTCTCAGCGGTCTGCCGCCTGCAGGCTGCGACGCAGCTTGCCCAGCTCGCTGTACGCGTTGTCGCGAGCGGCGACCATGTCCTGCGCCTCGGACTCGCTGAGCCCGAGGTAGCCGCCCCGGTCTTGATGCCGAGGTCGCCGGCGTCGACGCGCGCCTTGAGCGACGGCGGCACCGTGAATCGATCGCCGAGCGCCCGCTCGAGCGAGGTGTACGAGTTCGCGTAGATGTCGAGACCGGCCATGTCGGCGACCGCGAAGGGCCCGTAGAGCGCGAGCCGGAAGCCGAAGGAGGCGCGCACGATCGTGTCGATCTGCTCGGCGGTCGCGTGGCCGTCCTCGACCATGCGAGCGGCCTCGCGGAAGAGCGCGAACTGCAGGCGGTTGCACACGAACCCGGGGGAGTCGACGACCACGGCCGGCTCCTTGCCGGTCTGCGCGAGCAGCTCGACGATCTGATCGGGCAGGCGGCGTCGGTCGTGGCGTGCGGGATGACCTCGACTCCCGGCAGCAGCGTGGCCGGGTTGAAGAAGTGGACGCCGAGGAAGCGCTCGGGGTGGTCGAGCACCTCGGCGAGCTCGCCGATCGGGATCGCGGAGGTGTTCGTGGCGATGATGACGTGGTCGGCGACCGCGGCCTCGATCTCGCGCAGCACGGCGTGCTTCACGCCGAGCTCCTCGAAGACGACCTCGAGCACGATGTCCGCGTCGCGCACGCCCTCGGCGAGCGAGCCGGCCCACGAGAGGTTCGCCTCGACCGCTGCCGCCTGCGCGTCGGAGATGTAGCCGCGGGCGGCGTGGTCCTTCGCCTCGGCGATGACTCGCGCGTGCCCGGCCTCCGCGCGGCTCGGGTCGGCGTCGATCAGCACGCAGCGTCCGCCGGCCTGGGTGAAACCTGAGCGATGCCGCCGCCCATGTATCCCGAACCGACGATGGCGATGGTGATCGCGTCGAGCTGCATGTCTCTCCCTTGAGTGGCGTTCTGCGTGGCCCCGGTTGCGGGGCGGCTGCGCTGTCTGATTGTGGAGATGCGCATGGCAGATGTCAAGTGGTCAACCACTGACGTCGCGAATTGCCTGTATCAGCGGCAATCTGGCGCTCCGGTTGCGCGCTGGTGCCGTACTGGTAGACCAGTCACTCGATACTGGTTGACCAGTCGAGCACTTCGCACGTCGCGCCTCGATCCGAGCGCGGTCTGCGAAGCCGTGGATTCAAAGGAGAGGCCGCGATGGAAGAGCGGAGATGGATGCCGAGCCCAGAAGGGCTCTCCGGAGGCATCCTGGGATTGGTCGACAAGGTCGTCTCGTGGGCGGTCGTGGTCGGCCTGGCGCTGATCGCGCTGGTGATCTTCATCCAGGTCGCGGCGCGCGTACGTGCTGCAACAGCCCGACCGTATGGTCGGAGGAGCTGGCGATCAGCCTCTTCGTGTGGGTGACGATGCTCGCCATCCCGCTGGGCCTGCGGCGGGGCGAGCACCTGACCGTTCGACTTCGTCACGAAGCGCTTCTCCGGCAAGGTAGCCAAGGCCATCGCGATCGGCGTCGCGGCGCTCAACGTGCTGATGTTCGCGGTCCTCATCGTGCTCACGATCAACCTGCTGCCCCCCGCCGACCGCCAGGTGCTCGCCGGCATCACGGGCGGACTTCGGCATCCCCGCGAAGGTCTCGTGGGTGTACGCCGCAGTCATCGTCGGCGGCGCGCTCTCGGTGGTGTTCTCGATCGAGCGCCCGGTGCTCTTCACGATGGGCCGCATCACGGTGCTGTTCGAGGACCCGGACCAGCTGCTCATCGAGGAGCTCGAGCACGAGTCGCCGCCGAGCGGACCGCAAGCGCGGTCCGGGGACCCGGCGGCGCATCCGCCCACGACCGCTCCAAGGAGGACTGACCATGCCGTACGCACTGCTCGGCGCGTTCGCGCTCCTCCTGCTCGTCGGAGCCCCGATCGGCGTCGCGCTCGGCCTCGCCTCGATGTTCGGGCTGGAGTTCTTCTCCGCCGTCCCGCTCGAGGTCACCGCCCAGCGCATGATCGCCGGCATCCGCAGCTTCCCCTGCTCGCCATCCCGCTCTACATCCTCGCCGGCGCCCTCATGAACGCCTCCCGGCATCACCCAGCGCCTGGTCGACTTCGCCTACGCGGTCGTCGGCTCCATCCGCGGCGGCCTGGCGCATGTCACGATCCTCACGACAGCGATCTTCGGCGGCATCTCGGGATCGCAGGTCGCCGACACCTCGAACGTCGGCCGGCTGATGATCCCGCAGATGGTCCGCGCGGCTACAAGCGCACGTACGCAGTGTCGGTGATGGCGACCGCCGGCGCGATGTTCGTCACAATCCCCCCGAGCATCAACCTGATCGTCTATGGCGTGCTCGCGCAGGCGTCGATCGCCGACCTGTTCTTCTACGGGCTCATCATCGGCGTCGTCTTCGTCGCGGTCCTGATGCTCGCCGCCTACATCTTCGCGGTGATCCAGAAGCAGCCGGCGGAGGCACGGGAGAGCTTCGGCAACGTCATGCGAGCCTTCGGCCGCGCGGCTGGTCGCTGCTGCTGCCGTGGTGATCATCGGCGGCATCCGCATCGGCGCCTTCACGCCCACGGAGGGCGGCGCGGTCGCGGTCGTCTACGCGCTCATCGTCGGGTTCTTCCTGCACCGCGAGCTGACGTGGAAGAAGCTCGTGCACTCGCTCAGCGAGTCGGGGATGCTCGTCGGCGTCATCATGCTCGTCATCGCGGCCGCCCAGATGTACTCGTGGGCGCTCATCTCCGGCCAGATCCCGCAGCAGATCACGCAGGCGCTGCTGGCCATCACCGACAACCCGCTGCTGATCCTGCTGTTCATCAACATCCTGCTGCTGCTGGTCGGCACGGTGATCGAGACGAACGCGGCGCTCATCGTGTTCGTGCCGCTGCTGCTCCCGGTGGCGACCGCGGTCGGCATCGACCCCGTGCACCTGGGCCTCGTCATGGTCGTGAACCTCGGCATCGGCCTGCTCACGCCGCCCGTCGGGCTGTGCCTCCTGGTGTCGTGCAAGATCGGGAAGATCTCGATCTCGCAGGCGATCCCGGCGATGCTGCCCTGGTTCGGCATCTGCCTCGCGTTCCTCGCGGGTGTCACCTACCTGCCGGTGCGTTCGGCTGGTTCTAGCGGTTCAGCGGGGGGCAGGACGAGAGGCGAGCGATCGCCGACCATCGTCGTCGCTCGGGTCAGGGGCGTCGGCCCCCACCCGCGGGTGCCAGGCGCGCGCCGTCCGCACCGGCCGATACCGTTGATGCAGCAGCGGAGGAGCAAGGAATGCCGGATCTGGCGAACGGGAAGTACATGTCCCAGCGCCGACGCGGATCGGGAGTGGTGGCCCGCGGACCACGACGTGCTGGTGCGCGAGGTCGCCCGCGAGTACGGGGCGTGGATCAGCCACTCCCCCCTGGCCGACCGGATCCAGGCCTCCTCGGGCATCTCGAGTCGAGAGCCCGGTGCCCATGCGGATCGGCCGTCTCCTAGGCAAGGTCGCGGTCGACGCAGAGCAGCGCGGCGGGCCGCGGCTCACCTCCTGGGGGTGACGGCCGAGGGCCTGATCGGCGACGACTATCCGGTCGTCCCCGCCGGAACGGAGGTTCGCACTCGCGAGCGAGGCGCCGACCAGGACCGCCTCGAGGGCTACCGCTCTTCGGCTCACGAAGCCAGCGGACGGAGGCACCGCGACGGTGCTTGGCGTCACTGCCAACTCGACAGGCCCAGGCAGGCTCGCACCCGTGCGGCCGCCGCCCCCGCGGCCCCGCCGCCCGCGGTGATGCGCGAGGCCACCTGTCCGCACTGCTTCATGGTCGTGCCGGTCGCGGCCACGTGCCGGGACGCGGCGGTGCACACGCGGCCTGACCGCGACAAGGGCTGAAGGCTGGGAGTCGGCGCTCTGGTCCTGCTCGAGGCCCGTCCGTTCGACACGCCGTACGTGGTGAACGCAGGCGCGACGCTTGGCCGTAATCGCCGAGCTCACGCCGCGACGCAGCTCCACAGCCGCCACGACCGCCTCCCCCCCCCCCCCCCGACGCCGAGCTCGAATGCCGGCCGGATCGCGCGCCGCATCGTCGTCAACCCGTGAGAGCCGCCGCCAGCATCCGCGGGCAGATGCCAGTTGGGTCGGTGTCAGGAACGGCAGCGACGCCTATAGTGCAGTCCGACTCTGGCGGAGCGGCTCGCGAGATGGCAGAACTTCACAGAGGATGGCATCCTCTCGGCGGAGGAGTTCGCGGATGCGAAGGCGAAGTTGCTCTCGGGCTTGTGACGTCTTCACACCGAGGTCCTTCGTTCGGTGACACATCTGGGCGGAAGTCCAGTCAGCGACGTGCACTCTGCAAAGGCGGCGAGCGCGAGACGATCGACCGGTGTCCGTCCCTTCGGCACCTGAAGGATGACTTCTACTCGGTCGCTCGTCAAGTGCGCGACCGCGGCAACGACCGCTTCGACGCCCAGCTCGAAGCCCGACAGCGCTCGACGTTCGTCGTCCCGCGCCGCCGCCACCGTCCGCAGCTCCGGCAGGTCGTGGCCCTCGCTGCGCCAGAGCGGCACCGGCGATGCCGCATCCATCGCCGAGCCCAGCACGACCGCGTCGACCATCGCCGAGCACGCGACGCGCTGCTCGACCGGCACGCCCGCATCCCGCAGGATGACGAACAGCGCCTCGTAGATCTCGAGCGTGCGCGCGTCCTCGACCGGCGCCCCGACGAGCACGGGCACGACGGTCGGGCACGCGCGCGGTCGCCGCGCGGTACGCCCGCATCCAGAGCCGCAGTCGGTCGAGCGGTGCAGACGGTCGTGTCGAGCGCCGGCCCGAGGTCGATGCCGGCGTACAGCTCCTCGCGCATCCGGTGCACGATCGCCAGCCGCCCGCCGGGCAGGTGGTGGTACAGCGACGACGGGTGCACGCCGAGCGCCTTGGCGACGCCCGGGATGGTGAAGTCGCCGTGCTTCGCGACCAGCCGAAGCGCCGCCCCCGCGATCAGCTGCGGGGAGAGGATGCTGTGCTTCGGCCTGGCCACGAGGCTCCGTTCGGTTGCGAGGGGCTCAGAACATGATGACGCTTCGCCCGCGGGCGCCCGACCGCATGAGGTCGAAGGCGTCGTTCACCTCGTCGAGCGAGACACGGTTCGTGATCAGCCGGTCGATCGGCAGGCGGCCGTCGAGGTACAGCTGCGCGAGCATCGGGAAGTCGCGCGCCGGCACGGTCGAGCCGTAGTTCGAGCCGAGCAGCGACTTGCCCTCCTCGGCGAGCGCGAGCGCGTCGATCGGCACCGGCCGATCCTGCGGCGGCAGCCCGACGATCACGGCGGTGCCGCCGCGCTTCAGCGTCTCGGGCATGACCGCGATCGTGTCGGGCCGGCCGATCGCCTCGAAGGCGACGTCGACGCCGCCGGGCACGAGCTCGTGCACCTTGGCGGCCAGCGACACATCCGACTTCACGGTGTGGGTCGCGCCGAACTCGCGCGCGAGCTCGAGCGACGCATCCGTCACGTCGGCGACGATGATCGGGCTCGCGCCGGCGAGGGCGAGGCCCATGATGATGCTGATGCCCACGCCGCCCGCGCCGATCACGAGCGCGGAGCGGCCCGCCTTCAGCTGCGCGTCGTTGACGACCGCGCCGAACCCGGTGGCGATCGAGCAGCCGATGAGCGCCGCGACGTCGAACGGCACCTCCTTCGGCACCTTGATCGCCGCCTGCTCCGCCACCACGACGCGCTCGCTCATCGAGCCGACCGCGAGGTAGGGGTAGGCGGTCGCGCCGTCGAGCGTCATCGGCGTCGACCCATCCGGCAGCACGCACGCCTCCGAGCCGGAGCCGGTGCACACCCACGTGCGGCCCTCGCGGCAGCTCGTGCAGACGCCGCACGGGTAGAACCACGTCATGATCACGTGGTCGCCCGGCTCGAGGCTGCGCACGCCCTCGCCGACCGCCTCGACGACGCCCGCGCCCTCGTGGCCCATGATCGTCGGCTGCGGCATCTGCCAGTCGCCGTCGAGCACGTGCCGGTCGGAGCCGCACACGCCCGATGCGCCGATGCGCACGAGCACCTCGCCGGGGCCGGGGTCGCGGAGCGTGACCTCGCGGATGTCGAGGGTCGCGTTGCCGTCGTAGACGGCGGCTCGGGTGGTCGTCATGTCAGCCCGCCTTCGTGAGCTCGCGCTCGCGCTGGAGCCGGCGCCGTGCAGCAGGCGGGTGAGCAGCAGGTACGCGACCGCCGCGACGATCGCCGCCGGCAGGCTGGCGGTGATCACCGAGAACGCGGCCTGCGTCTCGAGCGTGATCGGGTTGTAGAGCCAGAGGTAGAAGACGGCGCCGAGCAGCAGCGCGACGATGCCGGCCCAGTTGACGCCCGCCGGGTAGGCGTACAGCGTGCCGCGCTGGCCGAGGTGCATCTCGCGCAGGTCGATCCGCTGCTTGCGGACGATGAAGTAGTCGGCGAGCGCGACGCCGCAGAGCGCGGTGAGGAAGGCGCCCGAGACCGACACGAAGATCATGAACTGCTCGTACATGAACTGCGGGAAGAAGGTCATGATCGCCGGCAGCACGAAGAACGCCGCGGTCAGCACCTTCCACGGCACCTTCGCGAGCAGTCCGCCGGACGACTGCCGGAGCGCGAGGATCGTCGAGTAGACGATCGACGACATCGAGGTGATGTTCGCGAACGCGATGAAGATGAGCACCGCGACGCCGAGGACCGCGCCGCCGAACGGCACCATCCAGACGGTCGGGTCGGAGTCGCCGAGCGTGAGCGCCGCGGCCATGCCGACGACCTGCGCGATGAGGGTGGCGATGAGCAGTGCCGCCGTAGGCGGGCCAGACGGCCGCCTTGCGGCTGCGCGTCATCCGGGCGAGCGAGCCCATCACGGGGTACCAGGAGACGCCGACGCCGACGTTGAACTCGATCGCCACCATGAAGTTGAGCGTCTCGTCGTCGAACGGCGCGATCGGCGAGGCGGTGAGCAGCGCATCCCACGACGTGTTGGCGACCAGGAACACCATCATGATCACGGTGATGACGGCGAGCCCGGGCGCGATGATCGCGTTGAAGCGGCCGATCGTGACGGGTCCGCGCGAGAGCACCCACCAGGCGATCGCGATCGCGATGAGGCCGCCGATCGTGACGACCGGGCCGTACTGGCCGAGGTCGGCGCCCGCCACGGTCGAGGCGACCTGGCTCGTCGCGCGGCCGGCCATGACGGCGAGCAGCGACGACCAGCCCATCTCGGTGAAGAGGATGATCGTGAAGACGATCGCGCCGACGCCGACGACGCCGAACGCGCCGCGCAGCAGCATGTACTGCTCGGAGCCGTAGCGCTGCGAGGCGACGACCGAGGCGAGCACCATGAAGCACAGGCCGATCGCGTTGCCGATGAGCATCGCGGCGACGCCGGCCTGGAAGCCGACGAGCAGCGCCGTCGAGCCGCCGACGAGGAACGCCCAGGTCGCGATCGCGAGGGCGGTGTTGACCCAGGTGAAGTCGAGCGCGCTCCAGCTGCGCTCCTGCTTCAGCAGCGGGAGGGTGCCGAAGACGTGCTCGCTTGTCGAGCTTCGGGTCGGCGACTTGGCGGTCTGCGCGCTCACAGGATCACGACCAGCGGCGCCGATGACGACCGCGGCGACCGATGACCGCGACGTAGACGGCGAGCTCGCGGGCCGAGAAGGGCTGGCGCGACTCGTCGTGCAGCTCGTCGCGCTCGATGACCTGGATGCGGCGCTCGAGCTCGGCCGCGACGGCCGGGTCGGTGCCGGCGGCGATCATCTCGCGCTCGAACGACGGGCCGCGCGCCTCGCCGGTCTGGCGTCTGGGGAGTGGGGGTCATCGTCGGCTCCTTCGCCGTACTGCGGGACCGCGTCGACGTCGCGACGCTAAACCCAATCGGATTTGGTTTAGCGTCATACTGAGGCACGGCGGCCGCGCGCGTCAACACGACGCGGCAACTGCCTGGCCGAGTTGTCGACGGGGACGAGGATGGACGCATGAGCGAGGACCGGACGCACGCCATCGCGGTGGCCCAGGGCGCCGCCGTCATCGACGACGTCGACCAGAACCTCGCGACGCTCGCCGGGCTCGTCGCGTCAGCCGCGGAGCAGGGCGCCGACGTCGTGGTCACGCCCGAGCTCTTCGCGACCGGCTACGCGCCCGACCGCGCGTGGAAGCACGACGGCGCGGCGATCCGGGAGGCGCTGGCGGCGCTCGCGACGGAGCATCGCGTCGGGCTCGTCGCATCCTCCGTCGACTCGATCGGCGACGCGCACCACATCGCCGCCTCGTTCTTCTCGCCCGAGGGCGAGGAGCTCTCGCGCGTCCACAAGCGCCACCTCTTCGGCGGGGTGGAGCAGCAGTGGATGACGCCGGCGCCGGCCTACGGCGACCCCGTCGCTTGGCGCGGCACGAGCTGGGGCGTCGGCATCTGCTACGACGTCGAGTTCCCGGAGTTCGCGCGCTCGCTTTCGGTCGCCGGCGCCGACATCCTGCTGGTGCCGACGGCGGTGCCGACGGTGGAGGAGGGCGTCGAGGGGCTCGGCGACGCGTGGCACTACTCGGCGACGCAGATCTCGACGCTGCAGGTGCCGGCCCGAGCGCTCGACAACGGCGTGGTGATCGCCTACGCGAACCAGTGCGGTCCGGGCTTCACCGGCCGCAGCTGCATTGCGACGCCGTTCGGGCACAACGCGGTGCTGCTCGGACGATGAGCCAGGTGTTGCCGTCGTGCGAGTGCCGGTCACCGCGCTCGATCGCGCACGCTCGATCAATACCTACACCGCGGATGTCTAGCGCGCTTGACGATGGCTCGCATGACGCCACGCGCTCCCCATCCCGTGGTTCGGATATAGCGTGAACGACATGGCCCTCGACTCCGTGATTGCCGCTCTGCGCGAATTCGTAGCGGAACGTGACTGGAACCAGTTCCATACTCCTCAGAACCTGGCGAAGAGCGTCTCGATCGAGGCGGCCGAGTTGCTTGAGTGCTTCCAATGGAGCGACGACGCCGACGACCAGCGGGTGCGCGATGAGCTCGCCGACGTGCTCACGTACTGCCTCTTGCTGGCAGATCGGATCGGCGCCGACCCGGGTGAGATTGTGCTCGCGAAGCTCGAGCAAACCCGTCGCAAGTACCCGGTCGATGTCGCCAAGGGATCCATCACCAAATATGACCAGCGCTGACGGCTTGCCGACCATCCATGTCCTGCCGTTCGACGACGCGTCGATGCGGCTGTGGGCGCTGTCCGACTCCCGCGCCTCGAACTGGCCCGTCGTGTACACGCTCGAGAGCGGGTCCGAGGTGTACATCGGCGAGACGCTCAACATGACGGCGCGTGCTCGACAGCACCTTTCGAACGGACAGCGAGCGAGCCTGGAGCGGGCGCACGTGGTCGTCGATGAGACGTTCCACAAGTCCGCGTGCCTCGATCTCGAGTCCTACCTGATTCGCCTCTTCAGTGGCGATGCCGCGCGGACTGTGCTGAACCGCAACACCGGGATCGTCAACGCCGACTATTACCGGCGCTCCGAGTATCAGGCCAGATTCGATGCGGTCTTCGAAGAGCTCCGCTCGCGCGGACTCTTCTCGCGCGGACTCCCCGAGATCCGCAATTCCGACCTCTTCAAGCTGTCTCCCTTCAAAGCGTTGACCGATGACCAAGCGGCCGCCACGGCGGACATCGTTGAATCGTTGTTCCACGACATCGAAGTCGGCGTCGAGAGCACGAGCATCGTGCAGGGCAACCCCGGCACAGGGAAGACGATTGTCGCGATCTACCTCGTCAAGCTGCTCGCTGACATCGCCGCGGAGGACCGCGGCGAGGAGCCGACCGGCGAGTCCGTGTTCGACGACTTCTTCACGCACGGTCATCGGGAGCTGCTCGCGTCGCCGCGCATCGGCCTCGTCGTCCCTCAGCAGTCGTTGCGCGCTTCGATTCGACGCGTGTTCGAGCACACACCGAACCTCGACGCTTCAATGGTCCTCTCCCCGTTCCAGGTCGGCCACAGCGCCGAGCGATTCGACGTTCTGGTGGTCGACGAGGCACATCGGCTCTCGCAGCGCGCCGCCCAGGCGGTCGGCGTGCAGACGCGGGACTTCCGGCTCATCACCGAGCGCCTGTTCGGGGTCGATGACCTGAGGCGATCACAGCTCGACTGGATCGAGGCGCAAGCGGACCATCGCATCCTCATGCTCGACGAGCTTCAGGCTGTCCGGCCGTCCGACCTCCCGAGTGACGTCGTGGCTCCTCTGGTCGCGGGAGCGCAAGCCGATGGTCGTGTGCATCGGCTCGCGACGCAGATGCGCGTTGCGGCCGGAAGCGACTACGTCAGATACGTCCGCGACGGACTGAGCTTCGAAGCGAGGCCGCCGGAGCGTCCCGACTTCGGTGAGTACGACTTGCGCTTCTTCGAAGATGCTGCAGCCATGCGTACCGCGATCCTGGCGCGCGACGATGAGGTCGGCCTATCGAGGATGCTCGCTGGCTACGCCTGGAAGTGGCGGAGCAACAAGGAGCGCGCAGCGCCTGACATCGAGCTGGACGGTCTGAGCCTCCAGTGGAATCGAACGGCGACAGAGTGGATCCGCTCGAAGACGTCGCGCGACGAGGTCGGATCGATCCACACAGTGCAGGGCTACGACCTGAACTATGCCGGCGTGCTGATCGGGCGCGATCTCGGTTGGGATGACGAACGGCAGCGAATCGCCTTCCGCCGCGAGCACTACTTCGATGCTCGCGGCAAGGCCAACAACAACATCCGAGGCATCTCGTACTCGGACGAGGACGTCCGCACATTCGTGCTCAACATCTACGCGGTGCTTCTGACGCGTGGAATGCTCGGCACCTATGTGCACGTCGTAGACCCGGAACTACGCTCCATACTGCGACCGATGTTCTCTGCTTGAGGCAGGTCGGTGCGCCTCAGCAGCCGAGGGCAGATCTGCATTAGACCTGTCCCATGACCCTCGACGACGAGATCCGCGCGGCCGCACAGGCGATCGTGCGCGCCTTCCGCGACAACGACGAGGAGGCGTACTTCGCCGGCTTCGCCGACGACTGCTCCTTCGCCTTCCACACCGACCCCGCGCCGCTGCTCGGCGCCGAGGCCTGGCGCGCCGCCTGGCGCGAGCTGCAGGCGAGCGGCTGGCGCGTCATCGACTGCCGCACGCTGTGGGATCACGTGCAGGCGGTCGGCGACGGCGGCGTCTACCTGCACGAGCTCGAGACGACCGCGGGGGAGCCCGGCGCGCTCGAGACCTACCGGGAGCGCGAGTCGATCGTCTTCGCGCGCCGTGACGGGCGGCTCGTCGCCGTGCACGAGCACCTGTCGCCGATCCCGACGCAGGGCGACGATGATGAGCGGGCGGACGCATCCGCCGAGGGCAATGACTGACGTGGTCTCGATACGCGGGCTTCGCCTGCTACTCGACCACCGGGGCAGCACCGAGGAGCACCCATGACCGACACCACCCGCCGCCGCTTCATCGACCGGATCGAGGAGGGCTCCGGCGGCTTCGGCCCGATCCGCGGCAACCGCGGCACGGGCCGCGTGCTGCTCATCTGGCTCGCCGCCAACCTCGTCGTCACGACGCTCCTCACCGGCACGCTCTTCGTGCCGGGCGTCAGCCTCGTCGAGGCGATCGTGTGGATCGTCGTCGGCACGCTGCTCGGCGCGATCGTGCTGACGCTCATCGGCGTCATGGGCGTGCGCACCGGCCTGCCGACGATGTCGCTCACCCGCGGCTCGTTCGGGCTGCGCGGCTCGATCGTGCCCGCCATCTCGAACTTCATCGTGCTCATGGGCTGGTCGTGGGTGCAGGCGATGCTCGCCGGCATCTCGATCGACTGGCTCGTCGCGCAGGCGACCGGCTACTCGAACCCGGCGATGTGGGCGGCGATCTGCCAGGCGATCGTCGTGGCGCTCGCGATCTTCGGCCACGAGGGCATCGCCCGCATCGAGCCCTACTTCGCGCTCGTGATCCTCGCGATCATGGCCTACATCTTCGTCGTCGCGCTCACCACCTACGCGCCCGCCGAGTTCGCCGCCATCGAGCCCGACCCCGAGGCCGGCATGACGAGCTCGCTCGTGTTCGACATCGTCTTCGCCACCGCCATCTCGTGGACCGTGCTCTCCGCCGACCTCACCCGCGTCGCCCGCTCGCAGCGCGCCGGCGGCGTCGGCGCCTTCGTCGGCTACACGCTCTCCACCGTGCTGACCATGACGCTCGGCGCCGTCGCGATCGCCTTCGTGCTGCTCGCCGGCGGCGAGGCGATCGCCTTCGACCCGGTGACGATCATCGAGGCGTTCGGCGCCCCGCTCGCGATCGCGATCTTCCTGTCGGTGATGGCGACGAACACGATGGTCATGTACGGGATGACGCTCTCGCTCACGAACGCGCTGCCCACCCGCAAGCCGCTGCGGTTCCTGCCGACCGCGCTCGCCGTCGGCGCGATCGCGATCATCGGCTCGACGTTCCTGGGCCTGCTCGAGCAGTTCACGACCTTCCTGTCGACCATCGGGGCGCTCTTCATCCCGGTGTTCGCGATCATGATCGTCGACTACTACCTGATCCGCCGCCGCGCGTACTCGCCCGACATCCTCGAGCGCACCGGCGGCCGCTACTGGTTCACCGGCGGCGTGCACTGGGCGGCGATCATCTCTTGGGCGATCGGCGCGCTCACCTACCTCGCGCTCGCGTTCTGGTGGTCGTCGCCGGTCGGGGCGGCGCTGCCGACCTTCGCGGTCGCGTTCCTCCTCTACTGGGTGTGGGCGAAGGCGACGCAGGTCGGAGCGGGCGAGACGGTCGAGTCGCGGCACCTGGCGGAGGTCGAAGGCGTCGAGGCGGACGCGGCGTGATCGTCGACCTGTCGCATCCGATCGTCACGGGGATGCCGGTCTACCCGGGCGACCCGGAGGTGGCGACGGCGCCGGCGACGAGCATCGCCATGGATGGCTTCGCCGTCACCGCGCTCGAGCTCGGCACGCACTCGGGCACGCACGTGGATGCGCCGTCGCACTCCATCGAGGGCGGCACCGCGATCGACGAGATCGATCCGTCGCGACTGATGGGGCGGGCTCGGATCCTGCGGGTCTCCGCCGGCGACGGCGAGACGATCGGCGTGACCGGGCTCGAGGAGCAGCTGCGCGCCTGGGACGGCGAGCGCATCGCCCTCGTGCACACCGGCTGGGATGCGCACTGGGGCACCCCGCGGATGCTGCAGCACCCCGCGGTGTCGATCGAGCTGGCGGATGCGCTGCTCGCGCTCGGCGTGGATGTCCTGGGCGTCGACACCCTCAGCCCCGACCTGTCGGACCTGGCGTCGGGCGACTCGACGGATGACCCCGCCTCGCTGCCGGTGCACGAGCGCTGGCTCGGCGCGGGCGGGCTGATCATCGAGAACCTGCGCGGGCTCGACGAGGTGCCGGGGGAGACGTGCGAGCTGATCGCGCTGCCGCTGCGGCTGGCGGGCTCGACGGGTCGCCGGTGCGGGCGGTCGCCCGGTACTGACCGCAGGCGCGGACGTCATTCGCGGCGAACGACAGACGCGGCCCAGGCCGAAGCCCGGACCGCGTCTACATCTGAAGCGGGGCTCAGCCCTGCGACGCCTGCAGCTCCTCGAGCTGCAGCTCGAGGCGGTCGCGGTGGTCGCGGATGAGGTCGAGGCTGCTCTGCGCGATGCCGGCGCGCGTCTCGAGGTCGGTGTAGTCCGCCTGCACGGCGGCGAGCTCGGCCTGCACGGTGGAGAGCTCGGACTGCGCGTTCGCCGCCGAGGTGGCCCCGATCCCCGTGCCGATCGCGCCGAGGGCGGCGACGACGACGAGCGCGACGATCCACGGCCAGCGGCGGCCCTTGCGGGCGGGCTTCGCGGCGACCGGCGTCGACGTCGGCTCCTCGGTCGTGGCGGCGGTCTCGGTGGCGTGAGTGGTGCTCATGGCGGTGCTCCCAGGGTGCGGGCGCTGAGCGGATGCGGGCACGGCACACCGCGCGCGCATCGGCACGGCGGCGTGGATGTGAGGTGATCGCGGCGCTTCGCGGATCGCGCGAGCGCCAACACACCATTATCCCACCCAGGTCTGTGCCGGGGGACACGGCGACGCGGCCGTCCGGCCGCTCGCCCGTTCCGCGCGCTAGATGAAGTCCAGCGGGTCGAACTCGTCGATCGCGATGACGCGCACGCGCGGCAGTCGGGTGGTGAAGGCCGCGACGTCGTACTCGAGGTCGAAGAACTCCATCCCCTCGACATCGCGCAGGCCGCCGGCCATGAACTCGCCGAAGCCGAGGATGCCGACGCGCTGGTCGCTCGCCGCGAGCCGCTCCATCTGCGGCGCGAAGTCGCGGTCGTGGCTGACGAGTATGACGTCGGCGTCCGCCCGGCGAGCGCCCGGCGATGCACCGAATGGCGACGTCGGCGACCTTGCTGCCCGCAACGGCACGGGCGGTAGCGGATCGCGAGCAGCGCCTGCGCGAAGGCGCGGGCAGCTCGCCCGGCGCGCGCGAGGAAGAGGGGGCCGTTGACAGGCTGCTGCCACGCCTACTCGGCGAAGGCGGAGCACTTACTCGGTCATGAGGGCCTCAAGCACTCGAACGAGACAGCGCGCTGACGAGACGCCCCCGTGCTGCGCACAGAACGGTCCTGCCCCGGGCACTATCCGACTTGAAGTCTCCTGGCGACGCAAGGACGCGGAGCGCGTCCTTCCGTCGGTTTTTACTCCGACAACAAGCGGCGTTCCCCAAATGACGACCGAGTCAACCAGCCCTGGGATATCAGCTCGTTGGTCATCAGCTCGCACAGCTGGGCGATCGTTGAGGCTCAGCCCACGGCTGGCGCACTTTCCTTTCGACCCAAGCCCCGTTGCAAAAATACCTTCTTCAGCACAGTGAGTGCGATTCGCGAGTCACGGTAGATGCAAGTTGCATAATGCCCGCGGTGGTCTGTGTGGCTTCGCTGAACCACTCAATCTCACAATTGGAGAAGTTCGAATCGAGCGCAGGAGGCACGATCGACGCGCCGTCCATCAAGCCGATGATGCACGACTGAAAATGGGGACATCCGTCGGATTGTCACGACGTTCACTGACGTCGAGCCCGATCAATCACGCAGTCCGGAGAGTGAGCGCGCCAGCGGACGAGAATGAGCCTACCACAAGCGACTCGAAGTACACGCCCGAGATGATCGGCGTAGGCGGTAGCTTGAGCGGCGGCCCCGGAAGGTGGCCTGCTGCTTCGGATCAGATCAGCGAGCACTGCGTAAAGCTGTTGGCCTTGTCGCGGGCCGCGATCGCGGCCTGCGGAGCACTCCTCCGGTCTGAGCTCTGAGCGTGCAGCACACCCGCGGCGACCTCCACGCCCAGCTCGGATGCCGCGTTGAGCCCAGGATGCGAGTTCGGTGAGCAGATACGTCTCGTCATAGGGGCTGAGGGCATACGAAAGACGAGGTCATGCGCGTAGGCGGTGTCTCCAACTCCTGATCTACGAACACACGATTGTCGTTCGCGCTGGAAGTGTCTTGCTGTGCGAGTCCCGGCAGCCGTAATAGCAGCTGCCACCCTCCTCGTCGCTCAAACCCATTCACAGGAACAGGAGCGCTGGTCAACTCTCGCATATCAACCGGGCCGACGATGCTAGCACGCGAACAGGGCTATGGTCGCAACCCTTGCAAGGATGTCCCAAATCGTCTCCGGCCACGCCGCCGAGAACATCTGCGCTTCCCTATCGCAAATGGCGTCGAAGAAGTGGCGCCAACCGGTCGCGCGGTCGGGCAAGCCGGCGACGGCTGCCATCTCCTCCGGCTGAAGCGAGACTAGGATTAGTCAGAGAAGAACGGCAGGTGGGCACCCAGTCAGGTGCGCTCCATTCAACATTCGCTTGCCGAAGGAACTCAGTTAGCTCTGAATCGCTGAATTCGGGGACCTCTAGTAGGTCGAGCGTCTTGAATCCCAGTGCCTGGATCATCTCGGACTCGCCAGAGAAGTAGTGGGCACGTCCAGCAACAATCCTTCCCGACCCTGCCGGTGTCTCCTTACCAATCGCCTGATTGGACTCAAGTCCTGCCACCTCACGTTCCTAAGGTCGGACGCGCCGCCTTAGCCATCGTGTTGGCACGACTTCATCGAATCCGTCGAGCAGCAAGACTGCTGCGCCAGCACGCCATGCCGGATCGAGTCCGGATGGGTTATCGAACCCGATCTCCTCGGCGTGGCGCCGCAGTATCTCGGCAGGCGTCTTAAGCCCTGCGCTGTCTCGCAGGTTGATGTGAATGGGGAAAGGAGAGAGCTTGTTCGAGCGAAAGTGATTCTTGCGAAGGAGGCGATACAACTCGCGTAGCGAATGACTTTTTCCGGCGCCATCGTTGCCCATGAGTAGAGTCCTGCCGGCCTCCGGCCGACCACTCCGAGAGCTGTACTGAGGCTCGTCTGCTCACCTGCGGGGCTCACCAGGTCATGGGGACATTGACATTGTCATTGCGTGCTGAGTCAAACACGCTCTCCCGAAAGGGGAATTCTCGCGGGCTTGAAGATAGAGTTCAGAGTTGACGATTCGTTGATAGAGGGTGTTGACGCGATGATGTGGATGCGCTCGCTTGCTTTGCGAGTCACTGCTTGAACGGCGGCACGCTGATCGGCTGTTGGTTCATCAAGGGTGACGAGCCAGCCGCTACGCGACTTGAATGAATGCTCGGACTGCGCGCCAATCGCTTTTAGGAGGTCGAGTACTTTCGAAGCATCGTAAGTCGCCTTGTCCTTCGCGCGTGATGTCGTGAACTCGTACGCGTGCACTTCATTGTGATCGATGAACAGGCCGTCGCGTTCGCCGCCGGCATGCATGATGGCGCCTTGCGTACCTCACGGTAGTAATCACCGAGCCCATGCCAAGCCCATCAAACACCAGGACCAGCTCTGGGACTTCATTAGACACTATGTGTGCCTCCTCACCGCGACGGATGGGGCGACGCCGCTAACTCGCCTCGACGTCACGCGGAGCATCGATCCCTCGCACTGCACTCACGTCAACTTCGGTGACTGCAGTCTACCAAGACCGTTAAGAGAGGGGCGTCGTGCCCGCCTCGACGATTGAGGACCGTGCATCGGCACTCTTGGCACTAGATGAAGTCCAGCGGGTCGAACTCGTCGATCGGGATGACGCGCACGCGCGGCAGTCGGCTCGTGAAGGCGCGACGTCGTACTCGAGGTCGAAGAACTCCATCCCCTCGACGTCGCGCAGGCCGCCGGCCATGAACTCGCCGAAGCCGAGGATGCCGACGCGCTGGTCGCTCGCCGCGAGCCGCTCCATCTGCGGCGCGAAGTCGCGGTCGTGGCTGACGAGCATGACGTCGGCGTCGCGCCCGGCGAGCGCCTCGGCCATGCGCTGGATGGCGATGTCGACGACCTTGCCCTCGCCGCGCAGCGGCACCGGTCGGTAGCCGATCGCGATGAGCGCCTGCACGAAGGTCGCCGGCAGCTCGCCCGGCGCCGCGAGGAAGAACAGTCCCTTGACCGGCTGCTGCCACGCCTGCTCGGCGAAGGTGAGCACCTTGTTCCAGCGCGGCCGCTCCTGCGGCTCCGGCCGCCGGCCCAGCAGCGAGATCCCGAGCGTCGCATCGATGTTCTCGCCGTCGACGAGGAGATAGGTGGTGCGCTCGGTCATGGGGTGACCCTATCGCCGCGCCCCGACGGCAGAGATCGCTGCTCGGCGAGCGCGCCCGCGGTCACCGCTGCGCGGACGTCGCTTCGTTGCGCGAGGAGGAGGGATGCGCGACCGCTCCATCAGCCTTCGCCGTGAGCAGCACGATGCCCGTCAACAGCTGCCACGCGGTGACTGCGTAGACGGCGATCCGCTCCCAGACGCCGTCCGCCAGGAGATCGACGCGCGTCGTTGCCGAGTCGACCTGCAGCATGGCGAGGCCGACGAGCCCGACCGCGCCGAGCGCGATGCTCGCCAGCGCATAGGGCGATCGTGGATGCTCGCGGCTGACGCCGACGCCGACCGCGATCGCCACGACGTTCCCGCTGATGATCGCCATCCCTGCGCCGAGCACGTGGAAGATCGCCGATCCGTCGTCGTCGCTCGCCTGGCTGCCGTGCACGATGCCGACGAGCGAGATGCCGATCGCGTAGACGATCGCGAGCGCGACGAGCAGCCGGCCGAGCCCGGTCGAGCATGCGCGGACGACGATGCAGGCCGCCGCGAGGTAGAGCGCGCCCTGCACGACGAATCCCACGTTCATCACCACGTGCAGCGGGGAGTCGATGGCTCGGCCCTGGTACTCGCCGACGTCGGGGATGCCGAGGTCGCTGATGTAGTTGGTCGCGTACGAGTAGCCGGCGAAGGCAGCTGCGGTCACGGCCTCCGTGGTGAGGTGCACGAGGGCGCTGAGCATCCAGAGCACCCCGGCAGCGATCGAGGAACGGCGTCGCATGGTCACGCTGCCATCATCCCGGCACGCAGCGGCGAGAATCCGCAGTCTGCCCGCCTACGATCGACACGACTGGCCGGTCGCGTCGAGAGGAAGCCGCAGCATGCGCGCAGCACACACCAGGCGGATGCTCGGGGCCGCGACCGTGGCCGCCGTCACGCTCGTCGGGCTCACCGCGTGCTTCATCCCGTCGCCGCCACCGGTGCCGCAGCCGAACACCGACCCGGTCGTGGCTGGCACGAGCGGCGACGTCGACGTGCGCGAGGGCTACATCGGCGCGGACGACACGGTCGCGATCGAGCTCGAAGTCGCTGAGCGCTCCGCGGTCGTGCTCGGCGCGGTCTCGACGGACGACGAGGACCTCACGCTCCGGCTGATCGGTGAGGGCGCGGACCTCGAGAACGACGACGGCTACAGCGAGCTCGACGCCTTCGCCTTCGAGATGGGCTCGCGCGACCCGGTCATCGGTGCCGTGCTCGAGCCCGGCTCGTACCGGATCGAGGTCGCCGAGTACGGCGGCGACCGCACGGGCTTCCAGCTGCAGGTGCTGACCGGCTCGACCGTGGTGGGCGTCGGCGAGAGCGCGTCGCTGGAGATCGCGCCGGGCGCACCGGCCGTGTTCATCGCGCGAGTGACGACGGGGCAGGAGGCGATCCGCGCGGAGGCGGACTTCGATTCGGTCCTCTGGGGTCGTTCGGGCGCCGGACGACTCGAGCCTGATGGACGACGACTCCGGCGGGGGTGGCGATCCGCTGATCACGCTCAACGGCACGGTCGACGGGGACATCGTGATGGTCGCGGCCGCGTATGACCGCGACGAGGGCGGGCAGGTGCTGGTCAGCGTGGAGTGAGGGGTGGTCTCGATACGCGGCCGGCTTCGCCGGCTGCTACTCGACCAGCGGGTGGGGCGGCCGGCTTCGCCGGCTGCTACTCGACCAGCGAAGAGAGGAGGGCCGCCCCGATGCAGGGCGGCCCTTCTGCGTCTCGGCTCAGTTCTCGGGGAAGCCGAGGTTGAGGCCGCCGTGGCTGGGGTCGAGCCAGCGCTGCGTGATGGCCTTCTCGCGGGTGAAGAAGTCGAAGCCGGCGGCGCCGTAGGCCTTCGACGAGCCGAACAGCGACTGCTTCCAGCCGCCGAACGAGTGGTACGCGACCGGGACGGGGATCGGCACGTTCACGCCGACCATGCCGACCTGGATCTCGTTCTGGAACTTGCGGGCCGCGCCGCCGTCGTTCGTGAAGATCGCGGTGCCGTTGCCGAAGACACCGGTGTTGATGATGTCGACGCCCTCGGCGTACGACTCGATGCGGACGACCGACAGCACCGGTCCGAAGATCTCCTCGGTGTAGGCGCGGCTGGTGAGCGGCACCTTGTCGAGCAGGGTGGGTCCGAGCCAGAAGCCGTCGGCGTCGCCGTCGACCTCGATGCCGCGGCCGTCGATCGCGACCTCGGCGCCGTCCTCCTCGGCGATCGCGATGTAGCCGGCGACCTTGTCGCGGTGCTGCTCGGTGATGAGCGGCCCCATGTCGGTGCCGCGGGTGCCGTCGCCGATCTTCAGCGTCGAGACGCGCTCGCGCACCTTCTCGATGAGCGCATCCGCCACCGAGTCGACCGCGAGGACGACCGAGATGGCCATGCAGCGCTCGCCGGCCGAGCCGAAGCCGGCGTTCACGGCGGCGTCGGCGACGAGGTCGAGGTCGGCGTCGGGCAGCACGAGCATGTGGTTCTTCGCCCCGCCGAGGGCCTGCACGCGCTTGCCGTGCTTCGCCGCGGTCTCGTAGATGTACTGCGCGATCGGGGTGGAGCCGACGAACGAGATGGCCTGCACCTCGGGCGCGGTGAGCAGCCCGTCGACGGCGACCTTGTCGCCCTGCAGCACGGTGAAGACGCCGTCCGGGAGGCCGGCTTCCTTCAGCAGCTCGGCCATCCACATCGCGGCCGACGGGTCCTTCTCGCTGCGGCTTCAGCACGACCGTGTTGCCGGCGGCGAGCGCGACCGGGAAGAACCACAGCGGCACCATCGCGGGGAAGTTGAACGGGCTGATGATGCCCACCACGCCGAGCGGCTGCTTGATGGAGAAGACGTCGACGCCGGTGGAGGCGTTCTCGCTGTACGCGCCCTTCAGCAGGACCGGGAACGCGGTCGCGAGCTCGACGACCTCGAGGCCGCGGGCGATCTCGCCGCCGGCGTCGGAGAGACCTTGCCGTGCTCGCTCGTGATGATCTCGGCGAGCTCGCCGCGCTTGGCGTTCAGCAGCTCGCGGAAGCGGAACATGATCGCCTGCCGCTTCGCGATCGACAGGTCGCGCCAGGCCGGGAAGGCCGCGTGCGCCGAGGCGATCGCCGCGCGCACGTCGGCCTCGTCGGCGAGCGAGACGTGCTTCGTCACCACGCCCCGGGCCGGGTCGTAGACGGGGGCCGTGCGGCCGCTGCCGCTCTCGTGGTGGCGGCCGTCGATCCAGTGGTGGACGGTCGCCGTCGCCTGCTCGGTGCCGGTCTCTTCGATGATGCTCATGGATGCTCCTCGTCGATGCGAAAGGTGGGTCACGCGTAGATCGCGCGGTAGAGCTGCTCGACCTGCTCGGCGGTCGGTACGCGGGGGTTGTTGGCGGGGGAGCCGGAGGCGAGCGCCTGCTGCGCCATCACCGGGACGAGCTCGTCCCAGGCGGCGCGGTCGATGCCGCGCGTCGCGGGCGTCGGCACCTCGAGCTCGCTCGCGAGCGCGCGCAGCTCGGTGACGAGCGCGTCGGCCGCCACGGCATCCGTGTCGGTGTCGTCGGCGACGCCGAGCGTGCGGGCGCAGGTGGCGTAGCGCTCGACGGCGTGCCCGATCGAGAAGGCGGTGATCTCGGGGAACAGCATCGCGTTGGCCATGCCGTGGGCGATCTGGAAGTGGGCGCCGAGCGGCCGGCTCATGCCGTGCACGAGGGCGACGCTCGCGTTGGAGAACGCCATGCCGGCGAGGGTCGCGGCGGTCATCATCTCGTCGCGCGCGACGCGGTCGGCGCCGTCGCGGTAGGCGGTGCGCAGGAACCGGCCGATGCGCGAGATCGCGGCGAGCGCGTAGGTGTCGGAGACCGGGTTGGCCTTCTTGCTCACGTACGCCTCGATCGCGTGCGTGAGCGCGTCGATGCCGGTGTCGGCGGTCAGTCGCGGCGGCATCGAGACGGTCAGCTCGAAGTCGACGATCGCGGCCTTCGCGAGGTAGCCGGGCCCCGCGCACAGCATCTTCTCGTTCGTCTCGCTGTCGGTGATGATCGTGAACTGCGTCACCTCCGAGCCCGTGCCGGCCGTCGTGGGCACGGCGATCACCGGCAGCGCCTCGCCGACGAATCGGAAGGGCGCCTTCAGCTCGCGCATGTGGCCGCCGCGCACGGCGAGCACGGCGAGCGCCTTCGCGGTGTCGATCGGGCTGCCGCCGCCGAGCGCGACGATGCTGTCCGCGCCATGGGCGCGGATGGCCTCGAGGCCGGCCTCGAGCGAGTCGGTCGTCGGGTCGGGGATCGTGCCGCCGAAGATCGCCGGCTCCAGGCCAGCCGCGCGCACGGCATCCGCCACGCGGTCGGCGACGCCGGTGGAGACCAGGAACTGGTCGGTCACCACGAGCGGCCTGGCCGTGCCGAGCGAGGCCAGCAGCTCGCCGACGCTGTCGACGCTGCCCGCGCCGAAGCGGAGGACGGGGGGAGTGTTGATCTCGAAGCTCACGCGCACACCTTTGTGATCGTCCCGCGGACGGGAGGGGATGCCTCCAGCATCGAATGCACAGATGCAGGCGTCAACGGCCAATGACGCAGGATCGACTGCAGGAGTGCAGACTGATGGCATGGACACCGAGAACCTGCGCTTCCTGCTCGAGGTCGCGCGCACCGGTCGGCTGCGCGAGGCCGCCGCGCGGCTGCAGGTGGACGAGACGACCGTCTCGCGCCGCATCAGCCGGCTCGAGCAGGAGCTCGGCGTGCGGATGTTCGACCGGACGCCGCAGGGCTGGCGCATCACCGAGCCGGGCCGGCTCGTCATCCCGCACGCCGAGGCGATCGAGTCGAGCGTCTCGCGCGCGATGGAGGCGGTCGTCTCGCGCGCCGGCGAGCTGAGCGGCACCGCCCGCATCCTCGCGCCGGACGCCTTCGGCGCGAACGTGCTCGTGCCGGGGCTGCGCCCGCTGCTCGACGGGCATCCTGGGCTCGCGCTCGAGGTGATCACCGCGACGAGCCACGACCTCATCACCGCGCGCGACTTCGACGTGGCGGTCACGCTCGAGCGGCCGTCGCCGAGGTCCGCGGCCGTCTCGCACCTGGCCGACTACGAGCTGCGTTGCTACGCCTCGCACGAGTACATCGAGCGGCACGGCATGCCGGGCTCGGTCGACGAGCTGCGGCGCGACCACGACCTCATCTGGTACGTCGACGCGCTGCTCGACGTGCTGCCGCTGCGGATCCTCGACGAGCTGCTGCCGCGCGCCCATGCCCGGCTGCAGATCACGAACATCACGGGCCAGCACAGCGCGGCGCGCGCGGGTCTCGGGGTGGCGCTGCTGCCGACCTACATCGGCGCGGCCGACCCGGGGCTCGTCGGCGTGCTGCCGGAGGAGCTGCGGATCAGCCGCACCTACTGGCTCGTCGTGCCGCGCGACCTCACCGAGCTGCTGCGGGTGCGCGAGATCACGCAGGCGATCCGGTCGCTCGCCGAAGGCGCATCCGCACCTGACGACCCGCGAGCGCTAACAGCGCTCCCGGCGCGCGCCCGGCGTCGTGAAGAGGTAGAGGTCCCGACGCGAACGCGCCATGCTGACCCCATGGACACCGCGCACCTCCCAGCCCTGGCCGACGAGCTGCTCGCCATCGCCCGCGACGCGACGAGCGGCCGAGCGGGGCGCTCGACCCGCTCCGGGCGAGCGCTCTCGCTGCGGCAGACGGTGCTCGCCCTCACCGAGGGGCACGGCATCGACGAGCACGAGGCCAACGGCGAGGCGACGCTGCAGGTGCTCAAGGGGCGTGTGCGGCTGCGGTGGGGGAGTGAGTCGGTCGAGCTCGCCCAGGGCGACGTCGTCGACATCCCGGATGCGCGGCACGCGGTGGATGCGCTGACGGACGCGGCCGTGCTGCTGACGGTGGCGGTGCGGTAGGGAGTGCTGGCGGGGGTGGTCTCGATACGCGGCCGGCTGCGCCGGCAGCTACTCGACCACGAGGCTGCGCCGGCAGCTCTCGACGGCGGAAGGCGGCCGGCTGCGCCGGCAGCTACTCGACCAACAACGGAGGCCGCTGCGACACGAGATCTTGGGCTGATCCGGCGCAGATCCTGCTGCCGCGCGGGGCGCCCGACTCCTAGAGTGTGGCTACCTGCCTGACGATCCGAAACGGCCGCTGATGCCCGTTCGATATCCG
This sequence comes from uncultured Actinomycetota bacterium, assembly GCA_963803465.1. Taxonomy (GTDB): domain Bacteria; phylum Actinomycetota; class Actinomycetes; order Actinomycetales; family Microbacteriaceae; genus Agrococcus. Next base: position 42,146 of record CAWDMS010000002.1, read on the forward strand.
ACCGACGACCCGCCGCCCGCCCGGCCCGGGAAGACGACTCCCGCTGCTGCCCCGGCCGCGAAGAAGGCGGCACCGCGTCCACGTCGCCGTGCGGCAGTGATCGCCGTCGGGAGCGTGCTCGGGACCGCGATCGCCGGCGCGAGCGCTGCGGCGCTCATCACACCGGAGCGCGTCGACCAGTTCTTCGGGCTGTTCGGCGGCCCGCCCGACCCTGTCGACTACAAGACCGTCACCGACGCCGACCGCTCCGTGTCGCTCGAGGTGCCCTCGGACTGGATCGTCGTCGACGCGCCCTACGACGTCGACGCGGGCGGCGTGCGCGAGCCGGGCGCGGCGCTGCTGGCAGGCGATGGCGTCGGCGACGGCACCGATTGGGGCGAGTCCGCCGTCTACATCGGCGCATCCACCGTGACGGCCTCGCGGTATGCGCTGCCGGAGCTGACCCCGGCCGAGCGCATGGCGATCCTCGGAACGCTCGCGGACGAGGCCGATTGGTCGATCGACGACTGCCTGCACGCGAACGATGCGCTGGCGCTCCCGACCGGCTTCACCGGAGTCTCGACGAGCTGGGACGACTGCGCCCAGACCGACGGGATGCGACTCTGGGAGATCTACGCGAGCTCCGACGACGGCGCGGTGCTGCTCTTCCTGCAGATCTACCTCCCGCCAGGAGCCGACGCTTCGCTCGCACGCCACATGGTGGAGACGCTCACGGTCACGAGGAGCGAGATCCCCAGCGCGGATGGCGCGGGATCGGTGAGCCCCTGACGCGATCCCGGTCCGAGGCGCAGTCGGCGCCGGCTCGACCGGGGAAGGGGCGCGCGGCAAACTCGTCCCCCAACGACCAGATTCGACATAGGTCCCCTCGCTACGCTTCAGCAATGCGTCAATCGTCCTCGGCTCTCGATGGAGCTCCTCCGACAGGCAACGCGACGACCCGCTTCAGCAACGTCGCCCTGCTGTCCGTCGCGAGCACCCTGCCGAGCCGGGTGACGACCTCCGTCGACATCGAGGACCGGCTCGAGTCGGCCCTCCACCGCCTCAAGCTGCGCGGCGGGCTGCTGAAGCGCGTCGCCGGCGTGCTGGAGCGCCGCAACTGGGCCGACGGCGAGTCCGCCGACACCGCCACCGTGCTCGCCGGCGAGCAGGCGCTCGCGGAGGCCGGCGTGAAGCCGGGCGACGTGGGCCTCCTCATCAACACGAGCGTCACGCGCAAGCACCTCGAGCCCTCGGTCGCCGTGCGGCTGCACCACGAGCTCGGGCTGCCGACCTCGGCCATCAACTTCGACGTCGCGAACGCGTGCCTCGGCTTCGTCAACGGCATGAGCCTCGCCGCCGGCATGATCGAGTCGGGCCAGATCCGCTACGCGATCGTCGTGAACGGCGAGGATGCCGACGACATCCAGGTCAACACCATCGACCGCCTGCTCGGCAGCGACATCGACCGCGACGACTTCCTCAGCGAGTTCGCCACGCTCACGCTCGGCTCCGGCTCGGCCGCCGCCGTGCTGGGCCGCGCCGACGAGCACCCGGAGGGCCACCGCATCCTGGGCGGCGTCACCCGCGCGGCCACGCAGTGGCACGACCTGTGCGTCGGCAGCGCCGAGGGCATGTACACGAACGCGAAGGCGCTGCTGAAGGGCGGCCTCGAGCTCGTCGTCTCCGCGTGGAAGGAGGCGGCGCCGGAGTGGAAGTGGTCCGAGATGGACCGCTACATCACCCACCAGGTGTCGTCGGTGCACACGAACGCGATCGTGAAGGCCGCGAAGCTCGACCCGACCCGCGTGCCCACGACGTTCCCGCGCTACGGCAACGTCGGCCCCGCATCCATCCCGATCACCCTCGCCGAGGAGCAGGCCACCCTCAACCGCGGCGACCGCGTGCTGCTCATGGGCGTCGGCTCCGGCCTCAACACGGCCATGATGGAGCTCGCCTGGTGACACGGCGTCCGTCGTGCGCTGACGCGCAGACCGTCGCGCCCGCATCGCTGCCGCCCGAGGGCCTCCCCGGGCTCGACCCGCACTGGAGCCGCATCGTCTCGGTGCGCGGCCGGGGCATCGACGCCGGTGCAGGTGCGCGACTGGCACTGCCTCGACACCGCGGATGCGCTGGCGCGCGTCGGCGCCGAGGTGGCCGGCACGATCCTGGCCGTCCACGGCAACCCGACCTGGAGCTACTTGTGGCGGTCGATCGCCGCCGAGTCGATCGCGGCCGCGCGCCGCGGCGAGCCGGCCTGGCGCGTCGTCGCCGTCGACCAGCTCGAGATGGGCTTCTCGGAGCGCAGCGGCCAGCACCGACCGCTCGCGGCAGCGCGTCGCCGACCTCTCGGCGTTCACGGATGCGCTGGGCCTCGACGGCCCGATCGTCACCCTCGGGCACGACTGGGGCGGCGTCGTCTCGCTCGGCTGGGCCGTCGACCATCCAGAGCAGCTCGCCGCGATCGCGCTGCTCAACACCGCCGTGCACCACCCGGCGGGCGTGCCGATCCCCGCGCCGCTGCGGCTCGCTCGCGCTCGCGGCGTGCTCTCCGCGGCGACGGTCGCGACCACCGGGTTCCTCGAGACGACGCTGACGCTCGCGACGCCCCCGCTCGCGCCCGAGGTGAAGGACGCGTTCCGCGCGCCCTACCGCGCCGCCGCGCGCCGCGGCGGCATCGGCGGGTTCGTCGCCGACATCCCGGTGGACGCGGAGCACGAGAGCTTCGCCGAGCTCGACGCGCATCAGCGCGGGCGTCGCCCGGCTGCAGGTGCCGGCGCTGCTGCAGTGGGGGCCCGAGGACCCGGTCTTCGGCGACCGCTACCTCGACGACCTGGTCGACCGGCTGCCGCACGCCGACGTGCACCGCTACGAGGGCGCGAGCCACCTGGTCGCGGAGGAGCAGCCGTACGCCGCGACGGTGCTGCAGTGGCTGGCCGCCACCCCGCTCGTCGAGGAGCAGCCGGAGGCCGCCCCGCGTGACCGCTCGCCCGGCGGGGATGGCTTCGACGCGGTCGGCGCAATGCGCGCGCGGACCGGCTCGACCAGCGACGGCGGCGGCTTCGTGCCGCTGTGGCACGGGCTCGACCAGCGCGCCGGCGACGACGACGTCGCCGTGATCGACATGGCGGGCCGGCGCCCGCGTCGCGTCAGCTGGCGCCAGCTCGAGGCGCAGACCCGCAGCATCGCCGCCGGACTGCACGAGATCGGCGTGCGCCGCGGCGACCGCGTCTCGCTGCTCGTCAAGCCCGGCCCGACGCTCACCGCCGTCCTCTACGCGTGCCTCCGCATCGGCGCGATCGTCGTCGTCGCCGACGCCGGCCTCGGCATCAAGGGACTCACCCGCGCCGTGCGCGGCTCGTGGCCCGACGTCATCATCGGCGAGCGGCTCGGCCTCGCCGCCGCCCGCGCGCTCGCGCTGGCCGGGCCTCCGCATCTCGGCCGAGCGCCTCCCGCGCGCGGCCGCCGCCGCGCTCGGCGTCTCGCACAGCCTCCACGACGTCGCCGCGCTCGGCGCCGGCAAGCCCGCTCCCGCCGAGCCCGGGCCCGAGGACGACGCCGCCATCCTCTTCACCTCCGGCTCCACCGGCCCCGCCAAGGGCGTCGTCTACACGCACGGGCAGCTGAGCGCGCTCCGCGACACCCTCGCCGCGCACCTCGAGATCACGCCCGGCACCGGCCTCGTCACCGGCTTCGCGCCCTTCGCCCTGCTGGGCCCCGCGCTCGGCACCCGCTCGGCGACGCCCGACATGGACGTCTCCTCGCCCCGCACCCTCACCGCCACGGCGGTCGCGGCCGCGGTGCGCGCATCCGACGCGGGCATCGTCTTCCTCTCGCCCGCCGCGATCCTCAACGTCGTCGCGACGGCGGATGCGCTCACGGCCGCCGACCAGGCCGCCCTGCTGCGCGTGCGCACGTTCCTCTCGACCGGCGCGCCGATCGGGGCGCCGATGCTCACCGCGATCGCCGAGCTCATGCCGAACGCGACCCCGCACACGCCCTACGGCATGACCGAGTGCCTGCTCGTCACCGACGTCACGCTCGACGGCGTGCTCGCGGCCGCCGAGGCGCCCGACGCCGGCGTCTGCGTCGGCACGCCGATCGCCGGCAACCGCGTGCTCGTGAGCGCGCTCGACGCCGACGGCCGCGCGACCGGCGCCCCGAGCGCCGCAGCCGGGCGTGCTCGGCGAGATCGTCATCGCCGCCCCGCACCTCAAGAGCCACTACGACCGGCTCTGGGTCACCGATCGCATGGCGACGCGCGAGACCGAGCCGCTCGCGGCCGCCTCGCCCGGCACCCGCTGGCACCGCACCGGCGACCTCGGGCATCTCGACGCGCAGGGCCGGGTCTGGATCGAGGGCCGCAGCCAGCACGTCATCGTCACCGCCGACGGGCCGATCGCGCCGGTCGCGGCCGAGCAGGCCGTCGAGGCGGTGGATGCGGTGCGCCGCGCCGCCGTCGTCGGCATCGGCCCGCACCGGCTGCGGCAGGCGGTCGCGGTCGTCGAGACCTCGCCCGCGAGCACGCGCCCCGCGCTCGCCGACCCCGCGCTGACCGCCGCCGTGCGCGCGAGCACGAGCCAGCCGCTCGCGGCCGTGCTCGTCGTGCCGCAGCTGCCGACCGACGTGCGGCACAACTCCAAGATCGACCGCTCGCGGCTGTCGGCGTGGGCCGAGCGCACCCTCGCCGGCGCGAAGCCGAGCGCGCCGTGAGGATGTCGGCCGTGCACGTGAGACCGCGAGCAGGCAGCCGTGAAGGTGCTCGTCACCGGCGCCTCCGGCTTCCTCGGCCGCGCCGTCGCGGCCGCGCTCGTCGCCGCCGGCCACGACGTGCGCACGCTCCAGCGGCGGCCGTCGCAGGTCGCGGGGGCGACGGATGTGCTCGGCTCGCTCACCGACGCCGCCGTCGTCGCGCGCGCCGTCGACGGCGTCGCGCGGCGTCGTCCACCTCGCCGCCAAGGTCTCGCTCGCGGGCGACCCGGCCGAGTTCCGCACCGTCAACGTCGAGGGCACCCGCTCGCTGCTCGACGCGGCCGAGCGCGCCGGCGTCTCGCGCTTCGTGCAGGTGTCGTCGCCGTCGGTCGCGCACGTCGGCGCCTCGCTCACCGGCGTCGGCGCCGAGCCCGCATCGCCCGAGCACGCGCGCGGCGACTACGCCCGCACGAAGGCCGAGGCCGAGCTGCTCGCGCTCGCGCGCGACTCCGCGGCGATGCGCGTCATCGCCGTGCGCCCGCACATCGTCTGGGGGCCGGGCGACACGCAGCTCATCGAGCGCGTCGTCGAGCGCGCCCGCCGCGGCCGCGTGCCGCTGCTGAACGGCGGCACCGCGCTCATCGACACGACCTACATCGACAACGCCGCGACCGGCATCGTCGCCGCGCTGCATCGGGCGGACGTCGCGCACGGCAACGCCTACGTCATCACGAACGGCGAGCCGCGACCGGTCGGCGACCTGCTCGCGGGCATCTGCCTCGCCGCGGGCGTCGCGCCGCCGCGCATCAGCGTGCCGGCCGCGCTCGGCCGTGCCGCCGGCTCGCTCGTGGAGCGGGTCTGGGCGATCCGGCCGGGTGCCGACGAGCCGCCGATGACGCGCTTCCTCGCCGAGCAGCTCTCGACCGCGCACTGGTTCGACCAGCGCGAGACGCGCAGCGCGCTGGCCTGGGCGCCGACGGTCTCGATCGACGAGGGCCTCCGGCGCCTCGCCGCCCACTACGCGCAGCCCTGACCCGTCCCCAACCCCGCGCTCTGCGTGCGGCCGCGACCCGAGCTGCACGAGCAGAGGCGATTCCGGGCGCTCCGCACGAGCCGAGGTGATCGGCGGCCGTTCCCGCCCGGATGACCTCCGCTCGTGACGGTCCGCCCACCCACGCCCGTGCGCCCAGCAGGCGGCACCCAGGCTCGACGGCCTACGGTCGCGTCATGAGCCTCCCGCCGCACGGCACACCGCACGCCGGGCCGCTGCCGCCCGCCGCGGCAGCCGCTGCCGCCCGCCGGGCATGCGCCGCCCTGGCAGCAGCTGCCGGCCGCGCCCGTCGCACCGAGCCCGCGCCCGCCCCTGCCGGAGGTCGAGCGCCGACGGCTGCTGCGGCTCGGCATGGCGAGCGGAGCGCTGCTCGGCGTCGGCACCGGGCTCGGCGGCACGGTGCTGCTGTTCTGGACGGTCGTGCTCGGCCTCTCGGCGCTCGTCACGCCGCTCGTGGTCGCGTTCGGTGGCGGACATCCGCTCGGCGAGGGGCTTCGCCGCGGTCGTCTCGCCGCTCACCGTGGCTGTGCTCGCGATCGGCACCGTCGTCTGCCTGCTCGGCATCGCGCTCAGCTGGTTCGGCCTGCGCCGCTGGGGCGGGGGTCGCGCGCTGGGCATCACGGCCGCCGCCGCGGCGATCGCAGGCATCCCGGTGCACCTCGGCACGCTTGTGATCGTCGTCCTCGCGTTCGCGGTGCAGCCGGAGCTCGACGAGTCGACCGGCATCGCGATCATCGCCCTCATCGCAGGCGCCGTCGGCACCGCCGTCGGTGCCGCGGCGGGGGCCGGCGCCTGGCGATGGATGGGCGCGGTCATGCGGCCGCGCAGCTGAACGCGGCGAGCGCGCTCAGCCGACCGGCGCGAGCACCCGCCGCGACCACAGCGCGCTCGCGGCGACGGTCGCGACCGCGGCGATGACGGCGAGGATCAGCGCCGTCCAGCCGAGCCCGAGCCCCGCCCCGACCACGCCCGCGAGCGGGTAGGTGAGGATGAAGCAGGCGTGCGAGAGCGCGAACTGGGCGGCGAAGACCGCCGGCCGCTCCGGCGTCGACGCGTTGCGCCGCACGAGCCGCGGCGCGGTCGTGAGGATCGCCGCGTTGCCGGCGCCGAGCACGGCCCAGAGCACGAGCAGCAGCCACCACGCGGGCTCGGCGAGCAGCGAGGCGGCGACGCCGCCGAGCCCGAGCGCGACGGTCGCGGCTCCGGCGAGCATCACGGTGCGCTCCGGGATGCGCTCGATGAGGCGGGGGAGGGCGAGCGCCACGAGCATGGAGCCCGCGCCATAGGCGGCGAGCAGGATCGCGACGTCGGGCTGCGGCCGCTGCAGCCGCTCCTGCACGACGACCACGGTGTTGACGATGACCATCGCGGTCGGCGCCGCGACCGCGAGGTTGAGCGCCAGCAGGGCCCGCAGCTCCGCGTTGCGCGCGAACACGCGCACGCCGCGGGTGAGCCGCTCCGCGAACGACGACCCGGTGTCGGGCTCGATCGAGGGGAAGGTCGTCGCCACGACCAGCGCCGCAGAGAGCAGGAAGCCGGCCACCGTGCCGAGGAAGAGGTTGGAGTACGACATCACGAGCAGCAGCGCGGCGGCGATCGCGGGGCTCAGCAGCGACTCGAGGTCGTAGGCGAGCCGCGACAGCGACATCGCTCGCGTGTACTGCCGCTCGTCGGGGAGGATCTCGGGGATGACCGCCTGGAACGCGGGCGTGAAGGTCGCCGACGCGCACTGCAGCAGGAAGATGAGCACGTAGATCTGCCACACGTCGGTCACGAGCGGCAGCAGCAGTGCGATCGTCGCCCGGATGACGTCAGCGCCGATGAGCAGCGCCTTGCGGGGCACCCGGTTCGTCGCCGCGATGAGCAGCGGGCCGGCGCCGACGTAGGCGAGCATCTTGATCGTGAGCGCGATGCCCAGCACGAGCCCGGCATCCCCGCCCGCGAGGTCGAACGCGAGCAGGCCGAGCGCGACGGTCAGCAGGCCGGTGCCGAGCAGCGCGACGATCTGCGCGCTGAAGAGCTTCGCGTAGGCGGGGTTGCGGAGGACGTCACGCACGGTCGGCCTCGCGGTCGACCTCGACCCGGTCTTCCAGGAGGATGTGCTCGGGCGCGGTGCCGAGCATGTGCTCGGCCTGGTGCATGGCGACGGAGACGAGCTCGCTCGCGTGGTCGTCGGCGAGCCGGTAGTAGACGCGGGTGCCCGCGTGGCGGGCGACCACCATCCGGGCGAGGCGCAGCTTCGCGAGGTGCTGCGAGACGCCCGGCGTCGGCTTGCGCACCGCCGCGGCGATGTCGCCCACCGACTGCTCGCCCTCGCGCAGCGCCAGCAGGATCTTCACGCGCGTGACATCCGCGAGCATCGAGAAGACCTCGACGGCGAGCTCGACCGGCTCGTCGCTTGACTGCGTATCTGCGTTCATACGCAAACAGTTGCACACGCGTGCTGCATCGGCAAGAGCGCGGCCGGGCAGGAGGTTTGCACTTTCGTATTGTCAACAATCTGCAACGTTGCTACATTGCTCGTATGAGCGGCGAGACGCACGACCACCACCACGACCACGACCACGCGCCCGGCCACGCCTTCGGCGAGGCGCATCCGGCACGCCCGGTCGCGAAGGGCGGCGACGGCGGGCACGGCCACAGCCACGGCCTCGACGGCCACGCGACGAGCACGGGCAAGCACCGCAAGAAGCTGATCATCGTGCTGTGCATCACGGCGTCGATCTTCGTCGTGCAGCTCATCGGCGCGTTCATCGCCAACTCGCTCGCGCTGCTCGCCGACGCCGGCCACATGCTGACCGATGCCCTCGGCGTGACCATCGCCCTGATCGCGAGCCTGCTGGCGGCACTCCCGGCGACGTCGAAGCGCACCTTCGGCCTCATGCGCGTCGAGGTGCTCGCCGCGCTCGCCAACGGCATCATCCTCGGCGTCATCTGCGTCGTGATCGTGGTGGAGGGCGTGCGCCGCTTCGGCACCGAGGTCGAGGTGGCCGCCGGTCCGATGCTCATCGCCGCCATCATCGGCGCGGTGGCGAACCTCGTCTCGCTGCTCATCCTGCAGTCGGGCCAGAAGGAGAGCCTCAACGTCCGCGGCGCCTACCTCGAGGTGCTCGGCGACCTGCTCGGCTCGGTCGCGGTCATCATCGCCGCCATCATCATCCTGTTCACGGGCTGGTACATGGTCGACCAGTTGGCCTCGTTCGCGATCGCGCTCCTCATCGCGCCGCGCGCCTACAGCCTGCTCAAGGACGTCGTGCGGGTGCTGCTCGAGGCGACGCCCAAGGACGTCGACCTCGACCAGACGCGCGACCACCTGCTCTCGGTGCCGGGCGTGACGGATGTCCACGACCTGCACGCGTGGACGATCACCTCGGGCGTCAACGCCCTCTCGGCGCACGTCGTCATCGACGAGACCGCGGAGCAGCGCGATTACCACGACATCCTCGACGAGCTCCACGCGTGCCTCGGCGAGCACTTCGACACCGATCACTGCACGCTGCAGCTGGAGCCGCTGAAGCACGCGCATCACGAGCACGCGCTGCATGCGTGACGCGCTCCGCGCCGCACAGCAATATCATCATCCGAATGTCTACAGTGACATGACACCAGCGTGTCGGCAGGAGGCAGCGTGAACGGAGTCCAGGCACTCTCGGCGATCGAGAATCGCTCGACGGCGGTGATCATCGCCGACCAGCTGCGCGAGGGGATCGTCGCGGGCACCTTCGTCTCGGGCGATCAGATCAACGAGGCGCAGCTCGCCGAGCGGCTGCAGGTCTCTCGCGGCCCCGTGCGCGAGGCGCTCCACCGGCTCGTCCAGGAGGGGTTGCTCGAGGGCCGCCCGAACCGCGGCGTCTTCGTCAAGGAGGTCACGCGACGCGACATCGCCGAGGTGGCGGAGGCGCGCGAGGTGATCGAGTGCGCGGCGGCCGAGGTCATCACGGCCATGGGCGACGCCGAGCGCGATCGGATCGCGGGTTCGCTCCTCGCCGCCACCGAGCCCATGGCGGCCGCGTTCGCTGCTGGCGACCGGGATCGCCTGCGACGGGCTCGATCTGGCGTTCCACACGCAGCTCGTCCGCAGCGGCAAGAACACGCGGCTGCTGCGGGCGTACACGACGCTCGCCACCGAGGCGCTCATCTGCATGCTGCACTTCGGTGGCAGCGAGACCGACGAGGACCCATCGCGAGCCACGTCCACATCGCCGAGCTGCTGCGCTCCGGCGACATGGAGGCGGTGCACGCCGCGCTGCACGAGCACCTGTCGATCGACGAGCTCGACCTGCACTCCCACGACGAGGAGACGCTCCGGCACGGTCGCGTCGAGGGCTGAGGGGCGGCCCCTCTGCTGGCGAGAGGACGGCGAAGCCGGCCCGTATCGAGACCACGGGCTCACGCCGGCTCGGATCGTCTCGACACGCGGCCGGCTGCCCCGGCTGCTGCTCGACGAGCGTGGTGATGCTCGACGAGCGGGCGCGGGCGGGTCAGTCGAAGGGGGCCGCGAGCGCGTTGCGCTGGTAGGCGAAGATGACGCTCGTGCGCGTCGAGGCGACGCTGTGCTGCGCCGAGAGGTGCTGCACGACGACGGCGCGCAGCTCCGACGAGTCCTCGACCGCGACGTGCACGAGGAAGTCGTCGACGCCGCCGACGAAGAACAGCTGGATGACCTGCGGCAGCGCGCCCGACCTCCGCCGGCGAACCGCTCGATGCTCTCCTGCCGCGAGCCCGGCGCGGAGCGTGACGCCGATCATCGCCTGCAGGCCGCGCCCGAGCGCCGCCTGGTCGATGCTCGCGTGGTAGCCGCGCACGATGCCGCGCCCCTCGAGCGCGCGCAGCCGCGCGTGCGCGGTCGACGGCGCCACGCCGGCTCGCGCCGCGAGCTGGGCGTTCGTCGCGCGCGCATCGCGCGCGAGCTCGCCGATGAGCGTGGTGTCGATCGGGTCGAGCTGCGGCTCCCGAAGATCCTGCATGCCTGCGTGCCCCTCGCATCCGGCGCTCATGTGCGACCGACGACCAGCATACGACTCATCTGACCGAAGGATCTGCGAAGAAGCTGTCGCCTCAGCCCGAAGCAGGCCCCCAAGATGATGGCACTTCCCAGAACGATCGCACCACCGCAGCAGAGGAGCCCCATGCGCATCGGCATCCCCACCGAGATCAAGAACAACGAGCACCGCGTCGGCATCACGCCCGCGGGCGTCGACGCGCTGGTCGACCGCGGCCACACCGTGCTCGTGCAGGCCGGCGCCGGCGAGGGGTCGCGCATCACGGACGACGCGTATCGCGCCGCCGGCGCCGTCGTCGTCGACGACGCGGCGACCGTCTGGGGCGACGCCGAGCTGCTCGTCAAGGTCAAGGAGCCGATCGCCGCGGAGTACGGCTACCTGCGCGCCGACCAGACGCTCATGACCTACCTGCACCTCGCGGCCGACCGGCCGCCTGACGGACGCGCTCGTCGCGGCGGGCACGCCGGCGATCGCCTACGAGACGGTGCAGCTCGCCGACCGCTCGCTGCCGCTGCTGTCGCCGATGAGCGAGGTCGCCGGCCGCCTGTCGATCGCGGTGGGCGCGCACTCGCTGCTGCGCGCGAGCGGCGGCCGCGGGCACGCTCATGGGCGGCGTCGCCGGGCGTCGCGCCCGCGGACGTCGTCGTCATCGGCGGCGGCGTCGCGGGCGAGCACGCCGCCGCGAACGCGCATCGGCCTCGGCGCAGCCGTGACCGTCATCGACCGCTCGCTGCCGCGCCTGCGCGAGCTGCAGATGCGCTACGGCACCTCGATCCGCACGCGCGCCTCGACGCGGCTCGACATCGCGGAGGCCGTCGCCGAGCGCCGACCTCGTGATCGGCTCGGTGCTCATCCCGGGCGCCGCGGCGCCGAAGCTCGTCACCGACGAGATGGTCGCGGCCATGCGGCCGGGCGCGGTGCTCGTCGACATCGCGATCGACCAGGGCGGATGCTTCGAGGGCTCGCGCCCGACCACGCACGACGCGCCGACCTTCGCCGTGCACGACGCGATCTTCTACTGCGTCGCGAACATGCCCGGCGCCGTGCCGCGAGACGTCGACCCGCGCGCTCACGAACGCGACGCTGCCCTACGTGCTCGCAGGTCGCCGACCGCGGGCTGGAAGGCGGCGCGGAGGACCGTCCGGCGCTGCGCCTCGGGCTCAACACGCGCGCCGGCGGCATCACCCACGCGGGTGTGGCGCGGGCGTTCGGCCTCGACCTCGCCGCCTGACCCGAACCCCGGATGCGCGGGAGGGCCCGGCTCGATGCCTGCCCTTCCGCGCATCGTAGTATTGCCCTACAATCAGAGGATCCGCGCAGCGCAGCGCGCTGAGCATCGATCGAAGGAGCTCTGCACCGTGACCACACCAGCCAACACGGGGTCCGCCCTCTGGAGCGCGCAGGCGCACATGCCCTCCGTGCTCGGGCGCCAGCTCGTCATCGCGCGCGGCGAGGGCAACTACGTCTTCACCACCGACGGCCAGCGCCTCTTCGACGGCACCGCGGGCCTCTGGCACGCCAACATCGGCCACGGCCGCGAGGAGATGGCGGAGGCCGCGGCGCAGCAGATGCGCACGCTCGAGACGTACCACGTCTTCGGCCGCTACCTCAACGACCGCGCGGTCGAGCTCGCCGAGAAGGTCGCGTCCATCTCGCCGATCGCCGACGCGAAGATCATCCTGAACAGCGGCGGCTCCGACTCGATCGACGTCGCGCTCAAGCTCGCCCGCCGCTACTGGCAGCTGCAGGGCGCCCCGAGAAGACGATGATCCTCAGCCGCGACCTCTCGTACCACGGGCTGCACGCCTACGGCACGAGCGTCGCGGGCCTCGACTTCAACCGCGAGGGCTACGGCACCGACTCGCTCGTGCCCGACACGGCGCGCTTCGACACCTACGACATCGAGCAGGTGCGCAGGACGGTCGCCGAGATCGGCCCGCACCGCATCGCCGCGATCATCGCCGAGCCGATCCAGGGCACGGGCGGCGTCATCCCGCCGGCGCCGGGCTACCTCGAGGGCCTGCAGCAGATCGCCGACGAGCACGACATCCTGCTCATCCTCGACGAGGTCATCACCGGCTTCGGCCGCACGGGCCACTGGTTCGCCGCCGAGCGCTACGGCATCCGCCCGCACATCATCGCCATGGCCAAGGGCATCTCCTCCGGCTACTCCGCCGTGGGCGGCATCATCGTCGCGCCGGAGGTGTGGTCGCCCTTCTACGGGACGGGCGCGCCCGATCTACCGGCACGGCACGACCTACTCCGGGCACGCGACCTCGCGCGGCGCTCGCGCTCAAGAACATCGAGATCATCGAGCGGGAGCGCCTGCTCGACCGCGTGCTGCACCTCGAGGGCGTGCTGCACGCGCGAGCTCGACGCGCTCGCGGGCGACGACCGCATCGAGGAGACGCGCGTCGCGGGCCTCCTCGGCGGCATCCAGCTGCGCCCGGAGCTCTCGGCAGAGCGCGTGACGGATGCGATGGTCGAGCAGGGCTGGATCGCGCGGCCGCTGCGCGGCAACGTCGTGCAGATCAGCCCGCCGTTCACGACGACCGACGACGAGCTCCGCGGCATCGTCGCGGCGACGGTCTCGGCGCTCGACATCGTCGCCGCCGAGGCCGAGCCGAGGCCTGGCGGTAGCCCGATGAGCGCCCGCAACGACCAGCAGCTATCGAGCGCTCCAGCAGCCGTCGCCCGCGACGTCGCGCGGCAGGAGCGCGAGCGCTCCGACGCCGCGATCGCGAGCGTCGTGCTCGACCGCCTCGAGCTCGGCACGACCGACACGTTCGAGGTGCACGACCCCGCGACCGGTCGAGGTCATCGCGACGCCCGCGGACCACTCGATCGACGATGCGCTCGTCGCGCTCGCCCGGGCGGATGCGGCGGGCCGGGCCTGGGCGCGCACGACCGCGCGGCAGCGCTCCGACGTGCTCCACCGCGCCTACGGCCTGCATCATCGAGCAGAAGGACCGCCTCGCCCGAGTCATCACGCGCGAGATGGGCAAGCCGCTCGCGGAGGCGTACGGCGAGGTGCAGTACGCCGCCGACTACGTGCGCTGGTACGCCGAGGAGGCGCTGCGCCCCGCGGGCAACTACCGCGAGAACCCGGCCGGCGGCTCGACGATCCTCACGACCCGCGCGCCGATCGGCACGACGCTGCTCATCACGCCGTGGAACTTCCCGATGGCGATGGCGACGCGCAAGATCGCGCCCGCGATCGCGGTGGGATGCGGCGCGGTCGTGAAGCCGGCGGCGCTCACCCCGCTCACGACGCTCGTCGTCGCGGAGATCTTCGTGGAGGCCGGAGTGCCCGCCGACCTCGTGCAGGTCGTCACCACGACGAACGCCTCGGGCTTCAGCAAGGCGCTCATGGCCGACGGCCGCGTGCGCAAGGTCTCGTTCACCGGGTCGACCGGCGTCGGCAGCGTGCTGCTCGGGCAGGCGGCGCAGCACGTCATCAAGAGCTCATGGAGCTCGGCGGCAACGCGCCGCTGCTCGTCTTCGACGACGCCGACCTCGAGCGCGCCGTGGAGGGCGCGGTCGTCGCCAAGCTCCGCAACGGCGGGCAGTCCTGCGTGGCCGCCAACCGCATCCTCGTGCAGGCGGGATCGCCGACGCGTTCGTCGAGGGCTTCACCGAGCGGATGCGCCAGCCGTGCTCGGCAACGGCCTCGCCGAGGGCGTCACGCTCGGCCCCGTGATCGACGACCGCGCGGTGCAGGGCTTCTCGCGGCTCGTCGAGGACGCGGTGGCCAAGGGCGCCGACCTGCGCGTCGGCGGCGCCGCGCCCGAGGGCGACGGGCACTTCTTCGAGGCGACGGTGCTCGACCGGGTGCCGGACGACGCGGAGATCGCGAACACCGAGATCTTCGGCCCGATCGCCGCGATCGCGCGCTTCTCGAGCGAGGACGAGGCGATCGCGCGCGCGAACAGCACGCCGTTCGGGCTCGCGAGCTACGTCTTCTCGCAGAGCATCGACCGGGCGCTCGACATCGCCGATCGGCTCGACGCGGGCATGGTCGGCATCAACCAGGGCATCGTCTCGAACGTGGCCGCCCCGTTCGGCGGGGTGAAGGCCTCGGGGCTGGGCCGCGAGGGCAGCGGCGAGGGCCTCGAGGAGTACCAGGAGATCCGCTTCTACAACCTGGCCCGCCGCGGCGCGTAGCGCGCGGGCGGGGCGAGCGGGGACGGCCGGGTCTCGAGGTCGACGGGCCTCGAGATCCGGCATCGGCAATCTTGCCGAAGTACTTGACTAGTTGCGCAACTACGCAAACAATGAACTCATGCTGATCGCTCTCCGCCACCGCATCTTCCGACGCCTGTTCGCCGCGCACGTCGTCGCGCTGCTCGGCACGGGCCTGTCGACGATCGCGATCGGCTTCCTGGTCTTCGACACGACCGGCGGCGGGGCGGCGGGCGTGCTGGGCACGCTCCTCGGCATCAAGATGCTCACGTTCCTGCTGCTCGGCCCGCTCGCGCCCGCGATCGCGCGGCGGGTGGGCACGAAGCGGCTCCTCGTGCTCACCGATCTCGCGCGCGTCGGGGTGGCCCTCGCGCTCCCGTTCGTCGGCGACGTGGTCACCGCCTATCTGCTCATCTTCGTGCTGCAGTCGGCGTCGGCGCTCTTCACGCCCACGTTCCAGGCCACGATCCCCGCCGTCGTGACCGACGAGCGGCAGTACACGGGCGCGCTCGCGCTCAGCAGGCTCGCCTACGACATCGAGGCGCTCGTCTCCCCGGCCATCGCGAGCGTCGTGGTCGTCGTCGCGTCGTCGTCGGCGCTCTTCTTCGGCACCGGTGTCGGCTTCCTCGCGTCCGCCCTGCTCATCGTCTCGGCGGCGCTGCCGAAGGCGGCGGGGCCCGCCCGCGGCGTGCACAGCATCCGCCGGGAGATCACGCGCGGCACGAGGCTCGTGCTGCGTGTCCCGCGGCTGCGTGCCGTGCTCACCCTCCACCTGGCGCTCGCGGCCGTCGGTGCGATCGCGATGGTGCTCACCCTGCCGCTCGTGCTCGGCGAGCTGGGCGGCGACGAGGCGCAAGCGGCCGGCCTGCTCGCGGTCTACGGCGTGGGGTCGATCGTCTCGGCCATCCTGATGCCCGCGATCATCGCGCGCATCGGCCCGCGGCCCTACATGCTCTCCGGTCTGCTGCTCATGATCGTCTCGATGGCGTTCGTCTGGCCGGTGCTCGCCCTCGCCCCCGGGCAGCAGGCGCTGCCGTGGCTGTGGGCGATCTGGTTCCTCGGCGGCCTCGGCTACTCGGCGGTGCTCGCGCCCATGGGCCGGGTGCTGCGCGACGCCGTGCCCGACAGCGACCTGCCCGACGTCTTCGCCGCGCAGTTCTCGCTCGCCCACGGCTGGTGGCTCATCAGCTACCCGCTCGCGGGATGGGGCGCCACCCTCATCGGTTCGGTCCGACGTCGCTGCTGCTCGCGGCGGTCGCCGCCCTCGCCCTCGGCTTCGCCGCGCACGCGTGGCGGACCCCCTCGCTGGGCGAGATGCACCCGCAGGGCGCCCGGGTGCTCACGACCCGCCGCTGAGGCGGTCGACCGCGCCGGCCTCGAGCGCGCGCACCCGTGACGTGGCGCGGGCGGTTGTGTAGATTGTTGACCGCTGCACATTCCGCTCGACGAAGGGGACGACATGAACGCCCACGTGATCACGGTGCTCGCCGGGGACGGGATCGGGCTGGAGGTGATGCCCGTCGCGATCGAGGTGCTCGAGGCGGCCGTGGAGGGCCACGACGTGCAGCTCGACTGGCGGGAGCAGCCCTGGGGGAGCGACTACTACCGAGAGCACGGGCGCATGATGCCGGTCGACGCCATCGCGGACGATGGCGCAGACCGACGCGATCTTCCTCGGCGCGGTCGGTCGCCCGACATCCCGACAGTGACGCTGTGGGGGCTGCTCATCCCCATCCGGCGCGAGTTCGACCAGTACGTCAACCTCCGGCCGGTGCGGCTCTGCCCGGGCGTGCGCTCGCCGCGGGAGCGGCCCGGAGATCGACGTCGTCATCGTGCGCGAGAACGTCGAGGGGGAGTACTCCGCCGTCGGCGGCCGCAGCTACCAGGGCACGCCGTACGAGGCCGCCCACCAGGATCGGTCTTCACGCGCGCACGGCATCGAGCGCATCGCGCGCTTCGCGGTCGAGCGTCGCGCCGGGCCGCTCCGGCCGGCTCATCTCGGCGACGAAGTCGAACGGCATCATCCACACCATGCCCTTCTGGGACGAGGTCGTCGCGAGGTCGTGCGAGCGCGCCGGCGGCGTCGAGCTCGAGAAGGTGCTCATCGACGCGCTCGCGGCCAGGGCCGTGCGGGCGCCGCGGAGCATCGACGTCATCGTCGCCTCGAACCTGTTCGGCGACATCCTCTCCGACCTCGTGGCGCGGCGCCGTCGGCTCGATCGGCATCGCACCGAGCGCCAACATCAACCCCGAGCGGCAGCATCCCTCGATGTTCGAGCCCGTGCACGGCTCGGCGCCCGACATCGCGGGCACGCGGCATCGCGAACCCGATCGGGCGATCTGGGCGGGCGCGATGATGCTCGGCACCTGGGCCACGACGCGTCGCCACCGAGCTCGAGGCGGCGTTCACCGCCGTGCTCGACCGCGGCGAGGTCACGCCCGACCTCGGCGGCAAACTCTCGACGAGCGAGGCCGGCGCGGCCGTGATCGGGAGCTGGGGCGCCGGCGCGCGTGACCAGCATGTTTCGGCGGGTAACGAGATAATTGGATTGTTGACGATCTGCCGGTCGGGGTCTAGGGTCGCGGGTAAGTCAGCAACGGAGCTGGCGCCGATTCTCTGAACGGGGTGAGCATGCACAGTTCGAAGTGACAGATCTGCGGATCTGGATCGGCGGGCGACGAGCGTGAACGGGACGACGTTCTCGGTCCGCGTCGGTCAGCGGGTCTGCCTGCTGGGCGAGTCCGGCGCCGGCAAGTCGCTGACCGCGAGCAGCGGTGCTCGGCCGCCTCCCCTCCAACGCGGTGACCGAGGGCAGCATCAAGGTCAACGGCATCGAGGTGCTCGGGCGTGCCGGCCTCGAAGCGACCAGAGGAGGCCGGCGTCGCGATGGTCTTCCAGGACTCCGCCGTCGCGCTCAACCCGCTGGTCCGCATCCGGGAGCAGATCATCGAGCGGCTCCAGCGCACCGCGGACTGTCGCGGGAGGACGCGCGGCAGGCGGCGGTCGAGCTGGCGGAGTCGGTCGGGCTGCCCGACCGGCGCGGATGCTCGACCGGTTCTCGGCCGAGCTCTCCGGCGGCCAGCGCCAGCGCATCTGCATCGCCCTCGCGCTCGCGTGCCCCACCCGGCTCATGGTCGCGGATGAGCCCACCACCGCGCTCGACGTGGTCACGCAGAAGCGCGTGCTCGATGTGCTGAAGAAGTACACGGCGGGTCAGCACACGCCCGCACTGCTGTTCATCACCCACGACTTCGCCGTCGCCTCCGAGCTGTGCAGCGACTCCGTCGTCATGAAGGACGGCAACGTCGTCGAGCAGGGAGAGGTGCACTCGATCTTCGCGGCGCCGGAGGACCCGTACACGCGGGAGATCATCCGCGCGGCCCAGGCCGCGACGGTGGACCCCTACATCCAGAAGTTCCGCGAGCGAGCTCGCCGGGCTGCGGGCCGAGGATGCCGCCGAGCAGCCGGAGCGGGCGATGTTCTTCGACATCGGCGAGGTCAGCCGTGCCTACGCGATGCCGCGGAGGCGCCTGTTCGACAAGCGGGAGATGAAGATCGCCCTGCACCCGACAACGTTGACGATCGACGCGGGCGAGCGCATGGGCATCGTCGGCATCTCGGGCTCCGGCAAGACGACCCTGCTGCGCCTCATGCTCGCGCTCGACACGACCGACGCCGGTGCGGTGACCTGCGAGGGCAAGGAGGTGCTTCCCCGCCGAGGTCCGCAAGCTCAAGTGGTACCGCCGGAAGGTGCCGTACGTGCCAAGACCCGCGAGCACGCTCGACCCGCTGATGACCGTGAAGGCCCTCGTGCGCGAGCCGCTCGTGCGCCTCGGCGTCGCAGGGCGACCACGACGAGATGGTGCGCGAGGCGCTCGACTCCGTCGGGCTCGACGAGAAGTTCATGAACCGCCGCGCGAACGAGCTCTCGGGCGGGCAGGCCCAGCGCCTCGCCATCGCCCGCGCGATCGCGCGCGCGCCACTTCCTGCTCGCCGACGGCCCGCAGCGGCCTCGACCTGCCGATGCGCGAAGCCATCGTCGCCCTGCTCCGCAAGGTCTCCGAGGAGCACGGCGCCGGCATCGTCGTCGGCTCGCACGACCTCCGATGGTCGCGAGCCTCTGCGAGCGGACCGTCGTGATGCACCGCGGCGAGGTCGTCGAGGATCGCCGACCCGACGGGCGGTCCTCGCGGACCCGCAGCGAGTGCACGCGGGAGCTGCTCGACGCGATCCCCACTCTCCACGTCATGCCCGGTGCCTGCAGATCGCCTAGGAAGGAACGCGAATGGCACTCTCCACCCAGGCCGTCCCGGCGCTGCGCGGCGCGCAGCGCGGGGGCTCGCTCTCGAGCGGATCGACAGGCAGCGGTGATCTCGACGCTGTCGCGCGTCGGCACGACCTCGTCGTCATCTTCCTGCTCGGCATCCTCCCGGTGCTCTCGGGCCGCGACGTCGCCGTCTCGTCTTCCGCACCCGGTACGCCGAGGGCGAGATGGCGCCGGAGGCGCTCGAGGCGATCCGGCGGGAGTTCGGCCTCGAGGGCGGCGTCGTGGGCGCGTTCTTCGCATGGATCGGGCAGGGCCATGCAGGGCGACTTCGGGGGTCGCGTGGACCACCAGGGAGCCGGTCATGCCCGCGATGCTCGAGGCGCTCGGCAACTCGCTGATGCTCATGCTCGCGGCCCTCGTCGTCGCCCTCGCGCTCACCGCGCTGCTCACCGATCCGGACGTTCCGTCGCGGCCTCGCGGGCCGATCGGACCGCACGGGCGGCGGCCTCGCGGCCGCCTTCACCGCACTGCCGGAGTTCCTGCTCGCCTCGGTGCTGCTCGTCGTCTTCGCCGTGTGGCTCGGCTGGTTCCCGCCGTCGGGTGGCGAGGCATCGAATACGTCGTGCTGCCCGCGCTCTCGATGGGCCTCCCCGCCGGCGGGTTCCTCGGCGGCTGCTGTCCGACGCGCTCGCCAGCACCTTCAGCGAGCGCTGGGTCGCGACCTGGCAGGTCGCGGGCTTCTCGAAGGCGCGCGTGATCGTCGCCGCCATCCGGCGCGGCTGCCGGGCGTCACCGCGCCGATGTCGCTCATCCTCGTCGGCATCACCGCCGGCGCCGTCGTGATCGAGCAGGTCTACGCGATCCCGGCATCGGCCGAGCGACGCTGGGGGCCGCCCGTCCAGGACCTGCCGATGCTGCAGGGCGGCGTCATCCTGCTCATGCTGCTCGCGGTGGTGCTCGGCATCGGCGCGCGCTGGTCGCGCCGTCGCTGCTGCTGGGACCGGCGCTGCGCTCCAACTCGCTGCCCGCCGCGGTGCCGAAGACGCCGAGCTCGAAGTGGGCGCTCGTGCTGCCTGCCGCCGTGCTCGTCCTGCTGCTCGTCGTCATCCTCGCCGGGCTGCCCGCGACCCCTTCGCGCTCGACTTCACGCGGCGGCAGCCCCCCAGCTGGGAGCTGCCCGCTCGGGGCTGACGCGAGCGGTAGCGATGTGCTCGCCCGGATCTCCACGGCGCGATGTCGACGATCGGCGTGGGCGCGGTGGTCGCGGCCGATGTGCCTCGGGCTCGGCCTGCTCGTCGGCCTCTTCCCGAACCTCGGGGCCGGACCGATCGAGGTCACGAACGCCGCACCGCCGATCCTCGCCGGCCTCATCGTCGCCGCGGTCATGGGCCCATCGTAGCTCGGGGCCGGAGTCGCCGTCCCGCCGTCAGCTGGGCACCGCTCGCCGCGCCAGCGCAGCGCGCGTCGCCGAGGTGAAGGCGCAGCCGCACGTGAAGATCGCCCGGTGCTCGGCAGCGGGCCAGTGCGGATGATGCTGCGCTACGTGCTGCCGAGCGTCGTCGGACCGGTCTTCCGCCACCGTGCTCCGGCTCCCCGGCATCGCCCTCGCGCTCGCCGCGCTCGGCTTCCTCGGGCTCGGCCCGCAGCCGCCGCATCGGACTGGGGGCTCGTGCTCGCGGAGGGCCTGCCCTACGTGGAGCGCGCACCGCTCGTCGTGCTCGTGCCCGCGGGCGCCCTCATTGTCGATCTTCGCCGTGTCGCTGTCGAGCCTCAGCATCGACCTCCGCGGCGGCGCGGCCCAGGTCAGCCGCCGCCGGAAGCCGCTGCGCAACATCACGACCAGCGCGCCGGCTGATTCCAGGGACGCCCACGACCACCCCCGGCCGCACCGACATCCCGTCGGACGTCTGACCTCCGTCCTGCAGCACCACCGCAAGGCGAACATGTCCATCGAACTGCCCCGTCCGAAGTACATCTCGTTCGACGTCATCGGCACGCTCATCTACTTCGAGATGCGCAAGACGGTCGAGCCGATGGTCGCCGATCGCCTGCCGGGCAGACAAGCTCGAGGCGTTCTTCGCCGACTTCAGCTTCATCCGCTACGACGAGGTCCTCGAGTACCACCCCGTCGACGAGGTGCTCGACCGCTCCTCCGCCGCGCGTGCGCCCGCTACGGCTCGAGGTGCGCGACGAGGACGTCGCGGCGATCCAGCGCGACGTGCTCGAGTGGGCGCGCACCCGGACGTGCCCGAGCCGCTCGCGAAGATGGCGGAGACCTTCCGATCGTCGCGCTCTCGAACGCCGACGACCGGCACCTGGACACCTTCATCCCGCGGCTCGATGCGCCCTTCCACGCGGTGTTCACCGCACAGCAGGCCGGCGCCTACAAGCCGCGCATCCAGGCCTTCGACTACATGCTCGCGCAGCTCGACGCGAAGCCGGAGGAGTTCCTCCCATCTCCTCGCACCAGCTCTACGACCACATCCCCATGGCCAAGCTCGGGTTCACCAACAAGGTGTTCCTCGACCGCGGCTACGACCCCGACCTGCCCGCCTACGGGGCCGTGCGCATGACCTCGCTCGACGAGGTCGACCGTGCGCTCGGCATCGCGTAAGCACCGCACGGCATCCGCATGGCAATGGAAGGGAAGACCATCGTGAAGAAGACGCTCCGGCGGAGGGTCGCGGCGCGGTCGCGCTGACGGCGTCCGCAGCGCTCCTGCTGGCCGGCTGTGCCGGCGGCGGTGCGGAGCCGGCGAGCACCGACGGCGGCAGCGGCGAGGGCAGCGACCAGCGCATCCGGCTCGCGATGTTCCAGCCGCCGCAGTCGGCGCTGAATCCGTTCAGCGACGACGCGACGAAGCTGTCGCGCTGGAGCACGGCGGAGACGCTCGTGCGGCTGACCGAGGAGCTCGAGATCGAGCCGATGCTCGCGACCGAGTGGGAGCAGACCGACGACCTCGCCTGGGTCTTCACGCTGCGTGAGGGCGTCACCCTGCACGAGGGCGAGGAGCTCAACGCCGCCGCGGTGCAGAACAGCCTCGAGCAGGCGGCGGTCGCCGAGCCGCTGCCCCGCATGCTCCGCGGGATGACGATCGACGCGGCAGCGACCGGCGACCTCCAGGTGACCATCACGACCGACGTGCCCGCCAGCTGCTCGTCAACCGCCTCGCCAGCGCGCAGCTGTCGATCTTCTCGGCCGCCGCGTACGGGGAGGACGGCACGGTCAGCCCGCCGGCACGGGCACCGGGCCGTTCGAGCTCATGGAGCTCAACGGCACGACGACGGCGACGCTCGACCGGTACGAGGGGTACTGGGGCGACGTCGCCCAGGCCGCCGGCATCGACGGCTCGTCCGTCCCGGACGGCGCGGCCCGTGCCGAGCCTGCGATCCGGCGAGGCCGACGTCGCCGAGACCATCCCGGTCGCGCAGGCCAGCCTGCTCGACGAGACCATGGCCTTCGAGGTGCAGCAGTCGCGCACGACCTCCTCGCGCTCGACACCGAGCCCGGCCCGTTCGCCGACCCGGGGACCCGCGCGGCGGCCCGCGCCGCGATCGACTCGCAGGTCATCGTCGACAGCGTCCGAGGGTCGCGCCGACCTCGCCGAGGGCCTCATCGGCCCGGCCATCCCGTGGGCCGCCGAGCTGCGCGGCGACGTCGAGCCGACGGTCGAGCCGGCGAACGTCGACGGGGTGGAGATCGTGCTCGCGGCGTCACCGACCGGGCCGAGCTCCCCGAGATCGCGGTGCGGCTCGAGCAGCAGCTCGAGGCCGCAGGGTTCGTGGTCACGCAGGATGTACGCGAGTACGTCAAGATGAAGGACGAGCTGCTCGCGGGCGGCTTCGACTCGGCGATCATGTCGCGCAACACGCTGCTCGACACCGGCGATCCCCTCTCGTTCGAGAGCGCGGACTTCACGTGCGAGGGCGGTTCGACATCGCCCGCCTCTGCGACGCCGGGGTCGACGCGCTGGTCGGCGAGGGGCAGCAGCTGCCGGTCGGCGACGAGCGACAGCAGGCGACGATGGACGTCGAGGAGGCGATCCTGCAGTTCGGTGCAGCCGTCCCGCTCGCCCACGACCGCGTCACCCAGGGCGAGGCCGGACCTGGTCAACATCATGCGCGACCCGCTCGAGCGTCGCCTGATCACCGAGTACACCCGACCCGCCGAGTAACGGCTCAACCGGGCGGGGCGCGCACCGCGCCCCGCCCGTCAGTCCTCGCGCAAGAGATGAGCACAGGATCGTGAAGATGACGGAGCAGACCCCGTGAAAATGCACTCCTACTGGCTGGACACCGCGACCCCCGGCGGCGACTACCGCAGCACCCCGATCCCCAAGGAGGTGGACGTCGCGGTCGTCGGCGGCGGCTTCACCGGCCTCTCGACGGCGTACCACGCGGCGAAGGCGGGCAAGTCCGTCGCGCTGCTCGGAGGCGAACACCGTGAACTGGGGCGCATCGGGTCGCAACGGCGGGATGGCGACCACCGGGCTCGCGATCGGCTTCCGCAACGCGATCAAGCGCTACGGCGAGCAGCGTGCGGTCGGGTACTTCCAGGAGTACGACAAGGCGATCGACCTGATCGAGAACCTCGTCGAGGAGCAACGACCTCGACGTCGACTACCAGCGCTCGGGCAAGATCAACCTCGCCTGGAAGCCGTCGCACTTCGAGGGGATGCAGAACGCCGCCGAGGCCCTCAAGCGGCTCGTCGGGCAGCCCGTGGAGCTCGTCGATCGGGCCAACCTCCGCTCCGAGATCGGCTCCGACGTCTACCACGGCGCGCTGGTCGACCCGCTCGGCGCGGGCATGCACGTCGGCAAGTTCGGCCGCGCCCTCGCGGGCCTCGCCATCGACGCCGGCGCATCGATCCACGAGCGCGCCGAGGTCGTCGACGTCGAGCGGATCGGCGACACCACGATCCACGACCTGAAGACCACGCGCGGCACCGTGGGCGCCGGCAACGTGGTGCTCGGCACGAGCGGCTGGGGCAAAAGCTTCCTCGCTGGCGGCGGCGCCGCGTCATCCCCATCAGCTGCTTCATCGTCGTCACCGAGCCGCTGCCCCAGGAGCTGGTCGACGAGCTGCTGCCGACCCGCAGCATCGCATCCGACAGCGAGAACTTCATCTACTACCTCCGATCACGCCGAACAACCGCCTGCTCTTCGGCGGCCGCGCGCGCTTCGCCCTCTCGGACCCGTCGCAGGACCGCCTGGCGGCGAGATCCTGATGAAGGCGATGCACCGCGTCTCTTCCCGCAGACGCGCGACGCCCGCATCGACTACATGTGGGGCGGCCTCGTCGACATCTCGATGGACCAGATGGTCCACGCCAGCAACACCAAGGGCATCCACTACGCCCTGAACTACTCGGGCCACGGCGTCCGGATGGCGGACGCGTGGGCTGGGCCGTGGCCAGGTGATCTCGGGCAAGCCCGAGGCCAACATCTGGCGCGATCTCAAGAACCCGTGGATACCCGGGTACTTCGGCCAGCCGTGGCTCCACCTGCGGGTGGGCGGGGCCTACTACGGCCTGCAGGACAAGCTCAGCTGACCGGCTGAGGCGTCAAGGAGGATGCGAGCGATGCGAGCAGCAGTGCGGACGGATGAGGCGATCAGCGTGATGGAGGGGGATGCCGGGCTGGATGCGCTGGGCATCCCGGGCGGGGGGTTCATCGACGGCGAGTGGGTCACGAGCGACCTGTCGCTGGCCGTCACCGATCCCGAGGACGACGCGCTCATCGCGCGCGTGCACGTCGGCGACACGGCGGCCATGGAGCGCGCCATCGCCGGCGTGCAGCGCAGCCTCCGCGGCGACGACTGGGAGCTGTGGGAGCGTCGCGAGACGCTCGAGCGCGCGGCATCCCTGATCCGCGCCGAGTCGGCGCGGCTCGCTCGCATCATCTCGGCCGAGAGCAGCAAGACCATCACCGAGGCGACACGGGAGGCGGCCCGCACGGCGGAGACCATCCGCCCTCGGCCGCCTCCGGCCACCTGCTGGAGGGCGAGACGCTCGCGCTCAGCGACACCCCGCGCGGGGCTGGCCGGTTCGGCTGGAACCGCCGGGCGCCGCTCGGCGTGATCGCCGCGATCACACCGTTCATCGACCCGATGAACCTGGTCGCGCACAAGGTCGGTCCCGCGCTCATCGCGGGGAACGCGGTGGTGCTGAAGCCCGCCAAGACGACGCCGCTGTCGGCGCTCGCGCTGCTCGACATCCTGCTCCGGGCGGGGATGCCGAGGCACCGCATGGCCGTGCTGGTCTCGGATCGCGATGCCGGCACGGCGCTCGTGAGCGACCCGCGGGTCGCCGCAGTCTCCTTCACCGGCGGTCCGGCGACGGGCGATGCGCTCGCGCGGGCAGCGGGCGCGCGGAAGATCCTCATGGAGCTCGGTGGCAACAACGCGGTCGTGGTGTGCCACGATGGCGACGTCCAGGCCGCCGCCGCAGGGATCGTCGACGGCGCGTTCGGCGTCGCCGGGCAGAACTGCCTCTCGGTGCAGCGGGTCTACGTGCACGAGAGCCGCTACCAGGAGCTCGTCGACCGCGTCGTCGACGGCACCTCGAAGCTGGTCGTCGGGTCGAAGCGCGACAGCGCGACCGACGTGGCCCGCTCATCTCGGAGCGGGAGGCCATCCGCGTCGAGCGCTGGGTGGACGAGGCGGTCGCCGACGGCGCGCAGGTCGCGATCGGCGGCTCCCGCCGCGGCGCCTTCTACCTGCCGACGGTGCTGCTCGACGTCGCCGACCATGCCAAGGTGCTGCGCGACGAGGTCTTCGGGCCCGTCGTCACGCTGGTGCCGTACGACGACCTGGACGACGCCCTCGCGCGAGTCGACGACACCGAGTTCGGCCTCCAGGCCGGCATCTTCACCGCGTCGATGGCCACCGCCATGCACGCGGCCGACCGCCTGCACGTCGGCAGCGTGCTCGTCAACGAGACGAGCGACTTCCGGATCGACTCGATGCCCTTCGGCGGCTCGAAGCGCTCCGGCGTCGGTCGCGAGGGAGTGGCGAGCGCGGTGCTCGAGATGAGCGAGCCCAAGAACGTCATCGTGAGCCTGCTCGGCTAGATCGGCAGCGCGATGGCCGGCAGCCCTCCGGGTTGCCGCCGCCGGGTCGCAGTCGGCCCGATCCTCGAACTTCGCACGACCGCGTAAGGATGCGCATGCACCAGTTCCAGTCCGTCCTCGCAGCGCTCGGCGACCGTGTGAGCACGCCGGCCCCCATCGTGCTCATCGATGTCGTCGAGGAGAACATCCGTCGGATGCAGGCCTTCGCCGACGCGCACGGCAAGGTGCTCCGCCCGCACGTCAAGACGCACAAGAGCGTCGAGATCGGCCGGATGCAGCTCGACGCCGGCGCCATCGGCCTCACCGCCGGGAACCTCAGCGAGGCCGAGATCTTCGCCGAGGCCGGATGCGACGACATCTTCCTCGCCTACCCCCTGTGGGCCAGCGGCGCGAAGGCGGAGCGCCTCGTGCGGCTCGCGCAGGAGACGACGCTGACGATCGGGGCCGAGAGCACGGCCGCCATCGACCGGCTGGCCGATGCCATGGGCGACCTCGTCGGCATGCTCGGGGTCGTCGTCGAGGTCGACTGCGGCGCGCGGCGATCGGGCGTGCGCCCGGAGGACGCCGGCGCGCTGGCGGCCTACGCGCGCGACCTCGGACTCACGCCGATGGGTGTCTTCACCTACCCGGGACACGGCGGCACCGTCGGCGCGCGAGAGGGTGCGGCACAGGACCAGGCGGTCGCGCTGCGGCGGGCTGTCGCATCGATGGCCGAGCACGGCATCGAGGCGCGGATGGTCAGCGCGGGCTCGACGCCGACGGCCGAGCTCAGCACCGACCCGGTCATCACCGAGATCCGGCCGGGGGAGTACGTCTTCAACGACTTCGACAACCTGCGCATCGGCGACTGCCGGTCCGAGGACATCGGGCTGTTCGTCGCCACCACCGTGGTCAGCGACCAGGGACATCCGCACGTCATCGTCGACGCCGGGACCAAGGCGCTCGCGCGCGAGGGCAATCCCGAGCGCGGCTACGGCCAGGTTCCCGACTACGAGGGCTACCTCGTGCGCCTCAACGAGTACCACGGCTTCCTGCAGCTGCCGGAGGGCGGCGCGCGGCCCGACGTGGGGGAGCGCATCGTCATCGTGCCGCATCACGTCTGCCCGGTCGTGAACAGCTTCGAGGAGCTCATCATCGCGAACCGCTCCGGCGAGCTGCTGGGGACCTGGACGGTCGACGCGCAGGGACAGCTGAACTGAGCATGGAGAGGGGATCGCACATGAGCATCCACACCCTGACCGACATCGAGACCGACCCCGCCGCGGCGCTCGCGGCGCTCGGCCTCGAGCTGCCCGTCATCGCGGACGATCCGAAGTACATCAACTGGCGAGGGTCGCGCGACGGCTCCGTCTACGTCTCCGGCCAGCTGCCGTACCGGGACGGGGCGCTGCCGCTCACGGGTGTCGTCGGCGACACGGTCGATGTGGACGCCGCCCGCGAGCTGATGGCCCAGGCGACGCTCAACGCCCTGGCCGTCGCCGCGGGCGCCCTCGGCGGCCTCGAGCGCGTGCGCATCGTGCAGCTGCTCGTCTTCGTGCTCAGCGCGCCGGGCTTCGGCGAGCAGTCGCGCGTGGCCGACGCGGGCAGCGAGTTGCTGGTGCAGGTGCTCGGCGAGCACGGCCGGCACGCCCGCACGGCGATCGGCGTGGCCGGTCTGCCTCGCAACAGCCCGGTCGAGGTGCAGATGGTGTGCGAGGCGCGCGCATGAGCGACGTCGCGCGCGGATCGGCGCCCCTCAACGTGCTCATCACCGGCGCGTCGAGCGGCATCGGCGAGGCCGTGGTCGAGCGCTTCCGCGCGGCCGGTGCGCGCGTCTTCCTCACGGGGCGCCGCGCCGAGCCGCCGTCGTCGCTCCGCGACGGGGAGCGCTACCTCGCCGGCGACCTCGGCGACGAGGCGTTCGTCGAGCGGCTCGTCGCCGAGGCGGTCGCCGAGATCGGGCCGCTCGACACCGTCGTCGCCGTGCACGGGATGCAGGCCGAGGGGCCGCTGACCGAGATGTCGCTCGAGCAGGCGTCGCAGATGCTCGACGCGAACGTCCTCAGCGTCTTCGCCGTCATCAAGCACGTCGTGCCCGTCATGCGGGATGGCGGCGGGCAGATCGTGCTCGTCAGCTCGCGGCTCGGCATCGTCGGCATCCCCGAGCAGGTGATGTACACGGCGGCGAAGGGCGGACTCATCATGCTGGGCAAGGGGGCGGCGATCGAGCTCGCGCCGCGGAACATCCGCGTCAACGTCGCGGCGCCGGGCCTGACCGAGACGCCGGTCATCGAGTCGTGGTTCCAGCGCAGGCCCGATCCGGAGGCCTACCGTGCGGAGCGAGCGGCCACGATCCCGCTGCGCCGCCTCGCCCGGCCGGAGGAGGTGGCGGAGGCGATCTTCTTCCTCGGCTCGCCCGCATCCTCGTACATCACGGGCGCCGTGCTGCCCATCGACGGCGGCTACACCGCGGCGTAGGGGCCCGGGCGGCGGTCAGATCGCATGGCGAGGTCCCTCGCCCGCCCGCTGGGGCGCCTCCTCGCCGTCGCGGTCCTGCAGCTGGTACGTGCTCAGCGTGAGGTGGCGGTGCAGGGTGGCCTGCAGCGCCTCCATGTCGCCCTCGCGCAGCTGCTCGCGATGGTGCGGTGGCTCGGCAGCACGCGCTCGCGGTCGCGGATACGCGTCCCGGAAGTGCGTGCAGGCAGATGAGCGCCTCCGTGGCGAGCGTCGCGTAGGCGCGGACGAGGCGACGGTTGCCGGCCTCACCCACGAGCGCGGTGTGGAACTCGAGGTCGAGTGCGGCCGAGCCGAGTCCAGTCGTCGGACGTCGAACGCCGTCCTGCATGCGGTCGACGATGGCCTCGAGCGTCGGCCGTGACGGCGCGCGCTCCGCGACGCTGCGTCGCGCGACGATCTCCGCTGCCGCACTCTCGATGACCTCGCGCGCCTGGTAGATCTCCGCGACGTCGCGCATCGTGAGCTCCTGCACGAACACGCCGCGATTGGGCCGGGAGAGCAGCAGCCCCTCCTGCACGAGGCGGTGCAGCGCTTCGCGCACCGGGCCGCGGGAGACGCTCAGCTGCGCGCCACCTGCGCCTCGTTGATCTGGTCGCCGGGCGAGAACGCGCCGTCGATGATGCTCTCGCGCAGCTGGTCGGCGATGAGGACCGCCGTCGGCCGACTGTTGATCACGGAGAGCGTCTGCGACGCCGTTCATGGGGGCTCCTCGCGATTCGGGTGTCGGGTGCGTGACGGCGGCGCGACCACCGTGTGGACAGTCCACGCTAGCGCGCGTCACTCTCATCCCTGATCAGTGGTTGTGCGATTGTTGACAATCGAAGACGGACGATCGATACTGGTGATTGCGCCGAGTCGCCAGGCGAGGCGCGCGAGTCGTCATCGACGAGGGAGCGAGCACATGACCAAGTCAATCCACATCAGCGACGTCGTCACCACCGACGCCGGCGAGCATCACGACAAGGCGACGGCGGAGGAGCCCGGCCAGACCGAGTCCTCCCGCACCGTGTGGGAGTCGGCCGAGGGCATCCGCTCGGGCGTCTGGGAGGTCACCCCCGGCGCCTTCAGCAGCACGCGCCCGGAGTACCACGAGATGTGCCAGATCGTCTCGGGCCGGGCGACGATCATCGAGGAGGACGGCTCGAGCTTCGAGGTGCAGGCCGGCTCGCTCTTCGTCACGCCCGAGGGCTGGAAGGGTCGCTGGGTCGTGCACGAGACGCTGCGCAAGGCGTGGGTGGTCATCCCCTTCGCCGCGCTGGCCGATCCGGTGCGCAGCGACGCGTAGGCAGCCGGCACGACCGAGAAGAGGCGCCGCCCCGATCGGGGCGGCGCCTCTTCTGGCGTGCGGGCCGGCTACGCGGCGGCCGCCGCGTACTTCTCGGGGTCGGCGTCGAAGAGCGGGCCGCAGGCGGCGCAGCAGAGGTAGTACTTCGTGCCCTCGTGCTCGCGCACGAGGCCGGCGGCCTCGGCGTCCGCCTTGTTGACGTAGTTGCCGCGCATCACGAGGCACTCGGCGGTCTCGGACTCCACGGCGGCGACGTCGTGGTGGTGCGGGGCCGCGGCGGTGCCGTGGTCGTGGGCCGAGTGGTCGTGGGCCGCGTGGTCGTGGGCTGCGTGGTCGTGACCGGCGGTCTCGGTGGCCGTCTCGGTGGCCGTCTCAGCGGCGTGGTTGTGGGCTTCGCACATGGTGGTGGTCCTTTCGGGGGTGGTGGGGAGGGTCGGACGCCGTCGCCGGTCAGCGCACCGCGGCGGTCGCCGGAGCGACGGGAGCCGCAGGCGCGGAGGCAGCAGACGACGGGGTGTCCACCGCACGACTCTTGAACGAGCGCAGGCGGAGGCTGTTGCCGACGACGAAGACGCTGGAGAACGCCATCGCCGCACCGGCGAGCATGGGGTTGAGCAGCCCGAGGGCTGCCAGGGGGATCGCGAGCACGTTGTAGGCGAAGGCCCAGAAGAGGTTGCCCTTGATCGTGCCGAGCGTCCTGCGGGCGAGCCGGATCGAGTCGGCCGCGCTGCGCAGGTCGCCGCGCACGAGCGTGATGTCGGATGCCTCGATCGCGGCGTCCGTGCCGGTGCCCATCGCGAGGCCGAGGTCGGCCTGCGCGAGCGCCGCCGCGTCGTTGACGCCGTCGCCGACCATCGCGACGACCTTGCCCTCGGCCTGGAGCCTGGAGATGACGTCGGCCTTGTCGCGCGGGAGCACCTCGGCGATGACCTCGTCGATGCCCACCTCGGCGGCGATCCGCTTCGCCACGGTCTCGTTGTCGCCGGTGAGCAGGATGGGCGTGAGCCCGAGCTCGCGGAACTGGCGCACGGCCTCGGCGCTCGTGGACTTCACGGAGTCGGCGACCACGAGGAGGCCCCGGATCGCGCCGTCCCACGCGACCAGGACGGCGGTCTTGCCGGCCTCATCCGCTGCCCGCTTGTGGACCTCGAGCTCGGCGTCGCCGGCGACCGACCAGTCGTCGAGCAGCGACTGCCGGCCGACGAGCAGCGCGTGGCCCTCGACGACGCCGCTGACGCCCTTGCCCTCGGTGTTGCGGAAGTCCTCGACCTCGGGCAGGTCGATCTCGAGCTCCTCCGAGGCGCCCTTGGCGATCGCCTGCGCGATGGGGTGCTCCGACGCGTCCTCGATCGCGCCGGCGAGCCGGAGCAGCTCGCTGCGGTCGGTGCCGGGCACGGTCACCACGTCGATCAGGGTCATCTTGCCGGTCGTGACGGTGCCCGTCTTGTCGAGCACGATGGTGTCGACCTTGCGCGTCGACTCGAGCACCTCCGGGCCCTTGATGAGGATGCCCAGCTGGGCGCCGCGGCCGGTGCCGACGAGCAGCGCCGTCGGGGTGGCGAGGCCGAGGGCGCAGGGGCACGCGATGATGAGCACCGCGACGGCCGCGGTGAACGCGCTCGCCGGCGGGAAGCCGGCGCCGAGCCACGCGCCGAGCGCGACCACGGCGATCGCGATGGCGATCGGGACGAAGATGCCGGAGACGCGGTCGGCGAGCCGCTGCACCTCGGCCTTGCCCGACTGCGCGTCCTCGACGAGCCGTGCCATCTGCGCCAGCTGGGTGTCGGAGCCCACGCGGGTGGCCCGCACGAGCAGTCGCCCGCTCGCGTTGACGGTGGCGCCCGTCACGGCGTCGCCCGGGCCGGCCTCGACCGGCACCGACTCGCCCGTGAGCATCGAGGCGTCGATCGCGGACATGCCCGAGACGATGACGCCGTCCGCGGCGATCTTCTCGCCGGGGCGCACGACGAACTCGTCGCCCACGGTCAGCTTCTCGATCGGGATGCGCGTCTCGGCGCCGCCGCGGATGACGGCGACGTCCTTCGCGCCGAGCTCGAGCAGCGCTCGCAGCGCGGCGCCGGCCTGGCGCTTGGAGCGCTTCTCGAAGTAGCGGCCGGCGAGGATGAACATCGTCACCCCGGCTGCGACCTCGAGGTAGATGTTCGCCGCGCCGTCGCTCGGCGCGATCGTGAGCTCGAACGGGTGGGTCATGCCCGGGACGCCCGCGGTGCCGAAGAACAGCGCGAACAGCGACCACAGGAACGCGGCCGAGGTGCCCACGGAGACGAGCGTGTCCATGGTCGCCGCGCCGTGCCGCAGGTTCATCCACGCGGCGCGGTGGAACGGCCAGGCCGCCCAGACGATCACCGGCGCCGCGAGCGCGAGCGACAGCCACTGCCAGTAGGTGAACTGCAGCAGCGGGATCATCGCCATGAGGATCACCGGCACCGAGAGCACGATCGAGCCGATGAGCCGCTGGCGCAGCGACGACGAGCTCGTGGTCGACGGGCTCGGCGGCGTCGCCGTCCTCGGCGTCGGGGGTCTTGGGCTTCGGCAGCACGGCCGTGTAGCCCGTCTTCTCCACCTCGGCGATCAGGAGCGCGGGGTCGAAGTGCTCGGGAGCGGTGACCCTCGCCTTCTCCGTGGCGTAGTTGACGGTCGCCTCGACGCCTTCGAGCTTGTTCAGCTTCTTCTCGATCCGCATGGCGCACGACGAGCACGTCATGCCACCGATCTCGAGCTCGTAGCTGCTCGCCGGGGTCTCGCTCAGGACTTCGGATGTCGACATGGTGTGGATCCTTCGCTGCAGTCTGTGGGGGATCGGCGGCCGCTAGTGGCCGTCGTCCTCGTGGCCGTCGTCGGCCGGCGCGTCGTCCTGGCCCTCCTCCGCGGGGCGTCCTGCATGCCGCCGGTCGTCGCACCCTCGGTGCTCACGACGAACGATGCGGTGTGGACCTCGTCGTCGACCTGGAAGTCGAAGTAGAGGAGGTAGCGCCCGGGCGTCGGCACCTCGGTCGCGAACTCGACCGTGGGGCCGGACAGCTGCCCGGTCTCGGGCTCGGCGCCCTCGGGGTGCACGTGCAGGTAGGCGAGGTCGCCGTCGCGCAGCGCGACGAGGTGCCCGAAGGCGCCGAGGTAGGGCTGCATCGTCGTGACGGGCTCACCGTCGCGGGTCGACCTCCAGGGTGACGATCGAGCTGCCGCCGGCCGCGAGGTCGCCCGAGAGGGTGACGTCGAAGTCGCCCGTCTCCGACGTGCGCACCTCGTCGTCGAGCGCGACCGGGGTGAGCTCGCCCGCGACGCTGATGCTGCGGGTGAGCGTCACGCCGCTCTCCTGGGATCCGGGGATGAAGTCGGTGAACACGCGGTAGGTGCCCGCCTCGTCCCAGCTCCAGGGGAGCGACCACGTGCCGGCCTCGTCGAGCTCGGGGTGCACGTGCCGGAACTGGGTGCCGTCCTCGCGCACGACGATGAGGTGCAGGTCCTTCTCGTGCTCCTCGGTGTACTCGAGCAGCGGCTCGCCGTCGGGTCCCTCGATCGAGAAGCGCAGCTCGCCCTCCTCGCCGACCGCGGCGGGAGCGGTCACGGGGCTCAGTCGGAAGCCGTCGGTCTCGAGCGAGAGGCCCGGGAGCGATGCGGTGGCGGCGCCGGCCGTGGGGGCCTCCTCGTGGCCGCCGCCGTGGCCCTCCTCGACCGCCGCGGTCCGCGCCTCGACGACGGAGTCGGGCACGACTGCGCCGGAGAGCAGGAAGGCCGCGCCGAAGGCGCCGACGAGGCCGAGGCCGTACAGGCTGAGTCGAGCTGGGGTGTTCATCGGGTCCTCTTCCGTGCGGTTGCGGTGGAGCGGGTCGCGGCTCGAGCGCTCCGACGGAGGCTCGGGGCAACGGGTCAGGCGACGCGTGCCGCCTCGTAGCCGGCCTCTTCCACGGCCGCGAGCACGGCCGCGTCGTCGACGGGCGCGTCGCCGGCGGTCGTCACGGCGAGGTGGCCGTTCGAGGAGCTGACCTCGATGCCGGCCACGCCGGCGATCTGCTCGACCTCGCCGCGGATCGCGACCTCGCAGTGTCCGCACGACATCCCGGTCACCTGGTACTGAGTGGTTGCCATCGTTGCCTCCGAAGATCTGGCACCGGGCCGATCGGCCGGTGCTGGTACCGTGAACGATATACCCCAGGGGGGTATGCGTGCAAGGTCTTCGGGAGGGTGGAGCAGATGGCAGCCAGCGAGCACGACGTCGTGATCATCGGGTCGGGAGCGTCGGGGCACAGCTGTGCGCGCGTGCTCCGCAGCGAGGGGTTCGCGGGACGCATCCGGCTCGTGAACGGCGAGGGCGGGCCCGCGATCAACCGGACGCTCGTCGACACCGGCGTGCTGCCCGGGCTGCTGACGGGCGCGCAGATCGGGCTGCCACCGCTGACGGACGTCGAGGTGCTCCAGGGCCGCGCCGTCGCGCTGGATGCGGCGGCTCGCGCCGTCGTGCTCGACGACGGCAGCGAGCTGCGGGGCGACGTGCTCGTGCTCGCGACGGGCAGCGCGCCGCGCTCGCTCGACGCGCGGATCCACGTCGACGAGGCGGTGCGCCAGCACGTGCTGCACAGCGTCGCCGACGCGGAGGGGCTGCGGCGCGCGATCCCGGATCCGCAGGGCTCGCGCGTCGTCGTCCTGGGCGCCGGGTTCATCGGCGCGGAGGTCGCGAGCCACTTCGCCGGGGCCGGCGCCGCCGTCACGCTGATCGGCCGCTCGCCGCTGCCGCTGCTCGGCGCGGTCGGTGCGGGCATCGCCGCGCGGCTCGCGGCGCTGCACGAGGAGCGCGTCGACGCGCGCCTCGGCGTCGACGTCCTGGCGGTCCGCGCCGCGGGCATCCCGGGGCGCGAGGACGCCGTCGTCGTCGAGCTCGCCGACGGCAGCACGGTCACCGGCGACGCGCTCGTGGTGGCCGTCGGCTCGGACCCCGACGTCGCGTGGGCGGGCCTCGACGGCGCGATCGCCGTGGACGACCGCTTCCGCGTCCCGGCGCATCCGGGGCTCTACGCCGTCGGCAGCATCGCCGCGCCCCAGCTGGCGCTGGGCCGCATGCGGGTGGACCACTGGGATGCGGCGACCGCGCAGGGCGCGCACGCCGCGAGGGCCGTGCTGCACGACCTCGGGCTCGGCGAGGACCCTGGGCCGTGGGCGGCGACCACGGGCTTCACGCTCATGGTGCACGGCGCCGTGGTCGCGGCGCGCGGCGTGCGCGCCGCCGACGCCCGGGAGGCGACCGAGCAGCTGGACGGGGGCGGCCTGCTGACCGACTTCTCCAGCGCCTCGGGCGTGCTCACCGGGGTGGTCGGCTGGAACGCGGGCCCGCGCGTCATGCAGGCGGCGGCTCGACTCTAGCGACCGGGCCTCGCTCGCGATGCTCCAGACGGAGCATCCGGGGCGGCGGTCGAGCAGCCGGTCGCCCCGCACCGCGGGCTCGCGCAGCGTGCGGTTGAGGGTTTGCGTCCGAGTTGCGGTCAACTCGGACGCAAACCCTCGACTCCGCCGCGGCCCACCGCCGCCGGTTGAGCGTTTGCGTCTGAGTTGCGGTCAACTCGGACGCAAACCCTCGACTGGCGGAGGAGGGGCGGCCCGGGCAGCCGGGTCAGCCGAGCGTCGCCCGCGCGCCGGCCATGAGCATGGTGAGGTCGCTGCCGGCGACGATGAACCGGTAGTCGCGCGCGCGGGCGTCCGCCACCGCATCCGCGGAGCCGGCGAAGATGCCCATCGGCACCCCCGCGCGGGCGGCCGCGGCCTCGATGGCGGCGGTCGCCTGCTGCATGGGGGCGGAGGAGAGGTCGCCCGGCGTGCCGAGGTCGACCGACAGGTCGACCGGGCCGATGAACGCGACGTCGAGCGCCGCCATCGCGGCGTCGATCCCGTCGGCGTAGTCGGCCGTCTCGAACTGCCCGACGGCGAGCGTGTCGCGGTTCGAGCGCTCGAAGTGCTCCGCGAGCGAGACGCCGATGCCGTAGGAGGCGGCGGGCTGCGCGAGCGACACCGAGCGCGACCCGAGCGGCGGGTAGGAGACGAGGGTGCGGAGGCCCGTGGCCGCATCCCCCGACCCGCGTGCCAGCTGGATGCCCGCGGCCCCCGCCTCGAGCAGCCGGTTGATCTCGCCGCGATCGAGCGACGGCACCCGCACGACGACGGGCAGGCCGCGGCCGACGCCCGCCCGCACGATGTCGGTCGCGTCGATGAGCGACATCTGCGCGTGCTCGTAGTCGCAGACGACGAAGTCGAAGCCCGCGATCGCGAGCAGGTCGACGACCTCGAACCGCGGGATCTTCAGGAACGTGCCGACGACCGGGCCGGCATCGAGCCTCGAGCGCAGCGACGGCGCAGCGGAAGACACCATGGCGGCGGCCATCACAGCCCCAGCAGGTTCGCCGGGTTGTCGTTCACGAGCTTGCGCACGTCAGCCGGCCGGCAGGCCGGCGTCGAGCAGCCCGCGCACGAGCGTCGCGTACGCCTCGACCGGGTAGGGGTTGTTCCGCTGCCCGAGGTCGGAGCCGAGCAGCGTGCTGTCGATGCCGGCCGCCTCGATGAAGCGCAGCAGCGTCGGG
This sequence comes from uncultured Actinomycetota bacterium, assembly GCA_963803465.1. GTDB lineage: Bacteria > Actinomycetota > Actinomycetes > Actinomycetales > Microbacteriaceae > Agrococcus. The sequence goes on from CAWDMS010000002.1 coordinate 78,752, forward strand.
ATGCCCCAGTCGGGCTGGAAGAACGACGAGCGCTCGTCGTACTGGCAGATGGAGTGCTCGATCACGGCACCCGCCTCGACCCAGCGGCGCGCCCGCTCGGGGTCGGCCTGGATCACGAAGTTCGGGTGGTTCACGAGGATGCGCGTGACGCCCGCCGCAGCAGCGCGGGGCACGAGGATGTCGATCTGATCGGGATCGAGGTGACCGCAGGACATGATCGCGTCGTGGCCGGCGATGACCTCGAGGATGTCGTCGACCTCGGGCTTCACGGCGCCGTCGGCGTCGAGGATGCCGAGCTCGGTCGTGTGGCGCAGGCCCAGGTCGTTGGTCGGGAACTTCAGGTTCTCGCCCTCCTCCTCGTGCACGCAGATGTGCGCGCGGCTCGAGATGGTGGGGAACCACACCATCCGGCCGCCCTGCGCGAGCGCGAGCTCGGCCGCGTAGGGGTTCAGCCCGCCGACGTAGTTGTTGAGCGCGACGCCCGAGAGGACCGGGATCGGCAGCCCGCCGAGCGCCTCCGAGGCGGCGCGGATGTCGGTGACCATCGAGTGGTGGTGGCTCTTCGTGAGGATCGCGCGGAAGCCGGCCTCGTGCGCCTGCCATGCGGCCTCGGCGATCGGCAGCCGGCGCGGGAACGGCGAGGGGCTCGGGTGCACGTGCAGGTCCACGGCGCCCTGCAGCAGCGCTGCGACCTCGGGGTCGTCGATCGCGATGGTCTGGTGGTCGGCGGGCTGCAGCATCGTCGCTGCTCCTTCTCTCTCGGGGGCTGGCCCTTGACAGGCCGTCTCCGCATGATGGTACGCTCATCCCGCAATACGCACAACCCGTTCCGACATTCGGAACACCCCGACAGCACGACCCCAGATCAAAGGAGATCCCATGGCGCTCAACGAGCAGCTGTACTCGCGGGTGGTGAGCTTCGACGACATCCCCGACGAGGTGGCCCGCCGCGGCATCACGCGCAAGGCCTACTCGACCGACGAGGTGATGATCGTCTGGAACACCGTCGAGCAGGGCCTCGAGGTGCGCCCGCACTCGCACGAGGAGTTCGACCAGCTCGTCTTCATCCTCGAGGGCGAGGCGGACTACTGGGTCGACGGCGTCGCCCACAAGGTCGGCCCGCGCGACCTGCTGCTCGTGCGTCGCACCGAGGAGCACTACATCGAGGTCACCAAGGGCCCGTGCATCAACATCGACATCTTCGTGCCGCCGCGCGAGGACTACGCTCACCTCACGACATGGGTGCAGGATCTCGCCGCAGGCCGGCCGCTCACGATCGGCGTCACGGCATGACCGCCGCCGCAGCCGCCACGCGCGGTCGGGGCAGCACCGGCCCGGTGCGGTACGAGCAGGCCTCCAAGGAGGAGCGCCGCTCCGTCACCGGCGCGAGCGTCGGCTTCTTCATCGACATGTTCGACATCTACCTGCCGGTGATCGCCCTCGCCCCGGCGATGGTCTTCTTCATGCCCGCCGACATGGACCCCGCCACGCGCGCGATCCTCGCGGGCCTGATCTTCGCATCCACCCTCATCGCCCGTCCGATCGGCTCGATCGTCTTCGGCTGGCTCGGCGACCGCATCGGCCGCAAGAGGGCGACCGTCATCGCCGTCGCCGGCGCGGGCGTCGGCACCGGCCTCATCGCGCTGCCTGCCCGGCTACGAGCAGGTGGGCGTGCTGGGCGTCGTGCTGCTGATCGTGCTGCGCTTCGTCGACGGCATCTTCCTCGGCGGCGAGTACACCGGCGCCGTGCCGCTCGCGATGGAGCACTCGCGCCCGAGCCACCGCGGCCGCAACGCCGGGCTCATCGCGTTCGGGTTCCCCGCCTCCTACGTCGCCATCTCGGCGCTCACGCTGGTCGTGCTGGCGATCGCGCCCGCCGGCGACCCGTCGTCGCCCTACTCGCTGTGGGGCTGGCGCATCCCCTTCGTGATCGGCGCGGTCATCTCGATCCTCTTCGCGATCTCCTACTCGCGCAGCGTCGAGGAGTCTGCCGAGTGGCAGAAGACGGCGGCGCTCGCGAAGCAGTCGGGTGCGAAGCGTCCGAACCCGCTCAAGGAGCTGCTGAGCGGCACGCACCGCAAGCCGCTGCTGCAGGCCTTCCTGCTCATGACCGGCGTGTGGTTCTCGTCGAACGCCGCGATCGTCATCCTGCCGCCGACCATCTCGGAGACCTCGGGGCTCAGCCCCATCGAGACGTCGCTCGCGATGATCCTGGCGTTCCTCGTCGTCTGCATCGCCTACCCGCTGTTCGGCATGCTCTCGCAGCGCATCGGGCGCCGCGCGTTCTTCGCCTGGTGCGGCGTGACGTCGTTCCTCACCATCCCGCTCTACGTGCTGTTCGCCTCGGGCGCCGTCACGTCGTTCTGGGCGGTCGCCGGCGTCGTCGCGCTCATCGCGCTGCTGGGCGTGCCCGCGTTCGGTGCGATCGGCGCCTACATGTCGGAGCGATTCCCGGTCTCGATCCGCGCCACCGGCTACGGCGTCGGCTACTCGCTCGCGCTCATCATCCCGTCGTTCTACGCCTTCTACACGACCGGCCTGTCGGCGATCATGCCGATGGAGTACGCACCGACCGTGCTGCTCGCGATCGGCGGCGTCTGCCTCATCATCGGTGCCCTCTGGGGCCCGGAGACGAAGGACGTCGACCTGGGCGCGGGGGCAGACGACGTCGTCGGCGGCGCTGCCGCGCACGTCGAGCCGGATGCGCCGGCCGTTGACGGGCGCCCGTCGCCCGCCGTCGCCGCGCAGGCGTAGCACCGAGCGCCGGCTGGTCGCAGGCGGCCGACCCGGGGAGTCGGGAGGGCCGCTTGCGACCACGCGAGGGCGTCCAGCAGTCGACCGGGGGAGGGAGCGCGATGCGCACCGCGAATAGGGTGAGGCGTGTGACCGACACCGCCAGGCCAGAGCTCGGCCGTCCGGAGGCCGGGCGCCCCGACGCCGGCGGGCTGCAGGTCGTCTCGCGCGCCGCCCAGATCCTGCGCATGCTCGACGCCGAGCACGCGGAGGTGCGCATCAACGAGGTGGCCGAGGAGCTCGCGATCGGCCGCACCTCCGCGCACCGCTACTTGCAGTCGCTCGCCGCCGAGGGCTTCCTGCAGCGCTCGGGCGATGATGCGGGCGCGTACCGCCTCGGGCCGCTGCTGGCCGGGCTCGGTGCCGCGATGCTCGCGAGCAACCGGGTCGTCGACCTGGGTCGACCGCTGCTGCAGGAGCTCGCCGACGACACCGGCGAGACCGCGGTGCTGGGCATCTGGACGGGCACGAGCGCCGTCGCGATGCTGTGCGAGGAACCGCGCGGCAAGGCCGTGAACATGACCGTGCGCATCGGCGCCCCGCTGCAGGCGGACTCCGCGCAGGGCGTCGCCTTCCTGGCGAACCTCCGCGACGAGCGTGCCGTGCAGCGCGCGCTCGCGCGTGCGACCGACGAGCAGCGGATGCGCCTGCCGGGGCTGATCGACGAGGCCCGGCAGCGCGGGTACGCCACCTCCGGCACCGTGCTCCCCGGCGTCGCCGCGATCGCGGCGCCGGTCTTCGAGGGGTCCGGCACGATCGCGGCGACCATCGCGATCATCGCGGCGAGCGAGGTGCTGGGCGGTCCGCGGCTCGAGGGGCTGGCGAGCGCGCTGCAGGCGACCGCCGACGACCTCTCGCTGCAGCTGGGCTTCGTCGCGGGCTGAGGACCCGTCCCGGGCCGCCCCCGCGCGGTGCACGGCCGCCGTTGAGGGTTTGCGTCCGAGTTGCGGTCAACTCGGACGCAAACCCTCGACTGGCGGGGGAGGGGCGCGCTACCGCTCGGCGGGGGCCGCCGCGTCGCGCGCGATCGGGGTCAGGCGCGTCAGCTGGGTGACGTGGCGCGGCTCGAGCTCCTCGAGCGACGAGACGCCCAGGAGCGCCATCGTGCGCACGATCTCGTCGCGCAGGATCGCGATCGTGCGGTCGACGCCCTGCCGCCCGCCCGCCATGAGCCCGTAGAGGTAGGCGCGGCCGATGAGCGCGAACTTCGCGCCGAGCGCCACCGAGGCGACGATGTCGGCGCCGTGCATGATGCCGGTGTCGACCATCACGGTCGCGTCCCTGCCGACCTCGCGCACCACCTGCGGCAGCAGGTGGAAGGGCACCGGCGCGCGGTCGAGCTGGCGGCCGCCGTGGTTGGAGAGCACGATGCCGTCGACCCCGCCCTCGATGAGCCGCACCGCATCCGGCACGTTCTGCACGCCCTTGACCACGAGCTTCCCGGGCCACATGCCGCGGATGACGTCGAGGTCGTCGTACGAGATGGTCGGGTCCATCGCCGAGTTGATGAGCTCGCCGACCGTGCCGCCGGTGGTCGAGAGCGAGGCGAACTCGAGCTTCGGCGTCGTGATGAAGTCGAACCACCACCACGGGCGGGGGATGGCGTTGGCGACGGTCTTGAGCGTGAGCGCCGGCGGGATGGAGAAGCCGTTGCGCTTGTCGCGCAGCCGCGCGCCCGCGACCGGGGTGTCGACCGTGAACATCAGCGTGTCGTAGCCGGCCGCCGCCGCCCGCTCGACGAGCCCGTAGGAGATCTCCCGGTCCCGCATCACGTAGAGCTGGAACCAGTTGCGGCCATGCGGGTTCGTCGCCTTGACGTCCTCGATCGTGGTGGTGCCGAGCGTCGAGAGCGTGAAGGGGATGCCGGCTGCCGCGGCGGCGCCCGCCCCGGCGGTCTCGCCCTCCGTCTGCATGAGGCGCGTGAACCCGGTGGGGGCGATGCCGAACGGCATCGCGCTCGGGCCGCCGAGCACGGTCGTGGCGGTGTCGACCCGGGCTGCGGGGCGGAGGATGTCGGGGTGGAACTCGACGTCCTCGAACGCCTGCCGCGCGCGGGTGAGCGAGAGCTCGCCCTCGGCGGCGCCGTCGGTGTAGTCGAAGGCCGCTGCCGGCGTGCGCCGCTTCGCGATCAGGCGGAGGTCGGCGATCGTGAGCGCCGCGTCGAGCCGGCGCTTGCGGCCGTCGAGCTCCGGCGTCTTGAACTGCATGAGCTCGGCGAGCTCACGCACCTTGGGCAGCTGGCGCTTCATCGACGGTCCTCCCGCGCATTCGGATGCGTGTGGTCAGACCACACGGTAGGGGCAGCGCGTCCGGAGCCGTCAAGCGTCCGGCGCGGCTCGCGGTCGCGGCGTCGGTGCCCGCGATGCCGGCGGTCTCGCGGTAGTAGCCGTCGATGTGCGCGCGCAGCAGCGCGGCCGCGCCGTCGCGGTCGCCGCCCCGCACGCGCTCGAGGATCGCGCGGTGCTCGGCCCGCAGCCGCTCGGCGGTCGTCGCCCAGTCGGGGAGCGCTTGCGCGCCAGCGAGCGTGTGGTCGGCGATCGACGACCGCAGCGCATCCATGAGCGTGCTGATGAGCGGGTTCCGCGCCGCCCGCGAGAGGGTCGCATGGAACTCCGCGTCGAGGCGCAGGAAGTCGGCGACCGGCAGGTCGGGCGCGTCCATCCGGTCGAGCAGCTCGTCGGCCGCCGCCCAGTCGCCCGCGTGCAGGTCGGCGTGCTCCGCCGCCCACGACTCCAGCAGCAGCCGCACCTCGGCGATGTGGCTGTGCTCGACGTGCCGGGTCGCGAGCTGCATGTCGAGCGCGAGCGCGAGCGCCTGCTCGGGCGCGGCGGTGACGATCGTGCCGGCGCGGGGGCCGGAGCCGGTCGACGTGCGGATGGTGCCGAGCGCTTCGAGCACGCGCAGCGCCTCGCGCAGCGACCCGCGGGAGACCTGCAGCGTCTCGGCCAGCACCCGCTCGCCCGGGAGGTGGTCGCCGATGGCGAGCCGGCCGCTGCGCAGCTCGGCCGTCACCCAGTCCATCACCGTCTCGTGCACCTTCATCGGCTCGAGTATCCCAGCGCCTCCGCTTGACGCCGCCCCGGTGATCTGTATACCGTCGTATGCCGACAGTGACGTCACAACGGAGAGGCCCGTCGATGGTGACCGAAGCCCAGCCCGCAGCCAAGCGCCACCGATTGCCGCGAGGCGTGAGCCTCGCGATCGGAGCCGTCGCCAGCGTCGCGATGATCGCCACGCTCGTCGCGACCGGCCTCGAGCAGCGCTCCGGCGCGGCGAACGCCTACGAGACCGCCCTCGGCGGCCGGCAGCTCAGCATCATGGCGCCCGCGAACCCCGGTGGTGGCTGGGATCAGACCTCCCGCGCCGTGCAGGCGTCGCTCGCCGACATCATCGGCCGCAGCGAGGTCTACAACGTCGGCGGCGCCGGCGGCACGATCGGCCTGCCGCAGTTCGTGCGCCACTCCGGCGAGGCGAACGAGCTCATGGTGACCGGCGCCATCATGGTCGGCGCCATCCTCACGAACGAGTCCGAGGCGAGCCTCGAGGACGTCGACATGCTCGCGCGCCTCACCACCGAGTACCTCGTGATCGCGGTGCCCGCGAGCTCGCCCATCGAGACGATGGAGGAGCTGGGCGAGGCGATGGCCGAGGACGTCGGCTCGGTGTCGATCGCGGGCGGCTCCGCGGGCGGCGTCGAGCAGGTGCTCGCCGGGCTCGTGGCGCAGGCCGTCGGGGCCGACCCGGCCGGGGTGTCGTACGTCGCGCACTCCGGCGGCGGCGAGGCGCTCACGACCATGCTCTCCGGCAGCTCGACCGCCGGCATCTCCGGCATCAGCGAGCTCGCGCCCTACATCGCCGACGGCTCGATGCGCGCGCTCGCGGTCTCCGCCCCCGAGGAGCTCGACACGCTCCCCGGCGTGCCGTCGCTGCGGGAGTCGGGCATCGACGTCGAGCTGCAGAACTGGCGCGGCATCGCGGCCCCGCTGGGGCTCGAGCCCGCGGATCGTGAGGCGCTCGTCGCCATGCTCGACGAGATGCACGCATCCGCGACCTGGAACGAGATCCTCGCCGACCGAGGGTGGGAGGACGCCTACCTCACGGGCCCGGAGCTCGAGGAGTTCATCGACAACGACCAGGAGACGACCGAGCAGGTCCTCCGCTCGATCGGATTGGTGGAGTGACCATGCGCGGACGCAGGAGCGACGACCGGGGCCGCAGCCGCCGCCCCGGCCTCGAGACCACCGAGCTGCGGGTGAGGGAGCAGGCGGAGCACAACGCGCCGCCGCCGCCCGACGCCTTCGCGGCCGGCGCCTACCCCGCGGTGCTCTCGGGCGCGACGACCGCGATCGTCGGCGTGATCATGGTGATCGTCGCCGTGCTCGTGCTCGTCGATGCGGCCCGGCTGCCGACCGCATCCGACCCCCTCGGCCCGGCCGCGTTCCCGATCATCATCGGCTCGCTGCTCGGGCTCGTCGGCCTCGCGCTCGCGATCCGCAACCACCGCTACGCGCTCGTGCTGCTGCGCGTGCGCCGCGGGGGCGTCGTGCGCCGCGGCCGGGGCGTCAGGACCGCGCTCGTGCTCGTCGCGCTGCTCGTCTTCGCCGCGCTGCTGCCGCTCGTCGGGTTCTTCCTGGCTGCCGCACTGCTCTACGTCGCGGTCGCGCTGCTCCTGGGCGCACCGCGCGGCTGGCACCTCGCGATCACCGCCGTGCTGCTGGCCGGCGCGATCGTGCTGCTCTTCGACCGCATCATCGGGCTGCTGCTGCCCGCCGGACCCTGGGGGTTCTGACATGGAAGCCTTCTCCCTCCTGCTGCAGGGCTTCGAAGCCGCCCTCACGCCCGCGAACCTGCTCTGGGCCCTGCTCGGCGTCACGATCGGCACGGCCGTCGGTGTGCTCCCGGGCATCGGCCCGGCCCTCACGGTCGCGCTGCTGCTGCCCATCACCTTCACGCTCGAGCCCTCGTCGGCGCTGATCCTCTTCGCCGGCATCTACTACGGCGGCATGTACGGCGGGTCGACGACGTCGATCCTGCTCAACACGCCGGGCGAGTCCGCGTCGATCGTCTCCGCGCTCGAGGGCAACAAGATGGCCCGCTCGGGGCGTGCGGCAGCGGCGCTCGCGACCGCCGCGATCGGCTCGTTCGTGGCAGGCACGATCGGCACGATCGGCATCACCCTCGTCGCTCCGCTGATGGCCGCGTTCGCGGTCACCCTCGGCCCGCCCGAGTACGTCGCGCTCATGTCGATCGCGTTCGTCTCGGTCGCCGCGCTGCTCGGCCCGAACCTGCTGAAGGGGGCGGCGAGCCTGCTGATCGGCCTCACGATCGGCCTCGTCGGCATCGACGTGCAGTCCGGCCAGGCGCGCATGACGTTCGGCAGCGATCGGCTGCTCGACGGCATCGACGTCGTGCTCGTCGTCGTGGGCCTCTTCGCCGTCGCCGAGACGCTCTCGCACGTGCTCTCCGGCACCGGAAGGTCGACCGTCCAGCCCGTGCGCGGGCGCGTGACCCTCACCCGCGAGGACTGGCGTCGGTCGTGGCCGGCCTGGCTGCGCGGCACCGCCCTCGGCTTCCCGATCGGGTCGCTGCCGGCGGGCGGCGCGGAGATCCCGACGTTCCTCAGCTACGCCACCGAGAAGAAGCTCACCAAGCACAAGGAGGACTTCGGCCACGGCGCGATCGAGGGCGTCGCAGGCCCGGAGGCGGCGAACAACGCGGCGGCGGCGGGCGTGCTCGTGCCGCTGCTGACGATCGGCCTGCCGACGAGCGCGACCGCGGCGGTCATCCTCACCGCCTTCCAGTCCTACGGCCTGCAGCCCGGCCCCACCCTCTTCGCCGAGTCCGGAGACCTCGTGTGGGCGCTCATCGCCTCGCTCTACATCGGCAACGTGATGCTGCTCGTGCTCAACCTGCCGCTCGTGAAGGTGTGGGCGAAGCTGCTCGACGATCCCCACGTGGGCGATCTACGCGGCGGTCACCGTCTTCGCCGCGCTCGGCGCGTTCGCCGCCGGCGGGTCGGTGTGGGACATCGTGATCCTCGTGGCGCTCGGCGCGTTCGGCATGCTGCTGCGGCTCGCCGACATCCCGGTCGCGCCGGCGGTCGTCGGGCTCATCCTCGGCCCGCTCCTGGAGGCGCAGCTGCGCCGTGCCATGACGCTCTCGGAGGGCGACCCCATGGTGCTCTTCTCGAGCCCGCTGGCGATCGGCCTCTGGGTCGTCGTGCTGCTGCTGCTCGTGCTGCCGCCGCTCGTCGGCGTCGGGCGCCGGCGCCGCCGCACCCTGCGGGACGCCTCGGTCGCCGACGACGCGGAGCGCGAGTCGACGGTCGCGAAGTAGCGGCGCTTCGGCCCGTGCATGTGCGCATACATCTGTATACAATGGTGACCAGCCCACCCGCCCCGCCTCGAGAGGACCGGCCATGACCACTTCCAGCACCTATGACGTGATCGTCGTCGGCGGCGGCAACGCCGGCTTCGCCGCGGCCCACGCCGCAGCGGAGCGAGGACGCTCGGTCGTGCTGCTCGAGCGCGGGCAGCGGGACATGGCGGGCGGCAACAGCTTCTACACGGCCGGCGCCACCCGCATGAACCACGCGGGCCTCGACGACCTGCGCGACATCGTCGACCCCGACGACCGCCACGCGGTCACCGAGGTGCCGCCGTACTCGTCGGAGGAGTACCTCGCCGACCTCATCAAGGTCACCGATGGCAAGACCGACCGCGACATGGCGCAGGTGCTCGTCACCGAGACGGCGGATGCGGTGCGCTGGCTCCACGGGCTCGGCCTCAAGTACCGGCTCATGTACGAGCGCCAGGCGTACGACCGCGCCGACGGCAGCTACCTCTTCTGGGGCGGCCTGCACGTCGGCAACGTCGGCGGCGGCGAGGGCCTGATCGCCGACCACACCGCGGTCGCCGAGCGGCTCGGCACCGAGGTGCGCTACGGCATCCGTGCGCGCTCGCTCATCGTCGAGGACGGCCGCGTCGTGGGCGTGCGCGCGACCGACGACGCGGGCGCGGAGCTCGAGCTGCGCGCCGAGAGCGTCGTGCTCGCCGCGGGCGGCTTCGAGTCGAGCCCCGAGTGGCGCGAGGAGCACCTCGGGCAGGGGTGGGCGAACGCGAAGGTGCGCGGCACGCCCTACAACGTGGGCGACATGCTCGCCGCGGCGATCGAGGTGGGCGCCGCGAAGGGCGGCGACTGGTCGACGTGCCACTCGGTGCAGTGGGACGCGGGTGCCGAGCACAACGAGTCGAACCGCGAGCTGACGAACCGGCTCACGCGGCAGTCGTACCCGCTGGGCATCATCGTGAACCGCGACGGCGAGCGCTTCCTCGACGAGGGCGCCGACTTCCGCAACTACACGTACGCGAAGTACGGCCGCGAGATCCTCAAGCAGCCCGGCTCGATCGCCTGGCAGCTGTTCGACGCGGCGCTGCGGCCCATGCTGCGCACCGAGGAGTACGACATGCCCGGCATCGGCGTGCACGTCGCCGACACCATCGACGAGCTCGCGAGAGCGACAGGCGTCGACCGCGCGGCGCTCGCGACCACGATCGACGCGTTCAACGCGTCCATCGACCGGGACGTGCCGTTCGACCCGACGGTGAAGGACGGCCGCGCCGCGCGCGTCGAGCCGCCGAAGTCGAACTGGGCCTCGGCCATCGAGACCGGGCCGTTCTACGCCTACCCGGTCACGTGCGGCATCACCTTCACGTTCGGCGGCGTGCGGGGCGACCTCGACGGGCGCGTGCTCGACGAGGCGGGCGAGCCCATCCCCGGCCTCTTCGCGTGCGGCGAGATGCTCGGCGGGCTCTTCTCGGGCAACTACCCGGGCGGCTCCGGCCTCGCGGCCGGCATGGTGTTCGGCCGGCGGGCGGGCGCTGCGGCCTGACGCCCGCAGGACTCGATAGATTCTCGACAGGGGGTGCGCCATGGCGACGAGCGTGTACGACGAGATCCGCGATGCGATCGTCGCCGGGCGCATCAAGCCCGGCGAGACGCTGTCCGAGAACCGGCTCGCGGCGGAGTTCGGCACCTCGCGCACCCCGATCCGCGAGGCGCTCCACCGGCTCGAGATCGAGGCGCTCGTCGAGCGGCTGCCGCGCGGCGTGCAGGTGCGCGAGACGAGCCCCGAGGAGATCATCGACATCTACGACGTGCGCATCACCCTCGAGGGGGCGGCAGCGCGGGCCGCGGCGGAGCGCGCGACCGAGCTCGACCGGCGGAGGCTGCGCGCCGCGCAGGCTGCGATGGTCTCGACCGGTCCGGATGCGCGCGAGCGGGCCGCCGCGAACCGGGCGTTCCACGAGGCGGTGTGGGCGGCGAGCCACAGCCCCACGCTCGTCGACCTGCTGCAGCGGCTGAACGTGCACCTCGTGCGCTACCCGACGACGACGCTCGAGGGCGATGCGCGCTGGACGGCCGTGCTCGAGGAGCACGAGGCGCTGCTCGACGCCATCGACGCCGGCGACCCGGTGCGCGCGCGCGAGGTCGCGGAGCACCACATGGACGGCGCCCGCGAGGTGCGGATGCGCATGTACGCCGGGGACTGACTGCGCCTCGAGTCGAGGCGATCTGCGGCTCTGAGCACAGGGAGAGGCGATCCGCGTGCCATCGGCGGCGCCGCGCCTCTGCTCGTGCACGCGGGGTCCGCGCCGCGCCGCGGGAGGTGCGACGATCGACGCATGGGATGGCGGCGGGATCGGCGCGTGTGGGCGGTGCTCTTCGTGCTCGCGGTCGTCGTGCAGCTGATCGCCCTCTACCTGCCGGATGCGCCGTCGGGCGGGGGCCTGCCCGGCAGCGACAAGGTGGTCCATGCGGCCGTGTTCCTCGCTCCCGCGATGCTGGGCGTCCTCGCCGGGCTGCGGCTCGTCGTGCTCGCGCCGCTGCTGCTCGTGCATGCCGTCGTGTCGGAGGTCGTGCAGCACCTGCTGCTGCCCGGCCGCGGCGGCGACCCGTGGGATGCGATGGCCGACATCGTCGGCATCGCCGCCGGCCTCGCGATCGGCTCGGCGCTGCTCGTCAGGCTCGGCGGCGACCCACCTGCAGACCCGGCTTCCGGCGATGCACCGACAGGTAGCGGAGGCCGTCCGGCCCGGCCGTGACCTCCCGCCGCGAGCGGCGCGGCAGCCAGACGATCGCGCCCGCGACGAGCGCGAGCTCGTCCTCGCCCGACCGCAGCACGCCGGCACCCGCGATCACGTGGAGCAGCACGTCCTCGTCCGGGCCGACGTGCGCATCGATCCGGTCGCCCGGCGGCAGCGCGATGACGTTCGCGTCGAGGTGGCGCTCAGCCTCCTCGAGGCGCCAGACGGCGCCGCGCTCGAGCGGGTCGCCGACTGCCGCTGCCAGCGCGGTCGCGCTCGCGAGGATGCGCGGCCGCGCAGCCGCGCCCGCGGGTCCCGCCGCCTGCTCGCTCCGCTGCATCCGTCATGCCGGCCTCCCCAGCGCTGTGCTCCTGTCGAGGCTACGCCTGGCGGGATCGTGCGCATGCGTGTCGGCTCCCGGGCTGGGCGACGGCGCGCGAAGGACGCAGACTGGGGCCATGACCACCGCGCTCCTCGTCATCGACCTGCAGGACTCCTTCCGCGACCAGCCGAGCTGGGCCGACATCTCGAACCCGAGCATCGCCGCCGACGCGGCCCGGCTCGTCGAGCACGCCCGCGCCACCGGCGACGCGGTCATCTGGGTGCTGCACGCGGAGCCCGGCTCCGACGGCCCGTTCGACCCGGAGAACGGGCTCGTCCGGCTGCAGGAGGGGCTCGAGCCGGCAGCCGGAGAGGCCGTGATCACGAAGTCGAGCCACAACGCGTTCACCACCACCGACCTCGAGCGGCGGCTCGTGCAGGCGGGCATCCGATCGCTGCGGCTCGCGGGCATCCGCACCGAGCAGTGCGTCGAGACGACCGCACGGGTGGGCAGCGACCTCGGCTACGAGGTGGAGGTCGTGCTCGACGCCACGGCGACGCATCCGCTCGCCCTCCACGACGGCTCCGGCACGCTGCCCGCCGCCGACGTGATCGCGCGCACGGCCGCCGCCCTCTCGGGCCGGTTCGCGACCATCACGACGATCGACGAGGTGCTCGCCCGCTGACCCAGGGCGTCCAGCGGCGAGGCTCCTAGGGTGGATGCGCCGTCGACGATGGGAGCGAGACCGTGAAGGCGATGCAGCAGCAGGGTCCAGGGGCAGCGCTGGAGTGGACGGATGTGCCGGACCCGATCGCGGGGCACGGCGAGGTGGTCGTCGACATCGCCGCCACCGCGGTCAACCGCGCCGACCTGCTGCAGGCGGCCGGCCACTACCCGCCGCCGCTGGGCGAGTCGCCGATCATCGGCCTCGAGTGCTCCGGCGTCATCGCCCACGTCGGCGACGGCGTCGAGGGCTGGGCGGTCGGCGACGAGGTGTGCGCGCTGCTCGCCGGCGGCGGCTACGCGGAGCGGGTCGCGGTGCCCGCGACGCAGCTGCTGCCCGTGCCCCGGGACATCGACCTCGTCGATGCGGCCGCGCTGCCCGAGGCCGTCTGCACCGTCTGGACGGCCATCCGCGACGTGCCCGAGGCGGCGATCGGCGAGCTCGCGCTCGTCCACGGCGGCAGCGGCGGCGTCGGCACGATGGCCGTGCAGCTGCTGACCGCACGCGGCTTCCGCGTCGCGGCGACCGCGAGCGCGCGGCACCACCGGACGGTGCGCATGCTGGGCGCAGAGGTGGCCATCGACTACCGCACCGACGACTTCGTCGCCGCCGTGCACCGCGCCACCGAGGGGCACGGGGCGGCGCTCATCATCGACGTCATCGGCGCCGAGTACCTCGAGCGCAACCTCGCCGCGCTCGCCGTGGACGGCACGCTCACCGTGATCTCGGTGCAGCGCGGCGCCGAGGCGCAGATCGACCTGCGCCGGCTGATGCAGCGACGCGTCACGCTGCGGGCGATGACGCTGCGCGCTCGGCCCCGCACGGGGCGCGGCGGCAAGGCCGACGTCATCGCCGAGGTGCGCCGCGAGGTCTGGCCCCGGCTCGAGGATGCGTCGATCGCCCCGGTGATCGGGGCGAAGCTGCGGCTGACCCACGCGAACGAGGCGCACGCGCTCATGGGGAGCGCCGAGTCGCCCGGCGGCAAGATCGTGCTCGTGCGCTGACGCGCGCCGCGGGTGTCGAGCTGCTGCAGGCGTGTCGCGACACCCGGGCAGGACCTCGACACCGGACGCGTGGCGCGTGTCAGTGGCCCGTGGTCGGATGGATCCGAACCGCTCGACGACGAGCGTCGGGCGGCGAGCAGCTCACCGAGACGAGCAGCGACACCGAGACGAGCACCGAGGAGTGATCATGGCACGCCGACAGCGCGGCACGCGCCGCACCGCAGAGCAGCTCACGTGGCAGCAGCGGCACACGCTCAGCATCGAGGACATGGAGCGGCAGCGACTGCTGACCGCGCACACCGACCTGGCCGCCGACATCGCCGCGACGGCGTGGGTGATCTGACGCGAGGGGCCGGCGCCACGCGCAGCAAGAAGTGAGTCAGGATCAGCAAATTTGCGTGACGGCACCGTATCCTGCGGCTACCACCTCACCTCAGGAGTCGTCCGTGCCCGACATCTTCAGCCTGCCCCTCGTGCTCATCGCGCTCGTCGTCCTCATCGTGATCGGTCTCGTGACCGGGGCGATCCGCCGCTATCGCATCGCCGAGCCCGACGAGGCGATCATCGTCACCGGCCGCAAGGGCAAGAAGACGATCGATGCCGAGGGGCACACGACCCAGGACCTCTCCGGCCAGAAGGTCGTGACCGGCGGCGGCGTCTTCGTCATGCCGTTCGTGCAGAAGTCGTTCAAGATGTCGCTCCGCTCGCGGCGGCTGCTGTTCAACACGACCGCGCAGGCGAAGGACGGCATCACGATCCACGCGCAGGCCGTCGCGGTCATCAAGGTGGGCGGCACCGAGGAGTCGATCCGCAACGCCGCGCAGCGCTTCCTCTCGCAGCAGGAGGAGATCGAGACGTCGACGCAGGAGGTGCTCTCCGGCTCGCTGCGCGGCATCATCGGCCAGTTGACCGTGCTCGAGATCATCCACGACCGCCAGGCGCTCGCTGCCGCGGTGCTCCAGGCCGCCGAGGATGCGCTGAGCAAGCAGGGGCTCGTCGTCGACACGCTCCAGATCCAGGAGATCAACGACACCTCGAACTACCTCGTCAACCTCGGCGTGCCCGAGTCCGCCGCCGTGCAGCGCGCCGCCGCGATCGCGAACACCGAGGCGCAGAAGACGGCCGAGGAGGCGTCGATCCAGGCGAAGAAGCAGATCCTCGAGGCGAACCGCGTGCTGCAGCTGCAGCAGGCCGCCGTGCAGGCCGAGACCGACAAGGCCGTCGCGCAGGCCGCCGCAGCGAAGCCGCTCGAGGAGGCCGTGCAGCGCCAGGCGATCGTCAAGCAGGAGGAGATCACGGCCCAGCGGCAGACCGAGCTGCGCGAGCAGCAGCTCAACGCCGACGTGCGCAAGGTCGCCGACGCCGAGTCGTACCGCATCCAGGTCACCGCCGAGGCGAACGCCAAGGCGAAGGCCACAGAGGCGAACGCCGAGCGCGTCGCCCGCGAGTCGCGCGCCGAGGCCAGTCGGGTCGAGGGCGTCTCCGCGGCCGCTGTGATCGAGTCGCGCGGCAACGCCGAGCGCACCGCCCGCATCGCCGCCGCTGAGGCCGCGAAGGCGGAGGGCGAGGCGGAGGCCGTCGCCACCGCGGCGCGCGGTCGCGCCGAGGCCGAGTCGATCGGTGCCCGCGGCCTCGCCGAGGGCCAGGCGATCGAGGCGCGCGCGAAGGCGCTCACCGACAACGCGCAGGTCGTCCTCGCCCAGGAGCTGCTCAAGGTGCTGCCGCAGGTCGCCGAGGCGTTCGGCAAGGCCTACGCGTCCTCCGAGATCACGGTCATCTCCGCCGACGGCACCGGCAAGCTCACGAGCGACATGGTGGGCAACATGGCATCGATGACGCAGATGATGAAGGACGCGACGGGCATCGACCTGCAGGCGATCATCAACGCGAGCGCGCAGGGCAGCGCCGCCGGCAGCGCGATGGCCAAGCAGGGCCAGACCGCGCCCGTGCTGGTCGACAGCGCGGCGGAGTAGCGCGGCGCGCGGCGCGCTACGTGCCGGTGTAGAACCCGTACGTCGCGTCGGCCTGGCGCTCGGCCGCCGCCGCATCGGCGCCGTCCGCGACCGCAGCGGCCGCCCACGCATCCGCAGCGCCGCGGTAGAACGATCGCCCCTCGCCGGTGGCAGCCCAGGCTGCCGCCTCCGCGGGGGTGATCGGGGTGTCGCCCGGCTGCAGGTGCAGCGCGAGGCCCAGCAGCCCGCCGTCCCAGCCGACGCCCGTCGCGCCCGGTCCGAACGTCTCCCACATCTCGGCGGGCACGTCCGCGGCCCGCGCGACGTGCTCCAGCTCGAGCCGGGTGCTCTCGCCCTCGGCGGCGAGCCGGATCGTCAGCCATGTGACGCCACCGCCGAACTCCCACGTCACGCGCACGCGGGCAGCGTCGCCCGCGGGCGGCTCGCACTCGAGCACCTCGCCGCCGGCGTTGCCCTCGAGCTGGTAGCGGCCGCCGAGCCGCAGGTCGCCCGACACGGGCATGAACCAGCGCGCGATGCGCTCGGCGCTCGTCACGGCATCCCACACGTCGTCGATGGGGGAGCGGTACGTCTGCGACAGCGACTGCACGTGCGACGCGGTGCCGTCGACATCGTCGACGCGCACCTCGCGCGTCACGGCGCCCAGCTGGGCGAGCACATCCACCATGGTCATGTCTCCTTCGTCGGGGTCGAGCCGGCCGGGCGGTCGCCCTCGCCGGGGTCTGCGGCATCCGCCGCTCCGTCGTGCGCCGCCTCCGCGGCCTCGGCAGCCAGTCGCCGCTGGCGCCGGCCGCGCGCGAGCTCGGTGTCGAGCGCGGCGAGCTTCGGCATCCAGAAGCCGTCGAACGCCGACAGCCACTCGCGCGCCTCGCGCGGTCCGCTCGGGTCGACGGCGTAGAGCCGCCGCTGCCCTTGCGGGCGCACCGTGGCGAAGCCCTGCTCGCGCAGCACCCGCAGGTGCTGGCTCACGGCGGGCTGGCTGATGCCGAACTCGTCGCCGATCTCGCCGGCGATCGCGCCGGCGCTCAGCTCTCCGTCGGCGAGCAGCTCCAGGATGCGTCGCCGCACCGGGTCGCCGAGGACGTCGAGCGCGTGCATGCGGCCATGGTTGCATCCTGGCTTATATAAGTCAAGGCTGAAGCAACGTTGGCGCAGGCGCCCCCTCGGGCGGCGAACGATGGGATGCGAGCGGCGTCGCCCGTCGGCGCGACACGCCGAAGCAAGTACTTCGAAAGAAGTCTTGCGAAGCAGACGCTTTGAAAGTACTCTTTCGGATATCGGCACCGCATCACCGCACCGCCGCATCTGGAGGAGGAAGACCATGGGACGCACCCCTCGCATCCCGCGCCGCACCGCCGACGAGCGCAACCGCGCTCGACTCGAGCGCGAGGCGAGCCAGCGCTACTACGACCGCGTCCGCGCGGAGCTCAGCATCCAGCGTGGTTTGATCTGAGCATGCAGGAGCACGGCGCACAGGCGCGGACCAGCCCGGGGGCCGACGAGTCGGCCCCGGCGCTCCGCAGCAGCGATCCCGCAGTGCTGCGGGCGCTCGCGCACCCCCTGCGCGTCGAGATGCTCGCCGTCATCGACGAGCTCGAGGAGGCGACCGCCACGCAGATCGCCGAGCGCGTCGGCGAGAGCCCCTCGAACTGCTCGTTCCACCTCCGCACGCTCGAGAAGGCCGGCTTCATCGTCCGCGCCGAGGCCAAGGGCACGTCGAAGCCCTGGAAGTCCGCCCATCGCAGCCGCGACCTGCGGCCCGACCCCGACGACGTCGAGTCGGTGCGCTCGTCGAGCACCATCGGTGCCCTCTACGTGCAGCACGAGGCCGACCGGATGATCCGCTTCCTGCAGGCGCACGGCAACGGTCGCCTGCCCGAGTGGGTCGACGGCGTGACCGTGAACATCTCCACCTTCTGGGCGACGCCGGATGAGCTCGCCGAGCTCGCGGAGGAGATCGCGCACCTCGCGGACCGCTTCCGCGGCCGCCACGACGACCCGTCGCAGCGACCGGTCGGCAGCCACAAGTCCCACTTCTTCGCCACCCTGAACCCGGATCTCGACGCGCCGGTCACCGGGGAGCCCAGCACCAGCTGACGCGGCCCCGCGCCGCCGCCCGCCGAGCGCGGGCGCACCTCCACCCGCTCACGGCGCACGCCGTCCGGTGGCGCGCATCGTCGCGCGCCCGCACCGAGGAGTCCCGCATGACGTCCACCACCGCATCCGTCACCGCCGCCGCGCCGCCGTCGCCGCTGCGCCGGCCCGCCTACCGCCGCCTCATGGTCGGTTGGGTCGCCACCAACCTGGGCGACAGCGCGCTCTACCTCGTGCTCGCCATCTGGGTCAAGGAGCTCACCGGCTCCGACGCCGCGGGGGCGCTCGTCTTCCTGTTCATCGGGCTCCCGGCCCTGCTCGCGCCGTTCGCCGGGCAGCTCGCCGACCGCGTGCACCGCCGCCCGCTGCTGATCGCCACCAACCTCGGCACCGCCGCCGTCGTGCTCACGCTCCTGCTCGTGCAGGGGGCGGAGCATGTGTGGCTCATCTACGCGGCGACCTTCGGCTACGGGCTCGCCGCCTACCTCACCGCCGCCGCGCAGTCGGGGCTGCTGCGCGACCTGCTGCCCGACGAGGAGCTCGCGGGCGCCAACGGCATCTTCACGTCGATCGACAACGGGATGCGCATCGTCAGCCCCGCGCTCGGTGCCGCCCTCTACGTCGCCGCCGGTCCGTGGGCCGTGATCGCGCTCGCCGCCGGCGGCTTCCTGGTGATGGCGGTCGTGCTCACGACCGTGCGGATCGTCGAGTCGCCGCCCGAGCCGCGGCTCGACGGTGAGACGTACTGGCACGAGCTCTCCGCCGGCTTCCGCGCGCTGCTGACGGACCCGCTGCTGCGGCTGCTCACGATCGCCACCGCCGTCGGCTTCGGCCTCACCGGGCTGCTGAACGCGACGATCTTCCCGCTCGTCGAGCACGGCCTGCAGGAGGGGCCTGCGGCGCTCGGCCCGGCGCAGGCCATCCAGGGCGTCGGCGCGCTCGCCGGCGGCCTGTGCTCCGCATGGATGCTGCGCCGCATCGGCGAGCGCCGCCTCGTCGCGTGGGGGCTCGCGCTCGTCGGGGTCGGCACGCTCGCGGCCTTCGCGCTCGTGCAGTGGCCGCTGGGGGAGGCGTGGATGCGCTGGGCCGGCATGGGTGGCGTGCAGGGGCTCATCGGGTTCGGCGTGCCGTGGGTGATCGTGGGCATCGTCACGCTGCGGATGCGGCTGACGCCGCGCCGCCTGCAGGGACGCACCTCCGCGGCCCTCAACGTCTCGATCAACGTCCCGCAGATGCTCATGCTCGCGCTCGGCAGCGCGCTGCTGGGCGTCATCGACTACCGGTGGCTCATCGCCGTGACCGCGGTCGGCCTGCTGCTCGCCGCCGCGGCCGTCTGGGCGGGCCGTCGGCTCGACCATCCGGCGGCGCCTCCGTCGGAGGGATGATTGCGGTCGCCCGCGCCGCCGCGCGGCACCCTCGCCTGCCACGCTCGGGACGTGCGACGCATCCACCGATCCCTCCCCGTGGCCGCCCTCTGCCTCGTCGGCGCGCTGCTCACCGGCTGCGGGCTGCTGCGGCCCGCGTCGCCGACCACGACGGCGACGGATGCGTCGGGTCACGAGACGACGCTCTCGTGGGCGGACTTCCCCGGAGAGCAGCACCTCGAGCCGGTCGACGTGCTCGCCGCCCCGCGCGCAGAGCAGATCGAGCGGATCGGCGACGAGCTGCTCGACGATCTGCAGCGCGCGGTCGACGAGCACACGCCCGATGTCGCCTGGCGAGCGGGCGCGGAGGGCGGCGTCTTCGCGCACGACGGCAACGGCTACGGCGGCCAGACGATGCATCGCACCTACAACTCGCCGGAGGCCACCGCCGCCGCGGTGCCGGACGACTGGGCTGCGCTTGCCACGATGCTCGACGCCGAGCTCGCGCGGCAGGGCTTCGGGCCGATCGTCTGGGACTTCGAGCGCGAGCCCCTCGCGCACCAGACCGAGGCCGAGCTCGAGGCCGAGCTGGTCGAGGTGCACGGCTCGCTCGACCCCGACGAGATGTGGCAGTGGATGGGTGCTGCCTCGAAGGGCACGCTGTGGGTCTCGGTGGTCCTCGTCGACGTGCACCGCGGCGTCGGCGCTCCGCCCGAGTCCGACCAGCCGTCGCCACGGCTGCTCGCGCTCATGGTCGGCGGCACCGTGATCGCCGCTGCCGACGAGGCCGCCTATCGCGACGGCACCGCGCCGTTCGAGGGGCTCGATCGACCCGCGACGACGCACTCCGACTGACCGCGCCCTCGGCCCGCGCATAGCAAGCCGCGACAGGATGAGGCCATGACGACGCTCAGCGACTTCCAGGCAGAAGCACTCACCGGCGGCGAGGTCGACCTCGCCGACTACTCGGGCAAGGTCGTGCTGGTGGTCAACACCGCCAGCCAGTGCGGGCTCGCCCCGCAGTTCGAGGGCCTCGAGCAGCTGCACCAGGAGCTCGCCGACAAGGGCCTCGTCGTGCTCGGCTTCCCCTCCGACACCTTCAACCAGGAGCACGACTCCGCGGACGAGATCGCCGAGGCGTGCCAGAAGAACTATGGGGTGAGCTTCCCGATGTTCGCGAAGGTCGCCGTCAACGGTGCGGCCACGCACCCGCTCTTCTCGTGGCTGAAGGACGAGAAGAAGGGGATGCTCGGCGGGGCGATCAAGTGGAACTTCACGAAGTTCCTCATCGGCCGGGATGGCCGGGTCATCGAGCGCTTCGCCCCCACGACGACGCCCGACCAGCTGCGGGACGACGTCGAGCAGGCGCTCGCCGCCTGACCCGCTCGGCCCGGTCGCGCGGCCAGCCGCGCGAGACGCGTCACGCATCGCCCCTGTCGCCCGGCGCGGCGGGGTCCTACGCTGAGCGCATGACGGTGCCCAACCCGGGCGCCCTCCCGGCGCCCGCCACGCAGCAGCCGCTGCAGCCCCCGCGGCAGCAGTCGCTGCAGCAACCGCAGTCGACCCCGGTCGCGCAGCCGCCCCCGCGCCCGCCGCTCGCGCCCGAGGCGGCGCACCGTGCGCGCGTCGCCGGCGGCGTCGGCGGCGGGATCGCATGGCTCGGCCTCGGCATCGCGCAGGCGTGCGCCGCGCTCCTGCTGCTGGGGCTCGGGATCCCGGCGCTGCTGCTCGGCGTCGTCGCGTGGCAGGGCAGCGCGCCCGACCCGGGCGCCGCGATCTGGCCGGCCGTGCTGCGGTGGCTCGGCTCGCCCACCGCGATCGTGCTCATGGTCGGCATCCCGCTCGGCCTCATCGTCGCGCTGCTCGGCCTGTGGCTCAGCGCCCGCATGCTGCGCCGGCCGGGCCTCGCGCGTCCGGTCGCCGTCACCTGGGCGGCGTTCGGCATCTCGCTCGTCGCCGCGAGCGTCGTCGGCGGGATCGGCTCGGCGGTCTTCAGTCCGTTCGCGGGCGGTCTGCCGGGCTTCGGCGCAGGCGGCATGAACGGGCCAGGAGGGCCGGGCGGGCCGGGCAGCCCGACCTTCGACGTGGATGCTGGCGCGCTCACCGAGTGGGCCGACGCCGACCGGGTGCTCGCGATGCTCTGGCCCTTCGTGGTGCTCGGCGGCCTCGCCTCGCTCGTGGTGCCGATCGTGCTGAGCGTGTTCGCGTGGTGGTGGATGGCGCACGCGATGCGGCCCGCGGCCGCGACCGCGGACTGACGTCCCGACCCTCCGCGACGCGTGGCGCGCATCAGCGCCCGTAGGCTTCGGCGACATGAGCATGTCGAATCCCGGAGGCACTCGCGCGAGCGGTGAGCCCGAGGTCGTGCCCGCCGCCGACGCCGGCCGCTTCCGCCTGCTGCGGATGAAGCCCCGCGACCCGGACGAGGCGGGCAGGACCGCGACACCGCTCGAGCTGTTCTTCGACCTGGTGTTCGTGGTCGCGGTGAGCATCGCGGCCGTCAACCTGCACCACGCGCTCACGGAGGCGCACATCGTCGAGGGCCTGCTCGTCTACGCCGTGATCTTCTTCGGCATCTGGTGGGCGTGGATGAACTTCACCTGGTTCGCCACCTCGTTCGGCACCGACGACTGGCTCTACCGGGTGCTGACCTTCGTGCAGATGGGCGGGGTGCTCGTGCTGGCCGCGGGGATCAAGCCGGCATTCGAGGAGCAGGACTTCACCCTGCTGATCCTCAGCTACGTGGTGATGCGGGTCGCGATGGTCGCGCAGTGGCTGCGCGCCTCGCGCGGCGCCGGCGAGAGCCGCCGCGCGACCCAGCTGTACGCCCTCGGCATCGCCTCGGTGCAGGGGCTGTGGCTGCTCTCGCTGCTGCTGCCGCAGCCGCTCTCGTTCCTCGCGATCGCTGTGCTCATCGTCGCCGAGCTGGCCGTGCCGATCGTCGCCGAGCGCCAGGGCGAGACGCCCTGGCACCCGCACCACCTCACCGAGCGCTTCGGCCTGTTCACCCTCATCCTGCTCGGCGAGAGCCTGCTCGCGTCGGCGAACGCCGTGATCGTGGCGATCGAGGAGGTCGACGAGCTCGGCCCGCTGCTGTGGATCGCCACGCTCGCGCTCGTCGTGACGTGCGCGCTGTGGTGGATCTACTTCTGGTCGCCCCACCACAACCTCATCACCGACTACGCGAGCTCCGTGCGGCACGGGTACGCGCACTACTTCGTGTTCGCCGCCGCCGGTGCGCTCTCGGCCGGCATCGAGGTCGAGATCGACGTGCTCACCGAGACCTCCGCGCTCGACCCGCTCGCCGCATCCTTCACCGTCTCGGTGCCCATCGCGGTGTTCGTGATGGGCATCTGGTGGATCTCGCTGCGCCACCAGGGCGACCGCGTCGTCAACACGGTGGTGCCGCTCGGCGCGCTGCTCGTGCTGCTCGACCCCGTGCTGCCGTTCCCCGTGGCGGTGTCGGCGATCATCCTCACGCTCGTGGTGATCGTGCTCGTGGTCCGTGCGCCGGAGGAGGCGCACGAGCACGGCAGGATGGAGGGGTGACCGAGAGCGAAGAGACCGTCCAGCGCCGCCCGATCTTCGCCCTCGTCGGCATCGGGCTGCTCGCGGGCTTCCTGTCGGGCATGTTCGGCATCGGCGGCGGGATCGTCATCGTGCCGCTGCTCGTGCTCGCCGCCAAGTTCGGGCGTCGCCGCGCCGCGGGCACGTCGCTCGCCGCGATCGTGCCGTCGGCGCTCGTCGGCGTCGGCAGCTACGCCGCGGCGGGGCACGTCGACTGGCTCGTCGCGCTGCTGCTCGTGGCGGGCTCGATCATCGGCGCGCAGGTCGGCGCGCACCTGCTGCACAAGCTGCCCGTGCTCGCCATCCGCTGGGCGTTCATCGTCTTCCTCGCGGCGGTGGCGGTGAGCCTGTTCCTCGTCGTGCCGTCGCGGGACGCGCAGCTGTCGCTCGACGTGGTCGCGATCATCGGGCTCATCGTGCTCGGCTTCGTGACCGGCGTGCTCTCCGGCATCCTCGGCGTGGGCGGCGGCATCGTCATCGTGCCGATGCTCATCCTGCTGTTCGGGCAGAGCGACCTCGTCGCGAAGGGCACCTCGCTCGCGATGATGATCCCGACCGCGATCTCGGGCACCATCGGCAACCTGCGCAAGCGCAACGTCGACCTGCTGTCGGCGCTCGTCGTCGGGCTGTCGGCATGCGTCACGACGGCCCTCGGTGCGGCCGCGGCGATCGCGCTCGACCCGCGCACCGCATCCATCCTGTTCGCCGTCTTCCTGGTGGTGCTCATCGTGCGGCTCGTGGTCGAGGCCGTGAAGATGGGCCACGAGGAGTGACGCGCGGCTGAGGGCTACCAGCCCATCGTGCCGGGCGCGCCCTTGAACGGGCCGGTCACGCGCGACGTGATCCAGCCGCCGTAGAAGCCGCCGGGCTGCGGCTCGACCGTCTCGCCGTCGACCTCGATGCGGTCGACCCGTGCGGGGTAGACGGCGACGTGGCCGGCGAGCGACTCGAACCCGGGTCGCGGAGTCGGGTAGTGCCAGGCGGCGCCCTCCTCGGCACGGTCGCCGCCGGCGACGGTGAGGTAGCCGGCGCGACCCTTCCACTCGCACACGCTCGCGCCGCTCGCGGCCGAGAGCGCGCCCTCGCGGAACGCCTCGCGCGGCAGGTAGTAGGTGGGCGGATGGCTCGTCTCGAGCACGCGCAGCGACGACCGGGTCTCGGCGATCACCTCGCCGCCGAGCGTGATGCGCACGAGCTCGTCGCTCGGCTCGACCCGCGGCGGGCGGGGGTAGTCCCAGACGTTCTCGATCGCCCTCTGTGCATTGCCGGGATGCGTCGTCATGGCCTCACGCTAGGGAGCGCGGCTTTGGGTGCGCCCTGCGTCGCCGCATCGTCCGCCCGCTACCCGATCGGGTCGCGCTCGACCGCCTCGACGAGCTGCTCGTCCGGTGCGCCGTGCCGATGGGCGACGCCCGGCCGCGGGTCGAGATGGATGCCGGCGATCATGCAGCGCACCGACCCGCCCGAGAGCTCGAGCGTCGGGATGTCGATCGCGACGATCTCGGCCGAGCGCTCGATCGCCGCGACCTGGTCGTCGCGCAGCGATCGGCGCGCCCGCGCCGACATGGCGACGATCGGCCGCGCGCTGCCGTCGGCGCGCCAGCCGGTCAGCTCGATCGCATTGCCGGCGAACTCGCCCACTTGGCGCTCGGTGAGCTCGAGCACCTCGCGACCGCGCACCTGCATGCGCTCGCGCACCGCCTCCCGCCGCGAGGCATCCGGGATCATCTCGAGCGCGAGCATCGCCATCCGGGTGCCGATCCACCCCAGCACGTTCGTGTGGTAGACCGGCAGGCCGCCCTCGTCGAACGCGTCGAAGGCCATCGGCTCGTAGGCGAAGTCGGCGCAGAACCGCTCGAGCGCCACCTGGTCTGCCCGGTGGCTGCGAGCCATGTAGGCGACCCGCGACTCGTGGTCGATGACGAGCGCCCCCGTGCCCTCGAGGTAGATGCCGTCGGCCTCGAGCCCCGAGTAGTCGACGATGGTCTGCACGCGGTAGTGCGCCTTCAGCATCTCGAGCACGTCGCCGCGGCGCTCGTGCCGCCGGTTCGGCGCGAACATCGGGTGCACGGCGACCATGCCGCCCGGATGCGTCGAGAGCCAGTTGTTCGGGAACACGCTGTCGGGGCGCGTGGGGTCGTCGTCGTCGAAGACGTGCACCGTGACGCCGGCCGCGCGGAGCGCGTCGGCCACCGCGTCCATCTCGCCGGTCGCGCGTGCGGCGAGCTCGGCGGGATCGACGGCGGGAGGGTCGGCCTGGAAGGCGTTGTCGGCGGCGGTCGCGGGGTTCACCCGGAAGCGGCGCGAGCGCACGAGGATGACGGCGGAGGGGGCGGCGTTGCTCACATCGCCGAATGTAGCGCCCGGTGGGCGCCGCGCTGCCGCGCGCTACGCCTTCGAGCGCTTCGCGATGTCGCGGGCGATGATCTCCTTCATGATCTCGGTCGTGCCGCCGTAGATCGTCTGCACGCGCGAGTCGCGGAAGGCGCGCGAGATGGGGAACTCGTCCATGAAGCCGTAGCCGCCGTGCAGCTGCAGGCTGCGCGTGATGATGCGCTGCTCGAGCTCGGTCGCCCACCACTTGGCCTTCGACGCGTCGACGGTCGAGAGGTGGCCCTCGTCGAGGGCGAGGATGCACCGCTCGACGTACGCGCGCGTGACGTCGAGCTCCGTCTCCATCTCGGCGAGCTGGAAGCGCACCGTCGGGAGGTCGCCGATCGGGCCGCCGAACGCCTGTCGCTGGAAGACGTACGTGCGACCCCAGTCGTAGGCAGCCTCCGCGGACGCGAGCGCCCCGGACGCGATCGAGAGGCGCTCGCGAGGCAGCCGCTGCATGAGGTAGACGAGGCCCATGCCGGGCTCGCCGACGACGTTCTCGGCCGGGATGCGCACGTCCTTGAAGAACAGCTCGGCGGTGTCCTGCGAGTGGAGGCCGAGCTTCTTGAGCTTGCGCCCCCGCTCGAAGCCGGGCATGCCGTCCTCCACCAGGAAGAGCGTGAAGCCGCGCGATCCGGCGGCCGGGTCCGTGCGGGCGAAGACGACCACCTTGTCGGCGTGGAAGCCGTTCGTGATGAACGTCTTCGAGCCGTTGAGGAGCCAGTCGTCGCCGTCGCGCACCGCGTTCGAGTGGATGCCCTGCAGGTCGCTGCCGGCGCCCGGCTCGGTCATCCCGATCGCGCCGATCGACGTGCCCGCCGCCATCGGCGGCAGCCAGCGCTCGAGCTGCTCCGGCGTGCCGAGGTCCATGAGGTACGGCAGCACGATGTCGTCGTGCACGCCGAGCGTCGCGTTCACCGAGGTCGCGCCCGCGCGGGCGAACTCCTCGCTGATGACCATGCGGAAGCGGTAGTCCTCGACCCCCATGCCGCCGTGCGCCTCTGGCACGGCGATGCCGATCAGGCCGGCCTCGCCCATCCGCGGGTAGAGGTCGTCGCCGATCATGCCCGCCTCCTCCCACGCCGCGTAGTGAGGGGTGATGTGTCGGGCGGTGAACTCGCGCACGCTCTCGCGGAACGCGTCGTGCTCGTCGTCGTAGAAGCTGGAGCGCATCGTGACCTACCTCGGTGCCGTTCGGATGGAGCCGTCGGGACGGATGGTCTCGACGTCGAGCATGCGGTTCGCGGCGCCGCGGCCGGCGTCCACGCCCCTGAACCTAGCGATCGCATCCGCTGCGCCTCAAGCGGCTGGCGATCCGGGGCCGAAGGATGGTAGATATGTGGATGTCCACCGAACTGCGTGGACATGCAAGCATGCGACGAGGAGGTCGTGCCGTGAGCACCGCCAGCCTGACCCACCCGGCCGAGACCGCGGCCCCGGCGATCAGCGCGGAGGAGCGTGCGGCCCTCGTCGAGGCGGTGCGCGACTTCGCCGACGCGCGGCTCGCGCCGTTCGCGAACCAGCGCGACGCCGACCACGAGTTCCCGATCGCGACGCTCCGCGAAGCGGGCGCGCTCGGGCTGGGGGCGATCGTGGTGCGCGAGGACGTCGGCGGCTCCGGCCTCGCCCGGGTCGACGCATCCGCGATCTACGAGGAGCTCGCCCGCGGCGACGTCGCGATCGCCGCCTACATCTCCATCCACAACATGGTCGGCTGGATGATCGACACCTTCGGCACGGACGAGCAGCGCCGCGCGTGGCTGCCGAGGCTGTGCTCGATGGAGCACCTCGCGAGCTACTGCCTCACCGAGCCGGGCGCCGGCTCGGACGCGGCAGCGCTCACGACGAGCGCGGTGCGCGACGGCGATGACTACGTGCTCACCGGCACGAAGCAGTTCATCTCCGGCGCCGGCACCTCCGCCGTCTACGTCGTGATGGCGCGCACGTCGGACGAGGGCTCGCGCGGCATCACGGCGTTCATCGTCCCCGCCGACGCGGACGGCCTCGGGTTCGGCCCGCTCGAGCGCAAGATGGGCTGGAACGCGCAGCCGACGCGGCAGGTGATCCTCGACGGCGTGCGCGTGCCCGCCGCGAACCGCCTCGGCGCGGAGGGCGAGGGCTTCGGCATCGCCATGCGCGGGCTCAACGGCGGCAGGCTGGGGATCGCAGCCTGCTCGATCGGCGGCGCGCAGTTCGCCCTCGAGCGCACCATCGCCTACGTGCAGGATCGCGCGACGTTCGGCGCCCCGCTCGCGAGCCGCCAGCACGTGCTGTTCCAGCTCGCCGACATGGAGACCGAGCTGCAGGCGGCGCGGGCGCTCGTCGCGCAGGCGGCGGCGAAGCTCGACGCCGAGGCGTCCGATGCCCCGGCCGCGTGCGCGATGGCCAAGCGGTTCGCGACCGACGCCGCCTTCCAGGTCGCCGACGAGGCGCTGCAGCTCCACGGCGGCTACGGCTACCTGCACGAGTACGGCATCGAGCGGGTCGTGCGCGACCTGCGCGTGCACCGCATCCTCGAGGGCACGAACGAGATGATGCGCACGATCGTCGGCCGCTCGCTGCTCGGTGCGCGGTGAGCCGAGGCCCGGTCGCAGCGGGCTACAGCGGCTCCGCCACGGGCCGCGGGTCCTCGAAGTCACCCGCGCGCCGCCGCATGCGCGCGATGATCCGCACGAGCTCCGCCGCGTCGTCGTCGTCGATCGCGACGCCGGTGAACGCCTGCTCGTTGAGGGCCACGGTGGCCCGCTCGACCAGCTCGCGTCCCGCATCCGTGATCGCGAGCACCGTCGCTCGGCCGTCCGTCGGGTGCTGCTCGCGCGTCACGAGCCGGTCGCGCACGAGCCGGTCGACCGTGCTCGTCACGCTCGTCGAATGCACCTGCAGCCGCTTGACCGCCGACTGCATCGGCAGCCGCCCGTCGCGGCTGAACGCGAGCAGCCGCAGCACCTCGAAGCGCGCGAACGAGAGCGAGAAGGGCCGCAGCGTGGCCTCGACCGGCGCGACCAGCAGCTGCTGCGCCCGGTTCACGCTCGTCACGAGCGTCATGCCCGCGACGGCGTCGGTCCAGCCGTGCTCGATCCACTGCCGACGGGCCTCGGCGATCGGATCCATCGGCATCGCCCTGTGCGGCATCGGCTCCTCCTCGGCATTCACCGTAGCGTGGCCTCAGAGGCCCACCACGAAGGGAACCGTTCGATGAAGATCGTCGTGCTCTTGAAGCCCGTCCCCGACACCTATGGACGGCGTGTCCTCGACCTCGAGACGGGGCTCGCCGACCGCGCCGCGAGCGAGACGGTCATCGACGAGATCGGCGAGCGCGCGCTCGAGGCGGCGCTCCAGCACGCCGAGCAGGCGGGCGACGCCGAGGTGGTCGTGCTCTCGATGGCGCCCGCCGACGCGCAGACGGCGCTCCGGAAGGGGCTGGCGATGGGCGCGGCCTCGGCGGTGCACGTCACCGACGACCGGCTCGCGGGTGCCGACTACGGCCGCACCGCCGAGGTGCTCGCCGCAGCCCTGCGCAGGACGGGCTTCGACCTCGTCATCACCGGCGACGCATCCACCGACGGCACCGGCGGCGTCATGGCCGCGATGCTCGCCGAGCTGCTCGACGCCCCCGGCATCACCCGCCTCGAGTCGCTCGAGATCACCGCGGATGCGGTGCGCGGCACGCGCGCGACCGACGGCGGGGCGATGGTCGTCCAGGCGTCGCTCCCGGCGGTCGTGTCGGTCACCGAGGCGCTGCCCGACCCGCGGTTCCCGGCGCTGCGCGGCATCATGAGCGCCAAGAAGAAGCCCGTCGAGCAGCTCACGCTCGACGACCTGCCGCTCGACGAGGTCGGCGCCGCGCTCGACGAGACGGCCGCGCCGCGCTCGATCATGACCTCGATCGCCGAGCGTCCGCCCCGTGCCGCGGGCACGATCATCACCGACGAGGGCGACGCGGGCGAGCGCATCGCCGCCTTCCTGGCCGAGCGGAGGCTCGCATGAGCGCCATCCTCGTGCTGCTGCCCGGCGCGCCCGCCGGCGGCCTCATCGCCGGCGCTGCGGAGGCCCTCGGCGCCGCCGCCTCGGTCGGCACCCCGATCGCCGTCGTCACCGGACCGGCGGACGAGCTGCCCGGCCTCGCCGAGCAGGCCGCGTCGTTCGGCGCGACCCGCGTGCACACGGCCGCCGTCGACGGCACCCGGCTGGGCGTGTCGGCGGCCGACGCCTTCGAGGCGGCGGCGCGCCTCGTGGAGCCCGAGCTCGTGCTCGTGCCCGCGACCGTCGAGGGGCGGGAGGCCGCGGGTCGACTGGCCGCCCGCCTGCGCGCCCCGATCGCCGCCGACGTCGTCGGCGTCGCTCGCGACGAGCAGGGCGTCGTCGTGCGCCACTCCGTCTACGGCGGCGCGTACGACGCCGAGTCGGCCGCCACCTACGGCCCGCTCATCGCCACCATGCGGCTCGGCTCGATCGACGAGCGCGCCGACGCGGCGACGCCCGACGTGCAGCCGCTCGAGGTCACCCCATCCGGTCGTCGCGCCGCGACGGTCGAGCGCTTCGAGCCGACCGCGCAGGCGTCGAGCCGACCCGACCTGCGCACCGCCAAGCGCATCGTCTCGGGCGGGCGCGGCCTCGGCTCCAAGGAGCAGTTCGCGCTCATCGAGCAGCTGGCCGATCAGCTCGGCGCGGCGGTCGGCGCATCCCGCGCCGCGGTCGACGCCGGCTACGTCGAGCCGGGCGCCCAGGTCGGCCAGACCGGCACGTCGGTCTCGCCCGACCTCTACCTCGCCGTCGGCATCTCCGGCGCGATCCAGCATCGCGCCGGCATGCAGACGGCGAAGACGATCGTCGCGATCGATCGGGATGCGTCGGCGCCCATCTTCGAGGTCGCCGACCTCGGCGTCGTGGGCGACCTGTTCACGATCGTGCCGCAGCTCGTCGCCGCGCTCGAGGCACGGAAGCGCTGACGATGGCGGGCACGGCGGTGCGGCGGGGGCTCCCGCGCGTGCCCGGCGGCGAGCCGTGGCCCCCGGCAGGGGCGGTGCCCGGTCTCCGCTCGACCGCGACGGTCTCGCCGGACGCCGCGCGCGGGCACGACGAGCCGGTGCACCCGAGCGCCGCGCCCGCCCCGACGGGGCTGCGTCGGGGGCTCCCGCGGGTCGTAGGCGGGGAGCCGTGGCCGCCCGCGGGTGCCGCGGCTGCTGCCGCCGCTGCGCCGCCGGCGCCTCCGATCTCGCCGACCGTGCCGCATGCCGCGCCGCCGAGCGCCCAGACGGCCGCGCCGGCGGAGGAGCGCGACATCCCGCAGCCGCGCTCCGCACCGGCACCCGGCGCCGAGGCGATCCGACGCGGTCTCCCGCGAGTGCGCGGCGGCGACCCCTGGCCGCCAGCAGGGTCGGCGCCCGCGGCTGCTGCGCCCGCGCCGGTCGTGTCCGCGCCCGCCGTGTCCGCGCCCGCCGTGCCCGCACCCGTGCTGCCCGCACCCGTGCTGCCCGCACCCGTGCTGCCAGCACCCGAGCCCGCCGTGCCCGCACCCGTCCTGCCCGTGGTCGCCGACCCAGCGGTCGTCGTGCCCGCGGTCGCCGAGCCCGCCGTGCGCACGCCGGTCGCGGCCCGGCCGACCGCCGCCGTGCAGCAGCCCACCGCCGATGCGCCCACGATGCGCCCGGTCACCCCACGGCAGTGGATCGCCTCCGGCGTGCTCGTCGCGCTCGCGATCGTGGGCGCCGCGACCATCGTCGTCGCCATCGCCCGCTGGTTCGTCGGCCTCGAGCCGGTCGCCGCGTTCCTGCAGCAGTACTCGGGCACCGGTGCGCTGCCGGAGGGTGCCCCCGTCGGCCTGCCGCCGTGGCTCAACTGGGCGCACTTCTTCAACGCCCTGCTCATCGTGCTCATCATCCGATCGGGACTGCAGGTGCGGTACGAGCGCAAGCCCGACGCCTACTGGACCCCGAAGCGCGGAGGCCCGAAGACGTCGCTCTCCGTCTGGCTGCACACGAGCCTCGACGTGCTGTGGATCGCGAACGGGCTCGTCTTCGTCGTCCTGCTGTTCGCGACCGGCCAGTGGATGCGCATCGTGCCGACGAGCCTCGACGTCGTCCCGCACGCCATCTCCGCCGCCCTCCAGTACGCCTCGCTCGACTGGCCGACCGAGCATGGCTGGGTGCACTACAACGCGCTGCAGCAGCTCGCCTACTTCGTGACGGTCTTCGTCGCGGCGCCGCTCGCGATCATCACGGGCCTCCGCATGAGCCGATGGTGGCCGCAGCGTGCCGCAGGCCTCACGCGCGCCTTCCCCATCGAGTGGGCGCGCGCGGTGCACGTCCCGGTGATGCTCTACTTCGTCGCCTTCATCGTCACGCACGTGCTGCTCGTGCTGACGACCGGTGCGCTCCGCAACCTCAACCACATGTACGCGTCGCGGGACGCCGACGACTGGCTCGGCTTCGCGCTCTTCGCCGGGTCGCTGCTCGTCATCGCGGCGGCGTGGTTCGCCGCCCGGCCGTCACTGCTCGTGCCGATCGCGCAGCGCTTCGGCACGGTCTCCTCGCGCTGACAGCCGGGAGGCACCGAGCCACCGGGCTACTTGACGACGTCGACCGACTCCGTCGCCGGCGGCAGCGTCAGCGTGCCCGTCCGCGTCATGCGGTCGCTGCGGCGAGCCCGCGCCCACCAGATCGCCCCGAGGGCGAAGGCGACGAGGCACGTCGCGGCCGCGACCAGGATGCCGGAGCGCGGGCCGAACGCATCCGCGACCCAGCCCACGATCGGGGCGCCGATCGGCGTGCCGCCCATGAACACGGCGCCGTAGAGCGCCATCACGCGACCGCGCATCTCGGGCGCGCTCGTGAGCTGCACCATCGAGTTCGCGTTCGTCATGAACAGCTGCGCCGTGAAGCCCGCGACCGCGAGCGCGACGCCGAAGACGATGATGTGCGGCGACAGCGCCGCGAACACGCACGCGAGCACGAAGGAGCCGATGCCGCCGATGATGTACGTCCAGCGGGGCCGCTCCGAGCGGGCCGCGAGCAGCGCGCCCGTCACCGATCCGATCGCCATCGCGCTCGAGAGGATGCCGAAGGTGCTCGCGTCGGCCTCGTACTCGATGCTCGTCATCGTCGAGATGTAGATGGGGAAGTTCAGCCCGAACGTGCCGAGGATGAACGCCATCACGAACACGATGAGCAGGTCGCCGCGCTTCCGCACGTAGCGGAAGCCCTGCACGATGTCGCCGAAGCCCTTCGCGCCGCGTGGGCTCGGCTGCAGCTCGCGGGTGCGGATGCGGAGCAGCGCGATGATCATCGCGGTGAACGTGAGCGCGTTGATGAGGAACACCGGGCCGGGCGCGACGAGCGCGATCAGCACGCCGGCGACCGCCGGCCCGACGAGGCGGGCGCCGTGGAACGAGGCGGAGTTGAGCGCGACGGCGTTGGCGATGTCGTCCTGCCCCACGAGCTCGGAGACGAACGCCTGGCGGGCGGGCATGTCGAACGCCTGCACGATGCCGAAGGCGAGCGCGAACAGCTGCACGTGCCACAGCTCGACGACCCCCGCCGTGACGACGACGCCGAGGATGAGCGCGAGCACGCCCATCGCCGATTGCGTGACGAGCAGCACCTTGCGCCGGTCGTACTTGTCGGCGATGAGCCCGGAGATGGGCACGAGCAGCAGCTGCGGCCCGAACTGCAGGGCCATGTTGATGCCCACCGCGCTCGCGTCGTTGTCGGTGAGCACCGTCAGCACCGTCCACGACAGCGCCGTGGACTGCATCCACGCGCCGACGTTCGAGATGAGGGCGCCGGTGAACCAGGTGCGGTAGTTGAAGAGCCGCAAGGACCGGAACATCATTGCTCGACGAGCCGTTCGAGGATGGGCACGGCCCGCTCGAGCGTGGCGCGCTCGTCGTCGGTGAGCCGCTCGATGGCGTCGGCGAGCGCGCGGTTGCGGCGCTCGCGCGTCTCTCGGATCATCTCCTCGCCCTTGTCGCTGATGCGGAAGATGACCATCCGGCCGTCGCTCGGGTGGTCGCTGCGCACGACGTAGCCGAGCGACTCGAGGTGCTGGAGCGTCTTCACCATGCTCGGCGGCTTCACGCACTCGGCGGCGGCGATCCGGGCGAGCGTCGGCTCCTCCAGCTGCTGCATCGCGCCGAGCGCGGAGAGGTGGTGGAGCGCCAGGTTCTCGTCGGCCCGCTCGCGGCGCATGCGTCGACCCATGCGCACGAGGACGACGCGGAGGGAGTCGGCGAGGGCGATGGCAGGCATGTCGTTAGTCTATCTCACGATCTGCCTGCGGGCCAGGCCCGCGCGTCGCGGTGTCAGCCGGCCGAGGCCGCGGAGACGGAGTCGGCGGGCGCGACGGGCGCGGGGGCCGGGACGGGCGGCTGCACCGGCGCGGGAGCCGGGGCAGGTGCGGGGGCCGGTGCGGGGGCAGGTGCAGGGGCGGGCTGCTCGGCGGGCGCCGATGCGGGCGCCGCGGCGCTCGGAGCGGCCTCGCTGGGCGACGGGGCGACGATGCCGAGGACGATCGCCTTCCCCGCCACGGCATCGGTCGCGCCGTCGGCGGCCTCGCCGCGGATCTCGACGCCCGTGATCGGCCTGCCGGAGGCATCCTGCACGGTCATCGCGTTGGCGACGCTGACCGCGCCGATCGCGAGGGCGCCCATGCCGAGCACGCCGGCCGTGCCGGCGAGGATCCACTGGTTGCGCTGCATGCCTCCAGCGTCTGGGTCGTGCGTGAGCGGCGGAGGAGGACCGGATGAGAGGTCTCTCATCTGCGGTGCCGCCTCAGCGAGCGGGCAGGCCGAGCACCTCGATCCCAAGGGCGAGCTCGATCGCCGCCGTCTCGAGGTCGGCCCGCTCGGTCGGTCCGAGCGCGTGCGCGAGCACGTGCACGGCGGTGCGGTGCGCGACGCGGGCGGCGCTCGGTCGCGCCGGGGCGAGCCAGCGCGCCGCCGCGGCGTCGAGCAGCCGCCGGAAGCCCGCCGCCCTGCCCGCATCCGACCGCGCGAGCGCGATGGAGGCGATGAGGTGGCCGATGAGCGCCGCCTCGTCGTCGGCCGGGTCGCCGAGGCCGGCCGTGTCGATGTCGATGACCCCCGCGATGCGGCTCGGGTCGTCCTCGTCGACGAAGAGCTGCCCGACGTGCAGGTCGCCGTGCACGGTGCGTCGCTCGGCAGGCTCGACGTCGGATGCGCCGCCCCCGTCGAGCGCGCGCTCGAGCGCCGCGAGGTGGCCGAGCACCGCAGCCGGATCCGCACCGCCGGCCGCGGCGCGCTCGATCGCCGCCCGGATCCGCGTGCGGTACCAGGGCGTGCGCGCGGCGAGCGAGCTGCGGGCGGTGCGGCCCGTGTCGACCGCGCCGATCCGCTCGCGCAGCGCCTCGATCGAGTCGAGCAGCAGCTCGGGCTCGAGCTCGTCGAGCCGGGCCGTGAGCGGCACGCCCGCGGCGGTCTCGGTGAGCACGATGCCGAGCTCCGACCACCCGACGATGGACGGCACGGGCACGCCGCCGGCGCGCAGCGACTCCTGCAGCTGCACGATCGCTGCGGACGCCGCCGGGTGCACGATCTTCAGGTACGTCTCGCGGTCGCCGGCGCGCATCCGGAACATGGCGCGCTTGCAGGGGCGGTAGACGAGCAGCTCGGGGCGGCGGTCGATCGCGACGCCCATGCGGGCCATGAGCGTGGCGGCCGCGTCCGGGAAGGAGGCGGGTGCGAGCGCCGGCAGCCGCGGGTCGGCGGGGTGCAGCCAGATGCGGGCCTGCGGCCGCTCGGGGTCGCCCAGCAGCAGCCCCGTCTCGGTCTCGACCCGCTTGCCGGAGGTGTCGACGTACCAGTAGCGCGGCGTCGCGCCGGCCTCCTCGAAGCCCGTGAGCGACCCCTCGCCGTAGGGCTCGCGGCTGAGCACGCGCAGCTCGCCCGCGAGGTCGTCGCCGAGCGCGTCGCGCAGGAGCTGCTCCTCCGCGCTCCGGCGCGCCGATGCGTCGCCCGGCGCCGGCGGTGCCTGACCGTGCGTGTCCTGCTGCATTCGCTCCACGAGACGATCCCACCAGATCCGCGCGGCCGCCGTGCGCACGTGAGGCTTCTCTCACACTCGTGCCATCGCATCCGCCCGGGTGGTTGCATGGAGGGGTGCCGGCCGCCCCTCGATCTCGCCTGCGCACCTGGACGGTGCGCTCACGGATCGTCGGGCTGCTCACGCTGCTCTCGCTCGTGTCGGCCGTCTCCGCCGGTGGCGTCGCCTACCTCGTCGATCGGGTGCGCGTGCTCGAGCA
This sequence comes from uncultured Actinomycetota bacterium, assembly GCA_963803465.1. GTDB lineage: Bacteria > Actinomycetota > Actinomycetes > Actinomycetales > Microbacteriaceae > Agrococcus. The sequence goes on from CAWDMS010000002.1 coordinate 114,312, forward strand.
GGTCGACGCGAACCTCGACGCGGCCCTCGAGTCGGTGCGCTTCATCGTCGGCGAGCAGCCGTGGGACTCGAGCGACGAGGCGATCCGCGCGATCGTGCAGCGGCTGGCGCCCGACGACAACACCGGCTCCCTCGGCATCGTCGACGGCGCCGCGGCCTGGCGGCCGGGCATCCAGCCGGACGTGCAGCTCGAGCAGCTGCCGGGCTTCGTCGACCGGGTCGTCGCCGAGACGCAGGCGGGCGAGGTCGTGCTCGGCACCTACGTCGACGAGGGGCGCAGCATCCGCTACCTCGCGGCACCCGTCGCGATCGGCGAGCCCACGGGCGAGGCGCCCAGGGCGGTGTTCGTGACCGGCTACGACGTCGGCGCGGAGCTCGCCGAGCTCGACGGCGCCGCGCGGGTGTTCCTCATCACCGCGCTCGTCGCCGCCGCCGCGACGTTCGTGATCGGCCTGCTCGTCTCGGGTCGGCTGCTGAGGCCCATCCGCGACATGCGCGAGGTGGCGGAGCGCTCCTCGGCGTCGAACCTGTCGGAGCGCGTGCCGGTCGCCGGCAAGGACGACGTCTCGCAGCTCGCGTCGACCGTCAACGGCATGCTCGACCGGCTCGGCCGCTCGCTCGACAGCCAGCGCGAGCTGCTGCAGGACGTCGGGCACGAGCTGAAGACGCCCATCACGATCGTGCGCGGTCACCTCGAGCTCGTCGACGCCCACAACCCGGCCGACGTCGCCGAGACCCGCGACCTCGCGATCGACGAGCTCGACCGCATGGCTCGGCTGGTCGACGACCTGCGCGACGCGGCACGGCTGCGCGACCCGGCCGCGTTCGAGCTGCGCGAGACCGACGTCGCCGCGCTCGTCGAGCAGATCGCCGCGAAGGCGCACGCGATCGAGGGCGCCGACGTCGACCCGCACGTCGAGGCGACGCCGGTGGTCGCGCGGCTCGACCCGGACCGCATCACGCAGGCGATGCTGCAGCTCGCCGCCAACGCCGTGCGGCACGCGCAGGGGCCGTTCGCGATCGGCTCCCGTGTGCGCGGCGCCGAGCTGGAGCTCTTCGTGCGCGACCGCGGCCCGGGGGTGCCCGACGCGCTGAAGGCCACGATCTTCGACCGCTTCCGCCGGGGCTCGGCGGAGGGGCGCGGCGACGGCGGCTCCGGCCTCGGCCTCGCGATCGTCGCGCTCATCGCCGAGACGCACGGCGGCAGGGCATGGGTCGCGGATGCGGGTGCCGGGTCGGAGTTCATCCTGACGCTCCCGGGCGCGATCGTGCCCGCCGCGGGGCCGGCGCGCGACGGCGCAGCGCACCAGGACGCATCCGACGGGCGCCCGCCGTCCACCGACACGGACGCCATCCACCGAGACGCCATCCACCGAGACGCCATCCACCGAGACGCAGGAGCAGCAGTGGCATCGATCCTGATCGCCGAGGACGAGGCGCGCATCGCGGCGTTCGTCGAGAAGGGGCTCACCGCGGCCGGCTACTCCACGCGGGTGGCGCCCACGGGACCGGAGGCGCTCGACCTCGCCCTCACCGACGAGTTCGACCTGCTCGTGCTCGACATCGGGCTGCCCGGCATGGACGGCTTCGAGGTGCTGTCGCAGCTGCGCGGCTCGGGATCGACGATGCCCGTCATCATCCTCACCGCGCGGGGCGGCGGCAGCGACACCGTCGCCGGGCTCGAGGGCGGCGCGGACGACTACATGGCGAAGCCGTTCCGGTTCGACGAGCTGCTGGCGCGGGTGCGGCTCCGGATGGCGTCGGGCGCCGCAGGTGCCGCGGTCGCGTCGGAGCTGTCGCACCAGGGGCTCGAGCTCGACATCCGCACCCGGCGCGCGCGGATCGACGGGCGCGAGATCGACCTGTCGGGTCGCGAGTTCGCGCTCGCCGAGGAGCTCGTGCGCCACGCCGGCCAGGTGCTGTCGCGCGAGCAGCTGCTCAGCCGGGTCTGGGGCTACGACTTCGATCCGGGGTCGAACGTCGTCGACGTGTACGTGCGCTACCTGCGCAACAAGCTGGGCGCCGACCGCATCGAGACGGTGCGCGGCATGGGCTACCGGCTGGTCTGACCGGGCTCCGCGACGGCTCCGGCGGCGGGCAGGGAGCGCGGCGGTGCGCGAGGCGAGGGTCGCCCCCGGCGACGGGTGGTCCGCCCCGCGACGGGTGGCGCGGCTGGCCCACCGCTCGCGGGCGCGCGCACCGATGGGCTGGCGCGGCGAGCGGGTGCGGGGGCGGGGTCAGCGCGGTGCGCGGACGCGGACGATGTCGCGCGCGTGGTCGAGCAGCCGGCTCGCGGCATCGGGGGAGCGGTCGACGGCGCGGATGCCGTGGCCCACCAGGTGCAGCGCCGTCAGTGCCGTCGCGTGCGGGTCGCGCAGCCACCGATCGGCCGCCTCGTCGGCGATGCCCTGGAGCAGCGCGGCATCGTCCGCCCGCCCGGCGACCTCGTTGCGCACGGCGCTCGCGGTCGCGTGGCCGATGAAGGCGGCGGCGTCGTCGGCGGGGTCGCCGAGCCCTGCCGTGTCGACGTCGATGACGCTCGACACGCGTCCGTCGGCGAAGAAGAGCTGCCCGATGTGGAGGTCGCCGTGGACGACCCGCGGGGGACCGACGCGGCGCAGGTGCGGCACGAGGACGGGCAGCAGCGCCCGCACGTCGGCCGCGCGCTCGGGCAGATCGGCCGCGAGCCGGTCGAGGTGCCAGTCGACGCGCGAGCCGACGGATGCGCGCGCGATGCGTCGGGTGCGCACGGTCAGCAGGTGCTCGCGCAGGTCGTCGACCGCGTCGAGCAGCTCGCCCACCGGCATGCGGCTCGCGGCCACCGGCCCAGGCGTGCCGGCGGCGTCGCGCACGACCACCACGCCGGCGGGGGTCCAGTGGACGACCTCCGGCGCGGGCACGCCGGCCGCGCGGCACGCGCCGTGGATCGCGGCCAGGTCCTCCGCCTCGCCGGGGCGCACGACCTTCACGAACAGGTGCACGTCGTGCTGCGAGATCCGCACGACCGCGCGGCGGCCGGGGCGGTAGGCGAGCACGCGCGCCTCGATGCGCCCATCGCTGCCGGCGGCGGTGGCGATGCGGACGAGGCGCTCCGGGTCGAGCGCGGTGCGCAGCGCGGGCAGGCGCGGGTCGAGCGGATGCTTCCAGATGCGCGCGACCGGGATGCCGTCGCGCGAGCGGATCACGAAGCCGGTCTCGCGGGGGACGGGCTGCCGCGAGCTGTCGACGAACCAGTCGCCCGCGTGCTCGCCGGCGTCGACGCTGAAGCGCGCGATGCTCCCCTCGCCGAACGGCTCGACGGCGATCAGGCGACCGGTCTCGCCGATCGCCTTCTCCAGCAGTCGCTGCTCCAGCACCTGTCCATCGTCCCAGCACGCGCTGGGGGCACGCCCAACAACTCGTGCCCGCGATGCAAAGATGCGCGCGTTCCCTGCGCGGTCGAGCGGCTACTCGTCGGCCGGCGCCTCCGCGCGACGGTCGAGCAGCCGCGTCCGCAGGGGTGTGAAGACCCGGTCGAGCACCTCGAGCGACGGGGTGTCGAGGCCGCCGAGGAAGAGCTCCTCCACATGCCGGGCGTGCTCGGGGCGGGCCTTCCGCAGCCTGCGGCGGCCCGCATCCGTCAGCACCGCCTCGGTGCCCCGACGGTCGGTGGCGCTCGCCTCGCGCACCACGAGGCCCTCGCGCTCGAGCGCTGCGATCCGGTACGTGAGCCGGCCGGGCGCGAACGCGAGCGTGCGCGCGAGGTCGCCCATGCGCATCCGCAGCCCCTCGGCCTCCGACAGCACGAGCAGCACGTTGAAGTCGCCGAGGTCCATGCCGCTCGACGCCTTGAGCCGGCGCTCGAGCTCGTTCTCGAGCAGCCGCGACCCCTCGAAGTACGAGCGCCACGCGCGCGGCGCGAGGGCGCTCACGCGTGCCCGAGCATCTGCTCGAAGGAGAGGAACGCCTCGCCGGACTCATCGAAGGGGTCGGCCTCGCGGCGGCGCGGCAGCGCGACCATGAGGTCGGCGAGCTCCTTGCCGGCACGGGCGATGCGGCGGTCGAGCCCGGCGCCCGCGCCCCAGTCCTCGCTCGCGGCGAAGACGCCCGTCGGCACGACCTGCGCCTTGAGGTAGGAGAACATCGGGCGCATCGCCGTGTCCATCACCATCGAGTGCCGGGCCGAGCCGCCGGTCGCGCCGAGCGCCGTGGGGATGGAGGCGAGCTGGCCCTCCTCGATCACGTCGAAGAACGACTTGAACAGGCCCGAGTACGACATGTTGAAGGTCGGCGTCACGGCGATGATCGCCTCCGCGTCGACCACCTCGCGGATGGCCGCGGCGAGCGCATCCGACGGGTTGTGGGTGAGCATGTGCGAGGCGATGTCCTGCGCGAGCGGCCGCAGCACGACGTCGACGGCCTCGGTGTGCTGGCCGTGGCCGGCGAGCGCCGCGAGGGTCGCGTCGCGCAGCCGGTCGGCCAGCAGCTTCGTGGTCGACGGGTCGCCGAGCCCGGCCGAGACGACCGCGATGCGGGGGGAGGTCATGCGTCGGCCGACTGGCGTGCGATCGCCGCACCGGTGTCGAGGTCGTCGCGAGCGCCCTGCAGCTGCCACGCGCTGCCCTGCTCGCCGACCTGCGTGCCCGCGGCTCGGGCCGCGGCGACGCGCGCGGCGTGCGTCGGCGCATCCGGCACGCCTGCCTGGCGCACCGAGTCGAACTCGCGGCGCAGCACCGGCACGACCTCGGTGCCGAGGATCTCGATCTGCTCGAGCACCTCCTCGAGCGGCAGCCCGGCGTGGTCGACGAGGAACATCTGGCGCTGGTAGTCGCCCGCGTAGTCGCGGAACGACAGCGTGCGCTCGATGACCTGCTCGGGCGTGCCGACCGTGAGCGGCGTCGCCTCGGTGAACTCCTCGAGCGAGGGGCCGTGGCCGTAGACCGGCGCGACGTCGAAGTACGGGCGGAAGCGCTCCTTGGCCTCGCGCTCGGTCGACTTCATGAAGATCTGGCCGCCGAGGCCCACGATCGCCTGCTCGGGCTCGCCGTGGCCGTAGTGGGCGAAGCGCGAGCGGTAGAGGCGCACCATGCGCTCGGTGTGCTCCTTGTTCCAGAAGATGTTGTTGTGGAAGAAGCCGTCGCCGTAGTACGCCGCCTGCTCGGCGATCTGCGGCGAGCGGATCGAGCCGTGCCAGACGAAGGGCGCGACGCCGTCGAGCGGCGCGGGCGTCGACGTGTAGCCGGTGAGCGACGTGCGGTGCTTGCCCTGCCAGTTGACGACCGGCTCGGTCCACAGCTTGCGCAGCAGCGCGTAGTTCTCGATCGCGAGCTCGATGCCGTCGCGGATGTCCTTGCCGAACCACGGGTAGACCGGGCCGGTGTTGCCGCGGCCCATGATGAGGTCGACGCGGCCGTCGGCGAGGTGCTGCAGCATCGCGAAGTCCTCGGCGATCTTCACCGGGTCGTTCGTCGTGATGAGCGTCGTCGCGGTCGAGAGGATGAGCCGCTCGGTCTTCGCGGCGATGTGGCCGAGGATCGTGGTGGGGGAGGACGAGAAGAACGGCGGGTTGTGGTGCTCGCCCGCGGCGAAGACGTCGAGGCCGACCTCCTCGGCCTTCTGGGCCATGGCGATCCAGCCCTTGATGCGCTCGTGCTCGGTCGGGGTGCGCCCCGTCGTGGGGTCCTGGGTGATGTCGCTCACCGAGAAGATGCCGAACTGCATGCTGCTCATGGTGTCCCTTCCGTCTCCGGCTAGTCTTTCAAAGTTGAACGACGTCTACAACCTTCGATTCTGCAACTCTATTCCCCGGATCTCACCGTCGCGGGTGGTGGTTCGGGGCGCGATGCGGGCTGTGCGACCACCCGCGACGTTGAGAACTAGGGTCGAGGGATGCTGGTGGATGCGGTGGGCGAGCGGGTCGTGGACGTCGTGGTGGTGGGGCTCGGCGCGGTCGGGTCGAGCGCGGCCTGGCGGCTCGCCGCGCGCGGGCTCGACGTGGTCGGGATCGACCAGCACGAGCCGGGGCACCCGTGGGGCGGCTCGCACGGCCGCTCGCGCCTGTTCCGGGTCGCGTGCCTCGAGCATCCCGGCCTCACCCCGATCGCGCGCCGCGCGCGCGAGCTGTGGCGCGAGCTCGAGGCGCTGAGCGGCGAGGAGCTGCTGCTCGAGACCGGGGGCATCATGATCGGCCAGCCCGGCTCGCGCATCATCGAGGGCACGCTCGCCGCGGCGCGCGAGCACGACCTCCCGGTCGAGCGCCTCGATGCCGCCGCGATCGCCGAGCGGCTGCCGGCGCTCGCGCGGCTCGACCCCGGCGATGTCGGGCTGTGGGACCCGGAGGCCGGCGTGCTGCGCCCGGAGGCCGCGATCGTCGCGGCCGTCGATGCCGCCCGCGCGGCTGGCGCGCGCATCCGCACGGGCGAGCGCGTGCTCGCGATCGAGGTCGACGACGTCGGCGACCTCGGCCACGCCGCCGTGACGGTGCGGCTCGAGGGCGGCGACGTGCGGGCGAGGCGCGTCGTGGTCGCCGCCGGCCCGTGGCTCGCGCAGCTCGTCGACGTGCCCGTGCGGCCCCACCGCGTGGTGATGAGCTGGTTCGGCGCCCGCGAGGGCTCCGATGCGTCGATCGACCGCATCCCCGTCTTCATCCGCAGCGTGCCGGGCACGGCGGAGTGGATCTGGGGGCATGGAGCGCTGCCGGGCGATCTCGCGAAGGTCGGGCCGGAGTTCGACGGCCCGTTCGAGGAGGACGACCCGGATGCGATCGACCGCGAGATCCACGCGGGCGAGACGGACCACGTCCGCGACCTCGTGGCCGCGGCGTTCCCCGACCTGGATCCGGAGCCCGCAGACCTGACGACCTGCATCATGGCGCACACGCCCGACGGGCAGTTCCTGGTGGGGCCGACCGACGCATCCGGCCGCGTCGTCGTCGCCGGGGGCTGCTCGGGCCACTCGTTCAAGCACGCGTCGGCGCTCGGCGAGCTCGCCGCGCAGCTCGCGACCGACGAGCCGCCGTTCACCGACGCGGCCTTCCTCGACCCCCGCCGCTTCGCGACGCGCTCGACCGGCTAGCTGCGCACTCGAGGGCACGATCCCCTCGACGTGCCGATCAGCCGGTCGAGATCTACGCGGAGGGCGGGGTGCCGTCGGGCTCGGCGGCCGCCGGCTGCTCGTCGACGGAGACCGCGGTGTCGGCGGGCGAGTGCTGCGCGCGGCTGAGCAGCACGAACGGCACGGCCAGCGCGGTGACGACGCCGCTCAGCAGCAGCGAGAACCCATAGCCGCCGATGTCGGCCGACCGGCCCAGCGCCGGCTGCAGCACCGCGCCGCCCGCGGACCCGAGCAGCGAGTCGAACGACAGCACGGTGGCGCGCTGCTTCGACGGGATCATGTCGTTGAGGTAGGCCCGGTGCACGGGGTCGTCGATCGCCGACATGATGCCCCAGAGGGCCACGAGCGCGATCGCGACCCAGAAGCTCTGCACGACCCCGAGCGCGAGCAGCACGACCGTGCTCGTCGCCGTCGCGAGCAGGATCACGGAGGTGCGGTGCCGGAAGCGCCGTCGCACGACCGGCGCGAGCATCCCGCCGACGACCGCGGCGCCGGACAGCAGCGCGGCGGCGAGGCCGGCGATCGAGTACGCCTCCGGATCGCCCCACAGCTGCAGCAGGTGCGGCTGCAGCGCGTAGAACGCGTAGAAGCCGACCGCCGAGGTGAACGGGCTCGCGAGCATGAGCCAGCGCACCGGAGGGTTGCCGAGACCGTGCTGCACCGAGTCGCGCAGCACGGTGCGCGTGGCGCGGAGCGGACCCTGGCTGCGGTCCGGCTCGAAGCCGAGGTCGTGCATCAGCAGCGCCGCGACGAGCAGCATGACGATGAGGATGCCGGCGCGCAGCAGGAACGGCACGCCGAGGTCGGTGGCCTGCGCGACCACACCGCCGAGCACCGAGCCCGACAGCATCGCGATCCCGCCGACGATCTGCGCGCGTCCGAAGACCGTCTCGAGGGTGCCCGCGTAGCCGCTCGCGCGCAGCGCGTCGACGAGCCAGGCGTCGACCGCGCCCGAGAAGAAGGTGAAGCCCAGGCCGAGCAGCACCGACACCACCGCCCAGCCCCAGAAGGGCGCCTCCCACAGCCACATCAGCCAGTACAGGGCGGTCGTCGCCGCGAGCGTGACGGTGCCCAGCAGGTAGGACGCACGCCGGCCGACCGTGTCGGCGACGACGCCCGTGGGGATCTCGAACAGCAGCATGCCGAGGCTGAAGAAGGCGTTGGCCGCGAAGGCCTCGAGGTTCGACAGCCCCGCGTCGAGCAGGAAGAGCGTGTTGATGCCCCAGATGAGCGACGCCGCGAGGGTGTTGCCGAGCGTCAGCACGTAGTAGGTGCCCTGCACTCGGCGAGCGGTGGGCGCGGCACGCATCCGGGACCTCCTCAGCACGGTCGGTGGCCGCTCGTGCGCGTCTTCACCGCGACGGATGCCATGCCGTCACCCTGGCACGCGGGCGGCCGGAGGGACAGGGTCGGCCGCGCGCCGACGGTGGAGCGGGCGGTCAGGCGGCGCGCCGTAGCCTCGCCGCATGGAGATCTGGATGCCCGTGCTCGTCGTCGTCGGTGGGGGGCTCATCGGCGTGCTCGTGCACACGCTCCGGACGCGCATCCTCACGCCGAACAAGCGGGTCTGGATGCAGCACCGGGCACGCGTGCTGGCGCTCGACGACGAGCGGCAGCACGCGGAGGCGACCGGCGCGTGGCGGCCGGGGCTGCGGGAGGAGCTCGCCGAGCTCGACCGCTTCCCGGGCGAGGAGGAGGATGCGCTCCAGGACGAGCGCGAGGCCTCCGAGGAGCGCGATCGGCGCGGGCGCCGCAGCTAGTCCCTGCTCGGCTCGGCCGGCGCGGCGGCGGGCGGTGCGTGGTCGGGCCGTGCCTCGCGACCGGTGCCGCGCAGCCGCTCGAGCCCGTCCATCACGTGGTAGATCACGAGCGTCGCGAGCGTGCCGAGCACGATCCCCTCGAAGATGAGCTCGCCCGCCGTGAGCGTGTAGTTGGCGATCGCGACGATGAGGCCGACGCCGGCGGAGAACTGGTGCTTCGGCACCGAGAAGTCGACGCGGTTCTCGACCCAGATGCGGATGCCGATGATGCCGATGAGCCCGTAGAGCGCGGTCGTGACGCCGCCGAGCACGCCGGCGGGCACCGCGTTGATGACCGCGCCGACCTTGGGGGAGAGGCCGAGCAGGATCGCGGTGACGGCGGCGACCCAGTACGCGGCCGTCGAGAAGACGCGGGTCGCGCTCATGACGCCGATGTTCTCGCCGTAGGTCGTCGTCGCCGAGCCGCCGAACGTGCCCGCGAGCATCGTCGCCGCGCCGTCCGCCATGAGCGCGCGGCCCGCGAGCGGGTCGAGGTCGCGGCCGAGCAGCTGCCCGACGCCCTTGACGTGGCCGAGGTTCTCGGCGACGAGCGGCAGCAGCACCGGCACGAACAGCAGCAGCGCGGGCAGCGATGCCGCGTCGAGCGTGGGCGTGACGAACTGCGGCAGCCCGACGAGCGGGGCCGCGTCGACCGCGCTCCAGTCGAGCTTCCCGGTCAGCGCGGCCACGACGTATCCGACCACGATGCCGATCAGGATCGCGAGCCGGCCGACCATGCCCTTGAAGAGCACGGCCGTGAGGATGATCGCGCCGAGCGTGATGACCGACAGCAGCGGGTCGGAGGTGAAGTTGTCGCGGGCGGCGGGCGCGAGGTTGAAGCCGATGAGCGCGACGATCGTGCCGGAGACGACCGGCGGCATGACGGCGGAGATCCAGCGCGTGCCGGCGAGGTGCACGATCAGGCCGACGACCACGAGCAGCGCGCCCACCAGGATGATCCCCGAGAGCGCGAAGCCCTGCCCGCCGATCTCGGTCGCAGCGCCGATCGGCGCCAGGAACGCGAACGACGAGCCGAGGTAGCTCGGCAGGCGGTTGCCGGTGACGAGCAGGAAGAGGATCGTGCCGAGCCCCGAGAACAGCAGCGTCGTCGACGGGTCGAAGCCGGTGATGTACGGCACGAGGAAGGTCGCGCCGAACATCGCCACGACGTGCTGCATGCCGAGCCCGAGGGTGCGGAGGAACCCGAGCCGCTCCTCCGGGTAGATGATGTCGGAGGCGGCCAGGCCTCGGCTGTCGCGGCGCTGCCAGGGCATGCGGCTCCTCGGTGCGGGTGGGGGTGGGGTCGGCGGTCGGACCGCCTCTCGGATCGTAGTCGGCCGCGGATGCGGTGCTCGCGTCGCGGTCGGGTCGCGGAGGCTCATCCCCTCGACGGATGCGCGGCGGGGTCCGGTTCGCGTACGGTCGCGGAGTGCTCTCGACGTATCTCGCCGCCTACCCGTGGCTCGGCATCGCGGCGCTGGCGGTCGCAGTCGTCGTGGGCCTGCCGCTGGGCTGGGCGCTGGCCTCCCGGCCGCGGGCGGCGTGGGCGCTCGCGGCGGTCGCGGCGGTGGGCGTGCTCGTCGCGACGCTGTACCCGACCGGCCGCGTGGTCGAGGTCGTCTGCGTGCTCGGCAGGGACGGCACGCTCGCCGGCCCGGAGCCGCTCGCGAACGTCGCGCTCTTCGTGCCGATCGGGCTGCTCGTCGGCCTCGCGAGCCGCCGACCGGTGCTGGGCGCCCTCGCGGGCGTCGCGCTGACGGTGGCGATCGAGCTCGTGCAGGCGCTCGTGCCCGCGATCGGCCGCTCGTGCGCGATGGACGACGCGATCGCGAACGCGCTCGGCGCGACGCTCGGCGCGGTGCTCGCGGGCGTCGTGCGGCTGCTGCCGCGCCGCGCCTCCGAGGCGACCGCCGACGACGCCGGCGCGCGGCGCTAGGCGGAGGGGCCGCTCGCGAGGTCGTCGCGCGCGGCCGCCAGGACGACGCCGTCGTCGCACGCCCGCGCGAACGCGTCGATGCGGGCTCGGATCTCCCGCCCCAGCAGCCACTGCCCGATCGGCTCGGCGACCGGTCGCAGCCACGCGGGCCGCACCGTGTAGGTGTACTTCCAGGTCGCCTCGGTGCCCGCGACCCCGCCGCGCTCCTCGGGCGCGAAGCGCCAGCCGCCGCCGAACCGCTCGAGGAACCACGGGCCGCGGAGCATCGTCATGCCGACCGAGGTCGGCGGCCGGTAGGAGGCGTACTCGCTCAGCATGCCGAGCCCGAGCCGGGTGCGCGTCAGCGTGCGCACCCCCTTCGCCGGCCGCGCGGCGTCGACGAGCCGCTGGTGGCGGATGAACGGGTCCCAGCGCATCCGCACCTCGCCTTGCGTCTGCGAGACGGCGAACGCGAGCGCGGGCTCGACGGGCACCCACGAGCGGGCGACGACTTGAGGCATGCGGCCAGGATGGCAGGGCCGGCTGTGGGCGGGCGGCGGTACCGTCGTCCCGTGGACGAGCACATCAGCGTGCGTGGCGCGCGCGAGAACAACCTGCAGGGCGTCGACCTCGACATCCCGAAGCGCCAGTTGAGCGTCTTCACGGGCGTCTCGGGCTCCGGCAAGTCGAGCCTCGTGTTCGGCACGATCGCCGCCGAGTCGCGGCGCCTCATCGACGAGACGTACGACGCCTTCGTGCAGGGGTTCATGCCGCCGGCGCCGCAGCCCGACGCCGACAGCCTCGAGGGGCTGACGGCCGCGATCCTCGTCGGGCAGGACCAGATGGGCGCGAACTCGCGATCCACGGTCGGCACGGCGACGGATGCGTACACGATGCTGCGCATCCTCTGGTCGCGGGTGGGCGAGCCCCGGCTCGAGTCGTCGGTGATGTTCTCGTTCAACGACCCGCGCGGCATGTGCATGGCGTGCGAGGGGCTCGGTCGCGTCTCGACCATCGACGTCGACGCGATCGTCGACCGCTCGAAGAGCCTCAACGACGGCGCGATCGACTTCCCCAACTACAACGTCGGCACCTGGTACTGGAAGATCTACGCCGAGTCGGGCCTCCTCGACCCCGACAAGCGGGTGGCCGACTACACCGCCGACGAGCTCCGCACGTTCCTCCACGGCGAGGAGCAGAAGGTCAACTTCGCGGGCTTCAACATGACCTACGAGGGCCTCATCCCGAAGCTCCGGAAGTCGGTGTTCGTCAAGGACGTCGACTCGATGAAGCCGACGCTGCGTGCCGTGGTCGAGCGTGCCGCGACGTTCGAGGCGTGCCCGGAGTGCGGCGGCTCCCGGCTCAACGCGGCAGCGCGCGAGGTGCGGCTGCAGGGCATCACGATCGCGGAGGCGACCGCGATGCAGCTGACCGACCTCGCTCCGTTCGTGGCCGCCATCCCGCCGGACGCCGGCGGCGCGGCGACCGCGCCGCTGCGGGCGAAGCTCGTCGACCTGCTCGAGACGTTCGACGCGATCGGGCTCGGCTACCTCTCGCTCGACCGGCCTGCGGGCTCGCTCTCCGGCGGCGAGGCGCAGCGCACGAAGATGGTGCGGCACATGGGCTCGGCGCTCACCGACGTCACCTACGTCTTCGACGAGCCCACCGCCGGCCTGCACCCGCACGACGTCGAGCGCATGAACGGGCTGCTCAGCCGCCTGCGCGACAAGGGCAACACCGTGCTCGTGGTGGAGCACAAGCCCGAGGTGATGGCGATCGCCGACCGCATCGTCGACATGGGGCCGGGCGCGGGCGTCCACGGCGGCACCATCGTCTTCGAGGGCACGTTCGACGAGCTGCGCGCCTCGGGCACGCGCACCGGCGAGCACCTCGAGCACCGGCAGCAGCTGAAGGAGTCGGTGCGCACCGCCGCCGGACGCATCGAGATCCGCGACGCGCGCGAGCACAACCTGCGCGGGGTCGACGTGGACGTGCCGACCGGCGTGCTCGTCGCCGTCACGGGGGTCGCGGGCTCGGGCAAGTCGTCGCTCATCCACGGCTCGCTGCCGCGCGACGGCGTCACGTTCGTCGACCAGACCATGATCAAGGGCTCGCGCCGGTCGAACCCCGCCACCTACACGGGCATCCTCGAGCCCATCCGCAAGGCCTTCGCGGCCGCGAACGGGGTGAAGCCGGCGCTGTTCAGCGCCAACTCCGAGGGCGCGTGCCCCGAGTGCAAGGGGCTCGGCGTCATCTACTCCGACCTCGCGTTCATGGCCGGCGTCACGACGCCGTGCGAGCTGTGCGGCGGCCGCCGCTTCACCGCGGAGGTGCTCGAGTACGAGCTGCGCGGCAGGTCGATCGGCGACGTGCTCGACATGTCGGTCGAGGAGGCGCAGCAGTTCTTCACCGAGAAGCAGGTGCAGCCGATGCTCGGCCGGCTCGTCGACGTCGGGCTCGGCTACATCCGGCTCGGCCAGACGCTGACCACCCTCTCCGGCGGCGAGCGCCAGCGGCTCAAGCTCGCGATCGAGATGGGCACCACCGCGGCCGTGATCGTGCTCGACGAGCCCACCACCGGCCTGCACATGGCCGACGTCGACAACCTCGTCGGCCTGCTCGACCGCATCGTCGACGCGGGCCGCACCGTGATCGTCATCGAGCACAACCTCGACGTCGTCGCGCGCGCCGACTGGCTCATCGACCTCGGCCCGGGCGCGGGCGCGCAGGGCGGCACGCTCGTCTACGAGGGCACGCCTGCGGCGCTCGCCGCCGAGCCCGGCGACTCGCTCACCGGCCGCCACCTCGCGAAGCGGCTCGTCTCAACCGGCTAGTTGGCATCTCGAGGGGATAGTGCCCTCCTGATGCCGACTGGCCGGTTGAGATCGGTCAGCGGGGGAGCGCCGTGAGCTCGCGGACGGCGGCGGCGACGGCGTCTGGCCGGTCGCTGGCGATGTAGTGGCCGGCGCCGGCGGCGGTGGAGACACGGAGATCGTCGGCGGTGCCGCGCCACGGGCCGAGCGCCTGCTCGGTGAGGACCGGATCCTTGCCGGCGAGGATCGCGCGGGTCGGCACCCGCAGGTGCCTGCCGTCGTACTCCCCGCGCGTGATGCGCGCCATGCCGGGCAGGATCAGCCGCCGGTAGATGGCCGACAGGCCGCGCGCGTGCTCCGGCTGGCGCCACACCGCGAGGAAGGCCTCGCGCTCCGCCTCGTCGAAGGTCGCCTCGACCCAGTCGAGCATGAACCGCACCGTCGTCTGCCGGCCCGCGCGGGCCGCGAGCGCGCCGAGACCCGGTGCCGCGATGACCGGCTGGAACCACAGCCGCCACAGCTGCGGCACCATCGAGAGCGATGGGCGGATCCACGGATGCCCGGCGCCGAGGGCGACGAGGCCGGAGATCCGATCGGGATGGTCGAAGGCGATCCGCCAGCCCATGAACCCGCTGTAGTCGTGGGTGACGAGCACCGGCCGGTCGAGTCCGAGCGCGTCGAGCATGCCGAGCACATCGCGCACCTGCGCGTCGACGTCGAAGCCGCGCTCGTCGCCCGTCGTCCAGCCGCTGCCGCGCAGGTCGGGCATCGCCAGGCGGTGATCGTCGGCGAGCGCCGGCACGACCTTCCGCCACTCGAACCAGTGCTGCGGGGAGCCGTGCAGCAGCACGACGGGTGCGCCGGCGCCGGCCTCTGCGACGTGCACGGAGAGATCGCCGACGGCGATCCAGCGATGGGTCACGCCTGCCACCTCGGGCATGGGCGCGGGTGTCGCGAGCTTCATGCCGGCACGGTACTACGAACGTAGTAGCGTGGCGAGGGGTGACGTGAGACGAGCAGGGGGACCGGGATGCGCAGCACGAGGGACCGCATCGCTGCCGCGGCGCTCGAGCTGCTCGGCACCGAAGGGGCGCGCTCCCTCACGCATCGCCGCGTCGACGAGCGTGCGGGGCTCCCCGAGGGCTCGACGTCGAACCACTTCCGCACGCGGGCGGCGCTGCTCGCCGGCGCGGCAGATGCCATCGTGGCGGCCGAGCTGCCGGGGGTGCTCGAGCTTCGCGCGGCGAGCCCGGACGAGCTCGTCGAGGTGGTCGCGGCGCTCATCGAAGCGGTGACGGGGCCGGCCAGGACGATCACCACGGCGCGGCACGTGCTCTTCCTCGAAGCGGCCCACGACCCGGCGCTGCAGGCGCAGCTGAGCGCGTCGCGCTCGGGCTACGTGGCCGCGACGGAGGCGGCGATGGAAGCGCTCGGGGCGCTGGACCCCCAGGCAGCGGCCGAGGCCGTCATGGGGCTGAGCGAGGGGCTCATCCTGCACCGCATCGCCCGCCACGACGCATCCGACCCCCGACCCGCGATCGCGGTCGTCGTCCGCGGCGCGCTGCGCTGAGCCGGCGCGCTTGAGCGGATGCTGATCCGTGCGGATGCGGGTCCGTCGCGCGCTCGCACGTAGAATCCGCACGTGCCCCAGTTCACTGCCCTGCGCGAGGAGTCGACCTTCGTCGACCTCCAGGGCGTGACCATCCACACCTATCGGTGGAAGCCCGGCAAGCCCACCGGCGTCGTGCTCATCGTCCACGGCCTCGGCGAGCACGCGCTGCGCTACGAGCACGTCGCGCAGCGGCTCGTGCAGGCCGGCTATGCCGTCTGGGCGCTCGACCAGCGCGGGCACGGCGCGACCGGCATCGAGCAGCACGGCGGCGACGTCGCGAAGCTCGGCAGGCTCGGCCCCGGCGGCATGCGGGCGGTCGTGGGCGACCTCGTGAACGTGCTGCGACGCATCCGCGCCGAGCACCCGGGGCTGCCGGTCGGCGTCATCGGGCACTCGTGGGGCTCGCTGGTGACGCAGATGCTGCTGAGCACCCGCAGCGGAGCTCGTCGACGCGGCGGTGCTGAGCGGCACCGCGTACTCGATGCCCGGCTGGGTGAACGCGGGCGACCTCAACGCCCGGCACATGCACCTGGGGGACACCGGCTTCGAGTGGCTCTCGCGCGACCAGGCGGTGATCGATGCCTTCGTCGCCGATCCGCTGACCTTCCCAGCGAAGCCGGCCCAGGCCTTCGGCATCATGGAGGGCCTGCGCCTGTACCAGGTGCCGAGCAAGCGCATCCCGCCAGAGCTCCCGCTGCTCATCGCCGGCGGCTCCGATGACTCGATGGCGAGCCCGAGGTCGGTGCGCCGTCTCGGCGAGGCGTACCGCCGCCGCGGCCTTGCCGACGTGACGATCAGGATCTACCCCGGCGCGCGGCACGAGATCTTCAACGAGATCAACAAGGGCAAGGTGCTCGACGACCTCGTGGCCTGGCTCGACGCCAAGCTCGTGCCGAGCGGCGCGTAGCCGCACCCGCGCCCGCCGGCCCCGCACCAGTTGAGCCTTTGCGTCCGAGTTGCCCTCCACTCGGACGCAAACCCTCAACGCAGGACGATGCTGAGCCGTCGGATGCGTCGGAGCCGTCGGATGCGTCGGCCTCGAGCACGACGCGGCGGCCGCCGGACGGCCTGAGCAGCCGCGCCGCCCATTGCTGGACCCCTTTCTGGCTGATGGACCCCGATATTCGGGTCCATCAGCGAGAAACGGGTCCAGCCGGGGTGCCGAGGCTGTGGCAGCCGAGGCGCAGCGGTCCGACATCGAGCGCGCCGCCTAGGGTGGAGGGCATGCACGGCGAGTACAAGGTCCCCGGCGGCAAGCTCGTGGTGGTCGACCTGGACGAGCAGGACGGCCGCATCGCCGGCTTCCGGCTCGCGGGCGACTTCTTCCTCGAGCCCGACGAGGCGCTCGATGCGATCGACGCGGCCGTGAACGGCCTGCCCGTCACCGCATCCGCCGCCGAGATCGGCGAGGCGATCAAGGCGGGCCTGCCCGACGGCGCGGTGCTGCTCGGCTTCACCCCGGAGTCGGTGGGCGTCGCCATCCGCCGCGCGCTGCAGCACGCGAGCTCGTTCAGCGACTACGCGTGGACGATCATCGACGACGAGCCGCGACTGCCGATCGTGCACGTCGCGCTCGACGAGGTGCTCACCGAGGAGGTGGGCACGGGCTCGCGCGGCCCGACGCTGCGCTTCTGGAACCTCGCGGGCCCGGCCGTCTACCTCGGCTCGTTCCAGTCGTACAAGAACGAGGTCGAGCCGGAGGCCGCCGAGCGCCACGGCATCCCGGTGCTGCGGCGCATCACCGGCGGCGGCGCGATGTTCTCCGAGCCCGACAACGCGATCACCTACTCGCTCTACGTGCCCGGCGACCTCGTGCAGGGCATGAGCTTCCAGGACTCCTACGCGTTCCTGGACGCGTGGGTCATCGAGGCGCTGAAGGCGCTCGGCATCGACGCGTACTACGCGCCCCTCAACGACATCACGTCGGCGAAGGGCAAGATCGGCGGTGCGGCGCAGAAGCGCCTCGCGAGCGGCGCGGTGCTGCACCACGCGACCATGTCGTACGACATCGACGCCGACAAGATGACCGAGGTGCTGCGGATCGGCAAGGAGAAGCTCTCCGACAAGGGCACGACGAGCGCGAAGAAGCGCGTCGACCCGCTGCGCTCGCAGACCGGCATGGAGAAGGCCGCGGTGCAGGATGCGCTCAAGGCCACCTTCCGCAGGCTCTACGGCGGCACCGACGGCGCGCTGACGGCCGCTGAGCTCGCCGAGGCCGACGAGCGCATCCGCACGAAGTTCAGCACGAAGGAGTGGCTGCACCGCGTGCCGTAGCCGCCAGGATTCCAAGGTTCTCGACACCTTGCGTCCCTACGCTGTCGATCCTCATGGACTTCTCCCTCGAATTCACGCCCGATCTCATCGCCGTCTTCCTCACCCTGTTCGTGCTCGAGATCGTCCTCGGCGTCGACAACGTGATCTTCATCTCGATCCTCGCCGCGAAGCTCCCGCCCGAGCAGCAGGCGAAGGCCCGCAACCTCGGCCTCACGCTCGCGATGGTCATGCGCGTGCTGCTCGTGCTCGTCGCGGGCTGGATCATCACGCTCGACGAGGAGCTGTTCACCCTCTGGGGGATGGGCTTCTCGGGCCGCGAGCTGATCCTCATCGCCGGCGGCGGGTTCCTGCTCTACAAGGCGATCCACGAGATCCACCTCAAGCTCGAGGGCGACGAGGAGCACGGCGCGAGCGCGGTGAAGGCGACCTTCACGGCGGTGCTCGCGCAGATCCTGCTGATGGACCTCGTCTTCTCGCTCGACTCCGTCATCACCGCGGTCGGCATGACCTCGAACATGCTCGTGATCATCACCGCGGTCGTGCTGTCGTTCGGCATCCTGCTGTTCTCGTCGAAGCACATCTTCGCGTTCGTCAACAAGCACCCCACGGTGAAGATGCTGGCGCTGTCGTTCCTGCTGCTGATCGGCGTCTTCCTCATCGCCGACGGCTTCGGCGTGCACATCGACAAGGCCCTCATCTACGGTCCGATGGCCTTCGCGGTGCTGGTCGAGGCGCTCAACCTGTTCGCGGCCTCGCGCCGGGCGAAGCGCAAGGGCAAGCAGGTGGAGCCGGTGCACCTGCACGACACGATGCACGAGACCGCGGCCACGACCGAGGCGACCACCGGGGCGCCCTCGACCGACGCCCGCTGACGCCCTTGTCCCCATCCGGCCGACCGGGTTGGATGGGGCCATGACCGAGCAGGCATCCCACGTCGTCGTCGGCGACGACACCGACCGCTCGCGCTACGAGGCGCACATCGGCGACCACCTCGCCGGCGTGCTCGCGTACTCCGACGACGAGGAGACGGGCGAGCGCACGCTGCGCCACACCGTCGTCGGCCAGGAGTTCGGCGGCCACGGCGTGGGCAGCGCGCTCGCCACCTTCGCGATGCGGGATGCGCGGGATGCCGAGCGCAGGATCGTGCCGCAGTGCACGTTCGTGCAGGGCTGGCTCGTGAAGCACCCCGAGCACGCGGACCTCGTCGCGCATCCGTACGGGGCTCCCGCCTCGTAGCCGCTCCCAGGCCGCGGCCGCGGCGCGCGGGTAGCGTCGCTGCACGTGACCGACCACCAGCCCCAGCCCGCCCCCAGCGCCCCCGACCGCGTGGGCGGGCGGCCGGGCTTCGCGCCGCACGGGCAGCCGGGCTTCGCGCCGCAGGCCCAGCTGGGCTTCGCGCCGCAGGCCCAGCCGGGCTTCGCGCCGACGGCCGTCCACCGGGGTGCGCCACTGGGCGTGGCAGCTGCTGTTCTGGATGCCGATCCCGCTGCTGCCGCTGTTCGTCGTGCCGGCGGTGCTGCTGGGCCTGCGCGGTCGCGCCGCGCGCAACGGCGGCGTCGACGAGGCGAACTCGCGCGCCGCCATCAACTGGTCGCTCACCTGGCTGACGGCGGTGGTCACGACGGTCGTGCTGCACCTCGGTCTGCTCATCGCGCTCACCGGCGGCGGCGCCGTCCCGGGCGCATCGCCGCAGGGCGTCGTGCTCGCGGTCACCGCGACGCTGCTCGGCATCGCGTACATCGGCGGCGGCATCATGACGCTCATCAACGTGATCCGCGGCTGGTCGGCCGCTGCCCGAGGGGAAGCCGCTCGGCCGCTGCTCGCGATCGCCTTCTGGCGCGCGCCCTGACCCGCGTCGGCCGGGTGGCGCTCGGCCGGGGGTGCTCCCCGGGCGTCGTGGCGTAGGATGGGGTCACCGCTTCGGCGGTCGCGCGGATGTAGTTCAATGGCAGAACTTCAGCTTCCCAAGCTGATAGCGCGGGTTCGATTCCCGTCATCCGCTCCACAGGACCTCGCCGTCGGCGGGGTCCTTCGCCGCTCCCGGTGCTGCAGGCGCAGGTCGATCGGGTCTCTGCCCGTCTACGCTCGGCGTGTGACGACGACCAGCTGCCTCCATGATCGCGAGCACCCGTGAGCGCCGTCGCCAAGCCGCCGCGCCGCCGCGGCCGCGGCATCCTCGTGCTCCTCGGCATCCTCGTGGTCGTGGCGGTGCTCGCGGTCGTCGCCGAGCTCGTCGCGCGCCAGCTGGTGCCGGACATGGTCCGCGCGGCCGTCGTGGAGCAGCTCGAGCTGCCCGCTGACCATCCGGTCGACGTCGAGGTCGACGGCATCCTCGTCCCGCAGCTCATCGCCGGGACGCTCGCCGACGTGCGGATCGCCTCCGAGGATGTGACGGTCGGCGCGTTCAGCGGGGACGTCACCGCGCACGGCCAGGGCATCCCGATCCGCGCCGATCGGGCCGCTGCCGGCGGCACGGCAGAGGTGCGCATGACCGTCGAGCAGCTGCGCTCGCTGCTCGCGACGATCGACGGCTTCCCGGCCGAGACGATCGAGCTCGCGGCGCCGAACGTCCGCGCGTCGACGGAGGTCGAGCTGCTGGGCGTCGCGATCCCGCTCGGCGTCGTGCTCGAGCCGCGCGCGGTCGACGGCGGCCTCGTGCTCGCACCCGTCGAGGGGAACGTCGCCGAGGCGACCGTCACCGCGGAGCAGCTGCGGCAGCAGTTCGGCGGCCTGCTCGAGCCGCTGCTGCAGGATCGCAGCGTCTGCATCGCGTCGTCGCTGCCCACCGCGCTCACCCTGCAGTCCATCGAGGTGGTCGACGACGAGCTGGTCGCCGGCTTCGGCATCGACGGCGGGATCATCGACGACCCGGCGCTGCAGGCGACCGGCACCTGCTGACCGCGCGGCGGTCAGGGCGAGAAGCCCGGGGGCGCCTCCGCGAGCGACAGGCTGTTGCCGTCGGGATCGAGGAACGTCACGTGGTGCACGCCGTTGCCGTAGCGCTCCGCGTGCTCCGGACGGATGCCGGCCTCGGCCATCCGCTCGAGCATCGCGTCGAGCCCGCGCACCGCGAAGGTGATCGTGCACGCGCCGGCCCGCTCCGGCCGCGCATCGACCACGAGGTACGCGTCCGACCCGACGCGCCACAGGGCCTCCTCGCCGATCAGCTCGTCGGCGGCGCGGCCGAAGAAGGCCGCATACCAGCGCAGGCCCGCGTCGCGGTCGCGCACGCACGCGACCGACAGCAGCTCCTCGAAGCGCTCGTCCGACACGGTCTCGACCGTCGTCACGACATGGGGTCGTAGCCGAACTGGCGCAGCTCCTGCGGGCAGCGGCACGCCTGCGCGATCTTCGCCGCCCAGCGCTCCGCGTCCTCCCGCGTCGGCAGCTCGAGCACGGTGTAGCCGCCCTCGATCTGCCGCGTCTGCGGGTAGGTGCCCTCGGTGACCGTGCCGTCCGCGGCGACCCGCACCGGCGGCACCGATTCGTCGATGCCGCCGCCGAACACGTAGACCCCCGCGTCCTTCGCCTCCTGGATCACCGCGTGCGACTCGTCGACCACCGTCTGGAACTCCTCTTCGCGGAACTGCATCTCACCGCTCGGGAACGAGATCAAGTACTTCGTCATGCGGTCACCGTAGGCCAGCGCGACATGCGCGCGAAACACCTGATCTGCCACCGTGGAGGCATGCAGGAGCCCCGCCCCATCACCGTCGCCATCGAGCGCACCGTCGATTCCGACCTCGACCGCTACGCGCAGGCGTGGGTGCGGCACGGGGTCGACCTCGCCTCCTACTTCTCCGGCTTCCTCGGCGCCGGCTGGGTGCGGGAGTCGCGCGGCAGCAAGCGCTGGCACATGCTCTACCGCTTCGAGGACCCCGCGACGCTCGAGGCGTGGGAGCGCAGCCCCGAGCGCCAGCAGTGGATCGCGTCGGGCGCGAGCTTCGCGAGCGAGGCGCGCATGGAGCGCCGCACCGGGATCGAGGGATGGTTCGACGCGCCCCAGGGCGTGGTGGTCGACGGCGACCGGGTCGAGATCCGGCCCGCCGCATCCGCCCCGCCGATGTGGAAGCAGATGATCGTCGTCTGGCTCGCCTTCTTCCCGATGAACGTGCTCGTCACGTTCCTGCTCTCGCTCATCCCGGGCTTCAACGACCTGCTGCTGCCGCTGCGGCTGCTCATCTCGACGGTCATCCTCACGCCGATCATGGTCGGGCTGATCCTGCCGTTCATCACCCGGCTCGCGGCGCCCTGGCTGCACCCGCGCGACCGGCGCTGATCACCGCCGCGTCGCGAGCTGCAGGATCGTCACGCCCGTGCTGGTGGTGTCGGCGCGCTCGAGCTCGAGCGCTCTGCGCTGCCCCTCGCCGAACAGCCGGGCGCCGCTGCCGAGCGTGATCGGGTGGACGAGGAGCACGAACCGGTCGATCAGCGCGGCCTCGTGCAGCGCCCGCACGAGCTCGCCGCTGCCGAGGATCGTGATGGCGCCGTCGACCTCCTCGCGCAGGCGCGCGACGGTCAGGGTCGCCTCGCCGTAGAGGAGCGAGGAGCTCGGATGCGCGAGCGGCGCGTGGGAGCGCGACGCGACCCACTTCGGCGTCTGCCGGATGAAGCCGCCGAACGGGTTCGGCTCCGGCGCCGACAGCCAGTGCCCGACGAGCTGGTCGTAGGTGCGGCGGCCGAAGAGCATGCCGGCCGTCTCGGCCATGCCCTCGCCCATGATGGCCATCTGCTCGTCGGAGGCGAAGGGGAGGGCCCAGCCGCCGTGCGCGAAGCCGCCGCGCGGGTCCTCGTCGGCGCCTGCAGGCGCCTGCATGACGCCGTCGAGCGTGATGCTCTCGGTCGCGGTGATGGTGGCCATGGCACTCCGATCCGTCCCGAGCATGTCGAGCGGAGGGCGATGCGTCAACCGCCGATCACGTCGGCACGGTGAGCGGCTGCAGCACGCCCAGCTGCAGCCACAGCACCGGCGCGACCACCGCGAGCGTCGCGGTCAGCAGCAGCGTGAGCACCACGACGATGTACTGCACGCGCCGGCGGCCGTGCGAGATGCGGCGGAACCCCCACGCGATCGGGATGCCGACGAGCGAGACCATGAGCGCGATCGTGGGCGCGACCCAGTGCGGGAGGCACGCGAGCACGGCGAGGCCCGCGATGCCGGCGGCGATCGGCCACATCCGCGGCTGCCGGGCGGTCGTCGATCCCGGCGCCGGCTGCTCCTCGAAGGGCAGCGCCGGCACGGGCACGCCGGATGCGTCGTCGACCCGGCGCGTCGGCCGCAGCCCGCGCGTCCACGTCGACGCCGGCGAGTGGGGCGCCGGCGCAGGGCGCTCGCCGTCGTCGCCGAGCGCGCCGGGATCAGCGCCGGGCCGCGCCCAGCGCCGGGCGTCCTCCTCGTGCCGCTCCACGCATCCATCGTGGCAGGGCGGAGCCGGGTCAGGGGATGGGCGGCACGAGTCCGGAGATCGGTCCGGTGCTCGGCCCGGTGGGCGGCTGCCGGCGCGACCGGGCGGCCGTGAGCGCGACGCCGGCCGAGGCGACGATCACGAGCGCGATCGCGAGCAGGTCCCACGTGCTCAGCAGCTCGCCCACGACGAGGAACCCGAAGACGGCGGCGGACGCCGGCTCGAGCGCCATGAGGATGCCGAACACGCGGGTCGGCACGCGTCGGAGCGCCAGCAGCTCGAAGCCGTACGCGATCGCGCTCGACAGCATCGCGATGCCGAAGGCCGGCAGCAGCACCGACGGGTCGGCCGAGACCGCGCCGACGGCGCCGACGATGCCGAAGGGCACCACCGCGATGGTGGCGATCACGAGCGCCCCCGCGAGCCCGCCGACGCCCGGCACCCGCCGGCCCACCGAGGCCGACGCGAGGATGTACGCGGCCCAGCAGCCGCCCGCCGCGAGCGCGAGCACCACGCCCACGGGATCGAGGTCGCCGCCGATCGACTGCGTGCCGATCACGCCCACGCCGATCGCCGCGAGCCCGACCCACGCGATGTCGATCGCCCGCCGCGACTGCACGAGCGCGAGCACGAGCGGCCCCAGCAGCTCGAGCGTGACCGCGACCGCGATCGGGATGCGCGGCAGCGCGAGGTAGAAGAGCAGGTTCATGGCCGCGAGCGACAGCCCGAGGAACGCGATCGATCGCCACGCCGCGCGATCCCACGAGCCGATCCGCGGGCGGGCGATGAGCAGCACGATGAGCGCGGCGAACGCGAGCCGCAGCAGCGTCAGCGCGGCCGGGTCGATGCGGTCGAAGACGGTCTTCGCGACCGACGCCCCCAGCTGCACGGATGCGATCGAGCAGAGCACGAGCAGCACCCCGGCGAGCAGGCCACCGGTGGGGAGTCGGGGGATGCGCGGCACCGCTCCAGCGTATGGGCCGCGCGTCGTGGCGGATTCCCAGCGGTCGCGGCCAGGATGGCCGCATGAGCCACCGGGCCGGCCGCTGACGGCGCCATGACGATCCCCTCCGCGAGCGCGCCCGAGCCGGTGCCCGACCCCGTGCCCGCACGTCCGGCCGGCCCGTCGAGCGCGGCCCCGACCCCGAGCCCGGCGCTCGTGCACGCGGACGGCGCCCCAGCCCCGATCCCCGCCTCCGCCCCGCCGGTCTTCGTCGACCCGCTCCTGGCGGTCGAGGCGGCCCCGGGCCTCGATGCGGGCGGCATCGTCGCCCTGCACGTGCACCGCAGCTTCGGCGCCGTGCACGCGGTGCGCGAGATGAGCTTCCACGCCAAGCCGGGCCGGGTCACCGCGCTCATCGGGCCGAACGGCGCCGGGAAGACGACCCTGCTGCTCATGCTCGCGTCGCTGCTCGCGCCCGACGGCGGCGCGATCCGCATCGACGGCGCCGACCCGGTGCGCGACCCGCGCGCGGTGCGGCGGGCGATGGGCTGGATGCCGGATGTGCTCGGCACCTGGCGCACGCTCACGCCGCTGCAGATCCTCACCACCGTCGGCCGCCTGCACGGCCTCTCGCGCCGCGCGGCGACGGAGCGTGCGCACGAGCTGATCGTCGAGGCGCGGCTCGAGGAGCTCGCGAAGCGGCCGAGCCGCGTGCTCTCGCGCGGCCAGCAGCAGCGGCTCGGGCTCGTCCGCGCGCTCGTCCATCGCCCGAGCGTGCTGCTGCTCGACGAGCCGGCGGCCGGCCTCGACCCCACCTCGCGCGTCGAGCTGCGCGGGCTGCTGCGGCGGTTCGCCACGGACGGCGGCACCGTGCTCATCTCGAGCCACGACCTCAGCGAGCTCGACGAGATGGCCGACGACGCCGTCTTCGTCGACCGCGGCGAGGTCGTCGGCGGCGAGCGGCTCGTGCTCGCCCAGCAGGCGGCGCGCGAGTGGCGCGTCCGCGCCCTCGACCCGCGCGCGCTCAGCTACCAGCTCGCGCACATCGGCGTGGCGTTCGACCGGGTGCGCATCGAGGGCGACGTCGCCTACGTCGCGCTCGACCGCGACGAGCATGCGGCCGAGGTGCTGGCCCGGCTCGTGGGCGCCGGGGTGCCCATCACCCACTTCGCGCCCGCCGTCGGCGAGATCGAGCGCACCTACCTCGGCCTCGCGGGAGGCGCCCGGTGAGCGCCTGGCTCCGGATGCTCGGGGTCGTCATCGGCCTGGAGCTCGCGCAGCGCGTGCGGAGCGTCGCCTGGTACGTGCTGCTCGGCGTCGTGGCGCTCGTGGCGGGCGGCGTGATCGTCGTGCTCTTCCTGTCGCTGCAGGGCTTCCAGCGCGACCTCGGCGCCGCGATCTTCTCCACCACGATCTTCATGGTGATGCTCGTCACCTCGCTCGTCACGCCGGCGCTGGGCGGCAGCGCCATCAACGGCGACCGCGACGCGGGCACCCTCGCGTCGACGCAGGTCACGCAGGTGAGCGCGTCGCAGCTCGTGCTCGGCAAGGTGATCGGCTCGTGGATCGCCTCGCTCGGGTTCGTCGCCGTCTGCGCGCCGTTCATGGTGGGCGCCGCGATCCTGGGCGGGCTGCGACTGGAGGCCGCGCTCATCGCGATCCCGATCCTCGTGCTCGAGATCGGCGTCGTCTCGGCGATCGGCGTGGGGCTCTCGGGGCTCATCCGCAGGCCGGTGCTGTCGACGGCCGTGACCTACCTCGTGGTCGCCTTCTTCAGCGTCGGCACCCTCATCGCGTTCGGCGTCGGCACGATCGCGGCGCAGACGCAGGAGACGCGCGCCGAGATCACCTGGGACTACGACGACCGCACCGGCAACGGCATCTGCACCGAGACCGGCGACACCTACGAGACCACGGTGCAGCGGCCCGATCGGGTGTGGTGGCTGCTCGCGGCGAACCCGTACGTGATCATGGCCGACGCCGTGCCGCCGGAGCTCGACACCTACGGCTACCCCAACGACCTGTTCGGCTCCATCAGCCTGCTCGTGCGGACGGCGCAGGAGGAGCCCGTGGGCGAGACCTGCGCGCAGTACGACGAGCAGGGCGCGTGGCAGGACCCGTCGCTCGGCGTCTTCGAGCGCACGGCGCCGAGCTGGTTCGTCGGCCTCGCGATCCACCTGCTCGTCGCCGGCGGCGCCGTCTGGGGCGCGATCGGCGCCGTGCGCGCCCCGGCCCGCACGCTCGCCGCCGGGAGCCGCATCGCCTGACGGGCCGGTCGCCCGGTCGGTCGGCCCGTCGGGTCCGCGGGAGGGCAGGATGGGGGCATGACGCTTCCGACCAGGGCCGCCGACATCCAGCAGCAGCTGCACGAGCTCGGCATCGACCGCGAGGTCATCCGGTTCGCAGAGGGCACGCACACCGCGAAGGCCGCGGCGGCCGCGCTCGGCATCGAGGTCGGGGCGATCGCCAACTCGCTCATCTTCTGGATGGCGGATGCGCCGCTGCTCGTCATGACCTCCGGTCGCCACCGCGTCGACACCGCCGCCCTCGCCGAGCAGCTCGGCGAGGGGCCGATCGAGCGCGCGACGCCCGAGCAGGTGCGCGCAGCGACCGGCCAGGTGATCGGCGGCGTCGCGCCGCTCGGGCACCCCGCGCCGATCCGCACGATCGTCGACGTCGCGCTCGCTGACTACCCCGAGCTCTCCGCCGCGGCCGGCACCGCCGACACGGTCTTCATGCTCAGCTACGACGAGCTGCTGCGCATCACCGGCGGCGAGCCGCGCGTCGTCGGCGACTGACCGCGCCCCGAGCGTCGGCGCCTGAGGGGCGGCTGCGGCCGAGCGGTGGCCGCACGGTCGAGCGGTGGGCCTGCGCCACCACCGCTCACGGGCCGGAGCACCGGTCGGCATGCGGCCACGGCTCGGCCGCGCGCGCATCCGGCCTGGCCAGGCCGCGGGACGCCGCTCCCAGCCAGGGGCGACGGGCGCCGCCTACACTCAGCAGAGTGACTGATACCGCTCCCGCACTCCAGGTCTGGCCCGGCGAGGCCTACCCGCTCGGCGCCACGTTCGATGGCAACGGCACGAACTTCGCCCTCTTCACGGAGTCTGCCGAGCGTGTCGAGCTCTGCCTGTTCGACGACGACGACGTCGAGACGAGGGTCGAGCTCACCGAGGTCGACGGCTACGTCTGGCACGCCTACCTGCCCGTGGTGCAGCCGGGGCAGCGCTACGGCTACCGGGTGCACGGTCCCTACGACCCCGAGCAGGGCCTGCGGCACAACCCCGCGAAGCTGCTGCTGGACCCCTACGCGAAGGCCACGAGCGGCACGATCGAGTGGGGCCAGCCGCTCCACAGCTACAACTTCGGCGACCCGCTGAGCTTCAACGAGGACGACTCCGCGCCCTTCATGGCCAAGGGCGTCGTCATCAACCCGTTCTTCGACTGGACCGGCGACCGCTACCCGCGCACGCCCTACAACGAGTCGATCATCTACGAGGCGCACGTCAAGGGGCTCACGCAGACGCACCCGGACCTGCCGGAGGAGCTGCGCGGCACCTACGCGGGCCTCGCGCATCCGTCGATCATCGCCCACCTGCAGAAGATCGGCGTCACCGCGATCGAGCTGATGCCGGTGCACCAGTTCGTGCACGACGCGACGCTGGTCGAGAAGGGCCTCCGCAACTACTGGGGCTACAACACGCTCAGCTTCTTCGCCCCGCACGCCGAGTACGCGAGCGCAGGCGGCGGTCAGCAGGTGCAGGAGTTCAAGGGCATGGTGAAGGCCATGCACGCCGCCGGCATCGAGGTCATCCTCGACGTGGTCTACAACCACACCGCCGAGGGCAACCACATGGGCCCGACGCTCAGCTGGCGCGGCATCGACAACCGCGCCTACTACCGCGTCGTCGAGGGCGACGAGCAGTTCTACATGGACTACACCGGCACCGGCAACAGCCTCAACGTCGCGCACCCGCACTCGCTGCAGATGATCATGGACTCGCTGCGCTACTGGGTGACGGAGATGCACGTCGACGGCTTCCGCTTCGACCTCGCCTCCGCGCTCGCCCGCGAGTTCTACGACGTCGACAAGCTCTCCACCTTCTTCGAGATGGTGCAGCAGGACCCGGTGATCAGCCAGGTGAAGCTCATCGCCGAGCCGTGGGACATCGGCCCCGGCGGCTACCAGGTGGGCAACTTCCCGCCCCAGTGGACCGAGTGGAACGGCAAGTACCGCGACGAGGTGCGCGACTTCTGGCGCGGCGAGCCGACCGCGCTCGGCGAGTTCGCCAGCCGCCTGTCCGGCTCCGCCGACCTCTACGAGCACTCGGGCCGCCGCCCCGTCGCATCCATCAACTTCGTCACCGCGCACGACGGCTTCACGCTCCGCGACCTCGTGAGCTACAACGAGAAGCACAACGACGCCAACGGCGAGGACGGCAACGACGGCGAGAGCCACAACCGCTCCTACAACCACGGCGTCGAGGGCCCGACCGAGGACCCGGACATCCAGGCGGTGCGCGCCCGCCAGCAGCGCAACTTCCTGGCGACGCTGCTGCTCAGCCAGGGCGTGCCGATGGTGCTGCACGGCGACGAGCTCGGCCGCACCCAGCACGGCAACAACAACACCTACGCGCAGGACTCCGACATCAGCTGGATCGACTGGTCGAGCGTCGACCAGCCGCTCATCGAGTTCACCGCGGCGATCGCCAAGCTGCGCCACGACCACCCGACGTTCCGCCGCAAGCGCTTCTTCCACGGCAGCACCGTGCGCACCGGCGACGGCGAGCGCCTGAACGACATCGTGTGGCTGCGCACCGACGCGACGCCGATGGAGGCCGGCGACTGGCAGGCGGCCGAGGCCGAGAAGACGCTCGGCATGTACCTCAACGGCAACGGGATCGCCGGCCGCGGTGCGCGCGGCGAGCGCATCATCGACAACCACTTCCTCATCTACACGAACGCGTCCGAGGAGGAGCGGGAGATCGTCATCCCGCCCGCCGAGTACGCCGAGTCGTGGGATGTGCTGATCGACACGGGAGCCGTCGAGGCCGTCGAGGGCGCCGTGCGCGCCGGCGAGGTGGCACGGCTCGCGCCGCGCTCGCTCGCCGTCCTGCGCGAGCACATCGCGCCGGTCGACCAGGACTTCTCCGTGGCGGCCTCGGTCGCAGCGGCGACGGGCACCTCGGCGCCCGGGCCGGTGACGACGCTCGAGCAGACGCAGCACGAGGGGCGCCCGCTCCACGCATCCACCCCCGTCTCCGATCCCGGCGAGCCGGTCGAGCCGGGCGTCGACGGCGTCGTGCCCGACGCATCCGACACCGAGCACTGACCCCCAGGAGGAGCCCCGTGCACGCGCCCCAGAGCACCTACCGACTGCAGATCAGCGAGGACTTCACCCTCTTCGACGCGGCCGGGAGGCTCGAGGCGCTCGCCGACCTCGGCGTCGACTGGGTGTACCTCTCGCCCATCCTCGAGGCCGAGCACGGCTCGAACCACGGCTACGACGTCATCTCGCACGACCGCGTCGACCCCGTCCGGGGCGGCGCCGAGGGGCTGGATGCCGTCGCCGCCGAGGCGCGCAGGCTCGGCATGGGCGTGCTCGTCGACATCGTGCCCAACCACATGGGCGTCGCGGTGCCCGAGCACAACAGCTGGTGGTGGCGGCTGCTGCGCGACGGCCGGGAGAGCCCGATCGCGGATGCGTTCGACATCGACTGGGAGGCGGGCGGCGGCAGGCTGCTGCTGCCGATCGTCGGCGACGACGACTGGTCGGAGGACGGCACCGTCGACCACCTCGAGCTCGACGCCGACGGCCCCGACGGCCCGGTGCTGCGCTACTGGGACACGCGGCTGCCGGTCGCGGCGGGCACGGGCGAGGGCACGCCGCAGGAGGTGCTCGAGCGCCAGCACTACCGGCTCGGCCACTGGAAGCAGGGCAACGACCAGCTGAACTACCGCCGCTTCTTCGCGGTCACGACGCTCGCCGCCGTGCGCGTCGAGCTGCCGGAGGTGTTCGAGGCGACGCACAAGGAGATCGCCCGCTGGTTCGACGAGCGGCTCGTGCAGGGCCTGCGCGTCGACCACCCCGATGGCCTGCGCGACCCCGCCGGCTACCTCGACGACCTCGACCGGCTCACCGGCGGCGCGTTCGTGCTCGTCGAGAAGATCCTCGAGCCGGGCGAGGAGCTGCCCCGCTGGGCGACCGCCGGCACGACCGGCTACGACACGCTCGGCGCGATCGACCGCGTGCTGACCGACGCATCCGCCGCCGACGCGCTCGACGCGATCGACGCGCGGCTGCGCGGCGAGCCGGTCGACTGGGCCGACCTCACGCGCGGCACGAAGCGGGCGATCGCCGACGGCATCCTGCGCGCCGAGGTGCTGCGGCTCGAGCGCGAGGTGCAGGCATCGGATGCGTGGGGCTCGCAGGGCGCGCCGGCCGACGCCGCCGACGCGATCGCCGAGCTGCTCGCGTGCTTCCCGGTCTACCGCTCCTACCTGCCCGACGGGCTCGAGCACCTCGGCGCGGCCGCCGAGCGCGCGAAGCACTACCGGCCAGAGCTCGCCGACACGATCGACGCGCTGCTGCCGGTGCTCGGCAACGCCCGCCAGCAGGCGGCGCAGCGGTTCCAGCAGACGAGCGGCATGGTGATGGCGAAGGGCGTCGAGGACACCGCGTTCTACCGCTACTCGCGGCTGACGAGCCTCAACGAGGTCGGCGGCGACCCGCACGAGTTCTCGGTGTCGGTGCCCGACTTCCACCAGTTCATGGCGGGCAGGCAGGCGGAGTGGCCGCTCGCGATGAACGCGCTCTCGACGCACGACACGAAGCGCGGCGAGGACGTGCGCGCCCGCATCACGACGATCGCCGAGGTGCCCGAGCGCTGGGACGCGCTGCTCGACAAGCTGCTCGTCTTCGCGCCCAACCAGGGACGGGCGTTCGCGAACCTGCTGCTGCAGGCGGTCGTCGGCGCATGGCCGGCGAGCGAGGACCGCTTGCTCGCCTACATGGAGAAGGCGTCCCGCGAGGCCGACGACCTCACGCACTGGACGGCGCCCGACGCGGGCTTCGAGGGCAACCTCGCCGAGCTCGTCCGCAACGTGCTGGCCGCGCCCGCATCGGGCGACGTCGAGGCGTTCCTCGCCGAGACCGAGCAGGGCTTCCGCTCGAACGTGCTCGCCGCGAAGCTGCTGAACGTCGCGATCCCGGGATTCCCGGACGTCTACCAGGGCTCGGAGGCGCTCGAGCAGTCGCTCGTCGATCCCGACAACCGGCGCCCGGTCGACTGGGCGCGGATGGATGCGCTGCGGGCCGCCGCCGTCGCGCCGCTGTCGGGCGAGTGGGACCTCGAGGTCGCGAAGACGAGGCTCGTGCGCGAGGCGCTCCGCCTCCGTCGCGCCCACCCGGAGCGCTTCGAGGGGTATGCGCCGCTGCTCGCGCACGGATCCGCTGCCGAGCACGTCGTCGCCTTCGACCGCGGGGGAGCGGTCGCGGTCGCGACCCGCCTGCCGATCGGCCTCGCCGCGCGCGGCGGCTGGGGCGACACCACCATCCAGCTGCCGGCGGGCCGGTGGCGCGAGCTGCTGACGGGCATCGAGCTCGACGGCGGCGAGACGTCGCTCGCCGAGCTGCTCGGCACGGCACCGGTCGCGCTGCTCACGCTCGCCGACTGAGCAGGGGCGCCCAGGATGACGACGCACGGTGCCGGCATGGCGCAGCGACCCCCCGAGCGCCGACCCTGGAGCGTGCGCGTGGGGCTCGTGCTCCTGTGGATCGCGACCCTCTGCGTCGCCGGGCTCATGGCGATCGTGGCCGTCTTCTTCGTCGCGACGCTCGGCATGCCCGGCGCCATGCCGTCGCCGCTGACGCTCGCCGTCGGCGTGCTGATCCTGCTCGGCACGCTCACGATGGTGGTGGTGCTGATCTTCGCGACCCGGGGCCGCGCGTGGGCGCGGTGGACGGCCGCCGGCATCGGCATCGCGGCGGGGGCCCTCGCGCTGCTCGGCATCGCGGCGACGCGGTCGGCGGCCCCCGAGATGATCGGCCTCTCGGTCGCGGCGCTCCTCGGCGGCATCCTGCTCGCGCTGCCCATCCCGAGACGCGGGCCGCGCGGCTCGTCGGTCGAGGGCACCGGCTGACGCACCCGGCACCGAGTCGGATCTCCCGAGGGTCGCCCTCGACGTCGTGCACAGCGCGTAGCCTGCGGTCATGCAGCCCATCCAGCCCGCGCGGTTCGATCCGCGGCCGCCTCAGCTCGGTGGATCCGTGTCCACCGCACCTGCCGTCGTCACGTGGGGCCTCGGCATCCAGTGGGTCGGCGTCGCGTTCAGCGCGATCGGCCTCTTCATCGCGCTGGCGGGCCTCATCGCGCTCGGCGGCGCGGCCGTCGGAGGGGTGAGCGACGCCACCGCGTTCAGCCTCGTGGGCGTGCTCGTCGGTGTCGCAGCGGTGATCGTCGCGGTGCAGATCGTCGTGCTCGTCTTCGCGACGATGGGCCGCAACTGGGCGCGCGTCACGCTCGCGGTGCTCGTGATCCTGGCGCTCGTGCTCTCGCTCGCGTCCGGCCAGGGCCTCAACATCGGCTCGGCGATCTCGATCCTCAGCGTCGCGCTGCTCTTCATGCCCGACGCGACCGCCTGGTACCGCGCCCGCTCCGGCCAGCGGTAGCGCCGGCGGTGGGCGCGCGCCTGCGGCTCGCCCACACCCCGCGCGGAGGCGCGACTGCCACCATGGGGGCATGAGCGAGCTGCACGAGTACCGGGTCTGGGCGCCGAACGCCACACGGATGCGCGTGGTCGCGGGCGACGGGTCCGTCGAGATGTCGGCGGCCGAGGGCGGCTGGTGGCACGCGCTCGCGGCCGCCGGCGACTACGGCTTCCAGATCGACGACGACGACGCCATCCGCCCCGACCCGCGCTCGACGCGGCAGCCGCAGGGCGTGCACGAGCGCTCGCGAGTCTGGGACGCATCCGCCCACGACTGGCAGGACGCCGGCTGGACGGGCCGCCCCATCGCGGGGGGTGTGCTCTACGAGCTGCACATCGGCACGTTCACGAGCGAGGGCACGCTCGACGCCGCCGCCGAGCGGCTCGACCACCTGCGCGAGATCGGCGTCACGCACGTCGAGCTGCTGCCGGTGAACGGCTTCAACGGCACGCACAACTGGGGCTACGACGGCGTCGCCTGGTTCGCCGTGCACGAGGGCTACGGCGGACCTGCGGCCTACCAGCGCTTCGTCGACGCCGCCCACGCGGCCGGGCTCGCGGTGGTGCAGGACGTCGTCCACAACCACCTCGGGCCCTCCGGCAACTACCTGCCGCTGTTCGGCCCCTACCTCTCGAGCGAGGGCCGCTCCACCTGGGGCGACCACGTCAACCTCGCCGACCGGGAGGTGCGCCGCTACATCCTCGACAACGTGCGGTTCTGGTTCGAGACGATGCACGTCGACGCGCTGCGCCTCGACGCGGTGCACGCGCTCGTCGACGAGAGCGACCTGCACATCCTCGAGGAGATGGCGATCGAGACCGACGCGCTCGAGGCGCACCTCGGCCGGCCGCTCGAGCTCATCGCCGAGAGCGACCTCAACGACCCCGCGCTCATCACGCCCCGCGAGGGCGGCGGCTGGGGCCTCGACGCGCAGTGGTCGGACGACTTCCACCACGGCGTGCACGTGGCGCTCACCCGCGAGACCGAGGGCTACTACGCCGACTTCGAGCCGATCGGCGCGCTCGCGAAGGCGCTCGAGCGCGGCTTCTTCCACGACGGCACCCACTCGTCGTTCCGCGGCCGCGACCATGGGCGTCCGATCGACACCGAGCGGTCGCTGTCGTGGCGGCTCGTCGTGAGCGCGCAGAACCACGACCAGATCGGCAACCGCGCCACCGGCGACCGCATCACCGGCGTGCTCGACGAGTCGCAGCTGCTGTGCGCGGCGCTGCTGCTCTACGGCGGCCCGTTCACGCCGATGCTCTTCCAGGGCGAGGAGTGGGCGGCGTCGACGCCGTTCCAGTTCTTCACCTCGCACCCGGAGCCCGAGCTCGGCAGGCTGACGGCCGAGGGGCGGCTCGCGGAGTTCGAGCGGATGGGCTGGGACCCGGAGGTCGTGCCCGACCCGCAGGACCCGGCGACGTTCGAGCGCTCGAAGCTCGACTGGAGCGAGCTGCGCGGTGAGCGCCACGCGCGCGTGCTCGACGGCTACCGGCAGCTCGCCGCCCTGCGCCGCGAGCTCGAGGCGCTCACCGACCCGCACTACGCGCGGAACGCGGTCGAGGCCGACGAGGCCACGCGCGTGCTGCGGCTCACCCGCCGCGCCGGCATGGCCGACGCCGTCGAGATCGTGCTCAACCTGGGCACCGAGCCGCAGACCGTGCCGGTGACCCGGCGCGACCTGCGCTTCCGGACCCATCCCGACGTCGCGCTCGCGGACGCCCTCACCCTCCCGGCAGGCAGCGGCGCCCTCCTCGCCTGATCCTCAACCGGGTAGTTGGTATCGGGAGGGGATAGTGCCCTCGCGTGACCAGCTAGCCGGTTGAGAGTGCACGGGAGCGGCGCGACTAGCGTGGGGGTGTGACCGACACCGTGGGCGAGCTCGAGCTGCCCGAACGAGGATTCCTGCAGACGCGCCGCGGCGCCATCGCCGAGGTCGAGCTCTCGCACGAGCCGACGAGTCCGCTGCGCATCTACCTGCGCGTGCCCGAGGGCGCGGGGGAGATCCCCGCCGGTCTGCACAGCACCGCCGTCGCCGCCAACGTCGACGACCTGGACGCGGGGTGGATGCTCGCGGTCGCGCTCGAGCCGGAGGCGCCCGACGCCGCCGTGCGCCGCGACGCCGTCTTCGACGCGCGCTGGGAGTGGGACGACACCGACCTCATCCTCGCCGAGCACCGCGAGGACCTCGAGCTCGACGCCCCGCCGCCGCGCGAGTGCGATGCGGACCCCTTCGGCATCTGGGCGCTCGACGAGCAGGGCAGGGCGTTCCTCGTCACGGGCGGCGTCGACGACGACTCGGGCATGCTCTGGCTCCAGCCGGTGACGCTCTTCGGCAGCGCCATGCACCCGGGCATCTACGACGCGGTCTCGCCCGACGACGCGGACGCGGTGGCGGTCGACCAGGACGACGCGATCGTGGTCGGCGCGACGGCGCAGCAGCTGCAGGTCTACCTCTACGACGGCTACCCCGACGAGCCGTACCAGCGCTGGACGATCGGCACGCGCGCCGCGATCGAGGCCGCCGCAACGGCGCCGCTGCCCGACTTCGACCCCACCGACTGGATGCGCTGGCTCACGCCCGTCGACGGCGGCGACCCGGTGCCGGTCGTGGTCGGCACCGCCGACGGGGCGCTCACCTTCGAGGTGCTCGGCGCGAAGCCGCCCACGTGGGCGCAGGGCCGCGTGATCGCGGCGCCGCTGCCGCGCGGCGGCCAGACCCACGCCGACCGGCGCGAGGTGCAGGTCACCGCGAAGCCGGTCGCGGAGCTGCGCTCGTCGAACGCGAAGATGCGCAAGCGCCCGCCGGCCCGCGTCGGCCGCTTCGTGCTCGAGGCCGAGGGCTTCATGCCCGCCGGCTGGACCGCCCTCGGCTGAGCGGCCCAGCGGCCGCGGTCACTCGAGCGGGCTGCGCGAGCGGTGCAGCGCGTTGCCGAGCCCGCCGCGCGCGCCGAGCCGCGCGACGACCTCCCGCACCGCGTCGGTCGCCGAGCGCTGCGGCTCCCAGCCGAGCTGCCGGATGCGGTCCGTGGCCATCACCGGCGTCAGCAGCGCCATGTCGATCCAGCCGGGATCGGTCGGCTGCAGCCGCAGCCGGTACGTGATCGCGACGAGCGCGCGGACGATCGGCACCGGGATCGGCAGCTGCCGGCTCGCGCCGACGAGCGGGCCGACCGACTGCGGCGTCAGCGGCGGCTCCGCCGCCACGTTGAACGCGCCGGGCGCGCGCTCGCGGATGACGCGCCAGTACGCATCCGCGACGTCGTCCGCGTGCACGGCCTGCCCGACGATGCCGGCCGGCCACGGCAGCACGGGCAGGCGCAGGAGCGGCAGCGCGCGCAGCAGCACGCGAGGCACGAGCGCACCGAGGAAGTAGTCGCGGATCTCCGGCCCCGCCTCGGCCTGGAAGATGAGCCCGGGGCGCAGGCGCGAGACGAGCATCTCGGGGTGCGCCGCCTCCACCTCGTCGAGGATGCGCTCGACCGCGCTCTTCTGCCGGCCGTAGTGGGATGCGGGCGCGCCGTGGCGCGGGAACGCCTCGTCGGTGCGCTCGGGCCCCGGCGGCCGCTCGTCCTCGCGGCCGTAGGCGCCGATGCTCGACGCGTGCACGAGGTGCGGCACCCGGGCGGCCGCTGCCGCCTCGAACACGCGCCGCGATCCCTCGACGTTCGTGCGCTCGAGCAGCGCGGGATCGCGGTTCGGGCGGATGATCCACGCGAGGTGCACGACGGCATCCGCGCCGCGCATCGCTCGCTCGAGCGCGGCCGTGGCGCCGGGCGCCGAGACGTCGGCGTGGTGCCACTCGACCCGGTCGTACGGCTCGCCGGGGCGCTCGGGGCCGTGCCGCGAGATGCCGACGACCGAGTCGACCTCCGGAGCGGCCTGCAGCCGCCGGAGCAGGGCCGTGCCGACGTTGCCGGTCGCGCCGATCACCACGATGCGCATGCGGTCTCCCTCGCTCCCCGTCGCCCGACGGATGCGCGCCACCGTACGCGGGATGCCTGGGCGGCCGCCCGGCGGGACACAGTGGTCACGACACGCCGCGCCCGGCTCGCCCGGGCGGCATTTCGTGACCACTCACCTCGAACGCCAGGCCGGGAGTGGTCACGACACGCCGGGTCCGGCTCGCCCGGTCGGCATTTCGTGACCACTCACCGTCGCTCGGGGCCGGGGCCGGGGCCGGGGGTGCTCGGCTCAGGCCGCGGGCACGGCCGCCGTCGGGGCCGGCTCCACGCAGGCGAAGCGGCGGCGGTAGGCCGACGGCGCGACGCCCAGCTGGCGGGTGAAGTGGTGGCGCAGCAGCGCGGCGGTGCCGAAGCCCGCCTGCTGCGCGACGACGTCCAGGCCGAGGTCGGTCGCCTCCAGCAGCTGCTGCGCCCGCTGCACGCGCTGCGACACGAGCCAGGCCGCGGGGGTCGCGCCCAGCTCCTCGCGGAACCGCCGCGCGAAGGTGCGCTCGGAGAGGCGCGCGCGGCGGGCGAGCGACGCGACCGAGTGGTCCTCGTCGAGGTGCTCGACCATCCAGTCGATGAGCGGCGCGAGCGTCTCCGCCCGCTGCTCGGCGACCGGCCCGACGGCGAACTGCGACTGCCCGCCGTCGCGCAGCGGCGGCACCACCATCGAGCGGGCGATGATGGCGGCGACCTGCGCGCCCTGCATCTCCCGCACGATGTGGAGCGCCGCGTCGATCGCCGCGGCCGTGCCGGCGCTCGACGTGACCGGTCCGTCGTCGACCCAGAGCGCATCCCGCTCGACCACGATCTGCGGGAACTGCTCGGCCAGCTGATCGGCGTGCCGCCAGTGCGTGGCGACGCGACGGCCCTCGAGCACGCCGGCGCGGGCGGCGATGAACGCCCCCGTGCACATGGTCAGCACGCGCGCGCCGCGCGCCACCGCCCGCTGCAGCACGCGCGCGACGCTCAGCGAGCACTCGCCGTCGATGCTGCACTCGTCGTACGGCGTGACGATGACGACGTCCGCCTCGTCGGCGAACCCCAGGCCCTCCTCGACCATGACGGGCAGCCCGAGGCCGCCGGCGAGCCGGATGGGGCCGGGCGTCGGCGTCACGACGCGGAAGTCGTTGCGCGGCACCCCGCGGTCGGTGCGATCGGTGCCGAACACCTCTGCCGCGACGGCGAGCTCGAACACGCTCACGTCGTCGTCGACGATGCACGCGATCTTCAGCATGCGGGCCTCCAGGGTCTGGATGCGTCGGCCGACGCGGGCGCGTCGATCCCGTCTGCAGGGGGCTGGCAGGATCTTGCCGAGTGTTGTCCATCCTGCCACTGGTGGCAGGATCTTGGCAAGCGCAGACTTCCTGCCATGGACACCGTCTGGATCATCGTCATCACCGCCCTCGCGATCGTGGCCGTCTCGAGCACGATCTCCGCCCTCGTCGGGCAGCGCGCACCGCGCGTCGCCCTCGACCCCGAACGGCTCGCATCGCTGCGGGACCGCATCACCGCCGACCTCGCGCGGCATGGCCGCGAGCAGGTCGAGGAGCGCATCGCCGAGGAGCGCAGCGCACGCACCGAGACCCCGCAGCGCCGCTCGCCGATCAGCACCGAGCGCCTCTGGGCGGGCGGGCTGTGAGCCGCCCGCCGTGCAGCACGCCCGCGCAGCCCGCGCGGGCGTGCTGCGCGAGGACGGCGCTCTCCATCAGAATGTCCCGGTGACGGACCGACGACTCCACCCCGCGTGGATCGTCGCCGGGGTCGCGTTCCTCGCCCTCGTCGGCGCCGCCGGCTTCCGAGCGGCACCGAGCGTGCTCATGGTGCCGATCGAGGCCGAGCTCGGCTTCTCGCGCACCGAGCTCTCGACCGCGGTCGGCCTCAACATCCTGCTCTACGGCCTCATGGCCCCGTTCGCCGCCGCGCTCATGGAGCGGTTCGGGCTCAAGCGGGTCACCGCGATCGCGCTCGTGGTCATCGCGGCCGGTGCCGCGCTCGGCACCCTCGCGCAGCATCCCTGGGTGCTGCTGCTCACGTGGGGCGTCATGATCGGGCTCGGCACGGGGTCGATGGCGCTGGTCTTCGCGGCCGTCGTGACGCAGCGATGGTTCGTGCGCCACCGCGGCACCGTCTCGGGCGTGCTGACCGCGGGCAGCGCGACGGGGCAGCTGGTCTTCCTGCCGCCGACCGCGTGGCTCGCGACCGAGTGGGGCTGGCGCGAGGCGAGCCTGCTCGTCGCCCTCGGCGCGCTCGCCGTCGTGCCGCTCGTGCTGCTGCTCCTGCACGACAGCCCCGCCGCGCGCGGCATCACGCCGTTCGGCGCACCGGAGGCGACGACGCTCGGCACCGCGCGCGAGCCGGCCGCGGGCACGGCGGTCGCACGCGAGGCGCCGACGCCCAGGCCCAACCCGGCCCGCGCCGCGATCGACGGCCTCCGCGAGGCGGTGCGCCATCGCACCTTCTGGGCGCTCGCCGCCGGCTTCGCCATCTGCGGCGCGTCCACGAACGGCCTCATCGGCACGCACTTCATCCCCGCCGCCCACGATCACGGCATGCCGCAGACCGCCGCGGCCGGGCTGCTCGCGCTCGTCGGCATCTTCGACATCGCGGGCACGGTGCTGTCCGGCTGGCTCACCGATCGCTGGAGCCCTCGCCTGCTGCTCGCGATCTACTACGCCGGCCGCGGGCTGAGCCTCCTGGCGCTCCCGTTCCTGCTCTCCGCCGAGGTGCAGCCGCCGATGATCGTCTTCATCGTCTTCTACGGGCTCGACTGGGTCGCCACCGTGCCGCCGACCATGGCCCTCTGCCGCGCGCACTTCGGCGAGCGAGCGCCCATCGTCTTCGGCTGGATCTTCGCCTCCCACCAGGTCGGCGCCGCCATCGCGAGCGTGCTCGTGGGCGTCGTGCGCGACGCGATGGGCCACTACACCGTCGCCTGGTTCGCCGCCGCGGGGCTGTGCGCCGTGGCGGCCGTCGTCTCGCTCTCGGTGCGCGACGGGCGGGCGCCGGCGGTCGAGGAGCAGCGCGTCCCCACCGCCTGATCGGCCCTCTGGCGCGTGCGCACCGGCAGGCGGAGAATCGGCCCATGGACGGCACCTGGCTCAGCAACGTCCCGCTCGACGGCACGTGGCTCGCGTTCCTCATGGCGATCGGCGCCCTCGGCGCAGTCGGCACGATCGTCGCACTGCTGCGGCAGCGCACTCCCCGCACCCGCGTCGACCTCGCGCGCCTCGCCGGCCGCCGCTCGCCGGCGCACTGACCCGCCGCGGCCCCGTCGCCGCAGCGTCGGCGCGCCGCCGGCCGCGTCCTCGCGGCCCCTGCGGCCGCCCCACAATGGAGGCATGCGCCTCGCGAACGCCCGCCTGCTCGACGGCACCCTGACCGATCTCGACATCGTCGACGGCGAGATCGAGCGGGTCAGTCCCGCCGGGTCCACCCCGGCCGCGGGGGAGCGCCGCGACCTCGAGGGCGCCGCCGTCATCCCGGGCCTCTGGGACGAGCACACGCACATGGGCCAGTGGGCCCGGCACCGCACGCGGGCGAGCGTGCTCGAGGCCGAGACGGCCGAGGCGGCCGCCGCCATCGCCGCTCGCGCCGCCGCCGCGCACCGTGGCACCGACCCGCTCGTGCTCGTGGGCATGCGCGACGGGCTCTGGCCGACCGCGCCCACCCGCGCGCAGCTCGACGCCGCGACCGGAGCCCTGCCCACCCTCGTCATCTCGAGCGACGTGCACTGCTCGTGGCCCAACACCGCGATGCTGCGTCGGCTCGGCATCGACCTCGCGGAGCCGCTGCTGCGCGAGCAGGCGGCGTTCGACGTGCTGCCGGCGATCGAGGCGATGCTCGACCCGGCCGCGCTCGACCGTCACGTCGTCGACGCGCTCGCCGCGGCGGCCGAGCGCGGCGTCGTCGGCGTCGTCGACCTCGAGTTCGACGACGCGATCGGTGCCTGGTCGCGCCCGGGACGGGCGACCCCGACGCGCGTCGAGGCGGGCATCTACCGCCGCGACCTCGAGCTCGCGGCCGAGCGCGGCATCCGCACCGGCGACGCCATCGCCCACCGTGCGCGGGTGGGCCGGCTCAAGATCATCTCCGACGGCTCGCTCGGCACCCGCACGGCGTGGACCGAGCACCCCTACGGCTGGGGCGGCGCGGCCGGCCCGACCACGGGCATCCGCAACGTCGACGACGCCGAGCTCGACCGGATGCTCGGCCGCGCCGCGGCGATCGGCCTCGACGCCACCATCCACGCGATCGGCGACGCGGCCGTCACCGCCGCGATCGACGCCTTCGAGCGCGCGGGGAGGCGCGGCGGGCGCATCGAGCACGCGCAGCTCGTCGCCGGCGTCGACATCCCCCGGATGGCCCGGCTGGGCATCGTCGCCTCGATCCAGCCGGAGCACGCGCTCGACGACCGCGAGCTCACCGCCGCGCTCTGGGCCGACCGCAGCCGCGACGCCTTCCGGGTGCGCAGCCTGCTCGACGCGGGCGTGCGCGTCGTGCTCGGCTCGGACGCGCCGGTCACGCCGCTCGACCCGTGGCTCGCGATCGCGACCGCGGTGACGCGCACCCGCGGCGACGAGGAGCCGTGGCAGCCGGAGGAGGCGATCGCCCTCGAGCGGGCGGTGGCGGTCTCGGCGCGCTCGCGCATCGCGCAGGGGGAGCCCGCCGACCTCGTCGTGCTCGGCGCGCCGCTGCCGGAGGGCGACGACCCGCACGCCGTCGCGACGGCGCTGCGCGCGATGCCGGTCGCGATCACGATGATCGCGGGGGAGGCGGTCTTCGAGGCCTGATCCCCGGTGCCCCCTCGCCGGTGGCAGGATCGGAGTCGGCGAAGGAGCTCTCGATGCGCGATCGGATCACGCTGCGGTTCATGGCCGCACCGACGGACGCCGCCCACGACGGCGGCACGGTGCAGGCGGGGCGGGTGCTCGAGTGGATCGACAAGGCGGGCT
Source organism: uncultured Actinomycetota bacterium (assembly GCA_963803465.1). Lineage (GTDB taxonomy): Bacteria > Actinomycetota > Actinomycetes > Actinomycetales > Microbacteriaceae > Agrococcus. The sequence goes on from CAWDMS010000002.1 coordinate 155,779, forward strand.
TCGCGTGCGCGGCCGGCTACTCGGGCTCCTACTGCGTCACCGCCTACGTCGGCAACGTCCACTACACCGCGCCCATCCGGCCCGGCAGCCTCGTCGAGGCGACCGCGCGCATCACCCACACGGGCCGCACGAGCATGCACGTGTTCGTCACCGTCGAGGCCGCCGACCCGCGGACGGGCGAGTTCGAGGTGGCGCTCGACTGCCTGCTCGTGTTCGTCGCGGTCGACGACGCGGGCAAGGCCAAGCCGGTGCCGCCGTGGCGCCCGCGCACGAGCAACGACGAGCTGCTCGCGCGCGGCAGCGAGGAGCGCATCGAGGCGCGCAAGCGCATCCACGACCTGCACACGGCGATCGCGTTCTCGCCCGAGATGACGACCCCGTCCGAGACGTTCCGCTTCCTGGCGAACCCCACCGACGTCAACTGGGGCGGCAACGCCCACGGCGGCATCGTCATGCGATGGATCGACGAGACCGCCACGGCGTGCGCCGCCGGCTACTCCCGAGCCGACCCGGTCGCGGTCTACACCGGCGGCATCCACTTCTACCGCCCCATCCACATCGGGCACGTCGTCGAGGTCGAGACGCGGCTGCTCCACACCGGCCCGCACTCGATGCACATCCTCGCGCGCACTCGCACGGGCGACCCGCGCACGGGCGAGCTCGAGCTCGCCACGCAGTGCATGTCGGTCTACGTCGTGCGCGGCGAGGACGGCGACGCCGTGGTGCTGCCCCAGCTGCGGCTCGAGTCCGAGGCGGACCGGGTCGCCGACGCGCAAGTGCGCGAGATCGTCGCGCAGCGCGCCGACCTGCCGCCGCTGCCGGTCCCGCGACGCGAGTGAGCGCCGTCGGGCGCAGTGACTGATCCGACAGCGGATGCCTCGGCGCGTTGTGGATGCGGCACAAGCCCGCGCGGGTGGTCGCGGCGCCCGGTTGCGGTCGTGACCAAGCCGTTCGGCGGCGCCCGCGACCCGTGCCTACCGTGGGGGCGCATCCGTACCTGTTGGGGGAACCATGGCAGACCGCACCGCAACCACCCGCCTCGACCGGCGCCAGCGCGCGCGCACCACGGAGGTCCCGCGCCAGCACGGGAAGGTGGACGTCGCCTGGCTCGGGCGCGACCTGCTCGGCACCTGGGCCGAGCAGCGCCTCGCCGCCCGCCGGAAGGCCGCCGACCCCACGTACCAGCGCGTCGACGACCTGCCGATGGCGGAGCACCGCGAGCGCGTGCTCGGGCAGATGCGGGCGCTCGCCGACGACGGCGCCGTGCTCCGGGCGTTCCCGACCCGGCTCGGCGGCCAGGACGACCACGGCGGCAACATCGCCGGCTTCGAGGAGCTCGTGCTCGCCGACCCGAGCCTGCAGATCAAGTCGGGCGTGCAGTACGGGCTCTTCGGCGCCGCGGTGCTGCACCTGGGCACCGCGCACCACCACGACACCTTCCTGCCGCCGATCATGCGCTTCGACATCCCCGGCGCGTTCGCCATGACCGAGACCGGTCACGGCTCCGACGTCGCCTCGATCGGCACCACCGCCACCTACGACCCCGCGACCGAGCAGTTCGACCTGCACACGCCGTTCCGCGGCGCGTGGAAGGACTACCTCGGCAACGCCGCGCTGCACGGCCGCGACGCGGTCGTCTTCGCGAAGCTGGAAACGCTCGGCGTCGACCACGGCGTGCACGCCTTCTACGTGCCGCTGCGCGACGAGACCGGCGCGTTCCTGCCCGGCATCGGCGGCGAGGACGACGGCTACAAGGGCGGGCTCAACGGCATCGACAACGGCCGCCTGCACTTCACGCACGTGCAGGTGCCGCGCGCGAACCTGCTCAACCGCTACGGCGACGTGGCCGCCGACGGCACCTACTCGAGCCCCATCGAGAGCCCCGGCCGGCGCTTCTTCACGATGCTCGGCACGCTCGTGCAGGGCCGCGTCTCGCTCGACGGGGCCGCGGTCATCGCCCAGCAGGCGGCGCTCGCGATCGCCATCCGCTATGCGACCGAGCGGCGCCAGTTCAACGCCTCGAGCGATGCGCAGGAGGAGGTGCTGCTCGACTACAGCAGGCACCAGCGGCGCCTGTTCACGCGGCTCGCGAAGGCGTACGCGCAGACGTACGCCCACGCGATCCTGCTGACGAAGTTCGACGGCGTGTTCTCGGGCCGCACCGACACCCCCGAGGAGCGCGAGGACCTCGAGACGCTCGCCGCCGGCCTCAAGGCGCTCTCGTCGTGGCAGGCGCTCGACACGCTGCAGGAGGCGCGCGAGGCCTGCGGCGGCGCCGGCTTCCTCGGCGAGAACCGCCTCGTGCAGCTGCGCGCCGACCTCGACGTCTACGTCACCTTCGAGGGCGACAACACCGTGCTGCTGCAGCTCGTGGGCAAGCGGCTGCTCGGCGACTTCGCCAAGCAGTTCAAGGGCGCGTCGAAGGCCGACATCGCCCGCTTCGCCGCCGACCAGTTCTTCGACCGCGCCACGGCGCTCGTCGGCCTCCGCGCGCTCGGGCAGGACGTGCGCGACCTGCGGCGCGTGCAGAACGCATCCGTCGCCATCCGCGACCGGGACTTCCAGCGCGACATGCTCGAGGACCGCGTCGAGACGATGGTCGCCGAGATCGCCGGCCGGCTGCGGCATGCGCCGCGCGACCAGGCGAAGGCGGCGGCGGCGTTCAACGCCGAGCAGCACGAGCTGATCGAGGCGGCGCGCGCGTGGGTCGAGCTGCAGCAGTACAACGCGCTCGCCGAGGCCGTGGAGCGGATGCCCGACGCCACGAAGAAGGTCATGACGCACGTGCGCGACCTCTTCGCCCTCACGATCATCGAGGAGCACGCCGCCTGGCACCTCGAGAACGGCCGCCTCTCCGACGCCCGCTCGAAGGCGGTCACCTCGACCATCGAGCGACTGCTCCAGAAGCTGCGCCCGAACGCGCTCGACCTCGTCGCCTCCTTCGGCCTCGGCGACGAGCACCTGCGCGCGAAGATCGCCAGCGGCGCCGAGGGGGAGCGGCAGGCCGAGGCCATGGCCCACTACGAGGCGCTGCGCGCCGCGGGCTCGCTGCCGGTGCCCGAGAAGCAGGCGCGCATCGCGGCCGGTGCGGAGCCGCTCGCCGATGCCGCCTCGTCGCCGCTGCCTCCCGAGGAGGTCGTGGCGATGGACCACGAGCCGAGCGGCGCCGACCGGGCTGCCGACGCGACGGCGGACGAGCCGGTCGACGCCCGCTGAGGCAGGGTCGCGGGAGGGGTCCGGTCGCAGCGCGACCGGACCCCTTTCCATGTGCGACTCCTAGGTCACATGCGGCGATCGGCATTGCGTACGGCATACGCTGTCAGCATCCGGGGTTGAGGGCGATCGAAGGCTCGCGACCCGTACCGGCTGGGAAGTCGCTGCAAGGCCCGAGAGGGGCACAATGACCACCACGATGACCGCAGGGGCAGTTCGCTCCACGATCCCCGCGAGCGAGCGTGCAGAGCGCGCGGAGCGCGCCGACTTCCGCGTCGTCGCCAAGGCCGTCCGCGACGCAGGCCTGCTCGAGCGTCGCGTCGGCTTCTACGTCGGCGTCATGATCGCGCTCGGCGTCGCCCTCGTCGGTCTCCTGGTCGGCTCCTTCCTCCTCGGCGACAGCTGGTTCCAGCTGCTCATCGCCGCGGCGCTCGGCATCGTGTTCACGCAGATCTCGTTCATCGCCCACGAGGCCTCGCACCGCCAGGTGCTGAAGTCGGGTCCCGCCAACGACCGCCTCGGCCGCATCCTCGCCGCCGGCGTCGTCGGCATCAGCCACCAGTGGTGGATGACGAAGCACTCCCGCCACCACGCGAACCCGAACCAGATCGGTCGCGACCCGGACATCGACATCGACACGATCTCGTTCCTGCCGAGCGACGCGAAGAAGGCCCGCGGCATCCAGCGCTGGGTCACGCAGCGCCAGGGCTGGCTCTTCTTCCCGCTGCTCACGTTCGAGGGCGCGAACCTGCACGTGCGCTCCGTCATGACGCTGCTCGAGCGCCGACCGGTCGTCGGCCGCTGGCTCGAGCTCGGCCTCATCTTCACCCGCTTCGCGGTGCTCATCACGTTCCTGCTGCTCGTCATGCCGCCGCTCATGGCGGTCGCGTTCCTCGCCGTGCAGCTGGCCGTCTTCGGCGTCGGCATGGGCGCGTCCTTCGCGCCCAACCACAAGGGCATGCCCACCGTCGGCCGCGACGTCAAGCTCGACTTCTTCACCAAGCAGGTCCGCACCTCCCGCAACATCCGCGGCTGGGGCATGAGCACGCTCATGGGCGGCCTCAACTACCAGGTCGAGCACCACCTCTTCCCGAACATGGCGCGCCCGCACCTCAAGGCCGCCAGCGAGATCGTGCGCGCGCACTGCGCCGAGCACGACATCCCGTACACCGAGACGAACCTCGTCGGCGCGTACGCATCGGTCGTCCGGTACCTGAACCGCGTGGGCCTCGCCGCCCGCGACCCGTTCGACTGCCCGATGCTCGACGCCCGCAGGTGACCGGAGCCCCTCGCCCGCCGCGCTCGCGGCAGCCGATCCGCCACGCGCTCGCCACCCTCCACTGGCGGCTGAGCCCGTGGCGGCTCGTGCGCGAGCAGCCGCCATACGACGGCCCGCGCCTGCTCATCGGCGCCCCGCACACCTCCAACCGCGACTTCGTCATCATGCTCGGCATCGCGTGGGATGCGCGGCTGCCGGTGCGCTGGCTCGGCAAGCGCGAGCTGTTCCAGGGACCGCTCGGGCGCGTCATGCTCTGGCTCGGCGGCATCCCCGTCGACCGGGACGACCCCGCGGGGCTCGTGGCCCGCATCGTCGAGCTCGTGCGGGACGACCCGCACGCCGCGATCGTGGTCACCCCCGACGGCACCCGCAGCTCGACGCTGTGGAAGAGCGGCTTCTACCGGATCGCCCTCGAGTCGGGCATCCCGGTCACGCTCGGCTGGGTCGACCGGGTGACCGGCACCGCCGGCCTCGGCCCCACGCTCACGATGACCGGCGACGTGCCGGGCGACATGGACCGCATCCGCGCGTTCTACGCGGGCAAGGTCGGCATCAACGCCGACCGCACGACCGAGCCGCGGCTCGCCGACGAGGCCGGGCTGGCCGCGCGCCTCGCCGAGGGCCGCCACCTGCCCTGAGCCGGGTGCCGCGCGCGGCACGCTGCCCTGGTGGATGCTGCCGCCGAGTGCGAGCATGGGGCCATGGACCAGAGCCCCGTGCACGAGATCAGCGAGGCCGAGTGCCTGAAGCTGCTCGCAGCCTTCGAGTTCGGCCGCATCGCGTTCCGGGTCGGAGACCTGCTCGAGGTGTTCCCCATCAACTACCACGCCGACGGCCACGCCATCACGTTCCGCACGGCACCGGGCACGAAGCTCGCCGGCGTGCTGCTCGCCGACGACGTCGTCTTCGAGATCGACCACATCGGCGTGCGCGAGGCGTGGAGCGTCATCGGTCACGGCGCCGCCCGGCACCTCGAGTCGAGCGACGAGATCGCCGTCGCCGAGCGCCTGCCGATCCACCCGCTCATCCCCACGGTGAAGCGGGAGTTCGTGCGCATCGACCTCGCGCGCATCTCCGGCCGCCGCTTCCACCGGCAGGCCGAGCCGGATGCGTCCACCGAGGCGGGCGTCGACTCGAGCGACTGACGTCGAGCGCCGCTACGCGCCGCCCGACGCCCCGGCGCTGAGTCCCGCACCCGGACGCACCGTGTGCACCGGTCGGCTCGCGTCGATCCGCGACGCCGCCCACAGCAGGAAGACGGCTTCGGCGTGCGTGAGCGGCTCCCGCAGCTCGAGCGCGGGACGGTAGCGCCACGGGCCGATGGGCGCGATCTCGCCCACCCGCTCGCCCTGGTGCTGCACGTCGAAGTGCAGCTTGCCCAGCAGCCAGCTCGTGGTGCGCACCAGCAGCAGCGAGCCGCTCGGGCCGAGCATGCGGCAGCGCGCCCGCCACGGCGCGCCCCGCTCCAGCACGATCGCATCGCCGTCGTCACCGGCGCGCGCGGCCGACATCCCGTCGCGCTGCACCCGGAACGCCCACGCCTCGCCGTCGATCTCGACCGCGGGCGCGCGTCCCCAGAAGCCCGCATCCGTCATCGCGACGCGCTCGCCGTCGACCATCACCGCGTCGGCGTCCCACGTGTAGCGCATGGCGGCAGGCTAGGCACGGCACCTGGGAGCCGCCACCACGCCGCCGCGCAGGGAATGCTGGACCGCGTCCCGCGCGTTGGAAGATGGTGTCGGCCCGTGACCTCCGCGGGCGCAGCAGGGAGCATCCGCATGACGCAGCCGGTCGAGTCCACCGTGAGCACGCTCGACGGTGCGCGGCCGGACGAGCGGCCGGACGGCGCGACGCTCGTCGTGGGCATCCTCGGTGCCGGCAAGATCGGCACGGCGCTCGCCCGACGCTCCCTCGCGGCGGGCCACCGCACGCTCATCGCGGGCTCCGGCATCCCCGAGCGCATCCGGCTCATCGCCGAGTACATGGCGCCCGGCGCAGAGGCGCTGACGGCGGCGGAGGTCGCGGCGCACGCCGACGTCGTGATCCTCGCGCTGCCGCTCGGGCAGCACACGCGGCTGCCCGTGGAGGCGCTCGAGGGCAAGCTCGTCATCGACGCGATGAACTACTGGTGGGAGACCGACGGGATCCGGGACGAGTTCACGGATCCGTCGCGCCCGACGAGCGTGATCGTGCAGGAGTTCCTGCCGGCCTCGCGCGTCGTGAAGGCGTTCAACCACATGGGCTACCACGACCTGGCCGACTGGCCGCGGCCCGCCGGCAACCCGCAGCGGCGCGCGATCGCCGTCGCCGGCGACGGTGCGACCGACGTCGAGCTCGTGGCGCGGCTGGTCGACGACTTCGGCTTCGACGCCGTCGTGCTCGACTCGCTGGCCGACGGTCTGCGGCTGCAGCCCGGCTACCCGGCCTTCGGCGCGAACGAGGATGCCGCGACGCTCCGCGAGCTCGTCGGCTGAGGCGTAGCGACCGCTCAGGATCGCCCCCTGCAACGACGAAGCCCCCGCTGGGCGGGGGCTTCTCGAGTGTGGCTCCGACGGGCGTCGATCCCGTGACCTCACGATTTTCAGTCGTGCGCTCTACCAACTGAGCTACAGAGCCAGGCGGGCCGAAGCCCGCCCTTGCACAAGGCCCTCTCTTTCGAGAGGGCCGAGGCGTGGCGACCCTGACGGGACTTGAACCCGCGACCTCCGCCGTGACAGGGCGGCGCGCTAACCAAACTGCGCTACAGGGCCATGCTGGTAGACCCATCGTACAGAACGAATCCGCCGTGAGTGACCCCAACGGGATTCGAACCCGTGCTGCCGCCGTGAAAGGGCGGTGTCCTAGGCCTCTAAACGATGGGGCCGTGTGCCGAAGCACATGACTACCGAGCGATGACGTTACAGCACGCACGAGCCCGCGTGCAAACCGGCGCCCCTCACCGGCGCGCCTCGGGCGCGGCTTGCGCGACACGCCGCCTCAGCGTCGGCTCAACTCAACCTTCAGCCGGAACATGAAAGTTGATAGCGTTGCCCCCATTGTGCTCGCGCACCGCGGTGGCACGATGATGACTGTGCGGCGCAGTGCGCCGCCGAACAGGAGTGACATGGCGAGGCCCGACAGGAGCGGCGCGCACGCGGCGACGCCGCGCTGGCGCAGGCTCCGCCACGCCCTGGCCGCCTCGACCGCCGTCGCAGGCATGGTGCTCGTCATCGTCGTCCCCGGCGCGCCGTCGGCCGACGCCGTCGACGACTGGGGATTCCCCACCTGGTCGGAGGTCGAGGCCGCGCGCGGCAACGAGGCCGCCAAGAACCAGCAGATCGAGCAGATCCGCGGGCTCATCGCCCAGCTGGAGACCGACCTCCAGACCGCGCAGGCGCTCTCCGACCAGCGCGCGGCCGAGGCGATCGAGGCGCAGGCGCGCTACGACGAGGCCGTCGCGGTCGCGCAGCGGCTGCAGGAGCAGGCCGATGAGGCCACCGAGCGCGCCACCGAGTCGGAGCGCGCCGCCGGCCAGCTCGCCGCGCAGCTCGCCCGCTCGGGCGGCACCGGCGACATGAGCGCCGAGCTCTTCGCCAACCCGGGCTCCGCCGACAACTGGCTCTACCGGCTCGACATGATGGATCGCGTCGCCGGCACTGCGGACTCGCTGTACGAGCTGGCCCAGCAGGACGCCAACACCGCGCAGGCGCTGCAGGACCAGGCTGCCGTCGCGCAGGAGGCGCTGCTCGGCCTGAAGCAGGAGGCGGATGCCGCGTACCAGGTGGCGCTCGAGGCCGCCGCGGCCGCGCAGGCCGCCGTGGAGCGCGAGCAGAACCACCGCGTCGAGCTCGAGGCGCAGCTCGACGGTGCTCGTCGAGAACCGCGCCGCGACCGAGGCCGACTACGCGGCCGGGCAGCGCTGGCAGGCCTACCTCGCCGAGCAGGAGCGGCTCCGCATCGAGCGCGAGCGCCGCGAGGCGGAGGAGGCGCGACAGCGCTGGCTCGCCGAGCAGCAGCGGCTCGCCAACGCCGCGGCCGCCGCTGCGGCAGCGGCCGCAGCGGCCAACCAGGGGAGCGGCGGTGGTGGCGGCAGCAGCAGCGGTGGCGGCGGCTCCGTGCCGGTCGCACCGCCAGCGTCGAGCGGCTGGCAGACGCCGCACTACGGCCGGTTCACGTCCGGGTACGGCTGGCGCAACGATCCGGTCGGGCTGCTCGGCCGCAAGCTGCACGCCGGCGTCGACATCGCTGCCGGCTGCGGCACCCCGCTCTACGCACCCGCGGACGGCACGGTGGCGCTGCGCGGTCGCGACATGTACGGCGCGAACATCCTCTTCATCAGCCACGGCGGCGGTGTGCAGAGCGAGTTCGCGCACATGATCGCCGCCGTCGAACCTCTACCCGGGCCAGCGCGTCAGCCGCGGGCAGGTCGTCGGCTACGAGGGCGCGACCGGCCACGTGACCGGCTGCCACCTGCACTTCCAGATCCGCGTCAACGGCTCGCTCGTCAACCCCGAGTCGTTCCTCAACGCCCGCGGCGTCTTCCTGCGCTGACCCCCGGACATACGACGAGGGGCGCACCGGATGGTGCGCCCCTCGTCGTGTCGGACGGGTCAGTCGGTGACGTCGCGGCCGCCCTCGGGCTTCTCGACGCCCTCGCCCGACTGGTCGCCGTGCTCCGCGTCGAACGCGGCGTAGCCGGCCTGGACGGTCGCCTCGGCGGCCTCCACGCCCTCCCAGTCGCCGAGCTTGGCCCACTTGCCGGGCTCGAGGTCCTTGTAGTGCAGGAAGAAGTGCTCGATCTCGTTGCGCAGCTGCTGCGGCACATCCGTGATGTCCTGGATGTGCGACCAGCGCGGGTCCTTCTCGAGCACGCAGATGACCTTCGTGTCGATGCCGCCGTCGTCCTCCATGTTGAGCTGGCCGACGGGGCGCACGCGCACGAAGACGCCCGGCGGCACCGAGTACTCGAGCAGGACGAGCGCGTCGACCGGGTCGCCGTCGAGGCCGAGCGTGCCCTCGAAGAAGCCGTAGTCCGTCGGGTAGGCGAAGCTCGTGAAGAGCACGCGGTCGAGGTAGACGCGGCCGGTCTCGTGGTCGACCTCGAACTTGTTGCGGCTCCCCTTGGGGATCTCGATGACGACGTCGTAGGCGGCCAAGAGCGGCTCCTTCTCGTGGGGGTCTGGAATCGGCATAAGGTTACTTCATGCCCGAAAGCGACCGTCGACCGCGGCTGACGCCTGCCGTCGCCGACGTCCGCAGAGCGGTGCGCGAGACCATCGCCGACCTGCCGGAGGGTGCGCTCGTGCTCGTCGCGCTGTCGGGCGGCCCGGACTCGCTCGCGCTCGCCGCTGCGACCGCGTTCGAGGCGACGCGGTCGGGGATGCGCGCCGGCGCCGTGATCGTCGACCACGGCCTGCAGTCCGGCAGCGCCGACATCGCCGACCGCGCGGCCGGCCAGGCCCGCGAGCTGGGCCTCGACCCCGTGCGGGTCATGCGCGTGCAGGTCGCGCCCGACGGCAGCCCGGAGGCCGCCGCCCGCCAGGCCCGCTACGCCGCACTGCTGCAGGCGCGGAAGGAGCTGGGCGCGTCGGTCGTGCTGCTCGGCCACACGCTCGACGACCAGGCCGAGACGGTGCTCATCGGGCTCGCGCGCGGCTCGGGCTCCGAGAGCCTGTGGGGCATGCACCCCCGCATCGGCTTCCTGCGCCGCCCGCTGCTGCAGGTGCGCCGCGCGACGACGCACCAGGCCTGCCGCGACCTCGGGCTGGACGCCTGGAGCGATCCGCACAACGACGACGACCGCTTCCTGCGCGTGCGCGTGCGGCACCGCGTGCTGCCGATGCTCGACGAGGTGCTCGGCGGCGGCGTCGCGCTCGCGCTCACCCGCACCGCCGACACGCTGCGGGAGGACGCCGAGGCGCTCGCGCACTTCGCGCAGGAGCAGATCCTCGACCTCGTCGAGCACGCCGAGGGCGGCCTCTCGCTCGACGTGGGCGGGCTCGGCGCCAACCCGCCCGCCCTGCGGCAGCGGATCATCCGCCTCGCCGTGCAGAGCGAGTTCCACGTCGCGCTCTCGCGACAGCAGACGCTCGAGGTGTCGCGGCTCGTGACCGACTGGCACGGCCAGGGGCCGATCCACCTGCCCGGCATCCGGGTGACGCGCGACGGGCGTCGGCTCGTCTTCGTCGCGGCCTGAGCGCCGCTGCCTCGGTGCGGGGTGTGACCATCGCGCGGCTGCCGGACATGGCAGGGTCGACGGACGCGCCGCGTCCGCTGACCGAAGGAGCGACCTGATGCGTCCCCATCGACCCGCGCCGCACGGGCGCTGCGCTCTGCCGCGCTGCTGCTGCCGCTGCTCGTGCTCGCCGGATGCGCGCCGAGCCCTGCGCCGGCCGACTCCGCACCGCCGGCACCGTCGGCGACCGGCGCTGCCCCGACGCCGACCGCGACGCCGATCGCGACGCCGGCACCGACCTCGTCTCCGGCGACCGCGACGCCGGCGCCCCCGGTCCCGACGGCGAGCCCGGAGTGGCAGCGCTATGCGGCTCCCGACGGCCGGACGAGCTGGCGCATGCCGCCGGGATGGACCGCCGACATCGCGACGGAGGTCGTCGAGGGCAATCCCGCGTGGACCGACCACCGCGGGCTCGTGCGCGACGACGAGGGCACACCGATGCTCCGGTTCGAGGCGGTCGCGAGCGGCGGCCAGTACGCCACCGACTACACGCCGTGCACGAGGCCCGCCGCCGAGGTGCTCGACGCGACGCCGATGGGCGACGCGGTGGCGTCCGCGGGCGCCGCGCGCGTCGCCGTCGCCTACGAGGGCTCGGGCGCGGTGGTCTTCGCGGCCGGCATCTCGCAGAACGATCCGCACGCGGCGTGCGAGCCGGGCATCATCGCGCTCTACGACGTGGGGTACGACTACCTGGTCTTCGAGATCGTCGACGACGCGGGGCTCGCGGCGCCGGCGTTCGACAGCTTCGACGCGGCGCGCGCGTATGCGGAGACCGACGAGTACCGCGTCATCGGCGAGGTGCTCGCCTCGTTCGAGGTCGTTGCACGATCGTGATCGGCGCGCCGGTGCTCGGGCGGCGCGGGGGCGCAGGCGTGCGATTCGATGCAGGGAGTGCTTCGTGACCGAACCGTGACCTCGTGGCGGTGACCTCGCCGGGACGCTGGACATGTCGGGATGCACGAGACCTGCATCTTCGTCACGAGAGGATCACGATGATCACCCCACGGCTGCGCGCTGTCACCGCCGCACTCGCCCTCACCGCGCTCCTGGCAGGCTGCGCCGGCTCCGCGGCCGAGCCGACCGACGCGCCCTCGGCCGAGACGCCGAGCGCCACCGAGGCGTCGTCGGCCCCGGCGTCGTCGCCCCCGGCGCCCAGCGCTGCGGCCGACGGGCAGGACGCCGCGCCCTCCGAGGCCCCCGGCGTGACGGTCGCCCCACCGGCGCCCGAGCCTCCTCCCTGGTCGGGGCCGGCGGCGATCGACACCGCGGACTGGCAGACGTTCACGATGCCCGGCGGCGAGGCGTCGTTCCGGCTGCCGTCGACCTGGGAGGTGCGCGACGTCCATGCGTTCGCTCCGGGCACGGCGGAGCCCGCCGGCTGGGCGCACGTCTACACCGACGACGGCGAGCATCTGCTCGGCCTGCACATCGTCGACGAGCCGTGGTCGTTCGCCTGCGACGGGCCCGGCCTCGACTCGCGCGTGCTGCACGCGGAGCCGCTCGACCTCGGACTCACCACGCCCCACGGCGGAGGGCTCGCGACCGAGATCCGCTTCGACGCCATCGGCGTCATCGGGTCGATCACCATCTCGCTCACCGACGGGTGGACCGACGCTGCGGGCTGCTCGCCGGACACCGCCGTCGACGTGTCGCCCGACACCAACGGCATCGTCAACGTCGCCTTCGGCACGGGCGGCCCCGGTCCGGGACTGCAGTCCACGCCGTCGTTCTCCGGCTTCTCGTCGGCCGGCCGTGCCCTGGAGCTCGTGGACCAGGACCGAGTGGCCGCCGCCTGGGCGATCGTCCGATCGCTCGAGGTGCACCCGTGAGGGACGCGCGACGGTCCGCCGTCCTGCCGCTGCTCGTCGCACCGCTGCTGCTCGTCGCCTGCGCGAGCACACCGCCGGCGGCGACGACCGCGCCGCCCGCCGCCTCGGCGTCTGCGAGCGCGACCTCCTCACCGGCTCCTGAGCAGGAGCCGACGTGGCACCGCTTCTCGACGGAGAGCGGCATGGCGTCGATCAGCATCCCCCCGACCTGGACGGTCGAGGGCGGGGCCGTGGCCACCGACGTGGGCGACGTGCAGTGGATGTGGGTGCGCAACTCGCTGCGGCACGAGATGGCGCTCCTCGCCATCGGGAACGGCGGCGACCGCGGCGGCGCGTGCGACGACTGGGACGGCGACGGCACCGCGTTCGTGCCCGCCCGCATCCACCTGGTCGAGGAGGTCGACGTGACGGGCGAGACGCTCGGCGACGGACCTCCGGCATACCTCTACGCAGCCACGGTCCAGCCGGCCGAGGGCGACTTCTCCTTCCATGTCGGCTACAGCACCGAGCGACCCGAGGGCGATCGCATGCCGTGCATGGTCTACGACGACGTCGCGGTGCCGGAGGGCTTCCCCTCGGTCACGCTCGGCACGCCCTCCGCGACGATCGGCGGAGGGCTCTGGCAGGTCGACTCGTTCGACGCCGGAGCTGCGTACGCCGAGACCGACGAGTACGCCGCCCTGGTCGACGTGCTCCGGTCGCTCCGCCTCGAGGCCGCGCGATGAGCCGCCGTGCTGCGGCCGCAGCAGCGCTGGCGGCGATGACCCTGCTGGTCGCGGGCTGCGCCCCGACGGCCGTCGGCCCGACGCCCACGGCGACGGCCGCAGCCACGGCCACGCCCACGCCGAGCGCCGCGCCGACGGCCACGGCGAGCGTGGAACCGACGTCCACGGCGACGCCGACCGACCCGCACGCCGGCTGGCAGGAGATCGCGACGCCCAACGGGACGGCGACGTTCCGCATCCCGCCCGGTTGGACGGCGGAGGTCGGCGGCGAGGAGATCGCCTACGACGGCGAGCAGCACTGGGTCAATGCCGTCACCGTGCGGAGCGAGACCGGCACGATCAGCGCGGGCTACTACGACGGCCCGTACGACGACGTCGGCGCGGCCGCGAGCTTCGGCGTCGTGCGGTCGACGCCCGTCGAGACGCTCGACGCCGAGGAGCTCGCGGCAGCGGGCGACACCGACCCCGTGCACCTCGAGCACCACGCGAGCGCGTGGTGGGCGTCGGGCGACGGCGCGACCTTCACCGCATTCGCCGGGCTGGCGACGCGGCGCGTCGGCGACAGCCCGCCGGGGGCGCTGGTCAGCGACGGCGAGCGCACCGTGTCGCTCGGCGTGCGCGAGGACTTCGCGAGCGAGGCGGAGGCCGTCGCGTGGCTCGAGAGCGATGACGTCGCGATCGTGCTCGAGATCGTCGCCACGCTCGACCTGACCGGCATCCCGGCACCGGCGCTGCCGTGAGGGCGCGCGCCATCCACCACGAGGGGACCGAGATGACCCACACCCGACTCCACGGCGCGGCAGCCGCGCTCGCGCTCGCCGCGCTCCTCGCGGGCTGCGCAGCACCCGCGGCCGTGCCGACGGGCGCGCCCACCGCATCCGATGCCCCGACCGCGTCGCCGACCGCCACCGCTGCGCCGACCGCCACCGCTGCGCCGACCGCGAGCGAGGACCCGATGGCGGACTGGCAGCTGATCCAGCCGGAGTCCGGCCGGACCCAGTTCCGCATCCCCGCGGACTGGAGCGCCGAGGTCACCTTCGAGGAGTTCGACGGCGAGCCGGTCGACGGCGTCGTCGTGCGCCGCCCCGACGGGCAGCCCCTGCTCAGGTTCTCGCAGGCGCCCGGCGACGTCGGCGGTGTCTGCACCGTCGAGGGCAGCGACGGGATCTCGACGCCCGCGCCCCCGGACGGTGTGCTGCTCGATCGGGAGCCGATCGTGCTGGGCACCCAGGGGTCGCCCTTGGAGGACCTCGCCGTCGGCGCCGTCGCGGTCGAGCTCGACGACGGGCGCTGGATCTTCGGCATGGGGATCACCGAGGAGGTGCGGCTGCAGGAGCCGCTCGGCTGCCCCTTCTCCTTCGTCGCCGGCGGCCCTGCCGCTGCCGATGCGCTCGGCGGTCTGCTCGCCTTCGGGACGCAGTCGCAGCTCGCCGTCGAGCCGGACGGCGCGATCTGGGTGGTCGAGTCGCTCGAGGCGGCGAGGGCCTACGTCGAGACCGACGAGTACGCGACGCTCAAGCGCATCCTGCTCTCGCTGGAGACCCGCATCTGAGGCGCAGCGCGGCCGGTAGGTTGGACCCACCGCCGACGCCGACCGCCAGGAGCGCAGATGGACTTCACGCACGTCGAGGGTGACCTCGCCAAGACCCTCATCACCGAGGACGAGCTGCACGCGAAGCTCGAGGAGCTCGCCCGGCAGATCGAGGACGACTACGAGGGCCTCGACCTGCTGCTCGTGGGCGTGCTGCGCGGCGCGGTGATGGTGATGGCCGACCTCTCGCGCACGCTGCGCCGCCACATCGAGATGGACTGGATGGCCGTCTCGTCGTACGGCTCGGGCACCGTCTCGTCGGGCGTCGTGCGCATCCTGAAGGACCTCGACTCCGACCTCACCGGCCGCAACGTGCTGATCGTCGAGGACATCATCGACTCCGGCCTCACGCTCTCGTGGCTGAAGGCGAACCTCGAGTCGCGCGGCGCCGCCTCGGTCGAGATCTGCACCATGCTGCGCAAGCCCGACGCGCTCAAGGTGCAGGTCGACGTCAAGTACTGCGGCTTCGACATCCCCAACGAGTTCGTGATCGGCTACGGCCTCGACTACGCGGAGCAGTACCGCAACCTGCGCGGCATCGCCGTGCTCGCGCCCCACGTCTACAACTGAGCGAGCGGCGCCGGTCGCGATCGTGACCGGATCGTGACTCGGCGGATGTGACCCGCAGGTGACCATCGGACATGACGGTTCGAGGGCCGTCCGGCCCGACGACCCTGAGGAGTCACGATGACCAGCACCACCGCCACCCGAGCGTCCGTCGCCGTCCTGGCCGCGCTCGCCCTCGCCTCCTGCGCCCAGCCGGGCGCCGAGCCGACGGTGGCGCCCGACGGCCCGCCGCCCAGCGCATCCGCATCCCCCACCCCGACCGCTGCGCCCTCGGCGTCGCCGAGCACCGCCGCAGACGCGCGGCGATTCGAGGCGCAGGACGGCGCGGTGCGGATCGAGCTGCCCGAGGGATGGTCGGTCGACGATCGCAGCGTCATGGGGGAGGCGTCGGAGATGTACAACCGGGGGCCGGGCTGGCTCAACGAGCTCGTCGTGCTCGACGAGAACGGGGACCAGATGCTCTGGTACCGAGAGCACTACGGCAACGACGTCGTCGACTGCGGCGAGCTGTGGGAGGGCTTCGAGCAGATCGAGATCGCGCCCTTCTCGCCAGCGCAGGTCGCCGCGCGTGCGGCGCAGGGGAACCCGATCGGTCCGACGTACGTCGTGGCGGAGGTTGCGGAGGCGTCACGGTTCGATGGGACAGCAGCACCCGGCGCGTGGTCGGTGGCGATGCGCGTCCTCACCACGCTCCCCGAGGCGCAGGAGGGCTGCAACGGCCTGACCGATGTGCTCTGGACCGGCAGTCGGGCCGTGATGATCGACGCCGTCGGCGACGCGGAGGGCGAGCAGGGCATGCCCGACACGACGATCGACTTCACCGACGAGCAGTCCGCCCGCGCATGGCTGGACAGCGACGAGCACGATGCGATCGTCGACGTGCTGGCCTCGCTCGAGATCACCGACGCCCCGATGCTGGATGCGGCTCCCTGACGCGGTGCCGCCGCGGGGATCCCGGCGTGCTCACAGTCCGTGTCACCCAACGTTTGGGAGGATGGTCGCATGACGTCCCCCGCTCGGCTGCTCGCACCGCTCGCGCTCGCGATCGCTGCCTCGGCCCTCGTCGCCTGCTCCGGCGGCACGCCCGCGCCCGACCCGCAGCCGACGATCCCGCCGGGCATCACCGCGCCGCCGCCGACGACGCCCGCGACGCCCACGCCGACGGTCCAGTCGTCGCTCCCCGCCGAGATCGCGGGCGTCGACACGACCGACTGGCAGCAGCTGCCGCCGGTCGTCGGGGGCCTCGCGACCTTCCGCATCCCGCCGGAGTGGACCACCCAGGAGATCAGCGGCGGGGTCGCGGTGCTCCGGGCCGACGGGGAGCGGCAGCTCGCGCTCACCATCGGCGCAGCTGGCGAGCGGCCCGATGCGACGAGCTGCGTCGACGGCGCCGGCACCCCCGTCGGCTGGCGGACGGCGGTGCTCGATCGCCAGGACGTCGAGGTCGCCGGCGCCACAGGTGTCGCATTCGGCGCTGCGGCGCTCCAGCTCGGGGAGCAGTGGGTGGTGAGCGTGGGCCTGCGCCCGGCCGCCGACGCGCAGACGCCGAGGTGCCCCATCCTCAACACCTTCGAGAGCGAGAGCGGCTACGTGTCGTTCGGCTCGGAGTTCATGGCGACGGGCTCGGGCGACGGCGCCCCCTGGGCGGTGGCATCGGCCGCGGCCGCGGAGGAGTACGTCGCCACCGAGGAGTACGCGACGATCCGCGCGATCCTCATGTCGCTCGAGCTGCTGCCGCAGTCCGCGCCCTGAGCGAACAGGCCGCGGGCCGCCGGCGGTGCCGGGGATAGCCTGGTGCCCTCCCGACCCAGAAGGACGTCATGAGCTTCAAGAAGTTCCTGCGCGGGCCGATCCCGTGGATCGTCCTCGCGCTCCTCATCGTGGGCATCGCGTTCAGCTTCTTCATGACGCCGCAGTTCCGCCCCGTGCAGACGGATGTCGGCATGCAGATGATCGAGGACGGCCGCGTGCAGCAGGCGCGCATCGTCGACGGCGAGCAGCGCGTCGACCTGGTGCTCACCGAGCCGGACGCGGAGTTCGGCACGCAGGTGCAGTTCTACTACGTCGCGCCGCGCGGCCCCGCCGTGGTCGAGGCGATCGCCGCCGCCGAGCCCGCCGAGGGCTACATCGACGAGGTGCCGCAGGGCAACTGGCTGCTCTCGCTCATGGGCATCCTGCTGCCGGTGCTGCTGCTGGGTGCGCTCTTCTACTTCTTCATGACGCGGCTCTCGGGCGGCAACAAGGGCGTCATGCAGTTCGGCAAGTCGAAGGCCAAGCTGATCACCAAGGACATGCCGCAGGTGAAGTTCTCGGATGTCGCGGGCGCCGACGAGGCGGTCGAGGAGCTCGGCGAGATCAAGGAGTTCCTGCAGGACCCGACGAAGTTCCAGGCGGTCGGCGCGCGCATCCCCAAGGGCGTGCTGCTCTACGGCGCGCCCGGCACGGGCAAGACGCTGCTGGCCCGCGCCGTCGCGGGCGAGGCCGGCGTGCCGTTCTACTCGATCTCGGGCTCCGACTTCGTCGAGATGTTCGTCGGCGTCGGCGCGAGCCGCGTGCGCGACCTCTTCGAGCAGGCGAAGCAGAACGCGCCGGCGATCATCTTCGTCGACGAGATCGACGCCGTCGGCCGCCACCGCGGCGCCGGGCTCGGCGGCGGCCACGACGAGCGCGAGCAGACGCTCAACCAGCTGCTCGTCGAGATGGACGGCTTCGACGTGAAGACGAACGTCATCCTCATCGCCGCGACGAACCGCCCGGACATCCTCGACCCGGCGCTGCTGCGCCCCGGTCGCTTCGACCGCCAGATCGGCGTCGACGCCCCCGACATGAAGGGCCGCGAGACGATCCTCGGCGTGCACGCGAAGGGCAAGCCGATCGCGCCGGGCGTCGACCTCTCGGTCCTCGCCCGCAAGACGCCGGGCTTCACCGGTGCCGACCTCGCGAACGTGCTGAACGAGGCCGCGCTGCTCACCGCCCGCAACAACGCGACGCAGATCACCGACGAGTCGCTCGACGAGGCCGTCGACCGCGTGATGGCCGGCCCGCAGCGCCGCACGCGCATCATGAACGACAAGGAGCGGCTGATCACCGCCTACCACGAGGGCGGCCACGCCCTCGCGGCGGCCGCCATGCGGCACTCCGACCCGGTCACGAAGGTCACGATCCTGCCGCGCGGGCGCGCCCTCGGCTACACGATGGTGCTGCCGATCAACGACCGCTACTCGGTCACCCGCAACGAGCTGCTCGACCAGCTCACCTACGCGATGGGCGGCCGCGTCGCGGAGGAGATCGTCTTCCACGACCCCACCACCGGTGCCGGCAACGACATCGAGAAGGCCACCGGCATCGCCCGCAAGATGGTGACCGAGTACGGCATGACGGCCGCGATCGGCGCCGTGAAGCTCGGCTCGGCGCAGGGCGAGCAGTTCTTCGGCCGCGACATGGGTGGCAACCGCGACTACTCGCCGTCGCTCTCCGAGGCCGTCGACCGCGAGGTGCGCGCGCTCATCGAGCAGGCGCACACCGAGGCGTGGACGGTGCTGAACTCCAACCGCGAGCTGCTCGACCGCCTCGCCGGCGAGCTGCTCGAGAAGGAGACGCTCGACCACCTGCGGCTCGCCGAGCTCTTCACGGAGGTCGAGAAGCTGCCCGAGCGGCCGCAGTGGCTGTCGAACCCTGCCCGCCCGGTCAGCGACGTCCCGCCGATCGAGCTGCCCGTCTCGCAGCACGTCGACGAGGTCGTCGAGCCCGACACCGAAGCCGTCGCCGAGGTCTGATGGCGGTCGACTCGGAGCGCGTCGCCGCGGCCGTCCGCGAGCTGCTCGCGGCGATCGGCGACGACCCGGCGCGGCCGGGCCTCGCGCAGACGCCGCGCCGGGTCGCCGAGGCGTACGCCGAGTACTTCGCCGGCGTCGGGGTCGACGCATCCGCCCACCTCGACTCCGCCGACCTCGCGGGCGAGTCGGGCGAGATGGTGCTGCTGCGCGACATCGAGTTCCGCTCCATGTGCGAGCACCACCTGCTGCCCTTCACCGGCGTCGCCCACGTCGCCTACCTGCCGAGCGACCGCATCGTGGGCCTCGGCCGCATCCCGCGCGTCGTCGAGACGGTCGCGTCGCGCCCGCAGATCCAGGAGCGGCTGACCGACGAGATCGCCGATGCGCTCGTCGCGGGGCTCGACCCGCGCGGCGTGCTCGTCGTGGTCGAGGCGGCCCACGGATGCGTCGCGGCCCGCGGGGCGCGGCAGGCGAAGTCGTCGACCGTGACGGTCGCGAGCCGCGGCCAGCTGGCCCTGCCCGTCGAGCGCGCCGAGATCATGGCGCTCATCGGCGAGCGGAGGTAGCGGTGGGTCCGCAGCGCACCGAGGTGTGGGGCATCCTCAACGTCACGCCCGACTCGTTCAGCGACGGCGGGCGCTACGTCGACGCGGGCGCCGCGATCGCGCACGCGGCGCCGCCTGCGCGCGCAGGGCGCCGACGTCATCGACATCGGCGGCGAGTCGACGAGGCCCGGCGCGACCCCGCTCGACCCGGCCGAGGAGCTCGCGCGCATCCTGCCCGTCGTGGAGGAGCTGGTGCGCGCGCGCATCCGCGTCTCGGTCGACACCATCCACGCATCCACTGCCCGCGCGGCCATGGCCGCGGGCGCCGAGATCATCAACGACGTGACGGCGGGGGAGCACGACCCCGACATGCTGCGAGCGGTCGCCGAGGGCGGCGCGCGCATCGTGCTCATGCACTCGCGCGGCATCGACGTGACGCGCGACACCCACTACGACGACGTCGTGACGGATGTCGCGGCGCACCTGGCCGCGCGCGTCGAGGCCGCCGAGGCAGCGGGGGTGCCGCGCGAGCGGATCATCCTCGACCCGGGCTTCGGCTTCTCGAAGGACGCCCTCGACAACTGGCGCCTGCTCGCCGGGCTCCGCAGCCTCACCGGCATGCTGCTGCCGCTGCTCGTGGGCACGAGCCGCAAGCGCTTCCTGGGCGCGCTGCTGCCCGAGGGAGCCCCGGCCGAGGAGCGCGACGCCGCGACCGCCATCACGAGCGTGCTCGCCGCGCAGCACGGCGCCGCGGCGGTGCGCGTGCACGACGTGGCCTCGACCGTCGCGGGCCTGCGCGCGCTCGAGGCGATGGAGGACGCGGGCCGGTCCGACCGCGAGGCCGACCAGGGCGGCGCGATCCGGCTCGACGGCATCCGCGCGTTCGGCCACCACGGCGTGCTCCCCGAGGAGCGCCGCGACGGCCAGGAGTTCGTCATCGACGTCGACCTGTCGACGCAGGTGGGCGCCGCCGCGCGCACCGATCGGGTGACCGACACGGTGCACTACGGCGAGCTCGCGCAGCGGATCGTCTCCGCCGTCGAGCGCGACCCCGTCGACCTCATCGAGACGCTCGCGCAGCGGCTCGTCGACCTGTGCCTCGAGCATCCGCTCGTCGAGTCCGCGCTCGTCACCGTGCACAAGCCGAGCGCCCCCGTGGGCGTGCCGTTCGGCGACGTCTCGGTGTCGCTCCGCGGGACGCGCGCGTGGTGAGCCTCGCCCTCGAGCGGCGCGCGGTGCTGTCGCTCGGGGCGAACCTCGGCGACCGCGTGCGGACCATCGACCGGGCCGTGCGCGCGCTCGGATCGATCGACGGCATCCGCGTGCTCGAGCGCTCCAGCGCGTGGGAGTCGCCGTCGTGGCACCCCGACGGCGAGGGGCTCTCGCCCGACTACGCCAACATCGTCGCGATCGTCGGCACGACGCTCGAGCCGCTCGAGCTGCTCGACGCGATCCAGGCCGTCGAGGATGCGCTCGGCCGCGTGCGCGAGGAGCGCTACGGCAGCCGCACGATCGACATCGACATCGTGGCGATGGGCTCGCTCGAGCTCCGCTCCGCGGCGCTGACCGTGCCGCACCCGCGCGCGCACGAGCGGCAGTTCGTGCTGCAGCCGTGGCTCGAGCTCGAGCCGCGCGCGGAGCTGCCCGGCCACGGCTCGATCGCGGAGCTCGCCGAGTACGCCGACGGCGACGTCTGGCGGCTCGTGTGACGCGCACGTCCGCCACCACGGTCATCCTCGTCCTGGTCATCGCGGCGGCGGTCGCGTGGATGGGCGAGGCGCTGCTCGTCATGAGCGGCCGCCCCGCGCTCGTGCCGCCGCTCACGCTCGGGATCGCGCTCGCCGTGCTCGGCGGGCTGCTGCTGCTGGTCGCCTGGCCCGTGCGGCAGGCGGCGCGCGGCAAGCGCCGCATCGACTACCGGCACGCCACGAGCGTGCTCGGCTTCGCGAAGGCCAGCTCGATCGTGGGCGCGCTGCTCGCCGGCGGCGCGCTCGGCGCGCTCGCGTTCTTCTCGACGCGCTCGGTCGTGGCCGAGGGCACCGTGCTGACCTTCGCGGTGATCGCGGGCGGCGCCGTCGTCGAGCTCACCGCCGGCATCATCGCCGAGCACTGGTGCGTGCTCCCGCCCGACGACGAGGACGACGCGACCGCGGTGGCCGACCCGGCCTAGACGCCGAGCGACTGATGCTCGACGTCGCCAGTGGTCGCGCATCGCGGAGAGCGCGCCGAGCAACCACCCGCGACGTCGAGCGGACGGGCTAGCGCTCGGGGGCCGGCTGGAACGTGGTCATCGAGTCCTCGTCGAACGCCGCCCGCAGCGCGTCGACACCCTCCCAGTTCACGTAGACGACCGACTGGTCGCCCTCCATGCCGGTGCCGAGCGTCGGCATCGTGAAGGTCTGGATGCGCGCGGAGTCGAGCTGGGACAGCTGCGTGGCGAGGTCGAAGACGACCGGGAACGAGAACGTGTCGGTCGTCGCCATGTGCGGCGTGACCGTGGCGAGCAGGCTCGCCATGCGATCCGGGTTCGTGAGGTTCTCGCGCGTCATCATCTGCTCGATCGCGCCGCGCAGCAGCGCCCGCTGGTTGTGGGAGCGCTGGTAGTCGCCGTCGGAGAACGGGTAGCGGGCTCGCACGTAGGCGAGCGCCTCCTCGCCCGCGACGGTGATCTCACCGGCGGGGTAGGTGTACGGGCCCTCGCTGAACGCGATGTCGTTCTGCAGGGTGACGCCGCCGAGCGCCTCCGTCAGCCCCTTGAAGCCCTCGAAGTCGATGACGGCGACATGGTCGATGCGCTGGTCGATGATGCCCTCGACCGTCTGCACCATGAGCGGCACCCCGCCCAGCGAGAGCGCGGCGTTGACCTTCTGCGTGCCGTGCCCGGGGATCTCCACCCACGAGTCGCGCATGATCGACATGATCTGCACCGTCTCGCGGTCCGGCGCGATGTGGGCGACCATGATCGTGTCGGCGCGGTCGCCGAGGCTCGTCAGCAGCGTGCCGTCGGTCGCGCGCGAGTCGCTGCCGAGCAGCAGCACGTTCACGGGCGCGCCGCTCTCGGTCGCCTCCGCGGTCGGGCGCAGCGACTCCTCGGGGAACGCGGTCTCGATCGTCTCCACCTGCTGCACCGACGGATTGATGCGCAGGAAGTACCAGCCGATGGCCGCCAGCAGCGCCAGGATGATCACGCCGACGATGGAGACGGCGATCCATCGGCCCACGTGCTTGCGCTGCTCGGTCTCTGAAGTCACCGCGGCAGTATCGCAGACGGCCCGATCAGCCTCCTCGCACTAGCCTGGAACCGGCCGCCGATGGCCGCCGGCAACCGCCGGAGCAGCAGTGGAGGAACCGTGGCCGAGCGCCTTGACGTCACCGGCGACTGGCAGCGCGTGAGCATGCGCTACGCCGTGGTCGAGTCGATCGGCACCGTCATCGGCTGGGCCATCGTGGGCATCGGCGCGACCGTCCCGCTCTGGTTCATCACCGACGGCGAGATGCCGCTGTGGGCCTGGATCCCGATCATCGCCGCCGTCGTGCTCATCGTCGTGGGCGTGGTGTGGTCGTTCCTGCGCACCCGCACGATCGGCTACCTGCAGCGCGCCGACGACCTGCTCGTGCGCCGCGGCATGCTCTTCCGCCGCTTCGTGGCGGTGCCGTACGGCCGCATGCAGATCGTCGACATCACGCAGGGGCCCATCGAGCGGATGTTCGGGCTGAAGTCGCTGAAGTTCGTCACGGCCGCGGCGTCGAGCGCCATCACGATCCCCGGCATGCCGGGCTCGACGGCCGAGGAGCTGCGCGACCACCTCGTCGCGGTGTCGGAGTCCCGACGGGCCGGTCTGTGACCGACGCACCCCGCCCGCCCGAGGCGCCGCAGGGCGCCCCGTCGTGGCCGCGGCAGCAGCAGCCCTGGCCCTCCCCGCCGGCCGCTCAGGGTTGGCAGCAGCCGGGCGCCATGCAGCCGCAGCAGCCGGGCCCGCCGGCCGGGGGCCCGCAGGCCGCGGCCCGCACGCCGCCCCGGCCGACGCGCGCGCGAAGGCGATCGAGCTCGTCGACGGCGAGTGGCACCGCCTGCACCCCGCCACCCCGCTCCTGCGCGGCGGCCTGGCGCTCATCATCTTCCTCGGCATCATCGTCTCGACCTTCCGCGACCGCCTCATCGGCATGTTCGTGCCGCCCGAGTGGTCCGACGAGGACTTCGACCGGGACCCGTTCGGCGACTTCCTGCTCGACCAGCTGCTGTGGGTCTCGCTCGGCACGATCGTCGCCGTGCTCGTGGGCATCCTCATCTTCTGGTTCAGCTGGCGCGTGCACCGCTTCCGCATCACCGGCGACGCCGTCGAGGTGCAGCAGGGCATCCTCGTCAAGCGGCATCGGCGGGCACCGCTCGCGCGCATCCAGGCCATCAACATCCAGAAGCCGTGGTTCGCGCGGCTGCTGGGCGCGTGCAAGTTCGAGGTGCAGCAGGCCGGCAACGACGCGAACGTCGACCTGAACTACCTGAGCGCGTCGGTGGCGGATGCGCTGCGCTACGAGGTCATGAATCGGGCGTCCGGCAGGTCCGCGGCCGACGCGGAGCGCATGGCCACCGAGCGCGGCGGCGCCGGCGGCGTGGTGGACGAGTTCCTGCGGCCCGACGCCGAGATCGCGCACCTCGCGCCCAGCTCGCTCGTGCGCATCCCGCTGGGGCGCATCGTCGCCTCATCGGTGCTCGACGGCTGGATCGTGTGGGCGGTCGCCTACGCGATCGGCACGCTCGTGCTCATCGTGGGCTTCCAGCAGTTCTGGGCGATCTTCGCGCTGCTGCCCGGCGCCATCGCGTTCTTCGCCGCGGGCATGCGGTCGCTCGGCTCGAAGCTGCGCTACTCGATCGCCGCGACGCCCGACGGCATCCGGCTCGCCTACGGGCTCGCCTCGACGACCACCGAGATCCTGCCGCCCGGGCGCATCTTCGCCCTGCAGGTGAAGCAGCCGCTGCTGTGGCGGCCGTTCGGCTGGTGGCAGGTGACGTTCACGCGCGCCGGCAAGTCGAAGCCCGACGGGTCCGGCCAGGGCGGCTCGGGCGGCCAGATGGCGAGCTACCTGCTGCCGGTCGGCGACCTGCGCGACGTGCGCACGGTCATCGGCCTCGTGCTGCCGGAGCTCGCGCACTCGCCGCTCGTCGACGCCGGGCTGTTCGGCCAGGCGCCCGACGCGTTCATCGCGAGCCCGCCCCGCGCCCGCATCTTCCGCTGGTTCTCGGTGCGCCGCAACGGCTTCCACGTGCACGACGCCGCCTTCCTGCTGCGCTTCGGCCGCATCTGGCGCTCGCTGCAGATCGTGCCGCAGGCGCGGGTGCAGTCGGTCGCGCTGCAGCAGGGGCCGATCTATGGGCTCGCGCGGCTCGGCCGGGTGCAGTTCCACGTGCCCGACACCGTGCTCTCGCCCGGCATCGGCGCCATCGACCAGGGCGACGCGCGCATCCTGTTCGACCACGCCATGCGCACCGTCAAGGTCGCGATCGATCGGGATGCGTCCGAGTCGTGGGCCGCGTCGCTGTCGCGCAACGCGGTGCTCGAGACCGCGCCCGCGGTGCAGGACGGCCTCATGTCGCCGCCGCAGCCGCCGGCGCCGTGGCAGCAGGGGCCAGGGCAGCAGGGGCCAGGGCACCAGGGGCCAGTGCCGCAGCAGCGGCCCGCGCAGCCTCGCCACGCGATGCCTCCGCAGCAGCCCGGCCAGCCGTGGCAGGGCCAGCCGCCGCAGCCGTGGCAAGGCGAGCCGCAGCAGCCGTGGCAGGGCGAGCCGCCGCAGCCGCAGCCGCATCCGCCGCAGCCGCAGCAGTGGCACGGCCAGCCGCCGCAGCAGTGGCAAGGCCAGCCGCAGCCGCAGGATCAGCCGGCGCCTCACGCGGGGCAGGCGCAGCCGCCGTGGCCACCGCAGCAGCACCTCGACCCGCGCTGGCAGCGGCCGCGCGAGGAGCCGTGAAGCCCGGCAGGCTCGGCGTCGGCATCATCGGCGCCGGCCGCGTCGGCCCGGTGCTCGGCGCGGCGCTCGCGGGCGCGGGGCACGCGATCGTCGGGATCGACGCGACCGGCGCCGACGCCATCGATCGCGCCGAGTCGGTGCTGCCCGGCGTCGCCCTGCTCGACGCGCCCACGATCGTCGAGCGCGCCGAGCTCGTCCTCCTCGCCGTGCCGACCGCCGAGCTGCCGGGGCTGGTCGCGGGCCTCGCCTCGACGGGGGCGTGGCAGCCGGGCCAGATCGTCGTCCACACCGCGGCCGAGCACGGCATCGGTGTGCTCCAGCCCGCCATCGCGCGCGGCGCGATCCCCATCGCGCTCCACCCGGCGATGAGCTTCACCGGCACCTCCCTCGACCTCGCCCGGCTGCTCGACGCGACGATCGCGGTCACCGCCCCGGGTCCCGTGCTGCCGATCGGGCAGGCGCTGGCCGTGGAGATGGGCGCGGAGCCGATCGTGGTCGACGAGGCCGACCGGCCCGCCTACGCGGAGGCGATCGAGGTCGCGACCGGGTTCGCCGAGGGCATCGTCGCGCAGGCGATGCGCCAGCTGCACGAGATCGGCGTCGAGCGCCCCGCTCGCGTGCTCGGCGGCGTCGTCCGCTCGGCCGTCGAGTCGGCCCTCTCCCGCTACCCCGACCCGCCCCTCGAGCCCTGATCCTCAACCGGGTAGTTGGTATCGGGAGGGGATAGTGCCCTCGAGCGACCAACTGGCCGGTTGAGAGCGCCGACGGCGGATGCGCTGGAGCAGGCGGGGGCGCGCCTAGGCTTGGCGGGTGCCCGCGACCCTGCAGACCCTGACGACCATCGACAGCGTGCGCGCGCTCGTGCGCGACGCCCGCGCCGAGGGCCGTCGCGTCGCGCTCGTCCCGACGATGGGCGCGCTGCACGCGGGGCACGTCGCGCTCGTCCGCACCGCGCTCGAGCGGGCCGACCTCGTGATCGCCTCCGTCTTCGTCAACCCGCTGCAGTTCGGGCCGCACGAGGACCTCGCGCGCTACCCCCGCACGCCGGAGGCCGACACCGACCGGCTCGCCGAGCTCGGCGTCACCACCGTCTTCATGCCGACGGTCGAGGAGATGTACCCGGACGGCGGCCGGTCCGCCACGCTCGTCACCGCCGGCCACCTCGGCACGGTGCTCGAGGGCCGCAGCCGCCCCGGCCACTTCGACGGCGTGCTCACGGTCGTCGCGAAGCTGTTCTCGATCGTCGAGCCCGACGTCGCCGTCTTCGGCGAGAAGGACGCGCAGCAGCTCTTCCTCGTGCGCCGCATGGTGCGCGACCTCAACTTCCCCGTCGAGGTGCTCGGGGTGCCGACCGTCCGTGAGCCCGACGGGCTCGCGCTCTCCAGCCGCAACGGCTTCCTGCAGTCGGGGGAGCGGTCGGATGCGCTGGCGCTGTCGCGCGCGCTCGAGGCCGCGGGCTCCGCGGCCGACCGCGGCGTCGAGTCGATGCTCGCGGCCGCCCAGGGCGTCATGCAGGGCGACTCCGGCGTGCAGCTCGACTACCTCGCGATCGTCGACCCGCGCACCTTCACCGGCGCATCCGACCGGCACCACGGGCCCGTGCAGGTGCTCGTCGCCGCGCGCGTCGGCACCGTCCGCCTCATCGACACCGCCATCTTCACCATCCCCTGACCCTGTTGAGCGTTTGCGTCCGAGTGGAGGGCAACTCGGACGCAAACCCTCAACGGCTCGAGCAGGGCGGCGGCGCCGGACGACGGAGGCCGGGCGGATGCGCGCCGGTAGGCTGGGTGGTCGTGACCGACACCCAGCAGCCCACGCCCGAGCCGTCCGTCGAGCCCGAGCGCGCGGACTGGGTCTCGCGCCTCGCCGACGAGGTCGTCGAGGAGGCCGCGCGCCGCGGCACCCGGCCGGTCGCCGCATCCGGCATCTCGCCGTCCGGGCCGATCCACCTGGGCAACTTCCGCGAGGTGATGAGCCCGCACCTCGTCGCCGACGAGCTGCTGCGCCGCGGCGTCGACGCCGAGCACCTCATCTCGTGGGACGACTACGACCGCTTCCGCAAGGTGCCCGCCGGCATCGAGGGCGTCGACGAGACGTGGGCCGAGCACATCGGCAAGCCGCTCACGAGCGTGCCGCCGCCCCCCGGCAGCAGCGCCGACTCGTGGGCCGCGCACTTCCGCGGCGCCGCCGAGGCATCGTTCGCCGAGGCCGGCGTGCGCTACCGCGGCATCAGCCAGACCGAGCAGTACCGCGCGGGCGCCTACACGGAGCAGATCCTGCACGCCATGCGCCACCGCCGCGAGATCGACGCGATCCTCGCGCAGTACCGCACGCTGCCCGCCGCGAAGGACGAGGACGAGGCGCTGCAGGCAGCGCTCGACGCGGGCTCCGGCGCCGCGGGCGAGGACGACGGCTCGGCCGGCTCGCAGTACTACCCGTACAAGCCCTACTGCACCGCGTGCGGCAAGGACCTCACCACCATCGAGGCGTACGACGACGACTCGACCGAGATGACCTACTCGTGCCAGTGCGGGCACCGGGAGACGGTGCTGCTGCGCGAGTTCCGCTCGGGCAAGCTCGTCTGGAAGGTCGACTGGCCGATGCGCTGGGCGTTCGAGCGCGTCGTGTTCGAGCCCTCCGGCGTCGACCACCAGTCGCCCGGCTCGTCGTTCCAGGTGGGCCTGCAGCTCGCGCCGGTGTTCGGCTGGGAGCGGCCGCTCGGCCCGATGTACGCGTTCGTCGGCTTCGGCGGCGTCGCGAAGATGTCGTCGTCGCGCGGCGGCGCCCCCGTGCCCGCCGACGCGCTCGCCGTCATGGAGGCGCCGGTGCTGCGCTGGCTCTACGCCCGCCGCCGCATGAACCAGTCCTTCGACGTCGCCTTCGGCTCCGAGCTGCAGCGCACCTACGACGAGTGGGATGCGCTGCTGCGCAAGGCGGCGGCCGGCACCGCGCAGGCGGCCGAGCTCGCGGCGCTCGAGCGGGCGACCGCCACAGCCCACGGCGCCCTGCCGCAGACGCCGCGCCGGGTCGCGTACCGGACCCTCGCATCCGTCGTCGACATCACGTTCGGCGACGAGGCGCAGATCCTGCGCATCCTGCGCGGTCTCGACGCCGACGAGCCGATCCTCGACCTCGACCCGCTGCGGCCCCGGCTCGACAAGGTGGAGGCGTGGGTCGCCACCCACATGCCCGCCGACGAGCACACGACGGTGCGCGAGGCGCCCGACCGGGAGGCGCTCGACGCGCTCACCGAGGTCGAGCGCGAGGCGCTGGGGCTGCTGCTCGAGGGCGGGCTCGGCCTGCCGCCGATCGAGGACGCGTGGACGCTCGACGGGCTGACGAACCAGACCTACGGCGTCGCGAAGGTGCAGCGCGGGCTCGAGCCGGATGCGATCGTCAAGGGCGACAAGGAGCTCTCGGCCGCGCAGCGCGCGTTCTTCGCGCTGCTGTACCGGCTGCTCGTCGGCCGCGAGACCGGCCCGCGCATCCCGACGCTGCTGCTCGCGATCGGCTCCGAGCGGGTGCGGTCCCTCCTCACCGCCTGAGCGCACGTCGAACTTCCCCGAACTGCGGGATCCTGGCGCCAGGACCCCCGGTTCGGGGAAGTTCGGCGATCGGTGGTGCTCGCCGCGCGCGGTGGGCTACCGTCGCCCCATGGCCGTCGACTTCCTCACGCTCGCACTCGTCGTCGCGATGCTCGCCGTGTTCGTGCTGGTCGTGGCTGGAGGGATCGCGGTCGTGCTCGTGCTGGTGCTGCGCCGGCGGCGCATGGCCGTGCAGCCTGTCGTGCCGCCGCCGCTGCCGTAGTCCGCAGCGCGGTACCCTTGACGCATGCCTGAGAGCTGGTGGGGGAACGCGATCTTCTCGCTCGTCCCGACGATCGTGCTCGGGCTCATCTTCTGGATGGTCATGCGGATGATCATCCGCGGCGATCGCACCGCCCGACTGAAGTACGACCAGGTCGAGGCCGAGGAGCGGGCGAAGGCCGGTCTGCCGCCGCGGCCGCAGCGCGCGCAGGCGGCGAGCGCCGCATCCGCCGACCTCGACGCATCGGCCGAGACGGCGGTCGAGCATCCGCCCGGCGCGGCCGGGCGCGGCCCGGACCGCACCTCCGCGTAGACGCCGGCGCAGCCCGACGGGCAGCGCGCGTCAGCGAGCCGCGACAGGTGCCGGCGCCGGGGCGGCGAGCGGCGCGCGCGGCAGCAGCAGGTCGGCGCCGGGAGCGCCGACCGTCCAGCGCTGCTCCTTCGCCAGGAAGACGTGCACCGCGAGGTAGGCGGCGGCGAGCGCGAGCGCGGTGATGCCGAACGCGAGCCAGTCCTCGCCGGCGACCGGCTGCGACGAGAACGCCGAGGCGCCGGTGAGCGCGAGCGGCACCATGATGAACACGTTGTTGGCGGTGTGGAGCACCGAGGCGGCCTCGAGGCCGCCGGTGCGGAACGTGAGCATCGAGCACGTGAACCCGACGAGCGCGAGCTGCAGGGTCGCCGAGATCGACGGGTGCAGGTGGGCGGCGCCGAACAGCAGCCCGATGAGGGCGCCGATCGCGATCGACGCGACCCACTGGTTGCGGATCCAGCCGCCCAGCATCTGGGTGAGGAAGCCGCGGAACGCGAACTCCTCGCCGGTCGCCTGCAGCGGCGTCGTGAGCAGCACGATCGCGACGAGCCCCCAGTTGGGGTTCCACTGCCACTCGACGGAGGGGTCGAGCCAGAGCGAGATGCCGATGTAGATGGCGAAGATCGGCACGATCACGATGGCGGAGCGGCCCACGACGCCCCAGCGCCAGCGGCCCACGACGCTCGAGGCGTACCCGGCGGCACCCTTGCCGAACGCGGCCATCGCCACGATCGCGCCAGGGATCATCGCCGCCCAGGCCATGTTCACGCCGGCCATGCCGAGCGGTGAGCCGATCACCTCGGAGAGCATCTCGGCCGCGATGTCGGGGTCGCTCGCGGCCGACGGGTCGATCTGCGAGAAGAAGTCGATGATGCCGGGCATGAGCAGCGCGACCGACACCACCTGGCCGCCGAAGAAGAAGCCGATCGCGATCGCCCAGGCGATGAACCAGCGGCCGACCCGCTGCGACAGCGGCCGGAACGCTCCGACGAAGGCCTGGCCCGTGACCGGCAGCGCCGCGGGGAGCAGCGCCGGCCTGGTGGGCGGCACGGGCTGCGGCGCGAAGCCGGGCTGGCCGTAGGGCGGATACGACGGATGCGGTGCGCCTTGTCCGTAGGCCGGCTGTCCGTAGACGGGCTGTCCGTAGGCGGGCTGCCCGTAGACGGGCTGTCCGTAGGCGGGCTGCCCGTAGGCGGGCTGCCCGTACTGGGGCTGCCCGTACTGCGGCTGCCCGTGGGCGGGCTGCTGCCCGTCGGCCGGCTGCTGCACGTGCGCCGTCGGGGGAGCCGGGCTCGACCACTGCTGGTCGGGCTCGGGGTGGGCGGATGCCTGCTCGGGGCGGCTCCACGGCTGCGGGGGCAGATCGGTCACCGTGCTCCTTCGTCGTCCCGTCGAGGGTATCGGCGTCAGATCGGCGTTCCGTGAGGGTCGACCGTGAAGAGGTCGTCGGGCTGGCAGTCGGGGGCGCGTCGCAGATCGCTCCGCACCGTCGCGCCGACAGCGAACACGGCCCCTCGGCGAGAGCCCCGCGACTACGCTCGCAATCAAGGAAGGGAGCCAGCGATGTTCGAGAGATTCACCGACCGCGCTCGCCGCGTCGTGGTGCTCGCCCAAGAAGAGGCGAAGCTGCTCAACCACAACTACATCGGCACGGAGCACATCCTGCTCGGGCTCATCCACGAGGGTGACGGCGTCGCCGCGAAGGCCCTCGAGCAGCTCGGCATCTCGCTCGATGCCGTGCGCGCCCAGGTCCAGGACATGATCGGCACCGGCAGCCAGCAGACGACGGGCCACATCCCGTTCACGCCGCGCGCCAAGAAGGTGCTCGAGCTGAGCCTGCGCGAGGCGCTGCAGCTCGGCCACAACTACATCGGCACGGAGCACGTGCTGCTCGGCCTCATCCGCGAGGGGGAGGGCGTCGCCGCGCAGGTGCTCGTGAAGCTCGGCGCCGACCTCAACCGCGTGCGCCAGACGGTCAACCAGCTGCTCGCCGGGTACCAGGGCAAGGAGACGACGACGGTCGGCGGCGACACCACGCAGCAGGCCGATCCCAAGGGCTCGACGATCCTCGACCAGTTCGGCCGCAACCTCACGCAGGCCGCCCGCGACGGCAAGCTCGACCCGGTGATCGGGCGCGAGAAGGAGATCGAGCGGGTCATGCAGATCCTCTCCCGTCGCTCGAAGAACAACCCCGTGCTGATCGGTGAGCCCGGCGTCGGCAAGACCGCCGTCGTCGAGGGCCTCGCGCAGGCGATCGTCAAGGGCGAGGTGCCCGAGACGCTCAAGGACAAGCAGGTCTACACGCTCGACCTCGGCTCGCTCATCGCCGGCAGCCGCTACCGCGGTGACTTCGAGGAGCGCCTCAAGAAGGTGACGAAGGAGATCCGCACCCGCGGCGACATCATCACCTTCATCGACGAGATCCACACCCTCGTCGGCGCGGGCGCCGCAGAGGGCGCGATCGACGCGGCCAACATCCTGAAGCCGCTGCTCGCCCGCGGCGAGCTGCAGACGATCGGCGCCACGACGCTCGACGAGTACCGCAAGCACTTCGAGAAGGATGCCGCCCTCGAGCGCCGCTTCCAGCCCATCCAGGTGCAGGAGCCGTCGGTCGCGCACACGATCAACATCCTCAAGGGCCTGCGCGACCGCTACGAGTCGCACCACAAGGTGACCATCACGGACGGCGCGCTCGTCGCCGCCGCGAACCTCGCCGACCGCTACGTGCAGGACCGCTTCCTGCCCGACAAGGCGATCGACCTGATCGACGAGGGCGGCGCCCGCCTGCGCCTGTCGATCCTGTCGGCCCCGCCAGAGCTGCGCGAGTTCGACGAGCGGATCGCCGGCGTGCGCACCCGCAAGGAGGCCGCGATCGACGGCCAGGACTTCGAGGCCGCGGCGCGCCTGCGCGACGAGGAGAAGGAGCTGCTCGGCGAGCGGCTCCGCACCGAGAAGCAGTGGCGCAGCGGCAACGGCGGCCCGACCGGCGTGCTCGACGAGGGTGTGATCGCCGAGGTGCTGGCGAACGCGACCGGCATCCCCGTGTTCAAGCTCACCGAGGAGGAGTCGGCTCGCCTCATCTTCATGGAGAAGGCGCTCCACCAGCGCGTCGTCGGTCAGAACGAGGCGATCAGCGTGCTCGCGAAGACCATCCGTCGTCAGCGCGCGGGCCTCAAGGACCCGCGCCGTCCCTCGGGGTCGTTCATCTTCGCCGGCCCCACGGGCGTCGGCAAGACGGAGCTCGCGAAGGCGCTCGCGGAGTTCCTCTTCGACGACCAGGATGCGCTCATCTCGCTCGACATGTCGGAGTACAGCGAGAAGCACACCGTCTCGCGGCTCTTCGGCGCCCCTCCCGGGTTCGTCGGGTTCGAGGAGGGCGGCCAGCTCACCGAGAAGGTGCGCCGCAAGCCGTTCTCCGTCGTGCTGTTCGACGAGATCGAGAAGGCGCACAGCGACATCTTCAACTCGCTGCTGCAGATCCTCGAGGAGGGTCGTCTCACCGACGGCCAGGGCCGCGTGGTCGACTTCAAGAACACCGTCATCATCATGACGACGAACCTCGGCACCAAGGACATCTCCGGCGGTCCCGTCGGGTTCGTCCTCGAGGGCTCGGCCGAGAACGACTACGACCGGATGCGCGCGAAGGTCCGCGAGGAGCTCAAGCGCAACTTCAAGCCCGAGTTCCTCAACCGCGTGGACGAGATCGTCGTCTTCCCGCAGCTGAGCCCCGAGGAGCTGCTGCAGATCGTCGACCTGTTCATCGCACGCCTGGCCGAGCGCCTGCTCGACCGCGACATGACGATCGAGCTGACCGAGGAGGCCAAGCGCCGACTCATCCACATCGGTCACGATCCGGCGCTCGGTGCCCGGCCGCTGCGCCGCGCGGTGCAGCACGAGATCGAGGATGCGCTCAGCGAGAAGATCCTGCACGGCGAGCTGGCGGGCGGTGAGCACGTGACCGTCGACTTCATCGACGACGCGTTCGTGTTCACGCACACCAGCCCGGAGCCGCACGCGCCGGCGCTCACGACGCCCGCCGACGTGGCCTGACCGCAGCGAACGACGAAGAGGGGCCCCCACGGGGGCCCCTCTTCCGCGTTCGCGGCCCTCGGTCACCGGCTGTTCACCCTGCCGCCGCGATTGGTGCTCGCCATTGTCGTCCCGACTTCATAGGCTCACGAGTGGCGCGTCCTGCGCGCCGTCCTGGATCCCTCGCATCGGAGACACACACCGTGATCAAGCACATGAAGCGCAACCTGGCGGCCGGCGCCGCCTGCGCGGTCGCACTGGGGCTGCTCGTCGCCCCGCAGGCTGCCGTCGCCACGGGCGCCGGCACGGACGACGCCGGCGCCGTCGACGCGGCCGCGCCCGGCCTCGTCAACATCCTCCACTTCAACGACTTCCACGGACGGCTGCAGGCCCCGGCCGGCACCGCGACCGATCCGACCCTGCGGGGCGGCACGGTGGGCTTCGCCGGCACCGTCGAGCAGCTGCGCGCCGTCCACGGCGACGCGGCCTCGCTGCTGCTGTCGGGCGGCGACAACATCGGCGCCTCGCTCTACGCGTCCGCGTCGCAGCAGGACACGCCGACGCTCGAGGTGCTCAACGCGCTCGAGGTCGACGCCGCAGCCGCCGGCAACCACGAGTTCGACCGCGGCATCGACGACCTGCAGGGACGCGTCCGCGACACCGCGGACTTCCCGTACCTCGCAGCGAACGTCACCCGCGACGGGACCCCGATCGACCAGGGCTACGCGCTGTTCGAGGTCAACGGCGTCTCGGTCGGCGTCATCGGCGCCGTGACGCTCGAGACCCCCGCGCTCGTCGACCCCTCCGGCATCGCGGGCGTCGCGTTCACCGACCCGGTGGCGGCCGTCAACACGATCGCCGCTCGCCTCTCCGACGGCAACGCCGCCAACGGCGAGGCAGAGCTCATCATCGCCGAGTACCACGAGGGCTCGCAGGCCACGCTCGCGCTGAACGCGCCGCAGGACGTCCAGGCCGCCGCGCTCAACGCGTCCATGGACGAGTCGGCTGCCTTCCGCTCGATCGTCGAGGACACCGCCGCGACCGTCGACGTGATCTTCAACGGCCACACGCACAAGCCGTACTCGTGGCTCGCCCCCGCGCCCGCGGGCAGCGACCAGGCCGTGCGCCCGGTCGTGCAGAGCGGCCAGTACGCCGAGAACGTCAGCCAGGTCGTGGTCCAGATCGACCCCGCCACCGGCGCCGCGACGTTCCCGACGGTCCAGAACGTCGCGCGCACGACCGCTCCCGCCCCCGACCTCATCGCCGCCTACCCGCGCGTCGCAGCGGTGAACACGATCACCGCCGCAGCGCTCGAGCAGGCCGCGGTCATCGGCCGCGAGCCGCTCGGTGAGATCACCGGCGACATCACGACCGCCTTCATCGGACCGGCGCGCGACGACCGCGCCAGCGCATCCACCATGGGCACGCTCGTCGGCAACATGCTGCGCGACCAGCTCTCGTCGGAGCTGCGCGGCGGGGCCGACATCGGCATCACCAACCCGGGCGGGCTCCGCGACGAGTTCTACTACGCGGCCGCCGAGGGCGAGACCGGCGACGGCATCGTGACCGTCGGCGAGGCCGCCGCCGTGCTGCCCTTCGCGAACAACCTCTGGACCGTGACGCTCACCGGCGCGCAGCTCAAGGTCGTGCTGGAGCAGCAGTGGCAGCGCACCTCGACGGGCACCGTGCCGTCGCGCGCCTACCTGCAGCTCGGCTTCAGCGACAACGTCGAGTACACCTACGACTCGACGCTGCCGGAGGGCTCGCGCATCACGGGCATCTGGATCGACGGGGCGCTCGTGACGGCGACGGACGAGTTCCGTGTCGCTGCCCCGAGCTTCCTCGTCTCGGGCGGCGACAACTTCCGCGGCTTCACCGCGGGTGCGCGCGCCACCGACTCGGGGCTCGTGGACTCGGAGGCCTTCGAGGCCTACATCGAGGCGCAGTCGCCCATCTCGCCCGACTTCTCGCAGCGCCAGCTCGAGGTCGTCGGCCTGCCGGCCGCGCCGGTCGCGGTGGGCACCGAGATCTCGCTCACCGTGAACGAGGTCGACCTCACCTCGCTCGGCACGCCGACGAGCACCGAGCTCGACCTCTACTACGGCGACGAGCTGCTCGGCTCCTACCCGGTGAGCGCCAACTCGGCGACGGTGACCTTCACGGCGCCGCTGCCGCGCGGCGGGGACCGCCTCGAGCTGCGCACCGACTCGGGCACCGCGGTGCCGCTCGCGATGTCGGTCGCCTTCGAGGCCGACCGCGTCGCAGGCGCCGACCGCTTCGCCACGGCGGTCGCGGTCTCGCAGAGCGCGTACGCCGACGGCGCGGACGTCGTCTACGTCGCGAGCGGTGAGAACTGGCCCGACGGGCTCGCCGCCGGTCCCGCCGCAGCGCACGAGGGCGGCCCGCTGCTCCTCGTCCGCAAGGGCGAGGCGCCGCAGATCGTGCTCGACGAGATCGCGCGCCTCGGCGCCGACCGCGTCGTGATCGTCGGCGGCCAGCCGACGATCAGCAGCGCGACGCAGGCGCAGATCGACGCGCTCGCGACCGTGACGACCGTCGACCGCGTCGCGGGCGACGACCGCTACGAGACGGCGCAGCTGATCGCCGACTACGCCTTCGAGACCGCGTCGGGCGCCTACGTGGCGACCGGTCGCAGCTTCCCGGATGCGCTGTCGGCCGGTGCCGCCGCCGGTCACCTCGACTGGCCGCTGCTGCTCGTCGACCCCGACGAGCAGGTGCCGGCGACCACGCTCGGCGCGCTCGACGCGCTCGGTGCCGACCTCGTGCGCATCACCGGCTCCTCGGTCACGGTGCCGTCGACGGTCGCCGTCGACTTCGTCGACGCAGGCTTCACGGTGAGCCGCCTCGGCGGGGTCGACCGCTTCGCGACGTCGGCGCTCATCACGGCCTCGGCGTTCGACGGCCCGGTCGGCTCGGCCTACCTCGTCTCCGGCGAGCGCTACCCCGACGCCCTCGCGGGCGCCGCGGTCGCCGGCGCGACGGACGTGCCGATGCTCATCACGCGCAGCCAGTGCGTGCCGGACCGGGTGCACGCCGAGCTGGAGCGCCTGCAGGTCTCGAGCGTCTGGCTGATCGGCGGCGAGCCGACCCTCAGCCCGGCGGTGGAGTCGCTGACGGTCTGCGGCTGATCGACTGATCGAGCGGAGGGGGAGGCCCGAGCGGGCCTCCCCCTTCGGCGTGTGGGCGGCGCCCCGTAGCGTGCCGGGCATGAGCCGGATCATCTTCGACACCGCGACCACGCTCAACGGCTTCCTCGCCGACGACGAGCACTCGCTCGCCTGGCTGTTCGCGGTCGACGGCGGCGACGACCCCGACGAGACGCTGCTGCCGCAGGGCGCGACGATCATGGTCGAGGGCTCCCACACCTACGAGTGGGGCCTGCGCGAGTGGGACGCCGGGGAGAAGCCGGCTCCTGGCAGGAGTTCTACGGCGACCGGCCGGTGTTCGTGTTCTCCACCCGCGAGCTGCCCGTGCCGGCGGGCGCCGACGTTCGCTTCCTGCGCGGCACCGTCGACGAGGCGCTGCCGACCCTCCGCGAGGCCGCCGGCGACGGCGACATCTGGGTGGTGGGCGGCGGCGACCTCGCGGGGCAGTTCCTCGACGCGGGCGCGCTCGACGAGATCGCCATCTCGATCGCACCCGTGGCGCTCGCGAGCGGGGCGCCGCTGCTCCCGCGCCGCGTGGAGTCCGATCGGCTGACGCTCGTCGAGGTGCGGCAGGTCGGGCAGTTCGCGCGGCTGGTGTTCCGGGTCGGCTGAGGTGCTGCCCCGGCTCCACCGCGCGTAGGCTCGGAGGCGTGACCGCCGACGCACCCGCACCCGACGCATCCGCTCGCACCGCTCGTCGTGCGGCAGGCCCGCACCGGCGATGTGCGGGCGATGCGCGACCTCATCGAGCCGTACGTGCGCCGCCGCATCCTGCTCGGCAAGGAGCTCGTCACGCTCTTCGAGGCGGTGCAGGAGTTCGTGGTCGCCGAGCGCGACGGGCAGGTCGTCGGATGCGGCGCCCTGCACGTGCTGTGGGAGGACCTCGGCGAGGTGCGCACGATCGCCGTGGCGGAGGGCGTGCTCGGCAAGGGCGTCGGCCACGCCATGCTCGCGGCGCTCGAGCAGCGCGCCGGCGACCTCGGGCTCTCGCGCCTGTTCTGCCTCACGTTCGAGACGGAGTTCTTCGGCCGCCACGGCTTCGTCGAGGTCGCCGAGCAGGTGGTGAGCCCGGACGTCTTCGCCGAGCTCGTGCGGTCGACCGACGGCGGCATCGCCGAGTTCCTCGACCTCGCGCACGTGAAGCCGAACACCCTCGGCAACACGCGCATGCTCAAGCGGCTCTGAGCGTCCGCTCGCCTACCCTGTATCCGTGACCCGGGCATCGACAGCGAAGCGCCGCGCCGCCGTGCGCCGGCGCCGCACGATGCTCGGCCTGCTCGCGCTGCTCGCGGTGATCGCGATCGTGCTGCTCGTGTGGCGGCCGTGGGAGGCGCCCGACGCGGTGCCCCCGGCCTCGCCGAGCGAGAGCGCCGCGCCCGTGGCGTCACCGGTGGCGAGCGAGACGCCCACCCCGACCCCGAGCGGGCCGTTCACGCCCGTCGGCGGCAGCGGCGAGACCACCGAGCCGACCGAGCCGTGCGCGCCCGAGCAGATCGCGATCGTCCCAGCGGTCGACAAGCCCGCCTACGCGGCCGACGAGCGCGTGCAGCTGTCCTTCACCATCGAGAACACCGGCGCGGGCGCCTGCTCCCTCAATGCCGGCACGAGCGTGCAGGAGTACGAGATCCGCGCCGGCGATCAGGTCGTCTACCGCTGGTCGGACTGCGCCGCCGACGTGCAGGACAACGTCGTGCAGCTCGAGCCCGACGAGCCGCAGTCGACCGTGCCGGTCGAGTGGGACCGCACCGCCTCGTCGATCGAGACGTGCACGGCCGAGCGGCCGCAGGTGCCCGCCGGCGGCGCGAGCTACGAGCTGAGCGTGCGCGTCGGCGACTTCGCGAGCGCGCAGAGCGCGCAGCTCGTCCTGCAGTAGTCGTCGAGCCTTCGCCGAAGGGCGAGCGATTCGCGGCTGCACGCCGCGCCGAGCGACTACGGTCGCTTCCAGGATCGTTGATGCGGAGGTGGCCGATGGCCGAGCAGGCAGCTGGGGCAGTCGAGGTCGAGGCGGATGTCGTCATCGTGGGTGCCGGTCCGGCGGGGCTCTCCGCGGCGACCGCGCTCGTCGACGCGGGGCTGACCGTGGCGGTGCTCGAGGCGCGCGATCGCGTCGGCGGCCGCACCTGGACCGACACCGTCGACGGCGCGATGCTCGAGATCGGCGGCCAGTGGATCTCACCGCACCAGACCGTGCTGCTCGAGACGATCGAGCGGCTCGGGCTCGAGACCTTCCAGCGCTACCGCGACGGGGAGTCGGTCTACGTGCTGCCCGGCGGGGAGGCGCGGCGCTACACCGGCGACTTCCCGATCGACCCGGCGACGGTGGCGGAGCTCGACCGCCTCATCGGCGTCGTCGACGCGCTCGCCGCCGAGATCGACCCGGATGCGCCCTGGGCGCATCCGCGCGCCCGCGAGCTCGACACGGTGCAGTTCGACGCGTGGCTGCGCGAGCAGACCGACGACGACGCCGCTGCCCACCTGGCGGCGCTCTTCATCGGTCCGGCGATGCTGACGAAGCCCTCGCACGCCTTCTCGGTGCTGCAGGCGCTGCTCATGGCGGCGAGCGCCGACGGCTTCTCGAACCTCGTCGACGAGGACGAGATCCTCGACCGGCGGGTGATCGGCGGCATGCAGCAGGTGAGCATCCGCATGGCGGAGGCGCTCGGCGACGCCGTGCACCTCGGCGCCCCGGTGCGCCGCATCGAGCGCAGCGACGCCGGCGCGACCGTCGTCGCAGACGGCGTGGTCGCGCGCGGCCGCCGCGTGATCATCGCGGTGCCGCCCAACCTCATCACCCGCATCGACGTGCAGCCGCCGCTGCCGCGCCGCCAGCACCAGCTGCACCAGCACCTCTCGCTCGGGCTCGTCATCAAGGTGCACGCCGTCTACGACCGGCCGTTCTGGCGCGACGCGGGCCTGTCCGGCACCGGCTTCGGTCCCGACGAGCTCGTGCACGAGCTGTACGACAACTCCAACCACGACGACCCGCGCGGCACGCTCGTCGGGTTCGTGTCGGACGAGCACGCCGACGAGGCGTTCCGCTGGACCGACGAGGAGCGCCGCCGGCGCATGCTCGAGTCCATCGCCCGCTACCTGGGACCCGCGGCGCTCGAGCCCGTCGTCTACTTCGAGAGCGACTGGGGCAGCGAGGAGTGGACGCGCGGTGCGTACGCCGCGAGCTACGACCTCGGCGGACTCCACCGCTACGGCGCCGACCAGCGGCAGGTCGTCGGGCCCATCCACTGGGCGTGCAGCGACTTCGCAGGGCACGGCTACCAGCACGTCGACGGCGCGATCCGCTCCGGTCGCGCAGCGGCCGCCGAAGCGGTCGCGGCACTCGCGGCCTAGCGTCGCTCGCGCCGGCGCGGCAGCGGACTCGGCGCAGGAGCGCACCGTGCGCCGAGGGGCGCCTGCTCAGAACACGGGGACGCCGAGCGGGTCGACCACGGGCGCGGCCTCCCGGCGCCCCTCGCTGATCGTCTCGGGCACCGCGTTGCGCACGAGCGCGACCGACTCGTCGATCACGCGCGAGTAGCCGAGCCGGCGGGCCTCGGTCACGCGCCGCTTCGCGGCCGACGCGGCGCGGATCTCGCCGGCGAGCGAGATCTCGCCGATCGCCGCGAGCCTGCGGGGCAGCGCCACGTTCTTCTCGGCGCTCGCGATCGCGAGCGCGATCGCGAGGTCGGCGCCGGGCTCCGTCAGCCGGATGCCGCCCACGGTCGAGACGTAGACGTCGGCGCCGCCGAGGTGGAGGTTCGCGTGCCGCTCGAGCACCGCGAGCACCATCGCCACGCGCGAGGCGTCGACGCCGTTCACGACCCGCCGCGGCTGCGCGGTCGACGACTTCACGACGAGCGCCTGCACCTCCACCGGGATCGCGCGCCGGCCCTCGAGCGTGACCGTCACGCACGTGCCCGCGAGCGGCGTCGTGGAGCGCGAGAGGAACAGGCCCGACGGGTCGGGCACCTCGACGATGCCGTCGCCGGTCATCTCGAAGCAGCCCACCTCATCGGTCGGCCCGAAGCGGTTCTTCGAGGCGCGCACGAAGCGCAGCGCCGTCTGCCGGTCGCCGTCGAAGTGCGCGACGACGTCGACGAGGTGCTCGAGCACGCGCGGACCCGCGACCGAGCCGTCCTTCGTGACGTGGCCGACGAGCAGCAGCGGCACGCCCGCATCCTTCGCAGCGCGCGTGAGCGCCGACGCGACGTCGCGCACCTGGCTCGGCCCGCCCGCGAGCGACTCGTTCTCGGCGTTCGCGACCGTCTGCACCGAGTCGATGATCACGAGCTCCGGCGCCGTGTCGCGCATCTGGCCGAGGATCGTGGCGAGGTCGGTCTCGCTCGCGAGGTAGAGCTGCGGCTCGAGCGCGCCGGTGCGCTCGGCGCGCAGCCGCACCTGGGCGAGCGACTCCTCGCCCGAGACGTAGAGCACGCGCCGCCCGGCGCTCGCCGCCTTCGCCGCGACGGCGAGCAGCAGCGTCGACTTGCCGACGCCGGGCTCGCCCGAGCACAGCACCACCGCGCCCGGCACGAGGCCGCCGCCGAGCACCCGGTCGAACTCGGCGATCCCGGACGGCCAGCGCGGCGCGTCGGCCGTCTGCAGCTCGGTGATGGGGCGCGCCGCCCGGTCGGCTCGGCACCGCGGCCGCCGCCACGCGCTTCGCCTGCACGCCCGCCTCGCCGACGGTGCCCCACTGCTGGCACTCGCCGCATCGGCCCACCCACTTGAGGGTCGTCCATCCGCACTCGGAGCAGCGGTATGCGGATGCCTTGGCCATGCGATCGAGGCTATCGGCGACCGCCCACCCGGCCCGGCGACGCTCCCCGGGCGCACCCATCGCGGGTCGGCCGGATGCCGACCGAGCACGGGGCTTCCGCAAGGGTTCGCGCAGATTTCCGGACGGAGGGGCGTCGACCGGCTAGCGTGACCCCATGCTCACCGTGGGCTCGATCGTGATCCGGTGCTCCGACCTCGAGCGCCAGCTGCTGTTCTGGACGGCTGCGCTCGACTACGAGCCGCGCCTCCCGCTGGACGCCGACTTCGTGCTGCTGCGGCCCCGCGCCGGCTCCGGGCCGAACGTCTCGCTCGACGCGAGCCCGTCCGAGCGGGTGCTGCCGCCACGCATCCACCTCGACCTGTACGCCGACGACCAGGCCGCCGAGGTCGACCGGCTGGAGGCGCTCGGGGCGCAGCTCGTGCACTGGCCGAAGCGCCCGCCCGACGCCGACTACCGCATCATGGAGGACCCCGAGGGCAATCGCTTCTGCGTCGTCGACGCCGCACCGGGGGAGGCGGCATGAGCGCCCACGTGCGCGAGGCGACCGTCGCCGACTCCGCCGGGATCGCCCGCGTGCGGATCGAGACCTGGCGCGCCGCCTACCGCGGCCTCGTGCCGCAGGAGGTGCTCGACCGCTTGAGCGTCGAGCGCGAGACGATCCTGCGCATCGAGCGGTGGGACGAGCACCACTCGCACGCGGGCGCGCACGACCTCGTCGCGGTCGCCGACAGCGAGGTGGTCGGCTGGGCGTTCGCCGGGCCCGCGCGCGACCCCGACCCGCCCGCCTCGGGCGAGCTCTACGCCATCTACGCGATCGCCGAGCGCTGGTCGCGCGGCGTGGGCCACGCGCTGCTGGCAGAGGTCGAGCGGCGGCTCATCGCCGACGGGCACGAGGGCGCCTACCTCTGGATGCTCGACGGGAACGCGCGGGCGGCCGCCTTCTACGAGTCGCACGGCTGGCACGCCGACGGCGGCACGAAGGAGGAGGAGGGGATGCACGAGGTGCGTCGCGTGCGCTCGTTCGCGGAGCGGTTGGGCACGGGGCCGACGCTCGTGTAGGATCGTCCCTTGGTGACGTGTCCGAGCGGCCGAAGGTGCCACTCTCGAAAAGTGGTGTGGAGTAACCCTCCACCGT
This sequence comes from uncultured Actinomycetota bacterium, assembly GCA_963803465.1. GTDB lineage: Bacteria > Actinomycetota > Actinomycetes > Actinomycetales > Microbacteriaceae > Agrococcus. The sequence goes on from CAWDMS010000002.1 coordinate 198,706, forward strand.
GGGTTCAAATCCCACCGTCACCGCCACGAGGCTGAGGCCCCGCATCCCGAGAGGGAGGCGGGGCCTCCGTCATGTCCGAGGGGCGCCGCCCCGATCGAGCAGCATGAGCTGCTCGGGGTGCGGCACCGGCCCGAACCCGACGTGCTCGTACAGCTCGTGGGCATCGGCGGTCGCGAGCATCACGCGCGAGAGCTCCATCGGCGCGAGCGCGTCGACGACCGCTCGCGCCAGCAGGTGGCCGACGCCCTTGCCCCGATGCGCGCGGTCCACGTAGACGTCGCACACCCACGCGAACGTCGCGCGGTCCGTCACGACGCGGGCGTAGGCGCACAGCGCCCCCGCGGCGTCGTGGACGCCGAAGCTTCAGCGATCCCTCGGCCGCGCGCTGCACGGTCTCGCGGGACCGCCCCGATCGCCCAGTAGCTGTCGGTCGAGAGCCAGCGATGGACCGTGTCGAGGTCGATCCGCTCGAGGTCGGTCTCGACGGTGAAGGCGTGCTCCTGGGTCACGCGACGACTCTAGGTCCGCAGCGTCGCGCCGGACGCTACCGGCGGCGGCCGGGACCCGGGCGGCCCGACCTGCCAGGCCCGCCGGGGCGGCGCGGCCGGTTCGGGCGAGGGGGCTGCTTCGGCTTGGACGACGGCGGCTTCCCGCCGGTGGCCGACTGCCCGGGCTCGACGCTGTGCTCGCGGTCCGCGCCGCGCGACGAGCCGGGCCTGCGCCCGCGCGCGATGCCGATCAGCTCCTGGTGCAGCGGGGAGTCGGCGGTCTGCAGCCACGCGAGCGCGATCGTCGTCGGGGCGACGTCGGTCACCACGCGGTGCCGCGTCTGGTCGCCGCCGAGCGCGCGCGCGACCGACATCGGCACGATCGCGAGCCCTGCGCCGGTCGCGACGACCTCGAGCAGCTGCGCCGACGTCATCCCGTCCGCCTCGAGCATCGTCTCGCCCGCGAGGTCGGCGAGGGTCACCGACTCGAACGCGACGATCGGGTGGCCCTTCGCCGACACCACCACCGGCAGCTCGTCGTAGAGCGCGACGACGTGCAGCTCCTCGAGCTCGGCGGGCGCGAGCGGCAGCCGCGCGAGCACCGCGTCGATGCGCGCGTCGCGCAGCGCGGCCACCGCATCCGCCTCGTCGACGGCCACGAGGTCGATCGGCACGTCGGGCATCCGCTCGCGCCACACGCGCATCCACTTCGCGGGCGTGACGCCCGGCACCCCGCCGAGTCGGAACCGATCCATGCGCTCAGTCTGCCGGGTCCGCGGCCGTCATCCCGCTGGAGCGCGCTCGCAGCCGCGCATCGCGCCTCCGTGGGCGCTCGAGCGGGGCGAGCGCGGGTCAGACGCGGTCGAGGAACGCCACGACGTCGGCGAGCTCCTCGGCGACGATCGAGTGCGCGCGAGGGTAGGTGCGGCGCTCGACGTCGAAGTGCGCGTCGAGCCACGGCGCGGAGCGCTCGATCTTGTCGCGGTGGATGACGTCGTCGAGCTCGCCGATGGTGCTCAGCAGTGGGATGCGCGGATCGCGCGCGGCGAGCGCGGCATCGCCGGGCAGCTCGCCGGCGTGCACGAACGACGCGAGGTGCACGATCGACGAGAAGCGCTCCGGGGCGAGCCGCGCGAGCTGCACCGCGACCGCGCCGCCCTGCGAGAAGCCGAGCAGGTGCACGCGCGAGACGTCGCGGTCCAGGCCGTCGAGCCAGCGCAGCACGGCATCCGCGGATGCGTCGATCGCCTCGTGGTCGTCGCTGTCGACGGGCGAGAAGTCGGCCCATGCGAACCCGCCGCCGTAGGGGAGCGGGGCGCGCAGCGAGGCGATCGTGAGGCGCGCCGGCAGGTGCGGCGCGAGCCCGAAGAGGTCGCCCTCGTGCGAGCCGAGGCCGTGCATGACGATGAGCAGCTCGTCGCGCGTCCCTGACTCCGCCGACCCTCGCGCCACCGCACCGCGTCCGCGTCGATCTGCTGCATGGGAGCCCCCTCCGGCCGGCCGAGCCCGGCTGCTCGCGCCATCATGGACACCGTAGCCTCGAAGCATGGAGGGCGACGCATGACGAGCACTTCGGCGACCACCAGGATCATGCCGTCGGTGGCAGCGCGCGGCGGCACGCGCCGGCCCGCGCGGGGCAAGCGCATCGGCAGGGTCGTCTCGCTCGACGCGGCACGCGGCCTGCTCGTGCTCGCGACGGTCGCGTGGCTCGCCGCGCCACGGCGGCCCTTCGCGGCGTCCGAGCCGTGGGGCGCCATCGGCCTCGACGCGTTCGCGCTGCCGGCGTTCGCGGTGATCGCGGGCTGCGCGTTCGCGATGGCGCAGCACCGGGGGTGGACGAGCGGCGCGCGGGTGCTCCGCCGCACCGCGCTGCTCCTGCTCGCGGGCCTCGCCCTCGCGGCGGCCGCCGCGCTCATCGGCGGCACCGCCGCCGGCATCCCCTTCGACGCCGCGGCCGGCACGCTCGGCGGTCTCGAGCGGCTGCGCGTGGCCGGGCCGCTGCTGCAGCTCGGGATCGCGACCGCGGCGCTCGGCCTGCTCGGGCTGCTCGCGAGCACCTGGGTCGGCTGGGCGTGGGCGACCATCGTCGCCACGGCGGTCGGGGCGGGCGCGCTCTGGCTCAGCACCGGGCTGTGCGGCGAGCTGAGCGACGCGTGCAGCCCCGCCACCCTCGTCGTGGGCGGCATCGCGGATGCGGCGGGCGTGCCCGCGGATCCGCAGATCACGCAGGCGGTCGCCACCGTGATCGCGGGGCTCGGGCTCGCGCTGCCGAGCGCCGCCGGCGCCGCCCTCGTGCACGCGCTGCTGCGGGCGCGCAGCGTCGACGCCCATCAGCGCGCCCGCGTCGTCGGCTACGGCCTGCTCGCCGCGGTGCTGTTCTTCGTGCTCGGGATCCTCGCCTACTTCACGCCCACCGTGTGGGGCCAGCAGCCGCTCGAGCCGACGACCGCGCTCTGGACGCCCCCGCTCACCCTCGCGGTCGCGAGCCTGGCCGCCGTGCTCTCGTGCGTCATGCATCCGTCGATCGACACCGACCTGCGCGGCGGCACCTCGGCCCTCGGCGCCTTCGCGGAGCCGTTCGCGGCCGTCGGCCGCATCAGCCTGCTCGCGGTCGGCACGACGCTCGCGGCGCGCACCGTGCTCGAGGCGATGCCCGACCCGGATCCGGTGGGCTGGTTCGCCGCGCTCGGCGACATCCCGTCGATCGTGGTGGGGCTGCTGGCGGCCGCGGCCTGGCTCGCGCTCGGCCTCTGGGCCGACCGCGGCGGTCGCCGGCTCCGCCCCTGAACCCAGCCGTCCGCTCGGGCGGGCACAATGGGGCCATGGCCGTCCGCACCCCCGACCCCAATCCAGGCTGGCTGAGCGATGAGGAGCTGCAGCAGGCGCGCGAGCGACTGCCGATCCTCTACGTCGAGGCCATCCCGGTGCGCCTCGACGGCATCGGGCAGGTGCAGGAGGTCGGGCTGCTGCTGCGCATGAACGACCAGAGCCAGATGACGCGCACGATCGTCTCGGGCCGCGTCATGCGCGGCGAGCGCGTGCGCGACGCGCTCTACCGCCACCTCGAGAAGGACCTCGGGCCGATGGCGTTCCCGCAGCTGCCGGCGAGCCCGGTGCCGTTCCACATCGCCGAGTACTTCCCCATCCACGGCGACGGCCTCTACTCCGACGACCGCCAGCACGCGGTCTCGCTCTGCTACATCGTGCCGGTCACCGGCACGTGCGACCCGCGGCAGGACGCCCTCGAGCTCACCTGGCTGAAGCCCGAGGCCGCCGCGTCGGAGCTCATCGCCACCGAGATGGAGGGCGGCCGCGGCAGCCTCGTGCGCGCCGCGCTCGCGCACTGCGGAGCGCTCCGGTAGCTCGGAGCGCCCGGTGATCCCGCGCGCTCGGGATGCGCTCGGCCGGCGACCGTAGGCTGGTCGACATGAGCGCCCAGTACCAGGTGACCCTCGAATGGGGTCCGGCAGCCATGCGCGCCGCCGCCGCCGACGTCGTGGTGATCGCCGACGCCGACCGGGGACCGGCCACCGAGGAGCTGCACGACCTCGCCCCGCGCACGTCGCTCGTGCTCGACGCGACGCTCGCGAGCGCATCCGCCGTCGCCCGTGCCGCGCTCGACGAGCAGGAGCGGCGCGGCGACCGCGTCTCGATCGCGATCGTCGCCGCCGGGGACCGCTGGGCACGACGGGTCGCTGCGGCCGAACGCCGCCGACCAGCTGGTCGCCGGCCGCGTCGTCGACGAGCTCGCCGACCTCGGCATCGACTTCCACAGCCCCGCGTGCGCCGCCGCGTGCGCCGCAGCCGTCGCGCTGCGCGGCGCCACCGAGGCGCTCATCGCGGCCGACGCCGCGACCGGGCAGCAGACCACCGACCGGACAGGAGCCGCACGATGAGCTGGCAGGCCGACCCCGCACGATACGACCGCATGCAGTACCGCCGCGCCGGCGCATCCGGCCTCAAGCTGCCGCTGCTCACGCTCGGCCTCTGGCACAACTTCGGCGACGACGTGCCGCTCGAGCGCCAGCGCGACCTGCTCACGACCGCCTTCGACCGCGGCATCACCCACTTCGACCTCGCCAACAACTACGGGCCGCCGTTCGGCGCGTCGGAGCTGAACTTCGGCCGCGTGATGGCGAGCGACCTGCAGCCGCACCGCGACGAGATCCTCGTCACCACGAAGGCCGGCTGGGACATGTGGCCGGGGCCGTACGGCTTCGGCGGCAGCCGCAAGTACCTGCTGGCGAGCCTCGACCAGTCGCTCGAGCGCATGGGCCTCGACCACGTCGACATCTTCTACCACCACCGTCCCGACCCCGAGACGCCGCTCGAGGAGACGATGGGTGCGCTCGACCACATCGTGCGCACCGGCCGGGCGCTCTACGTGGGCGTCTCGAGCTACTCGGCGGAGGAGACGCGGCAGGCGCACGCGATCCTCGACTCGCTCGGCACGCCGCTGACGATCCACCAGCCGTCGTACTCGATGCTCAACCGCTGGATCGAGCGTGACGGCCTGCTCGACGCCGCGGGCGAGCTCGGCGTCGGCGTCATCGGGTTCACCGCGCTCGCGCAGGGGCTGCTGACCGGCAAGTACCTCGACGGCGTGCCCGACCGACTCGCGGGCTGGCGCGGCGGCGACCGCAAGCCGCTCGACCCGAACGTGTCGGCCGAGGCGATGGAGCGCATCCGCGGGCTCGCCCGCATCGCCGAGGAGCGCGGGCAGTCGCTCGCGCAGCTCGCGCTCTCGTGGGCGCTGCGCGACCCGCGCGTGACGTCGCTCACGATCGGCGCCTCGCGCGTCGAGCAGCTGGAGCAGAACCTCGGCGCCCTCGACCGGCTCGACTTCACCGACGAGGAGCTCGCGGCGATCGACGAGCTCGCGCAGGACGAGCCGGGCGTCGACCTCTGGGCGCAGGCGCGCGACTCGCGCGACTGACCGCCGCTCGGACGCGTCGATGGAGGTGACGCTCCGGCGGTCTGGGCGTGCGTGCGGCAGCAAGAGCGTGCACATGGCTGGCTGGGCCCAGCCGGGGTGTGCACGCTCCTGCCGTCTGAGCGTGGGTGAGGCAGCAAGAGCGTGCACATGTAGCGGGCGCGGCCCTGCCGGGATGTGCACGCACCTGCGGTCTGAGCGTGGGCGTGGCAGCAGGAGCGTGCACATGGCTGACACGGCGCTGCCGGGATGTGCACGCTCCTGCGGTCCCGGCGTGCGTGCGGCCGCAGGAGCGTGCACACGTCCGTCCCGGCCCTGCTGCATGTGCACGCTCCTGTGGTCTCGGCGCGCGCGGGGGAGCAAGAGCGTGCACACGTGTCGCGGCCCTGCCGGGATGTGCACGCTCCTGCGGTCTCGGCGCGCGTGAGCCGCAGCAGCGTGCACATGTCTGTCCCGGCCCTGCTGCATGTGCACGCTCCTGCGGTCTGGGCGCGCGGCGCGGAGCAGGAGGGTGCACACGGCCGTCCCGGCCCGCGGCGAACCCCGCAGGGCGCTCACGCGCGGCGGGCGAGCGCTGCCCGCACCCGGCGCGCGACACTGCGCACCGTCACGGGCGAGGTCGGCCTTCGTGATGCGCACGACGATCCAGCCGGCCGCTTCGAGCAGCTCGTAGCGGAGGATGTCCGCCGCCCAGCGCTTCGGGTCGAGGTGTCCTTCGCCCTCGTACTCGACCGCGATCTTGAGCTCGGGGTAGCCGAGGTCGGGGTGCAGCTCGACGCCGTCGACGACGACGAGCGGATGCACCACGGGCTCCGGCAGGCCGGCGAGCACGATGCAGCGGCGCGTGATCGTCTCGAAGCGGGAGTCCACGCCGACTCGGGCGTCCTCGGCCGCGGCTCGCAGCGCGGAGGCTCCCCGCAGACCGGCGCACCGTCCGACGAAGTCGGCGAGCCGCGCAGGAGTCGCGTGCGGCCGCCGCGCCAGCTCCAGGTCCGGGTAGCGACGGGAGCCCGTGAGCAGGGCGTCGACGACGTGCACGAGGTGCTCGTGCTCCAGGTCCCTCGCCAGGATGAGGGCGGTGGCGACCGGGGCGAGCATGCGCAGTCCGCGATGCTCGGTGAAGGCGAGCGTCGACGCATCGACCGAGATGTGCCGGGTGCCGCGCGCCCGGCCGCGGGTCGAGCCGTGCGGCCGCGCGATGACGAGGGGCTCGTCCGCGGTCCAGTCGGTCGGCAGCGGGAGGCCCCACAGCCTCGCGGCCGTGATGCCGCCGAACGCGTGGTGCGCGGGCATCCAGGTCGCGTACGCGGCCGCGACGTCGATGAGTCGCTCGACGGTCGTCGTCCGCACGCCGCGGAAGGGCGCGACGAGGTCGCCGCTGCGCACCCGCGCCGGCGTCACGCCGGCGCGCAGCGCGTCGCTGACGAGGAACGGTCCGCCGGCGAACGGCTGGGGCAGGGGCGATGGTGCTGGCACGCCGGCACTGTGCCCGCTCGCGGCCCGACCCTGCGGCGCCGGATCGCCTGGCTGTGGACAGCGGTGATGCCGCGGCACGCCGTGCGGCACGTCCCGTGTCCGCGCTCGGCCCTCCGTGTGCACGCTGCTGCGCTGCACCTGCCGCGCGGGCCGCAGCAGCGTGCACCTCCGTAGGCCAGCGCGGCAGCGGATCGCGACTCGGCGGTGACGCGTGTCGGTGGCCGGGTCTACCGTGGTGCGCATGACGGCGACGGGGCCACGGACATCCGGCGAGCGCACGTTCATGCACGTGCTGGCGAACACCGCGCTCGCGAACCTCACCACGAGCTTCCTCTGGTTCGGGCTCACGTTCTGGGTCTACCTCGAGACGCGCTCCGTGCTCGCGACCGGCATCATCGGCGGCGCGTACATGCTCTTCGTCGCACTCGGCAGCATGCTGTTCGGCACGATCGTGGACCACCACCGCAAGCTGCGCGTCATGCTGCTCTCCGGCTCCGTGACCCTGCTCGCGTTCGCGCTCGCGGGCGCGATGTACCTGCTGCTGCCCGAGCCGTCGCTGCTCGACCTCGGGGCGCCCTGGTTCTGGCTCTTCACGGCGATCATCCTGGCGGGCGCGGTCGTCGAGCACATGCGCAACATCGCGCTGTCGACGACCGTGACGATGCTCGTGCCCGACGAGCGTCACGCGAACGCCAACGGCATGGTCGGCACCGTCCAGGGCATCGCCTTCATCGTCACGAGCGTGTTCTCCGGCCTCGCCATCGGCCGGCTGGGCATGGGATGGACCATCGCGATCGCGATCGCCCTCACGGCCGTCAGCCTCGCGCACCTGCTGACCCTGCGCGTGCCGGAGGACGTCGTGGCGCTCGAGGCCGACGACACGGTGCGGGGCATCGACCTGCGCGGCTCGATCCGCGCCGTGGTCGCGATCGGCGGGCTCTTCGCGCTCATCGTCTTCTCGACGTTCAACAACCTCATCGGGGGCGTCTACATGGCGCTGATGGATCCGTACGGCCTCGAGCTGTTCACCGTCGAGATGTGGGGCGTCGTCTTCGGCGTCGCCTCCACCGGCTTCATCCTCGGCGGCCTCGCGATCGCGAAGCTCGGGCTCGGCGCACGACCGATCCGCACGCTGCTGATCGTCGTGATGGTGATGGGCGTGCTCGGCGCGCTCTTCACGATCCGCGAGTCGTGGCTGCTCTACGCCGCGGGCATCTGGCTCTACATGTGCCTCATCCCGGCAGCGGAGGCCGCGGAGCAGACCATCATCCAGCGCGTCGTGCCGCTCTCGCGCCAGGGCCGCGTGTTCGGGTTCGCGATGGCCTTCGAGTCGGCGGCCGCCCCGATCACCGCGTTCCTCATCGCCCCGATCGCCGAGTTCTGGATCATCCCCTGGGCGCGCTCCGACGCGGGCTCCGCCGCGCTCGAGCCCCTGCTCGGCACGGGAGCCGCGCGCGGCATCGCGCTCGTCTTCCTCGTGGCGGGGATCGTCATGGTCATCGCCGCGGCGCTCGCGCTGCTCACGAAGTCGTACCGGCAGATCAGTGCCTCGTACGACGCGGCGGCGCCGACCGGCGACGCCGGCGGCTCGGATGCGCACCGACCCGATCAGTCGTCGATGCGCTCCATGAGCGACGGCGGCAGCGAGGACGCCCCGAGGTAGGCCGAGCGGACGGGTGCGGGGGAGTCGACGGCCGTCGCGTCGCGCACCGGCTCCGGTGCCGTGTCGGCGACGAAGCGCGCGAGCCGCGCACCGTGGACGACCGCGGCGGGCGGCGGGCCGACGCGGACGCGATCCCGGATCGCGTCGATGGGCAGCGCCGCGTCGCTCGCGACCAGCACGAGGTTGCTGTGCCGCGCCCCCGCGAGCGTGGAGCCGGTGGAGATGAGCGCGACGTGCGCGAAGACCGCCTGGAGGGTGGCGACCTGGGTGCGCACGAAGCGCAGCGGCGGGCCGTCGGCGGAGTTCACCACGATCGCGCCGCCGGGCGCGAGCGCAGCGCGGGCGGCGGCGAAGCACTCGACCGTCGTGAACGGCGCCGGCACGGTGCCCGCGCCGAACACGTCCACCGTGACGAGCGCGACCGGCGAGGCCACCCGCTCGAGCACCGCGCGCCCGTCGCCGATGACGACGTCGATGCCCTCGGGCAGCGGCGCCCCTTCCGCCACGAGCTCGACGAGACCGGGCTCGAGCTCGACGACGCGCTGCCGCAGGCGCGGCAGCGCGTGCTGCAGCGCGCGCGGCAGCGCGGCAGCGCCGCCGCCGAGGTGGAGCGCCTCGACCGGCGCCGGCGAGCCGCGCGGCGAGCGAGGCGAGCGACGCGGCGAGCATCCAGCGGTGGGAGGCGTGCCGCGGCGGCGCACCGGGCAGACCGAGGTGCGACTGCTGGATGCCGTCGATCACGAGCACGAGCCCGTGCTCGTCGGGCAGCAGCGTCGCCTCGAGCCCGTTCGACAGCGTCCGACTCGATGCGCCGCTCATGCCGCCGCCGCCCGGCGCTGCCAGCGGATCTCGACGACCCGGCGCGCCGCTCGCGAGCACGCGCGGCAGGCGTAGCGACCTCGCGGCGCGCGGAAGCGCACGTGCTCGTGGCCGCCGGGGCACGAGCCCACCCAGCCGGCCCGCTCCGCGGCGATCTCGCCCTGGTGCGTGCGCCCGCCGACGTACCCGAGCTCGCGCGCCGTGCGCTGCCAGCGCGGGCCGTGGCCCGCGCCGGGGCCGGCCATCGCGTGCGCGACCTCGTGCAGCAGCGTCTGGTGCACCTCGTCGTCGTCCCAGCGAGCCGCGAGGTGCTTCGAGACGGTGATGCGGCGGTGCGTGTAGTTCGTCAGCCCCGCCCGCTTCGCGGCGCGGTCGAACCCGAACGTCCAGCTGTCGTCGAGGTGCAGCCGGATGAGGGCCTCAGCCCAGACGCGCACGCGCTCCAGATCCGCCATCGCGTCGCTCCCTCCGCCTGCCGCCCCGCTGCCCGGGATCCCGTGCGACCTGGCGAGCATGCCATCCGCCGCCGACGCGGCGCGAACCGGCGCCGGCCGCCTGTGGATGGGCGTCAGCGACCGCCCCAGATCGGATGCGTCGCGCGCGGCACGTCCTGCTCGGCCCGCAGCGCCTCGGTCTGCGCGCGATCGGTCGCGACGAGCAGCGCCACCTCCGCGGCCTGCAGCTGCTCAGCTGGCAGCTCGGCCTCGCGGCACAGCTCGACCGCGACGGTGAAGTCGATGCACGCCTCGTGCCACTGGTGGAGGGCGAAGTGCACGGTGCCGCGCTGCTGCAGCGCGTGCGCCCACAGCTCCACCCAGTCGTTCGAGCGCGACTCGGCGATGAGCGCCGTGCACTCGCGCAGGGCAGTCCGCAGGTCGCCGCGGGTCTGCACGACGGATGCGCGCAGCAGCCGCGCCTCGGCGACGCGGTCGCGGGATCCGGATGCGCGGGCCATCGTCACGGCCTCGGTCGCGGCGGCGAGCGCCTCGTCGAGCCGGCCGAGGCTCTCGAGCAGCCAGGCGCGCTCCGACACCGCGGCGAGCGAGCGCTCGCGGCCCAGCTGGCGCAGCCTGCGGCCCGCCGCCGCGACGTCGACGGCGTTCCGCAGCGCGGTCTGGTCGTAGCCGATCGACTCGCTCATGCCGACATCGTCGCGCATCCGCGCCCATTCCCCGGGAGCACGCGCCGCGCGCCCCCACCGAGGGATCTCGACGTCGCCTGTGGTGACTCGGCGCCGCATGCGGCTCGAGCGACCACCGGCGACGTCGGGATCAGCCGAACACGCCCCGGCCCGGCGCGGGGCTCGGCGTCGCGTCCGCGTCGCGCGCGGGCAGCGCGCCGCCGAGGAACCGCCGCAGCTCGGCGCCAGCCACCACCTTGCCGGGCAGCGGGTCGCGGCGCAGCGCCCGACCGAGCGCATCGAGGTCGGGCAGCTCGCGGCCGGCGATCGCGACGACGTTGCCGAAGCGGCGGCCCTTGAGCATGCCGGGATCGGCGAGCGCCGCCGCCTGGTCGTGCACCTCGAGCAGGGCGGCGAGCTGCCGCTTCGCGAACGTGAGCGTGCGGTCGTCGGCGATGTTCACGACCACGACGCCCGACGGCGCGAGCAGGTCGCGCACGAGCGCGTGGAACTCGACCGTGGTCACGTGCGCCGGCGTCTGGGAGCCCGAGAAGACATCGACCACCACGAGGTCGACGGCGCCCCGGAGCCCGCCGGGCAGGCGCGACAGCTGCTCGCGCGCGTCGCCGTACCGCACTCGCACGCTCGCGCCCCGGGGCATCGGCGCCACCTCGCGCACGAGCTCGACGAGCAGCGGCTCGAGCTCGATGACCTGCTGGCGCGAGCCCGGCCTCGTCGCGTCGACGTAGCGGGGGAGCGTCAGCGCGCCCGCCCCGAGGTGCACGGCGGTGATCGGCCCCTCCGGCAGCTCGTCGATCACGTGGCCGATCTGCTGCACGTACTCGTAGACGAGCAGCTCCGGCCGATCCGGGTCGACGTGCGACTGCGGCGTGCCGTCCACGACGAGCTGCCAGCCCGTCGACGCGAACCGCATCTCGGCGTGCAGGCCGCTGGAGAGTCGGCGGCTGGGGGTGCTCACACGCACCATTGTCGCGCCACCGGCGGCCGCTCGATCCCCGGCCGCCCCCGCGCTAGCATCGGGCGCCAGGGAGGCGCGAGCCGACACGCCGAGACGGCTGGACACTCGGCCGCGCGAGGCGTAAGGTGAGTCTTTGCGCTCACAGACATCCCCTCTGCCTTCATATTGCGGTCGGCGCGCGCCCGAACAGGGCGCTTCAGGGTGTTGACGAGTCTCTCACCGACGACACGATCCCGGGAAGACCCGCAACCCTTCCCGGCCCGGAGGTATCTGCCTTGGCTGAACTGAGCCCCAAGACCGGTCGGCGCGCAAGCCGACTGAGCTTCGCGCACATCTCGGAAACACTGACCGTCCCCGACCTTCTGGCGCTCCAGACCGAGAGCTTCGAATGGCTCATCGGCGACGACGCCTGGAAGGCCCGGCTGGACCTGGCGAACGCCGAGGGCCGCGAGGATGTCCCCGCGCACTCCGGCCTGGAGGAGATCTTCGAGGAGATCTCGCCCATCGAGGACCTGAGCGAGAAGATGCAGCTCTCCTTCTCGGAGCCGGTGCTCGATGTGCCGAAGTACACGATCGACGAGTGCAAGGAGCGCGGCAAGACGTACGCCGCGCCGCTGTACGTCTCGGCCGAGTTCATGAACCACGAGACGGGCGAGATCAAGTCGCAGACCGTCTTCATGGGCGACTTCCCGCTCATGACCGAGAAGGGCACGTTCATCGTGAACGGCACCGAGCGCGTCGTCGTCTCGCAGCTCGTGCGCAGCCCCGGTGTCTACTTCGACCGCACGCCCGAGAAGAACTCCGACAAGGACGTCTACTCGGCTCGCGTCATCCCGAGCCGCGGCGCCTGGCTCGAGTTCGAGATCGACAAGCGCGACGCCGTGGGCGTGCGCATCGACCGCAAGCGCAAGCAGTCGGTCACCGTCTTCCTCAAGGCCCTCGGCATGACCGCCGAGGACATCGCGAAGGAGTTCGCGGGCTACGAGTCGATCATCGCGACGCTCGAGAAGGATGCGCCGATGTCGAAGGAGGACGCCCTCCGCGACATCTACCGCAAGCTGCGTCCGGGCGAGCAGGTCGCCGCCGAGGCCGCCCGCGCGCTGCTCGACAACTTCTACTTCAACCCGAAGCGCTACGACCTCGCGAAGGTCGGCCGCTACAAGATCAACCGCAAGCTCGGCATCGACGTGCCCATGAGCGACTCGGTGCTCTCGGTCGAGGACATCGTCGCGACGATCAAGTACCTCGTCGCGCTGCACGCCGAGCAGTCGACCCTGCCGGGCGTCCGCAAGGGCGAGGCCGTCGACATCCGCCTCGACATCGACGACATCGACCACTTCGGCAACCGTCGCATCCGCGCCGTCGGCGAGCTCATCCAGAACCAGGTCCGCACGGGCCTGGCCCGCATGGAGCGCGTCGTCCGCGAGCGCATGTCGACGCAGGACATCGAGGCGATCACGCCCCAGACGCTCATCAACGTGCGTCCGGTCTCGGCTGCCATCAAGGAGTTCTTCGGCACCTCGCAGCTGTCGCAGTTCATGGACCAGAACAACCCGCTCGCGGGCCTGACCCACAAGCGCCGCCTGTCGGCGCTGGGCCCGGGTGGTCTGTCCCGTGAGCGTGCCGGCGTCGAGGTCCGCGACGTCCACCCGTCGCACTACGGCCGCATGTGCCCGATCGAGACGCCGGAAGGCCCGAACATCGGCCTCATCGGCTCGCTCGCGACCTTCGCGCGCATCAACTCGTTCGGCTTCATCGAGACGCCGTACCGCCGCGTCGACAACGGCGTGGTCACCGCGCAGATCGACTACCTGACCGCGTCGGAGGAGGACGAGTTCGTCGTCGCCCACGCGAACAACCGCCTCAACGCGAAGCAGCGCTTCATCGAGGAGCGCGTCGTCGCCCGCCGCAAGGGCGAGGAGGTCGAGCTCGTCGTCCCGACCGAGGTCGACTACATGGACGTCTCGCCGCGCCAGATGGTGTCGGTCGCGACGAGCCTCATCCCGTTCCTCGAGCACGACGACGCGAACCGCGCCCTCATGGGTGCGAACATGCAGCGCCAGGCCGTGCCGCTCGTGCGCAGCGAGTCGCCGTTCGTCGGCACCGGCATGGAGGGCTTCGCCGCGATCGACTCCGGCGACGTCATCACCGCCGACGCCGCGGGCGTCGTCGCTGAGGTCTCGGCCGACATGGTGTCGATCCAGCTCGACGAGGGCGGCACGCAGCAGTACTTCCTGCGGAAGTTCGACCGCTCCAACCAGGGCACGTCGTACAACCACCGCGTGATCGTCTCCGCCGGCGACCGGGTCGAGCTCGGCGAGGTCATCGCCGACGGTCCCGCGACCGACCAGGGCGAGCTCGCGCTCGGCCGCAACCTGCTCGTGGCGTTCATGCCGTGGGAGGGCCACAACTACGAGGACGCGATCATCCTCAGCCAGAACCTCGTGAAGGACGACGTGCTCTCGTCGATCCACATCGAGGAGTACGAGGTCGACGCCCGCGACACGAAGCTGGGCAAGGAGGAGGTCACCCGTGACCTCCCGAACGTCGGCCCCGACCTGCTGGCCGACCTCGACGAGCGCGGCATCATCCGCATCGGCGCCGAGGTCGTGCCGGGCGACATCCTGGTGGGCAAGGTCACGCCGAAGGGCGAGACCGAGCTGAGCGCCGAGGAGCGCCTGCTGCGCGCGATCTTCAACGAGAAGAGCCGCGAGGTGCGCGACACGTCGCTCAAGGTGCCCCACGGCGAGCAGGGCACGGTCATCGCGGTCAAGCAGTTCCGCGCTGAGGACGGCGACGACGAGCTGGGCTCGGGCGTGCACGAGAAGGTCGTCGTGTACATCGCGCAGAAGCGCAAGATCACCGAGGGCGACAAGCTCGCCGGCCGCCACGGCAACAAGGGCGTCATCGCGAAGATCCTGCCCGAGGAGGACATGCCGTTCCTCGCGGACGGCACGCCGGTCGACATCGTCCTGAACCCGCTGGGCATCCCGAAGCGCATGAACTTCGGCCAGGTGCTGGAGACGCACCTCGGCTGGATCGCGAAGACGGGCTGGAAGGTCGAGGGCACCCCCGAGTGGGCAGCGGGTCTCGACCCGCGCACGCTCGAGGCGCCCGCCGACACGAAGGTCGCCACGCCGGTGTTCGACGGCGCGACCGAGGAGGCCATCATCGGCCTGCTCGACGCGACGCTGCCCACCCGTGACGGTCAGCGACTCGTCGACGGCTCCGGCAAGGCGAACCTGTTCGACGGCCGCTCCGGGGAGCCGTACCCGTTCCCGATCTCGGTCGGCTACATGTACATCCTCAAGCTCCACCACCTCGTCGACGACAAGATCCACGCTCGCTCGACGGGCCCGTACTCGATGATCACGCAGCAGCCCCTGGGCGGCAAGGCCCAGTTCGGCGGCCAGCGGTTCGGCGAGATGGAGGTCTGGGCGCTCGAGGCGTACGGCGCCGCGTACACGCTCCAGGAGCTCCTCACCATCAAGTCGGACGACATCGTCGGCCGCGTGAAGGTGTACGAGGCGATCGTCAAGGGCGAGAACATCCAGGAGCCCGGCATCCCCGAGTCCTTCAAGGTGCTCATGAAGGAGATGCAGTCGCTCTGCCTGAACGTCGAGGTGCTCAACGCAGCCGGCGACCTGGTCACGCTCCGCGATGACGAGGATGAGGCACTGCGCACGGCCGAAGAGCTCGGCATCAACATCTCCAGGCCCGAGATGTCGTCCATTGACGACATCTGATCCGGCAGCCGCGAACAGATCTTCAGACAAGAGGGAAATGCATTGATCGACGCAACCACGTTCGATGAACTGCGGATCGGCCTGGCCACGGCCGACCACATCCGTGCCTGGTCCTACGGCGAGGTCAAGAAGCCGGAGACCATCAACTACCGCACGCTCAAGCCGGAGAAGGACGGCCTGTTCGGCGAGCAGATCTTCGGCCCGTCGCGCGACTGGGAGTGCGCCTGCGGCAAGTACAAGCGCGTGCGCTTCAAGGGCATCGTGTGCGAGCGCTGCGGTGTCGAGGTCACGAAGTCGTCGGTGCGCCGCGAGCGCATGGGCCACATCGAGCTCGCCGCCCCCGTCACGCACATCTGGTACTTCAAGGGCGTGCCGAGCCGTCTCGGCTACCTGCTGGACATGGCGCCGAAGGACCTCGAGAAGGTCATCTACTTCGCCGCGTACATGATCATCCGGGTCGACGCGGATGCCCGTCACGAGCGCCTGCCCCAGCTGGAGCAGGAGCTGCGCCTCAAGACCAACGAGGTCGAGAAGCGCCGCGACGCCGACATCGCCGAGCGCCTCGCGCAGCTGGAGACCGACGTCGCCCAGCTCGAGGAGGAGGGTGCCAAGGCGGACCAGAAGCGCAAGGTCCGCGACGCCGGTGAGCGCGAGATGGCGCAGCTGCGCAAGATCGCCGACGACCAGATCGCGCACCTCGAGCGCGTGTTCGACGACTTCCGCACGCTGAAGGTCGGCGAGCTGAAGGCGGAGGACGCGGTCTACCACGACCTCGTCGACCTCTACGGCGAGTTCTTCGAGGGCCACATGGGCGCGGAGGCCATCAAGCTCCGCCTCCTGGCGTTCGACCTCGCGGCCGAGTCCGAGGACCTGCACAAGCAGATCGCCGAGGGCAAGGGCCAGCGCAAGATCCGTGCGATCAAGCGCCTGAAGGTCGTCAACTCGTTCCTGCAGACGGGCAACAGCCCGGCTGCCATGGTGCTCGACGTCGTGCCGGTCATCCCGCCGGAGCTGCGCCCGATGGTGCAGCTCGACGGTGGCCGCTTCGCGACGAGCGACCTGAACGACCTCTACCGCCGCGTCATCAACCGCAACAACCGACTCCGCCGCCTGCTCGACCTCGGTGCTCCCGAGATCATCGTGAACAACGAGAAGCGCATGCTGCAGGAGGCGGTCGACGCCCTCTTCGACAACGGCCGTCGTGGCCGTCCCGTCACGGGCACCGGCAACCGCGCGCTGAAGTCGCTCTCGGACATGCTGAAGGGCAAGCAGGGCCGGTTCCGCCAGAACCTGCTCGGCAAGCGCGTCGACTACTCGGGCCGCTCGGTCATCGTGGTCGGCCCGCAGCTGCAGCTGCACCAGTGCGGCCTGCCCAAGCAGATGGCGCTCGAGCTGTTCAAGCCGTTCGTCATCAAGCGCCTCATCGACCTGGGCCACTCGCAGAACATCAAGCACGCGAAGCGCATGGTCGAGCGCTCGAAGCCGCAGGTCTGGGACGTGCTCGAGGAGATCATCCGCGAGCGCCCGGTGCTGCTGAACCGCGCGCCCACGCTGCACCGCCTCGGCATCCAGGCCTTCGAGCCGCTGCTCGTCGAGGGCAAGGCCATCCAGCTGCACCCGCTCGTGTGCTCGGCGTTCAACGCCGACTTCGACGGCGACCAGATGGCTGTCCACCTGCCGCTGTCGGTCGAGGCGCAGGCCGAGGCCCGCGTGCTCATGCTCGCGTCGAACAACATCCTGAAGCCGTCCGACGGCCGTCCGGTGACCCTGCCGACCCACGAGATCGTCTCGGGCCTGCACCACCTGACGACCCTCAAGCCGGAGGGCGCCGGCAAGGGCCGTGCGTTCTCGTCGGTCGCCGAGGCGATCATGGCGATGGACCAGCACTCGCTCGACCTGGGTGCGCCCGTGCGCATCCGCCTCGAGGGCCTGGTCTTCCGCGACCAGGACCGCCCGGAGGGCTTCGTCGACGGCGAGCCGTTCCTGCACGAGACGACCCTGGGTCGCGCGCTCTTCAACGAGCTGCTGCCCGCGGACTTCCCGTTCGTGGCGGAGGTCGCCGCGAAGCCGCTCATCTCGCTCATCGTGAACGCGCTCGCAGAGCGCTACCCGAAGACCGTGGTGGCAGCGACGCTCGACAAGATCAAGGACGCCGGCTTCTACTGGGCCACGCGCTCCGGCATCACGGTCGCGCTCTCGGACGTCATCACGCCCGCCCGCAAGGGTGAGATCGTGGCCGCCGCCGAGGCATCCGCGAGCAAGGTGCAGGGCAAGTTCGAGAAGGGCCTCATCACCGACTCGGAGCGTCGCACCGACCTCACCGAGCTGTGGACCAAGGCCACGAACGAGGTGCAGAAGGCCACGCAGGAGGCGTTCGACGAGAACAACTCCATCTACCGCATGGTCACGGCCGGCGCGAACGGCAACTGGATCCAGGTGCGCAACATCACCGGCATGCGCGGTCTGGTGACCAACCCGAAGGGCGAGGTCATCCCGCGTCCGATCATCTCCTCGTACCGCGAGGGCCTGACGGTGGCGGAGTACTTCATCGCCACCCACGGTGCTCGCAAGGGCTCGGCCGACACGGCGCTCCGCACGGCCGACTCGGGGTACCTGACGCGTCGACTCGTCGACGTGTCGCAGGACGTCATCATCCGTGAGGACGACTGCGGCACCGAGCGCGGCCTGGACGCCCCGATCGCCGAGACGATCGACGGCCAGCTCATGCTGCACGAGAACGTCGAGTCGGCGGTCTACGCCCGCAACCTGGCGACGGATGTCGTGGCCAAGGACGGCACGGTGCTCGCGACGGGCGGCTCCGACATCGGCGACCGCGAGATCCGCGCGTTCATCGCTGCCGGCGTCGAGTCGGTCAAGGTGCGCTCGGTGCTCACGTGCGAGTCCGCGGTCGGCGTCTGCGCCCACTGCTACGGCCGCTCGCTGGCCACCGGCAAGCTCGTGGACATCGGCGAGGCGGTGGGCATCATCGCCGCCCAGTCGATCGGCGAGCCCGGCACGCAGCTCACCATGCGCACGTTCCACACCGGTGGATCCGTGGGCGCGAGCGACATCACGCAGGGTCTGCCCCGTGTGACCGAGCTCTTCGAGGCACGCACCCCGAAGAACTCGTCGCCGATCGCCGAGGCCGCGGGCCGCGTGCGCATCGAGGAGGACGAGAAGTCGAAGCGCATCGTGCTCACGCCCGATGACGGCGACGAGGAGTTCGCCTACCCGGTGCTGCGCCGTGCCGTGCTCGAGGTCGCCGACGGCGACCGCGTCGAGCAGGGCCAGCAGCTGCAGGTCGGCTCGGTGGACCCCAAGGAGGTGCTGCGCGTGCGCGGCGTCCGCGAGGTGCAGAAGCACCTGGTCTCGGGCGTCCAGGACGTGTACCGCTCGCAGGGCGTGCCGATCCACGACAAGCACATCGAGGTCATCGTCCGCCAGATGCTCCGCAAGGTCACGGTCGTCGACCACGGCGAGACGACCCTGCTCCCCGGTGAGCTGGTCGACCGCTCGAAGTACAACGACATCAACCGGGCGACGCTGACCGAGGGCAAGAAGACCGCCTCGGCCCGCCAGGAGGTCATGGGCATCACGAAGGCGTCGCTCGCGACGGAGTCGTGGCTCTCGGCCGCCTCCTTCCAGGAGACGACCAAGGTGCTCACCGAGGCCGCTCTGGCCGGCAAGCGCGACCCGCTGCTCGGCCTCAAGGAGAACGTCATCATCGGCAAGCTCATCCCGGCCGGCACCGGCCTGGCGCGCTACCGCGACGTCACCGTCGAGGCGACCGAGGAGGCGAAGGCGGAGCGGTACCCGAACCGCCTGTTCGCCGACGCGGGCACCGTCGACGAGGCCGACCTCTCCTACCTCGACTTCGACGCCTTCACCGGCGGCGAGCTCGGCGAGCAGGAGCCCGGCCAGTACGTCTGAGCCTGCTGCAGGCATGAGGAGGGCCGCACCCCGCGAGGGGTGCGGCCCTCTTCGCATGCACCGGGCGGGCGGCGAAAAGCCTGCCGGGACGGTGCGCCGCCGGGGGACGCGCCCGGCCCGACCCTAGAATCGGCCGACGACGCGGCACCGTGCCGCCGCAGGAGGTACGACCCATGAGCGACGAGCAGCACACGTCCTGGCGCGATCGCTTCTTCGGCAGTGGACCGGCCGACGAGCCCACGCCCGAGGTGCGCGACGCCGACGCCGACGCCTCGAGCGTCGCCGAGACGCCCGAGGACACGAGCCCGCAGCACTCCGCCGAGCTCGCGCCCGACGACACCGAGGTCGCCGCGACCTCGGTGGACGAGCACGACGGCCACCAGCCGCTCGTCGAGCACGACACCGACCGCGCCGCCGACAGCCCGATCGAGCCGACCGTGATCGCGCCGTCTGCGCTGCGCGGCCCGTCGCACTCCGCGGCCCACCCCGACGACACCGCGCGCACCGACGTGCAGCGCGACCGGCACGAGGACGCGGCCAGCAGCTCGCTCGAGCGCGCCGACGGCGCCGACACCGACCCCGGCACCGACGTCCGCGCCGATGGCGCTCCCACGCAGCCCCTCGCCTCCGACGCCGCCACCGAGCCGCCTGCGCTCGTCGAGCCGCGACGCCCGTCGTTCGGCCTGCGCCGCCAGGCCGACGCGACCGGCGACGTGCAGGACGCGGATGCGCCCGGCAGCGGCGCCGGCCTCGCCCTCGGCGGCCTCGCCGCCGCAGGCGCGATGGGTGCGGCGTCGTCGCGGAGCGACGCGAGCAGCGAGCGCGAGTTCGTCGAGCCCGAGCCGACGCAGGCGATCGAGCAGCAGCGCGCCGACGACTCCACGCAGGCCATCGACTACGGCGCGCACGCCGAGCCCGATGCCGACGCCGGCGACACGCGCGTGATGGATGCGCAGGAGCCCGCCGCCGAGACGAAGGCGCAGCGCTTCGGCATCGTCCGCGACGAGCCGCGATCGGCCTCGACGATCCCCGTGGACGACGAGACGGCATCCGCGACCGCAGCCGGCGGCACGCCCATCGTGCTCGTCGAGGAGCCCATCCCGCCGCGCCGCAAGGGCGCCAGGGGTGTCGGCTTCGCCGTCGCGCTGCTCGCGACCATCATCTTCGCAGCACTCTTCGCGGCCGCGTTCTTCGCGGTCGGCTACCTCTTCGACCGCGCGTTCGACGCCACCGAGACGCTGCAGACCGTCTGGCTGCGCCCCTCGTTCCTGCTGCCCGTCATCGTGTTCTTCCTCGCCTACTGGATCGTGACGCTCGTCGTGAACCGCGCCGGCTGGTGGGCGCACGTGCTCGGCGCATTCATCGTCGCGCTGCTCGTCTACGCGGCACACATCGGCGGCGCCTACATGGAGGCGCAGGGCGGCTGGGCCGGCTACACCGCGCTGCCCGGCATCGACGCGCAGGCGCTCAGCCAGCTGCTGCTCGCACCGCTGTCGGTGCTGGCCTTCGTGCTCGCCCGCGAGGTGCCCGTCTGGGTCGGCGGCATCGTCGCCCGGCGCGGCCGCAAGGCGCGGGAGTGGAACCGGCAGGCGATGGACGACTTCAACTCGGAGAACGCCGACCGCCTCGCCGCGTACGAGCGCGCCCGGGTCTGATCCCGCCCGGCCGGCCGCCGCGCGTCGCTGCGGACGACGCGGGCGGTCGCCCCCAGAAGTTCACCTCATCCTCAGGTTTTCGTTCCCTCAGTTCTGGCACAATGTGCGGGACCCTGCTCGCCCCTGCGCGCCAGCCATGAATCGGGTCGCCGAGAGGGAGAGGCCAGATTGCTTCGGTGGGTCACGCGCCATCGCAAGTCCACGGCAGCCGGTGCACTCGTCACCGCGGTCTCCGTCGCGCTCGGCATCATCGCCTTCACCTACGACGGCTTCACCACGACGGACGTCGACCTCAACGACGGCGGGGTGTGGGTCACGAAGCAGGACACCCAGCAGCTCGGCCGCATCAACGTGCAGGCCGAGGAGCTCGACGCCGGGCTGATCTCGCCGACCGCGCGCTTCGACGTGCTGCAGGACGACGACGCGGTGCTGCTCCACAACCTCGAGGCATCGTCGGTGATGATCGTCGACCCCGTGCAGGTCGTCACGGGCGCGATCGTGCAGCTGCCGCCCCAGGGCGAGGTCGCGCTGAACGCCGGCACCGTCGTCATCGTCGACACCGCGGACGGCGACGTGTGGGTCATGCCGTTCGCCGACATCGGCGGCTACTCGGCCGAGAACACAGAGCCGCTGCTCGAGCTCGGCGAGGGGGCCGCCGCCGCGGTCGGCCGCGACGGCACCGTCCACGCGGTCTCGACCCGCGACGGCCAGCAGATCTCGATCGCGACGCTCGAGGACGGCAGCCTCGACGAGCCGAGCGTGCGCGAGCGCGGCGAGCTGCGCGCCATGGAGGACCCGGTCGTCACCACGGTCGGCGACCAGCCGGTCGTCCTCGACGCGGGCACGTCGACGCTGCTCGTGCCCGGCGGCGCCGTCGAGGTGCCGGCCGACGCGAAGGTGCAGCTGGACGGCGACGCCTCCGACGTGGTCGTGCTCGCGACGCCCACGTCGCTCATCCGCCAGCCGCTCGGCGGCGGCGACGCCGACGTGCAGCAGCGGCCCGGTGGCGGCGACGCCGTCAGCCCGGTGCAGCTGAACGGCTGCGTGTACGCGGTCTGGCCCGGCAGCACGCAGTTCCTCCGGGACTGCGCCGACGACGCCCGCGATCTCGACCAGCCCGTCGACGGCATCGACGGCAGCCCGATCGTCTTCCGCATCAACCGCGACCAGGTGGTGCTCAACCAGTACGTCCAGGGCGCGTCCTGGCTGCTCTCCGACACCCTCGTGCTCGTCGACAACTGGCAGGACCTCGTGCCGCCGCAGTCGGAGGAGCAGAGCGACGAGGAGGACTCGGAGTCGACCGAGGACCTGCTCACCAACCAGCCGCCGCCCATCAACGAGGAGAACACGCAGCCGATCGCGAACAACGACGAGTTCGGCGCGCGTCCGGGCCGCTCGACGCTGCTGCCGGTGCTGTGGAACGACTCCGATCCCGACGGCGACGTGCTGACCGCGCGGGTGCTCGGCGACCTCCCGGAGGGCGTGCAGGTCGCGCCGGTCGCGAACGACTCGCAGCTGCAGGTCGAGCTGCCGGCGGACTACGCACCGGGCACGTTCTCGTTCGACTACCGCGTGGCCGACGGACGCACGGGCGAGGCGGACGCGCGCGTCACCGTGCGCGTGCGCAGCCAGGGCGAGAACTCGGTGCCCGAGCCGATGCGCGAGCAGGCGTTCGCGGTCGAGCAGGGCGGCGAGTACGAGTACCAGGTGCTCAGCGAGTGGATCGACCCCGACGGCGACGACATGTACCTGCGCGGCGCCGCGACCGACTCCGGCGACACGATCCAGACGGATCCGTCGGGCCGGCTCGTCTACACCGCGACCGGCGAGGTGGGCCTGCAGACCGTCGTCGCCACGGTGTCGGACAGCACGGGCGCGGAGGCGACCGCCGAGATCCTCGTCGACGTGCGGGAGCGGGGGGACGCGCCGCCGCTCGCGAACGCCGACTTCGTCTCGACCGTCGAGGGCCGGGAGGTGACGGCGCGGCCGCTGCTCAACGACTTCTCGCCGTCCGGCCGACCGCTGCGGCTCGCATCCGTCGACCCCAATGCCAGCCTCCAGATGACGACCGACCTGCAGTCCGGCACCGTGCGCATCACCGGCGGCCCGGTCGGCAGCCACTACCTCACCTACCTCGTCGCCGACGGCGGCCTGTCGAGCCAGGGGCGCATCCGCGTCGACATCCGCACGGCCGACGACGAGGCGCGCCCGGTCGCCGTGCGCGACACCGCGCTGCTGCCGCAGCAGGGCTCGACGCTCGTCGACCTGCTCGCGAACGACGTCGACCCCGCCGGCGGCGTGCTCGTCGTGCAGCAGTTCACCATCGAGTCGGCCGCGCCCATCACCGTCGAGCTGCGCGACCGCCGCATCGTGAGCATCGTCGACAGCCAGCTCGAGGCGCCGTTCCGGTTCACGTACACGGTCTCGAACGGCCGCTTCTCCGAGACCGGCACGGTCGAGGTCATCCCCGTCGTCCCGCCCACGCAGCCGCGCCCGCCGAAGGCCGTCGACGACCAGGCGACCGTGCGCGCGGGCGACTACGCGACCGTCGACGTGCTCGAGAACGACTTCTCGCCCGACGGCACGCCCTTCGAGCTGTCGCGCATCGTCGAGACGAGCTTCGCCTCCGAGGAGGAGGGCATCGCCTTCCTCTCCGAGGGCAGGCTGCGCGTGCACGCGCTCGAGGGAGCGCCGACCCGCGCGACGGTGACGTACGAGGTCGCCGACGGCTTCGGCAACCGCGACTCCGCGACGGTCGCCGTCACGATCGTGGCGCGCGAGGCCGAGCAGAACACGCCGCCGGCCCCCGAGACGGTCACCTCGCGCGTGCTCGCCGGATCGACCGTGCGCATCCCGATCCCGCTCGACGGGATCGACCCCGACGGGGACGGCGTCGAGCTCGTCGGCTACGACTCCGCCCCCCAGGACGGCCGCATCCTGACGACCGTCGGCCCCGACTACTTCGACTTCGAGGCGTTCCCCGACAGCGCGGGCACCGTCGAGTTCACCTACCGGGTGCGCGACCGCTGGGGCGCCGACGGCACCGCGACCGTCGTGATCGGCATCGCACCGGCCGCCGAGGTCAACCAGACGCCCTTCGCGCAGATCGACTACGTCACGGTGCGACCCGACCGCGCCGTCGCGATCGACGTGCTCGAGAACGACTCCGACCCCGACCAGGACGCGCTCATCCTGCAGTCCGACCGGCTCGAGCTCACCGAGGGCATCGAGGACGCGGTGGTCAACCCCGATCGCAACACGATCGACCTCCGCTCGCCCTCCGCGCCCGGCACCTATCAGTTCACCTACGGCGTCGTCGACGCGCGCGGTGCCGCGACGACCGGCACGGTCATGCTGACCGTCGCGGACGACGCCACGCTGCAGCCGCCCGTCGCGAAGGACGATCCGCTGCCGCGCGACGACCTCGAGATCGACGTGCCGCTCGACGTGCCCGTGCTCGAGAACGACCGCGACGTCGACGGCGACCCGAGCGAGCTGACCGTCTCCATCGTCACCGGCCCCGGCCGCGTCGTCGGCGAGGCCGTGCAGGTGACACCGAGCGACACCTTCCAGGTCGTCACCTACCGCGTGACCGACATCGACGGGCTCACCGCCGAGGCGTTCGTCGCCGTCCCGCCCGTGCGCGACCGCGCGCCCTTCCTCGCGAGCGCGGAGCCGGTGCAGGTGCGATCGGGCATCGAGCAGCAGCTGCCGCTGCGCGACCACGTCACCGTCTCGACGACGAACGCCCCGCGCATCACGACGGGCGACACGGTCACCGCCGTCAACTACGAGGGCTCGCTCATCGTCGACGAGCAGACGCTGCGGTTCCAGTCGCCGGCCGGCTACGTCGGGCCCGCCTCGATCACCTTCGAGGTCACCGACGGCACCGGCCCCGACAACGGCAACGTCGCGACGCTCACCATCCCCATCGAGGTGCTGCCCTCGAGCGTCGTGCCCCCCACGTTCGCCGGCGCGGTGGTGCGCGCCGAGGCGGGCGAGGCCGCCGCGACCTTCGACCTGCGGGACGCGACGAGCGACCCCGATCCCGGCGACCTCGAGGCCATCGTCTTCGAGGACCGCGGCGGGTCGATGGCGGGCGTCGAGACCTCGCTGGAGGGCGGCGTCTTCTCGGCGATCGCGGCGCCGAACACCCCGCCGGGCACGACCGGGTCGTTCCAGATCGCGGTGATCGACCCGCACGGCAACGAGGCGCCGGGAACGGTGATCGTCGAGGTGGTCGCGTCGACCCGCCCGCTCGCGCAGGCGCTGCCGAACACGGGCGAGGCGACCGCGAGCGTGCCCTTCACCGCCGACGTCGTCAGCGAGGACTTCAACCCCTTCAAGAACGAGGGGCGGCCGCTGCGGATGGTCTCGGCCGAGGTCGTCGGCGGTGACGCGAGCAGCATCTCGCACACCGATCGCGAGATCACCGTCACGCCGGCCGCCGACTTCTCGGGCGTGCTGACCGTGCGCTACACGATCCAGGACGCCACCGAGCGCATCGAGCGCCAGGTGTCGGGCACGCTCACGCTGAACGTCAAGGCGCGACCGGACGCGCCACCGCGGCCGAACGTCGACGCGGTCGGCGACTCGCAGGTGACGCTCACGTGGGCGCCGCCGTCGGCGAACGGCTCGCCCATCACCGGCTACATCGTGCAGTCGACCGACGGCGCCATCAGCTTCCCGTGCTCGTCGACGACGTGCACGATCACGGGCCTCGCCAACAACACGACCTACACGTTCCAGGTGGTCGCGCAGAACCTCGTCGGCGACTCGGATCCCTCTGCCGCCTCGAACGAGGCGCGCCCCGACGTGCGCCCGGAGCAGCCCGCGCCGCCCACCGTCACGCGCGGCGACACCCAGGTGATGCTGGCGTGGACGCCCCCGGCGAACCGCGGCTCGCCCATCCAGCAGTACGTCGTCGAGATCTCCCCGCCGGCGCCGGGCGGCGTCGTCCAGCAGCAGGCGGCGGGCACGAGCCACACGTGGACGGGCCTCACGAACGGCGTCGCGTACACGTTCCGCATCCAGGCGGTGAACCTCGCCGACGAGCCGAGCGACTTCTCCGCGTACTCGCAGCCCGTGACGCCCGCCGGCCCGCCGACGCAGGTGCAGGGCGTGACCGCGACCCCCGACCGGTCGATCCCGGGATCGGTCCGGATGCGCGTCGAGTGGCAGGCCCCGAACCCGAACGGCGCGGCGATCACCGGCTACACGGTCACCCCGTCGAACGGCGCGGCGCCCGCGCAGTCGACGTCGACGACGGCCAGCTTCAGCTTCGCCGCCACGGGAGAGAACGTGACGTTCACCGTCACCGCGACGAACGACGCGGGCACGAGCCAGCCGTCGGCGCCGTCCGCACCCGTGCGGGTGTTCACGGCGCCCGACGCCCCCACCGCGGTCGCCGCGACCGAGGGCGACACGAACTCGGCGGTCTCGTTCACCCCGGGCAGCACGAACGGCGCCCGCGAGAACGAGGTGCAGTACCAGGTGAGCGTCAACGGCGGCGGCTGGCAGGCGATCGCCGCGGGCGGCGGCGTGGTCGGCGGCCTCAACAACAACAGCAACGCGGCGTACTCGTTCGTCGTCCGCGCCGTCACGACCATCGACGGCCAGCAGTACGCGAGCGCGTCGTCGGCGGCGTCGAACGCGGTCCGCCCGTACGGCGCGATCGGTGCCCCGACCGCGAGCGGCACCGGGCAGGTCGAGCAGGTGACGTTCTCGTGGGCGGCGCCCGCGCGCAACGGCCGCGACATCTCGACGCGCATCCGCATCGGCAACGGCAACTGGCAGAACGTCGCGAACAGCGGCACCCAGTCCGCGTCGGCGAACGGCAACCAGACGGTCACCATCACGGTCGAGTCGACGACCGGGGCGGCCGAGGCGGGCCACGGCGCGCAGACGACCACCGCGACCGCGCAGGCGACCGCGCGCGAGCGGCTGAACCCGGGCGTCACGCTGAGCCGGGGCGGTGCGGCCTACCCGGGCAGCTGCCAGGGCAACAACGGCGAGCAGTGCCAGTGGTACCAGCTCAACTGGACCGACTTCGAGCCGGGCGTCTACAACTTCACCTGCCACAACACCGGCTCCGCGAACGGCGCGGACAACCCGTTCGAGACGGGCCGCGTGAACATCACCACCCGCAACGGCAGCACGATCACCGAGTACCAGGGCGAGCCGGGCGACAGCAACACGTGCTACTCCGGCTTCGCCGGCGAGGCATGGATGCGCGTCTGGGGCAACGGCATCGACCTCCCCACGGCGAGGGTGAGATGGCCATGACGATAGGAGCACGATGAGCAGCACCATGACCCGCGAGCAGGCCGCCTGGTTCGCCGAGACCTTCACCCGGCTCGTCGACAACGTCGGCATGGTCGTGCTCGGCAAGGACGCGGTCATCCGGCTCGCCTTCACGGCGATGCTCGCCGAGGGCCACCTGCTGCTCGAGGACGCGCCCGGCACCGGCAAGACGCAGCTGGCGAAGTCGATGGGCGCGACGGTGCAGGGCACGAACCACCGCATCCAGTTCACGCCCGACCTGCTGCCCTCCGACGTCACCGGCGTGACCGTCTACGACCAGAAGACGGGCGAGTTCGAGTTCCACAAGGGCCCGATCTTCGCCTCCATCGTGCTCGCCGACGAGATCAACCGCGCGAGCCCCAAGACGCAGTCGGCGCTGCTCGAGGTGATGGAGGAGGGCCGCGTCACGGTCGACGGCACGCCCTACAGCGTCGGCCGGCCGTTCATGGTGATCGCGACCCAGAACCCGATCGAGCAGGCGGGCACCTACCGGCTGCCCGAGGCGCAGCTCGACCGGTTCCTCATGAAGACGTCGATCGGCTACCCCGGCCGCGAGCACACGGTCCGCATCCTCGCCGGCTCCGCGAACCGCAACGCGTCCTCGACCGTGCAGCCCGTGATCACGACGAGCGCGGTCGCCGAGATGGTCGACCTCGCCGCGACCGTGCACGTCGACGACGCGGTGCTCGACTACGTCGCGCAGCTCTCGGAGCACACGCGCGACTCGAAGGACACGCGCCTGGGCGTCTCGGTGCGCGGCGCGATGGCGCTCGATCCGCGCCGTCAAGGTCTCGGCGGCGAGCAAGGGCCGCGCCTTCGTGCTGCCCGACGACATCAAGGAGCTCGCGCAGTCGGTGTGGGCGCACCGCATCGTCATCGACCCGGAGGCGGAGTTCTCGGGCGTCACCGGCGACCGCATCATCGACCGCGCGCTCGCCGACGTCGCGGCTCCGCAGGACCGGCAGCACGCTGCATGACGCAGGCGCCCGCGCGGGCGACCTCCACGCCCGCACCTGATCCCGACACCGCCACGTCCACCGGCGGGTCGACCGGCACCCGCGCCGGCTCGCCCTCCGACACGACGCGGCTCCGTCGCGCCGTCGAGCGCGAGCGCACGCCGCTGCAGCGCGCCCGCGACCTCGTCGTCGGCGAGGAGTCCGCGGTCGCCGTGGGCCGGCAGCGGGTCGCCGCGTGGGTGCGCCGCGTCGTCTGGCCCGCGCTCGAGCCGATCACGGGCTTCGGCTGGGCGGTGCTCGTCGGCACGATCGGCTCGCTCGTCGCCGGGATCGCGCTCGGCTGGAAGGAGCTCATCGTGATCGGCATCGCCGGCGCGCTGCTGCTGCTCGCCGCGATCGCGTTCATCATCGGCCGCAACCGCTACCGGATCGAGCTCGACCTCGCCTACACGCGCGTCGTGGTGGGGGAGCGCGCGCTCGGCCGCATCGAGATCCACTCCGCGTCGCAGAAGCCGCTGCTGCCCGCCACGATCGAGGTGCCCGTCGGCCGGGCGCTCGCATCCTTCCACCTGCCGCGGATGCGCCCCGGCGACGTGCACGAGGACGTCTTCGCGATCCCCACCAGCCGCCGCACGATCCTGCAGGTCGGCCCGGTGCGCTCCGTCCGCGGCGACCCCGTCGGGCTGCTCCGCCGCCAGGTGAAGTGGACCGACCCGGTCGAGCTCTTCGTGCACCCCAAGACCGTGCAGCTCGACGAGACGGCGCCGGGCCTCATCCGCGACCTCGAGGGCATCACGACCCGCGACCTGACGAACAGCGACATCGCCTTCCACGCGCTGCGCGACTACGTCGCCGGCGACGACCGCCGCTACATCCACTGGAAGTCATCGGCGCGCACCGGGCAGCTCATGGTGCGCCAGTTCGAGCAGACGCGCCGCAGCGTGCTCGCGCTCGGCCTCTCCACCGCGGTCGACGACTACGCCGACCCGCTCGAGTTCGAGACCGCGATCTCCATCCTCGGCTCGCTCGGCATCCAGGCCGTGCGCGACGAGATGGACCTCGTGGTCCAGACCTCCCGCGGCACCCTGCCCGCGACCACCGGCAAGCGGCTGCTCGACGCCCTCTCCGGCGTCGAGTGGTCGCCGCGGCACGACCGCTTCCTCGACCTCGCGGCGACGATCGCGCGGCAGCACGCCGGCGCATCCGTGATCATGCTGCACGCCGGCGCGACCGTCGATCCGGCGGTCGTGCGCCGCGCGCGCACGCTGCTGCCGACGCAGGCGCGCGTCATCGTCTTCACCGTCGTGAAGGGCGCCAAGCCCCGCCTGCAGCCGATCGGCGACGTCGCGCTCGCCACCCTCGGCTCGGTGAGCGACCTGCCGCGCATCATGCGAGGGGTGGCGCTGCAGTGAGCGACCACTCCATGCGCGCAGACCGGCTGCTGCCGCGCACGACCGCCCAGGCAGCGATCGACTGCGGCGCGGTGCTGCTCGTCATGCTCGCGGCGACGCTGTCGTTCGGCCCCGTCTTCGGCGGCACCGCCTACCTCGTGGCAGGGCTCGGCGCGGCCGTGCTCGGCATCGCGGTCGGCGTCGCCACCTCGCTGCGGCCCCTGCGGGGCTGGCTCCTGACCGCCGCCGGCATCGTCGTCGTGCTCGTCGTCTTCGGGCCGGCGCTCGCGGTGCCGCGCTCCACGATCGGCGGGGTCATCCCGACGCTCGAGGCGTGGCGGGAGCTGCTGCTCGGCGTCGTCTACTCGTGGAAGGGCCTGCTCACCGCGGAGCCGCCCGCGGAGGGCTTCCCCAGCCTGCTCGTCGTGCCGTTCCTCACGATGCTCGTGTGCTCGACGCTGTCGACCGTGCTCGCACTGCGGCTGCGGCGGGGCGCCCCGTTCGCGATGCTGCCGGGCGTCGTCGCGCTCGTCGTCGGCATCACCTTCGGCACGAAGATCGCGTTCTGGCCGGTGGTGCTGGGCATCGTCGTCGCGGGCGTCATCGTCGCGTGGTGCGCCTGGCGTCGCGCGGGCTGGCGCACCCGGCTCAACGACGAGGTCGAGGTCACGAACGACACCCGCCACCGCGGTGCGCGCGCGTCGCGACCGCACGCGCGGCGCCGTCGCGATGATCGCGGGCTCGCTGCTCGTGGCCGGGCTCGTCAGCATCCCGATCCAGCCGCACGACCGCGCCGTGCTGCGCGACGTCGTCGAGCCGCCCGTCGAGCTCGCGGAGTACCCGAGCCCGCTCGCCGGCTACCGCAACTGGCTGAAGAGCTTCGAGGACGAGGCGCTGCTGCGCGTCGCCGGCATGCCCGAGGAGAGCCGCCTCCGGCTCGCGACCTTCGACTACTACGACGGGACCGTCTACGCCGTCGCGGGCGCGCAGCAGTCGAGCGGCTCCGGATCGTTCGCGCGCATCGGCGACGAGGTGCTCGTGCAGCAGTCCGGCGATCCCGCGACCGTGCGCGTCGAGGTGCAGGACTACTCCGGCATCTGGGTGCCGGAGGTCGGCTTCATGCAGTCCCTGCGGTTCGAGGGGCCGCGCGCCGACGACCTGCAGGGCTCGCTGCACTACAACGGCCAGACCGGCACGGCGATCGCGCTCGACGGGCTCGGTGCCGGCGACGCGTACGAGCTCGAGGCGATCGTGCCCACCCAGCCCTCGGAGGAGGAGCTCGAGCGCGCGACCGTCACCGACCTGGAGGTGCCGGCGCCCGCGATCGTGCCCGACCTGCTGCAGGCGTGGGTCGCCACCAACGGCGTCAACGAGCGCACGCAGCTCGAGAACATCCAGGCGATGCAGCGGCTCATGCAGGCCGGCAGCTTCAGCCACGGCCTCGAGGACGACGTCATCCCGTCGCTCGCGGGCCACGGCGCGTCGCGCGTGCAGTCGATGTTCGAGCAGGAGGTGCTCGTCGGCGACGACGAGCAGTACGCGGTCGCGTTCGCCCTCGCGCTCTCGCGCATCAACGTGCCGTCGCGCGTGGTGATGGGGCTCTACCCCGACGACGGCTTCCCCGGCGGCGACCAGCCGGTCGAGCTCACCGGCGGCGACATGCACGCGTGGGTCGAGGTGCCGTTCGAGGGGCTCGGCTGGGTGCGGTTCGACGCGACGCCGCCCGAGGACCAGGACAACATCCAGCCGGAGCCCGAGCCGCAGCCCGAGCCGAAGCCGCAGGTGCTGCAGCCGCCGCAGCCGCCGGAGGAGCCCGCCGAGATGTCGCCCGACACCGTGGCCGAGGAGGGCCAGGAGGACGACGAGGAGCTGTCGGACACCTCGTGGACCGTCTGGCTGTGGGTCGCGGGCGGCGTGCTGCTCGTGCTGCTCCTGCTGCTGCTGCCGTTCCTCGTCGTCGGGGCGCTCAAGGCCGCCCGCCGCAAGCGCCGCCGTCGCGCGGAGCGGGAGAGCGAGCGGCTCGCCGGCGGCTGGCACGAGGTGGTCGACGAGGCCGTCGACCTCGGTCTGCCCGTGCCGGCGGGCGTCACCCGCCGCGAGGTCGCCGCGGTCGTGGAGGATCGCTACCCTCGATCGAGAGCGACCGAGATCGGCGAGTTCGTCGACGAGGGCGTGTTCGGCCCGGGCGAGCCCGACTCGGGCGACGTGGACGCGTTCTGGCGCGATGTCGAGCGCAGCGTCAAGGGGATGCGCTCGGAGGCCTCGACGCGCAGCAGGCTGCTCGGCAGGCTGTCGCTGCGGTCGTTCGCCCGACGGAGGAGAGAGCGGAGACGCCGATGATCTGGGAGATCGAGGAGAGCCGGAAGGTCGTCGAGGGACTCGACGACGACGGCCGTCCCGACCCGGCCTACGCCGCGGCGCTCGGGCTCAAGCCCGCGCCGCTCGGCCGGCGCGCGCTCGCCTCGATCATCGAGTTCGCGTTCTACAGCCTGCTGCAGCTGCCCTACTGGATCGTGGCGCTGCCGACGCTCATCAAGGTCGCGACCGGCGCGCTGCAGCCGTACGGGCTCGCGAGCCATCCGAACCTCGTGTGGATGATCGTCGCCACCGCCGCATCCGCGGTGCTGACGATCGCGTTCACGATCGTCCAGATCGTGCTGCACGGCCGCAAGGGCGTCACGCTCGGGAAGGCGCTCACCGGCATCCGCAGCGTCAACGTCGCGACGCTCGCGCGGCCCGGCATCGGCCGCGCGCTGCTGCGCGGGCTCGTGCTGTGGGCGATCTTCCTCGTGCCGGTGATCGGTCCGGTGCTGTTCTTCGTCTCGCCGCTGCTCGACCGCGAGAAGCGCGGACGCGGCTGGCTCGACACGGTGGGCGGCACCTGGTTCGTCGACATCAACGAGGGCCTCGACCCGTACCACGACAAGAAGATGCGCATCGCCCGGAAGACGGTCTCGGCCGAGCCGGAGGCCGCGAAGTCGCAGCTGCCGTCGCTCGCGACGCCCGCCGACAGCCTCGGGCAGGCGTACCGGCCCGGCGCCCGCATCAGCTCGGGCGTCGTCGGCGCCGCCCGGCCGCAGCAGCTGCAGGGCGAGCAGGTCGGACTCGTCGCGCAGCCCGCCGAGGACCTCCCCTCGCACACCGTCCCCGGCATGCCGTCGGGCGGCGCGCGGCTGGGCGGCTACCGCCCCGGCGAGCTGAGCGGTGCCGCGCGCACCGAGCCCGGCGCGCAGGCGTCGCCGGTCGCCTCCCCGGCGCAGCAGTGGGCGCCGCGCCCGTCGACGCCGCAGCCGTCACCGCCGCAGCCGTCGCCGCCGCAGCCGCCCGCCGGAGCGCGGCCGCCGCGCCCGTCCCAAGCCCGGCACCCGTGCCTGCGGCCGTCAGCGCGATCCGCGAGGAGACGGTCGTGGAGCCCGACATCGACGACATCGACGATCGCACCGTGCGACGGGTCGAGGTCGACGACGAGGACCTCGACGTGACGCGCGCGCGGCCCAGCAGCCGCGCGGCCTCCGCGACGCTCGCGTTCGACACCGGCGACCGGTTCGCGCTCACCGGGGCCGCGCTCATCGGGCGCAACCCGTCGCCGACGCCCGGCGAGGTGGTCGAGCACCTGCTGCCCCTCACCGACGACACGCGCACGGTGTCGAAGACGCACGTGCTCGTGACCGTCGCACCGCTCGCGGTCGTCGACCGGGCATCCACCAACGGCTCCGCCGTCGTCCGCGACGGGGTCGAGCAGCAGCTCGAGCCGGGCCGCCCGTTCGCGCTCCAGAGCGGCGACACGGTGCGCTTCGGCGACCGCACCTTCACGATCGAGGCCACCGCATGAGCGCCATCGGAGAGTTCCGGTTCAGCCACCCGTCGATCTCGCTGCGCTGGGCGGGCGCGACGCACGCCGGCATGCGCCGCACCGTCAACGAGGACTCCGTCTTCGCCTCGTTCCCCGTCTTCGTCGTCGCCGACGGGATGGGCGGCCACGCCGCCGGGGACGTCGCGAGCACCCTCGCGGTCGAGGCGTTCCGCAGCCTGAAGGGCCGCGCGCTCGCCGACGTCGAGTGCGTCGAGGCGGCCGTCGAGCGGGCGTTCGAGCAGGTGCGCGCCCGGGCCGCGGACGAGGAGATCGGCGGCACGACGCTGTCGGGCTCCGTGCTCGTCGACGTCGCGGGCGTCGCCCACTGGCTCGTGCTGAACATCGGCGACTCCCGCACCTACCTGTTCGAGCAGGGCCGGCTCGAGCAGATCACCGTCGACCACTCGATCGTCCAGGAGCTCGTCGAGACCGGCGCCCTGCTGCGCGCCGACGCCCGCACGCACCCGCACCGCAACGTCATCACGCGAGCGCTCGGCGCGGGCGACCGGCAGCCCGCCGACGCGTGGCTGCGGCCCGCGGAGCGCGGGCAGCGGCTGCTGGTCTGCTCCGACGGCCTGACGGGCGAGGTCGACGACGGCGAGATCGCCGAGATCCTCGGCGATGTCGCGTCACCGGCCGCGGCGGCAGCGCTGCTGCTGCGCCGAGCGCTCGACGCGGGCGCCCCCGACAACGTCTCGATCGTGGTCGTCGACGTCGACGCGGTCGCGCTCGACGAGGCGGAGCTGTTCGACACCCGGGCGCACAGCCTCGACGACACGATCCCGAAGGGGCAGCGAGCATGAGCGCACGCATCGAGTACGCGCCGGGCGAGGCCTGGTGCATCGCCGCCGGGCGCGTCGTGCTGGTCTGCGAGCGCGACCTGCCGGCCGTGCGGGCGCGCGCGCTCCACGACGCCGCCGGCGTGGTGGACTCCCTCGAGTCGCTCCGCAGCGTGCTCGAGCTCGAGCCCGCGGCGCTGCTGGGTGCCGTCGACCTCGACGAGGGCCGGATGCTGCTGCGCCGCCACGGCGTGCCCGCGACCGCCGACGATGAGCCGCTCGCCGACCGCTACGGGGCCGAGTGGGAGCTCGACGAGGCGCACCCGACGTCGACCGTCGCCGCCGGCGCGCTGCAGGCGCTCGCCGCCGACGTGCTGCCGCTCGACAGCGGCGTCGTGCGGGTCGCGGCCGTGCGCATCGCGCCGCGCCCGGTCGAGGCGGCAGCAGAGCCCGCCGCTGCGCCCGAGCCCGCGCCGGTCGAGATCGCCGAGCCCGACGCGCGCACCGGCGCATTCGGCGAGACGCTGCCGCGCGCCACCCCGGCGCCGGAGCCCGAGCCGGCGCGAGAGCTCGCGCCCGAGCCCGCCGCCGCCGCGCCTGCGACGCCCGAGCCGCCCGCCGCCGCGGAGCCTCCCGCCGCGGCGCCAGTCTCCCTGCCGCCCACGGCGCCCGCACCGGCGGAGTCCGAGCCACGACCCGCACCGAACCCGATCGGCGGTCTCATCGACTCCGTGCCCGGCTTCATCCGGCCCGCGGTCGACCTGCGAGCCGTGGAGCAGCCGGTCGAGCGCCCCGTCGAGGCGCCCGCGGCGATCGCCGCGCCGGGCGATGCCGGGGACCACGACGGCATGACGATCACCGCCGAGCAGGCTCGCAGGCTCCAGGAGGGGCGGCGATCCGCCGAGGCACCCGTCGACGCGCACGCCGCACCCGCGCAGGCGGTCTCGGCGAGCGCGCCCGCCACCGGGCCGCTCGTGCTCTCGACCCTCTGCCCCAGCGGGCACGTCAACCCGCCCGGCACGCTCGCGTGCGTCCAGTGCGGCCAGCCGGTCGACGACCGCTCCGCCGCCCAGCGGCACCGTCCCGAGGTGGCGGTCGCGGTGCTGCCGACCGGCGAGCGCATCCCGCTCGGCCGCGGCGTCGTGCTCGGTCGACGGCCGAGGTCCCGGCGCGCCGAGGACGGCCGCGTGCCGCGGCTCGTGACCGTCGAGAGCCCCGGCGAGGACATCTCCCGCAGCCACCTCGAGCTGCGCATCGAGGACTGGAACCTCGTCGGCATCGACCTCAGCTCGACGAACGGCACGCTGCTGCTGCGCGACGGCGCCGCACCGCAGCGCCTGCGCCCAGAGGCGTCGACGATCCTGCAGCTCGGCGACCGCCTCGACCTGGGGGAGGGCGTCGTCGTCACCATCGAGCCCGCGACCGGCGAGCCCGCGACGTGAGCCCCAAGCGCGCACCCTCCGCCCCACCGGCGCTGCCCGGCTACGACTACGTGTCGCTGCTGGGCTCCGGCGGCTTCGCCGACGTCTTCCTGTACCAGCAGCTCCTGCCGTCGCGGAAGGTCGCGATCAAGGTGCTGCTGCCCGACGCGGTCAACCGCGAGCTGATCGAGAACTTCCGGCACGAGGCCAACGTGATGGCCCAGCTGTCGACGCATCCGTCGATCGTCACGATCTACGGCGCGGCCGTCGCGCCCGACGGCCGCCCGTTCCTCGCCATGGAGTACTGCTCGAAGCCCAACCTCGGCGTGCGGTACCGCCGCGACCGGTTCGCGGTGCCGGAGGTGCTCTCGCTCGGCGTGCAGATCGCCGGCGCCGTCGAGACCGCCCACCGCGCGGGCATCCTGCACCGCGACATCAAGCCGGCGAACATCCTCGTCACCGCCTACAACCGGCCGGCCCTCACCGACTTCGGCATCGCGACGAGCGCCGGCGCGTCCGACGACGCGAGCGGCATGTCGATCCCGTGGTCGCCGCCGGAGGCGTTCCAGGACCCGCCGCGGTCGAGCCCGGCATCCGACGTCTTCTCGCTCGCCGCGACGCTGTGGACGCTGCTCGCCGGGCGGACGCCCTTCGAGCTGCCCGGTGGCAGCAACACGAGCGTCGACCTCATCGACCGCTCCCAGCGCGGCGAGATCTCGCCGCTCGCCCGCCACGACGTGCCGCCGAAGCTCGAGGCGGTGCTCGGCTCGGCGATGGACCCCGACCCCTCGCGCCGGTACGCGACCGCCGTGGCGTTCGGCCGCGCGCTGCAGCAGGTCGAGGCCGAGATGGCGCTGCCGGTCACGCCGCTCGACGTGCTCGACGACTCGCTCGAGCCCGACGCGGTCGACGAGGAGGACGGCGGCGCCACGCGCATCCGCGGCGTCGTCTCCATCGACCCCCACGCGGGCGAGGCCGCACCGAGCATGGCCCTCGCCGGGTTCGGCGGCGCGGACCTCGGCGACGCGACCCTCCGCCGGCCCGTGGCCGGCGCCGCGTCGGCCGCGACCGGCATCGCGCCGTCGCCCGAACCGGCCCCCCAGCCGCAGGCGTCCCGCCGCCGCACGCTCGCGACCGTGATCGGCAGCGCGCTCGTCGTGCTCGTGGGGGGCGGCATCGTGTGGATGGCGCTCGCCGCCGGTGCGCAGACCCAGCCGCCGGCGAGCCCCACGCAGACGGTGGCAGGACCGCAGACGGCGCAGCGACCGCCCGCGCCGATCGCCGTCGAGGGCGAGGCCTCGGGCGACACCGTCGTGTTCTCGTGGACCAACCCGCAGCCGCTCGCCGGCGACGCCTTCCAGTACCGGTACGAGCGCAGCGACGCCGATCCCGTCACGTCGACGGTGCCGTCGCCCACGGTGACCCTGCAGCGCGACGGCGACGGCGAGTCGTGCATCCTCGTGCGCCTCGTCAGGGCCGACGGGCGATCGTCGAACGACACGAGAGGATGCGTCGATGGCTGAGACCCCGCAGCTGCAGCTCGAGTTCGCGGGGGAGTGGATGACGCTCGACCCCTAGCGGCCGTTCGTCATCGGCCGCGAGGGCGACCTGACGGTCGACGACAACCAGTACCTGCATCGCGCCTTCCTCGAGCTGCGCCACGTCGACGGCCTGTGGTGGCTGTCGAACGTCGGCTCGCGGCTGTCGGCGACGATCTCGAGCGGCGGCGGCGCGGTGCAGTCGTGGCTCTCGCCCGGCGCCCGCCTGCCGATCGTCTTCTCGGAGTGCTCGATCGTCTTCACCGCCGGCCCCACGACCTACGAGATCGGCGTGCACTCCGACGACGCCGCGTTCGCGATGTCGACGGAGCACCGCCGCCGCTCGTCCGGCGAGACGACCGTCATGCCGGTCGGCCTCACCGAGCTGCAGAAGCTGCTCATCGTGGCGCTCGCCGAGCCCATGCTGCGACGCGACGGCGTGGGCGTGAGCGAGCTGCCCTCGAGCGGCGCCGCCGCGGAGCGGCTCGGCTGGACGATGAGCCGCTTCAACCGCAAGCTCGACAACGTGTGCGACAAGCTCGACCGGATGGGCGTGCAGGGG
Organism: uncultured Actinomycetota bacterium; assembly: GCA_963803465.1. Lineage (GTDB taxonomy): Bacteria > Actinomycetota > Actinomycetes > Actinomycetales > Microbacteriaceae > Agrococcus. The sequence continues at coordinate 236,318 of CAWDMS010000002.1, forward strand.
CTGCGCGGCGGCATCGGCAAGCTCGCGAGCAACCGCCGGGCGCGGCTCGTCGAGTACGCCGTCTCATCGCAGCTCGTCACCCGCAGCGACCTCTCGCTGCTCGACGACCCCGCCCTCCGCGGCGCGGACGACCAGGACTGATCGGACACCCCCATGAAGGTCAAGCTCACCCTGCACCGGACGGCGACCGAGCCGACCGACGTCGTCATCACCGCCGACTCCACGGCGACCGTCGAGGACGTCGCCCGGCAGATCGCGCTCGCCGATCCGGCGCGCACGATCCCGTTCGGCGAGTCCGACGACGCTGACGCTCGCGGTCGCCCCGCCGACCGAGCAGTCGCTCGTGCCGCTCGCAGCCCGACGCGCTCATCGGCGAGGCGCCGATCGGCTCCGGGTTCCACACGCCGCGTCGTCAACCTCGGCGCCGACGGGCGCTCGCCGCGGCGGTCCCGCCGGCAGCGCCCTCGAGGTCGGTCGCCGTGCTGCGCGCCGATCGCCGGCCCGCTCGCCGGCCAGGAGTTCCCGCTCGGGCGCGGCCACGCCACGATCGGCCGCGACGCCGGCGAACGACATCGTGCTCGCCGACCCGCTCGTCTCGAAGCGGCACGCCCGCATCGAGGTCGGCGCCCACATCGAGCTCGTCGACCTCAACTCGGCCAACGGCGTGCTCGTCGACGGCGGTCCCGTGTCCCGGCTGCGCGTCGTGCCCCGGTGCACGCGTCGCGATCGGCGACACCGAGCTGGCCGTCTCGCTCGCCGGCGCGTTCGACGCATCCGGCCGCGGATCCGGTGCTCGAGCGCGGCGGCGCCTCATGTTCAACCGCAGCCCGCGCGTCGAGGTCCGCTACCCGGGCACCGCGCTCCCGCCCCGCGGATGCCGACGGAGATCAGTCCAGCGGCTCTTCCCGTGGCCGATGCTGGTGCGCCCGATCCTCATGGCCGCTGCGCGATCTTCGCGATGACGGGCAACCCGCGCTGATGCATCATCGCGCTCATGACGCCGCTCATGGCGCTCGGCAACTTCATCAACCATGAAGACGCAGAACGGGCAGAAGCGCAAGTACGAGGTCGAGCTGTTCGAGCGGCAGTTCGAGAAGCTCGAGGAGCTGCTCTACCGCGAGCAAGCCCAAGGAGGAGCAGGTCGCGCGGCATGGAGGTGCCGCCCGTCGCCGAGGTCTTCGAGCACGCGATGCGGCTCGGTCCGATGCTGTGGACCCGCCGCCCCGAGCACTGGAACTTCCTCGTCGGTGCGGCTGGGCACCTGCCGCGCCGCGTCGCGCAACTCGATCGCGGACGAGGACAGCCAGGACGGCCTGCCCGAGTACATCGAGCGGCTCGACCGGCTGCGCGAGCGCTACCGCTACGTCGACGACGTGCCGATCGTCGAGTCGTTCCCGGCCGTCGGCTCGATCGGCGTCGCCGGCCCGAGCCGGCTCGACGGCGGACGCGCTGCGCGGCCTGGCCGTGCAGCTCTTCGGCCTGCACGCCCCCAACGAGGTCGTCACCGTCGCCATCTGCGACCCCGACTGGACGAGCGAGCTCGAGTGGCTCAAGTGGCTGCCGCACACCACGAGCGAGACGAGCCCGTTCAACGGACTGCCGCTCGCCGACTCCGCGACCGCGGCCAACGCGCTGCTCAGCGCGCTCGAGGAGCTACGTGCTCGGCGCGCCGAAGCAGGGCCGCCCGAGCCGCGGGGCCCCGTTCGCGGAGACGTGGAACCCGATGCGCTACGGCACCGACGTCGAGCGCGCCGGCGAAGGACACGGTCAGCGGCCATCGCAGACGTCTCGGTCGTGCGTCGTCGTCACCGAACGACGCCCCGGTCGACCGGCCCGCGACTCATCGCAGGTCCTCGAGCGCGGCGCGGACGTCGGCGTGCACGCGCGTGTTCTGTCGCGCCGACCGTCGAGTCGCTGCCCGGCCGTCGTGCCGCAGCTTCGTCGACGTCACCGGCGGCCTCGAGCGCCGCCACCGTCGGGCTCGGTGCGCAACGGCGACCGTCTACGAGCGCGTGCGCGTCGAGGGCGTCTCCGACGAGTACATGCACATGTTCGCCAAGCGGCTCGCGCCGGTCGTCGACGCGAGCACCGTCGATCCACGACGCCTCCGACATCCCCGAACTCGGTCGTCGTTCCTGTCGCTGGTCGGCCCGGAGATCGGCCGAGGACCCGCACGTCGGTCATCGACCGCTGGCGGCAGAACAACACCATCATCGACCGGTCGCGGCCGGCACGAAGCCGCGGCTCAAGAAGGCGGGCAACCTGCGCGCCATCATCGGCCAGGGCGCGACCGACGCGATGACGCTCGACCTGCGCGCGCAGGGCCCGCACGCCCTCGTCGGCGGCACGACCGGCGTCGGGCAAGAGCGAGTTCCTGCAGGCGTGGGTGCTCGGCATGGCCGCCGACGCACAGCCCCGACCGCGTGACGTTCCTCTTCGTCGACTACAAGGGCGGCTCGGCCTTCGCCGACTGCGTCGAGCTGCCGCACTGCGTCGGCCTCGTCACCGACCTCAGCCCGCACCTCGTGCGCCGCGCGCTCACGAGCCTGCGCGCCGAGCTGCACCACCGCGAGCACCTGTTCAACCGCAAGAAGGCCAAGGACCTGCTCGAGCTCGAGAAGCGCCGGCGACCCCGAGACGCCCGCCCGCGCTCGTGCTCGTCATCGACGAGTTCGCCGCGCTCGCGGGCGAGGTGCCCGAGTTCGTCGACGGCGTCGTCGACATCGCCCAGCGCGGCCGCTCGCTCGGCATCCACCTGATCATGGCGACCCAGCGCCCGGCCGGCGTCATCAAGGACAACCTGCGCGCCAACACCAACCTGCGCGTCGCGCTGCGCATGGCCGACGAGTCCGACTCCAAGGACGTCGTCGACGACCCGGATCGCCGCGATCGTTCGACCCGCCATCCCGGGCCGCGGCATCGCCAAGACCGGTCCCGGCCGGCTCACGCCCTTCCAGTCCGCCTACGCGGGCGGCTGGACGCAGCGCCGACGAGGTCGCACGCGGCCGACGTGAAGGTGGCCGAGCTGCGCTTCGGCTCCGAGCAGCGCAGTGGGAGCCGGAGACGCGCGCCGGAGTCGGACTCGCACGACGAGGACCTCGGCCCGAACGACCAGAAGCGCGATCGTCGCGCACGCTGATCGCGGCGGCGCGACGCGGCGCGCATCCCCGCCCCGCGGCGGCCGTGGCTCGACGACCTCGCCACCGATCGTCGACCTGCGCGACCTGCCGCAGCGCAGGCCGACGCGCAGATCCTGCTCGGCGTCGCCGACATCCCGGAGCGGCAGCAGCAGGACGCCGTCCTACTTCCTGCCCGACCGCGACGGCTCGATGCTCGTCTTCGGCACCGTCGCGGCTCGGGCAAGATCGACGCTGCTGCAAGACGATCGCCACCGCCGCCGGCATGCGCCCCGACGCTCGGCCCGGTGCGAGGTCTACGGCCTCGACTTCGCCTCCGGCGCGCTCGGCGCGCTCGAGGCGCTGCCGCACGTCGGCTCGGTCATCGACGGCGACGACGCCGAGCGCGTGCAGCGGCTGCTGCGCATCGCTCGGGCCGCGAGCTCGACCGCCGCGCGCGAGCTGTTCGCCGACGGCGAGCGCGGCGAACCTCACCGAGTACCGCGAGCTCGTCGACCCGACGAGCCGCCGCATCCTGCTGCTGATCGACAACTACCCGGAGTTCAAGAGCGACTGGGAGATCGACGCTCGGCGCGCGCGCCGTTCTACCAGGTCTTCATGCGCATCCTCGGCGAGGGCCGACCGCTCGGCATCCACGCGGTCATCACCGCCGACCGCGGCGGCGCCGTGCCGACCGCGGTGCGGCCGAACATCTCGCGCCGCGTCGTGCTGCGGCTGGCCGACCCGAGCCGGGTACACGCTCGCTCGGCGCGCCCGAAGGACGTGCTCGACGACCACGTCGGTGCCCGGGCGCGCCATCGTCGACGAGCCACGAGGTGCAGATGGCGGTGCTCGGCGGCACGCGCCAACGTCGCCGAGCAGACCAAGGCGCTGGACGCTGCTCGGCGCAGTCGCTGCGCGACCAGGGCGTGCAGGACGTCGCGGAGATCGGCGCCCTGCCGACGCGGGTCGACGCTCGAGCAGCTGCCCGGTCAGCGTCGACGGGCTGCCGGTCATCGGCATCGCCGAGGACACGCTCGCGCCGCGCGGCTTCGACCCGGTCGGCTCGTTCATCGTCACCGGCCCGCCCGCAGTCGGGCAAGACCAACGCGCTCAAGGCGCTGGTCACGGCGGTGGAGCGCTTCGACCCGGACGGTGAAGCTGTTCCACTTCGGCAGGCCGGCGCTCGGTGCTGCGGCGACTAGCGCGCCTGGGTCCGCAGCGCCACCCGACCGGAGGACGAGAAGGACCTGGCGACCGAGCTCGCCGAGATCGTCGCCGACGAGTCGATCCCCGGCCGCATCATGGTGGTGGTCGAGGACGTCGCCGCACCTGGCCGACGGTCCGCGCGGACCGCGCGATCGAGGAGCTGATGCAGGCGATCAACCGAACAGCGACCACCTGCTCATCGGCGACGCCGACGTCACGCGGGCCGGCGGCGGCTCCGGCGTGCATCGGCGACTTGGAAGGCCGATCGCAAGGGCATCATCCTGAAGCCGGACACCTACGACGGCGACACGTTGTTCAAGGTGCCGTTCGGCCAAGCGTCAAGCGCACCGACTTCCCCGAGGGCCGCGGCATCTTCGTCCAGCAGGGACGCGCGGTCACGGTGCAGCTGCCGCTCGTGCCGGAGAGCGCAGCCCGTCCGCCCGCGCCGGCGGTGGCAGCCGAGCCTGCTGCGGCCGGAGCCGAGGCGGCCGAGTCCGCGTCGGTCGCCGCCGGACGCGCCGGGACCGACTGAAGCCCGGCGCTGGCGCGATGGGGACCTCTCCCCATCGCGCCGGCGAGAGCGCTTCCCTAGGTTGGATGGCAGGTGGTCCGGTCGGGCCCCGGAACTCGATTCGATGAGGAGACGCCAATGAGCGATTTCGGCGCATCATATTCTGAGATGGAGTCGGTGGCGGGCAAGCTCGACACTGGCCGCGAGGACATCTCGGGGGTCCTGAAGGACCTCAAGAGCCAGGTGGACACCCTGCTGGGTGAGGACTTCAAGACGCAGCACGCGTCGGGCAAGTTCGGCGAGGGCTACGAGGAGCTGACGACGGGCCTGGAGCAGGCCATCGAGGGCATCTCGGACATGGGTGAGGCACTGCGCGGCATGATGCAGGCGATCCAGTCGCTCGACGAGCAGATGGCCGGCAGCTGACTGACGCAGCATCGACAGGAGGGGCCCGGCAGCGATGCCGGGCCCCTCTGCCGTCTGCCCGCGCTCGTTGCATGATGGGCACCTCTGCCCATCGCGCTCCCAGCGTGCGGTCCGTAGGTTGTGGAGCACGCGGTCCGGTCGGGCTGCAGATGGATCGATTCGATGAGGAGACGCTAATGAGCGATTTCGGCGCATCATATTCCGAGATGGAGTCGGTGGCGGGCAAGCTCGACACCGGCCGCGAGGACATCTCGGGGGTCCTGAAGGACCTGAAGAGCCAGGTGGACACCCTGCTGGGTGAGGACTTCAAGACGCAGCACGCGTCCGGCAAGTTCGGCGAGGGCTACGAGGAGCTGACGACGGGCCTGGAGCAGGCCATCGAGGGCATCTCGGACATGGGTGAGGCACTGCGCGGCATGATGCAGGCGATCCAGTCGCTCGACGAGCAGATGGCCGGCAGCTGAGCTGACGCGCGCGACGAGGGGGGGCCGGCCGCGGCGGTCGGCCCCCGCTCTCGACTGGTGAGGTGGCTCGACCGGGGCGACCGTGGGGAGTCCTCCCCATCGCGGCACCATCCTCAGCCCGCTTAGGTTGAGATGGACGAGCGCGCACCGCCGTGCCGATCAAGGGGAGACCATGACCGACGTGCTGATCACGTTCGCTGACCTGCCCGCGCTCCGCGAGCAGCTCGACAAGATCATCGCGGAGCTCGAGGGCGCCGGCGACCGGGCGAGCGAGCTCGAGGACGCCATCGGGCGACCCTTCGGCCGCGGCGACCTGCGCGAGGCCGGCCGGGGACTTCGAGGGCCGCTGGAACGACAAGCGCGACGACCTCGCGCGCGACATGACGAAGGTGCGGGAGCACGTGGAGGGCGTGCTCGAGGGCTTCGCGAAGTTCGACGAGGAAGCCGCGCTGGAGCTCGCAGCCGCGGACGCCGCGGCCTGACCTGAGATCGAGGAGACCACCATGGTGTACGCAGGACCGCAGTCGCCCAAGGGCCGCTGGATCGAGTACGTCGAGGGCGACGCCGGCCACATCGTGGAGCGGGGCAACAGCATCACCGCGCTCGGGCAGTCGATGGTCTCGAGCGCCACGATGCTCGAGCAGGTCAAGAGCGGGGCCGACGGCCAGAAGGGCCTCGCGGTCGAGAAGCTGCGCGAGGTCGTGGGCGACACCCACGGGCTGCTGCGGCAGGCGGGCGAGCTCTACGAGCCGACCGGGCCAGTGCTCGTCGCCTACGGCGAGGCGCTCGGCGAGGTGCAGCCGAAGCTCGCGAGCGCACGTCGACACCTGCGCCGACCTGTGGGCGACGTTCTCGTCGCTGCCCGGCTCGGTCGAGCCGCGCGGCACCGGCGGCTGGTTCCAGCCCGAGGACGACAGCCCCGAGGCGAAGGAGCAGGCCGAGGAGGACGCGGCGAAGCTCGCGGCATACGAGGCCTGGGAGACCGAGGCCGGGCTGTGGGACGCCGACTACGACACGTGGGAGGACGCGTTCGACACCGCCGCGAAGGGCATCGGCGACGTGCTCGAGGGCAAGGTCAAGGATGGCTTCTGGGACAACCTCGACGGCTTCGTCGCCGGCCTGCAGAAGGTGCTCAGCTGGGCGGGGCTGGTCGTCGGCGTGCTCGCGATCATCGTCGGCGGGCCGATCCTCGCGCTCATCGGCGCCGTGATCGGCGTCTTCGCGCTCGCCTTCACGATCTACCAGTAGGTGCGCGGCGACGCCGGCTGGCTGCAGCTCGGCCTCGCGATCGTCGGGGTGCTGCCGTTCGGCAAGCTCGGCAAGATCTTCGGCGGCAAGTTCAGCTTCGCCGACGACATGTTCGGCGGCGTCTTCGGCAAGACGGCGTGGAGCGCCGCCGGATCGCAGGCGAGAGAGCTCGGCTTCGCCTACCTCTTCGCCGGCCGCGGCGCGTGCGGCGTGCTCGGCGGCCTGAAGCAGTTCGCGACCGGCAACAACCCGAACGGCTTCGGCGACGTCATGACGCGACTCATCACGGGCCGCGACGTCGCCGCGTACGAGAAGCTGAGCGACGGCGCGACCGGCGTGCTGCCTGCGCTCGCGACCGCCGCCGACCTCATGCACGGCCTGATGGGCGTGCCGCTCAAGAACTACGGCTGGGTGTCGCTCTTCACCGGCCATGAGACGATCAAGAAGCAGTACCCCGCGTTCGACATCCTCTGGTGATCGGCCGGGTACGACGGAGGGCGGACGAGTGAGCAATGGCGGATGTCGGCGAGCACGATGCGCGCCCGGGTGGCTCGGGATGCCCGCGCCGACCCGGCGATGACGACGCGCAGGACTGGGTCGCGGCACGCACCGACGGGCTCCGCACCGCGTTCGGCGGCCGCTGGACGCCAGCGCTCGAGCAGCTCGTCCCCGCGCTGCTGACCGCCGGGCTCGACCGCCGCGAGCGCGGACGACCTGCTGTCGTGGCAGGTGTGGCCCGGCGCGATGCCCGTCTTCGCCACCGTGCACGCGCGCATCGTCGCGAGCGCGGCGATCCCCGACGGGCGCGGGTCCGGGGCGTCGGTCGCGCCCTTCGAGAGCGCGACCCTCGGCACCGGCGTGCAGGTGAGCGGGACCGCCTCGCTCGACGATGTCCGCCCGGGCACGACGGCCGCCTTCGTGATCCACGCGTTCGACGACGGCGAGTCGACGGTCGTCGTCTCGGCTCGAGCCGACCCTCGCCGAGGTGCTCGCGCTCTCGATGACGGGCCTCGTGGGCTGATCGACCGCATCGAGGTCGAGCGCCCCGACGGCAGCGCGTCCCGCTCGACGGCCCCGGCGGTCTTCGTCGCGGACGGCGGCTGGCCGATCGAGGAGGGCTCGGCATGAGCCTGCGCCACGAGACCGCCGCCGCGTGGGCCGACGACCTCTCCGCTCAGCGGAGCCGCGGCTCGGCAGATCTCGAGGCGTACGCCCTGCAGCGCCACCCCGCGGCGCTCGAGCACATGGGCGAGGACGGCGCGGGCCTCGCGTGCGTCGCTCGCGGCCAAGGGCAGCGACATGGTGGCCTCTGGCTACATGCTCGCCGGCGTTCTCGCGCTGATCGCTCCGCTCATCGGCCTCGCCGCGATCGTCGGCGATCCGCTCGGCTTCCACCGCATGGATGCCTCGACGTCGGTGCCGATCGCGGGCGTGTGCTTCGCGATCGCAGCGGTCGTCCAGGCCGTGGCCATCGTCTGGGCGGCTCCGCGTCGCCGCGAGCGACAGGGCACGCTGCTGCTGCTCGCCTTCGGCACGGCCGTCCTCGCGGCGATCACCTGGTGGGTGATGGGCACGGCGTCGTCGCTCCAGGGGTTCGGCGGCGCGGCGACGTGGCGCGTCCCCGTGCTCGTCGCGGGTGCCCTCGCCGTGCGTGCTCGGCACCCCTGCTCGCGCTCGGTCGTGCGCCGAGCGGTGACGCCGAGCGCGACGCAGCGGCTGCGCCGCGCACGACGGCGACGCCCTGCGCGCGGCGCTCGCGCGCATCCCGGACGCCGAGCGCCAGCAGATCCGCGCGGACCGCGATGCCGCGATCGAGCTGCCTCGCCGAGCGCGGCAGACTGCCTCGCCACATCGCCGACCGCGCCCGGCAGGGCGAGCTCGGCACCCTGCACCGCCTCGACCAGGAGCTCCAGCGATGACCGACACCGACCTGCGGGCAGGCGCTCGGCGCGCGCCCGAGACCCGAGTTCTAGCTGGAGCTGCCGCCGGGCTGGGCGCGGCACCGGCCCGACGACGAGCAGGACGCGATGCTCGCGGGCACCGGACGCGGCGATGGAGGCGCACCGCCCCGAGCTGTTCGGGCAGATCCGCGCCTCGCTCCTGGAGGCGTTCGCCAACCTGTCGAGGTCCGGTGCGATCGCCTACTTCGCGCCCGCCGAGGACGCGCCCGAGACGTCGTTCCTGCCCGCCTCGCTCACCGCATCCGTCCTCGCGCCCCCGGTCGGGCTGACGATGGACGAGGTCGTGGTGTCGGCCATCCGCGAGCGCGGCGGCACCCCGCTGCACGGCGACAAGCGCTTCGTGCGATTCGAGCAGCGACAGACGCTCACCGAGGGCACGAGCCGGGTCGTGGCGGGCAGCGTCGTCTACCTCACCCCGATCCCCGGCAGCGCGCGGCGGCGGGCGCTGCAGCTCACGCTCACCCTCTTCTGGCCCGCGGAGGCCGACGACGAGGGGGAGGAGCTGCGACTCATGCGCACGCTCTTCGACGCCTGCGCCTCGACGCTCGCCTGGCACGCTCCCAGCGCCTAGGGCGCTCGTCCGAGGTCGGCGCTCCGGCGCCCGGGCGGGCGAGCCGTGGGGCGACGCTTGACCGTGCACGCGCGGTGCCCCTATCCTTGATCGGGTGTGCGCACATGCGCGCTCTGCGTCATGCGCGGGGCTCGTGCGAGCAGCACTTGGGCCGCGGACTCGAGTCCGCGATCCCCCACGGCATATCCACCACCCGCGAGGAGTGCGCGAGAGCGCGCGGTGGATGCACCGATGGTGCCGGCCCAGCCGGCGAACCACATCGAAACGCTGTCACCGTGCAGCAGGAAGAAGCAACGTGCCCACTATCCAGCAGCTGGTCCGCAAGGGTCGGTCGCCGAAGGTCTCGAAGACCAAGGCGCCCGCTCTGAAGGCGAACCCCCAGCAGCGCGGCGTCTGCACCCGCGTCTACACCACCACCCCGAAGAAGCCGAACTCGGCGCTCCGCAAGGTCGCCCGCGTGAAGCTCTCGAACGGCACCGAGGTCACCGCCTACATCCCCGGTGAGGGCCACAACCTCCAGGAGCACTCGATGGTGCTCGTCCGCGGCGGTCGTGTGAAGGACCTCCCCGGTGTGCGCTACAAGATCGTGCGCGGCGCGCTCGACACCCAGGCCGTGAAGAACCGCAAGCAGGCTCGCAGCCGCTACGGCGCGAAGATGGAGAAGAAGTAATGCCTCGCAAGGGTCCCGCTCCCAAGCGCCCGGTCGTTGCTGACCCCGTCTACGGCGCACCGATCGTCTCGCAGCTCGTCAACAAGATCCTCCTCGACGGCAAGAAGGGTCTCGCCGAGCGCATCGTCTACGGCGCGCTCGCCGGCGTCGGCACCAAGTCCGGTCAGGACGCGGTCGCCGTGCTCAAGAAGGGTCTCGACAACATCCGTCCGACCCTCGAGGTCAAGTCGCGCCGCGTCGGCGGCTCGACCTACCAGGTCCCCGTCGAGGTCAAGCCGCACCGCGCGAACACGCTCGCGCTGCGCTGGCTCGTCTCCTACGCCAAGGCGCGTCGCGAGAAGACCATGACCGAGCGCCTCATGAACGAGATCCTCGACGCATCCAACGGCCTCGGCGCCGCGGTGAAGCGCCGTGAGGACACGCACAAGATGGCCGAGTCGAACAAGGCCTTCGCGCACTACCGCTGGTGACGCCGTGTCGGGGGTCCCGGCTCCGGCTGGGACCCCCGCTCGCGCGACCACTTGACCTACCCCCGCTCCATCCACTCATCGGAGGAACCCTGTGGCACAGGACGTGCTCACCGACCTGAACAAGGTCCGCAACATCGGCATCATGGCCCACATCGATGCCGGCAAGACCACGACGACCGAGCGCATCCTGTTCTACACGGGCGTCAACCACAAGATCGGCGAGACCCACGACGGCGCCTCGACGACCGACTGGATGGAGCAGGAGCAGGAGCGCGGCATCACGATCACGTCTGCCGCCGTGACCTGCTTCTGGGACAACAACCAGATCAACATCATCGACACGCCCGGTCACGTCGACTTCACGGTCGAGGTCGAGCGCTCGCTCCGCGTGCTCGACGGCGCGGTCGCCGTCTTCGACGGCAAGGAGGGCGTCGAGCCCCAGTCCGAGACCGTCTGGCGCCAGGCCGACAAGTACGACGTGCCCCGCATCTGCTTCGTCAACAAGATGGACAAGATGGGTGCCGACTTCTACTTCACGGTCGACACCATCATCAACCGCCTCGGCGCGCGGCCGCTGGTCATCCAGCTGCCGATCGGCTCCGAGAGCAACTTCGAGGGCGTCGTCGACCTGGTCGAGATGAACGCGAAGACCTGGCGAGGCGACTCCAAGGGTGACGTCAAGATGGGCGCCGAGTACGCGACCGAGGAGATCCCGGCCGACCTCAAGGAGAAGGCCGACGAGTACCGCAAGGCGCTCCTCGAGACCGTCGCCGAGACGGACGACGCGCTCATGGAGAAGTACTTCGAGGGCGAGGAGCTCTCGGTCGCCGAGATCAAGGCAGCCATCCGCAAGATGACCGTCGCCTCGGAGATCTACCCCGTGCTGTGCGGCTCCGCGTTCAAGAACCGCGGCGTGCAGCCGATGCTCGACGCGGTCGTGGACTACCTCCCGACGCCGCTCGACGTGCCCGCCATCCCGGGCCACGACGTGCGCGACGAAGAGGTCATCATCGAGCGCCACGCCGACCGCGACGAGCCCTTCGCGGCGCTCGCCTTCAAGGTCGCCGTGCACCCGTTCTTCGGTCGCCTGACCTACGTGCGCGTCTACTCGGGCCACGTGCCCTCCGGCGCCGCGGTCGCGAACTCGACCAAGGGCAAGAAGGAGCGCATCGGCAAGATCTTCCAGATGCACGCCAACAAGGAGATCCCGGTCGAGTCGATGACCGCTGGTCACATCTACGCGGTGATCGGCCTCAAGGACACGACGACCGGCGACACCCTGAGCGACCCGGCCAACCAGGTCGTCCTCGAGTCGATGACGTTCCCGGCACCCGTGATCGAGGTCGCGATCGAGCCGAAGACGAAGGCCGACCAGGAGAAGCTCTCCCTCGCCATCCAGAAGCTGGCGGAGGAGGACCCGACCTTCCGGACCGAGAACAACCCGGAGACCGGTCAGACGGTCATCAAGGGCATGGGCGAGCTCCACCTCGACATCCTCGTCGACCGCATGAAGCGCGAGTTCAAGGTCGAGGCGAACGTCGGCAAGCCCCAGGTCGCGTACCGCGAGACCATCAAGGGCACCGTCGCGAAGTTCGACTACACGCACAAGAAGCAGACGGGCGGCTCCGGCCAGTTCGCCAAGATCCAGATCAAGCTCGAGCCGATGGACCTCTCCGCCGAGGAGAGCTACGAGTTCGTGAACGCCGTCTCCGGTGGTCGCATCCCTCGTGAGTACATCCCCTCGGTCGACGCGGGCATGCAGGACGCCATGCAGGTCGGCGTGCTGGCAGGCTTCCCGACGGTCGGCGTCAAGGCGACGCTGCTCGACGGCGCCGCGCACGACGTCGACTCCTCGGAGATGGCGTTCAAGATCGCCGGCTCCATGGCGTACAAGGAGGCGGCCCGCAAGGCGCAGCCCGTGCTGCTCGAGCCGATCATGGCCGTCGAGGTGCGCACGCCCGAGGAGTACATGGGCGACGTCATCGGCGACCTGAACTCGCGTCGTGGGCAGATCCAGTCGATGGACGACGCGCAGGGCGTGAAGGTCATCAAGGCCACCGTGCCGCTGTCCGAGATGTTCGGCTACGTCGGCGACCTGCGGTCGAAGACGTCCGGCCGTGCCGTCTACTCCATGGAGTTCTCGACCTACGCCGAGGTGCCGCGCGCAGTCTCGGACGAGATCGTCCAGAAGAGCAAGGGCGAGTGACCCTCGGGGCGGCCGCGAGGCCGCCCCGGGGCACCGCCCGTGGCCTCGGTTTCGCCTGAACCCCGGGCCGAAGTACCATAACTTCACCACCACCCGAACGCTCTGCCGCGACGCGGCGGTGCAATCATGAGAACAGTCCTAGGAGGACACAGTGGCTAAGGCCAAGTTCGAGCGGACCAAGCCGCACGTCAACATCGGAACGATCGGTCACGTCGACCACGGCAAGACGACGCTGTCGGCTGCGATCTCGAAGGTCCTGGCTGACAAGTACCCGTCGGCCACCAACGTGCAGCGCGACTTCGCATCGATCGACTCCGCTCCCGAGGAGCGTCAGCGCGGCATCACGATCAACATCTCGCACATCGAGTACGAGACGCCGAAGCGCCACTACGCGCACGTCGACGCACCGGGTCACGCTGACTACATCAAGAACATGATCACGGGTGCTGCGCAGATGGACGGCGCGATCCTCGTGGTCGCCGCCACCGACGGCCCCATGGCGCAGACGCGCGAGCACGTGCTGCTCGCCAAGCAGGTCGGCGTGCCGTACCTGATGGTCGCGCTCAACAAGTCCGACATGGTGGACGACGAGGAGATCCTGGAGCTCGTCGAGCTCGAGGTCCGCGAGCTGCTCGCGAGCCAGGGCTTCGACGGCGACAACGCTCCCGTCGTGCGCGTCTCGGCGCTCAAGGCGCTCGAGGGCGACGAGAAGTGGGTCGAGGCGATCGTCGAGCTCATGCAGGCCGCTGACGACAGCATCCCGGACCCGGTCCGCGACCGCGACAAGCCCTTCCTCATGCCGATCGAGGACGTCTTCACCATCACCGGCCGTGGCACGGTCGTGACGGGTCGCGCCGAGCGCGGCACGCTCGCGATCAACTCCGAGGTCGAGATCGTCGGCATCCGCCCGACGCAGAAGACCACGGTCACCGGCATCGAGATGTTCCACAAGCAGCTCGACGAGGCATGGGCCGGCGAGAACTGCGGTCTGCTCCTCCGCGGCACCAAGCGCGAGGACGTCGAGCGCGGCCAGGTCGTCGTGAAGCCGGGCTCGGTCACGCCGCACACGAACTTCGAGGGCACGGCGTACATCCTCGCCAAGGACGAGGGCGGCCGTCACAACCCGTTCTTCACGAACTACCGCCCGCAGTTCTACTTCCGCACCACCGACGTCACCGGCGTCATCTCGCTGCCCGAGGGCACCGAGATGGTCATGCCCGGCGACACCACCGACATGACGGTCGAGCTGATCCAGCCGATCGCCATGGAGGAGGGCCTCGGCTTCGCCATCCGCGAGGGTGGCCGCACGGTCGGCGCCGGCACGGTCACGAAGATCCTCAAGTAGTCATCTGACTGCAGCGCGCAGGGGGTCCGGCTTCGGCCGGGCCCCCTTCGTCGTGCGCGCTATCGTGCGAGCGTGCGACGCGACGAGTTCGACAGGTTCACCGCCGGGCTCGCCGCCTGGGCGGCCGAGGCCGACGGCGTGCTCGGGCTCGTGCTGCTGGGCAGCACGGCTGCGACGACGCATCCGCCGGACGACTGGAGCGACCACGACGTCTACGTGATCGCCGAGCCGCGGATCGCCGAGGCCCTGCGCGACAGCACCGCCTGGCTCCCCGGGCGCGGCGCGCCCGTCGTGCTGCACGAGCGCGACACGGCGCACGGCGCGTGGGTGGTGTACGCCGACGGCCACCTGCTCGAGTACGCCGTGTTCACGCCGGAGGAGCTCGCGTCGAGCCGCAGCGGCGCGCACCGCATCGCCGTCGATCGGCGCGGCGATCTCGCAGCCCTCATGCGCCCCACCCTCGGGCCGCCGCCGCGCGACCCGGCCACCATCGCGACAGGGCTGCACCGTGCGCTGCTCGTCGGCGCCGGGCGTGCGGCGCGCGGCGAGCGACTGGCCGCGCGCCGCCACCTCGTCGACGCCGCCGGCGCGCTGCTCGCGCTCGACGCCGCGCTCGCATCGCCCGAGGGGCCGCTCCGCGACCCGCAGGACCCCTGGCGCCGGGTCGAGCGGACCGACCCCGCGCTGGCCGCGGCGCTCGAGGGGATCCTGGCCCGCAGCGATGCGGTCGCGGCCCTCGAGCTCGCCCGGCTCGCGCAGCGGCTCGCGGGGGATCGGCCGTGGTGGCCGCGGGCGATCGCGACGGCCGTGCGGCAGCGGCTGTGCGCACCTGGAGATCGGCATGCCGCGGAGCTAGCCTGAGCGCATGGCAGAGCCGAAGACGAAGCCGACGGACGCGAGCGTGCCCGACTTCCTGGACGCGGCGCAGCCGGCGCGTCGCGTCGAGGAGGGGCACCGGCTCGCGGCGATCATCCACGAGGAGACCGGTGCCGAGCCCGTCATGTGGGGTCCGTCGATGGTCGGCTACGGCTCGTACCGCTACGTCTCGCCGTCGCGGACGTCGACCGCCCAGGGCGACTGGCCGAAGGTGGCGTTCTCGCCCCGGAAGGCCGCGCTGACGCTCTACGGGCTCAAGGACCGACCGGAGGGCGCGGCGCTGCTGCCGGAGCTGGGCGGCTACACGGAGGGCGCCGGCTGCGTCTACGTCAAGCGGCTCGAGCAGGTGGACGAGCACGTGCTGCGCCGGCTCATCCGGATCGCGTGGAGCCGCGAGGACGACCCGGCGCGCGGCTGAGCTCGGTGGGGTCGGGCGCGATCGGCATCGGGCGCGACGGGACCGGGCCGCCGCTGACGTAGCCTGGACCCGTGGTGGAGATCATCGAGTTCGAGACGCAGCCGACGACCATCGAGGGCCTCGCCCTGATCCGCATGAAGCAGGTGGTCGAGGATCGCGGCACCGTGCGGGAGTTCTTCCGCGCCTCCGCGTTCGAGGCGGCGGGGATCCCGCTGCCCGCCTTCCAGCAGGTGAACGTCACCGAGACGAACCCGGGCGCGATCCGGGGCATGCACGGCGAGTCGATGACGAAGCTCATCGCGATCGCGCACGGCACCGCTTGGGGCGCGTGGGTGGATGCGCGGCCCGACTCGCCCACGCGCGGCGCCGTCTTCCAGACCGCGCTCGAGCCCGGCGTGCAGATCATCGTGCCGGAGGGCGTGTGCAACGGCTTCCAGTCGACCGGCGAGACGCCGACGCAGTACGTCTACTGCTTCACGCAGGAGTGGGTGCCCGGCATGACCGGCGTCGCCATCACGCCGCTCGACCCGGCGCTCGGCATCGACTGGCCGCTGCCGGTCGACACCGACGATCGCGCGCGCGTGAGCGCGAAGGACGTCGCCGCGCCCACGCTCGCCCAGGTGCTCGCGCGTGGCTGATCCGGTCGGCGTGGTCGCCGCCGTCCTGCTGCTCATCGGCGCCGCGTTCGGCGTGGTCGTCTGGCCCGCGTTCCTGCGCCGCGTCGCGGCCGACCCGCGGGCGCGCGACGCGGCAGGCGCACCGACGCGCTTCCTGACGGTGCACGTGACCCTCGTCGCCATCGCGGTCGTCATCGCGATCGCGCAGGCGGTCGTGGGCATCTGGTGGTTCCTCTCGCGCTGAGCGCGCAGCGCGTCCATGGCGCGTCCAGCACCGATCGGGTTGGCTGGGCGGCAGCCGGCGCACCGGGCGCCGACGCAGCGACGAGAGGTGCGACCATGGCAGACAGCCCGATCCGCGACGGCGGCGATCAGCCGCTCGGCGACGAGAAGCCCCTGCGCACCGCGGCCGACGCCGCGGCCCCCGCCGGCACGTCGCCGGCACCGGGGCCGCCGCGCACTCGGCCACGACGAGCCGCGCGCACGGCGAGACCGGCGACGCGCCCCTGCCCGGCGGCGACGCGGCCGGTCCGCTCGACGGCGACGGCGCCGGCGCAGACGCGCAGCGGCCGGTGCCGGCCGGTGGCGAGCCGCCCGCGCCGGACCCGAGCGTCGAGTACAGCGGGCAGGCCGAGTTCATCGCCGACGCGACCGGCGAGCGCTACACCGGCGCCGTGCAGGACGGCCTCGACCGGATCGACGAGCACAAGGCGCGCATCGCCGAGCTCGAGGCGGAGGAGGCCGACGCGCCCGACGTGCCGGACGAGCCGCTCGAGCCCGGTCCCGGCGCCCCCGAGGTGCCCGGCGTCCCCGACCTGCCGACGGCGCCGCAGGTGCCCGACGTGCCGGTGCAGCCGGACGTGCCCGGCGCACCGCCGACGCCGGGAGCCCCGGGTGCGCCCGAGGCGCCGCAGGGCCCCGGTGTGCTGCGGCCGCCGTCCGGCGGCGACGACGTGAGCGGCCTCGACGACCCGTACGACGGCGGCGTGCCCCGCTGACCCGGCTCAGCCGCCGCCGAGCCTCCGCGTGCAGCTCGGCGGCGGCCGCCGCGCACGCGCCGCCGAGCGCCGCCCACGCGTCGTCGCCGACGTCGACGAGCCGGAACGTGAGGCCCACCGCGGCCGCCGGGTAGCCCGCAGCGTCGCGCGCGGCCGCGGCGACCGAGCCGTACGCCGCGTCGACCTCGCCCTCCTCGGTCGCCCAGCCGCGCCGGCGCACCGCCGCGAGCAGCGAGGTGAGGGCCGCGCGCGTCGCGGGGCGCTCGCCCTCGAGGTCGCGGTCGCGCGGCAGCAGCGCCCGCACCTGGTCGTCGCCGAGGGCGGCGAGCATGGCGCGGCCGGTCGCCGTCCGCACCGCCGGCAGCCGCACGCCGACGCGCGACACCGTCACGGGGGAGCGCCTGCCCTCGCCGCGCCCCGCGTAGGCGACGTCGCTGCCGGCCAGCACCGCGAGGTGGCTCGTGGCGGGGACGGTCGCGGACGCGACGAGCCGGTCGAGGATCGGCTGCGCGAGCCGCTCGAGCCGCGTCGCCGCAGCCACGCGCGAGCCGATCTGCTGCACGCGGGCCGACGGCCCCCATGCGCCGAGCTCGGGGTAGTGCACGAGGAAGCCCTCATCGCGCATGACCTGCAGCAGCTGGTACGCGCTCGACCGCGGCAGGCCGAGCTCCCTCGCGATCGTCGAGGCCCGCACCGGGCCCGCCTGCTCGGCCAGCAGCGACAGCACGCGCAGCGCGCTCCGCGCCGCCGGCATCCGCGGCATCCCCATGCCAACCCTCCCTGCTCGGCCCGCCATCGCGGAGTGGTCACGACACGCCGCCCGGCCAAGGCTGCCCCGGCGTGTCGTGACCACCCGGATGCGCGCGAGCCTAGCGGAGTCTGAGATGTCAGACGCGAATGGTGCCGTGGGTGGTGCGCGCCGCGGCGCGTGGCGGTGGAATGGGGCCATGCCAGTGGTCATCGGAGACGCCCCGCTCACGCGGCACGACGTCGTGCAGGTCGCCCGCTTCGACGCGCGCGTCGAGCTGAGCGCCGCGGCGCTCGAGCGCATCGACGCAGCGCGCGAGATCATCGACGGCCTCGCGGCCGACAGCCGCCCCCACTACGGCATCTCCACCGGCTTCGGCGCGCTCGCGAACACGGCGATCGCCCCGGGGGACCGCACCCGGCTGCAGCAGTCGCTCATCCGCTCGCACGCCGCCGAGCGGGCCAGGCGGTGGAGCGCGAGGTCGTGCGGGGCCTGATGCTGCTGCGGCTGCAGACGCTCGCGACCGGCCGCACCGGCGTCCGGCGCGCGACGGCCGAGCTGTACGCGGCGATGCTCAACGCCGGCATCGCGCCCGTGATCGGCGAGTACGGCTCGCTCG
Source organism: uncultured Actinomycetota bacterium (assembly GCA_963803465.1). Taxonomy (GTDB): domain Bacteria; phylum Actinomycetota; class Actinomycetes; order Actinomycetales; family Microbacteriaceae; genus Agrococcus. The sequence goes on from CAWDMS010000002.1 coordinate 254,791, forward strand.
GCTGCTCCGGCGACCTCGCGCCGCTCTCGCACGTCGCGCTCGCGGCGATGGGGGAGGGCACGGTGCGTGGAGCGTCCCGGCGCGGAGCCCGGCACCGTCGACGCGTGACGATGGATGCCCCGCCGCGCCGCGAGGCGGGCCTCACGCCCGTCGTGCTCGCCGAGAAGGAGGGGCTCGCGCTCGTCAACGGCACCGACGGCATGCTCGCGATGCTGTGGCTCGCGCTCGCGGACCTCGACCGGCTGCTCGACACCGCCGACCTCGCCGCCGCGATGAGCGTCGAGGGGCTGCTCGGCACCGACGCGCCGTTCGCGGCCGAGCTCTGGCGCTGCGACCGCACCCGGGCCAGGCGACGAGCGCGGCGCAGATCGCGGCGATGCTCGCCGGCAGCGCGATCGTCGCGAGCCACAAGGGCCCGGAGGACACCCGCGTGCAGGACGCCTACTCGCTGCGGTGCGCGCCGCAGGTGCACGGCGCCGCGCGCGACACCGCCGCCCACGCCGAGCGCGTCGCCGAGATCGAGCTCGCGAGCGCGATCGACAACCCGGTGGTGCTGCCCGACGGCCGCGTGGGTCTCGAACGGCAACTTCCACGGCGCGCCCGTCGCGGCCGTGCTCGACTTCCTCGCCATCTCGATCGCCGACGTCGCGTCGATGAGCGAGCGCCGCACGCGACCGCTTCCTCGACCCGTCGCGGTCGTACGGGCTGCCGCCGTTCCTCGCCCACGACCCGGGCGTCGACTCCGGCCTCATGATCGCGCAGTACACGCAGGCCGGCATCGTCTCCGAGCTCAAGCGGCTCGCGAGCCCCGCATCCGTCGACTCCATCCCCTCGAGCGCGATGCAGGAGGACCACGTCTCGATGGGCTGGGGCGCCGCCCGCAAGCTGCGGCGCGCGATCGACGGCCTCGAGCGCGTGCTCGCGATCGAGGTCATGACGGCCGCGCGCGGCATCGAGCTGCGCGAGCAGCCCGCCGGCGCCCGCACCGGCGACGTGATCGCGCTGCTGCGCCAGCACGTGCCGGGCGTCGGCCCCGATCGCTTCCTCGCGCCCGACATCGAGGTGACGCGCCTCCACGTGCGAACGGCGCGGTCCTGCAGGCGGCGGGGCTGCTCGATCGGATCCGATCGTGGCGGCCGACGGCGACCGGGCCGTCCGCGCGGGTCGGCGCATCCGACACCCACGCGAACGACGAAGGAGACCGATGATGGACGGCGCACGCGAGGTCCGCGCTCACCGCGGCAGCGAGCTGCACACCAAGGGCTGGCAGCAGGAGGCCGCGCTGCGGATGCTGCAGAACAACCTCGACCCCGAGGTCGCCGAGCATCCCGACGAGCTCGTCGTCTACGGCGGCACCGGCAAGGCCGCGCGCGACTGGGCGGCGTTCGACGCGATCGTGCGCGAGCTCGACGACGCTCGAGGACGACGAGACGCTGCTCGTGCAGTCGGGCAAGCCCGTCGGCGTCATGCGCACCCACGAGTGGGCGCCGCGCGTGCTCATCGCCAACTCGAACCTCGTCCGCGACTGGGCGACCTGGGACGAGTTCCGCCGCCTCGAGGCGCTCGGGCTCACGATGTACGGCCAGATGACGGCGGGCTCGTGGATCTACATCGGCACGCAGGGGATCCTGCAGGGCACGTTCGAGACGTTCGCCGCGGTCGCGCGCCAAGCAGTTCGGTCGGCGAGCGCCTCGCCGGCACGATCACGCTGACCGCCGGCCTCGGCGGCATGGGCGGCGCGCAGCCGCTCGCCGTCACGATGAACGACGGCGTCGCGATCTGCGTCGAGGTCGACCCGTCCCGGATCGCCCGCCGCATCGAGCACCGCTACCTCGACGTCGAGGCGCGCGACGCTCGCGCACGCGCTCGCGCTGCGCCGTACGAGGCGCGGGACGCGCGGCGCCGCTGTCGATCGGCCTGCTCGGCAACGCCGCCGACGTCGTGCCGCAGCTGCTCGCGATGGGCGCGCCGATCGACATCGTCACCGACCAGACGAGCGCGCACGACCCGCTCGCCTACATGCCGCTCGGCGTCGCCTTCGAGGATGGGACCGAGCGCGCGCGCGCGACCCCGAGGGCTTCACCGAGCGCGGCGCGCGCGTCGATGGCGACGCACGTCGAGGCGATGGTCGGCTTCCAGCGGGCCGGCGCCGAGGTCTTCGACTACGGCAACTCCATCCGCGCCGAGGCGCGGCTCGGCCGGCTACGACGGCGCGTTCGAGTTCCCCGGGTTCGTGCCCGCCTACATCCGTCCGCTGTTCTGCGAGGGCAAGGGTCCGTTCCGCTGGGCGGCGCTCTCGGGCGACCCGAGCGACATCGCCGCGACCGACGAGGCGATGCTCGAGCTGTTCCCCGAGAACGAGCGCCTCGCGCGCTGGATCACGCTGGCGCAGGAGCGCGTGCAGTTCCAGGGGCTGCCCGCGCGCATCTGCTGGCTCGGCTACGGCGAGCGGCACCGCGCCGGGCTGCGCTTCAACGAGATGGTCGCCACGGGCGAGCTCTCGGCGCCGATCGTGATCGGCCGCGACCACCTCGACTGCGGCTCGGTCGCGAGCCCGTACCGCGAGACCGAGGCGATGAAGGACGGCTCCGACGCGATCGCCGACTGGCCGCTGCTGAACGCGCTCGTCAACACCGCGTCCGGCGCGACGTGGGTCTCGATCCACCACGGCGGCGGCGTCGGCATCGGCCGCTCGCATCCACGCCGGCCAGGTGACGTCGCCGACGGCACCGCGCTCGCCGGCGAGAAGCTCGAGCGCGTGCTCACGAACGACCCCGCGATGGGCGTCATCCGCCACGTCGACGCCGGCTACGACGAGGCGATCGCGGTCGGCCGACGAGCGCGGCATCCCGATCCCGATGCGGCGCTGACGTGGACGCGCCAGGCCGCTCGACGCTCGTCACGGGCATCGGCGAGCTCACCACGAACGACGACGAGCTCGGGCGGATGCGCGACGCCGCCGTCGTGCTCGAGGGCGAGACGATCGCCTGGGTCGGGCGCGCCGCGGATGCGCCCGCCGCCGACGCGCGCGTCGACGCGGGCGGCCGCGCCGTGCTGCCGGGCTGGGTCGACAGCCACACCCACCTCGTGTTCGCCGGCGACCGCACGGCCGAGTTCGAGGCGCGCATGGCGGGCGAGGCGTACGCGGCCGGCGGCATCGGCGTGACGGTCGCCGCCACGCGCGCCGCGACCGACGCCGAGCTCGCCGCGAACCTCGATCGGCTCGTCGACGAGGCGCTGCGCGGCGGCACGACCGCGCTCGAGACGAAGACCGGGTACGGCCTGACGGTCGCCGACGAGCTGCGCAGCGCGCGGATCGCGGGCGGCCGAGCCGACTCGGTGACGTTCCTCGGCGCCCACCTCGTGCCCGCCGGCGCCCGTGCCGACGCGTACGTCGACCTGGTCGCGCGGCGACATGCTCGCGGCGGTCGCGCCGCTCGTCGACGCGGTCGACGTGTTCTGCGAGCGGGGCGCCTTCGACGAGCCGCAGTCGCGCCGGGTGCTCGAGGCCGCGCGCGCCCGCGGGCTCGCGCTGCGGGTGCACGGCAACCAGCTCGGCCCCGGCCCAGGGGTGCGGCTCGCGGTCGAGCTCGGCGCCCTGAGCGTCGACCACGTCGCGTTCCTCGACGACGACGAGGTGGCGCTGCTCGCCGGCAGCTGGCAGGGCGGCCGCGGCACGGTCGCGACGGTGCTGCCCGCGTGCGACCTCTCCACCCGCATGCCGCTCGCGCCCGCCCGTCGGCTGCTCGACGCGGGCGCGGTCGTCGCGATCGCGACGAACTGCAACCCGGGCACCTCGTACACGACGTCGATGGCGTTCTGCGTGGCGACCGCGGTGCTGCAGATGGGGCTCACGATCGAGGAGGCGGTGCGCGCCGCGACGCTCGGCGGCGCCGTGGCGCTCGACCGCGACGCGCCCCGCACCGCCGCCGACGGCCGCGCGCTGCCGCCGCTCGGACGCATCCGCGCGGGCGGGCGCGCCGACCTGCAGGTGCTCGACGCGCCCTCGATCACGCACCTCGCGTACCGACCGGGCGTGCCGCTCGTGCGCGACGTCTGGCGGGCGGGCCGCCGAGTCGTCGAGCAGCCCCGCGACTCCCTAGCGATGCCCAGGATGCGCCCTCTACGCTCCGGAGCATGACCGTGCGCCTCAGAGGACTGTCGACCGCCGTGCCGTCGACCCGGCTCGTGCAGACGGAGGTCGAGCAGGTCTTCGGCTCGCAGCCTGGCCTGTCGAGGCTCGCGCAGCGCATCGTCTCGACGTCGTTCGGGCTGTCGGGCATCGACCACCGCTACACCGTGCTCGACGAGCTCACCCTCGACGGCCCCGCGCCCGACGAGCCGGCGTTCTACGACCGGGAGAGCGGCGTCCTGCTCGACCCCGGCACGCGCGTGCGGATGGACCGCTACGCCGAGCACGCGTCCCGACTGTACGTCGAGGCCGGGCGGGCGGCCCTCGACGCGGTGCCGAGCATCGACGCAGGCGACGTGACGCACGTCATCACCGTCTCGTGCACGGGCTTCTACGCGCCCGGTCCCGACTTCGTGCTCGCCCGCGACCTGGGGCTGCGCGCGGGCGTCCAGCGCTACCACCTCGGCTTCATGGGCTGCTACGCGTCGATGCCGGCGCTGCGGCTCGCCTCGCAGCTGTGCCAGGCGGATCCTGCGGCCGTCGTGCTCGTCGTGAGCGTCGAGCTCTGCACCCTGCACCTGCGCACCTCGAACGACCCGGACACGATCGTCGCCACCTCGCTCTTCGGCGACGGGGCGGGCGCGGGGCTCGTCACCTCGCGCGAGCTCGAGCCCGGCGAGCGCGCCTTCGAGCTCGACGCGTTCGCGACCCGCACGACCCCGCAGGGCGAGGGCGCGATGGCGTGGCGGATCGGCGACCACGGCTTCGAGATGGTGCTGTCGAACGCGGTGCCCTCGCTCATCGGCGAGCACATCACCGGCGCGATCGAGCCGCTGCTCGAGGCCGAGGCGCCGCTCGTCGGCGCGCTCCGCGACGGCGCGGTCGGCGGTGCGATCGAGCACTGGGCGATCCACCCGGGCGGGCGGAGCATCCTCGACCACGTCGAGTCGACGCTGCGGCTGTCGGAGCCGCAGCTCGTGCCCGCGCGCGAGACGCTGCGCGACTACGGCAACATGTCGAGCGCGACCGTGCTCTTCGTGCTCGACCGCATCCTGCGCGACCCCGCCGCGGCGGACGGCGACCGGGTCGCGGCGATGGCGTTCGGCCCGGGCCTGACCGTCGAGTCGGCGCTCCTGCACCGTCCGAGGCTGAGCGGCGCGACGTGCCACGGGGATGGCTGCACGCCCGCGACGCCGACGCGCGCGAGACGATGGACGATCCCGCCTGCGACCCGACCACCCTCGCGCGCACCTACGCGCGCTTCGACCTCGTGAACGCGATCGTCTCGGGGCGCGGCGCGATCTACCGCCGGTGGGTGCGCCCGCGGCTGCGCGCGGGGGCGACCGTGCGGCTGCTCGACGTCGGCACCGGCGGCGCCGACCTGCCCCGACGGATGCTGCGCTGGGCAGCGCGGGAGCCCGGCAGGCTCGAGGTGGTCGCCGTCGACCCCGACGCTCGAGCGATCGCCTACGCGCGCGCGCAGCCGCCGGTCGCGGGCCTCGAGCTGCGCGCGGCCGCGACCGGCGACCTCGTCGCCGCGGGGGAGCGGTTCGACGTCGTCGTCTCGAACCACGTGCTGCACCACTTGACGCCGCGGGAGCTGGGCGCGATCCTCGCCGACTCCGAGGCGCTCCTCACGCCGGGCGGCGTCGCCGTGCACGCCGACATCGCCCGCTCCGCGCTCGCCTACCTCGGCTTCGCCGGCCGGCACGCTCCCGTTCGAGCCGACGCTGCTGCGCGACACCTACATCCGCGAGGACGGCCTCACGTCGATCCGTCGCAGCCACACGGCCGCGGAGCTCGCCGCGGCCGCGCCGCCGGGCTGGCGCGTGCGCACGGGGGTGCCGTCGCGGCTCGAGCTCGTGCGGCGGATGCCGTGAGCCGGCTCCACGACGTCGCGATCGTCGGTGCCGGCGCCGTCGGGCTGCACCTCGCGTGCCTGCTCGCCCAGCGCGGCGCCGATGTCGTCGTGCTCGAGCGGCGCACCGAGCCGTCGCGCGCGTCGCGCGCGATCGGCATCCACGCGCCGGGCCTCGCCGCGCTCGACGCGGCCGGCGTCGGCGACCCCGTGCGGGCGGAGGCGATCCGCATCCGCTCGGGCGTCGCCCTCCACCGCGGCCGGCTGCTCGCGCGGCTGCGCTTCGACGACCAGCCGATCCTCGCGCTGCCGCAGCCGCGCACCGAGGCGCTGCTGCGCGCGCGGCTCGCGACGCTCGCGCCCGGCGCGCTGCGCCAGGGCGTCGAGGTCGTCGGACTCGTGCAGTCCCGCGACGAGGTGGCAGCTCGCGACGCGCGGGGCGGGCGCCGCCGTGCGCGCCCGGTGGGCGGTGGGTGCGGACGGCATCCGCAGCACCACCCGGGAGCTGCTCGGCATCCCGATGCTCGCGCGGCCCGGCCACGGCGGCTACGCGATGGCCGACGCGCCCGACGCCACCGGGGCCGCGGCGACCGCGCTGCTGCACCTGGAGGAGGACGGCATCGTCGAGTCGTTCCCGCTGCCGGGCGGCATGCGGCGCTGGGTGGCCCGGCTCGCCGCTCCCGAGCCGGGCATGCCGACGGCGGCGCTCCAGCGCATCCTCGACGAGCGGCTGGTCGAGCCGCCGCGGCTGCCGGTCGACGCGCCCACGAGCGCGTTCCTCGCGCGGCAGCGCGTCGCCGCGCGCTTCGCGATCGGCCGCGTCGCGCTCGTCGGCGATGCCGCGCACGAGGTGAGCCCGATCGGCGGGCAGGGGATGAGCCTCGGGTGGCTCGACGCGCTCGCCCTCGACCGCTGCCTCTCGGGCGCCGGCGACGCGCTCGCGGCCTACGAGCCGGCCCGCCGCCCGGCGGCCGAGCGCGCCATGCGGCGGGCGCGGTGGAACATGGCGATGGGCGCGCCGGTCAGCGGGCGCCGGCTCGCCCTGCGGCTCGCCCTCGTGCGCGCCCTCGCCGTGGAGCCGGGCCGCTCCGCGGTGACGGCCGCGTTCACGATGCGGGGGCTCTGAGCCCTCCGCTCGAGGCCGCGCCACCCGGGCCCGCACCACCCGGGCCCGCACCACCCGGGCCAGCACCGCGTGCGGCGAGCGCGGCGAGCGCCTCGAGCACGCACAGCGCGGTGAGGCGCACCGTGCGGCCGTCGACCGCATCCGCGGCGGCGTCGACCTCGACCAGGTCGAGCGAGGCGACCTGCTCGTGCGCGACGATGGCCCGCACGAGCGACCGGAGCTGCCATGCGCTGAGGCCGCCGGGCGTCGAGGCGGGGCAGCCGGGCGCGACGGCGCGGTCGCAGACGTCGACGTCGATGTCGAGGTGCACGGGGCCGCCGCCCGCCGCGGCGATCGCCACGGCCTCCGCCGCCACGTCCCGCAGGTCGCGCGCCTCGAGCGCCGCGCGATCGACGACGCGGATGCCGGCGTCGCGCGCGCGGTCGGCGTAGGCGCGCGAGTTCGCGAAGTCCTGGATGCCCAGCTGCACCACCCGGGCGCCGTCGAGCCCCGCCTCCAGCAGCCGTCGCACGGGGGAGCCGTTGCTGCGGCCGTCCCGCAGGTCGTGGTGCGCGTCGATCGTGATGAGCCCCGCGGTCGCGAGCCGGTCGCCCCACGCGCCGAGCGCCGCCGGCACCGTCGCCGCGTTGTCGCCGCCGATCGCGATCACGAGCCGCGCCCGAGCCGACGCCCGCGCCACGAGCGCGGCGGCCGCCTGCTCGTCGGCGTCCGGATCGACCGCGTCGCCGCCGTCCGCGACCCGCAGCCCCTCGAGCGGCGCGCCGGTCGCGTGCGGCGAGTACCGGCGGAGCGCCTCGCGCACGGCGGCCGGCGTCGAGTGCGCGGCCGTCGGGCTGAGCGACGTCGCGTGCGTGCCGATGCCCACGAGCACCGCGTCGAGCTCGCCGCCGTGCGCGTCCATCGCGGGCCAGTCGCCCGCGCGGGGCCACAGGGGATCGTGGGCGAGGGATGTGCTGTGCGGCTGCGCCATGCGCCGAGCGTAGCGACGGCCCCGGGCTGGCGGGTCCGGCCGCGTCGTGGTTGAGTGGGAGCGGCGCCGCGACCGACCCCGGCGTCGGCTGGAGGCGTGCATGGGCATCGAGGATCTCGTGAACAAGGCGAAGGACGCGCTCGGCAGCGAGCACGGCGAGCACGTCAGCGACCAGGGAATCCAGGGCGCTGGCGATGGCTTCGACCGGCTCACCGGCGGGCGGTTCGCCGAGCACACCGACACCGTGCAGGAGCATGGCGATCGGCTGCTCGGCCACGACGCAGACGCTGCCACGACGCAGACGCAGGACGACGCACCGCGCCCGTAGGCGCAGGCACCGAGGGGCGGGGAGCGATCCCCGCCCCTCCGCACGTCCGGGCCCGCGCATCGGCGCCGCCCGCGCCGCCTGGCGAGCGGCGCGACACGCCCGGGTTGCACGAACATCCGCATCCGTGCGAGAATCGACAGGTTGCAAACGCGGCGCATCTCGCCGCTCACTGCCCTGGCAGTGCACAGGATGAACACCGTCCTGGGCCGCGGGCAGCCGACACACACAAGAACTTCGCCGAAGCCGACCATGGCATGTCCATGTCCGGCAGCGGTGCGCGCCCCTCGAGGGCATTGACAGAAGAACAGCGGTGCACTGACAGGTGCGTTGCGAGCAGCCCTCCCAGGCTGCGTCGACAGGAAGAGAGTCAGCCATGGCGGGACAGAAGATCCGCATCCGACTGAAGTCGTACGACCACGAGGTCATCGACTCCTCGGCGCGCAAGATCGTCGACACCGTGACCCGTGCGGGCGCGACGGTTGTGGGCCCGGTGCCCCTCCCGACCGAGAAGAACGTGGTCGTGGTGATCCGGTCTCCTCACAAGTACAAGGACAGCCGCGAGCACTTCGAGAAGCGCACGCACAAGCGACTCATCGACATCATCGACCCGACGCCGAAGGCAGTCGACTCGCTCATGCGCCTCGACCTGCCCGCTGACGTCAACATCGAGATCAAGCTCTAAGGAACGCAATGTCGAAGATCACGACGACTCGCGGCCTGCTCGGCACGAAGCTCGGGATGACCCAGGTCTGGGATGAGCACAACAAGCTCGTCCCGGTCACGGTGCTCGAGATCACGCCGAATGTGGTCACGCAGATCCGCACGCCCGAGAAGGACGGCTACGCAGCCATCCAGATCGCCGCCGGCCCGATCGACCCGCGCAAGGTCTCCAAGCCTGCCGCCGGTCACTTCGAGGCCGCCGGTGTCACCCCGCGCCGCCACCTCACCGAGGTCCGCACCGACAACGCCGGTGTCTTCGAGCTCGGCCAGGAGCTCGCTGTCGACCTGTTCGCCGCCGGCCAGAAGGTCGACGTCGTCGGGACGAGCAAGGGCAAGGGCTTCGCCGGTGTCATGAAGCGCCACAACTTCGCCGGCGTCTCCGCATCGCACGGTGCGCACCGCAACCACCGCAAGCCCGGCTCGATCGGTGCATCGTCCACGCCCAGCCGCGTCTTCCGCGGCAAGCGGATGCCCGGCCGCATGGGTGGCGACCGCGTGTCGGTGCAGAACCTCACCGTCCACTCCATCGACGTCGAGCAGGGCCTCATGCTCGTCAAGGGCGCCGTCCCCGGTGCCCGCGGCCGACTCGTGTTCGTCCGCAACGCTGTGAAGGGAGCCTGAGCATGACCACCCAGGTCGCCATCGTCGACATCGAGGGCAAGCAGGCAGGCTCGGTCGAGCTGCCCGCGAGCATCTTCGACGTCCAGACGAACGTTCCGCTCATCCACCAGGTCGTCGTCGCGCAGCTCGCTGCCGCACGCCAGGGCACGCACTCGACCAAGGGTCGCGGCGAGGTCTCGGGATCCGGTGCCAAGCCGTTCAAGCAGAAGGGCACGGGCCGCGCCCGTCAGGGCTCGATCCGCATGCCGCAGCACCGCGGCGGTGGCATCGTGCACGGCCCGACCCCGCGCGACTACTCGCAGCGGACCCCCAAGAAGATGATCGCCGCCGCGCTCCTCGGCTCGCTGTCGGACCGCGCTCGCGGTGGCCGCCTGCACGTCGTCGAGTCGTTCGGTGCCGGAGACGCTCCGAAGACCCGCGTCGCGGTCGAGATGCTCGCCGCGCTCGGCGTCGCGAAGAACGTGCTCATCGTGCTCGACCGCTCCGAGGAGACCGCGTCGCTCACGGTGCGCAACCTCCCCGAGGTGCACGTGCTCACGTGGGACCAGCTCAACGCCTACGACGTGCTCGTGAGCGACGACCTCGTCTTCACGAAGGCCGCCTACGAGGCGTTCGTCGCCGCCAAGTCCCCCAAGGCCCCGAAGGCCGATGAGGCAGAGAAGGACGAGAACCGATGAGCGCCCACAACAAGGACCCTCGCGACATCATCATCCGCCCGATCGTGTCCGAGAAGAGCTACGCGCTCATCGACATGGGCAGCTACACGTTCGAGGTCGACCCGCGCGCGACGAAGACCGAGGTCAAGCTCGCGATCGAGAAGATCTTCGGCGTCAAGGTGGAGCGCGTCAACACTCTCAATCGCGTCGGCAAGACGCGCCGTACCCGCTTCGGCACTGGCAAGCGCAAGGACACCAAGCGCGCCATCGTCAAGCTGAAGTCCGGCTCGATCGACATCTTCACGACTGTCGGCTGAGCGGAAGGAACAGACCATGGCAATTCGCAAGTACAAGCCGACGACCCCCGGTCGTCGCGGCTCCTCCGTCGCGGACTTCGCTGAGATCACCCGGTCGACGCCCGAGAAGTCGCTGCTGCGCCCGCTGCCCAAGACGGGTGGCCGCAACAACACCGGTCGCATCACGACCCGCCACATCGGTGGCGGTCACAAGCGCCAGTACCGCGTGATCGACTTCCGTCGCAACGACAAGGACGGCGTCAACGCCCGCGTCGCGCACATCGAGTACGACCCGAACCGCACGGCGCGCATCGCGCTGCTGCACTTCGAGGACGGCACGAAGCGCTACATCATCGCGCCGAACAAGCTCAAGCAGCACGACATCGTCGAGTCGGGTGCCGGTGCCGACATCAAGCCCGGCAACAACCTGCCGCTCCGCAACATCCCGACGGGAACGGTCATCCACGCGATCGAGCTCCGTCCGGGTGGCGGCGCCAAGCTGGCCCGCTCCGCCGGTGCATCGGTGCGACTCGTCGCCAAGGACGGCCCCTACGCGCAGCTCCGCCTGCCGTCGGGCGAGATCCGCAACGTCGACGCACGCTGCCGCGCCACGATCGGCGAGGTCGGCAACGCCGAGCAGTCGAACATCAACTGGGGCAAGGCCGGCCGCAAGCGCTGGCTGGGCGTCCGGCCCACCGTCCGCGGTGTCGCCATGAACCCGGTCGACCACCCGCACGGTGGCGGCGAGGGCAAGACGAGCGGTGGTCGCCACCCCGTCAGCCCGTGGGGTCAGTCCGAGGGCCGCACCCGCCGGCCGAACAAGCCCAGCGACAAGCTCATCGTCCGCCGCCGTTCGACCGGCAAGAAGAAGCGCTAGTAGGAGAGTCCGATGCCCCGCAGCCTCAAGAAGGGTCCGTTCGTCGACGACCACCTCCTCACCAAGGTGGTTCGCCAGAACGAGGCCAGCAGCAAGAACGTCATCAAGACGTGGTCGCGCCGCTCGATGATCGTGCCGGCCATGCTCGGTCACACGATCGCCGTGCACGACGGTCGCAAGCACATCCCGGTCTTCGTCACCGAGACGATGGTCGGCCACAAGCTGGGCGAGTTCGCCCCCACCCGCACCTTCCGTGGACACGTGAAGGACGACAAGAAGGGTCGTCGCCGCTAACGCGGCGGCGAAGAAGGAGAAGGCAATGGTTGAGTCGATCGCTCGCGTTCGTCACATCCGCGTGACCCCTCAGAAGGCCCGCCGTGTCGTCGACATGATCCGCGGCAAGCAGGCCGAGGAAGCCCTCGCGATCCTGAAGTTCGCCCCCCAGGGCGCCTCGGAGCCCGTGTACAAGCTGGTCGCCTCGGCGATGGCGAACGCACGGGTCAAGGCCGACGCGTCCAACGAGTTCCTCGACGAGCAGGACCTGTACGTGGCCCGCGCGTTCGTCGACGAGGGCACCACGCTCAAGCGGTTCCAGCCGCGAGCGCAGGGTCGCGCGTTCCGCATCAACAAGCGGACCAGCCACATCACCGTCGTGCTCGCGACGCCGACCACGGAGGACGAGAACTAATGGGACAGAAGGTCAACCCCTACGGCTTCCGCCTCGGCATCACCACCGACCACGTGTCGCGCTGGTTCGCCGAGTCGACCAAGCCCGGGCAGCGCTACGCCGACTACGTCGCTGAGGACATCCGCATCCGCAAGATGCTGTCCACCAGCCTCGACCGCGCCGGCGTCGCCCGCATCGAGATCGAGCGCACCCGTGACCGTGTGCGCGTCGACATCCACACCGCCCGCCCGGGCATCGTGATCGGCCGCCGCGGCGCCGAGGCCGAGCGCATCCGCGCCGACCTCGAGAAGCTCACCGGCAAGCAGATCCAGCTGAACATCCTCGAGGTCAAGAACCCCGAGGCCTCGGCGCAGCTCGTCGCACAGGGCATCGCGGAGCAGCTCAGCGCTCGCGTGGCGTTCCGCCGTGCGATGCGCAAGGGCCTCCAGTCGGCGCAGCGCGCCGGCGCCAAGGGCGTGAAGATCAAGGTCTCCGGCCGTCTCGGCGGCGCCGAGATGAGCCGCAGCGAGCAGTACCGCGAGGGCCGCGTGCCCCTGCACACGCTGCGGTCGAACATCGACTACGGCTTCTACGAGGCCAAGACGACCTTCGGCCGCATCGGCGTGAAGGTCTGGATCTACAACGGCGAGCTCACCAACCGCGAGCTTGCTCGCGAGCAGGCGAACCAGAAGCCGCAGCGCGAGCGTCGGGGTCCCCGTCGTGACGCACCAGTGGAGGCGTAAACCATGCTCATTCCCCGTCGAGTCAAGCACCGCAAGCAGCACCACCCGAAGCGCACGGGCCAGGCGACCGGTGGCACGAAGGTGTCGTTCGGCGACTACGGCATCCAGGCGCTCACGCCTGCCTACGTCACGAACCGTCAGATCGAGGCCGCACGTATCGCCATGACGCGCCACATCAAGCGCGGTGGCAAGGTGTGGATCAACATCTACCCCGACCGTCCGCTCACGAAGAAGCCCGCCGAGACCCGCATGGGTTCCGGCAAGGGCTCGCCCGAGTGGTGGGTCGCGAACGTCAAGCCCGGCCGCGTCCTCTTCGAGGTCGCCGGCGTGAACGAGGAGCTCGCACGCGAGGCGATGATGCGAGCCATCCACAAGCTGCCCCTGAAGGCACGCATCATCAAGCGCGAGGAGGCTGACGCATAATGGCGATCGGTTCCAAGGAGCTCATGCCCGCCGAGCTCGCAACCATGGACGACGAGCGTCTCGTCGTCGAGCTCAAGCGAGCGAAGGAAGAGCTGTTCAACCTGCGCTTCCAGTCGGCCACCGGCCAGCTGGACTCGCATGGCCGCCTCCGCGCGGTCAAGCGCGACATCGCGCGGCTGTACACCGTGATCCGCGAGCGCGAGCTCGGCATCAGCGCCGCACCGGCGCCTGTCGAGAAGCCCGCGGACAAGAAGAAGTCCAAGAAGGCCGACGAGGCCAAGAAGGCCGACGAGGCCGCGTCTTCGGACGACCAGAAGGCTGAGGAGAACTGATGGCCAGCACCGAGCAGCCCACGGGCGATGCCGCGCAGCGCGGCTACCGCAAGTCGCGCATCGGCTTCGTCGTCTCCGACAAGATGGAGAAGACCGTCGTCGTCGAGGTCGAGGACCGCGTCAAGCACCCGCTCTACGGCAAGGTGCTCCGCAAGTCCTCGAAGGTCAAGGCGCACGATGAGCAGAACGCCGCCGGCATCGGCGACCGCGTCCTGATCGCAGAGACCCGTCCGATGAGCGCCACCAAGCGCTGGCGCATCGTCGAGATCCTCGAGAAGGCCAAGTAGGCCTCGGCCTCGAAGGAGATCCAGACATGATCCAGCAGGAATCCCGCGTCAAGGTTGCCGACAACACCGGCGCCAAGCAGCTCCTGACCATCCGCGTGCTCGGCGGCTCCGGCCGTCGCTACGCAGGACTGGGCGACACGATCGTCGCCACGGTCAAGGACGCCATCCCCGGTGGAGCGGTGAAGAAGGGCGATGTGGTCAAGGCCGTCATCGTCCGCACCGTCAAGTCCACCCGCCGTCCCGACGGCTCCTACATCAAGTTCGACGAGAACGCAGCCGTCATCCTGAAGAACGATGGCGACCCGCGAGGCACTCGCATCTTCGGTCCCGTCGGTCGCGAGCTCCGCGACAAGCGCTTCATGAAGATCGTCTCGCTCGCACCGGAGGTGATCTGACCCATGGCCAGCATCAAGAAGGGCGACCTCGTCGTCGTCATCGCTGGCGCGCGCGAGTCGCGCGGCGGCGACCGAGGCAAGACCGGTCGTGTGATCGAGGTCCTGCGCGAGCAGAACCGCGTGCTCGTCGAGGGCGTCAACCTCGTCACGAAGCACATCAAGGTCGGCCAGACCAACCGCGGCACGCGCACGGGTGGCATCGAGACCCACGAGGCCCCGATCCACATCTCGAACGTGGCACTCATCGACCCCGAGTCGAAGAAGGCCACGCGCGTCCGCAGCGAAATCACGTCCGTCGAGAAGAACGGCGTCACGACCACGCAGAAGGTCCGCGTCGCCTCGAAGTCGGGCAAGGAGATCAAGAGCAATGACTGACACCGCAGTGCGCCTGCCCAGGCTCAAGCAGCAGTACCGCGAGACGATCGTGCCGAACCTCCGCGAGGAGTTCAGCTACGGCAACGTCATGCAGGTGCCCGGCCTGACCAAGATCGTGGTCAACACGGGCGTCGGCGAGGCCGCGCGCGACTCGAAGGTCATCGACGGAGCGATCCGCGACCTGACGCTCATCACCGGCCAGAAGCCGATGGTGACGGCCGCTCGCAAGTCGATCGCGCAGTTCAAGCTGCGTGACGGCATGCCGATCGGTGCGCACGTGACCCTCCGCGGCGACCGGATGTGGGAGTTCCTCGACCGTCTGCTGACGCTCGCGCTCCCGCGCATCCGCGACTTCCGCGGCCTGAGCCCGAAGCAGTTCGACGGCAACGGCAACTACACCTTCGGCCTCACGGAGCAGTCCGTGTTCCACGAGATCGACCAGGACAAGATCGACCGCGTCCGCGGGTTCGACATCACCGTCGTCACGACGGCGAAGTCGGATGACGAGGGTCGCGCGCTGCTCAAGGCGCTCGGCTTCCCCTTCAAGACCGACTCCTGACCCCATCGGCGCCGCCGGCGCCGAGCAGATTCAAGGTCGTTGTCCGCGGAACGGGCAGCGAAACCAGAACGGAGAACCACCCATGACGATGACCGACCCGGTCGCCGACATGCTGACGCGTCTGCGCAACGCCAACACGGCGATGCACGACGAGGTCACGCTGCCGTCGTCGAACCTCAAGGTGAACATCGCCGAGATCCTCGAGCGCGAGGGCTTCATCTCGTCCTTCAAGGTCGAGGATGCTCGCGTCGGCAAGACGCTGACCCTCAACCTCAAGTTCAGCGAGAGCCGCGTGCGCGCGATCGCCGGCCTCAAGCGCGTGTCGAAGCCCGGTCTGCGCGTGTACGCACGCTCGACCGAGATCCCCCAGGTCCACGGTGGCCTCGGCGTCGCGATCCTGTCCACGAGCTCGGGACTCCTCACTGACCGTGAGGCCGAGCAGAAGGGCGTCGGCGGGGAAGTCCTCGCCTACGTGTGGTGAGCTGACATGTCACGAATCGGACGACTCCCCATCGACATCCCCTCGGGTGTCGACATCGCGGTGAACGACGACGTCGTCACCGTCAAGGGCCCCAAGGGCGAGCTCACGATCCGGATCGCCAAGCCGATCCAGGTCGAGGTCGCCGACGGCCAGGTCCAGGTCTCGCGACCGGACGACGAGCGCGAGTCGCGCTCGCTCCACGGCCTGACCCGCACCCTCATCGCCAACGACATCGTCGGCGTGACCGAGGGCTACTCCAAGGCGCTCGAGGTCGTCGGCACGGGCTACCGCGTCGCTGCCAAGGGCACCGGCGTCGAGTTCGCGCTCGGCTTCTCGCACCCGATCAACGTCGAGCCGCCCGCCGGCATCACGTTCGCGGTCGAGGGCAACAACAAGATCACCGTCAGCGGCATCTCGAAGCAGGCCGTCGGCGAGGTGGCTGCGAACATCCGCAAGCTGCGCAAGCCCGAGCCCTACAAGGGCAAGGGCGTCCGCTACGCGGGCGAGCAGATCCGCCGCAAGGCTGGAAAGGCTGGTAAGTGATGGGCATCGGTACCCGAGGCAAGACCAAGTCGGCTGCCCGTGGTCGTCGCCACGCACGCCTCCGCAAGAAGGTCGTCGGCACCACCTCGGTGCCGCGCCTGGTCGTCACCCGCTCGGCACGTCACGTGTTCGTGCAGGTCGTCGACGACTCGCAGGGCGTCACCGTCGCCTCGGCGTCGACCATGGAGGCTGACCTCCGCGCGTTCGACGGCGACAAGACGGCGAAGGCCAAGCGCGTCGGCGAGCTCGTCGGCGAGCGCGCCAAGGCGGCAGGCGTCGAGTCTGTCGTGTTCGACCGGGGCGGCAACCGCTACGCCGGTCGCGTCGCGGCCATCGCCGATGGCGCACGAGAGGCAGGGCTGGGACTGTGAGCGAAGAGAACAAGGACACGCAGGTGACGGACACCACGCAGGCTGCTCCGGCCGGCGACGCTGCGACGGCCGCTCCGGCCGCCGAGGCTGCGCCGTCGTCGGACCACCGCGACGAGCCCCGCGAGCAGCGGCGCGGAAGCCGCGACCGCGGCACGCGCAACGAGCGCGGACGTCGTGACGACCGCACGGAGAACCAGTTCCTCGAGCGCGTCGTGACGATCAACCGCGTCTCGAAGGTCGTCAAGGGCGGCCGCCGCTTCAGCTTCACGGCGCTCGTCGTCGTGGGCGACGGCGACGGCATGGTCGGCGTCGGCTACGGCAAGGCGCGCGAGGTCCCCACGGCGATCTCGAAGGGCGTCGAGGAGGCGAAGAAGAACTTCTTCCGCGTCCCCCGCATCGCCAAGACGATCCCGCACCCGACGCAGGGCGAGGCCGCTGCCGGCGTCGTGCTGCTGCGCCCCGCTGCCGCCGGTACCGGCGTCATCGCGGGTGGCCCCGTGCGCGCCGTGCTCGAGTGCGCCGGCATCCACGACGTGCTGAGCAAGTCGCTGGGCTCGTCGAACTCCATCAACATCGTCCACGCGACGGTGGCCGCGCTGCGCCAGCTCGAGGAGCCGCGTGCAGTCGCTGCTCGTCGCGGCCTCGACGTGGACCGCGTCGTGCCGACGCGCCTGCTGCGTGCCGACGCGGAGAACATCAAGCACGAGGCTGAGATCGCGAAGGCGGCATCCAAGTGAGCAAGCTGAAGATCACGCAGATCAAGTCTGTGATCAGCGAGAAGCAGTACCAGCGCGAGACGCTGCGCTCGCTGGGCCTCAAGCGCATCGGCCAGTCGGTCGAGCGCGAGGACACCCAGCAGAACCGTGGCTACGTCAACACGGTGCGGCACCTCGTCAAGGTCGAGGAGATCGAGAATGACTGACAAGAACGAGTCGGCCGAGCTGCCGTCGCTCAAGGTCCACCACCTCCGGCCCGCGCCGGGCGCGAAGAAGTCGCGCACGCGCGTCGGTCGCGGTGAGGCATCGAAGGGCAAGACGGCCGGCCGAGGCACCAAGGGCACCAGGGCACGCAACTCCGTGCGCCCCGGCTTCGAGGGCGGCCAGCTGACGAGCGTCATGCGCGCTCCGAAGCTGCGCGGGTTCAAGAACCCGTTCCGCACCGAGTACCAGGTCGTCAACGTGGGACAGCTCGAGTCGCTGTTCCCGAACGGCGGCGACGTCACCGTCGCCGACCTCGTGGCCAAGGGCGCTGTCCGCAAGAACGAGCTCGTCAAGGTGCTCGCCGGCGGCGACCTCACGGTCGCGCTGACGATCACCGTCGACAAGGTCTCGGCTGCGGCTGAGCAGAAGATCGTGGCCGCTGGCGGCTCCGTCAAGTAAGTAGGCTGAGGGGCGGTCCGTTCGCGGGCCGCCCCGATTGCCATTCTCGGAAGGCTGCACGTGTTCAGTGCCATCGCACGCATCTTCAAGACGCGCGACCTGCGTCGGAAGATCCTCTTCTCGCTCGCCATCGTGGCGGTGTTCCGGCTCGGATCGTTCATCCCCGCGCCGTTCGTCGACTACGGCAACGTGCAGGAGTGCATCGCCGCGAACCAGACCGCGACCGGCCTGTACCAGCTCGTCAACCTGTTCTCGGGTGGCGCGCTGCTGCAGCTGAGCATCTTCGCGCTGGGCATCATGCCGTACATCACGGCCGCGATCATCGTGCAGCTGCTCCGTGTCGTCATCCCCCACTTCGAGGCGCTCTACAAGGAGGGCCAGTCGGGTCAGGCGAAGCTGACGCAGTACACGCGCTACCTGACCATCGCCCTCGGCGTGCTGCAGTCGACGACGCTCATCACCGTCGCGCGCTCGGGCGCGCTCTTCTCGTCGACCGGCGGCCCGTCGCTGCCGCAGTGCCAGAACCTGCTGACGAACGACTCGTGGTGGTCGATCGCGCTCATGATCATCACGATGACCGCCGGCACCGGCCTCATCATGTGGATGGGCGAGCTCATCACCGAGCGCGGCATCGGCAACGGCATGTCCCTCCTCATCTTCACGTCGATCGCTGCGACCTTCCCCGGCGCCCTCGGCCTGATCTTCGAGACGCAGGGCTTCAACACGTTCGTGATGGTGCTGCTCGTCGGCATCCTGATCATGGCGCTCGTCGTCTTCGTCGAGCAGTCGCAGCGGCGCATCCCCGTGCAGTACGCGAAGCGCATGGTCGGTCGACGGATGTACGGCGGCCAGTCCACGTACATCCCGATCAAGGTCAACATGGCCGGCGTCGTGCCCGTCATCTTCGCCTCGTCGCTGCTCTACCTGCCCGCCCTCGTGGCGCAGTTCAACATGCCCGCCGACGGCACCACTCCCGCCGACTGGGTGCTGTGGGTGCAGGCCAACCTGACGAGCGGCGATGCGCCGCTCTACATGCTGGTCTTCTTCCTCCTCATCGTCGGGTTCACGTACTTCTACGTCGCGATCACCTTCAACCCGGAGGACGTCGCCGACAACATGAAGAAGTACGGCGGCTTCATCCCCGGCATCCGCGCGGGCCGCCCCACGGCCGAGTACCTCGACTACGTGCTCACGCGCATCACGTTCCCCGGCTCCATCTACCTGGGCCTCGTGGCGCTCATCCCGCTCATCGCCCTCGCGACGGTCGGCGCGAACCAGAACTTCCCGTTCGGCGGCGCGTCCATCCTCATCATCGTGGGCGTCGGTCTCGAGACGGTCCGGCAGATCGACGCGCAGCTGCAGCAGCGCCACTACGAAGGGCTGATCCGCTAGATGGCGAACCTCCTCATCGTCGGCCCGCCCGGAGCGGGCAAGGGCACGCAGGCAGTGCGCATCGCGGAGGCGCTCAGCGTCCCCGCCGTCTCGACCGGCGACATCTTCCGGCAGAACATCAAGGAGCAGACCGAGCTCGGGAAGCGCGTCACCGCGATCCTCGACGCCGGCGAGTACGTGCCCGACGAGCTCACGAACGAGCTCATCGACGACCGTCTCGCGCAGGACGACGCCGCCGAGGGCTACCTGCTCGACGGCTACCCGCGCACCGCGGGCCAGGTCGAGTTCCTCGACGGGGTCAACCTCCACCGCGGCGAGCAGCTCGACGGCGTCGTGCGCCTGGTCGCCGACACCGACGAGGTCGTGCGCCGGCTGCTGTCGCGCGCGGAGCAGCAGGGCCGCAGCGACGACACCGAGGACGTCATCCGCCGCCGCCTCGACGTGTACGAGCGCGAGACGGCACCGCTCATCGCGATCTTCGCCGAGCGCGGACTCGTCGTCGAGGTCGATGGGATCGGTCCCGTCGACGAGGTGACCGAGCGCATCCTCGCCGGGCTCGCCGAGCGCGGCATCACCGCCTGATGCGCGGTCGCGGCCCCTACAAGTCGCGCCGGGAGCTCGCCGCCATGCGCGAGCCGGGCCGCATCACTGCGCTCGCCCTCGCAGCGGTCGAGGCCGAGATCCGCGTCGGCGTGACGACGCTCGAGCTCGACCGGATCGCCGAGCGCGTGATCCGCGAGCAGGGCGCCGTGCCGAACTTCCAGCTGGAGCCCGGCTACGAGCACACGCTCTGCGTCAACGTCAACGACGTCGTCGTGCACGGCATCCCCGACGAGCGGCCGCTCGAGCCCGGCGACCTCGTGACCGTCGACTGCGGCGCCATGATCGGCGGCTTCAACGGCGACGCCGCGATCAGCGTGGTGGTGCCAGGCGGCGATCCTGCGGTCGCCGCCGCTCGCGAGCGGCTCAGCGAGGTCACGCGGGGAGCGCTCTGGGCCGGGATCGCCGCGCTCGCGCGAGCGACGCAGCTCGGCGAGGTGGGCGCCGCCGTCGAGGACCACATCGACGCGAACAGCGACTTCCGCATCGACGAGGACTACATCGGGCACGGCATCGGCGCGCGGATGCACGAGGACCCGCCCGTGTTCAACTACCGCACCCGCGTCACCGGCCCGGCCGTGAAGCCCGGCCTGTGCGTCGCGATCGAGCCGATCATCCACGCCGGCGGCGCCGAGACCGTCGTCGACGCGGACGGCTGGACGGTGCGCAGCGCCGACGGCTCCGACGCCTGCCAGTGGGAGCATTCGGTCGCGGTGCACTCCGGCGGCGTCTGGGTGCTCACCGCGCTCGACGGCGGCGCCGCGGAGCTCGCGCCGCTCGGCATCGTGCCCGCGCCCATCGCCGAGCGCTGACCTCAGGCCGCGCTCGCCGGGAGCGCGCGGTAGGCGCGGACGACGTCGACGGTGACACCGAGCTCGTCGGCGAGCTCGTCGTCGTCGCGCGCCCACGCGCAGGCGGACCGCAGCGCCGCCGGGTCGATCAGCACCCTGGCCGCGAACCGCTCCGCCGCGCGCTCATCGGCGTCGGAGGAGCCCTCGTGCATCCGCAGCGCGTGCCCGAGCTCGTGCGCGACGACGCAGCGCTGCTCGACGGGCGTGAGGCCGCGCGCCAGCAGGATCCGCCCGCGCGGGTGGTCGTACGCCCCCAGCCAGCCGGCCGGCAGGCCGCGCTCGAGCACCTCGAGCTGCGCCTGCCGGCACAGGTCGAGCAGGTCACTCAGCGTGGGGCTCGTCCCTTCGAGCGCTGCCGCGCCGCGCCGCAAGTCCATGGAGGTGCTCCTCGGATCCGTCGTCGTCGATCGCGGGGAGGGTAGCGGCGCCCGCTGACACGGCGGCCACCCGCACGTGCGCCGCGAGGGTCGCGATCGCGGCGTCCGCCGCGAGGTGCCGCCGGTCGAAGGGCACGCTCGAGAGCAGCTCCGCCATGATCGCCACCCAGAGCTCGACGTCGGGATCCTGCGGCTGCGCGTCCGTGGCGACGCCGAGCGCGGCGAACAGGCGGCGCAGGACATCCTCCTGGGGCGCCCCGGAGCCCCGCTCGATGTTGCTGACCGTCGTGCGGTCGACGTCGGCGAGCTCGGCGAGGGCCTTCTGGCTGAAGCCCTGCCGGATGCGGGCCGGGCGCACGAGCTCGCCGTAGCGCGAGCGCTCCGCAGCATCGGCTCCGCGAAGGTGGATGGACATCGGCGACCCCTCGTTCGGCCTCCAGGGTAGCCGCCGGGCGCCGCAGAACAGACGCCGACTTCGACACACGGCGGGCAACCCGCGCCGTTCGGGAGCCGCGATGTCGAAAAGCCTTGCGTCGGCGTCGAAAACCTGCCATGCTTTGCCGCATGGACGTCGAATCGCGGATCGGGTCGACCCTCTCGGGGCTCCGAGAGGACGCGGGGCTCAGCCCGGCCGAGCTCGCGGCGCTCGCCGCGGTGCCCGTGGCGACGGTGGTCGGCGTCGAGGTCGGGGCGATCGAGCCTCCGGCGACGCTCGTGGTGCGGCTCGCTGCCGCCGTCGCGGGCCGGCTGCGCGAGCGGTGCGACTGATGCCCGCCGCGGACCCACCGACTCGTGCCGTCCGGCACGGGCACCCGACCGGGTGCGACGAAGGAGGAAGCACATGCAGATGGAATCGCGCAGCGCGCGGGCGGCGGTCTGGGCCGCGTCCGCGGGAGTGAGCATCGTCGGGGTGGCCGTGGCGGGCCTGTCCCTCGCCTGGCTGGTCGGCAGCTTCGGGCTGTCGGCGGCGGCGGCGTCGCAGATCGTCACGGCGGTCGAGATCGGCGGAGCCGCGCTCGCCGTGGTCTCGATCGTCCTCGGCGGCGGCATCGCCGGAGCCGTCATCTCGACGATCGTCTGGTACCTCAAGCGCAAGCTGCGCAAGCTGGCGATCGCCTGAGATGGGGGCGACCGGCACCCTCGCGCCCCGGTCGGCGGGGGTGTCGGTCGTGCTCGCGGCGCTCGCGCTGGCAGTCGTGGTGGGAGCGGCAGCGGCGTCGGGCACGGCGCTCGGCGAGCGCAACGCGGCTGCGCTCGCGCTGGGCGACCTCGACACCGGCGTGCTGGCCGGTGACCGCGACGCCGTCGCGATCGCGGCGCGCAACCTGGGCGCGATCGCGCTGCTCGCGTCCGGAGCGCCCCTGCTCGGCACGCTCACCGCGATCGGGGTCGCGGTGCTGGGCCTCGGGCTCGGGCTGTCCGGCGCCGCGGTCGTGACCGCGCTCGGCGCTGCCGAGACGCTCCAGCGCGTCGCGCCCTACATCGCGTTCGAGCTCGCGGGCGTGCTGCTCGCCACCGCCGCGGGGATCCTGCCGACCGTGCATGCCCTCGGCGCCGTCGCGCGCCGCGGCACGGCGGTGCCGTTCCCGACCGCATACGCGGACGCGATGCCGGGGAGCCTCGCGCTCGCGCTCGTCGCGGCGGCGCTCGTCGTCGTCGCCGCATGCATCGAAGCCATCGTCATCGCGCATCACGGGTGATGCGCTCGAATGGAGGACCCATGATCGACACCGAGGATCCGAGGCTCGCGGCCTCGACCACCCCCGCGGGCACCGCGCTCGTCGTCTGGGCGCTCGTGGTCGCCGCGGCCACCGCGCTGCTGTGCCTGCGGCTGCCGGCGTTCGTCGCGGTGGCGGAGCGCGCCGTCGCGGAGCAGGCGGCCGCGCTGGACGACCGGGCGCTCGCCGGCGCCGCGGTGGCCGTCGGCACGGGCACGGCGGTGGCCCTGCACGTGCTGCTGCTCGGGCTCGGCGCGCTGCTCGCTGCGCTGCTCGAGCGAGCAGTCGGTCCCGCCGCGCTCGGGAACCGGCTGCGCATCGGCGTCGGCGGGCTCGCCTTCGCGGTGATCGTGCTCGGGCTGCAGGTGTGGGCGGTCGTGCTCGGCGTCGCGGCGGTCGAGCGGTCGTGGCCGCTGTGGCTCGCGGCCGCCGCGGTCGCGGTGCTCGTCCCCGCCGCCTTCCCCGCAGCGCGCGCCTCGGCGATCGCGTACGCGAGGGCGCTGCTCGCCACCGTCGGGACGGCGGTGCTGCTGTGCGCCGGCTGACGCCCTCGTTCCGGCTGCCGCTGCTCGGCATCCGCGTGCCGCTCAGCGCCGCCGGGGTGCGGGTGCTCGGCGCCGTGCTGCTGCTGACCGCAGCTGGCCAGATCGCGGCGCTCGTCGCAGCGCCGCTGCCTGCGGCGCGCGAGCAGCTCGCACCGCCGATCGCGTTGGCGCTCTCGCTCGTGGCGCTCGTGGCGACCGTGCCGTCGCTGCTCGACGGCAGGCTCCGCTTCCCCGTCGCCGGGGTCGGCTCGCTCTGCCTCGGGCTGCTCGCGGCCGGAGCGACCGGGATCGGCGCCCCGCCGCTCGTCGCAGCAGCGGGATGGCTGGTGGTCGTGGTGGCGGGCGCCACCGGGATCTACCACCTGCTGGGCTCGGACCCGACCCCGCGCGAGCACGATGCCCGAGCATGACGCCCACCGCGTCGGGCTGCGCACCCGTGACGAGCGGCGCGCGACGCAGCTGGCGCGCACGGTCGAGGTGGTCGCGGCCGCGCTGCTGCCGCGGCAGCTGGCCGCCGACGCCGCGCGAGCGCTCGCGGCGCCGGTGCTGGTCGCGCTCGCCGGCATCGCCGCCGCGCTGACGCTCGGTGTCGTGGTCGCGCTCGAGCTCGCCGTGGCGGCGTGGGGGAGCGGCGCCGTCGCGGTCGCCGTGACCGGCGCGGCGCTCCTCGCCCCGACCGCGCGGCTCTGGCTCGCCTGCGCACCGCCGGTGGTGCTCGCCCTCACGCGCTGCGCGCCGCTGCTGCGCTCGCTCGACCTCGGCGGCGCCCCGCTCGCCCGCCACTGGATGGTGGCGGCCGCCGCGCCGGTGCTGGTGCCGACCCTGCTGCTGGGCGCCGCTGCCGCGCTCGTGCTCGTCCTGCACGACGAGCTCGCCGCCGCGCTCATGGCAGCGGGCGCGGCGGCGCTGGGATCGCTCGCCGCGCTCGCGGTGGTGCATCGCGGTGCCCGGCGCGCGGCCGCGGGCGACCGCGCGCCGGGACCGGGGGCGATGGCGGCGAGGCGGCTCGCGTTGGTGGGTGTCGTCGCGTGCCTGGCGGTCGCCGCGGCACCGCACGCGCCCGGGATCGCACCCACGGCTGCCGCCGGCGCCGGGCTCGCCGCAGCCGTCTGGGTCTGGGGCGACGGGCTCGCGCTCGATGCGCGGCCCTGGCTGCGGCTGCAGGCCGCGCTCGTCGACGGCGGGGCGCCCGTCGCCCGGCTGGTCGCGCGGGCCACGACAGCCGGAGCGTGCGCCGCGGCCGGGCTCGGCACCGCGGTCGGCACGGGGGTGGGCGCGGTCGCCGGCGCCGATGCGGGCCTGCGCGCGGGTCTCGCGAGCGTCGCCGTCGGGGCGGCGACGCTCGCCGTGCTCGTGCTCGAACCGGATCCGAGGGCGGTGGTCGCCCGGTGCCTCGCGTGCGCCGTCGCGGTGTCGCCGCCGGTCGGGATGCTGGTCGCGAGCTCGCCGGCCGGCTGGATCGGCGGCAGCGCTGCGGCCGTGGGCGCGGTCGCCGCCGTCTCGCTCGCCCGGAGGATCGCGTGACCGGCGCCGAGGCGACCGGCATCGGCGCGACCGGCTTCGGCGCGACCGGCGTCGGGCGACCGGCTCGGGCGACCCGCGTCGGGGCGGCCGGCATCGAGGTGTCGGACGTCGGTGCGGTGCAGCGCGGGATGCGGACGATCGCGGTCCCGGACCTCGCGGTCGACCCTCCGGCGCTCGTGCGGGTGCAGGGTCCGAACGGCTCCGGCAAGAGCACGCTCGTCGAGCTGCTCGCCGGGGGCATCGCGCCCGACCGCGGCTCCGTCCGGGTGTGCGGGGAAGCCGCGGCGTCGGCGCGCGCTCGCGCGCTCCGGCGGGTGTGCCGGAGCGAGATCGCGCTGCTCGGCCACGTGACGCTGCGGCGGCACGCGGTGCTCTTCGCGCGCGCCGCGGCGCTGCCCCCGGGCGCGGCGATCGACGCGCTCCGGGACGAGTCGCTCTCCGAGCGGCTCGACGACACCGTCGGCGAGCTGTCGACGGGGGAGGCCCGGCGCGCCTGGGTGCGGCTGACGACCCTCGGCGATGCGCCGGTCGTGCTGCTCGATGAGCCGTTCCTCGGTGTCGACGCGCCGGCGGCCGCGGTGCTGCGCTCGCGCCTCATCGGCTGGGCCCGCACGCGGCTCGTCGTCGTCGTCGACCACGACGCGGACGACTGGGCACCGGGCGCGCGAGCGCTGCAGCTCGGGCCTGCACGGTGGGCGCCGTGAGCGCGGCGATCGAGGTCGCGGCCCTCACCGCCCGCTGCGGGAGCCGCGCGGTGCTCGACGGCGTCTCCTTCACGGTGCCGTGGGGCGCGGTGACCGGCTTCATCGGGGTGAACGGGGCGGGCAAGACCACGACGCTGCGGCGGATCGTCGGTCTCGACGGGCCGCCTGGCAGGGCTCGCGGCGGGGTCGCGACGGTGGCGGGCGAGCCGTACGAACGGCTCGACGACCCGCTCGCGCTGCTCGGCTACTGCCCGGACGCGCTCGGTGCGGCAGCCGGCCAGACGGCGGCGCAGCACCTGCGCGCGCTCGCCCTCCGCGCTCGCCTCGGACCAGAGGCGACGCGGCGCGCGCTCGACGACGTCGGGCTCGCCGACGCGACCGGCCGCATCCGCACCTTCTCGCTCGGCATGCGCCGCCGGCTCGCCATCGCGGGCGCCCTGCTGGGCGAGCCGCGCGTGCTCGTGCTCGACGAGCCGTTCGACGGGCTCGATCCCGGCGGGCGGCGCTGGCTCGCGGAACGCCTGCGCGCGCACGCGGACGGGGGCGGCGCAGTGCTGGTGTCGGCGCACGCCCTCGACGAGATCGAGCCGCTGCTCGACCGGGTGGTGTGCCTGCACGACGGGAGGGTCCGGTTCGAGGGCACGGCCGAGGCGTTCCTGCGCTCGGGGGCCGCCCCGGTCGTGATCGTGCGGTCGCTCGACCAGGCCGCGCTCGCCGCGTCGCTGCGCGGCGCGGGCGCCGTCGTCCGCCACCGCGCCGGCGACGCCATCGCCGTGCGCGGCCTCGACGCGCTCGAGATCGCCCGCGTCGCCGCGGGCGCAGGCGTGCTCGTGACCGAGCTCGCGCCGCGGCGGACGACGCTGAGCGACGCCTTCATCGCAGCCGTCGGGATGCCGCGATGACGGGTCGCCCCGAGGCGCTCGTCCCCTGGGCGCTCGTCGCCGGTGCGCTCGCGGCGATGCGGGGTCGGCGACTGGGGTGGGCCGTCGTCGTCGCGGCCGCCGGATCGTTCGTCGGCGGCCTCGCCATGGCGGGGCTCGCGCTGTCGTTCCAGGGCGCCACGGCGATCGAGACGAGCACCGTCGTCGTCTCGCGCGGCTCCGCCGCGCCCCTGGCCGTCACCGTGCTCGCGAGCCTCGCCGTCGCCGGGCCCTACCGCGACGGCAGCTGGCTGCACGCGGCGCTCGCCGAGCCGTCGCCAGCACGTCGGATGCTCGCGGGCGCCGTGCCCGTCCTGGCGCTCGGGGTCGGGCTCGGGGCGATCGCAGTCGCTGCCGCTGCGGCGGGCGCGGCCGTCCTCGGGCCGTCCGCAGTGCCGGCGCTGCCGCTCGCCGGTGCCGCGCACCTCGCGGTCGTCGCCCTCTGGTCGATGTGGATGCTGGGCCTCGGGCACGCGTCGAGGTCACCGCTCGCCACGCTCGGCATCGGTGCAGGGCTGCCCCTGGTCGTCGAGCCCGCGCTGTCGGCGCTGCTGGCGCAGACCGCGATCGCGGAGGCGCGGTGGCTGCTGCCGGCGACGAGCCTGCGCTCGCTCGCCGAGCTGCCGGTCGGCGACGGCGCGGTGCTCGACGGGCCGACGCTCGCGCTCGCGCCCCTGCTCATCGCTGCCGCGCTCGGCTGGACCGCGGCAGCGGCGCTCGCGGGGTGGTCGAGGGCCCGCGCTGCGCAGCCGCGGTGAGCCCTCCGGGACGATGCGAACCCACCGGACGGACTCCCGAGCACCGGTGGTAGCGTGACAGCGATCCCGGGCCCTCCGGCCCTGACCGCGAAGGAGCACCATGGCCGAGCGCACCGTGACCGTCGAGTCCGCCCACGGGCTCCACGCCCGCCCAGCATCCCTGTTCGCGCAGGCCGCGGCGAAGGCCTCGAGTCCCGTGACCGTCGCCAAGGGGGACAAGCAGGTGAACGCGGCGAGCATCCTCTCCGTGATCTCGCTCGGCGTCTCCAAGGGCGACGAGGTCACGATCGCCTCCGACGACGAGACGACCCTCGACGAGCTCGAGCAGCTCCTCTCCACCGATCACGACGCCTGACGCACCAGGCCCTGGCACCAGCACGGAGTCGACGATGACCACGACCGCACCGACGCAGCAAGGGGGCGGCGCGCGCGTCGCCGTCCAGAAGTTCGGCACCTTCCTGTCCGGCA
The DNA here is from genome assembly GCA_963803465.1 of uncultured Actinomycetota bacterium. Taxonomy (GTDB): domain Bacteria; phylum Actinomycetota; class Actinomycetes; order Actinomycetales; family Microbacteriaceae; genus Agrococcus. The sequence continues at coordinate 282,787 of CAWDMS010000002.1, forward strand.
TGATCATGCCGAACATCCCCGCGCTCATCGCGTGGGGCATCCTCACCGCGCTGTTCATCCCGGTCGGGCCGTTCCCGAACGAGGGGCTCGCGTCGATCGTCGGCCCCACCATCCACTACCTGCTGCCGATCCTCATCGCCGGCACGGGCGGCCGGATGGTCTACGACCAGCGCGGCGCCGTCGTCGGCGCGTTCGCCGTCATGGGCGCGATCGCGGGATCCGACGTGCTCATCGCCGCCTTCAACGAGGCGAACCCGCCCGCCGAGGGCGCCGGCGAGCTCGGGCAGGTCCACATGTTCATCGGCGCGATGATCCTCGGACCGCTCTCCGCCTGGGTCATGAAGCAGCTCGACAAGCTGTGGGACGGCAAGGTCCGTGCGGGCTTCGAGATGCTCGTCAACATGTTCTCGGCGGGCATCGTCGCCTTCCTCATGGGCCTCGTCGGCTTCTACATCATCGCCCCGATCGTGAACTGGATCATGTCGGTCGTCGGCGGCGCGGTCGGCTGGCTGGTCGAGACCGGACTGCTCCCGATCGCGTCGCTGCTCATCGAGCCCGCGAAGGTCTTCTTCCTCAACAACGCGATCAACCACGGCGTGCTCACGCCGCTCGGCACGACCGAGGTGGCGACCGACGGCAGCTCGATCCTGTTCCTGCTCGAGGCCAACCCCGGCCCGGGCCTCGGCCTGCTGCTGGCGTTCTCGGTCTTCGGCGTGGGCGCCGCGCGCGCCACCGCGCCCGGTGCCGCGATCATCCAGTTCCTCGGCGGCATCCACGAGGTGTACTTCCCGTACGCGCTCATGAAGCCGACGCTCATCCTCGCGCTCGTGCTCGGCGGCGCCTCGGGCGTCGCGACGAACATGCTGCTCGGCACCGGCCTCGCCGGTCCCGCAGCGCCCGGCAGCATCTTCGCCGTGAGCGTGCAGGCCGGCCTCGTCGGCGGCGGCAACCTCATCGGCGTGCTGCTGTCGGTGGTGATCGCCGCCGCGGTGACGTTCGTCGTGGCGGGCGTGATCCTGCGGGCGAGCCGCAAGCGCGACCTCGCTCGCGAGGCCGAGAGCGGCAGCGACCTCGCCGCCGCGGTCGCCCGCACCGAGGCGGCCAAGGGCCGCTCCTCCGAGCACCTCTCGAACCTCGCCGCCGCCGGCGCCGGGACCGCGGTCGCAGGTGCCTCGGCCGGCGCGAGCGCCTCGGCGGCGACCGCCGAGCCGATCCGCAAGATCGTCTTCGCGTGCGACGCGGGCATGGGCTCGAGCGCGATGGGCGCGAGCGTGCTGCGCAACAAGATCAAGAAGGCCGGCATCGAGGGCGTCGACGTGACGAACATCGCGATCGCGAACCTCGACGGCTCGGAGGACCTCGTCATCACGCACCAGGACCTCACCGCCCGGGCCCGGCAGCGCACGCCGGACGCCACCCACGTCTCGGTCGAGAACTTCATGAACAGCCCGAAGTACGACGAGGTCGTCCGGCTCGTCGACGAATCCAACACCGACCGCTAGAAGGAGCCCCATGCCCGTCCTCACGCTCGAGCAGATCACGACCACCCCGAAGGCCGCCTCGAAGGACGAGGCGATCCAGGAGGCGGCCGACATGCTCGTCGCCGCCGGCGCCGTCACCGCCGACTACGCCGACGCGATGCGGGAGCGCGAGGCGAGCGTGTCGACCTACATGGGCAACCTGCTGGCGATCCCGCACGGCACGAACGAGTCGAAGGACGCGATCCTCGACTCGGCGCTGTCGGTCGCGCGCTACGACGAGCCGATCGACTGGGACGGCAACCCGGTGAAGTTCGTCGTCGGCATCGCGGGCAAGGACGGCGGGCACCTCGAGATCCTGTCGAAGATCGCGATCGTCTTCGCCGACGAGGACGAGGTCGCGAAGCTCGAGGCAGCGCCGGACGCGGCGGCCATCCTCCAGCTGCTCGGCGACGTCAACGACTGATGCGGGCCGTCCACTTCGGGGCCGGCAACATCGGCCGCGGCTTCGTCGGGCTGATCCTGCATCGCGCGGGCTACGAGGTGACGTTCGTCGACGTCAACGCCGAGCTGATCGGCATGCTGCAGCGCGCGGATGCCTACCAGGTGCGCGAAGTCGGCCCCGAGGCCACCATCCACACCGTCACGGGCTTCACCGGCATCGACTCGTCGGCCGATCCCGAGGCCGCCGCGCGCGCCGTCGCGGAGGCGGACGTCGTGACCTGCGCCGTCGGCCCGACGGTGCTGCGCTTCATCGCGCCCGTGATCCGCGCGGGCCTCGCGCCAGCGCCGCGGCGGTCCCGTGACGGTGATGGCCTGCGAGAACGCGATCGGGGCGTCCGACACGCTGCGCGAGCTCGTCCTCGACGGCGCACCGGAGCTCGCCGATCGCGCGGTGTTCGCCAACACTGCGGTCGACCGCATCATCCCGCCGCAGGACCCGCACGGGCTCGACGTCGTGGTGGAGGACTTCTTCGAGTGGTCGATCGACCGCGGGCCCTTCGACGGCCGTGAGCCTGCGATCCCCGATGCCCACTTCGTCGACGACCTCGCGCCGTTCATCGAGCGCAAGCTCTTCACGGTGAACACCGGGCACGCGACCACCGCCTACGCGGGGTGGACGGCAGGGATCGACACCATCGCGGAGGCGCTGCAGTCGCCGCAGATCCGTTCGGCGGTCGAGGCCTCGCTCGCCGACACCTCGCGGCTGCTGGTCGCGAAGTTCGGCTTCGACCCGGTCGAGCACGCGGGCTACGTGGCGCGCGCCATCGCGCGGTTCGAGAACCCGGCGCTGCCCGACACGTGCGAGCGCATCGGGCGCCAGCCGCTGCGCAAGCTGTCGCGGCACGAGCGGTTCGTGCAGCCGGCCGCGGAGCTCGTCGAGCGCGGCGAGCGCGCGGATGGGCTCGTCGCGGCGTTCGCGACGGCGCTGCGCTTCGACGCGGCCGACGACGAGCAGGCCGTCGAGCTGCAGCGGCTGCTGGGCTCCCTCGACCCCGAGGCGTTCGTGGCGCAGGTGACCGAGCTGCCCGCAGAGCATCCGCTCGTGCCCCAGCTGGTCGCGGCCGTCCGCGACGCGCAGGGACGATGAACCAGGTGGCCGGTCCGGTGCCGGGCGATGCTGGCGGGGGAGCGCGCGCGCCCCTAGCGTGAGGCCATGACGGTCCTCCGCCTGCTGCGCCGGTACCCGCTCGTCGCGGCGACGCTGCTCGCCGCGCTCGTGGGCGGCGTGCTGAGCGCGACCCCGGCCGCCTGGCTGTCGCCGTGGGTCGTTGGCGGCTGGGCGGTCGCCATCGCCCTGTGGGCGGGCGTCGGGATGGTGCGCGACCTGGTGGGCGGGCACGCCGGCATCGACGTGCTCGCGATCATCGCGATCGGTGCGACGGTGGTCGTCGGCGAGCACTGGGCGGCGCTCATCATCGCGCTCATGCTGACCGGCGGCGAGGCGCTCGAGGACTTCGCCGCGCATCGCGCGCGGTCCGACCTGGCACGGCTGCTCGAGCGCGCACCGACCGTCGCGCACCTCGAGCGCGGCGACGGGCTCCGCGACGTCGACGTGACGGCGGTCGCGGTCGGCGACATCGTGCTCGTGAAGCCCAACGAGCTCGTGCCGGTCGATGCGGTGCTGCTCGACGAGCCCGCGGAGCTCGACCTGTCGTCGCTCACGGGGGAGTCGCTGCCGGTGGAGGTGGCGGCGGGAGAGGTCGTGCCGTCGGGGGCGGTCAACGGCGAGCGGGCCGTGCGCATGCGCGCGGAGCACGCCGCCGCCGACAGCCAGTACCAGGCCATCGTGCGGCTCGTGGAGCAGGCGAGCGAGCAGAAGGCCCGCGTCGTCCGGCTCGCCGACCGCTACGCCGTGCCCTTCACGCTCGCCTCGCTCGCGATCGCGGGACTCGCGTGGGCGGTCTCCGGCGATCCGAAGCGCTTCGCGGAGGTGCTCGTCGTCGCGACGCCGTGCCCGCTGCTCATCGCCGCGCCGGTCGCGTTCATCGCGGGCATGAGCCGGGCCGCGCGCGCCGGCGTGATCGTGAAGGGCGGCGACGTGCTCGAGCGGCTGTCCCGCGCACAGACCTTCGTGTTCGACAAGACGGGGACGCTGACGGGCGGCACCCCGGAGCTCGAGGAGGTGCGCGCCGCCGACCCCGATCGCGCCCTCGCCGTCGCGGCTGCTGCCGAGCGCTACTCCACGCACGCCCTCTCGAGCGCGGTGCTGCGCGGCGCGGAGGCGCGCGGCCTCGCGATCCCTGCCGCGAGCGATGCGCGCGAGACGGCCACGAACGGGGTCGAGGCGATGGTCGCCGGCGCCCTCGTCGTGGTCGGCAAGCGCGCGTACGTCGAGGGCTTCGTCGGACCGGTGCCCGCGGAGCCGCTCGCGCCCGGGCAGGTCGCCGTCTACGTCGCCATCGGTGGCCGCTACGCCGGCGCGCTCGTGCTGCGGGACCGCATCCGCCCGGAGGCCCGGTCGACCCTCGCCGCACTGCGCGCGGTCGGCGCCGACCTCGTCCTGCTCACGGGCGACGCCGAGGCGACCGCGCTGCACATCGCCGACGAGGTCGGCATCGTGCACGTGCAGGCGGACTGCCTCCCCGCCGACAAGGTCGAGGCCGTGCGACGGGCCGCGCGGCGACCGGTCGTGATGGTCGGCGACGGCATCAACGATGCGCCCGTGCTCGCGGTCGCGGACGTCGGCATCGCGATGGGCGCGCGCGGGGCCACGGCGGCGAGCGAGTCCGCGGATGCCGTGGTGCTCGTCGAGGACATCGGCGCGGTCGAGCGCGTGGCGCGCATCGCGCGCGAGACCGTGCGCATCGCGCTCGAGAGCATCTGGCTCGGCATCGCCATCTCGGCCGCGCTGATGGTGGTCGCAGCCATCGGCCTCCTGCCCGCGCTCGCCGGGGCCTGGCTGCAGGAGCTGGTCGACCTCATCGCGATCCTCGGCGCGCTGCGCGCGCTCGGTCCGCGCGGGGAGCGCACCCGTCGCGACCGCGAGGGCGCGCGCGCGCCCCAGCTGCAGGACTGACCATGCGCCAGGATGGTGCCGTGGGAGCGGGAGCGGGTCGACGGTGCTGACGCGGGGATCGCGGCGCAAGGGCCGCTCGAGCGCGAATCCGCGGCAGCGGCTGCTGCACGGCTGGGACTGGGGCGACCCTCGCATCGAGCTCGAGGAGCTCGCGCCCGCCAGCCGGGTGCTCGTCACCGCCGGTGCGGGGGAGGTGGTCGCGGCGCTCGCCGATGCGGGCCACCGGGTGACGGCGATCGGCGCGAACCGGGAGCAGCGCGAGTACGCCCGTCGCCGCGTCGCGGGCGGCCCGTTCGAGCCAGGGGCGGCCGAGCGGCTGTTCGACCTCGGTCGCGGCATGGTGCGCGCGGCGAGCCCGGCGTGGAGCCGCCGCCGGGTGCTGCAGTTCCTGCAGGAGGACGACCCGCTGCGCGCGGCCGCCGCTTGGAAGGAGCGGCTCGACAACCGCACGCTCGCCTCCATCCTGCGCACCATGCTCGGGCCGGCCGGCGCGCTCTCGGCGCTCGTGCTGCGCGACTTCTCGACGCCCATGCCGCCGCACTTCGACGAGGCGATCCGCGGCCGCATCGCCCGCGCGCTGCGCAAGCACGCGCCGAGCGACAACCCCTACGCGTGGCGGCTGCTGCTCGGCGAGGACCTGCCGGGCCATCGGCTGCCGGTCGTCGATCCCGCGACGATCGACTGGGCCGACGAGCCGCTCGTGGAGCACCTGGAGCGCGTCGCGCCGGGCGCGTACGACGCGATCTCGCTCTCGAACGTCGTCGACGGCGCGGACGAGCGCTGGGTGCGCGACCTGCGGAAGGCGGCGGTGCGCGCAGTCGTGCCGGGCGGGCCGATCATCGCCCGCTCGTTCGCCACGACCATGGACGACGAGGCGGCGAAGCGGGCCAGGCGCGACCGCGCGATGCTGTGGGGATCGATCGTCGTGCACCGGTGAGCGCGGCCGAGCCCGGCGGCGACACGCCCGGCTTGCACAATCACGCCGATCCCGCGTAGAGTTGACCGTTGGTGTCGCGCGCCCTCTGTGCGCGACACTCGCATGACCGGCAACCAAACGTTACAGAAGAGGCTATGGCCAAGAAAGACGGCGTCATCGAGATCGAAGGCTCGGTGATCGAAGCGCTCCCGAACGCGATGTTCCGCGTCGAGCTCTCGAACGGGCACGTGGTGCTCGCACACATCTCCGGCAAGATGCGGCAGAACTACATCCGCATCCTGCAGGAAGACCGAGTGATCGTGGAGCTGAGCCCATACGACCTCAGCCGCGGTCGCATCGTCTACCGCTACAAGTAACCACTGGCTGCTGGACAAGGAACGGCTCGCGCACTCGCGCGAGCACGAGGCCAGCGAGGAAGCACACATGAAGGTCAACCCCAGCGTCAAGCCCATCTGCGACAAGTGCAAGGTCATCCGCCGGCACGGTCGCGTGATGGTGATCTGCGAGAACCCGCGCCACAAGCAGCGCCAGGGTTGAGTCCGCAGCCTTCAATGCGACGAAGTCGCGTTGAAGGCGGAGGACTCAAGATCGAGTAGCACGCGCCGAAGGCGCGCGCGTATCGAGATCTCAGCCGCCCACCAGCGGCAGCAGCTCAGACACAACTCAATACGAACCACCTGATCTCGATACGCGGGCTTCGCCTGCTACTCGATCACCGGGTGGGGACACCCAGCAGCGGTCAGAGCTCTCGCACGAGAGCGACACCTTGGGGAGAGGCCCAGGCACCTCCGCTGCTCCACACCTCTCAACCACTCCTGAAGGAGACACACGATGGCACGCATCGCAGGTGTCGACATTCCGCGCGACAAGCGCGTGGAGATCGCACTGACGTACATCTTCGGCGTCGGCCGCACCCGGTCGATCGCAACGCTCGAGGCCACTGGCATCGATCGCAACACTCGCGTCAAGGACCTCACGGACGACCAGCTCGTCGTGCTCCGCGACCACATCGAGGGCACGTTCAAGGTGGAGGGTGACCTCCGTCGCGAGGTCGCCTCCGACATCCGTCGCAAGGTCGAGATCGGCTCGTACCAGGGCATCCGCCACCGTCGCGGCCTGCCCGTGCACGGCCAGCGCACCAAGACCAACGCGCGCACCCGCAAGGGCAAGAAGCAGACGGTCGCCGGCAAGAAGAAGGCCGGCCGCTAGGCCGCGGGGAAGAGGTAGAGAACAATGGCAGCTCCCAAGACCGCCGTGCGCAAGCCGCGTCGCAAGGACAAGAAGAACGTCGCCGTGGGCCAGGCCCACATCAAGTCGACCTTCAACAACACGATCGTCTCGATCACCGACATCACCGGCGCCGTGCTCACGCAGTCGTCGGGTGGCGCGGTCGGCATGAAGGGTTCGCGCAAGTCGACCCCCTACGCCGCCCAGCTCGCCGCCGAGTCGGCTGCGCGTCAGGCGCAGGACCACGGCATGAAGAAGGTCGACGTCTTCGTCAAGGGCGCAGGCTCTGGCCGCGAGACGGCGATCCGCTCCCTCCAGGCCGCCGGCCTCGAGATCGGCGCGATCCACGACGTGACGCCGCAGGCGCACAACGGCGTTCGCCCGCCGAAGCCGCGCCGCAACTAGTCGCTCCTGCCGGGCAGGCGGTCCACGCCTGCCCGGCATTCCGCCGTCACTGAACACGCGAGTCATATAGCGGACTCGCGACCGAAAGGAACCGACACGTGCTGATCGCCCAGCGCCCCACTGTCACCGAGGAGATCATCGCCGAGCACCGCTCGCGGTTCACCATCGAGCCGCTCGAGCCGGGCTTCGGCTACACCCTCGGCAACTCCCTCCGCCGCACGCTCCTCTCGTCGATCCCGGGGGCTGCCGTCACGAGCATCCGCCTCGACGGCGTGCTGCACGAGTTCTCGACCATCTCCGGTGTCAAGGAGGACGTCACCGAGATGATCCTCAACATCAAGCGACTCGTCGTCTCCTCGGAGCACGACGAGCCCGTGGTCGCCTACCTCTCGCGCCAGGGCGCGGGCACGGTGACGGCCGCCGACATCACGGCTCCCGCCGGCGTCGAGATCCACAACCCCGAGCTCGTGCTCGCGACGCTGAACGACTCGGCGAAGCTGCAGCTCGAGCTGACGATCGAGCGCGGCCGCGGCTACGTCTCGGCAGCGCAGAACCGCGACGAGTTCGCCGAGGCCGGGGTCATCCCGATCGACTCGATCTACTCGCCCGTGCTCAAGGTCACCTACCGCGTCGAGGCGACGCGCGCCGGTGAGCGCACCGACTTCGACTCGCTCGTCGTCGACGTCGAGGCGAAGCCGGCCATCACGCCGCGCGACGCCATCGCATCCGCCGGTCGCACGCTCGTCGAGCTGTTCGGCCTGACGCGCGACCTGAACGCCGAGGCAGAGGGCATCGAGATCGGCCAGGCGCCCGCCGAGGCCATCGGCTCCGGCGAGCTCGCCACGCCGATCGAGGAGCTCGACCTCTCGGTCCGCTCGTACAACTGCCTCAAGCGCGAGGGCATCAACACGGTGTCGGAGCTCGTGGCACTGAGCGAGACGCAGCTCATGAACATCCGCAACTTCGGCCAGAAGTCGGTCGACGAGGTCAAGGACAAGCTCACCGAGCTCGGCCTGTCCCTCAAGGACGCGGTGCCCGGCTTCGACGGGGCGCACTTCTACAGCGGTTACGACGAGGACGCTCGCTGAACGCGGGCCGACTGAAGAACTAGAGGGATACGAACCATGCCCAAGCCCACCAAGGGTCCCCGCCTCGGAGGCGGTCCTGCGCACGAGCGACTGCTGCTCGCGAACCTCGCGGCCGCGCTCTTCACGCACAAGTCGATCAAGACGACCGAGACGAAGGCCAAGCGCCTCCGCCCGATCGCTGAGCGCCTGATCACGTTCGCCAAGCGCGGCGACCTGCACGCGCGTCGTCGCGTGCTCGGCGTGATCGGCGACAAGGGCGTCGTGCACGAGCTCTTCACCGAGATCGCTCCGCTCGTCGCCGAGCGCGAGGGCGGCTACACCCGCATCACGAAGCTCGGCTTCCGCAAGGGCGACAACGCCCCCATGGCGCAGATCGAGCTCGTGCTCGAGCCGGTGCAGAAGAAGGCATCGAAGTCGAAGGCCGCGACCGCCACGCAGTCGGCGGCCGCCGACCAGCAGGCAGCCGAGGCCAAGGCCGAGGCCGCCGTCGAGGCGCCCGAGGCTGAGGCCACCGAGGCCCAGGCCGTCGAGGCCGAGTCGCCCGAGACCCCCGACTACGGTCCCGACTCGGCGCTCGCGCTCGAGGACGGCTCCGCTCCCGAGGGCTTCGACATCAAGGGCAACACGAACTCGATGAAGTTCCACCGCCCCGAGGGCCAGTGGTACGAGCAGACCGTCGCCGAGGTGTGGTTCCGCACCGCAGAGGCCGCGGAGGCCGCCGGCTTCGCCGAGGCCGGCAAGTAGGCACGCCGCATCGCACGCACGAGGGGGCCCCGCATCGCGCGGGGCCCCCTCTCGCGTGTCCGAGGGTCAGTCGTGCTCGCGGGCGCTCTCGGCTGTCTGGCGCGCTCGGCGCCGGCGATCTCGGTCGCCGCGAGCACGAGCCCGAGGTGCGAGAAGGCCTGCGGGAAGTTGCCCCAGTGGTGGCCGGTCGCCGGGTCGATCTCCTCGCCGAGCAGGCCGACGTCGTTGCGCAGGGCGACCAGGCGGTCCATGAGGGACCTGGCGTCGTCGAGGCGCCCGCACTGCGCGTAGGCGATCACGAGCCAGAAGGCGCACAGCACGAACGGATGCTCGTCGCCCGACAGTCCGTCGAGCCCGGTCGTCCGGTAGCGCAGCGGCAGGCCGTCGACGAGCAGCTCTTGCTCGATGCGGGCGACCGTGCCGAGGAAGCGGGGGTCGTGCGCGTCGACGATGCCGATCGTGGGCAGCTGGAGCAGCGACGCATCGACGTCGCTCGTGCCGTAGTGCTGCCGGAACGAGCCGGTGCTCGCGTCGAAGCCGTGGGTGAGCACCTCGTCGCGGAGCGCGTCGCGCAGCTCGATCCAGCGGGCCGGGTCGCCGTCGCATCCGCTCTCGATGGCCCGCACGCCGCAGTCGAACGCCGCCCACATCATGGCTCGCGAGTGGGTGAAGCGCTGCGGCTCGCCGCGCATCTCCCACAGGCCGTGGTCGGGCTGCTCCCAGTGGGTGGCGAGCTCGTCGAGCAGCGCCCGCTGCAGGTGCCACGCGTCGAGGGTGTCGGCGCGGCCGAGGTCGCGCAGCCGCTCGAGCGTGAGCATCACCTGGCCGAGCACGTCGTGCTGCCGCTGCCCGGCCGCGCCGTTGCCGATCCGCACCGGGCTCGCGCCGCCGTAGCCGGGCAGGTGGCTGAGCTCGCGCTCGGCGAGGTCGCGGCCGCCGTCCCGGCGGTACATGATGCGCATGTCGGCGGGGTCGCCGGCGATCGCGCGCAGCAGCCAGTCGCGCCAGAGGCCCACCTTCTCGTCGAGCCGCACGGCGAGCATCGCGTCGACGGTGAGGGATGCGTCGCGCAGCCAGGTGAAGCGGTAGTCCCAGTTGCGCTCCCCGCCCGGCGTCTCCGGCAGCGAGGTGGTGGGAGCGGCGAGGATGCCGCCCGTGGCGGCGTCGGTGAGGGCCCGCAGCACGAGCACGCTCGTCTGCACGGCCTCGAGGTAGGGGCCCCGGTAGTCGAGGGCCTCGAGCCACTCCGCGGACTCGGCGACGGTCGTGCGGACGGCCTCGCGCTCGCCCACCGGCTCCGCGACCGGCAGCCAGGAGTGCTGCCAGCACAGGTCCAGCTCGAAGCGCTCGCCCGCCCGCACCGCGAACGTCGAGCGGTGCGCGTGCGAGCCCCGCTGCGCGCGCGGCAGCGGCGCGCCCCGCAGCACGAGCCGGTCGGGCCCCGCGATCGCGACGAGCACCTCCTCGTCGTGCTCTCGCATCCGCCGGAACCACGGCGGCACGCGGCCGTAGTCGAAGCGCACGACGAGCTCCTGCTCGAGCTCGACGGTGCCGGCGACGCCCTCGATGATGCGCACGACGTCGGCGCGGTCGTCGCCGGTCGGCATCGCGTCGGTCACCCGCACCGTGCCGGTCGCCGTCTCGTGGGTCGTCTCGAGCACGAGGCTCCCCGGCAGGTACCGCCGCGTGGTGGTCGCGGCGCCGCTCGGGCCGATGCGCCAGTGCCCGTGCTCGCGGTCGCCGAGCAGCGCGGCGAAGCACGCGTGGGAGTCGAAGTGCGGCAGGCACAGCCAGTCGATCGAGCCGTCGCGGCCCACCAGGGCGGCGGTGGATCGATCGCCGATCACGGCGTAGTCCTCGATGGGCTGGGGGTGCGCGGGCATGGGGCGAGGCTACCGATCCGACCTCCGGCGCTCGCCCAGGGCGCCATGCGAAGGGGGCCGCGCATCGGGGCGTCGGCGGCACGCTCGATGCATAGGGTTGCTGCATGCCGCGCATCCGCCTCGACCTCGCCTACGACGGCAGCGGCTTCGCCGGCTGGGCCTCGCAGCCCGGGCTGCGGACGTGCCAGGGGGAGCTCGAGCGCGCGCTCACCACGATCGCGCGCGAGCCGATCCGGGTGACGGTCGCCGGCCGCACGGATGCGGGCGTGCACGCGAGCGGGCAGGTCGCGCACGCCGACGTGCCCGAGCAGCTCGCCGCCGACGCCGCGGAGCGCGGACCGCGCATCGCGCACCGGCTCTCGCGGCTCGCGGCGCCGGAGGGCGACCTGGTCGTGCGGGCGGCGTCGATCGCGCCGGCCGGCTTCGACGCGCGCTTCTCGGCCGTCTCGCGCTCGTACCGCTACCGCATCGTCGCCGGGCCCTCCGACCCGCTCGAGCGCCGGACCGCCGCGCACGTGCCGCAGCCGCTCGACGTCGACGCCATGCGACGCACTGCAGAGGCGCTCGTGGGCCTGCGCGACTTCGCCGCGTTCTGCAAGCCGCGGGAGGGCGCGACGACGATCCGCGAGCTGCGGGCGTTCTCGTGGGCGCAGGAGGGCCAGCTGCTCACCGCATCCCTCACCGCCGACGCCTTCTGCCACTCGATGGTGCGCGCGCTCGTCGCCGCGTGCGTGCGCGTGGGGGAGGGGCGGCTCGGACTCGCTCGGGCGGTGGCGCTGCTCGACGAGCGCCGTCGCTCGCCGCTCACCGGCCTCATGCCCGCGCGCGGGCTCACGCTCGTCGAGGTCGGCTACCCACCCGACGACGAGCTCGCCGCGCAGGCGGAGCGCACGCGCGCCCGCCGCTCGGCCGACGACCTGGAGGAGTGAGCGCGCGCCGCGTCCCAGGCCGGTCAGGCCTCGAGGGCCTCGCGGAGCTCGTCGACGGTGTCGACGATGCGGTCGGCGCCGGCGGCGGCGAGCTCGTCGTGCCCGCCGTACCCGTACGAGACGCCGATCGAGCGGACGCCGAGCTCGCGAGCGGAGGCGATGTCGTTCACGCGGTCGCCGACCATGACGACCTCGTCGGCGCGCAGCCCCAGCGAGTCCATCGCGCGCGCGATGACCGTCGCCTTGGAGTGTCCCGCCTCGCCGTCGATCCGGCCGTGCACGCCGCGGAAGCGGTGGAGCATCGCGTAGTGCGCGACGACGGTCTCGGCATCGCGCTGGATCTTGTGGGTCGCGACCGCGAGCGGCCTCCCTGCGTCGTCGAGGTCGGCGACGAGCCGGTCGACGCCGGGGTAGAGCGTCGAGTCGACGAGCCCGCCCTCGGCCATCTGGGTGCGGAACGCGCGGAGCGCGACCTCGATCTCCTCGGGCGTCCTGCCGGCCTCGGCGAGCACGGTCACGAGCGGCGGCCCGAGCCAGCGCAGCAGCTCCTGCTCGGTCGGCTGCGCCCATCCGACGGCGTCGTGCATGGAGCGGAGGCTCGCGAGCAGCCCCTCCTTGGAGTCGGTGAGCGTGCCGTCGAGGTCGAAGATGATGCCGTGGGGAGTCATGTCCTCCCATCCTCCCAGCCTCGAGGGCGACCGGTCGCGGATTCCGCTCCCCGCTGAGGGCGGCCGGTGGCTTGACCGAGGGGTGGCAGGGCGACTAGGGTTGACCCTTGGTGCGTGCAGCCTGCGCGTGCCCGAATGAGCCCTCCACCGGATCGTTCCCCCGCATCGCGTCGGAACACCTCGGAGTGGGATTCACGACCATCCATTCGATCAGTGAGGCACTCATGACTCGCACCTACTCGCCCAAGGCGAGCGACGTCCAGCACAACTGGATCGTCATCGACGCCAACGACGTCGTGCTCGGCCGCCTGGCCAGCCACGCCGCCGCCATGCTCCGAGGCAAGCACAAGCCGACGTTCGCCCCCCACATGGACATGGGCGACTTCGTCATCATCGTGAACGCCGAGAAGGTGGCGCTCACGGGGCAGAAGCTCGCCAAGAAGGTCGCCTACCGCCACTCGGGCTACCCGGGCGGCCTCAAGGCGGTCGGCTACGAGGAGATGCTCGCGCGCTTCCCCGTCCGCACCGTCGAGAAGGCGATCCGCGGCATGCTGCCGAAGAACTCGCTCGGCGCTGCCCAGATCAAGAAGCTCAAGGTCTACGCAGGCCCCGAGCACCCGCACGCGGCGCAGCAGCCGACCCCCTACACGTTCGACCAGGTCGCCCAGTAGGGCGCGAGGAGACTAAGCACATGGCGAAGATCGCAGACTCCATCGAGGCTCCCGAGAGCTTCTCGACCGAGACGCCCGCGGCTGAGGCTCCCAAGGCCCCCCGCGTGGTCAACATCGGCGGCCAGGCCGTCGGCCGTCGCAAGCAGGCCATCGCACGCGTGCGCCTGGCTCCCGGCTCCGGCTCGTTCACGGTGAACGGCCGCACGCTCGAGGAGTACTTCCCGAACAAGCTGCACCAGCAGCTCATCAACGACCCGTTCACGCTCCTCGAGCTCGCGGGCAGCTACGACGTGATCGCGCGCATCTCCGGCGGCGGCCCCTCGGGTCAGGCCGGCGCGCTCCGCCTCGGCATCGCCCGTGCGCTCAACGAGATCGACGTCGAGAACAACCGCGCCGACCTCAAGAAGGCCGGCTTCCTCTCGCGCGACGCTCGCGTCATCGAGCGCAAGAAGGCCGGTCTCAAGAAGGCCCGCAAGGCACCGCAGTACTCGAAGCGCTGATCGATGTCGCGCCTCTTCGGCACGGATGGAGTACGGGGCCTCGCAGGTCTCGACATCACGGCAGAATCGGCGTTGGCGCTTGCACAGGGCGCCGCACTCGTGCTCGGGCGAACAGCCCGGCAGGAGGGGCGGCGCCCTGTCGCCGTCGTGGCGCGGGACCCGCGGGTCTCGGGTGAGTTCATCGCCGCAGCGGTCTCGGCGGGCCTCGCATCGAGCGGCGTCGACGTGCTCGATGCCGGGGTCATCCCGACGCCCGCGGCCGCATACCTCGTCGGCCAGCATCGACGCCGACTTCGGCGTGATGGTCTCGGCCTCGCACAACCCGGCCCCCGACAACGGCATCAAGTTCTTCGCCGGCGGCGGCCGGAAGCTGCCGGACGCCGTCGAGGACGAGATCGAGCTCGCGCTCACCGCGACGCCGCTGCGGCAGATCGGCGCCGAGGTCGGCACCGTGCGTCGCTTCTCCGACGCCGAGGACCGCTACCTCGTGCACCTGCTGGGCACGCTCGACGTGAGCCTCGAAGGGCTGCACGTCGCGCTCGACTGCGCGCACGGCGCCGCAGCGGGCGTGAGCCCGCGCGCGTTCGCCGACGCGGGCGCGAAGGTCACCGTCATGGGCAACGACCCCGACGGCATGAACATCAACCGCGAGGTCGGCTCGACCCACCTCGAGCAGCTGCGCGACCTCGTGCGCTCGTCGGGCGCCGACTTCGGCATCGCGCACGACGGCGACGCCGACCGCTGCCTCGCGATCGACGCGGATGGCGCCGTCGTCGACGGCGACCAGATCATGGCGCTGCTCGCGGTCGCGCAGAAGCGACGCGGGCTGCTCGCGCAGGACACGCTCGTCGCGACCGTCATGTCGAACCTCGGCCTCAAGGTCGCCATGGACGAGCACGGCATCGCGCTCGTGCAGACCGCCGTCGGCGACCGGTACGTGCTCGAGGCGCTCGGCGAGTACGGGCTGTCGCCTCGGCGGCGAGCAGTCGGGCCACATCATCTTCTCCGACCACGCGACGACCGGCGACGGCATCCTCACCGGGCTGCAGATCGCGGCCGAGATGGTGCGGACCGGGCGCTCGCTCGCCGAGCTCGCCGGCGTCATGACCGTCTACCCGCAGGTGCTCGTGAACGTCTCCGGCGTCGACCGCCTCGGTCTGCGCGGGAACGGCGCGATCGCCGACGCGGTCGCGCCGCGCCGAGGCGGAGCTGGGCGGCGACGGCCGAGTGCTGCTGCGACCCTCCGGCACCGAGAAGATGGTGCGCGTCATGGTCGAGGCGCCCGAGCGCCACATCGCGCAGACGATCGCCGAGGAGCTCGCCTCGCTCGTGCGCTCCGAGCTGCGCGTCAGCGCGTAGCCCTTCGCGCTACTCGAGCCGGATCGCCTTCGTCGGTTCGGCCGTGCCGGCGCGGTGCTCGCGGCGGCGGTGCGCGCGCGCGATGAGGAACAGGATCGTGCCGACCACGACATAGCCCCCGGCGATCAGCCAGGTCTGCAGGCTCTGCTGCGTGAGCAGCGCGACCGAGGCGATGAGCGCGACCACCGAGACGATGCGGGGCGCGGTGAAGTGCTTGTGCGCGACCTTGTCCTTCTTCAGCACGAGCACCGACACGTTCGCCGAGATGAAGACGAGCACGAGCAGCAGCACGGTCGTGTCGGCGAGCGTGCCGACGTCGCCGACGAACGACATCACCATCGTCACGGCGCCGCAGACGACGATCGCGACCCACGGGGTGCGGCGGCCGGAGAGCACGGCGCCGAACGCCTTCGGCAGCAGCTTCGCCTCTGCCAGGCCGTAGGTCGCGCGCGACGCCATGACCATGAACAGCAGCGCGCCGTTGCCGATCGCGACGAGCGCGATGATGGCGAAGAGCCACGGCGGGAACGCGAGGCCGGAGGCGTCGATCACCTCGAGCAGCGGACCCTCGGATGCGGCGAGCTGGTCGAGCGGCACGACGATCGCGGCACCGATCGCGATGAGCATGTAGACGACGCCCGCCGTGATGATCGCGCCGAACAGCGCACGCGGATACGACCGGCTGGGGTCCTTGACCTCCTCGGCCATGTTGGCGGCGGCCTCGAACCCGAGGAACGAGAAGAAGGCGGTGATGGTGGCCGCGAAGGCGCCGGAGATGGGCGGCACGCCCTCGGCGAAGGTCGTGAGGCGGCCGGGGTCGCCGCCGCCGGAGCCGAACACGATGGCGGCGACGCCGATGATGATCATGAGGCCGGTCATCTCGACCACCGTCGCGCCGACGTTGGCGATGAGCGACTCGCGCACGCCGCGCAGGTTGATGAGCACGAGCAGCGCGATGAACACGAGCGTGACGGGGATGGGCGAGATGCCCGGCACGAGGGCCTGCAGGTAGTCGCCCGCGAACGCGTTCGCGAGCGCCGCCGACGTGGTGATGCCGGAGGCGAGCATGAGGAAGCCGATGAGGAACGTCACGTACGGCTTGTCGAAGGCGCGCTCCGCGAAGCGCGCGGCGCCGCCCGCGTGCGGGTACTTCGTGATGAGCTCCGCGTAGGTGCCGGCCGTGAGCAGCGCGAGCACGAGCGCGAGGATGAGCGGGATCCAGATCGCGCCTCCGACGTCCGCCGCCATCGTGCCCACGAGCGTGTAGATGCCTGCGCCGAGGGTGTCGCCGACGATGAAGAAGAACAGCAGCAGCGTCGTGATGCCGCGCTTGAGCTTCGTCGACCGGTCGGGCTCGGCAGTGCTGGTCGTCGCCATGGTCGAAGAGCATCCTCGCCCTTGGCTGTGTGTCAGCCGAGAACGGCGTGCGCTCCGCCCTCGTGCTCGAGCGCGCGCGCCCGGAACGCGGCGACGTTCGTGCGCGACTGGCAGGTGGTGGAGCAGAAGCGGCGGGAGCGGTTGCGCGACTGGTCGAAGAACATCCGCTCGCAGCGGCTGTCGCCGCAGCGCTTGCACCGCGCGGTGTCGTCGGCCCGGACGAGGTCGACGAACGCCATCGCCGCATCGACCACGATCGCGTCCGCGATCGGCGCGCCCGCCGGCAGCCCGTGCAGGTGCCAGTCGTGGCCGTCGTGGCGGACGAGGTGCGGCCGCGCCCCGACCTCGCGGAAGACGCGGTTCACGAGGGTGGCGACGTCGTCGCGCTCGCCGTCCCAGAGCCGCTCGACGGTGGCCAGGTGCGCCCAGGTCGCCTCCGCATCCGCTCGCGTCGCACCGCTCGCTCCCGGGAAGCCCCAGGAGGCGCAGATCTCGCGCAGGCTCGCCGCCGTCCCGAGGTGCCCTTCGCGGCGCAGGTTGCAGACCTCTGCGACGAACTCGAGCGACCGGACGAGCTCGAGCGGGTAGGGCAGCGACACGGGTCTTCCTCGGTTAGGCTCACGACTGTCAGGGCCGACGGTCATGACTCGTGCCCGCCGCGGTGAGCACGATCGTAACCCCAGAACCCCCTGCGAGCTGCCCATGCAGTCCCGTCGCCCCATCGGCCTGGCATTCGCGCTCGCGAGCGCCGCGACCTTCGGCGTGTCCGGCATCATCGCCTCCTCGCTGCTCGACTCGGGCTGGAGCGCGGGCGCCGTCACGCTCGTGCGCATCGCCGGCGGTGCGCTCGTGCTGCTCGCACCCACGCTCTGGCTGCTGCGCGGCCGGTGGGATGCGGTGCTGCGGTCCTGGAGGGAGGTGCTGGTGCTGGGGCTGCTGGCGGTCGCGCTGTGCCAGCTCGCGTTCTTCAGCGCCGTCGCGTACATCTCGCCGTCGCTCGCGCTGCTGATCGAGTTCCTCGGCCCGGTGCTGCTCGTCGGCGTCACCTGGATCGCCACCCGCCGCGCGCCAGCGCTGCTCACCATCGCCGGCGCGCTGGTCGCGCTCCTCGGCCTCGCGCTCGTCTCGGGCGTGGGCGGCACGGCGCTGCATCCGCTGGGGGTGCTGCTCGCCCTCGGCGCCGCGGTCGGCAACGCCGCCTACTGGGCGGCCGCGTCGAAGGCCGACTCCGAGCTGCCGCCGATCGCGCTCGCCGGCCTCGGCCTCGCGGTGGGGGCGATCGTGCTCGCCCTGGCCTCGGTGACCGGCCTGCTGCCGTTCGTCGCGACGGTCGGGCCCGTCGTGCTCGCCGGCGCGACGGTGCCGATGTGGGTCGCGGTGACCCTGCTCGTGCTCGTCGCGACCGCCGCCGCCTACACGCTCGGCATCCTGGGTGCCCGGCGGCTGGGCGCCACGCTCGCGAGCTTCGTGGGCTACGCCGAGCCGATGTTCGGCATCCTGTGGACGGCGCTGCTGCTGGCCATGCTGCCGAGCGGCATGCAGTGGCTGGGCGCCGCGGCCATCATCGCCGGCGTCGTGCTCGTGAAGCTCGGGCAGGTGCGGCGCCCGCGGGTGTCGCAGTCCCCGGCGATCGTGGAGGGCATCCCGGCGCCGTAGGCGTGGCCGCCCCGGCGCACGAGTGGTCACTCCTGCACGTGAGCGGCGCTTCCCGCAGGTGAGTGGCGCTTGCCGCAGGTGAGTGGTCACTCCGGCGCGCGAGTGGTCACTCCGGCGCGCGAGTGGCCACTCCGGCGCGCGAGTGGTCACTCCGGCGCGTGAGTGGTCACTCCGGCAGGTGAGTGGTCGGTCCGGCGGGTGAGTGGTCGGTCCGGCGGGAGCGTGGCGGGTGCCGCCGCTGGTTGCGAATGCGTTCACTCCGAGACGCATCCGGGACGTGGGCGACGGGTACGGAAGATGAGCGACGCTCCCGCAAGGAGCGCCGCGCGCATCCCTCCGAGCCGTCCCGACGCGGGAGGGCGCCCCTGACGTGCGGCGTGACCGCTCACCCGCGGGAGCGACCACTCAGGTGCGGGGGCGCCACTCAGGTGCGGGAGGCGCCACTCACCCGCGGGAGTGACCGCTGACCCGCGGGAGTCACCACTCAGGTGCGGGAGGCGCCACTCAGGGGCGGGAGGCGCCACTCACACCTTGCGGAGGAG
Source organism: uncultured Actinomycetota bacterium (assembly GCA_963803465.1). Classification (GTDB taxonomy): domain Bacteria; phylum Actinomycetota; class Actinomycetes; order Actinomycetales; family Microbacteriaceae; genus Agrococcus. The sequence goes on from CAWDMS010000002.1 coordinate 301,771, forward strand.
GACGCTCCGGATCGTGTGGTCATCGGCCTTCCGCAGCACGAGGTCGGCGCGCGGACGGGTGGGCAGGATGTGCTCGACGAGGTTCGGCCCGTTGATGGAGTCCCACACGTCCTGGGAGTACGCGCGCGCCTGCGCATCCGACATGTCCGCGAAGCGGTGGAAGTACGACTGCGGGTCCTGGAACGCGCTCGCCTTGAGCGCGAAGAAGCGCTCGACGTACCACTCGCGGATCGCGCTCGTGCGCGCATCCACGAAGATCGAGAAGTCGAACAGGTCGGAGACCGCGAGGTGGGCGCCGGACGGCGGCGGCTGCAGCACGTTCAGGCCCTCGACGATGAGGATGTCGGGGCGCCGGATGACGACCTCCTCGCCCGGCACGATGTCGTACGTGAGGTGGGAGTAGACGGGGGCGCGCACCTCCGCCTCGCCCGACTTCACGCGCGAGACGAAGCCGAGCAGCGCGCGCCGGTCGTACGACTCGGGGAAGCCCTTGCGGTCCATGAGGCCGCGCTCCTCGAGCACCCGGTTGGGGTGCAGGAAGCCGTCGGTCGTGAGCAGGTCGACCTTGGGGGATCCCTCCCACCGCCGCAGCAGCTCCTTGAGGAGGCGCGCGGTCGTGGACTTGCCGACCGCGACCGAGCCCGCCACGCCGATGACGAACGGGGTCGGCTCCGCGGTGCCGCCGAGGAAGGCGGTCGTCTCGCGGTGCAGCCGCGCCGCCGACTCCTGGTAGAGGCTCACGAGCCGCGACAGGGGCAGGTAGACCTCCGCCACCTCGCGCAGCTCGAGCCGGTCGCCCGTGCCGCGGAGCCGGCGCACCTCCTCCTCGGTGAGGGGGTTCGGCATGCGGGGCGCGAGGCGCGCCCAATCGGCGCGCTCGACCTCGACGAACGGGGACTGCAGGGGGTGGGACATCGGTGGCGAGCCTACCGCCGCTAAGATCGAGCCCATGTGCGGAATCGTGGGCTATACCGGTGATCGTGGGACTGTCGAGGTCCTCCTCGAGGGCCTGAGCCGACTCGAGTACCGCGGGTACGACAGCGCGGGCATCTCGGTGATCGACGGCGATGCGATCGCGCTGCGCAAGAAGGGCGGCAAGCTCGCCGTGCTCCGCTCGAGCCTCGAGGACGCGCCGCTGCCCGTCTCGGCGACCGGCATCGGCCACACCCGCTGGGCGACGCACGGCGGACCGACCGACGAGAACGCGCACCCGCACCTCGGCGACGAGGGCAGGCTCTCGCTCATCCACAACGGCATCATCGAGAACTTCGCCGCCCTGCGCGCCGAGCTCGAGGCAGCCGGTGAGACGTTCGTGAGCGAGACCGACACCGAGGCCGCCGCCAAGATGCTGGGCCGCGCCTACCGCGAGACCGGCGACCTCACCGAGGCGATGCAGCGCACCGTCGGCCGCCTCGAGGGCCAGTTCACGCTGCTCGCGATGCACGCCGAGCAGCCCGGCGTCGTCGTCGGCGCCTCCCACAACTCGCCGCTGCTGGTCGGCTACGGCGAGGGCGAGCACTTCCTCGGCAGCGACGTGAGCGCGTTCGTCAAGTTCACGCCCCGCGCGGCCGCGCTCGACAACGACCAGATCGTCACCATCACGCCCGACAGCGCCGTCGTCACCGACTTCGAGGGCAAGCCGTCCGAGCCGAAGCGGTTCGAGGTGGACTGGGACTCGTCCGCTGCCGACAAGGGCGGCTGGTCGTCGTTCATGGCCAAGGAGGTCTCCGAGGGGCCGATCGCGGTCGAGAACACGATGCGGGGCCGCCTCACCGAGCACGGCGTGCAGCTCGACCTGGGCGTGCTCGACGACGACGTGCTGCGCGGCATCCACCGCATCGTCATCGTCGCGTGCGGCACCGCCGCCTACTCGGCGATGGTCGGCAAGTACGCGATCGAGACCTGGGCGCGCGTGCCCGTCGAGGTCGACCTCGCGCACGAGTTCCGCTACCGCGACCCCATGCTCGACGAGCACACCCTCGTCATCTCGATCTCGCAGTCCGGCGAGACCATGGACACGAAGATGGCCGTGCAGCACGCCGCGTCGCAGGGCGCCCGCACGCTGTCGATCTGCAACACGCAGGGCGCCACGATCCCGCGCGAGTCGGAGTCGGTGCTCTACACGCACGCCGGGCCCGAGGTCGCCGTCGCGTCGACGAAGGCCTTCCTCGCCCAGGTGATCGGCCAGCTGCTGTTCGGCCTGCACCTCGCGACGGTGCGCGGCACCATGACCGAGGACGCGATCGCCGAGATCGTCGCCGAGATGCGCGAGCTGCCCGACGAGCTGCGCGAGGTGCTCGAGCACCAGGAGTCGGTGCACGAGCTCGCGCACTGGATGAGCGACACCCGCTCGGTGCTGTTCCTGGGCCGCCACGTCGGCTACCCGGTGGCGCTCGAGGGGGCGCTGAAGCTCAAGGAGATCAGCTACATCCACGCCGAGGGCTTCGCCGGCGGCGAGCTGAAGCACGGCCCGATCGCGCTCATCGAGCCCGGCCAGGTCGTCTTCGTGGTCGTGCCGAGCCCGCGCAACGAGCCGCTGCTGCACTCGAAGATCGTGTCGAACATCCAGGAGATCCGCGCTCGCGGCGCCCGCGTCATCGCGGTCGCCGAGGCCGGCGACGCCGCGGTGCTGCCCTACGCCGACGTGGTGCTGCGCGTGCCGCTCACGCTGCCGATGCTCGAGCCCGTGCTGCAGGTCGTGCCGCTGCACATCTTCGCGCTCGAGCTCGCCACCGCGAAGGGCCTCGACGTCGACCAGCCGCGCAACCTGGCGAAGTCGGTCACGGTCGAGTGACCCGACTCGGCGGATGACCGGGGGCGGCTCGTGATCGTGGGTCTGGGCGTCGACGTCGTCGACCTCGCCCGCTTCGAGCGCGCCGTCACCCGCACGCCCCGGCTCAAGGAGCGGCTGTTCGCGCCGGACGAGCTCGTGGTCGACGGCCGCGAGCGCTCCGCGCACTCGCTCGCCGCTCGCTTCGCGGCGAAGGAGGCGGCGCTCAAGGCGCTCGGTGCCAACGCGGGGATGCGCTGGGTCGACCTGGTCGTCGTGCAGGCGCCCGGCGGGGAGCCGTCGTTCGACCTGCGCGGCACGGCCGCCGAGCGCGCGGCGGCGATCGGCGCGACCCGGCTGCACGTCTCGATGAGCCACGACGCCGGCATCGCGACCGCGACGGTCATCGCGGAGTCCTGATGCGCGTCGAGGTCGATGCCGCAGCGATCGCGGCGAACGTGCGCACGATCGCCGCTCGCGTGGGCGTGCCCGTGTGCGGCGTGGTGAAGGCCGCCGGCTACGGCCACGGGGCGGTGCTCGCCGCGCGCGCGATGCTCGACGGCGGCGCCGCCATGCTCGGCGTCGTCGACCTCGCGGAGGCGGTGCAGCTGCGCGAGGCGGGCATCGATGCGCCGCTGCTCGCATGGCTGCACGGCCCGGCGGTCGACTTCCGCATCGCCGCGCGGCACGGCGTCGACGTCGCCGTGAGCTCGATCGCCCAGCTCGAGGCCGCGGCCGCCGCGGGCGCCACCATCCACCTCAAGCTCGACACCGGCCTCGGCCGCAACGGCATCGCCCGGGGCGATCGCGCCGCCGCGATCGCGCGCGCGATCGAGCTCGCCGACGGCGGCGCCCGCATCCGCGGCGCGATGTCGCACCTCGCGGGCTCCGGCCGGGCCGCCGACCTCGCCCAGCTGCGCGACTTCGAGGCGGCGCTCGCGGCCGCGGCGCCGCTCGACCTCGAGCTGCGGCACCTCGCGAACTCGGCGGGCGCGCTCGCGCTCCCCGAAGCGCGCCTCGACATGGTCCGGATCGGCATGGCCGCCTACGGCATCGACCCGGACGGCCCCGCGCGCGGCGACGGGTCCGGCGCGGTCGCGATCGGGCTCGTCCCGGCGATGCGCGTCAGCGCCGGGTTCGTCGACGGCGTCGCGCCGGCCGGCCTCGACGCCGGCCTGCTGCCGGCGATCGGCGCGCCGGTCGCGATCGACGGCAGCCTCGCGCACGTGGTCGAGGTCGACGCGGGCGCCACGCGCATCGCGCCGGCGCTCACCGGCGACGGCGTGCTGTGGGGCGACCCGGCGCGCGGCGAGCCGAGCGCGGATGCGTGGGCGGTCGCCGCGCGCACGATCGGCTACGAGGTCGTGACGCGGATGGGCGGCGCCGGCCGGGGCGCGGGCGTCGTCGCGGCGGGTCCGGCGCTCGCGCCGCGACGCGCGCTCGAGCTCGACCTCGACGGCCGGCCGCGTCGCCTGCTCGCCGAGGTGCTCGCCGTCAAGCGCGTCGAGCCGGGCCTCGGCGTCTCCTACGGCGGCGAGCACGTCACCGCCGGCGAGACGACGCTCGCGCTCGTCGGCGTGGGCTACGCCGACGGCGTCACGCGCTCCGCGACCGGCAGGCCGATCCGGCTCGGCGGCGTCGCGCATCCGATCCGCGGCCGCGTCGCCATGGACCAGGTGGTGCTCGACATCGGCGACCGACTCGCGGCCGTCGGCGACGTCGCGACCCTCGAGCACGCATCCGCGCCCGAGCTGACCGGCATGATCGGCGCGCGCGTCGCGGTCGAGCTGGCGGGCGTCGTGCCCGACACGGATGCCATGGAGGCGCTCGGCGAGCGCATCGGGAGCGTGCTGCGCGCGGGGGATGCGGTGCTGCTCGTCGGTCCGCTCGGCGCGGGCAAGACGACCCTCACGCGCGGCATCGGACGCGCGCTCGGCGCGCGCGGCACCGTGCAGAGCCCCACGTTCGTCATCGCCCGCACCCACCGCACGGCCGCCGGCCCCGACCTGCAGCACGTCGACGCCTACCGCCTGCTGGGCGACGGCCGGGTCGGCGAGCCCGGCGGCGACGAGGCCATGCTCGACGACCTCGACCTCGACCTCGACGGCGCGATCACGGTCGCCGAGTGGGGCGCACCGCTCGAGCACGCGCTCGACTCGTGGCTGCGGGTCGAGCTCGAGCGCAGCGCGGATGACGGCGGCCCCGACGGCGACGAGTCCCCCCGATCCGTGCGGCTGCGCGGGCACGGGCAGGATTGGGACGCCGCGCGCGTCCGCTCGATCGCGGGCGCCGCCGCATCCGCCTCCAGCACCGACAGGAGCCCAGCGTGATCCTCGCGATCGACACGTCCCTCGGCACGGCCGTCGCCGTCGTCGACGGGGATGCGGTGGTCTTCCACGAGCACGCCGCCGACACCCGCCGCCACGCGGAGCACCTCGGCGGCATGCTCGCGCGCGCCCTCGACGGCCGTCGCGATCGCATCGAGCTCGTCGTCGCCGGCATGGGCCCCGGCGCCTTCACGGGGCTGCGCGTCGGCATCGCCGCCGCGCGCGCGGCCGCGCTCGGGCTGGGCGTGCCGTGCCGCGGCGTCGCGAGCCACGCGGGTGTCACCGAGGGCACGGCGCAGGTGACCACGGATGTGCGTCGCCGCGAGCGCGCGTGGAGCGTCGTCGTCGATGGGCTGCTCGTCGACGGCCCGCACCTCGCCCCCGCCGATGCCGTGCCGACCCCGGAGGGGCCGCACGCCGACGTGCAGCGGATCGACGCCGACGCCGTCGACGCGGCGCTGCTGGCCCGAGCCGCCGTGCGCGGCGCTGTCGAGGTGCCGCAGGCGCTCTACCTGCGCGACGCCGACGCGGTCCCCTCCGCCGGTCCGAAGCGGGTGAGCCAGTGACCGGCGAGGGCATCCGCATCCGCACCGCGGGCGAGGGCGACCTCGACGCCGTCATGGCGCTCGAGCAGGCGGCGTTCCCGGCGAGCGCCTGGGAGCGGGCCACCATGCAGGCCGAGATCACGAGCGAGTGGGGCCGCTACCTCATCGCCGTCGACGGCGAGGGGAGCGCGCTCGGCTACGCGGGCCTGCGAGCCGTCGGCGTCGAGGGCGACGTGCAGACGATCGCGGTCGCCGAGGCCGCCCGCGGCCGGGGCATCGGGCGGGCGCTGCTCACGGAGCTGCTCGCCGAGGCCGAGCGGCGCGGCGTGCGCGAGCTGTTCCTCGAGGTGCGCGCCGACAACCCGGCTGCCCGCGGCCTGTACGAGTCCATGGGGTTCCGCGAGATCGGCGTGCGCCCCCGCTACTACCAGCCCGAGGACGTGGATGCGGTGGTGATGAAGCGTGACGCCTGACGCGCGCTCGGGGCGGCCGCCGGTCGTGCTCGGCATCGAGACGAGCTGCGACGAGACGGGGGTGGGGATCGTGCGCGGCACGGAGCTGCTCGCGAACCGCATCGCCTCGTCGATGGACCTGCACGCCCGCTTCGGCGGCGTCGTGCCGGAGATCGCGGCCCGCGCCCACCTCGAGGCGATGGAGCCCACCATCCGCGCCGCGCTCGACGACGCATCCATGACCCTCGACGACCTCGACGCGATCGCCGTCACCGCCGGGCCCGGCCTCGCCGGCGCCCTGATGGTGGGCATCGGCGCCGCGAAGGGCCTCGCGACCGCCCGCGACCTGCCGCTCTACGGGGTGAACCACCTCGTCGGCCACGTCGCGGCTGACGTGCTCTCGGGGGAGCCGCTCGAGCTGCCGACGGTCGCGCTGCTCGTCTCCGGCGGCCACACCTCGCTGCTGCTCGTGCGCGACCTCGCCGGCGATGTCGAGCTGCTCGGCGAGACGATCGACGACGCCGCGGGCGAGGCGTTCGACAAGACCGCGCGGCTGCTCGGGCTGTCGTACCCGGGCGGGCCCTCGATCGACGCGGCCGCGGTCGGCGGCGACCCGCGGGCGATCGCCTTCCCGCGCGGGCTGACCGCGCCGAAGGATCGCGACCGGCATCGCTGGAACTTCTCGTTCTCGGGCCTGAAGACGGCCGTGGCGCGGCACGTGGAGCGGGCCGCGGCCGCGGGGGAGGCGCTCCCCGTCGCCGACGTCGCGGCGAGCTTCCGCGAGGCGGTCGTCGACGTGCTCGTCGCGAAGGCGCTCGACGCGTGCGCGGCGCAGGGCATCCCGAGGCTGCTGCTGGGCGGCGGCGTGGTCGCGAACCGGCGGCTGCGCGAGGTGGCCGAGGAGCGGGCCGCCGCCGCCGGCGTGCGCCTGCGCATCCCGCCGCTCGAGCTGTGCACCGACAACGGGGCGATGATCGCGGCGGTGGGCGCGATGCTCGTGGCCCGCGGCGACGCGCCCAGCTCGCCGGGGTTCGCGGCCGAGTCGACGCTCGACGCGAGCACCGTCCAGGTGGGATGAGCGGATGCACAGCCCGGCCTGGCAGGATCGGCAGTCGGGATCCGTCGAGGAGGGCATGGCATGAGCGCGACCGCATGGCAGCAGCCGGGGTGGGGCGCGCCGCCCGTCGTGCAGCAGCCCTCGCCGCAGCAGCCGATGCAGCAGGCGTGGACGTCGCCGACGCATCCGGGCCCGCGGACCAACCTGCTGGCGATGCTCGCGATCGGCTCGGCCGCCGCCGGCACGACCGTGCTGCTGGGGCTCGGCTCCATCGCCGCCATCGTGCTCGGCTGCATCGCGCTCGCGCAGATCCGGCGCACCGGCGACGACGGCAGGCTGCTCGCGATCTGGGCGATCGTGCTGGGCGCCGTCACCCTCGTGGCGCTCGTCGCCGCCACGATCGGGCTCGTCGCGATGCTCGCCACGCTCGTCGAGCAGGCGCAGGCGCTCACGGGATCCTGACGCGCAGGATCGGCAAATCGCCGGGCGGAGTTCCAGGTTCGGCCGCACTGCGGCACGCTACGGTGGTGCTCGCGCAGTCGCGCATCGCAAGGAGGATCACGTGAGCGACCAGAACCCACCGGCCGACGGCCGTTTCCGTCGACCCGACCAGGATGGTGTCCCCGGCGACGCCGCCGACAGCGCCCAGCCCTCGGCCGACTTCGGCCAGCAGGCGCCCCAGCAGCCCTCGTTCGGCCAGGCACCCGACGCCGGCCAGGCGCAGAGCTATGGCGAGCAGCCCGGCTACAGCCCGGCGCCCTCGTACGGTCAGGCGCCCGCGCAGGACGCCGCCCCGAGCTACGGCCAGGCCCCCTCGTACGGTCAGGCGCCCGCGCAGGACGCGGCCCCGAGCTACGGCCAGTCGACCGACGCCTCGCAGGGCTACGGCGCGAGCGCGCCGTCGTACGGCCAGCAGCAGTCCTACGGGCAGCAGCCGGCAGCCCAGCAGCCCGGCTACGGCCAGGCATCCGCATCCGCGCCGGCAGAGCAGGGCTACGGCCAGCAGCAGCAGGGCTACGGCCAGCAGCCCGCCTACGGCCAGCAGCCCGGCTACGGCCAGCAGACCGCCTACAGCGCTCCCGCCGCCGCCGGCTACTCGCAGCAGGGCTTCGCCCAGCCCGGCGAGAAGAAGTTCAAGGGCATCACGATCGCGGCGATCGTGCTCGTCGGCCTCGGCTTCCTCGGCATGTTCGCCGCGGGCTCCGGCTGGCTGTTCGCGCTCATCGGCGCGATCCTCGGCTTCGTCGCGATGAAGAGGAACCCCCAGGCCAAGCCGTGGCCGATGATCGCCGCGATCGCCGGCTCGGTCATCTTCATCATCTGCATCGTGCTCGCCATCATCATGGCCGTCAACTGGATCCCGTACTTCATCCAGCTGAGCCAGCAGTAGCGCAGCGCGCTCCGCGACAGGGCCCCGCAGCCACGGCTGCGGGGCCCTGCTCGCGCATCAGGGCCGGTCGGCCAGGATCGCGCGGTGCCGGCCGCCGATCCGCGTCGCGATGAGCGTCGCCCTGCCGTCGCCCTTGAGCTTCAACCGCTTGCGCAGCGTGGCCGGGTCGATGTCCGCGCCACGCTTCTTGATCTCGAGCTCGCCGATGCCCAGCTCGCGCAGCCGCTGCGCGATCCTGCGCTCGTCGAGCGGCATCGTCTCGCGCACCCGGAACGCCTGCGCGAGCGGGGTGTCGACGAGGGCGTCGCCGGTCAGGTAGGCGATCCCGTCGCTCACGCTCCTGGCGCCGAGCTGCTCGGCGAGCGTGCCGATCAGCTCGGCGCGGATGACGGCGCCGGCGGGCTCGAAGAGCCACTCGCCGAGCGCGCCCGGCTCCGGGTGGCTCGCGTCGCCGGTCAGCTCCGCGGCGCCGTCGTCGCTCAGCACGAGCGCGCTGCGCGCGACGCCCCCGCGCGCGAGCGCCCCGGTCCAGACGACCGTCTCCACCGTCTCGAGGCCATCCGTCACCCACTGGTGCTCGGCATCCATCGGCAGCAGCCCGCGATCGATGCCGGGAGCGAGCTTCACGCCCGACGAGTGGGCAGCGGCGCGGGCGAAGACGGCGTCGAGCGACGGCGACCAGTCGGCGGGGTCGTTGAGCCGCTTGGCCCGGTCGCGGCGCGCCGGATCGAACCAGAGCGCCTCCGCGTCGACGGCGGTCTCGAGGGCATCGCCGTGCACGACGGATGCGTGCCACGCGGCGAGGTTGAACGCGGCGATCGCGGCGGTCACCTCGTCGCGCTCGACGGCGGTGACCTCGAGCCCGAGCGTCGCGAAGGCGAGCGCGTCGGCGCCGATGCCGCAGCCGAGGTCCGCGACCGACGAGATGCCGGCCCGGCGCATCCGCCCGGCATGGTGGGCGGCGACCCGCAGCCGCGTCGCCTGCTCGAGCCCCGCCTCGGTGAAGAGCAGCTGGGTGGCGAACTCGCCGAACTTCGTGCGCGCGCGCCGGCGCAGCCGCGCCTGCGACAGCACCGCTGCGACGAGCGCCGGGTCGTGGCCCTCCGCGCGCAGCCGCGTCACCACCTGCACGACGTCGGAGCGGTCGTCGAGGTGCTCCTCCGTGCGCTCGAGCAGCGCGAGGCCGTCCTTCGACAGCAGCAGCCGCAGCTCTTCGGGGTCCATCCGACCATCCAAGCACCGACCGGACGGCGCTCCGGCTGGCACTCATGTTGACCGAGTGCCAATCGAGCGCCTAGGCTTGCTCTGGCGTCCGGCCCGTCCGGACGTGCCCCAGAGTCTGACAGAAAGAGGCAACCGTGTCGGTTTCCATCAAGCCGCTCGAGGACCGCATCGTCATCAAGCAGGTCGACGCAGAGACGACGACCGCGAGCGGTCTCGTCATCCCTGACACCGCCAAGGAGAAGCCCCAGGAGGGCGAGGTCGTGGCGGTCGGTCCCGGTCGCATCGACGACAACGGCAACCGCGTCCCGATCGACGTCGCCGTCGGCGACAAGGTGCTGTACTCCAAGTACGGCGGCACCGAGGTGAAGTTCGGCGCTGACGAGTACCTCGTGCTCTCGGCGCGCGACGTCCTCGCCATCGTCGAGCGCTGACGCTCCACCGACCGAGTCGGCGGCGCCCCCTGCTGGGGGCGCCGCCTTCGTTCTCTCCAGGAGGCGCCATGAGCGAGCAGCGCACGAGGTCCGGCCTCTGGTACGCGGTCTTCGCCTACGCCTTCTGGGGCGTCGTCCCCGTCTACCTGCAGCTCACGAAGGGCATCGACGGCTTCGAGCTCATCGGCTGGCGGGTGATCGCGTCGGTCGTCGTCGCGTTCGCGCTCGTCGCCGCGACCCGCGGGTGGGGCAGGCTCGCCGCCGTGCTGCGCAGCCGCAAGGACACCTGGTCGCTCGTGCTGGCCGGATGCGCCGTGCTCGTCAACTGGACGGCCTTCTTCATCGGCGTGCTGAGCGACCGCGTGCTCGAGACGAGCCTCGGCTACTTCCTCAACCCGCTCGTGAGCGTCGTGCTCGCCGTGCTGTTCCTGGGGGAGCGGCTGCGCCCCGTGCAGTGGGTGGCCGTCGGCCTCGGCGCCCTCGGCGTGCTCGTGATGATCGTCGGCTACGGCGAGGTGCCGTGGATCGGGCTCACCGTCGCGCTCTCGTTCGGCATCTACGGGCTCATCAAGAAGCGCGTCGGCGGCTCCGTGGATGCGCTGTCGGGCTTCACGATCGAGACCGTCGCCGCGCTGCCCGCGTCGCTCGTGATGATGGGCGTGGCGATCTCGATGCACGGGCTGACGGTCGGCGCGAACGGTGCGGCCGGCATCTGGGGCACCGTCGGGCTCGGGGTCATCACCGCGGTCCCGCTGCTCGCCTTCGCCTCCGCAGCGCGCCGCATCTCGCTCACGGCGCTCGCGTTCACGCAGTACCTCGCGCCGATCATCTCGTTCCTGTTCGGCGCGTTCGTCATGCACGAGCCGATGCCGCTCGAGCGCTGGATCGGCTTCGTGCTCGTGTGGGCGTCGCTCGCGCTCGTCTCCGCCGACCTGTTGGGCCGCCACATCCGCGGGCCGCGGCCGGCGCGCCCCGCTCCGTGACGGCGGGGGAGCGCCGGCTAGGCGATCTCCGGCCGCTTCTGGCGGAACGCGCGCGCGGGCACGTCCTGGCCGTCCCACACCTGCACGATGCCCCACGCGACCGCCGCGATCGGCACCGACAGCACCGCGCCGACGATGCCGCCGAGCACGGTGCCGACGGTCAGCGCGATGAGGATGACGAGCGCGTGGAGGCTGAGCGATCGGCCCATCACGACCGGCTGCAGGAAGTTGCCCTCGAGCTGGTTGATGACGATCACCGCGCCGAGGACGATGAGCGCGACGATCGGGTCGTTGGCGACGAGCGCCACGAGGGTCGCGAGCGCCCCCGCGATCGTCGCGCCGACGAGCGGTACGAAGGCGAGCAGGAAGACGAGCACCGCGAGCGGCAGGGCGAGGGGCACCTGGAGGATCGCGAGCACGGCGCCGATGCCGACGGCATCCACGGTGGCGATGACGGCGGTGCCGCGCACGTAGCCGCCGAGCGTGTCGACGGTGCGCGCGCCGATGCGCTTGCCGCGCGCGTAGCGCTCGCCCTCGAACGGGCGCAGCAGGAACTCCCAGATGCGCGGCCCGTCCTTGAGGAAGAAGAAGAGGACGACCACCATGAGCGCGAGCCCGGTGAGGAAGTTGGCGGCGGCACCGACGCCGGCCGCTGCCCCGAGGCCGAACTGCGAGCTCGTGGCGAACTCGATGACGGCGTCGCGCGCCTGCTGGATCTGCTCGGGCGTCGGTGCGAAGGGCAGGGTGGAGACCCACTCGACGACCTTGTCGACGCCGGCCGAGGCGCGTTCGGCGAGCTCGCCGAACTGCGAGCGCACGGCGTTCACGATGAGCCAGACGACACCGCCGAGCACCACGACGATCGCGAGCAGCGAGATCGTGGTCGCGAGCCAGCTCGGCACGCCCCGACGCCGCATCCAGCGCATCACGGGCGCGAACGCCGCGGCGAGGATGAGCGCGATCGTCACCGGGATGATGACGAGCGTGAGCTGCAGCATCGCGAAGACCACCCCCGCGACCGCGACCGCGACGATGATGGCCTGCAGGGCCCTGATCGCGAACCGGCCGAAGCCGTCCGTCCACGGCGACGCGACGGCGCGCAGCGCGGTGACGTCGGTCGCTGCCGCTTCCCTCTGACCGAACAGCCTCATGGCTTCCTCTCGCTGTGGCGGCAACGGTAGCGCGCGCCGGCCGGCTAGCGTCGCCTGAGCCACGGACGGCTCAGGACTCGCGCAGGACTGCGAGCGGCGGAGTCGCAAGCGCCAAGACCGTTACCAGGACGTAACGCAGAACGGCGAATTTCCGCACGGGCCTCGCCTACTGTTGTGCCAACCGCGCGTACCAGCGTGCGATCTCCAAGAGGAATTTAGGAGCACAATGCAGTCCTTCCTTCGCACCAAGGGGCAGCACCCCCGTCGTGCCGCAGCGCTCGGCGCCGCAACAGCCGGTGTCCTGCTGCTCGCGGCCTGTGCCGGCGGCGGCACGCCCACCCCGTCCGGCTCCGCCGGCGCCGACCCCAGCGAGAGCGCCGCGTCCGAGGTCGACACCTCGTTCGTGATCGGCACGATCCTGCCCCAGACGGGCAACCTCGCGATCCTCGGCCCGCCCGAGTTCGCGGGCGTCGACCTCGCAGCTGCAGAGCTCGAGGAGGCCGGATTCGAGTTCGACATCACCGTCGAGCACCGCGACTCCGGAGACACCACCACCGACATCGCGACGCAGTCCGCCGACGAGCTCATCGGGCTCGGCGCGGACACGATCATCGGCGCGGCGTCGTCGGGCGTGTCCCTGACGTTCATCGACCGCCTGATCGACGCGCAGGTCGTGCAGATCTCGCCGGCGAACACCGCCTCCGACTTCATCGAGTACGAGGACGACGGCTTCTACTGGCGCACCGCGCCGAACGACCTGCTGCAGGGCCGCGTGCTCGCCAACCAGATGCTCGCCAACGGCGCGACGTCGGTCGGCTTCGTCACGCTCAACGACCCGTACGGCACCGGCCTCGAGGGCTACGTGACCGAGACGTTCGAGGCTGCTGGCGGCACCGTCACCGGCAGCGTGCTCTACAACCCGGGCGACTCGAACCTCGGCTCGCAGGTGGCGGAGCTCGTCGCGAGCGGCCCCGACGCGATCGCGATCCTCGCGTTCGCCGAGACGCAGCAGATCGTCCCCGAGCTGGTCACGGCGGGCTTCCCGTCCGCCGGCATGTACTTCGTCGACGGCAGCCTCTCGAACAGCTACACGTTCCCCGAGGGCACGCTGACGGGTGCGTACGGCACGCTCCCCGGCAACCAGGCCGACACGACGTTCCAGGACCGCATGCTCGAGATCAACCCCGACCTCGAGGACTTCTCGTACGGCCCGGAGTCGTACGACGCCGTCGTGCTGGCAGCGCTCGCCGCGGTCCAGGGCGGCAGCGCCGACCCGATCACGATCCGCGACAACCTCCAGTCGGTCTCGCGCGACGGTGAGAAGTGCGAGACGATCGCCGAGTGCCTGCCCTGCTCGAGGAGGGCGCGGACATCGACTACGACGGCGCATCCGGCCCCGTCACGTTCGACGACGTCGGCGACCCGACCGAGGCGTACATCGGCATCTACCAGTACGGTGCCGACAACAAGTACACCTTCGTGAAGACGGAGTTCGGCTCGCTCGTCGAGTGACCTGAACCGCATCGGAGAGGGCCCCGCTTCGGCGGGGCCCTCTTCGCCGTGCCCGCCCGGGTCGCGGTCCGGGAGCACTGAAGGAGGGGCCCCGCCGCAGCGGGGCCCCTCCTTCATGCGCGTCGGCGTCAGCCGGCCGGATCGACCGTCGGCTGCGACGAGGTGCGCGCCTTGTCCTCGACGTCGGTCGCGAGCGTGCCGAGGTAGAGCTGGATGACCTTGGGGTCGTTCAGCATCTCGCGGCCGGTGCCCGTGTACGCATCCTTGCCCTGGTCGAGCACGTAGCGCGCGGTGGGCGATCTGCAGGCAGCGGCGGGCGTTCTGCTCCACCATGACGATGGTCACGCCGTGGCTGTTGATCTCGGCCACGCGCAGGAACGTCTCGTCCTGGCGCACGGGGCTGAGCCCGGCGCTCGGCTCGTCGAGCAGCAGCACCGCGGGGTCCATCATGAGCGCGCGGCCCATCGCCACCATCTGGCGCTCGCCGCCCGAGAGGCTGCCGGCGCGCTGGCGGCGGCGCTTCACGAGCTCGGGGAAGAGCCCGCCGACGAAGTCGAACCGCTCCTTGAACATCTTGGGCTGCTGGAACAGCCCCATCTCGAGGTTCTCCTCGATGGTGAGCGAGGGGAACACGTTGTTGTTCTGCGGCACCATGCCGACGCCCTTGCCGACGAGCTTGTCGGCCTTGAGGCCGGTGATGTCGTCGCCGTTGAGCAGCACGCTGCCCTCGCGGATGTTCACCTGGCCGAAGACGGCCTTGAGCAGCGTCGACTTGCCGGCGCCGTTCGGGCCGATGATGCCGATCAGGTCGCCCTGGTTGGCCACGATCGAGCAGCCGTTGAGGATGTTGACGCCCGGCAGGTAGCCCGCGACGAGCGACTTCGTCTCGAGCACCGGCGTCGCCGCCGTGCCGCTGGCTCCGGTCGTGGTCATCGCTGGCCCTCCTGGTCGGCATCGGTGGCGCGGTGGGCCGGAGCATCCGTCGTCGAGGAGGCTTCCGGGTCGATCGGCACCTCGACCTCCGCGTCCTCGTGGATCTGCGCGACCTGCTGGTTCGTCAGCGTGCCGAGATCGGTGTCGTGGTGCGCGCCGAGATAGGCGTCGACGACCGCCTTGTTCTGCATGATCGTCTCGGGCGGACCCTCGGCGACGACCTTGCCCTCGGCCATCACGATCACCCAGTCGGAGATGTGGCGCACCATGTGCATGTCGTGCTCGACGAAGAGCACCGTCATGCCGTCGTCCTTGAGGCCGCGGACGTGGTCGAGGAGCGACTGCGTGAGCGCCGGGTTGACGCCGGCCATCGGCTCGTCGAGCATGACGAGCGTCGGCTCGCTCATGAGCGCGCGCGCCATCTCCAGCAGCTTGCGCTGGCCGCCCGAGAGCGACGCCGCGTAGTCCTCGCGCTTCTCGTCGAGCTTGAAGCGCGCGAGCAGGTCGTCGGCGCGCTCCGTGTTCGCCGCTTCCTGCGCCTTCCACAGCGGCTTGAGCAGCGCGGCGAAGAGCCCTTCGCCGCGCTGGTCGCGCGCGCCGAGGAGCATGTTCTGCAGCACGGTCAGGCGGCCGAGCGACTTCGTCAGCTGGAACGTGCGCACCATGCCTCGCCGCGCGACCTTGTGGCTCGGCACGTGCGCGAGCGACTGCCCCTCGAACGACCAGGTGCCCTTGTTGGGGCGGTCGAAGCCGGTGAGCAGGTTGAAGAACGTCGTCTTGCCGGCGCCGTTCGGGCCGATGAGGGCCGTGATCATGCCGCGCGGGATCTCGAGGTGCTCGACGTCGACGGCGGTCAGGCCGCCGAACTGGCGCACCACGCCGTCCGCGACGACGATCGGGTCGACCTTCTTGCAGCCGGGCCGACCTCGCCGTCGACGAGGGCGTGCGTGGCCGGGGGCGTGGTCGTCTCAGACATTGAACGACAGCTCCTTCTTGTTGCCGAGGATGCCCTGTGGTCGGAAGACCACGAGCGCCATGAGGGCGAGGCCGACGATCACGAACCGCAGCTGGCCGGCCTGCGTGCCGGTCATGTCGCCGAACGCACCCATCGAGTGCAGCGACACGATGATGCCGCCGGTCAGCGACAGCAGCACCCAGAAGAGGATCGATCCGAGCACCGGGCCGAAGACCGTCGCGGCGCCGCCGAGCAGCAGGGCGGTCCAGATGTAGAAGGTCATCGTGGTCGCGAAGTTGTCGGGCTGCACGGCACGGGGGAGCACGTAGAGCACGCCGGCGAGCGCGCCCATCGAGCCGCCGAGCACCAGCGCCTGCATCTTGTAGCTGTACACGTTCTTGCCCAGCGAGCGCACCGCGTCCTCGTCCTCGCGGATGCCCTTGATGACGCGTCCCCACGGGCTGCGCATGAGCAGCCAGACGAGGAGGAGCGCGACGATCACGATCGACCAGGCGATGATCCGGACCCACGTGTCGTAGGCCGTCGCCGTCCACGGGCCGAAGCCGTAGGTGCCGCCGGTCAGCGGGTTGAGCGCCTCGATGTCGCCCTTGAAGCTCGCGCCCGTGAGGCCCTGCGAGCCGCCGGTGATGCCGGTGAGGTCCTGGGTCCTGACGGTGAAGCGGATGATCTCGGCTGCGGCGATCGTCACGATGGCGAGGTAGTCGCCGCGCAGCCGCAGCGTCGGGATGCCGAGGATGAGGGCGAACACGACGGCCGCCAGGATCGAGACGAGCACGGCGCTCAGGAACGAGAGCCAGACCGGCCAGCCGAGCGTGGCGGTCGGATCGGCCTGGATCGTGAAGATCGCGAACGCGTAGGCGCCGACGGCCATGAAGCCCGCCTGGCCGAAGTTCAGCAGGCCCGAGTACCCGAAGTGGATGTTGAGGCCGATCGTGGCGAGCGCGAACGCTGCGGTCGTCGGCGACAGGATCTCGCCCGCGGCGTTGTTGAGGATTGCGAGGAAGTCCATGTCAGCCGATCCTTTCCCGGCGACCGAGGATGCCCTGCGGTCGGAACAGGAGCACGAGGATGAGCACCAGCAGCGCCACCGCGTAGCGGAGGTCGGGTGCGAGGAAGAGGGTCGAGAGCTCGGTGACGATGCCGATGAAGACCGCGCCGACCAGGGCGCCGAAGGCGCTGCCCAGGCCGCCGAGCGTCACGCCGGCGAACAGCAGCAGCAGGATGGTGAAGCCCATGTCCCACTTGATGTTGGCGCCGATGAAGTAGGTGTAGAGGATGCCCGCGCCGCCCGTGAGCACGCCGGCGAGCACCCAGACGATGCGGATGACCCGGTCGACGTCGATGCCGGACGCGGCTGCGAGGCTCGCGTTGTCGCTCACGGCGCGCGTGGCCTTGCCGATGCGCGTGCGGGTGAGGAACCAGCCGACCCCCGCGAGGACGACGACCGCGATCACCGTGCTGACGATGTTCGACGTCGTCATGGCGACGGGGCCGACCTGCACGACCGGCCCGCGGTCGACCGCGAGGCCCTCGATGCCGCCGCCGATCAGGAACTGGAAGAAGTAGCGCAGCGCGATCGAGAGGCCGATCGTCACGATCAGCACCTGCACGAGGCCGACGCGGCGCTTCCGCAGCGGCTTGAAGATGCCCCAGTCGTGGAACCAGCCGAAGGCCGCGGAGGCGACGAGCGTCACGATGATCGCGATCCACACCGGCCAGTTCGCGAGCGTCGTCGTGAGGTAGAAGATGATGCCGCCGAAGGTCAGCAGCTCGCCGTGCGCGAAGTTGTTGACGCCCGTCGTGCCGAAGATCAGGGTGATGCCGATCGCCGCGAGCGCGAGCAGCAGGCCGAAGCCGAGGCCCGAGATGAGGCGCGCGAGCAGCTGCGACCCGAAGTCGCTCGAGGTGGCGCCAGCGCCCGAGCCGGCGCCGGGCTCCGCTCCCGGCGCGGGCGTCGGTCCACCGTCTCCGCCGCCGCCTCCGCCGCCCGCGGCGGGCTCGCCGAAGGGGAACAGCACGCCGACGGAGGTCGAGGTGCTGACCTCGAGCTCCCGGCTCTCGAACGAGGGGTCGCGCAGCGTGACGCCCTCCGGGAGGGTCGAGGTGTCGATCGAGACGGTGTACGTGCCCTGCGACGGCACTCCGACGACCCAGCGACCGTCGGCACCGGTGGCGACGGTCTCGTCGACGCCGTTGCCGACGACGGAGATCTCGACGCCCTCGAGCAGGGTGTCCCCGTCCCGCACGATGCCGTTGAAGTTGTAGGGAGCCGGCTGCTCGGTCGTGGGCAACGGCGCCGCGGCGACCGCGGTCGCACCGCCCGCCATGAGGCCCACGACGGCCAGGGCGACGGCGATGGCTCGCCGCATCCCGCTCCGTCGCGGTGTGCTGGACGTCTTCACATGTCCTCCATGCTGTGGGGCTGCGCAGGCACAAGGGAATGCGGTGCGCATGATGCCCGTTACATCGGTGGTGAAACAGTAGCGGCCGCATCGACTGCCGCCGTCCAATTTCCGGTCTCTTGTGCCCTTCTTCATGCGGATGCCGCACGACCGTTACCGAATAGATACGATGAGAGCGATGGAGATGCGCAACCCGTTCGGGCCCATAGGCCTCACCTACGACGACGTCATGCTGCTCCCGGGCCGCACCGACGTGATCCCCAGCGAGGCCGACACCGGCACGAGGCTCTCGCGCAACATCCGCTTGGCCATCCCGCTCGTGTCGAGCGCGATGGACACGGTCACCGAGGATCGGATGGCGATCGCGATGGCCCGCCAGGGCGGCATCGGCATCGTGCACCGCAACCTCTCGGTCGAGGACCAGGCGGGGATGGTCGACCGCGTGAAGCGCTCCGAGTCGGGCATGATCACCGATCCGGTGACGACGCACGCGGATGCGACGATCGAGGACGTCGACCGCATCTGCGGCGAGTTCAAGATCTCCGGCCTGCCGGTCGTCGACGCCGACGGCGTGCTCGTCGGCATCGTCACGAACCGCGACATGCGGTTCGTGCCCCGCGAGGAGTTCCCGACCACGCTCGTGCGCGACGTCATGACGCACGCGCCGCTCAAGACCGCGAGGATCGGCATCTCCCGCGAGGACGCGTTCGCGATCTTCCACGAGACGAAGCTCGAGAAGCTGCCGCTCGTCGATGAGCAGGGTCGCCTCGGCGGCCTCATCACGGTGAAGGACTTCGACAAGGTCGAGCAGTACCCGAACGCCACGAAGGACCCGCAGGGCCGGCTCCGCGTCGGCGCCGCGATCGGCTTCTTCGGCGACGCCTTCGACCGCGCCGTCGCGCTCGCGGAGGCGGGCGTCGACGTGATCGTCGTCGACACCGCGAACGGCGAGAGCCAGGGCGTGCTCGACATGGTCGCGCGGCTCAAGGGCGACGAGCGCTTCAGCGGCATCGACATCATCGGCGGCAACGTCGCGACCTACGAGGGTGCCGCGGCGCTCATCGAGGCGGGCGTGGATGCGGTGAAGGTCGGCGTCGGACCGGGCTCGATCTGCACGACCCGCGTCGTCTCCGGCGTCGGCGTGCCGCAGGTCTCGGCCATCTACGACGCCGCGCGCGCCGCGCACGACGCGGGCACCGACATCCCGATCATCGCCGACGGCGGCCTGCAGTACTCGGGCGACATCGCGAAGGCGCTCGTCGCGGGCGGCTCGTCGGTCATGCTCGGCTCGCTGCTCGCCGGCACGAACGAGAGCCCGGGCGACCTCGTGCTCGTGAACGGCAAGCAGTACAAGACGTACCGCGGCATGGGCTCGCTCGGCGCGATGCAGACCCGCGGCAAGAAGACCTCCTACTCGCGCGACCGCTACTTCCAGGCCGATGTGCCGAGCGACGAGCAGCTCATCGCCGAGGGCATCGAGGGGCAGGTGCCGTACCGCGGCCCGCTCGGCACCGTGGCGTACCAGCTCGTCGGCGGCCTGCGCCAGTCGATGTTCTACACCGGTGCGCGCACGATCGACGAGCTCCAGGAGAAGGGCCGGTTCGTGCAGATCACGGCCGCAGGCCTGAAGGAGTCGCACCCGCACGACATCCAGATGGTCGTCGAGGCGCCCAACTACCGCCGCTGACCCGCTCACCCCGCGCCAGCGAAGCGCCCCGAGCGCCGACCGGTGGGGTGGCCCCGAGCGGTGGGGCCGCCCGCGAGCGGTGGCCCAGCAACGCCACCGGTCGCGTGTGCGGCCACCCGTCGCGTGTGCGGCCACCCGTCGCGCGTGCGCGGCCACCCGTCGCGCGTGTCGGTGCGCGCGGTGGGGCTGCCAGCGGGGGGTGGAGCTGCCCCGAGAGGTGGGGCTGCCCGCGAGCGGTGGCTCAGCAACGCCACCGGTCGCGCGCGCGGCCACCCGTCGCGCGCGACGGCGCGGAAGGCGGGACTACCAGCCGGGCAGGAGCGTGGTGCGCACCGGGAGGCCCGCCCGCGCGAGCTTCGCCACCAAGCGCTCGGGGCGCAGCACCGCATCCCACATCCATCGGACCATGTCGTGCGTCTCGCGGATCGCGTCCTCGCGACGCTTCTCCGCGATCACGGCGTCGACGGGCTGGAGGCCGTTGGCGTCGGCCAGCACGCCGTACTTCCAGGCACCGTCGGACTCGCCGGCGAGCGGCCGCATGCCGGGTCGCCACCAGCGGAAGTCGGGGAACCTGTCGCCGATCGAGGTGGGCACCGTCGCCTGCAGCTCAGGCACTGGAGCGCCCATGCGGTGCATGACCACCCGGCTCCACGACTCACCGACGGACTCGGCAAGCGGGTCGGCGAAGGCAAGCACCCACTCGGCACGCCGCCGTCCCCTGGGGCCCTGCCGGGTGAGCGCGTCGGCGACCGCTTCGAGCTCGACCACCCCGATGCGCAGCGCCCAGTCGAGCGCCGCCACAGCGTCGACCTGACGACCGCGTCGCGCGATGTCGGCGAGGGCGTACGCGGGGGAGCAGCGAGCGATCCCATCGACGACGATCACGTCATCGTCGCCGATGGCGGCATGCGAGTTGCGCACGCCGGCCGCGAAGCCGGACGTCGACGTGCTGCCGATCGTGTAGACGTCCTTCGGATCGCCGTGCGGCAGCCCGGCGAGCGCGAGCGCGGACTCCCGCGCGAAGACGGCCCCAGGTCTGGCAGCAGCGACGGCGCGCACCTCGAGCGCGTAGCGCCGGTGCCGCGGCAGCGCGTCGAGCGCCGCGCGCTCGACGTACCAGCCCCGACGGATCTGCGCGAACGAGCCGTCGTCGAACAGCCGCCGTTCGGGGTCGTCGTGGGAGTCGAACAGGGGGAGGGTCATGCCGCGGACCCTGCCTGACGGAGCGCGGCGCGCGTGCAGGGAGCGCAGGTTCCTGTGGAGAGCCCGGCGCCCGGTCGGCGGCGACCGGCGGCGGCGGGCTCGGGCGAGCGATCGGCGGACGCGGCGCCTGCGCGAGCGCGCGTGCATCCGCGCGGCGCCGTGCGCGACCACGGGTGCTCGTACCCGCGGCGGGTGGTCCTGCTGGGCCACCCCGCGCTGGCATGGCCACCCGTCGCTGGCATGGCCACCCGTCGCCGGCCTCGCCACCCGTCGCTGGCCTCGCCACCCGTCGCGTGCGCGCGCGCCGGCGTGCGGCGCCGCACGCAGCGACAGGTGCTCGTACCTCCGAGCGGTGGTCCCGCTGGGCCACCGCTCGCGGGCGCGGCCACCGCTCGCGGGCGCGACCACCTCGCTCGAGCGCGGCCACCGCTCGCGGGTGCGGCGCCCACGCTGCTCGCGGTTCGCAGGAGAGGGGTTGCGGGTCTCGGGAGTCGCGATATATCGTGTGTGGCAAGTCGCGATATAGCGCGAGTTCACGAGCAAGGGAGCCGGAGCCATGGAGCAGTACGAGACGGGCGACACCAGGCCGCGCAGCGCATCCGGCGCCGCGGCATCGGGCGCGGACGCCATCACCGAGCGCTGGACCGTCAGCGAGGGGCAGAGCCGGGTCATCGACCTGGATGCCGTCACCGCGCTGCGCGTCGGGATCGTCGCGGGCAGCGTCGACATCGTCGCGCACGACGAGCCGACCGCTCGCGTCGAGGTGCACCGCGTCGAGGGCCGCGACCTCACCGTCACGCTCGAGCAGGGACGGCTGTCGATCTCGCACCCGCGGATGAGCTGGGACGACGTGTGGCAGTCGGTGAAGGCGCTCGTGGGCGTGCGCGCGAAGGTCGAGCTGAGCATCCTCGTGCCGCGCGACGTCGCGCTGTCGCTCGGGCAGGTGAGCGCATCCGCGCTCGTCACCGGGCTCGGCTCGAGCGCGACGCTCAGCACCGTCTCCGGGCCGATCCAGGTGGCCTCGCAGCGCGGCGACCTCGAGCTCAACACCGTCTCGGGCGACATCGAGGTCTCCGGCGGCGCAGGACGCCTCTCGGTGCACGGCGTCTCGGCGAACGTCACGGCGTCGGGCGAGCTCACCGAGGTCGGCGTCGACACGGTCAGCGGCGAGGTGCTGCTCGACGTGCACGGGTCGCCGCGCAGCATCACGGTGAACTCGGTCTCGGCCGACGTCACCGTGCGCCTCGACGCGGGGCAGGGCGTGCGCGCCACGACGCGCACGGTCTCCGGGCGCGGCACGGTCGTGGGTCGAGCGCTGCCGAAGCGCGGCGGGGCCGAGTCGGTCGACGGCGCGAACACGTTCACCCTCGCCGCCAACACCGTCTCGGGCGACGTCACCGTCGTGCGGCGGGACGCATGAGCCCCGTCTTCGGCCACGGCGCCCTGCGCCTCTACCTGCTCAGCCTGCTCGCGGAGGCGCCGCGGCACGGGTACGAGCTGATGCAGGCGCTCGAGCACCGCTTCGGCGGCACCTACTCGCCGAGCGCCGGCACCATCTACCCGCGGCTCGCGAAGCTCGAGGAGGAGGGCCTGCTGACGAAGTCGGTCGACGGCCGCAAGACCACCTACGAGATCACCGACGCCGGCAGGGCCGAGCTGGCGGCCCGCGAGGGCGAGCTGCGCGGCCTCGAGAGCGAGATCAACGACTCGGTGCGGCGGATGGCCTCCGACGTCCGGGCCGGGGTGAAGAGCGCGATGCAGGCGCTGCGGGCCGACCTCGCGGCGGCCGAGCGGGACTCGCGCCGGACGCCGAGCGCCCCGCGGCCGCCGGTCGAGGCGGAGCGGGACGACCCTCTGCGTGCCGACGGCTCCGCGCCGTCGCGCCCGGACGCATCCGGGCCGGTGTCGAACCCGGTGCCGAACCCGTGGCCGGAGCCCAGCCGGCCGTCCGCGCCGGCGGACCGGTGGCAGGACGGGGCGGACGCGTGGCAGGACGGGGCGGATGCCTCGCACGCCGCCGTGCAGGCCGCCGCGCGCATGGCGGTCCACGACATCGACCTCGCCCTCACCGACTTCCGCCAGCAGGTGCGCGACGCCGCGAGGGCGGAGCGGGGCGAGCGGATGAGCAGCGCGACGGCGGCATCGGTTCGGGTCGAGCTGGAGGCGGCGCTGCTGCGCATCAAGAACGTGCTCGGTTCCTGAGCCGCGCTCGTCGGCCGCGGGATAGGCTGGACGGGTGACGGAGATCGAGATCGGCCGCAGCAAGCGTGCCCGCACCGGGTACGGGTTCGACGACATCAGCATCGTGCCGTCGCGCCGAACGCGGGACAGCGATCTCGTCTCGCTGCAGTGGCAGATCGACGCCTTCCGGTTCGAGATCCCCGTCATGGGTGCGCCCACCGACTCGGTCATGAGCCCCGCCACCGCGATCGCGCTCGGCCGCGCAGGCGGCCTCGGCGTGCTCAACCTCGAGGGCGTCTGGACCCGCTACGACGACCCCGAGCCGCTGCTCGCCGAGATCGCGCGGCTGCCCGCCGACCTCGCGACCAGCCGCATGCGCGAGATCTACGCCGAGCCGATCAAGCCAGAGCTCATCCGCGACCGGCTCGCGCAGATCCGCGACGCCGGCGTGCCCGTCTCCGGCAGCCTCAGCCCGCAGGCGGTGCAGCAGCACTACGAGACGGTGCTCGCCGCCGGCGTCGAGCTCATGGTCATCCGCGGCGCGACGGTCAGCGCCGAGCACGTCTCCGCCGAGCGCGGAGCGCCCCTCAACCTCAAGCAGTTCATCTACGAGCTCGACGTGCCCGTCGTCGTCGGCGGCGTCGTCACCTACACGGCCGCGCTGCACCTCATGCGCACCGGCGCCGCGGGCGTGCTCGTCGGCTTCGGCGGCGGCGCCGCCTCCACGAGCGAGAAGGTGCTGGGCGTCGCGGCGCCCATGGCGACCGCGGTGAGCGACGTCGCCGCCGCCCGCCGCGACTACCTCGACGAGTCGGGCGGCCGCTACGTGCACGTCATCGCCGACGGCTCGCTCGGCACCTCCGGGCAGGTCGTGAAGTCGCTCGCGTGCGGCGCCGACGGCGTGATGCTCGGCACCGCGCTCGCGCGCGCCACGGATGCCCCCGGCCGCGGCTGGCACTGGGGCCCGGAGGCGCACAACCAGAAGCTGCCTCGCGGCAATCGCGTGCAGGTCGACCAGGTCGGCCCGCTCGATGTCGTGCTCAACGGACCCTCACCGGTCGCGGACGGCACGGCGAACATCATGGGCGCTCTGCGCAAGGCCATGTCGACCACCGGCTACAAGGATCTCAAGGAGTTCCAGCGGATCGACGTGGTCGTCGAGAGCACCCCACCGCGCTGAACCGCCCACCCGGGCGCCGCATCCAAGGAGGATCCATGACTGAGACCACCAACAGCGTGAGCCGGTCGAGGAAGCTCGGCCCCGAGGAGCGCGCCGCCGCGATCGCGTCGATGCGCGACCACGAGGTCGACGTGCTCGTGATCGGCGGCGGCATCGTCGGCACCGGGGCGGCGCTCGACGCCGTCACCCGTGGCCTGCGCGTCGGCCTGATCGAGGCGCGCGACTTCGCCTCGGGCACGTCGAGCCGCTCGTCGAAGCTCATCCACGGCGGCATCCGCTACCTCGAGCAGCTGAACTTCGGTCTCGTGCGCGAAGCGCTCATCGAGCGCGGCCTGCTGCTGCAGCGCATCGCGCCGCACCTCGCGAAGCCCGTGCGATTCCTCTACCCGCTCGAGAAGCCGCTCATCGAGCGCGCCTACATCGGCGCGGGCATGGCGCTCTACGACGCGTTCAGCTACACGGGCTTCATGAAGCCCGGCGTGCCGATGCACCGGCACCTGACGAAGAAGCAGGTGCTCAAGCAGATCCCGTCGCTCGACCCCGACGCGTTCGTCGGCGGCCTCACCTACTACGACGCGCAGGTCGACGACGCCCGCTACGTCGCGGAGCTCGCGCGCACCGCATCCTTCTACGGCGCGCACGTCGCGAGCCGCGTACGGGCGGAGGGGTTCCTGAAGGTGGGGGAGCGCGTCGTCGGCGTGCAGGCGCACGACTACGAGACCGGCGAGCTGTTCGAGATCCGCGCGAAGCAGGTCGTGAACGCGACCGGCGTGTGGACGGGCGAGACGCAGGCGATGGTCGGCGCGCGCGGCGAGTTCAAGGTCCGCGCCTCCAAGGGCGTGCACCTCGTCGTGCCGCGGGACCGGTTCCACTCGGAGATGGGCCTGCTGCTGCGCACCGAGAAGAGCGTGCTGTTCGTCATCCCGTGGGGCAGGCACTGGATCCTCGGCACGACCGACACCGACTGGAACCTCGACAAGGCGCACCCGGCGGCGACGGCGGCCGACATCGACTACATCCTCGATCACGTCAACCGGGTGCTCGCGACCAAGCTCACCCGCAGCGACGTCGAGGGCGTCTACGCCGGCCTCCGACCGCTGCTGGCGGCGAGCGGCGAGGGCTCGTCGACGGCCAACCTGTCGCGCGAGCACTACGTCTCGCACCCGGTGCCGGGCCTCGTGCTCATCGCCGGCGGCAAGTGGACGACCTACCGCATCATGGCGAAGGACGCCATCGACGAGGCCGTCGAGCGCGATGGACGGCAAGGTGCCGCAGTCGTGCACCGACCAGATCCCGCTGCTCGGCGCCGTCGGCTACCGGGCGGCCTGGAACAAGCGGGCGAGGATCGCGCGCGCGTTCGGCGTGCACAAGCACCGCATCGAGCACCTGCTGAACCGCTACGGCACCCTCACCGACGAGCTGCTCGACATCATCCGCGCAGCACCCGGAGCTCGCCGACCCGCTGCCGGGCGCCGACGACTACATCGGCGCCGAGGTGCGCTACGCCTGCACGCACGAGGGCGCCCTGCACCTCGACGACGTGCTCGCGCGGCGCACGCGCATCTCGATCGAGGCGTGGGACCGCGGCGTCTCCGCGGCGCCGGTCGCCGCTCGGATCATGGCGGATGCGCTCGGCTGGGACGACGCACGGGTCGAGAACGAGATCAACACCTACAACAAGCGGGTCGCCGCGGAGCTCGCGAGCCAGGAGCTGCCGGACGACGAGTCGGCCGACCGCGCGCGCACGGAGGCGCCCGAGATCGTGCCGCTGAGCGCACTGCCGACGGCGAGCACCGTGGGCACGCGACCGGAGCCCGCCGCCTGAGCGGACGGTAGGATGGGGGTGCCCATGAGCGCCCCCATCCCCACCTTCCGGCAGGTCGCGACGCGGCCCCGCTGGATCGCCGTGCTCCTCGCGTGCCTCGTGGTCGCGGCGGTGTTCGCGCTGCTCGGCCAGTGGCAGATCGATCGGGCCGTCGAGCAGGGGCAGGCCGACGAGCGCGACACCGAGACCGCGGTGCCGCTCGAGAGCGTCGCCCAGCCGGGCTCGACCCTCACGACGGAGGCGGGCGGGCGCCTCGTCGCGTTCGAGGGCGCATGGGTGCCGGAGGACTTCGACACGCTCGCCGGCCGCGCGCAGGACGACCGCGTCGGGGCCTGGGTGATCGGACGAGTCCTCGTGCCGCAGGCCGACGGCGACCCCGTGTCGATGCCGGTCGCGATCGCGTGGCTCGAGGACGCCGCCGCCGCCGACGCGATGGTCGCCGACCTGGCAGGCCGCGGGCGCCGCGGCGACCGGTGACGTCATCGGCCGCCTCATGCCCACCGAGGCGCCCACGCAGGGCGACATCCAGGGCGACACCAAGGAGGCGATGAGCGTCGCCGCGCTCATCAACGAGTGGGATGCGTTCGACGGCCGGGTCTACGGGTCGTACGCGATCCTCGACGCGGCGTCGGCAGCCGCATCCGGCGCCCTCGTCGACGGCGCGGAGCCGATCGTCTCGATGCGGCCCGTCGTCGACACACAGCTCAACTGGCTCAACATCTTCTATGCGATCGAGTGGGTCGCGTTCATGCTCTTCGCCTTCTACCTCTGGTACCGCCTCGTGAAGGACGCGCTCGAGCGCGAGGTCGAGGCCATCGAGGACGCCGAGGCGGAGGCCGCTGCAGCGGGCAGCGACATGGCCCGCGGATAGGCTGGAGACGTGCCGAGACCCATCGAACAGCTGCCGCAGATCCGCTCCGCCATCACGTTCTACCGCGTGATGTCGTGGGTGACGGGCATCTTCCTGCTGCTGCTGGTCGCCGAGATGGTGCTCAAGTACTCGCCGACGCACGTCGAGATCTTCGCGTTCGGTGCGAGCGGCCCGCTCGCGCTCGAAGCGGTCGTGCCCGGCGCCGGCTGCCAGTGGTACTCGCTGTTCCTGCCCGGCGGCATGGGCTGCGAGATCACCTCGCTCGGTGAGGGCGTCAACATCTCGCTCGCCATCCTGATCGTGCACGGCTGGATCTACGTCGTCTACCTGCTCGCCTCGTTCCGGCTGTGGAGCCTGCTCCGCTGGCCCTTCAAGCGCCTGTTCGCGATGGCGCTCGGCGGCGTCGTGCCGTTCCTCTCCTTCTTCGTCGAGCGACCGCTGCACCGCGCGGCGCTCGCCGACCTCGGCCGGCTGGAGGCCGAGAAGGCCGCGAAGTCGGCTGCCGCAGCGCCCGCTCCCCAGGAGGCATGATGTCCGACACCGCCCAGCGACCCGTGCTCGTGATCGACTTCGGCGCGCAGTACGCGCAGCTCATCGCCCGCCGCGTGCGCGAGGCCGACGTCTACAGCGAGATCGTGCCGTCCACCATCTCGGCAGCGGAGGTGCGCGCGAAGGACCCCGCGGCGATCGTCCTCTCCGGCGGCCCCTCGAGCGTCTACGCGGAGGGCGCGCCCCGCCTCGACGAGGGCATCCTCGAGCTCGGGGTGCCGACCTTCGGCATCTGCTACGGATTCCAGGTGATGGCCGCGCAGCTCGGCGGGACGGTCGCGAAGACCGGCAACCGCGAGTACGGCTCGACCGCGATGACCGTCGCCGGCGGCGGGGCGCTGCTGCAGGGCCAGCCCGACGCGCAGACGGTGTGGATGAGCCACGGCGACTCGGTCGCCGAGGCCCCGGCGGGCTTCACCGTGCTCGCGGCGACCGCCGACACCCCCGTCGCGGCGTTCGAGGACCGCGAGCGGAGGATGGCGGGGGTCCAGTGGCACCCGGAGGTGCGGCACTCGGAGCACGGGCAGCGCGTGCTCGAGTCGTTCCTGCACGACATCGCGGGGCTGCCGGGCGACTGGCGCACCGGCAACGTCATCGAGGAGCAGGTCGCGCGCATCCGCGAGCAGGTCGGCACCGACCGCGTGATCTGCGGGCTCTCCGGCGGCGTCGACTCGGCGGTCGCGGCCGCGCTCGTGCACGAGGCGATCGGCGACCAGCTCGTCTGCATCTTCGTCGACCACGGGCTGCTGCGGCAGGACGAGCGCGAGCAGGTCGAGCAGGACTACGTCGCCTCGACCGGCGTGCGGCTCGTCACCGTGGATGCGCGCGAGCGGTTCATGGAGGCGCTGAAGGGCATCACCGACCCGGAGGAGAAGCGCAAGATCATCGGGCGCGAGTTCATCCGCGCGTTCGAGCAGGCCGAGCGCGACCTCGCGGCCGAGGCGGCCGCCGACGGCGAGCCGATCCGCTGGCTCGTGCAGGGCACGCTCTACCCCGACGTCGTCGAGTCGGGCGGCGGCTCCGGCACCGCCAACATCAAGAGCCACCACAACGTCGGCGGCCTGCCCGACGACCTGCAGTTCGAGCTCATCGAGCCGCTGCGCGCCCTGTTCAAGGACGAGGTGCGCGCGATCGGCCGCGAGCTCGGCCTGCCGGAGGTCATCGTCTCCCGGCAGCCCTTCCCCGGGCCCGGGCTCGGCATCCGGATCATCGGCGAGGTCACCGAGGAGCGGCTCGACACGCTGCGCCGCGCGGACGCGATCGCTCGCGCCGAGCTGTCGGCGGCTGGCCTCGACGGCGAGATCTGGCAGTGCCCGGTCGTGCTGCTCGCCGACGTGCGCTCGGTGGGCGTGCAGGGCGACGGCCGCACCTACGGTCACCCGATCGTGCTGCGCCCCGTCTCGAGCGAGGACGCGATGACCGCCGACTGGACGCGCCTGCCGTACGACGTGCTCGCGCGCATCTCGAACCGGATCACGAACGAGGTGCCGGAGGTCAACCGGGTCGTGCTCGACGTGACCTCGAAGCCGCCGGGCACGATCGAGTGGGAGTAGCCGCACAGCGGCTCCGCGCTCCATGCGCCGACACTCCTCGCCGCGCGACCAGCGTCGGGGAGTAGCGTCGCGGGTGTGGTGACGACGCAGCGCGGACGCGAGCGCGCAGCCCGCGCGGCCGCGCTCTGGCTGCTCGTGATCGGCTTCGTGGCGAGCTCGCTCGTGAGCCTCGCCCCCGCGAGCTGGCTGCAGGAGCGGCTGCGGTTCGGGTGCGTGCTCGCCGGCGACGACTGGGTGTGCGACGACCAGGCGGTGCTGCTGTGGCCCGCGATCGGCGGCATCGTGCTCGCCGCGCTCGCGCTCGGCGCGGTCGCGCTGCTCGTCCGCGCGACGTGGGACCGCGCCCGCCTGCGAGCGGAGTGGCTCAGCTTCGCGGCCCTCATCGGCGTGCTGCCGTCGCTCCTGCTGTGCGCCCTGCTGCTGCTGGATGCGGCCGCGCACGACGCATCCGGTGTCGCGATCGACGACAGTCGGGTGGCGATGTGGGTCGAGCGCGCGATGCTCGCGGCGCTCGCGTCGGCGGTCGCCGGCGTCGTCGCGGCCTCAGGGCTGCGGATGCGCGCCCGCGGCCGAGCACCGCGGATCGCCTTCATCCACCTCCCGGCAGCCCTGCTGCTGCTGCTGCTCTCGGCAGCGATGTCGTCGCTCGGCACGCTGCCGTCGGGCGTGGTCGCGGCGGCCGCGATCGGGGCCGGCTGGTACGTCGCGGCCGGTGCGTGGCCCACGCATCGGAAGCGATCTGCCGGCGATGTCGATCCTGGCGGTTCCCGATCGACGCCTTGAGTGAGAGGGTCGGACGACGACCCGGGACCCGAGGAGTCACACCATGCAGTACATGCTGATCATGCGCTCGAACGACGAGGCCGTCGAGGCGTACCAGGCGATCCCCTTCGAGCAGGTCATCGCGGCGATGGGGAAGTACAACGAGTCGATGATGGAGGCCGGCGTCATGATCGGCGGCGAGGGGCTCAGCGACGCGAGCGAGGGCTTCGTCGTCGACTTCTCCGCCGACCCGCCGCTCGTCACCGACGGCCCCTACGGCGAGACGAAGGAGCTGTTCAACGGCTTCTGGATCCTCGACGTCGCCTCGAAGGAGGAGGCGGCGGAGTGGGCGAAGCGCTGCCCGCTCGGCCCCGGCTCGAAGCTCGAGGTGCGCCGCATCCAGGGGGTCGACGACTTCCCGGCCGACAACGAGTGGATCCAGAAGGAGGAGGGCTGGCGCGAGGAGCAGGCCGCCAAGCGGGCCGCGAGCACGCCCGGGGGCAGCGCTGGCTGAGTCGCTGCCGGCCGACGAGGCGGCGCGCCGAGCGGAGTCCGCCCGGCGCGCCGTCGTCGCCGTGTGGCGCATCGAGTCGGCCCGCATCGTCGCGACGCTCACCCGCTTCACCGGCGAGTTCTCGCTCGCCGAGGACCTCGCGCAGGACGCGCTCGCGGATGCGCTGGCGCAGTGGCCGTCGAGGGGCGTGCCGCGCAACGGTGCCGCGTGGCTGACGGCCGTCGCGAAGCGCAAGGCGATCGACCACTGGCGCCGCCGCGAGCGCTTCGACGATCGGGTCGCCGCGCTCGCGCTCGACCTCGAGCGGCAGCAGGGGGAGTCGCTGGATGCGCTGCCGTGGGATCCGGACGAGATCCACGACGACGTGCTGCGGCTCGTCTTCACCGCGTGCCACCCGCTGCTGAGCCCGTCGGCGCGCGTCGCGCTCACGCTCCGCGTCGTGGCGGGGCTCGAGACCGCGGAGATCGCGCGGGCCTTCCTCGTGCCGGTCGCGACCGTGCAGCAGCGCATCGTGCGCGCGAAGCAGGCGCTCGCCGACGCGGGCGTGCCGTTCGAGACGCCGCCGCGCGCCGAGCGCGCGACGCGCATCAGCGCCGTGCTCGGCGTGCTCTACCTGATCTTCACGGAGGGCCACGCGGCGACGGCCGGCGATGACTGGATGCGGCCCGACCTCGCGCGCGAGGCCGTGCGGCTCGCGCGCATCCTCGTCGCGCTGCAGCCCGACGAGCCGGAGGTGCACGGCCTGCTCGCGCTGCTCGAGCTCACCGCTGCCCGGTTCCCCGCCCGGGTCGACGCGCACGGCGAGCCCGTGCTGCTCGCCGACCAGGATCGCCGCCGCTGGGATCGGGGCGCGATCCGGCGCGGTCGCGCCTCCCTCGCCCGCGCCGAGGGCTTCGGCCGCGGGCTCGGCCCGTACGCGCTGCAGGCGGCGATCGCGGAGTGCCATGCCACCGCACCCGACCTCGGCTCGACCGATTGGGCGCGGATCGTGGCGCTCTACGAGGGGCTCGAGCGGGTCGCGCCGTCGCCGGTGGTGGCGCTCAACCGCGCGGTCGCGGTCTCGATGGCAGCGGGGCCCGCGGCCGCGCTCGCGATCGTCGACGATCTCGCGGGGGAGCGGGCGCTCGCGGTCGGGCACCTGCTGCCGTCGGTGCGCGGGGAGCTGCTGGCGAGGCTCGGCCGCGACGAGGAGGCGCGCGAGGCGTTCGCGCTCGCGGCGGCACGGACCCAGAACGCCCGCGAGCGCGCGGTGCTGCTCGCGAAGGCTGCCGCCGGCCGGTGACGCGTCAGCGGCGGAGCGCGCCGCAGAACGCCCGCACCGCACGGTTGAACTCGTCCGGTCGCTCGAGGTTGCTGAGGTGCCCGCACTCCGGGATCACGACGAGCGTCGCGTGGGCGATCTCGTGCGCGAACCGGTGCGCGACGCTGAGCGGCGAGCGCGCGTCGCGGTCGCCCCACAGCAGCAGGGTGGGGACCGCGATGCGCGGCAGCAGATCGCGCTGGTCCGCGGCCGCCATGAGGGCCAGCTGCGCACGCAGCGTCGCTGGCCGCATCGCCGCGGCGAGCTCGCGCAGCAGCGGGACGGCCCGAGCGGGCGGTTCGCCGGCGAACAGCCCCGGCACGGCGAGCCCGCCGCCGTCGGGCTCCGAGAGCTGCCGCGCGGCGCGGGCGACCCTCGCGCGCACCTCCTCGTCCGGCAACGATCCCTTCCACCCGGCGTAGGTGTCGGCGAGGACCAGGCCCGAGACGAGCCGCGGATGCCGCCGGTACAGCTCGAGCGCGACGGTGCCGCCCCACGAGAGGCCGCAGACGGCCGCGGGACCCGCGGTCGCGTCGATCAGTGCCGCGAGGCTGTCCG
Source organism: uncultured Actinomycetota bacterium (assembly GCA_963803465.1). GTDB lineage: Bacteria > Actinomycetota > Actinomycetes > Actinomycetales > Microbacteriaceae > Agrococcus. The sequence continues at coordinate 334,107 of CAWDMS010000002.1, forward strand.
CGTAGTCCGCGAGGCTGAAGCCCGGCGGGATGTCGGAGGAGCGGCCGGAGCCCGGCTCGTCCCACGCGACGACCGTGCACGCATCCGCGAGCCCGTCGAGCTGCGGCCGCCACACCCGGTGGTCGTCGCCGGCGCCGTGCACGAGCACGAGCGGCGGCCCCGTGCCCGCGCGCTCGAAGGCGATCTCGAGCCCCTGCGCGTGGATCGCTTCCACGCGGTCAGGGTACGCCGCGACGCCCGTGGGCGCGCAGCAGGACGTGTCGCGTCGCGTGCTCTCAGCTCCGCACATGGGCGCGATCGGGTCGGCTACTACCCTGGAGGGGTGACGACGACGAGTGCCGAGACGACCCTGACCGAGGAGCGGATCGAGCGGCTGCGCGCCGACTTCCCCATCCTCGCCGAGCAGCCCGCGGGCGTGCCGCTCGTCTACCTCGACTCCGGCGCGACCAGCCAGCAGCCTCGCCAGGTGCTCGATGCCGAGTGGGCGTTCCGCACCCGGCGGAACGCCGCCGTGCACCGCGGCGCCCACACGCTCGCCGCGCTCGCGACCGACGACTACGAGTCGGCCAGGGACCGCATCGCCCGCTTCGTCGGCGCGAAGCCGACAGAGATCGCGTGGGCGATGAACGCGACGGATGCGCTCAACACCGTCGCGCTGTCGCTCGCCGAGGCGAACCGGGCCGCGGTCGTCGACCCGATCGCTTGCGCTCCGCGCGGGCGACGAGATCCTCGTCACCGAGGCCGAGCACCACGCGAACCTGCTGCCCTGGCAGCGGCTCGCCGACGAGACCGGCGCGACGCTGCGCTGGATCGAGGTCGACGACGACGGCCTCTGGACGGCGGAGGCCGCGCTCGCGGCGATCACGGCGCGCACGCGCGTCGTCGCGATCGCCCACGTCTCGAACGTCACGGGCCTCATCGCGCCCGTCGAGCAGATCGTCGCCGCCGCTCGAGCGGTCGGCGCGCTCGTCGTGCTCGACGCGTGCCAGTCGGTGCCGCACCGCCGTCGTCGACCTGCACGGCCTGGGCGTGGACGCCGCCGCCTTCAGCGGCCACAAGATGCTCGGCCCCGGCGGCATCGGCGTGCTCTACCTGTCCGAGGCCCTCGGTGCCGCGCTGCCCCCGGCGCGCGTCGGCGGCTCCATGATCACGACCGTCACGATGACCGAGCGGGAGTTCCTGCCCGCGCCGCAGCGGTTCGAGGCCGGCACGCAGCCGGTGTCGGCGATCGTCGGCCTCGCCGCCGCGGTCGACTACCTCGAGGGCGTCGGGATGGCGGCGATCGAGGCGCACGAGCTCGCCCTCGGTGAGCGCCTCGCGGCAGGCGCCGCCTCGATCGAGGGCGTGCGGCTCATCGGGCCACGCCCGGGGACGGAGCGCGCCGGCCTCGCGAGCGTGATCGTCGACGGCGTGCACGCGCACGACGTGGGCCAGGTGCTCGACGCCCAGGGCATCGCCGCGCGCGTCGGCCACCACTGCGCGCAGCCGCTGCACCGCCGGCTCGGCGTCGCGGCCACCACCCGCGCATCCGCCTACCTCTACACGACCGAGGACGAGGTCGACCGGTTCCTCGACGCCCTCTCCGGCGTGCGCGCCTACTTCGGGGCGGGATCCCGATGAGCCAGGCACCGAACGATCCGCTCGCCGGCCTCTACCAGGAGCTCATCCTCGAGCACGCGAAGCGGCGCGAGGGGGAGGGGCTGCTCGACCCCTTCGACGCGGAGCGGTTCCTGCGCAACCCGACCTGCGGCGACGAGATCCGGCTGCGGGTGCGCGTGGCCGGTGCAGGCGACGACCGGCACGTGGATGCGCTCGGCTGGGAGGGGCAGGGCTGCTCCATCTCGCAGGCGTCGGCGTCGGTGCTCGCCGAGCAGGCGCCCGGTCTGTCGGTCGGCCGCTGCGCGCGAGCGGATCGAGGCCATGCGGGAGCTGCTGCGCTCGCGCGGCGCGGCCGAGCCCGACGAGGAGCTGCTCGGCGACGCCGTCGCGTTCGCGGGCGTCGCGCGCTTCCCGATGCGCGTGAAGTGCGCGATGCTCGCGTGGGTCGCGCTCGAGGAGGCGCTCACCGAGCTCGACCTGCGCTGAGCCCCGCCGACCGTGCGGCGCGCGGCGGCATGCGGCCTGTGATGGGATGAGGGGTCCCCACAGGAGGTCTGATATGTCCAGCACCACATCCGTCGGCGAGCGCATCGGTCGCCTCGCCGGCACCTGGTTCCCGCTCGTCGTCCTCGCCGCGGCGGCCGTGGCGATCCTCGTCCCGCAGGTCTTCCTGCCGATCGGGCCCTGGATCAACACGCTGCTCGGCATCATCATGCTCGGCATGGGGCTCACGCTCCAGCCGGTGGACTTCACGGTGATCGCCAAGAAGCCGAAGGCCTTCGTCGTCGGCGTCGTCGCGCAGTACGTCATCATGCCGCTCACGGCGATCGGGCTCGCGCTCGCGTTCCAGCTGCCGCCCGCGCTGCTCGTCGGCGTCGTGCTGGTCGGCTCGGCGCCCGGCGGGACCGCCTCGAACGTCATGGTGTACCTCGCGAAGGGCGACACCGCGCTGTCGGTCGCGATGACGACCGCGTCGACGCTCATCGCCCCGGTGCTGACGCCGCTGCTCGTGCTCGGCCTCGCGGGCTCGTACCTGCCCGTCGACGCGTGGGGGCTCTTCCAGTCGATCATCTTCATCGTGCTGCTGCCGGTCATCGCCGGCCTGCTGCTCCGGATGCTGCTGCCGAAGGTCGTCACGGCGATCCTGCCGTGGCTGCCGCTCGTCTCGGTCGTCGGCATCACGCTCGTCGTGCTCGCAGTCGTCGCCGGCTCGGCCGCGACCATCCTCTCCGTCGGGCTGCTCGTCGCGCTCGTCGTGATCCTGCACAACGGGATCGGCTACGGCCTCGGCTTCCTCGCGGCGAAGGCCGTCGGCCTCGACGAGAGCGCCCGCCGCGCCGTCGCGATCGAGGTCGGGATGCAGAACTCCGGCCTCGCCGCCGGGCTCGCCCGCACGCACTTCACGCCCGAGTCGGCGCTCCCCGCCGCCATCTTCTCCGTCTGGCACAACGTGTCCGGCTCGCTGCTCGCCTCCTACTGGTCGCGCCGCCCGCCGAAGGACACGGTGCCGGCCGCCGAGCGCTCGCTCGACGACCAGCCCGTCGCGACCTGATCGAGCCGCGCACGCCCCGTCGCCCCGCTGTGGGCGACGGGGCGTAGCCTTGCCGCCACCCGATGGAGGAGGCCGCGATGGCGCTGCGCTGGTATTCGAACGTGATCGAGTCGACCGATCCGAGGCGGTTGGCCCGCTGGTGGGGCCGGGTGCTCGACTGGCAGGTCGTCTACGAGGCCGAGGACGAGGTCGTGCTCATCCCGAAGTGGGCGGAGGAGCTGCGGCCGCAGCTGACCTTCGAGCAGGTGCCGCCGGGGCTCACCTTCGTGCTCGTCGACCACGAGAAGCAGTCGAAGAACCGCATCCACATGGACCTCGCGCCGCCCACGGGCGACGATCGGGACGCCGAGATCGCGCGGCTCGAAGCGCTCGGGGCGCAGCGGGTCGACGTCGGGCAGGGGCCGGACGTGACGTGGACGGTGCTCGCCGACATCGACGGCAACGAGTTCTGCGTGCTCTCCAGCAGGGACGAGTAGCACCGGCGGGCACGACGAAGGCCCCGGCGCGAGCCGGGGCCTTCGTGTCGAGCAGCGGGGGACGCTAGTTGTTGCCCCGCACGATCGCGATGATGCGGAGGATCTCGACGTACAGCCAGATGATCGTCATCGTCAGGCCGAACGCCGCCGACCAGCCGTACTTCTTGTGCACGCCGCGCTTGACGCCCAGCTCGATGCCCTCGAAGTCCATGACGAGCGAGTACGCGCCGAGCAGCACCGCGAGGCCGCCGAGCAGCACGCCCCACGGGATGCCGAACAGCGGGCTCGGCGCCGAGCGCATGCCGAACGCGAGGTCGCCGGTGGCGCCGAAGAGCATCATGCCGAAGTTCACGAGCGAGAAGAGGCCGTAGCCGATCAGCACGATGAAGAAGATCTTGTTCATCCGCGGCGACGTGCGCACGATCCGGAACGCGTACAGCGCGAGCGTCGCGGCGATCACGCACGCGGTGGCGAGCAGCGCCTGGAAGATGATGCCGTCGAGCCCCATGCCGAACTCGAGCAGGCCAGAGAAGCCACCGAGGAAGAGGCCCTGCGCGGCGGCGTAGGCCAGCACGAGCGCGGGGCTCGGCTCCTTCTTGAAGATGTTGACGAGCGCGAGCACGAAGCCGACGAGCGCGCCGCCGTAGGTCAGCACGTAGAACGCGGCCGACGTGCCGGTCAGGAGCAGCATGCCGAGGGTGACGATGAAGCCGACCGCGGTCACGCCGAGCGTGAGCACCGTCTTCATGATCACGCCGTCGTAGGTGAGCCGCTCGGTCTCGATCGGGCCTGCGGCCGGGCGGCCGAACTGCTGGTCCAGCTGCTCGGGCGACGGGACGCCGGGCTGCTGGCCGTAGGGCGTGCCGCCGTAGGACGCGGGCTGGCCGTACTGCTGCGGCTGCTGGCCGTAGGGCTGCTGGCCGTACTGCTGCTGGCCGTAGGGCGCCTGGCCGTAGGGGGCCTGCTGGCCGCCGGGGGCTGCCTGCGAGGCGCGCTGCGCATTCTCGGTGAACGCGGGCGAATTGCGGAACGCCGGGTTGCCTGCCAAGGGATGTGCTCCTGTCGGGAAGTGCTCATGACCGCCCGAGAGGGCGGACGCGTTCAGACTAGCCGCCGATCCCAAGCGTTCGCTGTGTTGCGGGGCGGATTCGCCGACGGCGCACACGGCTAGCCTGGCGCGGTGCACACCACTCGCGTCATCGCCCACCGCGGCGCCTCCGGTTGGGCTCCGGAGCACACCGAGACGGCAGTGCGGCTCGCCGCCGCCCTGGGCGCCGATGCCGTGGAGCCCGACCTCGTCGCGACGCGCGATGGCGTGCTCGTCGTGCGCCACGACAACGAGCTCAGCGACACGACCGACATCGCTGCGCGGCCGGTGTTCGCCGACCGCCGCCGCACGCAGACCATCGACGGCGAGGAGCTCACCGGCTGGTTCGTGGAGGACCTCAGCTGGGCCGAGGTCGCGACGCTCCGCGCTCGGGAGCGCCTCCCCGGGCTGCGCCCGCTCGCCGCGCGGCGCGACGGGGTCGACGGCATCCTCCGCTTCGACGAGCTGCTCGCGATCGCCGACGAGACCGGCCTCGACGTCGTCGCCGAGCTCAAGCACGCGACGCACCACGCCGCGATCGGCCTCCCGCTCGAGGCGATGCTCGCGGATGCGGTGGCCGGCACCCACTGGGAGTCGAGCGGGCGCCTCGTCGTCGAGAGCTTCGAGGAGTCGGTGCTGCATGCGGTGCGGGAGCGCGGTGTCGAGGCGCGGCTCGTCTACCTGATGGACGAGCACGGCACCGCGGCCGACCTCGCCGCCGACGCATCCGCCCCGACCTACGCCGAGCAGCGCGCCGATGCGGCGCTCGCGCAGCTCGCGCGGCGCGTCGACGCGATCAGCGTCGCGAAGTCGGTGCTGTTCGACCGCACCTCAGGTGCGCTGACGACGAGCGACCTCGTGGAGCGCGCGAGCGCCCACGGGCTCGGGACGATCACGTGGACCCTGCGCCCGGAGAACCGGTTCCTCGAGCCGGAGCATCGCCTCGGCGCGCACGACGCGGCGTGGGGCGACTGGACCACCGAGTGGGGGATGCTCGCGGCGATCGGCCTCGAGGGGGTCTTCGTCGACCATCCCGACCTGTGGCGCCGGCTCTCGTGAGGTCCACGGCGGAGTCGCCACCCGCCGTTCACCTGTCGTTGGCCTGAGGGCACCCGCCGGACGTCTGCGCCGCATTGGCTGGAGCTCCCACCAGCGAAGGATCCCCATGCGCCGACGTCCCGCACTGCTCGCCGCCGCCATCCCGGCGGCGCTCGCGGCCGCACTGCTCACCGCTCCGGCCGCGCAGGCGGCGGGCTCCGACATCGTCCTCAACGAGGTGCAGTCGAACAGCGCCACGGGCGCCCCCGACTTCTTCGAGCTGACGAACATCGGCCCAGCCGCGATCGACATCGCGGGCTGGATCGCGCGCGACGACAAGGACGACGAGGAGCACATCGTCTTCCCCGCCGGCACGGTGATCGAGCCGGGCGCGTTCGTCGCGTTCGAGCCGGAGGCGCTCGCGGGCTTCGGGCTCGGCAGCGACGACTCGGTGCGGATCTTCGACGCGCAGGGCGCGGTGGTCGAGGCGTACGCGTGGACCGCCCACGCGTCCAGCGAGGGCCGGCTGCCCGACGGCACGGGCGAGCTCGTCGACACCGAGCCGACGCCGGGTGCGGCGAACGTCGCCCGCGAGGTCGTCGTCGTCACACCGGTCGACTCGCCGGTGGTGGTGAACGAGGTGCAGAGCGACGACGCCGCGGGCGGACCCGACTGGGTCGAGCTGCTGAACACCGGCACCGAGCCGGTCGAGGTCGGCGGCTGGATCCTGCGGGACGACGACGACCTGAGCGAGCGGCGCATCGCCGCCGGCACCGAGATCGCCCCCGGCGGCTTCCTCGTGGTCGAGTCGAAGGACGCCGCGACCGGCGCCGGCTTCGGGCTCGGCAAGGCCGACGAGATCCGGCTCTTCACGCAGGACGGCGGCCTCGTCGACGCGTACGCGTGGACCGAGCACGCCGCCACCGAGGGCCGGCTGCCCGACGGCTCCGGCGGCTTCGTCGACACCGAGCCGACGCCCGGCGTCGCGAACGTCGCGCGCGTCGCCGCATCGCCGATCGTCATCAACGAGGTCGAGTCGAACGGCGACGCCCGCGGCGACTGGGTCGAGCTCGCGAACACCGACACGGTGAGCACCGTCGACCTCTCGGGCTGGACGGTCGTCGACGGCGACCCGAGCCACGAGCCGATCGTGCTGCCCGTCGGCACGACGATCGAGTCCGGCGGCTACCTCGGCATCGTCACCGACGGGGACGCGCAGGGCGCGAGCTTCGGCCTCGGCGGTGCCGATGCCGTGACCGTCCGCGACGCGGCCGGCGCGGTCGTCGACCAGTACTCCTGGGAGTCGCACTCGCCCACCACGTACGCCCGCTGCGCCGACATGACCGGCGATCTCGTCGAAGCGGCGGAGAGCACCTTCGAGCTGGTGAACGCGTGCGCCGCTGGCGAGGAGCCGGCGGCACCGACCGACCCGTGGCCGTTCGGCGACGACGTGCAGCCGGCCGTCGCACCCGGCACCTGGGGCGACGACATGTCGGGGCTCGACCACGCCGCCGACGGCACCCTCTACGCCGTGAACAACGACAACGCCGAGATCTTCGAGCTCGACCGGACCGGCGCGACGCAGTTCGAGATCGCCGAGTCGTGGGTCCCGAGCTACCCGGACGGCACGGGCACCCCGGACGCCGAGGGGATCACGGTCGCCGGCGACGGTGCGATCTTCCTCGCCACCGAGCGCGACAACGCCGCGAAGAGTGTGAGCCGACCCTCCGTGCTGCGCGTCGAGCTCGGCGCGGACGGCACCAGCACGACCACCCACGAGTGGAACCTCACGGCCGCGGGCGCGCTGCCCGAGCTGGGCGCCAACGTCGGCATCGAGGCGATCGAGTGGATCTCCGACGCCGACGCCACCCGACTCGGCGTGCTCGATCGGTCGCGGGCCGCCGGCGGCGACGCGGGTGGGGCATCCGCGCCCTTCGACCCCGCCGCCTACGGCGACCACTTCGGCGGCATCTTCGCGGTCTCCGTCGAGCAGACGGGCCTCCTCCACCTCGTCGTGCTGCAGGCGACCGGCGGGGTCTCCGTGCTGCAGACCGCTGCGCCCGGCGCTGCGGTCGAGGTCGCGATGGGGCTCGACTGGCGGGCCGGCGGCAACGCGCTGTGGGCGCTCTGCGACGATCTCTGCGACAGCGCGACGTCCGAGCTCGCCGTCGTCGACGGCGTGCTCACGGTGCAGCGCGACGTCGCTGCGCCCACGACGATGCCCGACGGCTACACGAACGAGGGGCTGGCGATCGACTGGTGCGAGGTCGACGCGGCCGCCGTGCCGACCGTCGCATGGATCGCCGATTCGCCGCACGAGGGCGTCTCGCTCCGCATCGCGCTGGGCGGCGCGTGCGAGGCCCCCGCCGAGACCCCGGCTCCCGGCGGCGAGCCGGGCGGGGCGCCTGGCGACGGCTCGGGCGCGGACGACGGCGGCTCGCCGGGCGTCGGGGCCGGGTCCGGCAGCGGCGCCTCGGCCGGGGCGCTGCCCCGCACCGGCGCCGACGCGCCGGTGGCGCTGGCCGGGGCGGCGCTGCTGCTGCTGCTGGCCGGGCTCGGCCTGCTCGCCGTGCGGCGGCGCACGGCCTGACGCCCACCGGGCCCGGGATGCGGCGCATCCCGGGCCCCGTCGGCGGCCGAGCGCAGGCCGAGGTGGGCGGGGGCTCGTAGAATCGATCCGATGAGCGACTTGTGGGGGCTGAACGACGAGGGCTTCGGGGATGTGCAGCGGCCGTCGCCGATCGGACCTCGCGGCGACACCATCCCGGAGCACCTGCTCGAGGGGCTCAACCCGCAGCAGCGCGAGGCGGTCGTCCACCGCGGTCCCGCGCTGCTCATCGTCGCCGGCGCCGGCTCCGGCAAGACGAAGGTGCTCACGCACCGCATCGCCGGCCTGCTCGCGACGCGCGAGGCATGGCCGAGCCAGATCCTCGCCATCACCTTCACGAACAAGGCGGCCGCCGAGATGCGCGACCGCGTCGGGAGCCTCGTCGGCGAGGAGTCGCGCGGCATGTGGATCCGCACGTTCCACTCCGCGTGCGTGCGCATCCTGCGCCGCGAGGCCGAGGAGTTCGGCTTCAAGCAGTCGTTCACGATCTACGACGCCGGAGACGTGCGCGCACTCATCAAGCGGCTCATCAAGCAGCGCGGCGCCGACATCCAGGGGCTCACACCCGGCGGCGTCTCGTCGCGCATCTCGATGGCCAAGAACGAGCTGCACGACGTCGACTCGTGGGCGCGCACCGCGAACCTCGAGAACCCGCTCGACGCCGCCTTCCTCGAGCTGTGGCGCGACTACGACAACGAGCTGCGGCGCGCGAACGCCTTCGACTTCGACGACCTCATCTCGCAGACCGTCTTCCTGTTCCGCGCCTTCCCGCACGTCGCCGCCCAGTACCGCAAGCGCTTCCGGCACGTGCTCGTCGACGAGTACCAGGACACGAATGCGGCGCAGTACGCGCTCATCCGCGAGCTCACGCAGCCGGTGACCCGCGCCGACCTGCCGGACCTCCGCGCCGACCTTCCCGGCGCATCGCTCACCGTCGTCGGCGACTCCGACCAGTCGATCTACGCGTTCCGCGGCGCCGACATCCGCAACATCACCGACTTCGAGCGCGACTTCGCCGGCGCGCGCGCGATCCTGCTCGAGCAGAACTACCGGTCGACGCAGAACATCCTCTCGGCCGCGAACGCGGTCATCGGCAACAACTTCGACCGTCGCGAGAAGCGCCTCTGGACCGACTCGGGCGACGGCGAGAAGATCGTCGGCTACACCGGGCACTCGGGCTACGACGAGGCGCAGTTCGTCGCCGATGAGATCGTCGAGCTCACCTCCGGCGGCATGGCCTACAGCGACATCGCCGTGTTCTACCGCACGAACGCGCAGACGCGCGCACTCGAAGAGGTCCTGATCCGCACGGCCATCCCGTACAAGGTGATCGGCGGCACGAAGTTCTACGAGCGCGCCGAGATCAAGGACGCGATGGCGTACCTGATCACGGTGGCCAACCCCGCCGATCCGCTGAGCCTGCGTCGCATCATGAACGTGCCGAAGCGCGGCATCGGCCCGGCCACCGAGGCGGCGCTGCAGGCGTTCGCCGACGAGCACCAGATCACGCTGCGGGATGCGCTGCGGCGCGCCGACGAGATCGCCCTCGGCCCGAAGGTGGCAGCGGCGATCAAGGACCTCGCGGCGCTGCTCGACGAGTGGAGCGCGCGACCGGCGGCCGACCCGGGCGAGCTGCTGCGCGACCTGATGAGCCGCTCCGGCTACACCGACCAGCTGCGCCGCTCGACCGACCCGCAGGACGCGGCCCGGCTCGAGAACGTCGAGGAGCTCGTCGCGCGTGACGCGCGAGTACCGCCGCCAGAACCCCGCCGGCACCCTCATCGACTTCCTCACCGAGACGGCGCTCGTCGCGGCCGCCGACGAGCTCGACGACTCCGGCGGGCAGGTGTCGCTCATGACGCTCCACACGGCGAAGGGGCTCGAGTTCGAGGCGGTGTTCATCACCGGCGTCGAGGAGGAGCTGCTGCCGCACCGCATCGCCGCGAACGAACCGGGCGGGCAAGCGGAGGAGCGGCGGCTGTTCTACGTGGGCATCACGCGCGCCAGGCAGCGGCTGCACATCTCGCTCGCTATGACGCGCGCGCAGTTCGGCGAGGTGAACCCCGCGGTGCCGAGCCGGTTCCTCGAGGAGATCCCGGGCGAGCTGATCGATTGGCGCACGCCGCCGTCGACGATGCGACCCTCGCCGCAGCGCGCGCTCGCCGGCCGCTGGCGGGACGAGCCGCGCGAGCAGTTCGTGACCGGCTTCCGCGATCCGAAGCCGCTGCCGCGAGGCCCCAAGAAGGAGTTCGCGAACACGATCACCGAGGTGCGCGACAACTCGGGCCTCGAGCTGGCACCGGGGGACCGCATCCGCCACAAGGACTTCGGCGAGGGCCGCGTGCAGGGCGTGACGGCGCCGGCGCGAAGCGCGTCGCCGAGGTGCTCTTCGGTGCTGCGGGCCGCAAGCGGCTGCTCATCAAGATCGCACCGATCGAGAAGCTGAGCTAGCGCCCGCTCAGAAGGCCTGCGTCACCAGCAGCACCATCGCGACCAGCGTCAGTGCCGCGGCACCGAGGATCAGCGGCCTGAACCGGCGCGCCATCGTGCGTGGCGGGCCGTCGTCGTAGCGCTCGAACCAGGGGTCGAGCTCCGGCGGGGTCCGCTCCTCGTCGTGCGTCTGCATGCGCCCAGCCTCCCACCTCGGCGTGCGCTCGCGGCGAGCGCCTGCTCGTCGACGCATAACGTCACACGATGCACGCTCCAGGCTCAGCCTTTGGCATGCTGGCCTCTGACAGCAAGGAGGAGCGATGCCCACCACTGCACGCGCACGGTCGCTCGGAGCGATCCTCGACCTGCCGCCTGCGGTCGAGGCGCTGCGCCTCCATCGCCCCGAGGTCGAGGCGCAGGCCGAGGCGAGCGCCGCCGCCCTGTTCGCCGAGCAGGTGCGGCTGGTCGTGCGCGAGATCGAGTACCAGATCTGATGGCCGGCCCCTTCCGCTGGGATGCGGTCGTCGTGGGCGGCGGACCGCGCGCAGTCGCGCTCGTCGAGCGCGTGACCGCGCACCTGCGCGCGTCGGGCACGGTCGCGATCGCGCTCGTCGACGCTGTCGAGGTGGGTGCGGGCGCCACCTGGCGCACCGATCAGACGCGAGCACTTCCTCAACAACACGACGTCGTCGGCGACGACGATCTACCCCGACGCGTCGACGGGCGTGGACCACCTGCCGGTCGACGGGGAGACGCTCGTCGCCTGGGCGAGCCGAGTCGCGCGCGAGGGGGACGGGCACGGGCCGGGACGGCGTGGGTCGTGCGCGAGGCGCGCGAGGTCGAGCCGGGATCGTTCCCGTCGCGCCGGCTGCAGGGCGCGTACTACGTCGAGCAGCTCGAGCGCATCGAGGCGCGGGGCGGGGTGCGGCTGGCCCGCATCGTCGGCACCGTGGTCGACGTCGTCGAGCACGCAGGAGCCGCGACCGTCGTGCTCGCCGACGGCGCGCGGCTCGTCACCGCCTCGGTCGTGCTCGCGCAGGGCATGGTGCAGTCGCAGCCCGATGCCGAGGTCCGTGCGCTCGCCGCGGCCGCCGACCGGCACGGGCTGGTGTACCTCCCGCCCGGCATGCCCGCCGAGCGGGACTGGGCGGCGCTGCCCGCCGGGGCGGACGTCATCGTCCGCGGTCTCGGCGCGAACTTCTTCGACGTGGTCGCCGAGCTCACCGCCGGACGCGGCGGCCGGTTCGAGCCGGTGGCCGGCGACCCGCACGGTCGCCTGCGCTACCTGCCGAGCGGCCGGGAGCCGCGGCTCCACGCCGGGTCGCGCCGCGGCATCCCGTACCGCAGCAAGGGCGATCACCGCGACGGCCGACCGGCGCCGCTGCAGCCGCGCTTCGCGACGCCGGCGTGGTTCGCGGAGCTGGGCGCGCGGCCGCATGGCTCGGTCGACTTCGCCGCCGAGGTGTGGCCGGTGCTCGCGCGCGACCTCGCGCTCGCGGGCGCGGTCGCGATCGAGGCGAGGCATCCCGGCGCCGTGCGGGGTGGCATCGACGCGCTCGTCGGCGCGCTCGCGAGCCTCCGGCTGCCGGCCGCCGGATCGCCCGACGCGGCCCGCGCCGCGACCCGGGCGGTCGACGCGGTGCTCGCCGCCGCGCTCGAGCCCGAGCACGCGCTGCAGCTCGAGCACCTGCGCAGGCCGACCTCGGGCGCCGCGGTCGGGGCCGACGGCTGGGCCTCGATCGTCGCCCGATGGGTCGACGACGAGCTCGACAGCATCGCCGATCCGTGCGCGAGCCCCCGGCAGGCGGTCAACCTGGCGATGGCGGCGCTCCGCGGCCCGGCCGCGCGGCTCGCCGCGGCTGGGGTCGTCGAGGGCGGCTCTCGCGTGCGCGACGTGCAGGGATGGTTCGACGCCGACGGGCTCTTCCTCGCGAGCGGTCCGCCCGCGACCCGCACCCGGCAGGTGCTGGCGCTCGTGGAGGCGGGCGTCGTGCGGCTGATCGGGCCGGAGACGGCGGTGGAGGTCGACGAGGTCGCTGGCGAGTTCGTCGCGCGCTCGCCGATCACGGGGCAGGATCGTCCGCGCTCGCGCGCTCGCCGAGACGCGGATGTCGAAGGGCAAGCGTGCCCGACACCGCCGACCCGCTGCTGCGCGCGCTGCTCGACTCCGGGCGCGCCCGCATCCACACGCTGCCGGCCCGCGACGGGACGCCCGTGCCCAGCGCGAGCCTCGACGCAGTGCCGCCCTCGGCCGGCGAGGCGCTGGGCCTCGCGCTCGTCGACGGCGCGGGGGAGCCGTCGGCGCGCGTGCTCGTGCTCGGCATCCCCGCGCTCAGCACGCAGCCGGGGAGCGCGATCGGCGCGTCGCCGAACGTGCCCTCGCCGCTGCTCGCCGGCGCGGACCTCGCGGCGCGCCGCGTGCTCGCGCTCGTCGCGCCGCGAGCCCGCGCTGCTCCGCTGACTCGCAGCGCTGACGCCGCTCCGCCAGCGCTGCTCAGCGGGCGGCAGCTGCTGCAGCGTCCAGCGGTTGCCGTCGGGGTCGGCGAAGCCCACGAACCGGCCCCACGACTGCTCGTCGACCTCGCTCGCGTCGATGCCGGCCTCGATGAGCGCGGCTCGCGTCGCGTCCGCGTCGTCGATCACGACCTGCACGTTGCGCATGCTGCCCGGCGCGTCCTCCGAGATGCCCTCGCCGAAGGCGATCGAGCACGCGGAGCCCGGCGGCGTGACCTGCACGAACCGCAGCCCCGGCTGCACACCTGGTCGACGTCGGCGTTCCAGCCGAGCTGCTCGGTGTAGAAGGCCTTCGCCCGGTCGGTGTCGCTCACCGGCACGAAGATGAGCTCGATGCGGTACTCCATCGCCATGATCACTCCGATCGTCGGCGGTCGCCGTCGACCGCCCGTGCGGGCGACGCTACGCCGGAGCGCCCGCACGGGGCAGGGGCGGCTCGTGGAGCACGGCGGCCGCGAGCGCGTCGAGCGCACGCCCCTGGCCAGGATCGCCCGCGCCGTCCATGATGACGACATGGAAGCCAACCGCGGGCGCAGCGACCGGACCCTGCTCGTCGTGCTCATCGCCGTCGTCGCGCTCGTGGTGATCGCGCTCGCCGTCGTCTTCACGCGCGGCGCCGCGCCGCTCGACGCGTCGACGCCCGCCGGGGTGGTGCAGCGCTATACCGAGGACGTGATCGACGGCGACGAACGGGCCGCTCGGGAGCACCTCGTCGCGGAGGTGCGCGAGGAGTGCGAGCGGCTCGAGCCCGGCCTCTTCGACGACGTGCGCGTCAGCCTGGTCTCCACGACCGAGCGCGACGACTCCGCGGACGTCGAGGTCTCGATCGTCACGACGAGCGGCGGCGGGCTGCTCGGCCCCTCGGAGTATCGGGAGGATGCGACGTTCGGCCTGGTGCGCGAGGGATCCGGGCTGGGCGATCGAGGCCGTGCCGTGGCAGTTCGCGATCTGCGTGGAGTCGACGCCGTGAGCACCGAGCGGCGCGCCGGCCGAGCTCGCGGCGCCGCCGCCGCACGGCGCGCAGCGCACGCTGCCGGCGGATCGTCGTCTACACGCTCCTGCTCGTGCTCGTCGTGCTCGCCGCGACCGGCGTCAGCGGGCTCCTGGGCCGACTGCTCGAGACGCGCCCCGACGTCGTCGACGGCGCCGGAGGGCTCGCGCTCTCGCTCGCGTTCGCGCTCATCGCCGGTCCGCTCGCGCGTGCTGCTGTGGTCGGTCGTGTGGCGCGGGCTCGACGGGCCGGACCGGTCGTCGGTCGCCTGGGGCGTCTACCTCTCGGCGATCTCCGTCGTCGCGCTCGTCACGGCCGCCACCGCGCTGCTCGGCGCGCTCGCCGACCTCGTCGGCGGCACCTGGTCGCCCGACTGCGCTCGCGACCGGCATCACGTGGCTCGTGGTGTGGCTGCTGCACCGACGCATGTGGGCGCACCCGCGCAAGTCCCCGTTGCGACTGCCGGCCGTGCCGGTCGTGCTCGGTGCCGCCTACGGCCTCGTCGTCGCGGCGGGCGGCGCGATCCGCGCGCTCCAGGCCGTCGTCGGCGAGGCGGTCCTGCCCGCCGTCGCGCACGTGGGCGCACCGTGGTGGCAGAGCGCGCTGCAGTCGCTCGTCTGGGCGCTCGGCGGCGCCCTCGATCTGGTGGTGGCACTGGTCGCGAGACGGGGCCGGTGCGCGCTGCGCGGCGGATTCCCCGATGTCGTGCTGGTGCTCACCGGCGTGCTCGGGGGCGCCGCCGCGGCGATCGGCGGGCTCGGCAGCGCGCTGCTACGTGGGGCTGCGCGCCGCCTTCGACGGCGATGCTCGGGGCCCGGCAGCTGCTCGAGCCGCTGCCGCTCGCGGTCGCGTGCGGCGTCGGTCGGCGCGGTCGTGTGGCTCTACCATCGGCGCATCGCCGCCGAGCGCTCACCGGGCACCGGCGGCGCCGCCCGCCTCGTCGAGGCTGGACTCGGGCTCGTGGCCGCGGCGACCGGGGTCGGGGTCGTCGTGAACGCCCTGCTCGCCGCCATCTCGGACGCCGCTCGCCGGCTCTGACGCCCGGACGCTGCTGCTCGGTGGCATCGCCTCGCTCGCGGTGGGCGCGCCGCTGTGGTGGTCCGCGTGGCGGCCGCGCCGCGCGGCGCGACGGATGCCCGGGCCGCGGGGCGCCGCGTCTATCTCGTCGCGGTGTTCGGCGTGAGCGCCGTCGTCGCGCTCGTCGCCCTGCTCGTCGTCGGGTATCGGATCTTCGAGGTCGCGCTCGACGACGCCGGCGAGGGGCTCGTCGAGCGCATCCGTGCGCCGTTCGGGCTGCTCGTCGCGACGGCCCTCGTCGCCGGCGTACCACTTCGCCGTCTGGCGGCGCGGATCGCGCGGCCGGCCCGCCGAGCGGTCGCGACCGCGCGATCGATCGCGTCGTGCTCGTCGCCGGCGGCGGCCCCGCCGCGCTCGCGCGGGCGATCGAGGCGTCGATCGGCGCCGCCGTCACGCGGTGGGCGCGCGCGGATGCCGACGCCGAGTCGGGCAGGTGCCGCCGGGCGGCCGTCGTCGCGGCGCTCCAGGGGGTCACGGCCCGCCGCGTGCTCGTCGTCGTCGGGCCCGGCGACCGCGTCGAAGGTCCCGCTCGCCGATCGAGCGACAGCGCCCCCGGCGGGGCCTAGTGGACCGGGGTGCCGAAGAGCGTGCCGATCGACCAGGTGGCGGCGAGCGCGATCACGCCGCCGATGAGCACGCGCAGCATGCCGAGCCGCTTGCCGGAGCCGCCGATCCGCGCCGAAGACGACGCCGGTGACGAGGAGCGCGACGACCGTCGCGACCACGATCGACCACGGCATCCACGACGCGGGGGAGAGGAGCGCCGCGAGCAGCGGCACGAGCGAGCCGAGCGTGAAGGCGACGGCCGACGACGAGGCCGCCGCCCACGGGTTGTTGAGGTCCTCGGGGTCGAGCTTGTACTCGACGTCGAGGTGCGCGCGCAGCGGGTCGGTCGCGGGTGAGCTCGACGGCGACGAGGTGCGGCCGTCTCGGGCGAGAGGCCGCGCAGCTCGTACATGTGCGCGAGCTGGTCGACCTGCCCTCGGGGTCGCTGGTCGAGGCTGGCGCAGCTCTGCGGCGGATGGCGCGCGCGCTCGCTGTCGCGCTGCGACGAGACCGACACGTACTCGCCGACCGCCATCGAGAACGCGCCGGCGACGAGCGCCGCGACACCGGCGGTGAGGATGCCCGCGGCCGACGTGCCGGCGCCCGCGACGCCGACCATGAGCGCCGAGGTCGAGACGATGCCGTCGTTCGCGCCGAGCACGCCGGCGCGCAGCCAGTCGAGCTTCGACGCCATCGATCCGATCGGCGGCGGCAGGTCGGGTCGGCGCTGGAGCGCAGGGTCCATGGTGTCCTCCAGACCACCATGGTCCGCGTGTCCGCAGCGCGCCCGCAAGGAAGGCGAGGCTCCTCCGAAACCGGCAAGAAAGCCGAATCTTCGCCGTTCGGCGGGCCGAAAGCGTGGAGGGGCCCGCACGCGACAGGGCTAGGCTTGCCGAGGCGAATCCCCGACCCCACTCTGCCCACAGAACATTGATTGGATGACGCGTGGATCTTTTCGAGTACCAGGCACGGGACCTGTTCGAGAAGCACGGTGTTCCCGTGCTCGCAGGCATCATCGCCGACACCCCTGAGGAGGCCGCGCGCAGCGGCCGAGAAGCTCGGCGGCGTGACGCGTCGTGAAGGCTCAGGTCAAGACCGGCGGTCGCGGCAAGGCCGGCGGCGTCAAGGTGGCGAAGACCCCGGCGGAGACGCGGAGGCCGCGGCCGAGGCGATCCTCGGCCTCGACATCAAGGGCCACGTCGTCAAGCGCGTCATGGTCGCCGACGGCGCCGACATCAAGGAGGAGTTCTACTTCTCCGTGCTGCTCGACCGCGCGAACCGCAGCTACCTCGCCCTGTGCAGCTACGAGGGCGGCATGGAGATCGAGCAGCTCGCCGAGGAGCGCCCCGAGGCGCTCGCCCGCGTCGAGGTCGACCCGGCCGTCGGCATCGACCTGGAGAAGGCCGGCGAGATCGCGGTCGCCGCGAAGTTCCCGAGCCGAGCTCGTCGACAAGGTCGCGCCGGTCTTCGTCACCCTCTACGGCGTCTTCACGGGCGAGGACGCCACGCTCGTCGAGGTGAACCCGCTCGTGCTGACCGGCGCGGCGACATCATCGCCCTCGACGGCAAGGTCACGCTCGACGAGAACGCCGACTTCCGCCAGCCCGACCACGCCGAGCTCGAGGACAAGGCCGCGACCGAACCCGCTCGAGGCGAAGGCCAAGGAGCACGACCTCAACTACGTCAAGCTCGACGGCGAGGTCGGCATCATCGGCAACGGCGCGGGCCTCGTCATGTCGACGCTCGACGTCGTCGCTTACGCCGGCGAGCAGCCACGGCGGCGTCAAGCCCGCCAACTTCCTCGACATCGGCGGCGGCGCATCCGCCGAGGTCATGGCGGCCGGCCTCGACGTCATCCTCGGCGACCAGGCAGGTCAAGAGCGTGTTCGTCAACGTCTTCGGCGGCATCACCGCGTGCGACGCCGTCGCGAACGGCATCGTCGAAGGCGCTCGAGATCCTCGGCGACACGGCGACCAAGCCGCTCGTCGTGCGCCTCGACGGCAACAACGTCGAGGAGGGCCGCCGCATCCTCGCCGACGCCGAACCACCCGCTCGTGACGCTCGCGCCTCCATGGACGAGGGCGCCGACAAGGCCGCCGAGCTGGCTGCGAAGTAAGGAGAGCAGAAGATGTCGATCTTCCTCAACAAGGACTCCAAGGTCATCGTCCAGGGCATCACCGGCGGCGAGGGCACCAAGCACACCGCGCTCATGCTCAAGGCGGGCACGCAGGTCGTCGGCGGCGTCAACGCCCGCAAGGCCGGCACGACCGTCTCGCACACCGCCGCGGACGGCTCGCCGTCGAGCTGCCCGTCTTCGGCACCGTCGCCGAGGCGATGGCCGCGACCGGCGCCGACGTCTCGATCGCGTTCGTGCCGCCGGCGTTCGCGAAGGACGCGGCCATCGAGGCCATCGACGCCGGGCATCGCGCCTGCTCGTCATCATCACCGAGGGCATCCCCGTGCTCGACTCGGCCGAGTTCTGGGCGCACGCGAAGGCCGCGGGCACGACCCGCATCATCGGCCCGAACTGCCCCGGCATCATCACGCCGGGCGAGTCGCTCGTCGGCATCACGCCCGCGAAAATCACCGGCAAGGGCCCGATCGGCCTCGTCTCGAAGTCGGGCACGCTGACCTACCAGATGATGTACGAGCTGCGCGACCTGGGCTTCTCGACCGCCATCGGCATCGGCGGCGACCCCGATCATCGGCACGACGCACATCGACGCCCTCGCGGCGTTCGAGGCCGACCCCGAGACGAAGGCGATCGTCATGATCGGCGAGATCGGCGGCGACGCCGAGGAGCGCGCGGCCGACTTCATCAAGGCCAACGTCACGAAGCCGGTCGTCGGCTACGTCGCCGGCTTCACCGCGCCCGAGGGCAAGACGATGGGCCACGCCGGCGCGATCGTCTCCGGCTCGGCGGGCACAGCGCAGGCGAAGAAGGAGGCCCTCGAGGCCGCCGGCGTCAAGGTCGGCAAGACGCCGTCCGAGGCCGCCCGCCTCATGCGCGAGGTCATCGAGTCGCTCTGAGCGCGACTCGCACCGCGAAGGGCCCCGGCTTCGGCCGGGGCCCTTCGCCGTTCCCCGGCCCCGCACGGGATGCGGGGCTAGGGTGGGCGCACCACGCGACGGGGAGGCAGACATGGACCACCACGACGGCTCTGACCACGAGCACGAGGACGAGGGCACGCCGAAGCCCGGCGGGCTGGGCGAGGACGGCACGATCCCGCCGGACCCGGACGGGCTCGCGGCGACGACGACGGGCGAGGCATCGACCTTCGAGCCCGAGGAGGACGAGGCGGCGCCCGACGAGGCGTAGCGCACCTCGACGCGGAGCCCGTCACGGGTGCAGGCTGGGGCCATGACGATCCTCTGCGCGACGTGCGGCGTCGAGACCGCCGAGCCGCTGCCCGAGACCTGCCCCATCTGCGCCGACGAGCGGCAGTGGGTGCCGTTCCACGGGCAGATCTGGACGAGCACCGAGCAGCACGCCGCCGACGGCATGCGCATCGACGTGGTCGAGGAGGAGCCGGGCGCCTGGGCCGTCACCTCCGATCCGCCGGTCGGCATCGGGCAGCGGTCGATCCTCGTGCAGACCGCCGAGGGCAACCTGCTGTGGGATCCGCTCGGCACGATCACGGATGCGGCGGTCGAGGAGGTGCGCGGGCTCGGCGGCCTCGCGGTCGTCGCGGCGTCGCATCCGCACATGTTCGGCGTGCAGTGCGCGTGGGCGGAGGCGCTCGACGCGCGCGTGCTCGTCGAACGCCCGGGACGCGTCGTGGGTGCAGCGGCGAGCACGAGCGCATCGAGCTGTGGGACGACGAGGTCGAGCCGCTGCCGGGCGTGCGGCTCATCCGCTTCGGCGGGCACTTCCCGGGTGCGGGCGTGGCGCTGTGGGCCGCGGGCAGCGAGGGCGAGGGGTCGCTGCTCGCGGGCGACACGATGCAGCCGAAGCCCGACCGCGCGAGCCTCGGGTTCATGCGCTCGTACCCGAACAACATCCCGCTGTCGGCGGGCGTCGTGCGGCGGCTCGCCGAGCAGGCGGCCGGGCTGCGGTTCCGGCGCATCTACGGCAACATCCCCGGCCAGCTCATCGAGGACGGCCCGCGGCGGTCGCCCGCAGCGCCGAGCGCCACATCGCCTGGGTGACGGGCGAGCACGACGACCTGACGTAGGCGGCCCGGCGGATCGGGGCTGAGCGGGCCGTCGGCGGCATCGTGCGGGCGAAGGGCCGGTGAGCGCCGAATCGAGCGGGCGTCCACAGGTGACGCCGCAGCCCGACCGCGGGCGCCCGCGTGGCAGGGTGCGCGTCATGCCGATCCGCTCGTCTTCCAGCTCGGGATCCTCACGCCGCGCAGCTCGCGTCGCTCGGCTGGAGCAAGTGGCAGATCGAGCTGCGCCGTCGGCGACCGGGTCGCTGCAGCGGCGTGCGCCCGGGTGGTTCGGACGAGGCGCCCGGTCCCGCAGCGCGATCGCCGCGGTGCGGCTCGGCGGCTGCATCTCCTGCTTCAGCGCGCTCCGACTGCGGGGCGTCTGGGTGCCGGAGCGGAAGGGGTGGCACGTGCGGTCCGCCCGGCACCGCGGCCCAGCCGGCTGCCGGCCGCACGGCGCCGCAACCACCCGTCGGCGAGCGTCATCGACGACATCGAGACGAGCTTCCGCTGCGTCCTGCGGTGCGGGAGCCGGGAGGACATCGTGGTCGTCGTCGACTCCCTGCTGCACTAGCGGCTCGCGACGAGGGAGGAGCTGCAGCGCGTGGATGCGGTTCGCGCCGGCTGCGCATCCGATCGCTGCTCGATCTGGCCGACGGGCGCTCGGAAGCCGGGACGGAGACGCATGGTGCGGCTGCGGGCTGCGCTCGCTCGCGCATCGGCGACGCGCATCCAGGTGCGGTTGCTGCAGGGCATGCGGGTCGACCTGCTGATCGGCGAGCGGCTCGTCATCGAGTGCGACAGCCGGGAGCACCACACCGACTCGCGGCGTACGAGCGCGACCGGGCGCGGGATCGGCGGCTCGTCGCGCGCGGGTTCCTGGTCGATGCGGCTCACGTACCGGCAGATCCACGACGACGTGGCCGGCGATCGAGCAGGACATCCTCGCGGTGGTGCGCCGTGGCGACCACCGTGGCCGCGCCGCCGGAGGAGTCGCGCTGAGCGGGGCCGGCGGATGCGCACCGATCGCGGACTCCAGCGAACGCCGCTGAGCGCCGGATCTGCCGGTACGGCGAAGGGCCCGGCCGGAGCCGGGCCCTTCGTCGAGCGGGTCAGCGCAGCGGCGCGAGGATCGCGTTCAGCGAGGTGCTCGGGCGCATCGCCGCGTCGGCGAGGTCGGGGTCGACGCGGTAGTAGCCGCCCAGGTCGACCGGGCTGCCCTGCACCGCGAGCAGCTCCTGCTCGATCGTCTCGGTCTGCGAGACCATCGCCTCGGCGACCGGCGCGAAGGTCTCGGCCAGGTCGGCGTCGTCCGATCTGCCCGGCCAGCTCCTCGGCCCAGTAGCGGGCGAGCCAGAAGTGGCTGCCGCGGTTGTCGAGCTCGCCGGTCTTCCGCGACGGCGACTTGTTCTCGTTCAGGAACGTGCCCGTCGCTGCGTCGAGCGTCTCGGCCAGCACGCCGGCGCGGGCGTTGCCCGTCGACTCCGACAGGTGGCGGAACGACTCGGCGAGCGCCATGAACTCGCCCAGCGAGTCCCACCGCAGGTGGTTCTCCTCGACGAGCTGCTGCACGTGCTTCGGCGCGGAGCCGCCGGCGCCGGTCTCGAACAGGCCGCCGCCGTTCAGCAGCGGCACGACCGACAGCATCTTCGCGCTCGTGCCGAGCTCGAGGATGGGGAACAGGTCGGTGTTGTAGTCGCGCAGCACGTTGCCCGTCACCGAGATGGTGTCGAGTCCCTGGCGGATGCGCTCGATCGCGTGCTTCGTCGCGTCGACCGGGCTCAGGATCGTGATCTGCGAGGCCCTCGGTGTCGTGCGACCCGAGCTCCTCCTCCACCTTCTTGATGAGCTCCGCGTCGTGCGCGCGGCCCTTGTCGAGCCAGAACACCGCGGGGGTGTCGGATGCGCGGGCGCGCGTGACCGCGAGCTTCACCCAGTCGCGCACCGGCACATCCTTCGTCTGGCACGCGCGCCAGATGTCGCCCGCCTCGACGTCGTGCGCCATGAGCACGTCGCCGGCGGCGTTCACGACCTCGACGCGGCCGTCCCGCTCGATGCGGAACGTCTTGTCGTGCGAGCCGTACTCCTCGGCCTTCTGCGCCATGAGGCCGACGTTGGGCACGGAGCCCATCGTGGTCGGGTCGAAGGCGCCGTTGGCCTGGCAGTCCTCGATGACGACCTGGTAGATGCCGGCGTAGGAGGAGTCGGGGATGACCGCGAGCGTGTCGGCCTCCTCGCCGTCCGGGCCCCACATGTGGCCGGACTGGCGGATCATGGCCGGCATCGACGCATCCACGATGACGTCGGAGGGCACGTGGAGGTTCGTGATCCCGCGGTCGGAGTTGACCATCGCGAGGCGCGGGCCGTCGGCCAGGCCGTCCTCGATCGCCTGGCGGACGCCGGCGGCGGTCGACTCGTCGAGCTCGCCGAGCCCGGACAGGATCGCGGCGAGGCCGTTCTCGGGAGAGAGGCCGGCCTCCTCGAGCTGGGTGCCGTAGCGCTCGAAGAGCGACGGCAGGAACGCGCGCACGACGTGGCCGAAGATGATCGGGTCGGAGACCTTCATCATCGTGGCCTTGAGGTGCGCCGAGAAGAGCACGTGCTCGTCGCGGGCGCGCTGCACCTGCGTCGGCGAGGAACGCGTCGAGCGCCTTCGCGCTCATGAAGGTCGCGTCGACGATCTCGCCCGCGAGCACCGTCAGGCCGTCCTTCAGCACGGTCGTCTCGCCGTCCGCGACGAAGCGGATCTGCAGCGTGTCGTCGGCCGGCATCGTGACCGACTGCTCGTTGGCGCGGAAGTCGCCCTCGCCCATGGTGGCGACGGCCGTCTTCGAGTCGGGCAGCCATGCGCCCATGGAGTGCGGGTGCTTGCGCGCGTACTCCTTCACCGAGCGCGGGGCGCGGCGGTCGGAGTTGCCCTCGCGGAGCACCGGGTTGACGGCCGAGCCCTTGATGGCGTCGTAGCGGGCGCGGATGTCGCGCTCCTCGTCGGTCGTCACCTCGTCCGGGTAGTCGGGCAGGGCGATGCCCTTGTCCTGCAGCTCCTGCACGGCGGCCTTCAGCTGCGGCACCGATGCCGAGATGTTCGGGCAGCTTGATGATGTTCGCCTCGGGCGACTTCGCCAGCGCGCCCAGCTCGGCGAGCGCGTCGGGCTCCTGCTGGTCGGCGGGCAGCAGGTCGGCGAACGACGCGACGATCCGGCCGGCCAGGGAGATGTCGCGGCTCTCGACCTCGACGTCGGCCGCTGCGGCGAACGCGCGGACGATCGGGAGGAGCGAGTGCGTCGCGAGCATCGGCGCCTCGTCGGTGTACGTGTAGATGATCTTGGCCATGCGGCTCGAACCCCTCGCAGTCTGTGTGGGACGGCGGCCGCGCGTGCGCTGGCCGCGCCATGCGCCTCCAACCTATCGCGGCCGGGCTCTGGCGGCGCGCGGCGGGGGAGTCGGCGCTCGGGCGGATGCGTCGGTAGGGTTGCCAGCCGTGCGTCGCGTGTGGGCCGGGATCGGCCAGGCTGTCGAGTCCGCCGCCATCGCGGCGGTCGGACTCGTGCTGTGCGCGCTCGCGCTGCTCGCCGTGTGGGGCCTCGATCAGGGCTTCGGCGGCGACCCCCTGCTGCAGTGGCGCATCGCCGTCGACGCGTGGATGCTCGGGCACGGCGTCGACATCGGCGTCACCCTCGCGCCCGATGCGGTCGCCGCGCTCGGCCTCGAGTCGGCCGGGGGCTCCTTCGTGCTGTCGCTCGGCGCGTGGGGCATCGGGCTCATCACGCTCTGGCTGCACTGGCGCAGCGGCCGCCGCCTCGCCGAGCTGCCGCTCGCCGAGATCGTGATCGCCGCGGTCGCGGGCGCCGCCGCCGCGGGGCTCGTCGGCCTGCTCGCCGGGATCAGCGCGCAGCACCCGACGGCCGCGCCGAACCTCGGCCAGGCGTTCGCCTTCCCGGCCCTCGTCGCGCTCGTCGGCATGGCGGGCGCCGTGCTCGCAGCGCGCGGGCACGACTGGCTGCAGGCGCTGGAGCACGCCCTCACGATCGAGGACCGGTGGCTGCGGCCCGTGCGTGCGGCGCTGCGGTCGGGCCTGGCCGGTGCGATCGGCGTGCTCGGCATCGGCGCGCTGCTCGTCGGGCTCGGCCTGCTGCTGCGCTTCACCGACGGGCTGCTGCTCATGGAGTCGCTCGAGGTGACGCACGTGGGCGTCGCCGTGCTGTTCCTGCTGCAGCTCGCGCTCGCGCCCGTCGCGATCGTGTGGGGCGCCGCGTGGGCGATCGGCCCCGGCTTCATGGTGGGTCGCGGCTCGGACGTCTCGCCGCTCGACACCGACCTGGGGCCGGTGCCGGCGCTGCCGATGCTCTCGGCGATCGACCCGGCGGTGCAGCCCTGGATGCTGGTCGTCGTCGTGCTGCCCGTGCTGGCGGCGGTCGTCGTCGGCGTGCTCGCGCGCCAGACGACGCTGGCCGGCAGCCCGGAGCGTCCCGTGCACTGGTGGGAGCTGGGGATCGCGGGCGTCGGCGGCGGGCTGCTCGCGGGCGCGCTGCTGGGCCTCGCGGCGATGCTCTCGGTGGGCGCCGCCGGTCCCGGCAGGCTGTCGGAGACCGGCCCGGATGCGGTGCTCGTCGCCGCGTGGGGCGCGCTCGAGGTGGGCGTCGGCCTGCTCATCGGCCTCATCGCCGGGGGGCGCGGCACCGGGCGGCTCGCCGGCGGCTTCGCGCTGCCGCTCGCAGCGGAGCGCGAGGGCACCTCGATGCGCGACGTCTTCGGCTTCGGCCGCAGCCGCGACGAGCCGCTCGACGACGCAGGACGACGAGGACGACGCGCCGGATGCCTCCGACGCGGATGCGACGCAGTCGGTCGTGCCGCTCGCGAGCGCCGAGGCCGAGACGCAGGCCGTGGCGCCGGTCGAGCGGCCCGTGACCGAGCCGCCCGCGGCCGCCGAGGCCGAGACGCAGGCGGTCGAGCCGGT
Source organism: uncultured Actinomycetota bacterium (assembly GCA_963803465.1). Classification (GTDB taxonomy): domain Bacteria; phylum Actinomycetota; class Actinomycetes; order Actinomycetales; family Microbacteriaceae; genus Agrococcus. The sequence continues at coordinate 359,134 of CAWDMS010000002.1, forward strand.
GGCCCGACCGGCGACGCGCGATGCGCACGCTGCCGGCGTCGACGACGCGGCCGAGCCGGCGCATCCGGAGCCGGCGCCCGAGGGCGGCCGCCCGACGACGGAGTCCGCGGGGCCGTAGGATGGAGGGCGTGCTGCGCCTCGTCGTCCTTGTCTCTGGCAGCGGCACCAACTTCGCCGATCTGCTGGAGCGGACCCGCGCCGGACGTGTGCCGGCCGAGATCATCGCCGTCGGCGCCGACCGCGAGTGCGGCGGCATCGAGCTGGCCCGCGCGGCCGGACTCCAGACCTTCGTCGAGCCGTTCGAGGCGCCGCGCGACGCATGGTCCGAGCGCATCGCCGACCGGATCGCCGCGTTCGAGCCCGACGTGATCGTGCTCTCGGGCTTCATGCGGCTGCTGCTCGCCCGGCGTCGTCGCGCGCTTCGAGCCGGCGATCCTCAACACGCACCCGGCGTACCTGCCCGAGTTCCCCGGCGCGCACGGCGTGCGCGACGCGCTCGCGGCGGGCGCGACCCAGTCGGGCGCCTCCGTGATCATCGTCGACAGCGGCGTCGACACCGGCCCGGTGCTCGCGCAGCAGCGCGTGCCGGTGCTGCCCGACGACACCCAGGACACCCTGCACGACCGCATCAAGCTCGTCGAGCGCGACCTGCTCGCGAGCGTGATCGCCGACATCGCCGACGGCACCTGCGACCTCGCCGACCACGGGCTCGAGCAACGCCTGCGCCCGGCAGCCACCGACACGGAGGAATGACACAGTGAGCGGACCCCAGCACGACCCGAGCCTCTACCGCGACCGCGACGTCGTGCCCTTCCGGCGCGCGCTGCTGTCGGTGAGCGACAAGACGGGGGTCGTCGAGCTCGGTCGCGCGCTGGCCGGGGCGGGCGTCGAGCTCGTCTCCACCGGCTCGACGGCGAAGATGCTGGCGGACGCGGGGCTCGCGGTCACCGAGGTCGCGCAGGTCACCGGCTTCCAGGAGGCGCTCGACGGCCGGGTGAAGACGCTCCACCCGGCGATCCACGCGGGCCTGCTCGCCGACCTGCGGCTCGAGCACCACGAGGCGCAGCTGGCCGAGCTCGGCATCGCGCCGTTCGAGCTCGTGGTCGTGAACCTCTACCCGTTCGTCGAGACGGTGCGCTCGGGCGCGGCCGACGCCGACGTGATCGAGCAGATCGACATCGGCGGGCCCGCGATGGTGCGCGCCTCGGCCAAGAACCACGCCAACGTCGCGATCGTGACCGACCCGCGCATCTACCCGCTGATCGCGAAGGCTGCCGGCTCCGGCCTCAACCTGCTGCAGCGCCGGGCGCTCGCGCGCGACGCCTTCGCCCACACCGCCGCCTACGACACCGCGGTCGCCCGCTGGTTCGCGGGGGAGCCGGTCGAGGCGCCCGTCGCGGCGGCCGCGCCGGCCCAGACGGCGCCGGCCGAGGAGGCACCCGCGCGGGCCGCCGCGCAGTCGGCGCCGACCGCGGTGCGCACGGCGGCGTCCGCGCCCGCCGCGGCCGACGCATCCGCGCTGCCCGACACGTCGAGCGCGACCGGCCTGCTCAAGGCGGTCGGCGCGGCGACGCTCGTCTCCGGGCTCCGCTACGGCGAGAACAGCCACCAGCAGGCAGGCCTGTTCGCGCTGCCGGGCGGGGCCGGCATCACGCAGGCGGAGCTGCTGCACGGCAAGCCGATGTCGTTCAACAACTACGTCGACGCCGACGCGGCGCTGCGGGCGGCCTTCGACTTCACCGAGCCGGCCGTCGCGATCATCAAGCACGCGAACCCGTGCGGCATCGCGATCGCCGACCCGCGCGCCGCCGATCCGATCGCGTCGGCGCACGAGCGCGCGCACGCGTGCGACCCGATCTCGGCGTTCGGCGGCGTCATCGCCGCGAACCGCACCGTCACGCGCGCCATGGCCGAGACGGTGAAGGACATCTTCACCGAGGTCGTCGTCGCGCCGGACTTCGAGCCCGAGGCGCTCGAGCTGCTCACCGCGAAGAAGAACATCCGCCTGCTGCGCCTGCCGGAGGGCTACGTCCGCGAGGGCTCCGAGCTGCGGCAGGTCTCCGGCGGCGTGCTCGTGCAGCAGCCCGACACGTTCGCGGGCTTCTCGTCGCACACGTGGCGCCGGGTGAGCGGGTCGCACGTCTCCGACGCGGTGCTCGCCGACCTCGAGTTCGCCTGGCGCGCCTGCCGGTCGGTGAAGTCGAACGCGATCCTGCTCGCCGCGGGCCTCGCATCCGTGGGCGTCGGCATGGGCCAGGTGAACCGCGTCGACTCGTGCAAGCTCGCGGTCGAGCGCGCGGGCGACCGCGCGGCCGGGTCGGTGGCGGCGTCGGATGCGTTCTTCCCGTTCGCCGACGGCCTGCAGATCCTGCTCGACGCGGGCGTCACCGCGGTCGTGCAGCCCGGCGGGTCGGTGCGCGACGAGGAGGTCATCGCCGCGGCGAACGCCGCCGGCATCACGATGTACTTCACGGGCGAGCGGCACTTCGCCCACTGACGCCGGGGGCCGGCTCGCGACCGGTGGCCGAGCAGGCCCACCCGGCTGGGCAGGCCCACCCGTCGCGGGCGGCGCCGCCCGTCGTGGGACGCCGCCGCCGCGCGCCGGCCCTCATCGCTAGCCTCTGGGCATGAGCGCCGGCACCATCGACGACGTCCGCCGCGCGCCCCGCATCCTCTGCTTCGGCGTCAGCGGCGCTGGCAAGTCGACGATGGCGGTCGCGCTGGGGGAGCGGCTGGGCTGCCCGTCACGCTCGTCGACGACCTGTGCTGGTCGCCCGGCTGGGGAGCGCTCGCGCGACGAGATCGACGCGAGCGTGCTGCCCTCCTCGCGGGCGACGCGTTCGTGCTCGACACCGTCTACGGCTTCCACAACGAGCACGCGCTCGCGCGCGTCGACGTCATCGTCGGCCTCGACTACGCGCGGCTCGTCTCGCTCGCGCGACTCGTCCGCCGCACCGCCCGTCGCATCCGCACCCGCGAGCGGGTGTGCAACGGCAATGTCGAGACGCTCCGGCTCGCCCTCGCGCACGACTCCGTCATCGGCTGGCACTTCCGCTCCTGGCGGTCGAAGCGCGAGCGGATGCGCCGGTGGCACGCGGATGCGTCGGCCCCGCCCGTGCTGCTGCTGACGCGCCCGGCCGACGCCGACCGGCTGCTCGCCGAGCTCGACGGCCGTCGCCGCATCAGCGAGGGGTAGCGATCCGCTCGAGAGGCGGCCGCCCAGGGCAACCCCTCGGGCCGCGGCTACCCCTCGGGCGCGCCGCGCTCGCGACTCGCGGGCGCGGGGGTAGACGCGGTCCTGTGGGCCTGCTTAGAATCGAAGGCTGTCCGCGCCACCCGCCGCGGCGACTGAGGAGGATGCCATGAGCACGACGACGACCGGTTCGATCGCTGCCGCCCGCGCCCTCCTCGTCCGCCCCCGCGTCGCCGGACGCCGGTAGCAGGAGGGCCTCGCAGCCCGTCGCGAGCACCGCTCGCCCCGTCGCCCCAGCCGCCCAGGCCGAGGATCGACGCAGCACCACCATCGCGGCCCACCGGCCGCACCCGCATCGCGCGGGCTCACGACGCCCGCGACCCCGAAGGACCCCCTCATGGCCTTGACGCCCCCGACCGAGACGACCGACACGGTCGGCCACCTGCGCGCGCTCGGCAGGCTGCTGCCGTTCCTGCGCCCGGTGCTGCCGCGCCTCCTCCTCGGCACGGTCGCGGCCCTCATCTCCGCGCTGCTGAGCCTCGCGACCCCGATCGCCATGCGCGCGCTCGTCGACGGGCCGCTCGCGCAGTCCGACGCATCCGCCGTGTGGCCGGTCGCGCTCGCGATCCTCGTGCTCGCGCTCGGTGAGGCGTTCTTCGTCTACATGCGACGCATCCTCGTGACGCTGCCGTCGACGAAGATCGAGGCGGCGATGCGCCGCTCGCTCTACGGCCAGCTGCAGGCGCTGCCGGTCGCCTTCCACGACCGCTGGCAGTCCGGCCAGCTGCTGAGCCGAGCCGTGCAGGACCTCGGCATGATCCGCCGCTTCATCGCCTTCGGCATGCCGCTGCTCGTCGTGAACGCGATCACGCTCGTCGTCGGCATCGTCATCCTCTTCTTCTGGAGCCCGGTGCTCGCGGGCGCCTTCGTCGTGCTCTCGGCGCCGATCGTCTTCGTCGCGCTGCGCTTCGAGCGCCGCTACTTCACGATCTCGCGCTCGGCGCAGGACCAGGCGGGCGACCTCGCGACCACCGTCGAGCAGTCGATCCACGGCATCCGCGTGCTCAAGGCGTTCGGCCGCGGCCGCCACGCGCTCGAGGGATTCACCGACCAGGCGTCGAACCTGCGCGAGACCGAGATCGACAAGGCCCGCATGGACGGGCACCTGTGGATGTGGCTGACGATCGTGCCCTACGTGTCGTACGCCGTCTGCCTCTTCCTGGGCGTCTGGCTCGCCGCGACCGGTCAGCTCTCGGTGGGCACGCTCTTCGCGTTCTTCGCCGTCGCGATGGTGCTCAACTGGCCCATCGAGTCGATCGGCTTCCTCTTCGCCTTCCTCATCGACGCGTCGAACGCCTCGCGCCGCTTCCACGAGATCGTCGACAGCGAGAACACGATCGTCGACCCGGAGGAGCCGACGACCATCGCGCATCCGCGCGGCCGGCTCGTGTTCCAGGACGTGCACTTCCGCTACCAGGACGCGCAGCCGCACGAGCGGGACCTCGTCGACGGTGCGACGCTCACGCTCGAGCCGGGCGAGACGATGGCGCTCATCGGCATCACCGGCTCCGGCAAGACGACGCTCACCGCGCTGCCCGCCCGCCTCTACGACGTCACCGGCGGCCAGGTGCTGCTCGACGGCATCGACGTGCGCGACCTGTCGCTCTCGGAGCTGCGGACGCACATCGCGATGGCGTTCGAGGATGCGACGCTCTTCTCGGCGACCGTGCGCGAGAACGTGCTGATGGGCGTGCCGGATGCGTCGGACGACGTGCTCGACCGCGCGCTCGACATCGCGCAGGCCGGGTTCGTCCGCGACCTGCCCGACGGCCTCGACACGCAGATCGGCGAGGAGGGGCTCTCGCTCTCGGGCGGCCAGCGCCAGCGCCTCGCGCTCGCGCGCGCCGTCGCCGCCGACCCGGCGGTGCTCGTGCTCGACGACCCGCTCTCGGCGCTCGACGTCGAGACCGAGGCGCAGGTCGAGGAGGCGCTCCGCAGCGTGCTCGACCGCACCACGGCGCTCATCGTCGCCCACCGCCCGAGCACCGTGCAGCTCGCCGACCGCGTCGCGCTCATGCGCGACGGCCGCATCGACGACGTCGGCACCCACTCGGAGCTGCTCGCGCGCAACGAGCACTACCGCTACGTGATCTCGAGCCTCGAGGAGGCCGAGCTGGACCGCAGGAGCATCGACGCCGTCACCGGCTCGATGCAGGTGATCGACGTGGATGCGCTCGAGCGCGAGCTCGAGCAGGAGCAGGACGAGGAGGTGTCGCGATGAGCGTCTACGGCGTGCAGGGCGAGGACCGCACCGACTACACGAAGGCGGAGTCGAAGGCGATCCGCGCGCGCTCGCGCACGCTGCTCGGCTCGCTGCTGCGGCCGCACCTCGGGCGCGTGATCGTGACGATGCTGCTCGTGGTCGTCGCCGTGGCGGCGAACATCGCCGGCCCGATGCTCATCGCGTACGGGATCGACACGGGCCTGCCGTCGATCGTGGACCGCGCCGACTGGATGCCGCTGTGGGTCGCGACGATCGTCTACATCGTCGCCGCGGTCCTCGCGGGCGTGCTCATGTACCTCTACACGGTGGGCATCGCGCGCATCAGCCAGACGGTGCTGTTCGACCTGCGCCGCCGGCTGTTCGGCCATGCGCAGCGGCTGAGCCTCGAGTTCCACGAGTCGTACACGTCGGGCCGGATCATCGCGCGCCAGACGAGCGACCTCGAATCGATCCGCGACCTGCTCGACCAGGGGCTCAACGAGCTCGTCCGCGGCGTGCTGTTCATGGCGTTCACGGGCATCGCGATGACGGTGCTCGACCCGCTGTCCGGCCTCATCATCGGCATCGCGCTCATCCCGGCGATCATCCTCACCCGCTGGTTCCAGGTGCGCTCCACCGTGCTGTTCCGCGAGACGCGCACGACGAGCGCGAGCATGATCGTCCACTTCGTCGAGACGATGACGGGCATCCGCGCCGTCAAGGCGTTCCGCAAGGAGCCGGCCAACCAGCGCGAGTTCGACGAGCGCGTCGACGAGTACCGCGACGCGAACTTCCGCACCATCAACATCTTCGGCATCTACGAGCCCGGCATCATGGCGATCGGCGCGGTCACGATCGCGACGCTCGTCCTCGTCGGCGGCCTGCGGGTCGCGGAGGGGTCGCTGCAGATCGGCGTGCTGCTCGCGATCGCGCTCTACGCGCGCAACTTCTTCCAGCCCATCCAGGGCATCGGCATGTTCTTCAACGGGTACCAGTCGGCGTCCGCCGCGCTCGAGAAGATCTCCGGCATGCTCGAGGAGGAGCCGACCGTGCGCGAGCCGGCCGACCCGAAGGCGCTGCCGGCCTCGCGCGGCCAGATCGACTTCGACCGGGTGCAGTTCGCGTACAGCAGCGGCAAGGTGGTGCTGCCCGACTTCGACCTGCACATCCCGTCCGGCCAGACGATCGCGCTCGTCGGCACGACCGGTGCCGGCAAGTCGACGCTCGCGAAGCTCATCTCGCGCTTCTACGACCCCTCGGAGGGGTCGGTGCGGCTCGACGGCGTCGACCTGCGCGAGCTGGCGAACGACGACCTGCGGCGCGCGGTCGTGATGGTGACGCAGGAGGCGTACCTCTTCTCCGGCACCGTCGCCGACAACATCGCGCTCGGCAAGCCCGGTGCGAGCGACGACGAGATCGAGGCCGCTGCCCGCGCGGTCGGCGCGCACGAGTTCATCAGCGCGCTGCCCGACGGCTACGACACCGACGTGAACAAGCGCGGCGGCCGGGTGAGCGCCGGCCAGCGGCAGCTGCTCTCGTTCGCGCGGGCGTTCCTGGCCGACCCGCGCGTGCTCATCCTCGACGAGGCGACCGCGTCGCTCGACATCCCGTCGGAGCGGCTCGTGCAGGAGGGGCTCACGACGCTGCTCGACGACCGGACGGCGATCATCATCGCGCACCGGCTCTCGACCGTCGCGATCGCCGACCGCGTGCTCGTCATGGAGCACGGTCGGATCATCGAGGACGGGTCGCCCGACGAGCTCATCGCCGCCGGCGGCAAGTTCGCGACGCTGCACCGGGCGTGGCGCGAGTCGCTCGTCTGAGCCGCCCCGCCCGCCCGCCGGGTTGAGGGTTTGCGTCCGAGTTGCCCGCAACTCGGACGCAAACCCTCGACAGCGCCGACCGCCCGTCGCGCGGGTTGAGCGTTTGCGTCCGAGTTCACCGCAACTGGGACGCAAACCCTCGACGGGGCATGCGCCGCGGTCGCGGGACCCGGGGCGGTCGGGTCAGAGCGACTTGCGCCCGATGACCTCGCCGTACTCGTTCTCGCCGATGGGCTCGAAGCCGACGGCCTGGAAGAACTTGCCGGGACCCTGGTCGCCTTCCTCCCAGACGGCGTAGAGGCTGTCGAAGCCCTGGCGGCGGGCCTCGTCGGCGACCTGCTCGACGGTGTAGCTGCCGACGCCCTTGCGCTGCGCGGTGCCGGCGACGTACATGCGCAGCACGCTCGAGCGGTACTCCTCGCGGTCGACCTCCGGGTCGAAGTTCGCCATCACGAACGCGACCGGCTCATCGCCGTCGAAGACCACGCGCTGCCACGCGCTCTGCGTGTTCACGAACTCCTCGAGCCGTGCATTCGGGGCGAGGAACGCCTCCTGCCCTCGCTTGAGGGTCATGCCGTTGGCGGCGACGATGTTCGCCGCGGACAGCTCTTCGAGGCGCAGTGTCTCCATGGCGACACCGTACCAGCGGCCGGCGAACGCCGAACGACGGTGCGATGAACGGCGGCTCAGCCGATCGGGTCGATGCGGATGCGCCCGCCCAGGTCGTGCGGATCGGCGATCGACCCGGCCTGCGCTGCCAGCACGGCGGCGGCGGACCAGGCGGTGGCGCGCGCGAGCTGCTCCTCGAGCGGCGCACCCTCGGCGATCGCCTGCGCGATGGCGGCGATGGCGGCATCGCCCGCGCCGGTGGGGTTGCCGTCGAGCACGTGGTCGAGGGAGGCGTGCCAGGCGCGGCCGTCGGGCAGCACCGCGAGCATCCCCTCGACGTCGAGCGAGGCGAAGACCGTGCCGGTGCCGAGCGCCGCGAGCCGGCGGGCGGCGTCGAGCGGGTCGGTGCCGCCCATGGCGTCGAAGAGCTCGTGCCGGTTGGGCTTCACGGCGGTGGCGCCCGCAGCGACCGCATGCCGCAGCTGCTCGCCGCCGACGTCGATGAGCACGGGCGTGCCGGTCGCTCGCGCGATCTCGACGACGCTGGCGCAGAACCCGTCGGGCGTGTCCGGCGGCAGCGAGCCGGAGGAGACGACGACGCGTGCGCCGGGTGCCTCCTCGCGCACGATGTCGAGCAGCCGCGCCCAGCTGGCGGCGTCGATCGGCGCACCGTGCTCGTTGAGGTTGGTGGTGCCGGCGGGCGTCACGATCGCGGTCGTGCGGCGCGTGTGCGCGTCGACCTCGATGAGGCGGTGGGGGATGCCGGCGAGGTCGAGGTCATGGACGAAGATCGCGTGCACCGGGCCGCCGATGGGGGCGATCACGATGGCGGTCTCGTGCTGCTGGTGCAGCACCCGGGCCACGTTGACGCCCTTGCCGCCGGCGCGGGCGAGGCCCGTCGGCACGCGGTGGCTCGTGCCGATCCGCAGCTCGTCGATCGTGTAGGTGATGTCGATCGCCGGGTTCGTCGTCACGCAGAGGATGGGCGCGGCCGCGTCAGCGGTCGATGCGACGCTTCTGGCATCGGCGCTGCTCACGTGTCTTGCCTCCTCTGCGCGGGCGATCCTGCGCGGTCGATTCCGCTCGGTCGGGACGGCTCGATCATCGCACGCGAGGCATCCGTCGACACGCCGACAGGGCTTGCCACGTTCGAACACATGTTCGAAGATAGGGGGATGGGGATGGTGTCGACGAGGCTCGAGCGCCGGTCGGGCGATGATCGCACGGCGACGGTCGACGCTCTCCGTGAGCGGCTGCGGAGCATGCAGCAGGCGGCCGCCCAGCAGGTCGCGCCCGCGCCGGTCGAGCCGGTCTCGGCCGGGCTCGACGAGGTGGTGCGGCGGCTCCGCTCGGGCGCCGCGCACAGCATCGAGTCGCGCAGTCTCGCGCTCGCCTGCCTGGGTGCGGCGATGCCGCGCGGCGCGTGGGGCGCGATCGTCGGGATGCCCGACCTCGGCATCGAGGCCGCCCGTGACCTGGGCGTGCCCATGGAGCGCGTGGCGCTCGTGCCGCATCCGGGGCGCTCGTGGCTCGATGTGGTCGCGAGCCTCGCCGAGGCGATGCCGGTGGTGCTCGCCGTCTCGCCCGGCCGGGTGTCGCCCACCGATGCGGCACGACTGGCAGCGCGGCTGCGGCAGGCGTCGTCGACGCTGCTCATCGAGGGGCCGTGGCCGAGCGCGGCGACCGTCGTGCGGCAGGTGCGTGCCGAGTGGCAGGGGCTCGCCGCCGGCGACGGCAGGATCGCCGCGGGCAGCCTCGTCGTCGAGACGGCGTCCGGTGGAGGGTCGCGGCTCGCCCGGATCCCGATCGCGGGGGATGCGCTGCCTGGCCGCGAGCCGGAGCTCGAGGAGCAACCCGCGGCGTAACAGCGTTATTTGACCCGTTGCGCACCAGAGGCGCCGGGCGTACGGTCGCGAGCACGGCACGACCTCGGGGGACAACCATGCACGCGACGGGCGCAGGGATGCGACCCCGTCTGGTGCGCCTCGGTCTCGCCGCAGGAGCGGCGTCCTTCGGAGCTGTGACCTTGTCCCTGCTTGTCGGAGGAGCTCTGGCTTCGGCTGCAGAAGACAATGATCCAAGCCTGGTGGGCGGCATCGTCGAGGAGTTCGTCAGCGACCTAGACACGGTCGCGCCTCTGACGGAGCCAGCCAGCGACCCACACACGGTCGCGCCAGTGACGGATGCAGACAGCGGCGAGGCTGTCCCGCTGCTTGATCCGCTCGAGCCCGTGGTTCCGATCGTCGAGCCGGTTGAGCCGGTGGTCGATCCGATCGTCGAGCCGGTGGAGCCGGTGGTCGAGCCGGTGGAGCCGGTGGTCGACCGGTGGTCGAGCCGGTGGTCGAGCCGGTGGAGCCGGTGGTCGAGCCGGTCGAGCCGGTGGTCGAGCCGATCGTCGAGCCGGTGGAGCCTGTGGTCGAGCCCGTGGAGCCGGTGGTCGAGCCAGTGGAGCCGGTGGTCGAGCCGGTGGAGCCGATCATCGAGCCGATCGTGGACCGATCGTGGAGCCGATCGTGGAACCGATCGTGGAGCCGGTCGTTGAGCCAGTGGTCGAGCCCGTGGTTCCGATCGTGGAGCCGATCGTCGAGCCCGTGGTCGATCCGGCGGAGCCGGTGGTCGAGCCGGTGGAGCCGATCGTCGAGCCGATCGTGGAACCGATCGTGGAGCCGGTAGTTCCGATCGTCGAGCCGGTCGTCGAGCCAATCGTCGACCCGGTGGTGGAGCCGGTGGTCGAGCCCGTGGTTCCGATCGTGGAGCCGATCGTCGAGCCCGTGGTCGATCCGGTGGAGCCGGTGGTCGAGCCGGTGGAGCCGATCGTCGAGCCGATCGTTGAGCCGATCGTCGAGCCCGTGGTCGATCCGGTGGAGCCGGTGGTCGAGCCGGTGGTTCCGATGTCGATGTGAGCCGGTGGTCGAGCCCGTGGTCGATCCGGTGGAGCCGGTGGTCGAGCCCGTGGTCGATCCGGTGGAGCCGGTGGTCGAGCCCGTGGTCGATCCGGTGGAGCCGGTGGTCGAGCCCGTGGTCGATCCGGTGGAGCCGGTGGTCGAGCCCGTGGCTCCGATCGTGGAGCCGGTGGTCGAGCCGATCGTGGAGCCGGTGGTCGAGCCCGTGGTTCCGATCGTGGAGCCGGTGGTCGAGCCGGTCGGAGCCGGTCGTCGAGCCGGTGGTCGATCCGGTGGAGCCGGTGGTCGAGCCCGTGGTCCGATCGTGGAGCCGATCGTGGAGCCGGTGGTCGAGCCGGTGGTCGAGCCTGTGGTTCCGATCGTGGAGCCGATCGTGGAGCCGGTGGTCGAGCCGGTGGTTCCGATCGTGGTTCCGATCGTGGAGCCGATCGTGGAGCCGGTGGTCGAGCCGTGGTTCCGATCGTGGAGCCGATCGTCGAGCCGGTGGTCGAGCCCGTGGTTCCGATCGTGGAGCCGGTGGTCGAGCCGGTGGTTCCGATCGTGGAGCCGATCGTGGAGCCGGTGGTCGAGCCCGTGGTTCCGATCGTGGAGCCGATCGGTGGAGCCGGTGGTTCCGTCGTGAGCCGGTGGTTCCGATCGTGGAGCCGGTGGTTCCGATCGTGGAGCCCGTGGTACCGATCGCTCAGCCCGTCGCTCCGATCGTCGTGCCCGTCCCCGCGATCATCAGCCCGGTCGGTGAACCGATCGCACCCGACGCGCTTGCGCCAGCGGTCGCCCCCAAGCCGGCGGCGTGGCCGACCGAGAGGATCGTCGAGCCAATCGAGACGTCGGTTCGCGCGATCGCCCGAATCGTGGCGGAGTCGCTTGCGGCGGTGGTGAGCGTCGCAGCCATCACGCCTGCACCCCTCGGATCTGCGCTCGGCGCGAGCAGCTCCGGCGACGAGACGCACACGGTCGAGCCGCCTTCGAACCGCCCTTCGCCGCTCGAGCAGCGAGCGCCGGCAGCCTCGGTCACCGCTGCTGCGGGTGCGAGCGCCGCAGCAGCCAGTGGGCTCGCTTCGCCGGCGGCGATCACGCAAGCCGACGTGCTGACCGGCCCGTCTGCCGGGAAGGTCGTCGCGGTCGACCAAGACCGCATCCCCAGCTCCTGGAGCCAGGAGCACACCTCAAGCCCTGACTGAGTGGTCCGCGGTCGCGCACTCGCGCGACGCACAGCTGTCCCGGAGCGGGACGGCGGATCACTCAGAAGAAGGGCAGAACAATGAGCAAGCTCACTTTGCGGGCGCTGTGGATCACGGCGCTCGCTGGCGGCCTTTGGGTCGCAGGCACTGGCGCGGCCAGCGCCGCGGACACCGACACCTTCGGTGAAGATATTCAGGTAGCGGTAGCGGGAGAGATGCCGGCAGGGATCGACGAGATCGAGCCTTTGGATCCGGTCGAGCCGGTGCTGCCGATCGTCGAGCCGGTGGTGGAGCCGGTCGAGCCGGTCGTCGAACCGGTCGAGCCGGTGGCGACCGGTCGAGCCGGTGGTGCGAGCCGGTCGAGCCGGTCGTCGAACCGGTCGAGCCGGTGGTGGAGCCGGTCGTCGAGCCGGTTGGCCGATCGTCGAGCCGGTGGTCGAGCCGGTCGAGCCGGTCGTCGAGCCGGTCGAGCCGGTCGTCGACGACCGGTCGGAGCCGGTCGTCGAGCCGGTGGCGCCAGTCGTCGAGCCGGTGGTCGAGCCGGTGGAGCCGATCGTCGACCCGGTCGAGCCGGTGGCTGGAGCCGGTCGTCGAGCCGGTCGTCGAACCGGTCGAGCCGGTGGTGGAGCCGGTCGTCGAGCCGGTTGCGCCGATCGTCGAGCCGGTGGTCGAGCCGGTCGAGCCGATCGTCGACCCGGTCGAGCCCGTGGTCGAGCCGGTCGAGCCGGTGGTCGAGCCGGTCGAGCCGGTGGTGGAGCCGGTGATGCCGGTCGAGCCGATCGTCGAGCCCGTAGTCGAGCCGGTGCTGCCGATCGAGCCGGTGGTCGACGCCGTAGTCGAGCCCGTAGTCGAGCCGGTGCTGCCGATCGTCGAGCCGGTGGTTGAGCCGGTCGAGCCGGTCGTCGAGCCGGTCGAGCCGATCGTGGAGCCGGTGGTCGAGCCGGTGCCGCCGATCGTCGAGCCGGTGGTTGAACCGGTGCTGCCGATCGTCGAGCCTGTGGTCGAGCCGGTCGCTGCCGATCGTCCAGCCGATCGTGGAGCCGGTGGTCGAGCCGGTGCCGCCGATCGTCGAGCCGGTGGTTGAACCGGCGCTGCCGATCGTCGAGCCTGTGGTCGAGCCGGCGCTGCCGATCGTCGAGCCGATCGTCGAGCCTGTGATTGCGCCGTTGGAGCCCTTGGTCGAGCCGGCGCTGCCGATCGTCGAGCCGGTTCTGGAGCCTGTCGCACCGATCGTCGAGCCCGTGGTTGAGCCGGTCGAGCCCGTCGAGCCGGTCGAGCTGGTTGAGTCGGTGCTGCCAATCATCGAACCCGTGGTTGAGCCGGTGCCGCCAATCGTCGAACCCTTGGTCGAGCCGGTGCTGCCGATCGTGGATCCGATCTTGGAGCCGGCGGCGCCGGTCGTCGAGCCCGCGGCTGAGCCAGTCGAGACCGAGGTCGAGCCTGTGATGCCCGTCGTCGAGCCGGTGGTCGAGCCTGTCGAGCCGGTGCTGCCGGTCGCGCCGGTTGTCGAGTCGGTCGTCACGCCGGTGCCGGAGCCAGTCGGAACGCTCGTGGAGACGGCCGCGCGGATCGTCGCGGCGGCATCCCCCGCGATCGAGCTCTCCATCGAGCTTGCGCAGCAGCCTCCGGCGCCGGCGCCGGCAGCTCGAGTCACGGTGCCGGTCATCGAGCAGACTGCTCCTGTCGCCGGCGCGCCAGGGGACGCGGCCAAGCCGTCCGCACTGCACGACGCCGCGCTGGCTTCGTGGACGACGTCGGTGGAGCGCGCGGGGGCCGCACGGCTCGGCTGCGGCTGCGGCCATGGCGGGAGCCGCGATCGTCAGCATCGTCGGCGCTGCCACGGAGATCAGGGCCAACCTGTCGTACCCGAGCGACGCGATGGTCTTCGGCCTGCCGCGGACGGGTGCTGAGCAGAGCATCCTCACGGTGCTGTGGGCCCTGGGCCTGCTGATCCTCGGTGGCACGCTGATGCTCTTCACTCGAGGCAAGCGCGGCAAGTGATCATGCCGAGCGACGTGAGGGGCGCGCGCGGCGCGTCCCTCACCTCGGCATGCTCGACCAGCCGCTGACCCCGACGATCCGACCTCCCACCCGGCGCCGCCGAGCTGGTCATGGGGTGCCTGAAGGCGCCGCGCCGCGCATGCCATCGATGCCAGAGCGACGCGCCGCATCCGCTTGACGCGGATCGAACGTATGTTCGATCATGGAGTGTGGCCAACGAGACGACGACCAGCGCGGGAGCGCCGCCGGCGGTGCGCCTGCGCGCCAGCCGCATCGGCGTGCTGCGCGTGCCCGACTGGCCGATCGTCGTCGCGCGGCAGACCGGGGCGCTGCCCGGCGGCGGCGACCACGGCGCACCCGGCGCCGTCGTGCACGCGATGCGCATCGTCGCATGCGACGAGGGCGCCCGCGCCGACGGCGTGCGCGTGGGCATGCGGATCCGCGACGCCCAGGCCGCGTCGCCGATGCTCGCGCTCGCGCCCGCCGATCCGGTGGGGGAGGCGCTCGCCTTCGAACGGGTCGTGCGCGCCGTGCTCGCGGTCGTGCCGGCGGCGCAGCCGATCGGCGACGGCGCGCTCGCGTTCCGGATGCGCGGGGCGAGCAGGTTCTACGGGTCGGAGCCGCGCGCGGTCGAGGCCGTGCGCGGGGCGCTCGTCCCGCTGGGGCTGACGGCGAGCTACGGCATCGCCGACGACCGCTTCTCCGCGGAGCTCGCGGCAGCCGCCCCGGGCGAGACGATCGTGCCGCCCGGCCGCAGCCGCGCGTTCCTCGAGGGGCTCCCGGTGGGTGTGCTCGGCGACGACGAGCTGCCCGGCATGCTGCACCGGCTCGGCGTGCACACGCTCGGCGGCTTCGCCCGCCTGCCCGACGACAGCATCCGCGACCGCTTCGGCGAGGCCGGGCTCGTCGCCCTCGCCCGCGCCCGCGGCGAGGACGACCGCCGCGTCGACGCCGACGGGGTGGGCGAGGAGCGCGTGCTGCGGCTCGCGTTCGAGCCGGGCATCGAGGGCGTGCAGGAGCTCGCGCTCGCGGTGCGGGAGCCGGTCGAGCGCTTCGTGCGGCAGCTGGCCGAGCAGCGGCTCGTGTGCAGCGAGATCCGCATCGTGCTGCGCGGCGAGGAGGGGCACGTGAGCGAGCGGCTCTGGCGCCAGCCCGGCTTCCTGCGCGCGGGCGACATCGTCGACCGGATGCGCTGGCAGCTGACCGAGAGCGAGCTCGGCTCGCCGCTCGTCGAGGTGCTCGCGGCGCCCGCGCGGCTCGACGCCGACACCGAGCACATGCCGGGGCTGTGGGGCGGCGGCGACATCGACGACCGCACGAAGCACGCGCTCGAGCGGCTGCAGGGGATGCTCGGCCGCGAGGCGGTGCTGACGGCGGCGCCGGGCGGCGGCAGGCTGCTCGCCGAGCGGGGCGTGCTGACGCCGTGGGGCGACGCGGCGCCCGCGCCCGCCGCCGGCCCGTGGCCGGGCGCGCTGCCGCCGCCACGGCCCTCGGTCGTGTTCCGTCCGCCGCTGCCCGTGCGGCTGCTCGACGAGGCGGGCGCGCCGGTCGAGGCTGCGGCGCTCGACGTGCGGGAGGGGTCGCCCGCGACGTTCTCGCCGCCCGCATCCGCCCGCCGCAGGGTCGTCGCGTGGGCCGGACCCTGGCCCATCCGCCGCCGCGACCTGGGCGACGTGGTGCACCGCGTGCAGATCCTCGACGGCGAGGGGGAGGCGTGGGTGCTGCTGCACGCCGACGGCCTGTGGCTCGCGGAGGGCCGCTATGCCTGATCCTCAACCGGCTAGTTGGTAGCTCGAGGGGATAGTGCCCTCGTGATGCCAACTGGCCGGTTGAGACCGAGGAGCAGCGCAGAGAGGGAGGTGAGCGATGGCGGGATGGAACAACCCGGCGATGCCCTGGCGAGAGCTCGAGGGCATCCTCTCCGACCGCGACGTCGGCAGCAGCAGCGGCCGTCGGCACCCCGCCGAGCTCGACGAGGCCCGCAGGCCGCGCATCGCCGTGCCCGCGCCGGGTGCCGCGACGCCCTACGCCGAGCTGCACGCGCACTCGCACTACTCGTTCCTCGACGGCGCCTCGAGCCCCGCGGAGCTGGTCAACGAGGCCAAGGCGCTCGGCCTCGAGGCGCTCGCGCTCGTCGACCACGATGGGCTCTACGGCGCGGTGCGGTTCGCCGAGGCTGCCGCGGAGGCCGGGCTGCCGACGGTGTTCGGCACCGAGTTCACGCTCGGTCTCGAGGCGCCGCAGAACGGCATCCCCGACCCCGACGGCAGCCACCTGGTGGCGCTCGCGACCGGTCCGGCCGGCTACACGGCACTCGCGACCGCCCTCACCGACGGCTACCTGACCACCGACGCGCACGGCGTGCCCGGCGAGAAGGGCAGGCCCGTGTTCGAGCTCGAGCGGCTCGCCGAGACGGCAGGCGGCGAGTGGCTCGTGCTCTCCGGCTGCCGCAAGGGCGGCGTGCGGCAGGCGCTCGAGCGGCACGGATCGGCGGCGCAGGGGGCGGATGCGGCGGGCCTCGAGCTCGACCGGCTCACGTCGCTCTTCGGCCGGGACCGCGTCGCGGTCGAGCTGAGCGACATCGGCGACCCCCGCGACTTCGAGCGCAACCGGCGTGCTCGCCGACCTCGCCGAGCACCGCGGGCTGCCGGTGATCGCGACCACGAACGCGCACATCGCGAGCCCCGTGAAGCAGCGCCTCGGCGACGCCGTCGCGGCGGTGCGCGCCCGCCGCTCCATCGACGAGCTCGACGCGTGGCTGCCGGCCGGCGGCGTGCCGTCGCTGCGCTCCGGTGCCGTGATGGCCCGCCGCTTCCGCGCCTTCCCCGGCGCGGTCGACAATGCCGCCGCGCTCGGCCGCGCCCTCGCGTTCGACCTGCGCGCCGCATCCCCCCGGCTGCCGGACGCCTCGGTGCCCGACGGCCACACGCCCATGAGCTGGCTGCGGGCGCTCGTCGCGGAGCGGCTGCCGCGCGTCTACGACACCGGCCCGGACGGCCGCCCGGCCCCCGACGTCGCCGCCCGGCTCGAGCACGAGCTCGGCCTCATCGACCAGAAGGGCTTCGCCGGCTACTTCCTCATCGTGTTCGAGATCTCCGACTTCGCGCACTCCCGCGGCATCCTCTGCCAGGGCCGCGGCTCGGCGGTCGCGAGCGCGGTCTGCTTCATCCTCGGCATCACCGCCGTCGACCCCATCCGCTACCGGCTGCCGTTCGAGCGCTTCATCTCGATGATGCGCGAGGAGGAGCCCGACATCGACATCGACTTCGACGCCGGCCGCCGCGAGGAGGTCATCCAGCACGTCTACGAGCGCTACGGCCGCCGCAACGCCGCGCAGGTCGCGAACGTCATCACCTACCGGCCGAAGTCGGCGGTGCGGGACGCGGCGAAGGCGCTCGGCTACGCGGTCGGCCAGCAGAACGCCTGGTCGAAGTCGGTCGAGTCGTACTCGAAGCTCGATCTCGACGGCATCCCGGATGCCGTCACCGAGCTCGCGGGCGAGTTCCTGCACGCGCCGCGGCACCTGGGCATCCACTCCGGCGGCATGGTGCTCACCGAGGAGCCGGTCGGCTCGGTCTGCCCGATCGAGCCCGCGCGCATGCCCGGCCGCACGGTGCTGCAGTGGGACAAGGACGACTGCGAGTGGATGGGCCTGGTGAAGTTCGACCTGCTGGGCCTCGGCATGCTCGGCGCGCTCTCGCACACGATGCAGCTCGCCGCCGAGCACACCGGCGAGTCGTGGACGCTCGCATCCATCCCCGCCGAGGAGGCGGGCGTCTACGACATGCTCTGCGAGGGGGATGCGGTGGGCGTCTTCCAGGTCGAGTCGCGCGCGCAGATGGCGACGCTGCCGCGGCTGAAGCCGCGCTGCTTCTACGACCTGGTGGTCGAGATCGCGCTCATCCGCCCCGGCCCCATCCAGGGCGGCGCGGTGCACCCCTACATCCGCCGCCGCACCGGCGCCGAGGCGATCAGCTACCCGCACCCGCTGCTCATCCCGGTGCTCGAGCGCACGCTCGGGGTGCCGCTGTTCCAGGAGCAGCTCATGCAGATGTCGGTCGCGGTGGGCGGCTTCGACGCGGGCGAGGCCGACCAGCTGCGGCGCGCGATCGGCTCGAAGCGCTCGCTCGAGCGGATCGAGGCGCTCAAGGCCAAGCTGTTCGCGGGCATGGCGGCGAACGGCGTCGAGCCCGACGTGGCCGAGTCGATCTACCGCAAGATCGAGGCGTTCGCCGGCTTCGGGTTCGCCGAGTCGCACTCGCTCGCCTTCGCGAAGCTCGTCTACGCCTCGTCGTGGATGCGGCTGCACTACCCGGCGGCGTTCCTCGCGGGGCTGCTGCGCAGCCAGCCGATGGGGTTCTGGTCGCCGCAGACGCTCGTGGCGGATGCGCTGCGGCACGGCGTCGAGACCCTCCGTCCCGACGTGGTGCGGTCGGCCGTCGACGCGGGCCTCGAGCCGCACGGGCAGCCCGCGGGTCGCGGGGACGACGCGTGCACGGCGCGCGACCAGCCGCCGGTGCCGCCGGTGGCATCCGAGACGCTCGCCGTGCGCGGCCGGCACCGGCGCGACGGCGCGTTCTCGGTGCGGATGGGGCTGTCGAGCGTCACGGGCGTGGGGGAGGCCGCTGCCGGGCGGATCGTCGCCGCGCGCGAGGCGTCGCCGCTGCGCGACATCCACGACCTCGCCCGCCGCGCCGACCTCGACCGCGGCGAGCTCGAGGCGCTCGCCACTGCCGGTGCGCTCGAGGGGCTCGGCATCGGCCGCCGCGAGGGGCTGTGGCTCGCGGGTCCCGCCTCGACCGAGCGGGAGGATCAGCTGGAGGGCTCGCAGGTGAGCCTGCAGCCGCCGCTGCTGCCGATCCTGTCGGCCCAGGAGCAGGTGGCGCTCGACATCTGGTCGACCGGCGTCGCCACCGACGACCATCCGGTGCGGTACGCGCGGGCGATGCTCGAGGAGCGGGGGGTGCTGCCGATCGCCGGGCTCGCCGACGCCGAGCCCGGGCGGCGGGTGCAGGCCGCGGGCATCGTCACGCACCGGCAGCGGCCCAGCACGGCGCAGGGGGTGACGTTCATGAACCTCGAGGACGAGACGGGCATGCTCAACGTCATCTGCTCGAAGGGGCTGTGGGCGCACTCGCGGCAGGTGGCGCGCCACGCCCCGGCGCTCATCGTGCGGGGGATGCTGCAGCGCACCCCCGAGGGCGTGATCGCGCTGCTCGCCGACCGGCTCGATCGCTTCGACGTGCCGACGAGCGGCTCGCGCGACTTCCGCTGACCGGCGCCGCCCCGCCCGACGAGTCGAGGGTTTGCGTCCGAGTTGCCATCAACTCGGACGCAAACCCTCAACAGCCGCGACGGGGGCCGAAACGAGTCGAGGGTTCGCGTCCGAGTTGCGAGCAACTCGGACGCGAACCCTCGACTGGCGGGCTGCGTCAGGTCAGCAGCCGGTGCGCCACGCGTTCGACGCCAGCGTCGGCAGGCCGCCGACGTTGTAGACCGTCGTCGGCGCGAGCATCGCGATGAGCTCCTCGACGTCGAGCGTCACGCACGTGCTCGCCGCCAGCACCACGGGTGCGCTGTGCACGCCCGCCACCATCGACGCGGAGAGCGCGTCGGGGAAGTTGGTGCCGGAGGCCACGGCGATCGCCTGGTCGTCGGTCGGCGTCACGAAGCGCTCGATGAGCAGCGCGTTCGTCGCGTACCGGTCGGCGCCGGCGACGCGCGGCACCGTGAAGCCCTCCGCGCGGTATGCCCGCACGGCGGCGTCGGAGACGGTGACGTCCGCGCCGAGCACGGTGGCCGTCTGCGCACCGAGCGACTCGAGCGCGTCGATCGTGTGCTCGCTCGTCGAGCCTCGCGGGGTCAGCAGCACCGGCACGTCGCCGATCGCCGAGGCCACGCCGCTCGCCGAGACCGCGTCGGCGAACTGCTCGCCGCTCGCGAGCAGCACCTGGTCGGCGCTGCCGAAGTACCGCTCGGCGATGAGCGCCGCCGTCTGGTAACGGTCGGTGCCGGCGATGCGGGAGACCGTCGCGCCGGGCACGACCTCCGTGATCTGGGCGGCCGTCGCGCTCGAGACGGACGGGGTGCCGCCGACGATCGTGACGGTGCCCGGCTGGAGTCGCTGCAGCTCGGCGATCGTGACCGGCATCAGGCCATCGGTCGGCGTGAGCAGCAGGCTCGCGCCGATGCGCGCGGCGGCCGGGCCGGCCGACAGCGCGTCGGCGAAGACCTGACCGGAGGCGATCAGCACGTCGGTGCCGGGCTCGAACAGCGCCTCGGATGCCTCGACGTTCGTCTCGTACCGGTCGTCGCCCGCGTAGACCTCGACCGCCGTCTCGACCGGAGGAGCCTGCTCGAACGCGATGCCCACCACGACCGCGTCGTGGTCGCTCGCGCGGTACGGGTCGGGCGCGAAGAGCGCGTCCTGCGCCGGCTGCTTGAAGGCCATCGTGTAGTCGTAGATGCTCGGCTCGTCCGAGTTCGCGTGCCACGCCTCGGCGCCGACGACCGACGGCAGCAGTGCCGCATCGGCCATGCCGTAGTCGAGGTAGCCGAGCATGCCGTCGAAGACGTACGTGTACGCCTCCTCGCCCTGGAAGGTCTCGAGCAGGTCGGTGTAGCCGGCCTCCTCGAGCGTCGTGATCGGGTCCT
The DNA here is from genome assembly GCA_963803465.1 of uncultured Actinomycetota bacterium. GTDB lineage: Bacteria > Actinomycetota > Actinomycetes > Actinomycetales > Microbacteriaceae > Agrococcus. The sequence goes on from CAWDMS010000002.1 coordinate 379,761, forward strand.
CGTGGTCGTACGAGTTCAGGTCGCCGATGATGAGCGAGCCGTCGTCGTCGACGCCGGTCGGGTCCATCGCGAGCCAGTCGGCGAGCGCGGCGGCAGCGGCGGTGCGCACGGCGTTGCAGTTGCCCTGCTCCGGCGTGCCCGTGTCGCCCGCGCAGGCGGAGCCCTTCGACTTCAGGTGGTTGACCGCGACGGTGAGGATGCGGTCGGTGGCGAGGTCGCGGAACGACTGCGCGAGCGCCGGCCGGTTGGCCGAGGTGTCGAAGCGCGGGTCGACCGAGGAGTCGAGCACGGCGTGCTCGCCCTCCGGCGCGACGAGCGCCGGCTGGTAGATGATCGCCGTGGTGATCTCGTCGGTGCCGAGCGTGCCGGTGTCGATGCCGGCCCAGCGCTCGGTGCCGTCCTCGTTCGTGCCGGCGGCCTCGTTGAGCGCGGCGACGAGCGTGTCGAGCGCGACGCCGTCGTTGTTCTCGATCTCGAGCAGGCCGACGACCGCGGAGTCGAGCTCGTCGATCGCGGCGACGATCTTGGCCTCCTGGCGGTCGAACTCCTCCTGCGTGACGGCGCCGCGGCTGTCGAGCGTCGTGAAGTAGTTGAGCACGTTGAACGACGCGACCTCGAGCGTGGCGCCCTCGATCTGCGGCGCGGCCTCGCGCGGGTTCACCGCGGTGAAGGTGCCGGCGTCGGTGGGCTGCATGCGCCACAGGTTCTGGCGGTAGTCGAGCACACCCGTGATGCCGGTGATCGTGTCGCCGCCGCGGAAGCGGTTCTCGAGCGTGAGCGGCTGCAGGTTGCCGGGGTGGATGGCCGGGTCGGCGTTCTGGACGCTGCGACCGTCGTCGATGGTGATGCGGTTCGCGAGGTTCGCGGCGCGCAGCGCGGCGGCCTCGGTCGAGCCGGGCGCGAAGACCGCGGTCGGCTGCATCTGGCGGTCGGTGCCGACGACGACCTCGCCGTAGCGGCCGAAGTTGAAGTACTCGAGGATCGCGAGCTGCTGCGTCAGCGTGACGAGCATCGACTCGGTGTCCTCGGCGTCGGCGATCGGCAGCGTCAGCGCGACCGGCGTGGGCAGGGCGCCCTCGCCGCAGTCGAGCAGCGTCGCGTTGGAGATGCGGGTCAGGCCGCCGCTCTCCTCGGCGGTGCCGGACACCTGCACGAGGTCGCCCTCGGCGACGGCGGCGGCGCCGGGTGCGAGCACGAAGATGCCGTCGCTGGTCGCGGCGCTGCCGTCGCCCGCGTCCTGGATCGTGAAGCCGTCGAAGCCGCCCTGCTGGAAGTCGCCGGTGACGACGCCCTCCACGGTGACGACCTGGCCGGCCATGGGGGTCGCGTCGCCCGAGCCCTGCACGGCGCCGATCGCGATGACCGCGTCCGAGCCGCAGGTCGCGTCGACCGGGGGCTCCTCGAGCTCGAACACCTCGTTGGGCGCGCCGGGCGTGTTCCACGCCTCGCCGGGAGCCGGGGTGCCGGTCCTGCCGGTGATGCCTGCGCCGCTGTACGCGTTGCGCACCCAGTCGGCCGCGGCATCCGTGTCGGTGCCGTCGGGGATGCGGCTCGCGCCGCCCGGATCGAACGCCGCGCCGTCGAACGCGACGCCGAGGCGGGTGCCCCAGGTGAGGTCGTCGGCGCCGCCGTCGTGCACGCCCACGGCGTCGACGACGGTGAAGCCGACGCCGGCGTCGATCGCGCCGTCGAGGTCGGCGTCGACCACCTGGCCGACCGTCGCCGTGCCCTGCACGAGCAGGATCGACGACCGAGCTGTTCTGGATGCCGTTCTCGGGGTAGCTGACGAGCCCGAAGCCGGCTGCGTCGAGCACGGGTGCGGGGCTCGACTGGATCACCTGGCCCACCTGGCTGTGCGGGTTGTCGCCCTTGATGACGAGCACCGAGTGCGAGGCGCTCAGGTCCGCGTTCGGCGCGCCCAGCACCTCCACGTACTCGGCGCCGCCGTCGAGGCCGCTGACGTCCGCCGAGAACTCGTTGATGACCGGGTAGTCGGCGGCGTGCGCCGGGACGGCGACGAGGCCCGCGAGGGCGAGCGCGGCGACCGTGGAGGTGCCGAGCAGGGTGCGTGCGCGCATGGATCCACTCCGTTGAGGTGCAGGGGTACCGTCAACATAGCCAGAGCCGGTGACGCGCCGCTCGACTTTCTCGTGAACAGCGGATGTCCTGGTCGCGGGCGCGTGGGCCGCGGCCCCTCAGCGGAAGATGATCGTGCGCTGCCCGTCGAGCAGCACCCGGTCCTCGGCGAACCACTGGACCGCGCGCGAGAGCGTGCGCGACTCCTCGTCCTGGCCGATCGCGACGAGCTGCGCCGGCGTGTGCGCGTGGTCGACGCGCACGACGTTCTGCTCGATGATCGGACCCTCGTCGAGATCGCTCGTGACGAAGTGGGCGGTGGCGCCGATCAGCTTCACGCCGCGCGCGTGCGCCTGCCGGTAGGGGTTGGCGCCCTTGAAGCCGGGCAGGAAGGAGTGGTGGATGTTGATGAGCCTGCCCTCGAGCGCGGCGCACAGCTCGGGGGAGAGGATCTGCATGTAGCGGGCGAGCACGACGAGCTCGATGCGCTCGCGCTCGACGACCTCGAGGATGCGCCGCTCGAACGCGGCCTTCGACTCGGCGTCGACGACCGGCGCGTGCTCGAACGGCACGTCGTAGAAGGCGGCGAGCGCGCCGAGGTCGGGGTGGTTCGCCATCACGAGCGGGATGTCGACGGAGAGCTGCCCGGCGCGCTGGCGGAACAGCATGTCGTTGAGGCAGTGCGCCGCCTTCGACACGAGCACGAGCGTGCGCAGCGGCCGTCCGACGTCGTCGAGCTGCCACTGCATGCCGTAGCGCTCGACCACCGGCGCGAGCGCCGCCTCGAAGGCGTCGCGCTCGGCCTCCGCCTCGACCTGCAGGCGCATGAAGAAGCGGTCGGTGTCTGCCGACGAGAACTGCTGCGACTCCGTGATGTTGCCGCCGCACTCCACGATCGCGCCGGAGATGGCGTGCACGATGCCGGGGCGGTCGTCGCAGACGAACGACAGGATCCAGTGGTTCGCAGTCACCCGGTGAGTCTACGAGGCGCGCGGTCGCCGCTCGGCCTCAGCGGTCGCCGCGCGCGGCTGCCGCCTCGTGCATCGCGAGCGTCACCGCGATCATGTCGATCGCGTCGTCGACGGCGTCGGGCTCGTAGGCGGCCTTGCCGCGCCGCGCCGTGAAGCGCACCGTGCGGGCGTCGGCGGCGAGCACCGAGATCTCGCCGTCGGGCGGCCCTCGTAGGCGCGGAGCGTGGCGACGACCCGCTCGAGCCAGCGGTCGACGGCGTCTGCGGCGTAGCCCGACACGAACATGGTGCTGGTCGGGAACCGGAGCGCGAGCACGTCGTCGGCGGAGAGCACACCCGTACCGTACCCGGGCGGGGTACATCGCTGGGCGCCGCGTAGGCTTGCCCGTCGTGAGCGAGCGGGCGACGACGGCAGGGCACGGGCGTCGCGCCGGTTCCCGACCGCCGCGCTGCTCGTGCTGGCGCTCGCGGTCTTCACGAACATCTCCGTCGAGATGCTCCCGATGGGCCTGCTGCTGCCGATGAGCCGCGAGCTCGAGGTGGGGGAGGGCGCCGATCGGGCTGCTCGTGACGATCTTCGCGTTCACCGTCGTCGCATCGTCGACGACGCTCATCCGCCTGACCCGCAGGGTGCCGCGGCACCTGCTCGTCATCACCGTGCTGCGTCGTCTTCGCGGCAAGCTGCTTCGGCTCGGCGCTCGCGCCCGACTACGCGTGGTCGGTCGCGTTCCGCGTCATCGGCGGCATCGTGCACGGCATCTTCTGGACCGTCGTGGGCGCCTACGCCGCCTACCTCGTGCAGCCGCAGCAGCTCGCCCGCGCCGTCGCGATCACCTCGACCGGCGGCTCGTTCGCCTACGTGCTCGGCCTGCCGCTCGCGACGCTGCTCGGGCCAGCTGATCGGATGGCGCTGGTCGTTCGCGCTCTTCGGCGTCATCTGCCTCGTGGTCGCGCGTCGCCGTGTGGCGGCTGCTGCCGGCGGTCGACCACCTGCGCGACGTCGCGACCACGTCGACGGGCTCGATCGCGCTGCCCGACCCGGAGCCGGGCAAGAGCCTGCGCGGCGTCGCGCTCGTCGATCCTGTCGACGATGGTCGTGATGCTCGGCCACTACGCGCTCTACACCTACGTCTCGCCGTTCCTCGTCGATCACGCCGGCGTGCCGGAGTCGTGGCTCTCGGGCGCGCTGCTCGCCTACGGCGTCGTCGGCATCGCTCGCGGTCGTCGCGATCGCGCTGTGGCTCGGCCGGCGCCCGACCGCGTCGACGCTCGCGATGATGTCGCTCGGGCTGCTGGCGATGCTCGTGCTCGGCCTCTCGCAGCAGGTCGTGCTGCACGATCGCCGCGGTGATGGTGTGGGCGTTCGCGCTCGGCGCGCTGCCGGCGCTGCTGCAGACGCGGCAGCTGCAGGCGGCGCCGGAGCGGATGCTGCAGCAGGCGTCGGCCTGGTACACGACCGGCTTCAACGTGGGCATCGGCGCGGGCGCGCTGCTGGGCGGGCTCGTGCTCGAGTCGGCTCGGCGTCGGCGGCGCTGCCGTGGCTGCTGCTCGCCGGCCTCGCGATCGGGCTCGTGCTCGTCGGCACCGACGCCCTGCTGCACCGCCGCGACCTCGCGCGCCGCTGATCGCCCGCCGCTGCTCGCGACTCAGCGCAGCGCGAGCCGCGCGAGCCGGGTGCCCGGTGCGAGGAAGCGGTCGGCGGCCATGAACCCGACGTCGGTCGTGGTCGACCCGTCGACCGCGAGCTCGGTCGCGACGGCGCCGATCGCTGACGCCATCTTGAAGCCGTGCCCCGAGAATCCGACCGCCACGGCGACGCCCTCCATGCCGGGCACCGTGCCCAGCAGGCCGGTGTCGTCGGGCGTGTAGCCGTCCGCGCAGAGCGCCACCCTGACGGGCTCGGGGATGAGCCCGGGGAGGAACTCGCGCACCCATGCCATGACCGGGTCGAGGTAGGAGGGGTCCCACGACGGCGGCTGCTCCATCGACTCGACCTCGTCCATGTAGACGCTGCCGGCGACCTTCACGGTCCAGCCGTCCGCGCTCGGGAACCCGTAGAACTTGGCACTGTCGGAGCGCCCGTCCTCCTCCGCTCGCCGGAGGAAGACCGGGAGGTCCTCCCGGCTGAACGACTCCGGCTCGACCGTGGGGAACCAGGTGAGCACCTGCGGCCGCACGGCGACATGCACGCCGAGCTCCCTTCCCACCGCGCCGGCACCCGTGCCCTGCGCGATGATCACGCGGCCGGCGACGATCTCCTCCTGATCGGTCGTGACGACGTACCGATCGCCGCGCGCCTCGACGGCGTGCGCCGTGCGGCCGCCCAGGAACCGAGCGCCGAGCCGCGTCGCCTCGGTGAGCGCCGCGACCACGGCGCGCTCCGACTTCAGATAGCCGCCCTCGGGGTCGAACACCGCGACGTCCCCGTCGCGGACGATGTGCTCGGGGAAGCGCGCCCGCGCCTCGTCGCCGCGCAGCAGCTCGTGGGCGAGGCCCTGGTCGCGCGCGGCCGTCAGGTACCGCGCGAGCACGGGGTTCTGCTCGTCGTAGAACGTGACCGCACCGCCGGTGGTGCGCAGCAGCGACGTGCCGCTGCGTCGTTCGAGCTCGCGCCAGAGGTCCTGCGAGCGCTGCAGCAGCGGCGTGTAGTGGCCGCCCTCGGCGTAGACCTTGCGGAAGAGTCGCGATTCGCCCGCGTAGGCCGAGAAGGGCCCCGGGATCGAGAAGCGGTCGACGCCGATGACGCGGAGGCCGCGCGACGCGGCCTGCCACGCCGCCATGCTCCCGACGGAGCCGACCCCCACGACCACGACGTCCGTCTCGAGTGCCGCCATGCTCCACCGCTTCCCGTTCGAGGTCGCGCACCGAGCCGATCGTCGGATCTGTCGACGATGCCATGCTACGCCGTCCGCCGCCTGGCTCGCCGAGCGCGTGCCGTCGCGCTCGCGCGGAGTGGTCGGACCCCAGCCCGTGCCGCGGCACCGCCATCGGCTGACCGTTTCCGCTGCACCGACCCCGATGCGCGCCGGTCCCGGGTCAGAGACCGGCCGGGACCGCGGCGGCGAGCGCCGCGCGCACGGCCGCGATGGCGGGACTGCTGTCGGAGGCGGTGCGTGCGGCCGTGAAGACCTCGCGGCGCGGCGCGCCGGGCAGGTCGACCGCGCGGAAGCCGACCTCGGCGCCCGCCCACGTCAGGTCGTTCATGATGCCGACCGCGTGGCCCGTCTCGATCAGCCGCATCTGCGCCTGCAGGTCGGCGGTCGCGAACCGCACGTCGGGCTCGAAGCCCGCGACCCGGCACTGCTGCTCGCCGAAGTGGCGGGAGGCGGCGCCGACCGGCTCCATCACCCACGCCAGGTGCGCGGCGTCGGCGAGGCGCTCGATCGGGCTGTCGGGCGGCACCGCGAGCCGCAGCGCATCCGTCATGAGCAGCTGCCGGTCGAGACCCGGGTGCTGCGGTGCCGCGTGCCCCGGGTACTGCTCGGCGACGACGAGGTCGAAGTCGCCGACGAAGGTGTCGTAGAGCGCCGTCTCTGGCTCGCGCTGCACCATCTCGACCCGCACCTCCGGCGCGGCGCATCGGCGAGGATCCGCAGCATCTGCGGCACGAGCCCGAGCGCCGCCGACTGGAAGACGGCGACGCGCACGGTGCCGACCGGGCGGCCGAGCGACGCGGCGACGGCGCGCTCCGCCGACTCGAGGGCGGCGAGGATGCCCTCCGCGTGCTGCGCGAGCAGCTCGCCCTGAGGGGTGAGCGCGAGCCGTCGGCCCTGCTTGCGCGTGAGCGGCACGCCGACCTCGCGCTCGAGCGCGGAGAGCTGCTGCGAGACGGCGCTCGGCGCGTAGGCGAGCGCGGCTGCCACCGCGGCGATCGTGCCGCGGAGTCGCAGCTCGCGCAGCAGCCGGAGGCGTCGGACGTCGAGCAACGGCGGCCTCCGGATGCATCGCGATCGGTGACGGGAATCCTTCGAGAACCGTCACTGTACCTGAATGGTCGCCGGGTGCAGACTGGCCGCGGCACGCATCGCGCGCGCCCGCAGACCGTTCGACGAGAGGGGCAGCCGCCATGGGCGCAGCCGCCACCGACCAGAGCACCGAGCCGCAGGGCACGCGACGCGGCCGCCGCAGCGGCCGCCGAGGGCGACGCGTCGCAGCGCAGCGACGCGCAGCACGCGGAGCTCGAGGGCCTGCGCGAGCTCGCTCCCGCGATCGTCGCGCAGGTGCGCACGTGGCTCGAGGCCGCCGAGCGGATCCCCGCCGACGCGAGCGCCGAGCAGCTCGCCGGCGTGCTGCGCGACCCGAAGGGGCTCGAGTTCGCGGTGCGCTTCGTCGACGGCGTCGTGCGGCCCGAGGACGTGCACGTCGCCGCCCGCACGCTGCGCGAGATCGGCGGCAGCGCGCCCGCCTTCCTGCCGTGGCCGATGCGCCAGGCGCTCAGGCTCGGCGGCGGCGTCGCCCCGCTCGCCCCGCACATCGTCGTGCCGATCGCCCGGCGCGTGCTGCGCGAGATGGTCGGCCACCTCATCATCGACGCGACCGACGCCCGCCTGGGCGCCGCGATCAAGCGCATCCGCGGCACCGGCGCCCGCCTGAACGTCAACCTGCTCGGCGAGGCCGTGCTCGGCGACCGCGAGGCCGAGCGCCGCATCGAGGGCACCCGCGCGCTCATCGAGCGCCCCGACGTCGACTACGTCTCGATCAAGGTGTCGGCGACCACCGCGCCGCACCAGCCGTGGGCGTTCGACGCCGCGGTCGAGCACGTCATCGAGCGGCTGCTGCCGCTCTACCGCCGCGCGGCCGCGACCGGCACCTTCATCAACCTCGACATGGAGGAGTACAAGGACCTCGAGATGACCATGGCGGTCTTCACGCGGATCCTCGAGGAGCCCGGGGCTCGAGTCGTACGAGGGCGGCATCGTGCTGCAGGCCTACCTGCCCGACGCGCTGCCCGCGATGGAGCGGCTGCAGACGTGGGCGGCCGAGCGCATCGCGGGCGGCGGCGCGCCGGTGAAGGTGCGGCTCGTGAAGGGCGCGAACCTGCCGATGGAGCGCGTCGAGTCGTCGCTGCACGGCTGGCCGCTCGCCACCTGGCACACGAAGCAGGACAGCGACACCCACTACAAGCGCGTGCTCGCGTGGGCGCTCACGCCCGAGCGCGTCAAGGCCGTGCGGCTCGGCGTCGCCGGCCACAACCTCTTCGACGTCGCGTTCGCCTGGCTGCTCGCGAAGCAGCGCGGCGCCGAGGCCGGCGTCGAGTTCGAGATGCTGCTCGGCATGGCGCAGGGGCAGGCCGAGGTCGTCCGCCGCGACGTCGGCGGGCTGCTGCTCTACACGCCGGTCGTGCACCCGACCGAGTTCGACGTCGCGATCGCCTACCTCATCCGCCGCCTCGAGGAGGGCGCGAGCCGCGAGAACTTCATGTCGGCCGTGTTCGAGCTCGCGAGCGACGAGTGGCTGTTCGAGCGCGAGCGCGACCGCTTCCTCGCCTCGGTCGACGGCCTCGCCGCCGACGCGCCCGCCACGCACCGCGTGCAGGACCGCACGGATGCGCCGGCGCCGGTCGCCGAGGACGGCTTCGACAACGCGCCCGACACCGACCCGTCGCTGCCCGCCAACCAGGCATGGGCCGCCGGCATCCGCGAGCGCGCGCCGCGGCTCGCGGATCGGCATCGACCTCGTCGAGGCCGCCACCATCCGCGACGCCGCGACGCTCGAGACGACCATCGAGACCGCGATCGCCGCGAACGCCGGATGGCGAGCGCTCACGGGCGACGAGCGCGCGGCGATCCTGCACCGCGCGGGCGTCGAGCTCGAGGCGCGTCGCGCCGAGCTGATGGAGGTCGCGGCCTCCGAGGCGGGCAAGACGCTCGACCAGTCCGACCCCGAGGTGTCGGAGGCGGTCGACTTCGCCCACTACTACGCCGAGCGCGCGCGCGACCTCGACCACGTCGACGGCGCCGTCGCGGTGCCGGCGAGGCTCATCGCCGTCACGCCGCCGTGGAACTTCCCCATCGCGATCCCCGCGGGCTCGACGCTCGCGGCGCTCGCCTCCGGCGCATCCGTCATCGTCAAGCCCGCGCGCGCCACCGCGCGCACCGGTGCCGCGATGGTCGAGGCGCTCTGGGCGGCCGGCGTGCCGAGGGACGTGCTGCAGCTCGTGCAGCTCGGCGAGCGCGAGCCTCGGCGACCAGCTGATCGGCGACCCGCGCGTCGACCGCGTCATCCTCACCGGCGGCTTCGAGACCGCAGAGGCGTTCCGGCGCATCCGCCCCGACCTGCAGCTGCTGGCCGAGACGAGCGGCAAGAACGCCATCATCGTCACGCCGTCCGCCGACTACGACCTCGCCGCGAAGGACATCGTCGCGAGCGCCTTCGGCCACGCCGGCCAGAAGTGCTCGGCCGCGTCGCTCGCGATCCTGGTCGGGCAGGCCGGCCGCTCGCGCCGCATGCACAACCAGCTCGTCGACGGCGTGCGCTCGCTCACCGTCGGCATGCCGTGGGAGCCGACCGCGCAGATGGGGCCGGTCATCGCGCCCGCGGAGGGCAAGCTGCTCGAGGGCCTCACGACGCTCGGCGCCGGGGAGTCGTGGGTGATCGAGCCCACCAGGCTCGACGACGACGGCAAGCTCTGGAGCCCCGGCGTGCGCGCCGGCGTGCAGCGCGGCAGCGAGTACCACCGCACCGAGTACTTCGGGCCGATCCTCGGCGTCATGCACGTCGAGACGCTCGAGGAGGCGATCGCGGTCGTGAACGAGGTCGACTACGGCCTCACCTCGGGCCTGCACTCGCTCGACATCGACGAGATCGGCACCTGGCTCGACACCATCGAGGCGGGCAACCTCTACGTGAACCGCAGCATCACCGGCGCGATCGTGCAGCGCCAGCCGTTCGGCGGCTGGAAGCGCTCGGTCGTCGGACCGACCACGAAGGCGGGCGGGCCCAGCTACCTGATGCCGCTCGTCGACTGGCGCACGGCCGAGGCGCGCGAGCTCGCGCCGGTCGAGCACCCGGCGGTGCGCGGGCTGGTCGAGGCGATCGACGCGCTGGCGCGGTCGGCGGATGCGTCGGTCACGACCGACGAGGCGGCAGCCCTGCGGCGCGCGGTCGGCAGCGACCAGCACGTGTGGGCCACCGACCTGGGCGTCGCGACCGACGTGCAGCGGCTCTCGGCCGAGCGCGACATCCTGCGCCACCTGCCGATGCCGGGCGTCGTCATCCGCCTCGCCGAGGGCGGCCGCATCGCGCAGCTCGTGCGCACGATCGCCGCCTCGATCCGGGCCGGCGCGCGAGGTGCGCGTGTCGACCGCCGTCGACCCGGCGCCCGCCGTGCGGGCAGCGCTCGCCGCGGCCGACATCGCGTTCGCGGTCGAGGACGACGCCGCGTTCCGGCAGGTCGCGCGAGGCCTCGAGCAGGGGCGCGTGCGCTACCTCGCCGCCGACGACGCGGTCGAGGAGGGCGTGCGGGCGCTCGCGGAGGCGGTCGAGGGTCGTCCGGACCTCGCGATCGTCGCGCATCCGGTCACCGAGGCCGGCCGCCTCGAGCTGCTGCCGTTCCTGCGCGAGCAGGCGGTCGCCATCACGGCGCACCGCTTCGGCACCCCGAACCACCTCACCGACGGCCTGATCTAGGCGCCGGCCGCTGGGCGGTCCCGCCGCCCAGGCTCCCCGCGCCGGCCCCACCGCGGCTGGACCCGTTTCTCACTGAGCGACCCCGATGTTCGGGTCGTTCAGTGAGGAAGGGGTCCGCGGCGCGGGGGCGGCGGCACGGGGGCTGCGTCCGCCGCGGGTCAGAGCACGAGGTGCTGGCGCCCGTCGATGAGCTCGCGCGCCGCGTCGAGGTGGCCGGCGTGCGTCGCCGCATCCAGGATGACGTGCACGAGCACCGCGGCGAGGTCGGGGAAGCGCCCCTGCGGCCACTCGGGCTCCGGGCTCCGCGGCGCGGCGTCGAGCGGCAGGTCCGCGAGGATCGCGTCGGAGCGCGCGATCGCGTCGCGGTACGCCTGCACCACCGCAGCCGTCGGCTCGTCGGCCTCGACGCGCCAGTCGGCGGGCCGGCCCGCGTCGAGCTCCGGTCGGTCGACCGGCCAGTCGTCGAGCGGCTCGCCCGCCATCACGGTGTGCAGCCAGTAGCGCTCGCCGCCGAGCGTGAGGTGCCGCACGAGCCCGATGGGCGACCAGCCGGACGGCAGCGCCGGCGTGCGCAGCTGCGCATCCGTGAGCCCGTCGATCGCCGCGAGCACGTGCCGCCGCTGCGCCTCGAGCGCGTCGAGCAGCAGCGAGCGGATGCGGTCGTCGGGCATGCGCCGATCCAAGCACGCCGCCGCGTCGCTCGCCCGGTCCCCGGAGCGCGCCCCGCGCGAACGGGACCCCTCCCGCCGCCCGGGACCCGGTGCACCGGGTCCCGGAGGGTGGATGGGGTCCCGTCGCCGGCCCGTCCCGCGGGTCAGCCGGCGAACCAGCCGCCGTCGTTCGGGATGATCGCGCCGTTGACGTTGCTGGCGGCGTCCGAGGCGAGGAAGGCGAGCAGGTTCGCCTGCTCGATCGGCTGTGCCGTGCGCAGCGCCGACTGGTGCACGGGCGTGATGGCGCCGAGGCCCTCCATGTCCATGTGCTGCTGGATGTCGGCCGTCATGACGTTGGTCTCGACGCCGCCGGGAGCGACGGCGTTCGCGCGGATGCCCTGCTTGGCGTACGTGTAGGCCGTGTTGCGCGTGAGGCCGACGACCGCGTGCTTCGACGCCGTGTAGGCGGCACCGGCGGCGGCGCCGCGGAGCCCCGCCGCGGATGCCACGTTGACGATCGAGCCGCCGCCCGCGGGCAGCATGACGCGCAGCGCCGCGCGCGTCAGGAAGAACGGCCCGTCGAGGTTCACGCGCATGATGCGGCGCCAGACGTCGTCGTCCGTGCTCGCGGCGCCCGCGAAGCGGTCCATGATGCCCGCGTTGTTGATGAGCACGTCGAGCCTGCCGTGGCGCTCGACGGCTGCGGCGACGATCGAGTCGGCGACGGCCACGTCGCCGATGTCGCCGATGACGGCGGATGCGGTGCCGCCCGCGGCCTCGATGCTCGCGACGGTCTCGTTCGCGGTCTCGGCGATGTCGCAGACCACGACGGTCGCGCCCAGGCTCGCGAAGAGCTCGGACGTCGACTTGCCGATGCCGCTGCCGCCGCCGGTGACGATCGCGACCTTGCCGGTGAGGTCGATGACGCTCATGGGTCCTCCTTCAGGAGACTCGAGAATGGTGTCAACAGCGTTGACCCCTCACCTGTGGCTCGCCTATGTGTCGCGAGCGGCACCGCGCGGACGCGCGACCCCGCCGCGATCGCCGCGACGCCGGCTCGCATCCGCCCTCGGTCCCCGGGCGCGGCTACCATGGGATCGGTCGTGACTGGCGCAGAGGTGGATCACCATCGGGGAGCGGCCGAGCCAGTGGGAGACGATCCCGTGCCGCGCGCCTGGGCAACCGAACCCGTGACGCGCGCCAGCGCACCAGCGAAGGAGCAACCGTGAACGACCGCCTGCCCTCCACCTTCAACAGCCCGCTGCTCGAGGTCGATCCTGAGATCGCCGCCGTGCTGCAGCAGGAGCTCGACCGCCAGCGCGACTACCTCGAGATGATCGCGAGCGAGAACTTCGTGCCCGTCGCGGTGCTCGAGGCCGCGGGCTCGGTGCTCACGAACAAGTACGCCGAGGGCTACCCCGGCCGCCGCTACTACGGCGGCTGCGAGCACGTCGACGTCGCCGAGTCGCTCGCGATCGAGCGCGCCAAGTCGCTCTTCGGCGCGCAGTTCGCCAACGTGCAGCCGCACTCCGGCGCCACCGCGAACGCGGCCGTGCTGCACGCGATCGCCCGCCCCGGCGACACGATCCTCGGCCTCTCGCTCGACCACGGCGGCCACCTCACGCACGGCATGAAGATCAACTTCTCCGGCCGTCTCTACGACATCGTCGCGTACGGCGTCGACCCCGACTCGAGCCGCGTCGACATGGACGAGGTGCGTCGCCTCGCCGTCGAGCACAAGCCGAAGGTCATCATCGCCGGCTGGTCGGCGTACCCGCGGCAGCTCGACTTCGCCGCGTTCCGCGCGATCGCCGACGAGGTCGGCGCGCTGCTGTGGGTCGACATGGCGCACTTCGCGGGCCTCGTCGCCGCCGGCCTGCACCCCAACCCGGTGCCGCACGCGCACGTCGTCTCGTCGACCGTGCACAAGACGATCGGCGGCCCCCGCTCCGGCTTCATCCTCACGAACGACGCCGACATCGCCAAGAAGATCAACTCGGCCGTCTTCCCGGGCCAGCAGGGCGGCCCGCTCATGCACGTGATCGCCGCGAAGGCGACCGCGTTCAAGCTCGCCGGCTCCCAGGAGTTCAAGGAGCGCCAGGAGCGCACCCTGCGCGGCGCGCACATCCTCGCCGAGCGCCTCATGCAGCAGGACGTGGCGGATGCGGGCATCACCGTGCGCTCCGGCGGCACCGACGTGCACCTCGTGCTCGTCGACCTGCGCGACGCCGCGATCGACGGCAAGCAGGCGGAGGACCTCCTGCACGAGATCCGCATCACCGTCAACCGCAACGCGGTGCCGAACGACCCGCGCCCGCCGATGGTGACGAGCGGCCTCCGCATCGGCACGCCGGCGCTCGCGACCCGCGGCTTCGGCGACGAGGAGTTCACCGAGGTCGCCGACGTCATCGCGCTCGCGCTGCTGCCCGGCGCCGACCTGCCCGCGCTGCGCGACCGCGTCGCGAAGCTCGCCGGCGCGCTGCCGCTCTACCCGGGCGTCGGCCCCAGCGGCCAGCCCGAGGCGGTGCACGAGCTCGGCTCGAGCGTCGACCGATGACGGCGCAGATCCTCGACGGCAACGCCACCGCGGCGGCCATCAAGGCCGAGCTCCGCGACCGGGTGTCGGCGCTCGCCGCGAAGGGCGTCACGCCCGGGCTCGGCACGCTGCTCATCGGCGACGACCCGGCGAGCCAGTCGTACGTCAAGGGCAAGCACCGCGACTGCGCGGAGGTGGGGATCACGTCGATCCGCGTCGACCTGCCCCACGGCGCCTCGAGCGCCGACGTGCGCGCCGCCATCCGCGACCTCAACGAGGCGCGCGAGGTGACCGGCTACATCATCCAGCTGCCGCTGCCGCCGGGCCACGACGAGCACGCGATGCTCGAGCTGATGGATCCGGCGAAGGATGCCGACGGCCTCCACCCGGTGAACCTCGGCAGGCTCGTGCTCGGCGTCGACGGCCCGATCGACTCGCCGCTGCCGTGCACGCCGGCGGGCATCGTGCGGATGCTGCGGCACCACGACATCGAGATCGCCGGCAGCACGGTGGCGGTCGTCGGCCGCGGCCTGACGGTCGGTCGGCCGCTCGGCCTGCTGCTCACCCGCAAGGGCATCGACGCGACCGTGACGCTCTGCCACTCGCGCACGCCGGACCTCGCCGCGCAGGTGCGCGAGGCCGACATCGTCGTGGCGGCCGTGGGCGTGCCGGGGCTCATCAAGGCCGACTGGGTGAAGCCCGGCGCGGCGGTGCTCGACGTCGGCATCACCCGCGGCCTCTCGGCCGAGACCGGCAGGGTGAAGCTGCTCGGCGACGTCGACCCCGGCGTGCGCGAGGTCGCGGCGTGGGTCTCGCCCGTGCCGGGCGGCGTCGGCCCGATGACGCGCGTGATGCTGCTCGACAACGTCGTGCAGATGGCGGAGAAGGCGGTCCGCTCGCGCTGACCCGTCAGGTGCCCTCCGGGACCCCTTCCGCCGTCCGGGACCCGGTGCACCGGGTCCCGCCTGGTGGGAGGGGTCCCGTCGGCGTCGCTGCGCGCAGCTGCTCGGTCAGCGGAGGTAGGCGTCGCGCAGCGCCGGGTAGTAGTCGTTCCAGTCGGGCATCGGCTGCCCGGTGATGGCGGCCACCAGCCGGTCGAGGTACCACTCCCAGCCGGCGCCGACATCGGGCAGGCCGGCCACGGCGACGTCGTGGTGGGTGAAGCGGATGGTGGTGCCCGACCCCGGCTCGTGGCCGCCGTCGACGAGCTCGACCTCGAGGCTCCAGGTGCCCGCCTCGTCGGAGGTGAGCACGGCGAGGTGCTCGGGCGCCTGGCAGTCGAGGATCTCGACCGCGCTCGTCGCCTCGCCGTCCTCGGCGGTGAGGCTCACGACCACCTCGCCCGAGTCCGGGTCGCCGACGTAGGTGCCGAACCACATGCCGAGCTCGCGCGACTCGGTCAGGAACGGCCAGACCGCGATCGCGTCGGCCGCGACCTTCCGCTCGAGCGTCAGCTCCGCAGCCTCGCCGTGCCGGGTGACGGTGCCCGTGCGGGTGATCGCCATGTCGCTCCCTCCGATGCGGCCGAGCCTACGCATCCGGCCGGTGGCACCGCCACCGTCGGTCGACGCCTCAGCGTGTGTGGATCGCGTCGACGTACAGCTGGATGCGCGTGCTGTAGACCTGCGCGTTGCGCTCGATGCCGCGCCGCTCGTCCTCCGTCGTCTCGCGGCGCACCTTGCCCGGCACGCCCGCGACCAGCGAGTGCTCCGGGATGACGGTGCCCTCGGTGACGAGCGCGCCGGCCGCGATGATCGAGCCGGTGCCGATGACGGCGCCGTTCATGACGGTCGCGTGCATGCCGATGAGCACGTCGTCCTCGACGGTGCAGCCGTGCACGACGGCGTTGTGGCCGATCGAGACGCGCGACCCGATCGTGAGCGGCGAGCCGCGGTCGACGTGCAGCGAGCAGGAGTCCTGCACGTTGCTGTCGTCGCCGATCGTGATCGGCTCCTCCTCGGCGCGCAGGCTCGCGCCCGGCCAGATCCCCACCCGCTCGCCGAGCGAGACGGCGCCGGCGATCACGACGTTCGGCATGACGAGCACCGACTTCGGCAGGTGCGGGGCGTGCCCGGGCAGCGGGATGATCGTGGCGCGCTCGTGGACCGTCATGGCGTCAGCGTAGTCCGGCGTATCCTCGCGGCATGCTCATCGAATCGCTCGAACCGCACCAGGTGTTCGTCTTCGGCTCCAACGCGTCCGGCCACCACGGCGGGGGTGCCGCACGCACCGCCCACGAGCGCTTCGGCGCCGTCTGGGGCGAGGGGCACGGGCTGCACGGCCAGTCCTACGCGATCGACACCATGAGCGGCCTCGCGGTCATCGCCGACGAGGTCGCGACGTTCCTCGCCTTCGCGGCCGAGCACCCGGAGCTCGAGCTGCTCGTGACCGAGATCGGCTGCGGCATCGCCGGCCACACCCCCGAGCAGGTGGCGCCGATGTTCCGCGGTGCGCCGTCGAACGTCGTGCTGCCGGCGCGCTTCCTGGCGGTGCTCGAGCGCGGCTGATCGTGCTCCGAGAAGTGCTGATGCGCTTCTCGGAGAAGTGGGGTACACAGTGAGGTGCGACCCCACCGGGTCGCCCGACCCGCAGGAGGCACCGTGTCGACGACGACCGCAGCTCCCGGCGCCACCGGCGCCGCCGACCCGCCCGCGGAGCCACCGAAGGGGCGGGGGAGGCGCGCGGCGAAGCCGCCGAGGGCGCCGATGACGAAGATGCAGCGCCGCGAGGCGCTCACGGGCCTGCTGTTCATCTCGCCATGGATCGTCGGCTTCCTCGTCTTCACCCTCGGCGCGATGGTCTACAGCCTCGTGATCTCGTTCAGCCGCTACCAGCTCGCGACCGACACGGCCCGGCCGATCGGCCTCGCCAACTACCAGGCGCTCATCGAGGACCCGAAGATCGTCACGGCGCTCGCGAACACGCTCTACTACGCGGTGCTCGCGGTGCCGCTCGAGGTGCTGCTCGCGCTCGGGCTCGCGCTGCTCCTCAACAGCGCGAAGCGCGGGGCGGGCTTCTTCCGCACCGTCTTCTACCTGCCGAAGATGACGCCCGTCGTCGCCACCGCATCCGTCTTCCTGCTGCTGCTGAACGGCAGCCAGGGCGCCATCAACCGCGGGCTCGCGGCGATCGGCATCCAGGGGCCGCAGTGGCTGCTCGACCCCGCGTGGGTCAAGCCGTCGATCGTGCTCATGACGCTGTGGGGCGTCGCGGGGACGATGGTGATCTTCCTCGCCGCGCTGCAGAACGTGCCGCGCGACCTCTACGAGGCGGCGTCGCTCGACGGCGCCGGCGCCGGGCGGCGCTTCTGGAACGTGACGCTGCCGATGATCTCGCCGGCGGTGTTCTTCAACGTGCTGGTGCTGACGATCGCCGCGTTCCAGATCTTCGACCAGGCGTTCCTGCTCTTCCACCGGCAGACCGGCGCGGGGACCTCGGATGCGTCCCTGTTCTACGCGATCTACCTGTTCGACCAGGCGTTCCGGCAGTTCAACTTCGGGTTCGCCGCCGCGATGGCCTGGCTGCTGTTCCTCATCATCCTGGTGATCTCGCTCATCCAGATGCGCGTGGGCAACCGGTTCGTCTACTACGAGAGCGAGGACGCCAAGTGAGCACGCCCATCCAGGCCGGTCCCGTGCAGGAGGCGTACGCCCTCGGGGCGGAGCGGGAGCACGACCGCGTCGAGACCGAGCAGTCGTCGAGCGGCAGCGGGGGCAGCGGCGGCGGCCGACGCGGCCGCCCCCAGCGGCGACGGCCGCGCGGCGCACCGCTGTCGCCGCTGCAGCGCGTCGGCGAGGTCGTGCGCTGGGTGCTGCTGCTCGCGTGCAGCGCGCTCTTCCTCTACCCGTTCGCGTGGCTGCTCGCCGCGAGCCTCAAGCCGCGCGGCGAGGTGTTCGACAACCGCCTCATCCCGCAGACGTGGGCGCCCGAGAACTACGTGCAGGTCTTCGACGAGCTGCCGCTGCTCAGCTGGCTCGGCAACAGCCTGCTCATCGCGATCCTCGCCGCGGGCCTCGTGACGATCTCGAGCTCGCTCGTGGCCTTCGGGTTCGCCTACTTCCGCTTCCCTGGCAGGAAGGTGCTGTTCGGGGTCGTGCTCGCGACGATGATGCTGCCGGGCGCGGTCACGCTCGTGCCGCAGTTCCTCATCTGGAACCAGCTCGGCCTGGTGGGCACGCACGTGCCGCTGTGGGGCGCGAACCTCTTCGGCTCGGCGTTCTACATCTTCCTGCAGCGGCAGTTCTTCCTCGGGCTGCCCAAGGAGCTGTTCGAGGCGGCACGCATCGACGGGCTGCACGCGTGGGGCCAGTTCTGGCGCATCGCCTTCCCGCTGTCGATCCCGTCGTTCGTGATCGTGTTCCTGTTCGAGTTCCAGGCGAGCTGGAACAACCTGCAGGGCGCGCTCATCTACCTGAACGTCGGATCCGCCGAGGGCTACACGGTGCCGCTCGGCATCGCGAGCGCCATGACGAAGTACGACCCGTCCACCGGCGGGCACGGCGACTACCAGTTCGTCATGGTGGCGGCCCTCATCGTCACGCTGCCGATGCTCATCCTCTTCGCCTTCGGGCAGCGCTCGTTCATCGAGGGCCTCGCGACCTCCGGGCGCAAGGGGTAGGGCCGGATCCCGAGGCGATCACGCAGTGAGGGCGGGAGCGGCATCGCCGCTCCCGCCCTCGACGCTCCGTCGATCGGCTACTCGACCGCCACCTGGTCGTACGCGCGCTGCGCCGCCTCCTGCGCGGCCGCGAGCGCGTCCTCCGCCGAGCTGTCGCCGAGCAGGATCGACTGCATGGCGTTCTGCAGCTCCGTCTGGATCTGCTGGCCGGCGGGGGAGCCGCCGAGCGACGTGCCCTCGGCGGCGACGTCGTAGTACGCGTCGATCGCCTCCTGGAACCCGGGGTAGCCCTCGGCCGATGCGAAGCCCTCACGGATCGCCGTGTCGCTCTCCGGCGAGCCCGTGAAGAGGCCGGCGTTGATGCCGAGCCGCTCCGGCTCCGCCTCGGTGGTCGTCGCACGCGCCTCGGCGGCCGCCTGCCATGCCTCCGGCGTCGTGAGCGCGAGCGCCCACGCGCAGGCCGCCGACGGGTTCGCGGCGCCCGCGGGGATCACGAACGACGAGCCGCCGGCTGCCGTGAACGGATCGCCCTCCTGGTTCCGCAGCGGCGTCGCACCGATCTCGACCTGCTCCGCGTACGGCGTGAGCACGTTCACGTACCACTGGTCGAACACGGCCGCGCCCACCTGGTCGGTCACGTACGGGTTGCCGTCGCCGAAGAGGTCGAACGAGTCGACGAGGCTCGAGACCTCGGCGAAGCCGCCCTGGGCGTCGTAGAGCTGCTGCAGGAACTGCGCCGCCTCGACGTTCTCCGCGCGGTCGAGCGTCGGGGCACCCGTCTCGTCGACGATGCCGCCGCCGAACGACAGCATCCACGTCGGCGCCTTCGAGACGCCCTGCGGGTCGAAGCCCACGCGCGAGATCGAGCCGCCCTCGGTGGCGGTCATCGCCTCGGCCGCGTCGATCATGGCGACCGGGTCGCTCGGGTCGAGGTCCGAGGCCTCGACGCCCGCATCCGCCATCACGCGGGCGTTCGTCAGGATGAGCGGCGGCTGGTAGAACTGCGGCACCGCCCACACCTGGTCGTCCCACGTCACGTCCTGCACGACCTGCGGGTACCAGCGCTGCTGCGGGTCGACCTCGTTCGCGGCGAAGCACGCGTCGAGCGGCATGAGCAGGCCCTGGGCGGCGTAGGTGGCGACGAACTGGCGGTCGATCTGCACGACGTCGGGCACCGAGCCCGACGCCGCGAGGGTGGTGAACTTCTGGGCGTCGAAGGCGGTCTGGTCGAGCGTGATCTCGACCCCCTCGAGCTGGGCCGCGGCGTGGTCGAGCCGCGCCTGGCCGACGTCGTCGGTGTTCTCGAAGCCCCAGCCGCTCAGCGTCCCCGTGGGGTCTGCACCGAAGTCGGCCTCTTCGCCGGCGGCTCCGCCACCGCATCCGGTCAGCAGCAGCGCTGCCGCGATGGCGCCTGCTGCGCCCGCACGTGCTCGCATGTCGGTCTCCTCGTCTCGGATGGCCGGACGCGGCCCGCGTCGGCTCACTGGCCGGAGCGTACCCCGAACGTGTACCCCGATCTACAGGCGCTTCTCCAGGTTGCCGTCTTCTCCGCGGGCTGGCTCTACGGTGGTGCCAGGGTCGACGCGCCCCGCCCCCGTAGCCCAACCGGCAGAGGCAGCGGACTTAAACTCCGCCCAGTCTGGGTTCGAACCCCAGCGGGGGCACGGCGGTCCACGGCCGGGCACCGCGCATACGCACCACTGCGCATTCCGCGACGGGGCGCGGCTCGGGAGACTCGAGGTGGCCGGGGACGACGGAGTCCCCGGAGGACATCCAGGAGGACTCCATGACCATCCAGGGACTCGCCCCTCGCGCCACGGCGGCGGTCGCGCTCGCCGTCGCCATGACCATGGTGGGGGCCAGCGCGGCCTCGGCCCACCACTGCTACCGCGACCAGTGGGCCGACGCCGCCTATCAGCACCACCTCCGAGGCGGGACCGCATGGGTGCCCCTCAGCGACCTCGGCGCGATGTTCGTCATCCCGCCCGACCTGCAGGAGCAGTGCGGCTACGTGGCCGACGAGGTCGTCGCCGACTTCATGGCCGACAACGGCATGACGCAGGAGCCGCTCATCCACTCGCGAGCGACGGTGGGCAGCGGCGCCGCGTACCAGGGCAAGGACGTGCGGCCGTTCAGCTACCTCGACGAGGCGCAGTTCGGCACGCTGACGGTCGACCTGCTCGCGGCCGTCGCGGTCTGCGCCGCCGGCTGACCCGGCGCCCGGCTGCCTGCATCGGCGGACGCGGCCTCCTGCCCGAGCGGCGCGGGGAGGAGGCCCGTCCGCTGCGCCGCGAGCACGGCGCCCAGCCGGTCGCACGCGCCGAGCTTGCGGTACAGGTGCTCCTGGTGCTTGTGCACGGTGCGGTGCGAGACCCCGAGCTGCGCGCCGATCGACGCTGCGGTGCGACCTGCATAGATGAGGTGCAGCACGGTCAGCTCCCGGGGCGTGAGGCTCATCTCGCCCGCGTCCTGCTCACGCCACGCTCGCGCCCGGACCGCGGCGAGCAGCTCGACGTGGCGGTCGAGGCCCCGCAGCAGGCTCGCGCGCTCCGCGAGGTGGCGCAGCTGCGCCGGGCCGATCCGCCCCGGCGCGAGCAGGGTCCAGCCCTCGTAGTCCTCGCCGGTCGGCACGACGAGGTCCATCTGATGCTCGGTGATGTGCAGCGCCTCGAAGATCTGCCGCGTCGCCGCATCCGGCCTCCAGCCGGCGCGCGCGGCGTCCTCGAGCCGCAGCGGCCGCAGGTCACCGGTCTCGGCCCGGTAGCGGTACAGCGGGTGGTTGCGCACCTCGGCAGCGCTCGGCAGCTGCTCGGTCGCGGGCCGGAAGCCGTGGCCGTGGATGCGCAGCACGGCGTCGGGGCGGCCGCGCCGCACGGTGACGCGGGTCGCCATCTCGGTGTCGGTCGCGCGCATGAGCGCTTCCGCGAGCAGCGCGCGGGCACGATCGACGTCGTGCTCGTTGAGGACGTCTGCCACCGCCGCCTCGATCGGACCGCGCATGGCCCGAAGCATAGGGCTCCGGATCGCCCGAGTGAACGCCCCTCTTGCGGGCTGCCGCCACGAGAGCCGTCGGCGCGCGCCGCACGGCCGCTGGGTATGCTCGCGGCATGCGGCCGCCCACAGGACAGCAGTTCACCATCACGCGCACGGTCGACGGCAAGCTCCTGCGCGCGACCGTCACCGAGGTCGCGGCGACGCTGCGCGAGCTGGTCCACGACGGCGTCGACCTGGTCGAGCCGTTCCCCGAGCATGGCCGGCCCGCGAAGGGCCAGGGCATCGTGCTCGCGCCGTGGGGCGGTCGGGTCGCGGGCGGCGACTGGCAGCACGACGGCGCCACCCAGCGGCTCGCCATCACCGAGCGCGACCTGGGCAACGCGAGCCACGGCCTGCTGCGCTTCGCGCCCTACCGGGTGCTCGAGCACACCGAGTCGCGCGTCGTGCTGCAGGCGACGATCCATCCCCAGACCGGCTGGCCCTTCCTCATCGACACGACCGTCGCCTACGAGCTCACCGACGACGGCCTGCAGGTCACCCACGACGCCACGAACGTCGGGGGCGAGCGCGCTCCCTGGGCGTGCGGCGCGCATCCGTACCTCGCCGTCGGCGACACGCCCTCGGAGCGGCTCACGCTCACCGTGCCGGCCGCGCGCGTGTTCAACGCCGTCGACCTCATCCCTACCGAGGAGACGCTCGTCGATGCGATGGATGCGTCGGCACCCGACCTGCGCGCGGGCCGCCGCCTGACCGAGCTCGACATCGACCACAACTACGGCGGGCTCGAGTTCGTCGGCGGCGTCGCGACGTCGACGCTGCTCGACGAGACCGGTCGCGGCGCGGAGCTGTGGCAGGACTCGTCGTTCCCCTACGCCGTGGTGTTCACCCCGAGCGACTTCCCGGGCGCCGGCGGCCCGAAGCACGCGGTCGCGGTCGAGCCGATGAGCGCGCCCGCGAACGCGCTGAACACCGGGCAGGGCCTCGTCTGGCTCGAGCCCGGCGAGTCGTGGCGCGGGCACTGGGGCATCGAGCCGGTGGGCTTCTAGCGCACGAGGCTCCGGGCCGGGCGCTCGGGACGCGACCCGCCGCGCCCGCCGGTTTGGCCCGCGGGGCGGCGCAGGACGAGAATCGGTGGGGCACGTCGCGCTGCGGCTGTGCATCGCGCGAGGAGGCAGAGATGGGCACGCAGCGACCGGACGACGCGAGCGCGCCGGCAGGCTACGCGCCCGGCGTGCCCGGCCGCGTCGAGGTGCCGGACGTCTCGCTCACGACCGTGCTGCACGACGCGATCCGCACGCATCCGCAGCGCCCCGCGCTCGACTGGTACGGCGCGACGACGACGTACGCGCAGCTCGGCGACGAGGTCGATGCGGCCGCCGCGGCGCTCGCGGCGGCCGGCGTGCGGGCCGGCGACCGCGTCGCGCTCATCATGCCGTCGTGCCCGCAGGCGGTCGTCGCGTTCTACGCCGTGCTCGAGCTTGGCGGCATCGTCGTCGAGCAGAACCCGCTGTCGACGCCCGACGAGCTGCAGCGCGCGTTCGCCGACCACGGCGCGCGGGTCGCCGTCGTCTGGGACAAGAGCGCCGACAAGGTCGCCGCGCTGCGCCTGCCGCACGAGCTCACGCTGCTCACCGTCGACATGAGCCGCGCGCTGCCGCTGCCCAAGCGGATCGCCCTGCGGCTGCCGATCAGGAGGGCGCGCGAGACGCGCGCCGCGATGACGACCCGACCCGCGACCGGCCGCTCGTGGGACGACGCCGTGCGGCCGCGCCGCCGTGGCGCGACACCGGAGCGCCACGTCGCGGCCCCCACCGACGTCGCGCTCCTGCAGTACACGGGCGGCACGACCGGATCGCCCAAGGCCGCGATGCTCACGCACCGCAACCTCGTCGCGAACGTGACGCAGAGCCGCGCGTGGGTGCCCGACCTCGTCGACGGCCAGGAGGTGTTCTACGGCATCCTGCCGCTCTTCCACGCCTACGGGATGCTGCTGTGCCTGCTGATGTCGGTGCGGCTCGGGGCATGCGTCGTGCTCTTCCCGCGCTTCGACGTCGACCAGGTGCTCGAGGCGATGGAGCGCCGCCCCGCGACCTTCCTGCCCGGGGTGCCGCCGATCTACGCGCGGCTCGCGGACGCGTCGGAGGAGCGCGGCGTCGACCTGACGTCGATCCGCTTCGCGATCTCGGGCGCGATGCCGCTGCCTGCCGACCTCGTGGACCGCTGGGAGCGGCTGACGGGCGGCGTGCTCGTCGAGGGCTACGGCATGACGGAGACGTCGCCGATCGCGCTCGGCAACCCGCTCGCCGAGACGCGCCGGCCTGGCTCGGTCGGGCTGCCGTTCCCGTCCACCGAGATCCGTGTCGTCGACCCGGACGACCCCGCCGTCGACCGGCAGCCGGGCGAGGCGGGGGAGCTGCTCATCCGCGGACCGCAGGTGTTCGCGGGCTACTGGCAGCAGCCGGAGGAGACCGGCCGGGTGCTGCTCGCCGACGGCTGGCTGCGCACCGGCGACATCGTCGAGCGCTCGGACGACGGGTTCGTCACGATCGTCGACCGCATCAAGGACCTCATCATCACCGGCGGCTTCAACGTCTACCCGTCGGAGGTCGAGGATGCGCTGCGGTCGCATCCGCAGGTCGCCGAGGCGGCCGTCGTCGGCCTGCCCGGCAAGGTCGGCAGCGAGGACGTCATGGCCGCCGTCGTCGCGGTCGAGGGCGAGGCGCCGAGCGAGGACGAGCTGCGCCGCCACGTGCGGGAGCTGCTCGCGGCCTACAAGGCGCCCCGACGCATCCGCATCGTCGACGCACTGCCGCTCTCACCGGTCGGCAAGGTGCTGCGCCGCGAGGTGCGGGAGCTGCTGCAGCGCGACTGAGGGGCTCAGTCCGGCCCGGCCTCGACCGGCTGGCGCAGGATCGTGCGCCGCTTCGCGGGTTCGACGCGGCGCGCGTCGCTCAGGTAGATCTCGTGGTGGCGGCCGGTCATCCGCAGGCCGTGCTCCGGGATGAACTCGTGGTGCATCCGATCGAGCACGGGGCCCTCGTCGTCGAAGGCGCCGACGTGCAGCGTCTGCACGCAGCGTCCCTCCGCGAGCCCCTCGAGGCGGATGTCGTGGAGCCGCGCGGGCGCACGCTTCGCGGCGACGGCGGCGACCGCCGCCTCGAACGCGGCCCGGTCGAGCCAGTCGGGAACGAGCATGAGGAGCGTCCACCGCCAGGTCGTCTTGTCTCGGGCGACGGTGAACGCCTCCATGTCGTCGGCCCACCAGAGCCCTTCGAGCGGCATGACGGCGTAGTCGCGGTCGAGCTCCCGCCTGCTCGCGAGCTTCAGCGCGTACGCCACCGGGTAGAGGGCCTCGAGCGCCGACGCGAGCGCCGGTCCGTTCGGATCGCCGCGCCCGTCGAGCATGAGGTACTGCAGCTCGGGCACGTCGACGATCCGGAGCTCGCCCGCCTTCGCCCGGTACGCGTCGAGCCGCTTCAGATCGACCTTCTCCGCCATCGCCTGCCTCCCGGCGCCAGGGTAGACGCGCGCATCCGCCCACGCTGCCCGTTGACGGGGCGACGTCCATGCCGTACTTTCGCAAGGCTGTGCACCCCGCACGGCAGGCACGTCGAGAGGTGGCGATCGTGAGCGCGCAGCGCGAACGAGCAGAGGTCCGGGTCTCCCCGAACCTCGATCAGCCATGCTCTCCGGCGCCGGCCGCGTAGCCCTCCAGCTCCGCGCGTCCCGTGACCGACAGGGTCCGGGACGCCCCTTCCACGGCGAGGGGGACTGCCCGCATCCTGTGGCAGCTCCCATCGCGCGCTCCAGCGCACCCACCGAAGGAAGGCACCATGGAGACCCTCTCCAAGCGGCTGCTGTCGTGGGCGAGCATCCTCGAGGACTCCACCCTCGAGCAGGCCCGCACCGCGTCGCGCATGCCGTTCATCCACCCGCACCTGGCGCTCATGCCGGATGCCCACCTCGGCCGCGGCGCGACCGTCGGCTCGGTCATCCCGACGCTCGGCGCGATCATGCCGGCAGCGGTCGGCGTCGACATCGGCTGCGGCATGATCGCCGTGCGCACCCAGCTGCACCGCGGCGACCTCGTCGGTCGCGAGCTGTCCGAGCTGCGCGAGCAGATCGAGCGCAGCATCCCGCTGTCGGCCGGCCGCGACAACCGCTCGGTGCGGCCGACGGCCGAGCCGCGCGTCGCCGAGCTCGAGCAGCTCGCCGAGCGCAGCGGCTTCGACCCGGAGCGCTACGCGAAGCACTGGCGGCTGCAGGTGGGGTCGCTCGGCAGCGGCAACCACTTCATCGAGGTCTCGGTGGACGAGACGGATGCCGTGTGGATGTTCCTGCACTCCGGCTCCCGCGGGGTGGGCAACAAGATCGCGCAGCACCACATCGGGGTCGCGCAGCGCTTCGCGAAGCAGTCGTGGATCGAGCTCGCCGACCCGGACCTCGCGTACCTCGTGGAGGGGACGCGCGAGTTCGACCGCTACATCGCCGAGCTGCGCTGGGCGCAGCGGTTCGCGCTGCTCAACCGCGAGGAGATGATGGACCGCGTCGCCGACCAGCTCGGACGCTTCGTCGGGGCGCCGATCGAGGAGCTCGAGCGGATCAACTGCCACCACAACTTCACGGAGTCGGAGACGCACTTCGGGAAGCGCGTGTGGGTGTCGCGCAAGGGCGCCATCCAGGCCGACGCCGGTCGGCCGGGGCTCATCCCCGGCTCGATGGGCACCGCCTCGTACGTCGTGGAGGGGCTCGGCAACCCGCTGTCGCTCAACTCCGCGCCGCACGGCGCGGGGCGCAGGCTCTCGCGGAACGCCGCTCGCCGCACCTTCTCGCGCGACGAGCTGCGCGAGGCGATGGTCGGCATCGAGTACCGCGACACCGACGCGTTCATCGACGAGATCCCGCAGGCGTACAAGCCGATCGACGAGGTGATGGCCGACGCGGCCGACCTCGTGCGCATCCGGCACACGCTGCGCCAGCTCGTGAACGTGAAGGGCGACTGAGTGCGCCCGAGGGGGAGCCGCCGGCCCGAGAGGGAGCCGCGCGCGGCTGCCTCTCGGGCGGGGCGCTGCCGCTGGACGGTGGCCCGGCACCGGACGGAGTAGCGTGCCGCGCATGACGGTGCATCAGGTGCGACGGTTCGGCTTCATCAACGCGTACCTCGTCGAGGAGGACGACGGGCTCACCCTCGTCGACACGATGGTGCCGGGCAGCGATCGCCGGCTGCTCGCCGCCGCGAGCGCCCTCGGCGACCAGATCGTGCGGATCGTGCTCACGCACGCGCATGCCGACCACATCGGCGGGCTCGACGGGCTGGCCGCGCGCGCACCGCATGCCGAGGTGATCGCATCCGCTCGCGACGCGCGGCTGATGGCGCGCGACCTCTCGCTCGATCCCGACGAGCCGCAGGTCAAGCCGCGCGGCTCGCTCTCCGGCGCGCGGACGAGGCCCACCCGCACGGTGACCGGTGGCGACCGGATCGGCTCGCTCGAGGTGATCGCGACCCCCGGGCACACGCCTGGCCACATCGCGCTCCTCGACCCGCGCGACGGCACGCTCTACGCGGGCGACGCCGTCTCGAGCGTCGGGGCGCTCGCCACGACGGCCGAGACCTACTGGCGGTTCCCGCTGCCCGGCACGGCGACCTGGCACCGGCCGACGGCGCTCGCCTCCGCCCGCACGATCCTCGCGCTCGATCCGGCTCGGCTGGCGCCGGGGCACGGCAAGGTCGTCGAGCGGCCGGGCGCCGCGCTCGCGACGGCGATCGACCGCGCGGCGCGCCGCCTGGGCTGAGCCACGAGTGGCGGCTGGTCGCTCGGATGACGCGACACGGGAGCGACAGCTCGACACCCGTCGCCGTGGGCTGGCCCGGGAGCTGGTGGCGATCCCACGGCGGCGCCCAGCGCGAGCTCGATCGAGCCGAGAGCGGATGCGGTGGGCCCGGTGGGGCTCGAACCCACGACCAGCGGATTAAAAGTCCGACGCTCTACCGACTGAGCTACAGGCCCGCGGATCCAGGGTAGTCGGGGCGCTCGACGGATCGGCACCGAGCGCCGACCCGGCCGGGGGTCAGCCGCCAGGATGATTCGGGCGATCCTCCCTACCGTCGGCCGTCGTGAGGGGCCAGAGTGATGCACGGACACGGCGCGATCGCGCTGCCGCGCTCGACGCATCCGCCACCTGCCAGGAAGCCGCATGACCGCCCAGACGCCCGCTCGCACGCAGCCCGACGCCGCCCGCGCGCCCACCGCGGGCCACCTCGAGACGCAGCGGATCCTCTCGACGACCGACCCCGCCGTCGGTCTCACCGCCGCGGAGGTCGCCGCACGCGTCGCCGATGGCCGCGCGAACCGGCTGCCGAACGCATCCAGCCGCTCCCTGCTCTCGATCCTGCGCGTCAACCTCTTCACGCTCTTCAACCTCGTGATCGCGGTGTGCACGGTCGTGCTGCTCGTGCTCGGCCGCTGGCAGGACGCGCTCTTCTCGTTCGCGGCGATCGCGAACGTCGTCATCGGGGTCGTCCAGGAGCACAGCGCCAAGCGCAAGCTCGACAGCCTGGCGCTGCTGCACGTCCAGCGGTCGACGGTGCTGCGCGACGGGGAGCGGCACGACGTCGCCATGGAGCAGCTCGTGCAGGACGACATCCTGCTGCTGCGCCGCGGCGACCAGGTGCCGGCCGACGGCGTCGTCGTCGCGACGGAGGGCGTCGACCTCGACGAGTCGCTGCTCACGGGGGAGTCGGAGCCGCAGCTCAAGCACGTCGGCGACGGCGTGCTCTCGGGCTCCGCCGTCTCGGCAGGCTCGGCCGCGGTGCAGCTCACGAGCGTCGGCGGCGACTCCTTCGCCGCCCGGCTCACCGCCGAGGCGCGCCGCTTCTCGCTCGTGCACTCCGAGCTGCGCGCCGCCCTCAACCGCGTCGTCGCGTGGATCTCGATCGCGCTCGTGCCGCTCATCGCGATCGTGCTCAACGGCCAGATGCAGGCGCGCGGCGGCTGGGCGGCGGCGATCGCGAGCGGCGCCTGGCAGGACGCCGTCGTGCTCTCGACCGCCGCGATCTCGGCGTCGGTGCCGCAGGGGCTCATCCTCATGACCTCGATCGCGTTCGCGGTCGCCGCCGTCAAGCTCGCCCGCAACCAGGTGCTCGTGCAGGAGCTCGCCGCGGTCGAGGGGCTCGCGCGCGTCGACGTCATCTGCCTCGACAAGACCGGCACGCTCACCGAGGGCGACGTCGAGCTGCTCGACGTCACGCCCGTCGCCGACGGCGTGTGCGCGGCGCCGGTGCCGGCGGATGCGCTGCGAGCCGTCGCGAGCGCCCCCGGCTCGCCCGCGTGGCCGGCCGCGCTCGCCTGGTTCGGGCACGACGAGGACGCGAACCCCACCGCGCGGGCGATCCGGCCGGCGCTCGCGGCGCCGCCGCTCGCGCCCAGCTGCGTCGTCGGGTTCTCCTCCGCGCGCCGGATGAGCGCCGTCGCGTTCCAGGACGGCGACGCGCGCGGCACGTGGGTGCTCGGCGCCCCCGAGTCGGTGCTCGGCGAGGCGCCCGAGCACGCCCCCATCGTCGAGCGCGCGCTCGAGATCGCCGCCGCCGGCCGCCGCGCGCTCGTGCTCGCGCACGCCGCGCATCCGATCGACCACGCCCAGGCCGAGCGGCACGAGCTGCCGCCGCTCGCGCCCGTCGCGGTGCTCGCGTTCGGTGAGCACGTGCGGGACGACGCGTCCGCCACGCTCGACTACTTCCGCGCGCAGGGCGTCGAGGTGCGCGTGCTCTCCGGCGACCACCCGCGCACGGTGGGCGCGGTCGCGCGGCAGGTCGGCATCCCGCTCGAGGGCGACGCGTACGACGCGCGCCACCTCCCCACCGAGATCGAGGCGCTCGAGGCCGTGCTCGCCGACCACCACGTGCTCGCGCGCGTCACGCCGGGCCAGAAGCGCGGCATCGTGGAGGCACTGCAGGCGATGGGCCGCACCGTCGCGATGACCGGCGACGGCGTCAACGACGCGCTCGCGCTCAAGACCGCCGACCTCGGCATCGCGATGGGGGAGGGAGCGCCCGCGACGAAGGCGGTCGCGCGGCTCGTGCTGCTCGACGGGCGCTTCTCGCACCTGCCGCAAGTGGTCGCCGAGGGTCGGCAGGTGATCGCCAACATCGAGCGCGTCTCGCGCATCTTCCTGACGAAGACGACCTACGCGTTCACGCTCGCGCTGCTGTTCGGCGCGCTCCTCGTGCAGTACCCCTTCCTGCCGCGCCAGCTCTCGGCGACCGACGGGCTCACGATCGGCATCCCCGCCTTCTTCCTCGCGCTCATGCCCGCCGCGACCCGCTACGTGCCCGGCTTCCTCGGCCGCAGCCTGCGCTTCACGATCCCCTCGGGCGTCACGGTGGCGCTCGCGGTGCTCGCCGTCACGCTGCTGGGGCGCGGGGCGGATGCCGACGAGCGGCAGGTGCAGACGGCCGCCGTCTTCACGCTCACGGTCTGCGGCCTGTGGGTGCTCGGCATCGCCTGCCGGCCGTTCACGGCGACGCGGGCGCTCATCGTGGCGCTCATGGTCGCGGCGCTCGTGGTCGCGGTGCTCGTGCCGATCGTGCGCGACTTCTTCCAGTTCCAGCTGCCCGAGCCGCAGCTGCTGCTCGCGGCCGTCGGCATCGGGCTCGCCGGCAGCGCCCTCATCGAGCTGTGGCACCGGCTCGCCCCGAAGCTGCCGAGGGCGATCGTCGCCGACGCCTGACCCGCGACCCGCGATTCGTCGGCCTCCGCCAAGGTGAAAACCCTACGCTTGAGGCACAACTGCACGAGGAGCATCATGACCATCGCATTCCGTCGCCCCGCCACCGCGCTGCTCGTCGGCGCGGCCGTCGTCACCCTCACCGCCGGCTGCGTGTTCTCGCCGCCCGCGCCGCCTGCGGCACCGGTCGCCACGACCGAGACCACGGCACCCGAGCCCACCGAGTCCGAGGTCGCTGAGCCGAGCGAGACCGCCGCCGCCACCGAGGGTCCGTACGAGATCACCGCCGAGGGCCAGGACGGGTCGGTCTGGAGCTTCGAGGTCACCGACAGCCGCGTCATCGAGGCCGACTCGAACGGCCAGGCCGCCGAGCCCGGCTTCCAGCTCGTCGAGGTGCTCATCGACGCCGAGATGCTCGACGGCGACGAGCCCGACTTCTACCACGCCTACCACGTCTACATCGTCGACGACGCGACCGGCGACGAGTACGGGCTCAGCACCGCGAGCTCGTTCTACGCCGAGAACGACCTGTTCGGCAGCGGTCGCGAGGCGTCGTTCACCGGCGGCGTCGGCATCTTCCACATCCCCGGCAGCCTCGGCGTCGACCACGTGCGCATCACGACCGACCAGGGCGGCGCCTGGGACTTCACGCGCTGACGCGCGCAGGCGCTGCGGGCGCGCATCCGGGATGATGGTGGGGATGCCTGAGCACTACAAGCGCCCCACCCGATTCTCGAACGACTGGTTCTCGCGGATCGAGGGCGACGTCGACCCCGCGGTGCGCCTGCAGCTCGCGAGCGACACGGCGCAGGCGCTGCTCGCCCGGGTCCGCTCCGGCGCCGACCCCGAGGTGGTCGAGCGCATCCTGCGGGTCGCGAGCGACGACGGCATCGACACCGTCGCCGAGCTGTGGTCGCACGCGCGCCCGCACTCGCTGCCCGGGGCGCTGTGGCGCGTGAACCTGCTGCACGCGCTCGTGACGCAGCGCGCCGTCGAGGCGGCGCTGCTCTACCAGCAGGGGGCGGATGCGCTGCCGACGGCCGCGCCGGTCGTGGCGGGCGTGCCCGCACCCGCGACCCCCGAGGAGCTGCGGTCGCTCTCCGAGACGATCCTGCGCGGCGTCTTCGCCGGTGACTTCGCGCTCGCGCTCGAGCGCGCGGCCGCGTTCGCGACCGTCACCGCCGCGGGCGCGGTCGAGGCGGCGAACGCCGACGAGTCGACGCATCCCGAGCGGGCGAGCGCGCGCACCCGGCTCGCGGCGTCGCTCACCGACATCGCGGGCGACCTGCGCACCTGCGCCCGCATGTGGCGCTCGGAGACGCTCGTCTGAGCGTGCGCTGAGCGCAAGATGCCCGATGCGGCCGTAGGCTCGGCTCGTCGACCCCGCACAGCGTCGACACTGAGAAGGAGATCGACATGGCACGCCGCCCCCTCGCCGCCGCGCTCATCCTGGGCGCCAGCGCGCTCGTCCTCACGGGCTGCCTGCCGATGCCGCCCCAGATCTCGGTCGCGCCGCCGGTCACGAGCGGTCCGATCGACCCGATCGAGACGGACGAGCCGACCGACCCGGGCGCGACGGACGAGCCGAGCGAGCCGAGCGAGCCCTCCGACGGCGCGTACGACTTCACCGTCGACGACAACGCGGGCGACACCTGGTCGTACACGGTCACGGGGCTGGAGGAGAACCCGCCGATCGAGACGGGCGAGCCCGCTGCCGGCTCGTACCTCGTGGCCGTCGTGTTCGACGCGTCGCACATCGAGGGCTCCGCGTCGTTCCGCACGTGCTTCGACATCTTCGTGCAGGGCAGCGATGGCCAGGACTACGAGTGGTCCGACCTCGGCGTGATGGCGGAGAACGACCTCGCGCTCAACTTCGACGACGAGTTCACCGGGGGCCGCGCAGTGCTCCAGCTGCCCGAGGGCGTCACGGCCGAGCAGATCACGGTGCGCTCCGCGTTCGGCTACCCCGAGGTCGCCGACACCGTCATCGACGTGCAGTGAGCTAGACCGCAGCACGCACGAGGCGCCCGGGGAGACCCGGGCGCTTCGTGCATCCCCGGACGCGCCGCGCGTTCGCCATGCGCGCATCGGGATGCGCGTGGAGGAGCCGTTCGCTACCCTTGACGAGCCGGGCCGCGTCACCCCGGGCTCCATTATTCGCCGCTGCGAGCGGCCTTTCCGCCGAGAGGCGTTTCGCGGCCCGGCACTATCGTTCCCGGGCGCGGACGCACCCGTCCCCCGGTCGAGGATCGCGTTCACCCGCTGTTCACCTGCGAGGGGCTTGGCCGCCACCGGCGGTGCCTAGCGTGAGATGCGGCGTGCGAGTGCGCGCCTCCCAGGGCTCTCCCCCCTGCACCATGCATCCTCCGAAGGGAACACCCGTGAAGTTCACGAAGCTCGGCCGCGCAGCGGTCGTCGCGGCGGCTGGCGCCATCCTGCTCAGCTCCTGCGCAGCCAACGAGCCCGCCGCCACCGCGCCGGCCGACGGCTCCGAGGCCCCCGCCGGCTCGACGCTCTCCGGTGACCTCGCCGGCGCCGGCGCGTCGTCGATGGGTGCCGCGCAGGAGGCCTGGATCGCCGGCTTCCAGACCGAGAACACCGACGTCAACGTCACGTACGACCCGGCCGGCTCGGGCGCGGGCCGCGAGCAGTTCATCGCCGGCGGCGTCTCGTTCGCCGGCTCCGACGCGGTGCTGAAGGACGAGGAGCTCGAGGGCACCTTCGGCGCGTGCGTCGCCGACACGCTGCCCGTCGACCTGCCGGTCTACATCTCGCCGATCGCCGTCATCTTCAACGTCGAGGGCATCGAGTCGCTGAACATGGACGCGGCGACCATCGCCGGCATCTTCAGCGACCAGATCACGAGCTGGAACGACCCGGCGATCGCCGCGCAGAACCCCGACGTGACGCTGCCCGACGCCCCGATCACGGCCGTCCACCGCTCGGACGACTCCGGCACCACCGAGAACTTCACCGAGTACCTCGCGGCGACCGCGCCCGACGTCTGGACCGAGGGCGTCTTCGAGACGTGGGCCTACGGCGGCGAGGGTGCCCAGGGCACCTCCGGCGTGGTCGACGCCGTCTCGAACGGCACGAACACGATCGGCTACGCCGACGCATCCCGCGCCGGCGACCTCGGCACCGTCGCGCTCAAGGTCGGCGAGGAGTACGTGCCGTTCTCCCCGGAGGCCGCCGCAGCCGCCGTCGACGCATCGCCGCGCGTCGAGGGCCGCCACGAGGGCGACATCGCCGTCGAGCTCGACCGCACGTCGACCGAGGCCGGCACCTACCCGCTCGTGCTGATCTCGTACGCGATCGCATGCACCGACTACACCGACGACGCGCAGGCCGAGCTCGTGAAGGCGTACCTGACGTACCTCACGTCGGCCGAGGGCCAGGAGGCCGGCCAGGCGAACGCAGGCAACGCGCCGATCTCGGACGCGCTGCGCGAGGAGATCCTCGCCGTCGTCGACACCATCCAGTAGGACAGACTGAAGCATCGCGACCTCGCGGTCGCAACCGTCCGGCCGGGGCGCACCATCGCCCCGGCCGGACGCTTTCCCCGGTCCCGTCCCGATCCCGCTGGGAGCCCCATGACCACCGCAGCACCGGTCGCCTCGAGAGCCGCCGCTCCGACGCGACCCGCCGACGTCATCTTCAAGGCGGTCTCCACCGCCGCCGGCGTCCTCATCCTCATCGCGCTCGCCGGCGTCGCGATCTTCCTCGTCGCGCAGGCCGTGCCCGCGATCATCGGGCCCCTGCCGGAGGACGACAGCTTCCTCGCCTGGGTGTGGCCGCTCACGTTCGGCACCCTCTGGTCGGCGTTCCTCGCGATGCTCATCGCGGTGCCGCTCGCCATCGCGATCGCGCTCTTCATCACGCACTACGCGCCGCGCCGGCTGGCGCAGAGCCTCGGCTACCTCATCGACCTGCTCGCGGCCATCCCCTCGGTCATCTACGGCCTGTGGGGCATCACGGTGCTCGCGCCCTTCCTCCAGCCCGCATACACCTGGCTCGCGCAGAACCTCGGCTGGATCCCGCTGTTCACCCCGCCGGCCTCCGGCACCGGGCGCACCATCCTCACCGCATCCATCGTGCTCGCGGTCATGGTGCTGCCGATCATCACCGCGCTGTGCCGCGAGATCTTCCTGCAGACGCCGCGGCTCAACGAGGAGGCCGCCCTCGCGCTCGGCGCCACCCGCTGGGAGATGATCACGATGGCGGTGCTGCCGCACGGCCGCTCCGGCATCATCGCCTCGTCGATCCTGGGCCTCGGCCGCGCGCTCGGCGAGACGATGGCGGTCGCCATGGTGCTCGCCTCGGCCGGCGCCGTCACCTTCGTCGCTGGTGGGCTCGCAGAACCCCTCGACGATCGCCGCGAACATCGCGCTGCGGTTCCCCGAGGCGCACGGCATCACCGTCAACATGCTGATCGGCTCCGGCCTCGTGCTGTTCGCCATCACGCTCGTCGTCAACGGCCTCTCGCGGTGGATCATCGCGAAGACGACCGTGGACGGAGGCAGGTAGCAATGACCACCACGACCACCGCCCCCGCCCGCCGCGAGGCGAGCAATCCGCTCACCGCCGGCCAGCTGCCGAAGTGGGGCCCCTGGGCGCTGCTCGGCGTCGCGCTCGTCGTCGGCGCGGCCGTCTCGGCGCTCGTCGCCGGCGCGAGCGGCTCGCAGTTCAGCATCGTCTCGACCGTCGTCGTCGGCTTCGTGCTCTACCTCGTCGCGATCACGGTCGTGAGCCAGCTCATCGAGGGCGGCCGCAAGGCGACCGACCGGCTCGTCACCGGCATCGTGGTGGGCGCCTTCCTGCTCGCGCTCGTGCCGCTCGTGTCGCTCATCGTCACCGTCGTCACGAACGGCATCGCGCGCTTCGACATCGAGTTCTTCACGTACACGATGCGCAACATCGTCGGCGAGGGCGGCGGCGTGCTGCACGCCATCGTCGGCACCGTGCTCGTCACCCTCTGGGCCGCGATCATCTCGGTGCCGGTCGGCATCTTCACGGCCATCTACCTCGTCGAGTACGGCCGCGGCCCGCTGTCGAAGGCGATCACGTTCTTCGTCGACGTGATGACGGGCATCCCCTCGATCGTCGCCGGGCTGTTCGCCTATGCGCTCTTCGCGCTCTTCGCCGGCGAGGGGGTGCGCAGCGGCTTCGGCGGCGCCGTCGCGCTCAGCCTGCTCATGATCCCGACCGTGGTGCGCTCGACCGAGGAGATGCTCAAGCTCGTCCCGAACGACCTGCGCGAGGCGTCGCTCGCCCTCGGCGTGCCGAAGTGGCTCACGATCGCGAAGGTCGTGCTGCCGACGGCGCTCGCCGGCATCGTCACGGGCGTCACCCTCGCGATCGCGCGCGTGATCGGCGAGACCGCGCCGCTGCTCATCATCGCCGGCTTCACGACGAACATGAACTACAACGTGTTCGACGGCCGCATGATGACGCTGCCCGTGTTCGCCTACAACCAGTACGTCAGCCCCGGCGTGCAGGAGCAGGCCTACTTCGATCGCGCGTGGACCGCCGCGCTCGTGCTCATCCTCATCGTCATGCTGCTCAACATCGGCGCGCGCCTCATCGCGCACTTCTTCGCGCCGAAGTCTGGAAGGTAACCGCAATGTCCAAGCGCATCGAAGTCAACGACCTCGACGTCTACTACGGCGACTTCAAGGCGGTCGAAGGGGTCTCGGTCGAGATCGAGCCCCGCAGCGTCACCGCCCTCATCGGACCCTCCGGCTGCGGCAAGTCGACCGTGCTGCGCACGCTCAACCGCATGCACGAGGTGATCGCCGGCGCGTGGGTCGACGGCGAGGTGCTGCTCGACGGCGCCAACCTGTACGGGCCGGGCGTCGACCCCGTGAACGTGCGCCGGCAGATCGGCATGGTGTTCCAGCGCCCCAACCCGTTCCCGACCATGACGATCCGCGAGAACGTGCTCGCCGGCGTGCTGCTCAACAACCGCCGCATGTCGAAGGGCGACCAGGACGACCTGGTGGAGCGCTCGCTGCGCGGCGCCAACCTCTGGAACGAGGTCAAGGACCGCCTCGCGCTGCCCGGCTCCGGGCTCTCCGGCGGCCAGCAGCAGCGGCTCTGCATCGCCCGCGCGATCGCGGTCAGCCCCGAGGTGCTGCTCATGGACGAGCCCTGCTCGGCGCTCGACCCCATCTCGACGCTCGCGATCGAGGACCTCATCGAGGAGCTCAAGCAGGAGTACACGATCGTGATCGTGACCCACAACATGCAGCAGGCGTCGCGCGTGAGCGACAAGACCGCCTTCTTCAACATCGCGGGCAGCGGCAAGCCGGGCAAGCTCATCGAGTTCGACGAGACGACGAAGATCTTCTCGAACCCGTCGGTGCAGGCGACCGAGGACTACGTCTCCGGCCGCTTCGGCTGATCCGACGGCGGCCGCCCCCGAGGGACGGGTCGACGATCCGAGGCCGGTCGGTGGCCGCCGCCGGCGCGTAGCCTGGTGCGGATGATCACCCTCCAGGAGTTCCTCGCCCACGTCCGCAGCGGCGCGCGCATCGAGGCGGGCTCGCCCGAGCACGACTTCATGCACGGGGCCGCCCAGGATGCGCTGCGCATCGTCGCGGAGCTGAACGGCGGCTACCGCACGCCGGACGAGGTGCGGGCGCTGCTCGCCGAGCTGACCGGCGCCGAGGTGCCCGCATCGGTGACGGTCTTCCCGCCCTTCTACAGCGAGTTCGGCAAGCACCTGCACCTCGGTGAGGACGTCTTCATCAACATGGGCTGCCGCTTCCAGGACACCGGCGGCATCACGATCGGTGACGGCTCGCTCATCGGCCACGGCAGCACGCTGACGACGCTCGACCACGGCGTCGATCCCGAGCACCGCGGCGACATGCAGCCGGCGCCCGTCGTGCTCGGCCGCAAGGTGTGGCTCGGCGCCTCCGTGACGGTCGTGCCCGGGGTGACGATCGGCGACGGCGCCATCGTCGGGGCGGGCGCGGTCGTGACGAAGGACGTCCCCGCGAACACCATCGTCGCCGGCGTCCCTGCCAGGATCATCCGCTCGACCGGCTACGACGCCGCGTCGGTGTGAACCCCGCACGTCCGACGGACCCGTTCCTCGCTGCCCGACCCCGAAGAGCGGGTCCACGAGCGAGGAACGGGTCCACCATCCGCCGGCGGCAGCCGGCGGCGCGGGTAGCGGCTCAGGGCTCCGGCGGCGAGTGCGTCTCGAGCGCCACGAGCGCCGGCTGCTCGCCCGCGCTCACGTGCAGCACGGTGAACTCGGCCGTGTGGAGCATCGACGCGCGGTGCGTGCGCTCCGACTCCCGCGCATCCGCCGCGTGCACGACCGCGGTGACGATCTCCGGGATGATCGGCGCGTGCGAGCACAGCACGGTGCCGCGGCGCTTCCGCACGGCCTTGCCGATGCGCGCCTCGAGCGCCGCCCGCGGGTCGATCGACCCCTCCTGGCTGATGTCGGCGGTCGCCTTCGGCGCGATGCCGGTGCGCTCGGCGAGCGGCGCGACCGTCTGCCGGCAGCGCACCGCGTCCGAGGTGACGATCCGCTGCGGCCGGTAGGCGGCGATGCCCGCCGCGACCGAGCGCGCCTGCCGCTCGCCCCGGTCGGTGAGCGGGCGGGTCGCATCCGCGCCGTCCCATGAGAACGGGTTCGTGGCCTTCGCGTGCCGCAGCGCGACGATCGGGAACGTGCGCGCGTGCCCCGCGGCGACGCGCTGCTCGAAGCGCTCGATGATGTGGACGTCGTGCTCGTAGGTGCAGCGCCGCTTCGCCGCGTCGATCGGCAGCCACGTGAGCTCGAGGATCTCGTCGTTCGGCGTGAACGCCGAGCGCGCGGCCTCCGCCTCGTCGACGAACGCCTGCCAGTAGTAGACGACCTTGTCGCGCCCGTCGGGGAGGCGGTAGTCGCTCGTGCCGAGCGGCGCCTCGAGGCCGATCGCGAGGCCCGTCTCCTCCTCGATCTCGCGCGCCGCGCACTCCGGCAGCGTCTCGCCGGGATCGAGCTTGCCCTTCGGCAGCGAGTGGTCGCGGTGCTGCGTGCGCTCCACGAGCAGCACGAGCACCTCGCCGTCGCGCTCGCGCCAGACGAGCGCGCCGGCGGCGAGCACCGGCGTCTCCGGGCTCATCGGGCGGCCTGCGTCGACGGAGCGATGGTCGGCCTCATCGACCCGAGCGCTTCCGGCGCTGGATCTGCAGCATCCGGTCGCGGTGCAGGTCGTCGAGCGGCGAGCCGTCCTCGGCGTAGAAGCGGCGCGTCCAGGTGCCGTCGGACTCCGCCCACCACGACTGCGTCTGCGGCGACATCGCCGTGTCGAAGTGCTGCTGGATGTCGCGCTTGTGCTCGCTCGAGGTGAGCTGGATGAGCACCTCCACCCGGCGGTCGAGGTTGCGGTGCATCATGTCGGCCGAGCCGATGAAGACCTCCGGGTCGCCGTCGTTCCAGAAGATGAACACGCGCGAGTGCTCGAGGTAGCGGCCCACGATCGAGCGGATCGTGATGCGCTCGCTCAGCCCGGGCACGCCCGGCTTGATGGAGCAGATGCCGCGCACCCAGACCTCCACGTCGACGCCGGCACGGCTGGCGCGGTAGAGCGCGTCGATGATCTGCTCGTCGACGATGGAGTTGACCTTGATGCGGATGCGCGCGGCGCGGCCGTCGAGCGCGGCGCGCGTCTCGCGCTCGATGCGCTGCAGCAGCCCCTTGCGCAGGTGGCGCGGGGCGACGAGCAGCCGCTGGTACGACTTCTCGCGCGCGTAGCCGGAGAGCTCGTTGAACAGCCGGGTGATGTCGCGGCCGACCTGGTCGTTGTCGGTGAAGAGGCCGAAGTCCTCGTAGATGCGGCTCGTCTTCGGGTTGTAGTTGCCGGTGCCGATGTGGCAGTAGTTGCGCAGCCGCCCGTTCTCGCGCCGCACGATCATCATGAGCTTGCAGTGCGTCTTGAGGCCGACGATGCCGTAGACGACGTGCACGCCGGCGCGCTCGAGCTGGCGCGCCCAGCGGATGTTCGCCTGCTCGTCGAAGCGCGCCTTCACCTCGACGAGGGCCAGCACCTGCTTGCCGGCGGCGGCGGCGCGGATGAGCGCGGCGACCACGGGGGAGTCGCCCGAGGTGCGGTAGAGCGTCTGCTTGATGGCGAGCACGTCCGGATCGTCGGCCGCCTGCTCGAGCAGCGCCTGCACGCTCGTCGCGAACGACTCGAACGGGTGGTGGACGAGCACGTCCTTGCGGGTGATCGCCTGGAAGAAGTCGGCCCGCTCATCCTGGTCGGTCGGCAGGAAGGCGGCCGCGGTGACCGGCACCCGCTTCGTGTAGTGCAGGTCGGGCCGGTCGAGGCCGGCGAGCTGGAAGAGGCCGCTGAGGTCGAGCAGGCCGGGCAGCCGGTAGACCTCGAGGTCGGTGATGCCGAGCTCGTCGACGAGCAGCGCGAACGTGTCGTCGTCGATGTCCTCCGACACCTCGAGCCGGATGGGCGGACCGAACTTGCGGCGCGACAGCTCGTGCTCGAGCGCCTTGATGAGGTTCTCGGTCTCGTCCTCGTCGATCGTCACGTCCTCGTTGCGCGTGACGCGGAAGGCGTGGTGCTCGACGATCTCCATGCCCGAGAACACCTCGTCGAGGTTGTTCGCGATGAGGTCCTCGAGCGGCAGGAACCGCTGCGAGTGGCCGACGCGGGGCAGCTCGACGAAGCGCGGCAGCACCGCCGGCACCTTCAGCCGGGCGAACTGGTCCTCGGGCTCGCCGGGCACGCGCACGCGCACGGCGAGGTTGAGCGACAGCCCGGAGATGTACGGGAACGGATGCGCGGGGTCGACGGCGAGCGGCATGAGCACCGGGAAGATCTCGGCCTCGAAGCGCGCCGACATCGCCTCCTGCTCGTCGTGGGTCAGCTGCTTCCAGGTGACGACGTTGACGCCGGCGGCGTCGAGCTCGGTCTGGAACGACTCGAGCGCGATGCGGGCGTGCCGCAGCTGCAGGTCGTGGGCGCGCTGCACGATCTGCGCGAGCAGCTCGGCGGGCGCGATGCCCACGTTCGTGGGCACGGCGAGACCGGTCGCGATGCGGCGCTTGAGGCCGGCGACGCGCACCATGAAGAACTCGTCGAGGTTCGAGGCGAAGATCGCGAGGAAGTTCGCGCGCTCCAGCAGCGGCGTGTTGAGATCCTCGGCCATCTCGAGCACGCGCTCGTTGAAGGCGAGCCACGACAGCTCCCGGTCGAGGAACCGGTCGGCGGGCAGGCCGTCGACGGTC
Organism: uncultured Actinomycetota bacterium; assembly: GCA_963803465.1. Classification (GTDB taxonomy): domain Bacteria; phylum Actinomycetota; class Actinomycetes; order Actinomycetales; family Microbacteriaceae; genus Agrococcus. The sequence goes on from CAWDMS010000002.1 coordinate 420,210, forward strand.
TCGCCGCCCTGCAGCTCCGCCGACCAGTCGAGCTCGGCGTCGTAGTCGTCGAAGTCGGCCTCGTTCGCGTCGTGGAAGCTCTGCTCCTCCTCGAGCGTCTGCGCGGTGCGCTCGAGCCTGCGCTCCTCCGCGGGGAGGCCGGTGGTGCCTGTCGTTGCGCCGTCAGTCATGCGCCAATCATGTCAACCATCGGTCGACGGCGCGTGCCTCCACCGCACATCGATCGCCCACCGCTCGAACCCCGCCCGCTCGTAGAGCGCGAGCGCGGGGGTGTTGTCGCCCTCGACGTAGAGGTGCGCGGTCGTCGCGCCCAGCGCGCGCATGCGCGCGAACGCGGCCGCCAGCATCCGCCGGCCGAGCCCCGCGCCCTGCCGCCGCGGCGAGACGCCCAGCACGTACAGCTCGGCGACGTCGCCGTCGGGCTTCACCCACGCGAAGGCGTCGAGGCCCTCGCCGTCGGGCCCGTCGGCGACGACGAGGTTCGCGTCGTCGTGCCACGGCTCGGCCATCGCGGGCGGCGAGGTCGTCGGCCGACATGCGGCCCTGCTCGGGGTGGTCGGCGAACGCGGCCGCGTTGAGGGCGAGCAGGGCGGATGCGTCGGCGGGCTCGAAGGCGCGGACGCCGTCGGGCAGGCCGGTCCTGCGCGTCGCCCGCGGCCGCCGGCACCGGCGCCCGCAGCTGCAGCAGCGTGCGCACGCGCGCCATGCCGAGCGAGGCGGCGATCGCGCGCGCCGCGGGCAGGTCGCCGTGCGACCAGGCCTCGAACGCGCCCAGCTCGTCGGCCACGCGGCGCGCGAGCGCCAGGCCCCGGCCGTGCCCGCGCTCGGCGGGGGCGACCGCGAGCTCGACCTCGCGGTCCCGGTCGCTCACGACCGCGAGCGCATCCGCGTCGCCGATCGTGCGTCGCTCGCCGCGCTCGAGCTCGACGAGCGCCTGGTCGTTGAAGGGCGGCACGCCGTCGTGCGCGGCGCACGCGGCCGCGAGGGAGCGCGCCTGCGAGCGACGCGTCGCTCATTCGTCGACCAGCTCGAAGCGGTAGCCGACGCCGCGCACGGTGCCGATGACGCTCTCGAGGTCGCCGAGCTTCGCGCGCAGGCGACGCACGTGCACGTCGACCGTGCGCGTGCCGCCGAAGTAGTCGTAGCCCCAGACCTCGCTCAGCAGCTGCTCGCGCGTGAACACGCGGGCCGGGTTCGAGGCCAGGAACCGCAGCAGCTCGAACTCCTTGTAGGTGAGGTCGAGCGGGCGGCCGTCGATCTTGGCCTGGTAGCTCGCCTCGTCGATCGAGAGGCCGCTCGTGACGATCGGGCCGCTCGCCTTCACGCTCGCGATGGCGAGGCGGATGCGCGCCTCCAGCTCGGCGGGGCCGGCGGCGTCGAGCACGATGTCGCTGACGCCCCACTCGGCGGTGACGGCCGCGAACCCGCCCTCGGCGAGCACGAGCAGCAGCGGCGCCGCGTCGCGCTCGAGCAGCCGGCACAGCTGCTTGGCGGCAGCGAGCTCCGCGGCCCCGTCGACGACCAGCAGGTCGGCGTCGGGGGCGTGCGCGACTGCCTCCGCCGTGCCGGGGAGGATCGTCACCCGGTGCTCGAGGAGCTCCAGGTTCGGCAGCACGCCCCGGTCGCGGCGGGTGAAGATCACGACGTGCGCCATCCAGCCCCCTGCCCTCGTCGATCCTAATGCGCGCGACGACGCCGGTTGCGCCGCAGGCGGCGTGCGCCACAATGGGGCCGTGTCGTGGCAGTGGGGGAGCGTGTGGCCGGTCTGGGCGGTCGCCCTCATCGGCGCCGTCCTCGTGGGCGCGCTGCAGCCCTCCGACGGCATCGTCTGGCTGCCGATCGTGCTCGGCGTGTGCACGCTCACCGCGTTCGCGATCCAGCTGGGCGGGCCGACCGTGCCGGGCCTCGTCGACCGGCTCGCGGCCGCGGTGCTCGGCTCGGTGCGTCATCCTCGCCGCCGCGACCGCGATCCTGGTGCCGCTCACCCTGCTCTAGCGCCGCCGCGCTCGGCCCCGCGGCGCGGGAAGTCGGCTACGATCGAGCCATGGCTGGAATCCCCATCGTCGCCCTCGAGATCTTCTACCTCGGCCTGCTCGGCCTCGCGATGCTGGCGATCTTCGGCGTCTCGTTCGTCGTCATCCGCAACCTCTTCAGGGGCCAGCGCTAAGCGATGCTCGAGCTCGACCCCACGCTCCCGGCCGAGCTGGGCCCGCTCCAGTGGCTCATCGGCACGTGGGAGGGCACCGGCGTGCTGTCGTTCCCGGTCGGCGACCGCACGATCGAGCACGAGTTCGCGCAGCGCGTCTCGTTCGCGCACCACGGCCACCCGTACCTCGCCTACGAGGCCTACGCCTGGCTGCTCGACGACGAGCTGACGCCGCTCGCGGCCGAGACCGGCTTCTGGCGCCTCGCCCGCGCATCCGCCGCCTCCGACGCCGGTCCCGGCATGCTGCCGCCCGAGGGCGAGCCCGCCTACCCCGACGCCGAGTCGGTCGAGGCGCTGCGGCGACCGGACGGCTCCTTCGAGCTGCAGGCGCTCATCGCGCACCCGACCGGCGTCGCCGAGCTCTACCTCGGCACGATCGCCGGGCCCGCGCATCGACCTCGCGACCGACGCCGTGCTGCGCGGCGCGAGCGCGAAGGAGCACACCGCATCCACCCGCATGCTCGGCCTCGTCGACCAGCACCTGCTGTGGGCGTGGGACCTCGCCGCGCTCGGGCAGGGGCTCGAGAGCCACGCCTCCGCGCGGCTCGCCGCGCATCGTGCCGAGCGAGGCGAACGAGCAGTGAGCGCGAGCCTCGTGAGCCGCATCCCCGGCGCGGTGCTCGGCGACGACGGGCTGCCGCTGCACGTCGGCAACCCGGTGGCCGAGCAGCGCCGGCTGCGCCGCGACGCGCTCGTGCTGCTGCCGCGCGACGTGCTGCGGCTCACCGGCCCCGACCGGCTGCCGTGGCTCGACTCGATCAGCTCGCAGTCGATCGACCGGCTGCCGGCCGGTGCGTCGGCCGAGACGCTCGTGCTCTCGCCCGAGGGCCGCATCGAGCACGTGCTGCGCCTGCGTCGAGACCGGCGACGCGCTCTGGGTCGTCGTCGACGCCGGCGCGGGCGATGCGCTCGAGGCGTGGCTGACGCGGATGCGCTTCTTCAAGGAGGTCGTCATCGAGCGGCCCGACGTCGGTCGTCGTGGGCGCCGCGGGCGAGCCGGCCGGAGTCGCTCGCGTGGATCGACGGCTGGCCCGAGGTCGCGCCCGGCGGCGTGCGCTACGGCGAGCCGACGGGGGAGCCGTGGCGCTGGTCGGAGGCGATCCTCACGACCGCCGAGGCGGAGGCGCTCGACCCGGCCCGCTTCGTCGGCACGCTGGCGGCGGATGCGCTGCGCATCGCCGCGGGACGCCCCGCGCTCGCCGAGGTCGACGAGCGCTCGATCCCGCACGAGCTCGACTGGCTGACGACCGCCGTGCACCTGTCGAAGGGCTGCTACCGCGGCCAGGAGACGGTCGCGAAGGTGCACAACCTCGGCGCGCCGCCCGCGCCGCGTCGTGCTGCTGCACCTCGACGGCAGCCAGAACGCGCCCGGTCGTGGCCGGCGACCCGGTGCTGCGCGGCGACGCGGAGGTCGGCGCGGTGACGTCCGTCGGCGATGCACGACGAGCTCGGCCCGATCGCGCTCGCGGTCGTGAAGCGCAGCACGCCCACCGACGAGGACCTCACGGTGCGCACCGCCGACGGCACGGTCGTCGCCGCCGGCCAGCAGGTGCTCGTGCCGCCGACCGCCGGCCACGCGCACCGCCCGCCGCGGCTGCCGCGCCTCGGCGCCGTCAGCGCCCCGCGCCGCCCGCCGCGTAGCCCGCCGCCGCTCGCGAACGAGTCCCGCAGCGCCGGCCGACGCTGCCCCGCTGCCAGTGTCGACCTGTTGCTCGGGTGTCGCGACACCCGCGCCGCAGGCTGACACTCGCGGCTGGGGCTGCGGGACCCGCTCGGGCCGGTGTCGACGCGTTGCTCGGGTGCGCGACACTCGTGCCGCAAACTGACACTCGCGCCGCTTGCCGCTCCCTGCGGTCGCGAGCGACCGCGCACGCCGCTCAGCCCGCGGGGGCGACCGCGTCCCAGGCGACCGTCAGCTCGCCGAGCCGGGAGCGCGCCCGACCGCCCGTGATCGGCCAGCCGGCATCGCGCATCCGCCGCACCGTCGACTGCCAGCGCTGCACGGCGCCGAAGTCGGCGAGCGGCGCGTCGCTCGCCCACGCGCGGTCGAGGTCGCTCGAGCAGCGCGTGCACGCGCTCGCCCGGCACGTTGCGGTGGATGAGCGCCTTCGGCAGCCGCTCGGCGACCACCGACGGCGCGGGCATCGCGTCGCTGCCGAGCTCGTCGAGCTTGAGCGCGATCGTGAGCGACCGCGGCGTGCGCGCGGTCGGCGCCGTGCCGGTCCGGCGGACGCGTCGAGGGCCACCCACGAGCACACGCGGCCGACCTCGTTCGAGGTGCCCTCGACGAGCAGGCCGCCAGGCGCGAGCCGGCCGAGCATCGTCGACCAGTGCCCGGCGACCTCGTGCTCGTCGTACTGCCGCAGCACGTTCATCGCCCGGATGACGTGCGGCCGCCGCGCGCGCGGGCACCTCGAAGCCGCCGAGCGCGAACGACACCCGCGCGTCCGCCGCGATCGCGCGGCCGTAGCGCGCGGGCCCCGCCGCGCGGGCGGCGCGAGCTCGCCGGTCGCGCCCGCGACGCGCGCCGGATCGATCTCGAGGCCCAGCACCTCGACGCCGGCGTTGCCGGCGCGCGAGCCGCTCGTGCAGCTCGACGCTCGTGGTCGCGCTCGCGCCGTAGCCGAGGTCGACGACGAGCGCGCCGGGCACGCGCGCGGCGGGCTGGGCGGCGATCCAGCGGTCGACGCGGCGCAGCCGGTTCACGCCGGTCGTCCCGCGCGTGATGCGTCCAGCCGGTCTTGGCACGAGGAACCATTCTGCACCCTGGTCGGAAGTCCTCCGCGCAGCCCCTTCCGCACCGGCTCCCAGCGATATATCGTTGAGTATCGTCGAGACGCGACGGCGCGAGGAGGACATCATGCATGGATCATTCGCAGGCGGAGGGCTTCGCCGGCGGCCCGCGGGGCTTCGACGCCCGGCCAGGCGCAGGCGTGTGGGAGGCGATGGAGCAGCTGCGCGCCGCGTTCGAGCGGCGCGGCGGCACCCGGATGGGCCGCGGCGACGTGCGCGCGGCGGTGCTCGCGCTGCTCGCCGAGCAGCCGATGCACGGCTACCAGATCATCCAGCGAGATCGAGGAGCGCAGCGGCGGCGCGTGGAAGCCGAGCGCCGGCTCGGTCTACCCGACGCTGCAGCTGCTCGCCGACGAGGGGCTCATCACCGCCGAGGAGGCCGACGGCCGCAAGACCTACTCGCTGACCGAGGCGCGGCGGGCCGAGGCCGAGGCAGCCGCCGACCGGCCGGCGCCGTGGCACGACCTCGAGCGAGCGCGAGCGCCGGCATGCTCGGCGCTGCCGAAGGCGGGCATCGAGCTCGCGCAGGCGGCGGCGCAGGTCGGCCGCACCGGCACGCCCGAGCAGGTGCAGCAGGCGGTCGCGGTGCTCGACGACGCGCGCCGTAGGCTCTACTCGATCCTCGCTCAGGACTGACCCGGGTGCCATCGGCACGTCGGGCGCCAGGAGAGACGATGCCCGACGTCGGCAGCACCCGCGCGCCGCTACCGCCGCATCCTGCGGTTCGCCGCGCGGCACCTCGTGCATGACGTGGTGGTTCGAGCTCGTGCTGCCGCGCATCGGGCTCGCGCAGGCTCGCCGCGCGCGGCCGCAGCCGCGCGGCTGAGCGGTTCGCCCGCAGCGCTTCCACGTGCTCGCCGTCGACCTCGGCGGGCTCATGATCAAGGTCGGCCAGTTCATGTCGTCGCGGCTCGACGTGCTGCCGCCCGAGATCACGCAGCGAGCTCGAGGGGCTGCAGGACGAGGTGCCCGCCGTGCCGTTCGACGCGCATCCGCGCGCTCGCCGAGGCGCGAGCTGGGCATGCCGCTCGAGCGCGCCTACGCGTCGTTCGACGCGGCGCCGGTGGCCGCGGCATCCCTCGGCCAGGCGCACCGCGCGCGGCTCTCGCCGCTCGACGCCGCCGACACCGGCTTCGACGAGGTCGTCGTCAAGGTGCAGCGGCCCGGCATCGACGACGATCGTCGACGTCGACCTCGCGGCGCTGCGCCGGTGGGCGGCTGGCTCAGCCGCGTGCGGCTCGTCTCCGACCGCGTCGACGTGCCCGCGCTCGTCGAGGAGTTCGCGGTCACGAGCCTGCAGGAGATCGACTACCTGCACGAGGCCGCGAACGCCGAGCGGTTCGCCGCCGACTTCGCCGACGACCCGCGCGTGCGCGTGCCCGAGGTCGTCTGGGAGCGCACCACGCGCCGCGTGCTCACGCTCGCGGACGTCACGGCGATCAAGATCAACGACCGTCGACGGCGCTGCCGCGCCGCCGGCATCGACCCGGCGGAGGTCGCGCGCGAGTTCGCGGCCGTCATGTTCGACCAGCTCTTCTCGCACGGCTTCTTCCACGCCGACCCGCACCCCGGCAACATCTTCGTCACGCCGGCCGCGCCGGAGCGGCTGCGTCGGCCCGGCCGTGGCGGCTCACGTTCATCGACTTCGGGATGATGGGCGAGGTGCCCAGCGGCACCGCGCCGCGGCCTGCGCAGCTGCTCATCGCGGCCGCCGCGCGCGACGGCAAGGGCCTGGTCGACGCGATCCGCGACGTCGGCGTGCTGCTGCCCTCCGCCGACACGGCCGAGCTCGAGCGCGCGATGACGCACGCTGTTCGCCCGCTTCGGCGGCATGGGCTTCGCCGAGCTGCGCGAGGTCGACCCGCGCGAGTTCCGCGACTTCGCGCATCGAGTTCGGCGACGTCGATGCGCTCGCTGCCGTTCCAGCTGCCCGAGAACTTCCTGCTCATCATCCGCGCGATGTCGCTGACCTCGGGCGTGTGCAGCTCGCTCGACCCGCGCTTCAACATGTGGGACTCCGTCGAGCCCTACGCCGCGCAGCTGCTGCGCGACGAGCGCGGCAACGTCGTGCAGGGCTTCGCGCAGGAGGCGGTCGCGATCGCCGGCGTGGTCGCGCGGCTGCCGCAGCGGCTCGATGCGCTGGTCGACCGGATCGAGGAGGGTCGCCTCGCGATCGCCACGCCCCGGCTCGAGCGGCGGGTCGCGCGGCTCGAGCGCACGGCGCGCGGCTCGTCTCGGCGATGCTCTTCGCCGGCCTGCTCATCGCCGGCGTGCTGCTGCGCGCCGACGACGCGGTGCTCGGCAGCGTGCTGATGGTCGCGTCGGTCGCTGCCGCTGCTGCACGTCGTGCTCGCCCCGCTCCTCGGACGCCACCGCCCCGACTGACGCCCGCTCCTCGACGTCGCCAGTGGTCGCACGAGCCCGTAGAGCGGATGCGTGACCACAGGCGACGTCGAGAATCCGGGGCGCAACTAGGCTGGCGGCATGACCGAGCGCACCCTCATCCTGCTCCGCCACGGCCAGTCGACCTGGAACGAGAGCAACCAGTTCACCGGCTGGGTCGACGTGCCGCTGACGCCGAAGGGCGAGGAGGAGGCGAAGCGCGGCGGCGAGCTGCTGCGCGAGCACGACCTGCTGCCCGACGTGCTCTACACGTCGCTCCTCACGCCGCGCGATCCAGACCGCGAACATCGCCCTCGACGCGGCCGACCGCGCGCTGGATCCCCGTGACCCGCTCGTGGCGCCTCAACGAGCGCCACTACGGCGACCTGCAGGGCAAGAACAAGGCCGAGACGCTCGAGCAGTACGGCGAGGAGCAGTTCATGCTCTGGCGCCGCTCGTTCGACACGCCCCCGCCGCCCATCGCCGACGACAACGAGTACTCGCAGGCCGGCGACCCGCGCTACGCGGACATCGACGGCGAGGTGCCCGCGACCGAGTGCCTCAAGGACGTCATCGAGCGCTTCCTGCCCTACTGGGAGTCGACCATCACGAAGGACCTCGAGGCCGGCAGGACGGTGCTCGTCACCGCGCACGGCAACTCGCTGCGGGCGCTCGTGAAGCACCTCGACGGCATCTCCGACGACGACATCGCCGCGCTCAACATCCCCACCGGCATCCCGCTCGTCTACCGGCTGGGCGACGACAACATGCCGCTCGGCCCGGGGGAGTACCTCGACCCGGAGGCCGCCGCCGCCGGCGCCGCGGCCGTCGCGAGCCAGGGCAGCAAGCACTAGGCACGCGCCCCGGACACGACGAAGGCCCCGCGCGAGCGGGGCCTTCGTCGTGCGTCGCGGGCTCAGTCCGCCGCGGGCTGCGGGCGCACCGGCTCCGGCGCCATCTCGGCGCGCGCGTCGTCGTCGCCGGTCCAGTCGCCGGTCGCGAGGTACTTGACCTTCTTGGCGATGCCGACCGCGTGGTCGGCGAAGCGCTCGTGGTAGCGGCTCGCGAGGGTCGCGTCGACCGTCGTGTGGGCGGCGCCCTCCCACGTGGTGCCGAGCACGTGCGCGAACACGTCGCGGTGCAGCTGGTCGACGTGGTTGTCGGCCATCCTCGAGCCGGTCGGCGAGCGTGAGGTCCTGCGTCTCGCAGCAGGTCGCGCAGCATCTTGGCGATCTCGATGTCGCGCGCGCCCATCTCGGCGAACGTCGGCTGCAGCGACTCCGGCACCACCTGCATCGGGAAGCGGTAGCGCGCGAGCAGCGCGATGTGGCGCGCGAGGTCGCCCATGCGCTCGAGCGACGCCGAGATGCGCAGCGCCGAGACGACGATGCGCAGGTCGCGGGCGACCGGCGACTGCCGGGCGATGATGTTGATCGCGAGCTCGTCGAGCGACGCGGCCTTGTCGTCGATGATCGGGTCGGTCGCGATCACGTGCTCGGCGAGCTGCACGTTCGAGTCGCCGAACGCGCGCACGGCCGCCTCGATCGACACGACGACGTGGTTCGCGATGTCGACGAGTCGGTCCTGCACCTCGCTGAGCTCCTGCTGGAATACGTCGCGCATGGCTGCTGCCCCCTTGTGCTGCGCCCCGCTGCTTCGTCGAGCAGGGCACGATCCTGACACCGAGTGTCCTGGCCCCAGGTTACTGCCGGGTGTCCGGAGCCTGAACCTCGGACGGCCAGGCGCCACAGGCCCACCGGCTACGATCGGAGGCGTGGATGCGTCCTGGTACGTGCTCCTCGCGCTCCTGCTGGGCTTCGCGATCGGGGCGGTCTCCGTGCACCTGCTCGGCATCGCCGCGCAGCGCGGCCGCCAGGTGATGGCGATCTCGAGCGAGCCCGTCCCCGACGGCATCGCCGCGATGGTGCACGTGCTCGAGTCGGCCGGCATCGTGCGTCGACGGCTCCAACCAGGTCATCCTCTCGTCGCCCGGCGCGGTCGCGCTCGACCTCGTCGACGGCCGGGCGCTGCGCTCGCACGAGATCCTCGACGCGGTGCGCCGGGTCTGGCGCACGGGCGAGCAGGAGGTGCTCGACCTCGTGCACCGCCGCGGCCGCATCGGCGTCGGCACCGAGCTGCACCTGCGGGTGCGGGTCGCGCCGCTCGGCAACCGCTTCATGCTCGTGCTCGCCGCCGACCGCACCGAGGAGCTGCGCCTCGCCGGCGTGCGCCGCGACTTCGTCGCCAACGTCAGCCACGAGCTGAAGACCCCCATCGGCGCGGTCTCCGTGCTCGCCGAGGCGATCGAGGCCGCCGCCGCCGACCCCGAGCGGGTGCGCGCGTTCGCGCAGCGCATGCAGCTCGAGGCCGACCGCCTCGCCCGCATGACGAAGGCGCTCATCGACCTCTCGCGCATCCAGTCGGACGACCCGCTCGACCACGCCGAGCACGTGCCGATCGCGCGCGTCGTCGAGGTCGCCGTCGACCGCAACCGCGTGCTGGCCGACTCGAAGCGGATGCGCGTCACTGCCGCGCGTGCTCGACGACGCCACCGTGCTCGGCTCGGAGGAGCTCATCACGATGGCCGTGCAGAACCTGGTCGCGAACGCGGTGCAGTACTCGCCGGAGGCGACGCACGTGGGCGTCGGCGTGCGCGTCACCGACGGCGTCGTCGAGATCGCGGTCACCGACAACGGCGTCGGCATCGCCCCGGAGGACCACGAGCGCGTCTTCGAGCGCTTCTACCGCGTCGATCCCGCCCGCAGCCGGGTGACCGGCGGCACGGGCATCGGCCTCAGCATCGTGAAGCACGTCGCCGTCAGCCACGGCGGCGAGGTCACGCTCTGGTCGCGCCCGGGCCAGGGCTCCACGTTCACCCTCCGCCTGCCGATCGACGGCACCACCGCTCTGAAGGAGCATGCATGACGCGCATCCTGATCGTCGAGGACGAGATCGCCCTCGCCGAGCCGCTGGCCTACCTGCTCGAGCTCGAGGGCTACGAGACGGCGCACGCCGCCGACGGGAACGAGGGCGTGCGGATGTACGAGGCCGACGGCGCCGACCTCATCCTGCTCGACCTCATGCTCCCCGGCGCGCAGCGGCACCGAGGTGTGCCGGCACATCCGGCGCTCGTCGACGGTGCCGATCATCATGCTCACGGCGAAGGACAGCGAGGTCGACACGATCGTCGGGCTCGAGCTGGGCGCGGACGACTACGTGACGAAGCCGTACTCGACGCGCGAGCTGATCGCGCGCATCCGTGCCGTGCTGCGCCGCCGCGCGGTGGAGGACGAGGACGACGACGACTCGGTGGTCGAGATCGGCCGCGTGCGCCTCGACTCGGACAGCCACACGGTGACGGTCGCCGGCGAGGAGACGGCGATGCCGCTGCGCGAGTTCGAGCTGCTCGAGTACCTCATGCGCAACGCCGGCCGGGTGCTGACGCGCGGCCAGCTGATCGACCGCGTGTGGGGGAGCGACTACTTCGGCGACACGAAGACGCTCGACGTGCACGTCAAGCGGCTGCGCGCGAAGATCGAGGAGGACCCGTCGAGCCCGACGCGCGTCGTGACGCTGCGCGGGCTCGGCTACCGCTTCGAGCGCTGAGGGCCGGGTCGAGCCGGCACCCGCGTCACTCCGCGGCGGCCTCGGGGCCGAGCGTCTCGTAGCCGATGAAGTCGGTCGAGATGAGCTGCACCTCGACGCCCGTCGGCTCGGCGCCGTCCGCCTGGAACGAGACGTTCTGGAGCGCGCCGAAGGTGACGTCGTCGGCGGCGAAGACGAGCTGCTCGGCATCGCCGAAGCCGAACGGCGTGACGCCCTCGGGCACCCGGATCTGCTGCGTCTCGTCGCCGGTGCGCACCTCGAGGAACGTGGCCTCGCCCGGGTTCGTGAAGGTGACGACGAGGCTCACCGCGTCGCCCTCGGGCTCGCCGACCAGCATCGCGTTGTGGAACTCGACCGCGCCGGTCTGGCCGGAGATGCCGTCGGAGGGGTCGTACTCGATCGTGGTCGCCTGCGGCGTCAGGATGTTGCATCCGGTCGCTGCGAGGGCGACGACGACTGCTGCGGCTGCTGCGGCGACGATGCGAGGCTGCACGAGGACCCTTTCCTTCGGTGGCCGACGGCGCTGGATGGGTGCGCGCACGGTCGGTCCCTACTCTAGTACGGGCGCTCTCGCGCCGAGGCGAGCGGGTCCGGGCGTCCGCCAGGGGCGTGATCCAACCACGCGCGCACCGGCGTCCGCGAGCGACACGCTGTGATAAAATCAAGGTTCTGGCTATGACGAGGAGCATTCGATGAACTTTGAGGTCGGAGAGACGGTCGTCTACCCCCACCACGGTGCCGCAACGATCACCGAGGTCAAGGTCCGCAAGATCAAGGGCATCGAGACCACCTACCTCAAGCTCAACGTCGCGCAGGGCGGCCTCACGATCGAGGTCCCGGCGCAGAACGTCGACATGGTGGGCGTCCGTGACGTGATCGGCGAGGAGGGCCTCGACCGCGTGTTCGAGGTGCTGCGCGCGGACTTCACCGAGGAGCCCACGAACTGGGCCCGCCGCTACAAGGCGAACGTCGAGAAGCTCGCTTCCGGCGACGTCATCAAGGTGAGCGAGGTCGTGCGCGACCTCTCCCGCCGCGATCAGGACCGCGGCCTCTCGGCCGGCGAGAAGCGCATGCTCGCCAAGGCCCGGCAGATCCTGGTCTCCGAGCTCGCGCTCGCCGAGAAGACCGACGAGGACGCCGCATCGGCGCGCCTCGACGAGGCACTCGCCCCCGCGGTCTGAGACGGACTGGACCGAGGCGCCCGATCCCCAAGGTCGGGCGCCTCTCCCGTTCCATCCCTAGGCTGGCCCACGTGACCGAGACCGCACTCATCGTCGTCGCCGCCGGCAGCGGCACCCGGCTCGGCCGCGGCATGCCGAAGGCGTTCGCGCCCATCGCGGGCGCGCCCATCCTCGAGCACGCGCTGCGCGGCCTCGCCGCCGTCGACGCGCGGCTCGTCGTGGTCGTCCCCGCTGGCCTCGAGGCGGATGCGTCGGCGATCGCCGAGCGCGCCGGCGTCGCCGCGCAGGTCGTGGTCGGCGGCGAGACGCGCGCCGACTCCGTCGCCGCCGGCCTCGCCGCGGCCGGCGACGCGCGCTGGGTGCTCGTGCACGACGCCGCCCGCGCGCTCACCCCGCCCGCGCAGGTCGAGCGGGTCATCGCCGCGCTGCGGGAGGGCGCATCCGCGGTCGTGCCCGTGCTGCCCGTGGTCGACACGGTCCGGTCGGTCGAGGCGTCGCGGCAGTCGGACGGCGACGTGCTCGGCCCGATCGTCGACCGGGCGGCGCTGCGCGCGATGCAGACGCCGCAGGGCTTCGACGCGCAGCTGCTGCGCCGCGCCTACGCGGCGGCGGATGCGCGGGGCGCGTCGACCGACGACGCGCAGCTCGTGCAGGCGCTCGGGCGAGCCGGTCGCGGCCGTGCGCGGCGACGAGCTCGCCTTCAAGATCACCACGCCCGCCGACGCCGACCGTGCCGAGTCGCTGCTCGGGCCGGCGATCCGGGTCGGGGTCGGCGCCGACGTGCACGCGTTCGGCGGCGACGGGCCGCTGCGGCTCGCGGGTCTCGAGTGGGAGGGGCAGGGGCTCGAGGGCCACTCCGACGGCGACGCCGTCTGCCACGCGATCGTCGACGCGCTGCTGGGCGCCGCGGGCCTCGGCGACATCGGCGGCCTCGTCGGCGTCGACGACCCGCGGCACGCGGGCGCGCACGGCGAGGTGTTCGTGCGCGCCGCCGTCGGCGCGGCTCGCCGAGCACGGCTGGCGCCCGATGAACGTGGCCGTGCAGGTGCTCGGCGTGCGCCCCCGGATCGGCACCCGCCGCGACGAGGCGCAGCGCGCGCTGACCGCGATGGTCGGCGCACCCGTGAGCGTCTCGGGCACCACCACCGACGGGCTCGGCGCGCTCGGTCGCGGCGAGGGCGTCCAGGCCATCGCGACCGCGCTCATCCGCCGCGCCTGAGCCGCCGCCCCGCTCGCCTCGCGCTCCGAGCACTGGTCACGATCGACGGGCGAGGAGGGGCCGGAGTCGCAGATCGCGACCACTGTCCGCTCCGCCGAGGGGACAGTGGTCACGATCGACGGGCGAGCGGGCGGATCCGCGACCACTGTTCCGCTCCGCCGAGGGGACAGTGGTCACGATCGACGGGGGAGGGGGGCGGAGTCGCAGATCGCGACCACTGCGCCGGCCTGCGGCGGGAAGGCATCGGACAGTACTCTTGGGGACCGTGACCGTGCGCATCTACGACTCCCGGCGGCAGGCCGTCGTCGACCTCGCAGCCGCTGCGCGCCGGCGAGGTGTCGATGTACGTCTGCGGGCCGACCGTGCAGTCGTCGCCGCACATCGGCCACGTGCGCAGCGCCGTCGCCTACGACGTCTGGCGCCGCTGGCTCGAGCACCGCGGGCTGCGCGTCACGTTCGTGCGCAACGTCACCGACATCGACGACAAGGTGCTCGTCAACGCCGTCGACGAGCCCTGGTGGGCGCTCGCCTACCGGATCGAGCTCGAGTTCTCGCGCAGCTACCGGGCCGTCGGCGTGCTCGCGCCGACCTACGAGCCGCGCGCCACGGCATCCGTCACGGGCATGCACGAGCTGATCCAGCTGCTCATCGACCGCGGGCACGCCTACCCGGCGCTCGACGGCTCGGCCGACGTCTACTTCGACGTGCGCTCGTGGCCGCAGTACGGCGCCCTCACGCGGCAGTCGATCGACAAGATGGAGCCGGCCGCCGACGCCGACCCGCGCGGCAAGCGCGACCCGCGCGACTTCGCGCTCTGGAAGGCGTCGAAGGAGGACGAGCCGGAGTCGGCGTCGTGGGCCTCGCCGTGGGGCAACGGTCGTCCCGGATGGCACATCGAGTGCTCGGCGATGGCGCGCCGCTACCTGGGCGACAGCTTCGACATCCACGGCGGCGGCCTCGACCTGCGCTTCCCGCACCACGAGAACGAGCTGGCCCAGTCGACCGCCGCGGGCCTCGGGTTCGCGAGCGTCTGGAGCCACAACGGGCTCGTGCACGTCGACGGCGAGAAGATGTCGAAGTCGCTCGGCAACTCGATCTTCGCCGCCGACCTGCTCGGCACCGTGCGGCCCATCGTCGCCCGCTACTTCCTCGTCGCGCCCCACTACCGCTCGACGATCGACCTGCGCACCGCCGACGGCAGCCTCGAGGGCGGCTCGCTCGCCGAGGCGGAGGCCGCCTTCGGCCGCATCGAGGCGATGCTCGAGCGGGCCGCGCGGCTCGGCGAGCTGCCCGAGGCCGACGTGCCGGATGCGTTCGGCGCCGCCATGGACGACGACCTCTCGACCCCGCAGGCGGTCGCGGTGCTGCACGACACCACGCGCGCCGCGAACGCCGCGATGGACGCCGGCGACGACCCGACGGCGCTCGCGCGGGCGGGGGAGGCGCGCGCGATGCTGCGGGTGCTGGGACTGGATCCGGCGCACGAGGCCTGGCAGGCTGTACCCTCGGCTCAGGCCCACGCGCTGTCGACCCTCGTCGAGACGCTCCTCACGGAGCGCCGCGAGGCTCGCGCCACCAAGGACTTCGCGGCATCCGACCGCATCCGCGACCTGCTCGCGGCCGCCGGCATCCTCGTCGAGGACGGCAAGCACACGACCACCTGGAGCATCCCATGACGAAGCCGCAGCGAGCGCCGCGCAAGAAGGGTCCCTCCAAGGGCACCGGTGGCCTCGGCCGCCGCGCGCTCGAGGGCAAGGGCCCCACCCCCAAGGCCGAGGAGCGATCCTGGCACCCCGCCGGCAAGCGGAAGGCGGCGCGCGACCGCTTCGAGGCGGCCTCGGCGAAGGGCCGCCCCGCCCAGCAGCAGCAGCCGCCGCGCCACCGCAAGCCGTCGTCCGCGAAGGACGACTCCGAGATGGTGACCGGCCGCAACTCGGTGCTCGAGGCGCTGCGCGCCAAGATCCCCGCGACCTCGCTCATCCTCGCCTCGCGGCTCGAGATGGACGACCGCGTCAAGGAGATCCTGTCGATCGCGACGAAGCGCGGCGTGCCCGTGCTCGAGGTGATGCGCCCGGAGCTCGACCGCATCTCCGGTCACGACTCCGTGCACCAGGGCGTCGCGCTCAAGGTGCCGCCGTACCAGTACGCGCACCCGATCGACCTGCTCGAGACGGTGATCGACCGCGACCAGACGCCGCTGTTCGTCGCCCTCGACGGCATCACCGACCCGCGCAACCTCGGCGCGATCATCCGCTCGTCCGCCGCCTTCGGCGCGCAGGGCGTCATCGTGCCGCAGCGCCGCTCGGTCGGCGTGACGGCGAGCGCGTGGAAGACCAGCGCCGGCGCCGCGGCGCGCGTGCCGGTCGCGATGGCGTCGAACCTGACGGCCACGCTCAAGGAGCTCAAGTCGCAGGGTGTCTTCGTCATCGGCCTCGACGGCGACGGCGATGTGTCGGTGCACGAGCTCGAGCTCGCCGCCGGACCGCTCGTGATCGTCGTCGGCAGCGAGGGCAAGGGGCTGTCGCGGCTCGTCGCCGAGACGTGCGACGCGATCGTGTCGATCCCCATCGGCGCGGCGACGGAGTCGCTGAACGCCGGCATCGCCGCATCCATCACGCTCTACGAGGTCGCGAAGCTGCGCGGGAGCCGCGCCCGCCGCTGAGCCCTCGACGTCGCGGGTGGTAGCTCGGCCGCCAGAGCGCGTCGAACGACCACCCGCGACGTCGAGGACCGGGTCAGACCTTGCTGCGCCAGTCCGGGTCGTCGTCGTCGTCGTCGTCGAGCGGGATCGCGCCCGTCTCGAGCGTGACGATCGGCATCGCCGTCGTGACGGGCACGCCCAGCAGCGCCGCCTCATCCCGGCGGAACGACAGGTGCGTGGCGATGTAGCTCGCGGCGGCCTCCTCGAGCGGCACCTCGCGCTGGTCCTGCTCCGACAGGTACCAGCGGTGCTCGAGCACCTCGTGGAACACCTCCGGGCCCTCGAGCTTGCCGCGCAGCTCGAGCGGCACCGACTCGACGATCGGCGAGAACACCCGCTCGAGCCACTCGTTCGCGAGCGCCTCGTCGCCGACGTTGGGGCGCTGGTCGTGCTGCAGCGCCACGTACTGGTCGAGGTCGTTGAGCAGCCGGCGCGCCTGGTTCTCCTGCGCGTCGATGCCGGTGAGCCCCTGCAGGCGGCGGTGGTGGTGCCCGGGGTCGACGACCTTGGGCTGGATGCGCACGGTCGTGCCGCCGTCGCCGGTGCGGATCGCGAGCTCCTCGATGTCGTAGCCGAGCGCGTTGAGGCGCTCGATGCGCGCGCTGATGCGCCACCGCTCCGACGCGTCGATCACCTCGTCGCTCGTGAGCTCGTGCCACAGCGACCGGTACTGCTCGACGATCGAGGCCGCGACCGCGATCGGGTCGATCGCCTCGTCGAGGCGGCCGCCGGCGGCGAGGTCGAGCAGCTCGCCGGCGATGTTGACGCGCGCGACCTCGAGGTCGTCCTCGCGGCGGCCGGTGGACAGCCCGTCCGGCTCGATCGTGCCGGTCTCGGCGTCGACGAGGTAGGCGGCGAACGCGCCGGCGTCGCGGCGGAAGAGCGTGTTCGACAGCGACACGTCGCCCCAGTAGAAGCCCACGAGGTGCAGCCGCACGAGCAGCCCCGCGAGCGCGTCGACGAGCCGCTGCGCCGTGTCGTGCCGCATCGACGTGCGAGTACAGCGCGCGGTAGGGGAGCGAGAAGCGCAGGTGTCGGGTGACGAGCACGGCGTCGAGCTCCTCGCCGTCGACGCCGGTGCGGCCGGAGATCACGGCGAGCGGCTCCACGCACGGCACGTCGAGCCGCTGCAGCCGCCGCAGCATCCCGTACTCGCGGGAGGCCATCTCCTCGTTCGTCTCCTTGATGGCCACGACGCGGCCGCCGAGGCGGGCGAAGCGCACGAGGTGCCGCGAGATGCCCTTGGGCAGCTGGACGACGTCCTCCTCGGTCCACTCCTCGAGCGGCAGCTCCCATGGCAGGTCGAGCAGGGAGGCGTCCATCACCGCTGAGGTGATCCGGAGGTCGGAGCGCATGCCGCCATGGTAGGCCGAAGGGCCCCCGCGGTGAGCGGGAGCCCTTCGGAAGGTGGAGGTCAGAGACGCAGTCCCGACTCCTTGTCGAACAGGTGCAGGTGCTCCGGGTCCGGCGTGATGTAGACCGTGTCGCCGAGCGACGCGTGCGTGCGGCCGTCGACGCGCGCGACGATGTCGACGCGCTTGCCCTCGACATCCGCGTGGCCGTAGAGGTAGCCGTCGGCGCCGAGCTCCTCGACGAGGTCGACGAGCACCGGCAGGCCGTCCGTGCTGGTCTCCGAGACCGAGACGTCCTCGGGCCGCACGCCGACGACGAGCCCGCCCTTCGCCGACGCGAGCTGCTCGCGGGGGATCGGGGTGAGGTGGGAGCCGAACTGCACGCCCTGCTCGTTCGTCGTCAGCTCCATGAGGTTCATGGCGGGGCTGCCGATGAAGCCGGCGACGAACACGTTCGCCGGGTTGCCGTACAGGTCGCGCGGCGTGCCGACCTGCTGCAGGATGCCGTCCTTCAGCACCGCGATCCGGTCGCCCATCGTGAGCGCCTCGGTCTGGTCGTGCGTGACGTAGACCGTGGTGACGCCGAGCCGGCGCTGCAGCGACGCGATCTGCGTGCGCGTCTGCACGCGCAGCTTGGCGTCGAGGTTGGACAGCGGCTCGTCCATGAGGAACACCTGCGGCTGGCGCACGATCGCGCGGCCCATGGCGACGCGCTGGCGCTGACCGCCGGAGAGCGCCTTCGGCTTGCGGCCGAGGTAGGGCTCGAGGTCGAGCAGCTTGGCAGCCTCCTCGACGCGCTTCGCACGCTCCTCCTTCGCGACGCCGGCGATCTTGAGCGCGAAGCCCATGTTCTCGGCGACCGTCATGTGGGGGTAGAGCGCGTAGTTCTGGAACACCATCGCGATGTCGCGGTCCTTCGGCGGCATGTCGGTGACGTCGCGGTCGCCGATCATGATCTTGCCGTCGTTGACCTCTTCGAGGCCCGCGAGCATGCGCAGGGTGGTGGACTTGCCGCAGCCCGAGGGGCCGACCAGCACGAGGAACTCGCCATCGGCGATCTCCAGGTCGATCGAGTCGACCGCCGGCTTGGTGCTCCCCGGGTAGATGCGGGATGCCTTGTCGAACGTCACAGACGCCATCGTCGTCTTCCTTCCACCGGCAGGTACGTGCCGGACGATCCGTAGTGGTCGGTACGGGCAGCGCTGCCCGCAGGGACATCTTGGCATGCCGCGAGGCCGGTACCCTAGAGGTTGGCGTGTGATCTGATCGCGCCCCCCGCTGGGATCCCCGGCCGAGCAGGACAGGAACGCATGAGCGAGAAGCTGACCAAGAACGAGCGCCGTTCCCAGGCGCGCGAGCAGGCACGCGCGATGCAGGAGCAGCGCAGGCGCAGGGAGCGCATCCGCCGTGGCCTGACGATCGGCGGCATCGTGCTGGCGGCCGTCGCGATCGTCGCGATCGTCGCGGTCGTGATCGTCAACAGCATCCGGCCCGCGGGCCCCGGCCCGGCCAACATGGCCAGCAACGGCATCGTGGTCGGCCAGGACTTCGTCGCGGAGCGCACCGCCGCCACCCCGCCCGACGGCGAGCCGACGCCCACCGAGCCCCGCCAGGACATCGTCCAGATCGAGATCTACCAGGACTACATGTGCCCCGTGTGCGGCACGTTCGACGAGGCCAACCGCGCCACGCTCGAGCAGCTGCTCTCGAGCGGCGCCGCCACCGTCGAGGTGCACCCGATCTCGATCCTCGACCGCGCCTCGCTCGGCACGAAGTTCTCGACCCGAGCCGCCTCGGCCGCCGCGTGCGTCGCCGAGTTCGCGCCCGACGACTTCTGGGCGTTCAACTCCGCCATGTACGACAACCAGCCCGAGGAGCAGACCGCGGGCCTCACGAACGACGAGATCGTCGGCATCGCCGAGGGCGCGGGCGTCGACACCACGACGGGTGCCGCCGACTGCATCCGCGAGGGCCGCTTCATGAGCTGGGCCGAGGAGGCCACCGTCCGCGCCGGCACGCAGCCGCTGCCCGGCACCGACAACGTCGTCGCCGACCGCACCCCGACGGTGCTCGTCAACGGCCAGAAGTACCCGGGATCGCCCGCTGACGCGGCCGGCTTCCAGGCGTTCATCACCGCGACCGCCGGTCAGCTGACCGGCGAGCCGACGGAGACGCCGGCGCCGACCGAGACGCCCGCACCGGCCGAGACGCCGGCGCCGACCGAGACGACCGCGCCCTGATGCGCCGCACCTGGTCGGCAGGGGTCGCGGTCGCCGCGCTCGCCCTGCTGGCCGGGTGCGCCGCCACCCCTCCCGCGCCCGTCTCGACGATCGGCGAGCTCGGGGCCGCCTACCTCGAGGCCGGCGGCGAGTGCGCCGACCTCGTGGAGCAGTACCGCGCGGCCGAGACGGATCCGGTGGTCGCCGCGTGCGGCGCCGACACCGAGCTCATCCTCGCCGCGGACGCCGACGAGGCGCAGGCGATCGCGACCGAGCGCCAGCTGCAGGAGCAGACGGTGCTCGTCGCCGAGCGCTGGGTGATCCGCGACCCCGCGGTCGAGACCATCCAGCAGTCGCTCGGCGGCCAGATCGTGACGCTGTCCCCGGCCGACGGGCCCGCGAACATGGCCGACGCGATCGCCTTCGACGCCGACGGCGTGCTCGAGGCCGAGCCCGTGCCCGCCGACGGCGCGCCCGCGGCGACGGAGCCGGCATCCGGCATCCACGACATCCTCGTCGTCATCGACCCGCAGTGCGAGTACTGCGCCCGAGCGCTCGCCGCCAGCGGCGAGGAGCTCGAGCGGCTCGCCGACGCGGGCGAGGCGCGCGTCGCCTACCTGCCGGTGTCGCTCGGCGACGAGATCGGCAACGGCTACGCGTCGACGCTCGGCGCGAACGCGCTCGCGTGCGTCGCCGACAGCGACCCCCAGGCCTACCGCCCGTTCCAGAGCGCGCTCGTCGCGCTCCTGCAGGAGCAGCGCTTCGACGCCGCGGCCGTGTCGGCGCTCGCCGCCGACGAGGGCGCCGAGATCGACGAGTGCGTGCAGTCGGCGCAGTTCGCGTGGTGGGTGCGACAGGCGACGGTGCGGGCGATCGAGCAGCCGCTGCAGGGCGTCGAGCCGCTGCGCGGCGTGCCGACGATCATCGTCGACGGCGTCACGTTCGCGGGCGACGTGGGCGATGCGGCTGCGCTGGCCGCGTTCGTCGCGGCGCAGACGCCCCGCGCGTGCGAGCCCCGCACGAGCCGAGGCGATCCTCCCGGTCCGGTCGACGGGCCGAGGCGATCTGCGCCTCTCGAGCGGCGCCGCACCTCGCCTCGTGACGTGCCGCTCCAGCACGGGAGCCCCCTGTCAGGATTGAACTGACGACCTACGCTTTACAAGAGCGTTGCTCTACCACTGAGCTAAGGAGGCGCGCCCGCGGTCCTGCCGAGGCGTCCAGCCATTCTAGGCTTGTCCGGTGCCCCGACTGCGTCCATGGAACCCGGAGCGCGACGCGGCCGCCGTGCTCGCCGCGTTCGAGGCGTCCGCCGACCTGCATCGCCAGGCGCCGCCCATCCGCAGCCTCGCCGACGCGCGCGACCACCTGACGGCGATCGCCGACGAGGCGCTCGCGATCGACGTCGACGGCGAGGCGGTCGGATGCGTCATGGCCGGCTCGCGCGACGCCCGGCACGGCACGGCGTGGCTCTCGTACTGGCTCGCCCCCGCCGCGCGCGGCCGCGGCCTCGCCGCCCGCGCGCTCGACGCGCTCTCGCGCCGCCTCTTCGCCGACGGCCTCCACCGGCTCGAGCTCGGGGCGCGGGCGAACAACCCCGCGTCGATCGCGGTCGCGGAGCGCGCCGGCTACCTGCGGGAGGGCGTCGAGCGGGATCGGCTGCGCTACCGGGACGAGCACGGGGCGGACGCGCGCTTCGACGTCGTGCGGCTCGCGCGCCTCGCCACCGATCCGGCGCCCGACCTCGCGCCGCTGGTGATCGCGTGAGCGGCTTCCTCTGGCTGCTGGCGTCGATCGGCGCGGGCGCCGGCCTCGCGCTGCAGGGCCGCATCAACGGCGAGCTCGGCGCGCGGCTCGACCACGGCATGCTCGCCGCGCTCATCTCGTTCGGCGTCGGCCTCGTCGTGCTCGTGGCGCTGCTGGCCGTCTCGCCCGGCTCCCGGGCGGGGGTGCGCCGGCTGGTCGGCGTCATCCGCGACGGCACGATGCCGTGGTGGTACGCGACCACGGGCCTGTTCGGCGCGTTCCTCGTCGCCACCCAGGGGGTCGCCGTCGGCACCCTCGGCGTGGCCCTGTTCACGGTCGGCGTCGTCGCCGGCCAGACGATGAGCGGCCTCGCCGTCGACCGGATGGGCCTCGGCGGCCTCGCGAAGAAGCACATCACCGCGCCGCGCGTCGTCGGCGCGCTGCTGGCGCTCGTCGCCGTCGGGCTGGCGCTCGTCGGCACCGGCGAGCTCGAGGGCGCGTGGCTCGTCGTGCTGCCCTTCGCCGCGGGTCTGCTGCAGTCGCTGCAGCAGGCGATGGGCGGGCTCGTGCAGCGCCACTCGCGCTCGGCGATCGCGCAGGCGGTGTCGAACTTCCTCGTCGGCACCGTCGCGCTCGGCGCGTTCGTGCTCGTGCAGACGATCGCGGGCGTGCGCGCGCAACCGCTGCCGACGGAGCCGTGGCTCTACGTCGGCGGCGTGCTCGGCATCGTGTTCATCGCGCTCATGTCGGTCGCGGTGCACCACCTCGGCGTGCTCACGATGGGCCTCGGCGTCATCTGCGGGCAGGTCGTGATGTCGGTCGGGCTCGACGTCGTCTTCCCCGCCGGGCACCCCGTCACGGTCTGGTCGCTGCTGGGCGCGGCGCTGACGATCGCCGCGGTCGCCGTCTCGGCCATCCGCCGCCCGGCACGCTCGCGAGCCCGATCGGTCTGAGCGCGGCGGCGGCAGGCAGTGCCTGCCGGTCGGCGCGCGCAGCCCGATCGGGCTCGAGCGGTCGGGTCAGGCCTTCGGCGTGAAGGACATCGCGACGGAGTTCATGCAGAAGCGGTCGCCGGTCGGCGTCTGCGGTGCGTCGTCGAAGAGGTGGCCCAGGTGGCTGCCGCACTTCGCGCAGCGCACCTCGGTGCGCACCATGCCGAGCGAGCGGTCCTCGATGAGCTCGACGGCGTCCTCGCGGGCCTCGTAGAAGCTCGGCCAGCCGCAGCCGGCGTCGAACTTCGTCTGGTCGTCGAAGAGCTCGTTGCCGCACGCGCCGCACGCGTAGACGCCCTGGCGCTGCTCGTCGAGCAGCGCGCCGGTCCACGGGCGCTCCGTGCCGGCTTCGCGCAGCACCTTGAAGGCGTCGGGCGCGAGGGTCTCGCGCCATTCGGAGTCGGAGCGTTCGATGCGATCGGTCATGCCTCGATGCTACGCCGCTGCACCAGGCGTTTCGCGGCAGGCAGAACCCGGGCGCCCACCTAGGATCGAGTCCATGCCGTTCGAGCCGCGCATCCGCAGGCAGGGCACCGCCGACGAGGCGGCAGCCCTCGCCTTCGCGGCGGCCCAGGCGACCGGCGACGTGCTCGAGATCCTGCCCCCACCGCTGACACGGCCGTCGAGGACGTCGACGCGACGGACGTCGCGGACGTCGATGCCACGGATGCGTCGGCCGACGCCGAGCGCGCAGGCCGCGACGACCTCGCGCGGGCGCGGGCCGAGCGCATCCGCAGCGTGCTCGACTTCGAGGCCGGCTGGTCGAGCCACGGCGGCGCGAAGGCGCGCGCGATCCGCGCCGAGTTCGGCTGGTCGACGACGCGCTACTACCAGGTGCTCGACGCCGCGCTCGAGACCGCCGACGCGCTGCACCACGACCCGATGCTGGTGCGCCGGCTGCTGCGGCTGCGCGACGACGCATGAGCCGGAAGCCCCGCACGGCGACGCAGCGCACCACGCACCGGGTCGGTGCCCATCGATCCGGATCGGTCACCCGCTGGCCGCGCTGGGCGATCCTGCTGTGCGCGCTCGGCGTCACCGTCGTGCTCACCGCGATCGGGCTCTTCCTGCTCGACCGGCTGCGCGTCGAGCCCGTCCCGGAGCCCGTCGCGAGCGACGTGCCGCTCGTCATCGCGGACCCGGCGCAGATCGACCCGGACGTCGACGCGTCCATCACCGTGCTCGACGGGACCGGGGAGCGTGCCATCGCCGCGGGTGCCGGGCAGGCGCTCTCGGATGCGGGATGGACGGTCACCACGACCGCATCCGCGACGCAGGTGGGCGATCGCACCGTCGTCTGGTTCGACGACCCCGCGCTCGAGCCGATCGCGCGCGGTCTCGTGCAGCAGCTCGGCGTCGGCGAGGCCCGGCAGTCCGACGGCCGCGTGTCGGGCTCGCCGATCACGATCGTGCTGGGCACGGATGCGCCGGGCACGGTGCCGAGCGTCGAGCCGCGGGACGACGGCGACGTCTCGCACGCGCCGACGCCGACCGCTCCGACGCCCTGACGCGCATCCGTCGCCTGCGGCTTGCACTCGGCGGGGTCGAGTGCCAGACTTGGCCCTGGCACTCTCTCTAGTGGAGTGCCAATTGAACGTCCACAGCGTCCAGGAGGGACGAAGACTGCAATGGCAAAGATGATCGCATTCAACGAGGAGGCCCGCCGTGGGCTGGAGCGTGGACTGAACACGCTCGCCGACACGGTGAAGGTGACCCTCGGCCCGCGCGGCCGCAACGTCGTGCTCGAGAAGAAGTGGGGCGCCCCCACGATCACGAACGACGGCGTCTCGATCGCCAAGGAGATCGAGCTCGAGGACCCCTACGAGAAGATCGGCGCCGAGCTGGTCAAGGAGGTCGCGAAGAAGACCGACGACGTCGCCGGCGACGGCACGACGACGGCGACCGTGCTCGCCCAGGCGCTGGTCCGCGAGGGCCTCCGCAACGTGGCTGCGGGCGCAGACCCCATCAGCCTCAAGCGCGGCATCGAGAAGGCAACGGCCGCCGTCATCGAGCAGCTGCTGAAGAACGCCAAGGAGGTCGAGACCAAGGCGGAGATCGCCGCCACGGCATCGATCTCGGCCGCGGACGAGGAGATCGGCGCGCTGATCGCCGAGGCCATCGACAAGGTCGGCAAGGAGGGCGTCGTCACCGTCGAGGAGTCGAACACCTTCGGCACCGAGCTCGAGCTGACCGAGGGCATGCGCTTCGACAAGGGCTTCCTGTCGCAGTACTTCGTCACGGACCCCGAGCGCCAGGAGACGGTCTTCGAGGACCCGTACATCCTGATCGTCAACTCGAAGATCTCGAACATCAAGGATCTCCTCCCCGTCGTCGACAAGGTGATCCAGGCGGGCAAGCAGCTCGTCATCATCGCCGAGGACGTCGAGGGCGAGGCGCTCGCGACGCTCGTCGTGAACAAGATCCGCGGCATCTTCAAGTCCGTCGCCGTCAAGGCTCCGGGCTTCGGCGACCGCCGCAAGGCGATGCTCGCCGACATGGGCATCCTCACGGGCGGCCAGGTGATCTCCGAGGAGGTCGGCCTCAAGCTCGAGAACACGACGCTCGACATGCTGGGCCGTGCGCGCAAGGTCGTCATCACCAAGGACGAGACGACCATCGTCGAGGGTGCGGGCGAGGCTGACGCCATCGCCGGCCGCGTGCGCCAGATCCGCCAGGAGATCGAGTCGACCGACAGCGACTACGACCGCGAGAAGCTCCAGGAGCGCCTCGCGAAGCTCGCCGGTGGCGTGGCCGTCATCAAGTCGGGCGCCGCGACCGAGGTCGAGCTCAAGGAGCGCAAGCACCGCATCGAGGACGCCGTCCGCAACGCGAAGGCTGCTGTCGAGGAGGGCATCGTCGCCGGTGGTGGCGTTGCGCTCATCCAGGCCGCGAAGACCGCGTTCGACGGGCTCGAGCTGACCGGCGACGAGGCGACGGGCGCGAACATCGTCCGCGTCGCGGTCGACGCTCCGCTGAAGCAGATCGCGCTCAACGCCGGCCTCG
Organism: uncultured Actinomycetota bacterium; assembly: GCA_963803465.1. Lineage (GTDB taxonomy): Bacteria > Actinomycetota > Actinomycetes > Actinomycetales > Microbacteriaceae > Agrococcus. The sequence goes on from CAWDMS010000002.1 coordinate 445,607, forward strand.
AGCCGGGCGTCGTCGCCGAGAAGGTCCGTCACCTCCCGGTGGGCCACGGCCTCAACGCCGCCACGGGCGAGTACGTCGACATGCTCGCCGCGGGCATCTCCGACCCGGTGAAGGTGACGCGCTCCGCGCTCGCCAACGCCGCGTCGATCGCCGGCCTCTTCCTCACCACCGAGGTCGTCGTCGCCGAGAAGCCCGAGAAGCAGCAGGCCATGCCGCAGGACCCCACGGGTGGCATGGACTTCTGAGTCCAGAGGCCTCGGGTCCGCGCAGCGGGCCTGAGGCCGGAGACTCGAGGTCGAGTAGCAGCCGCCGAAGGCGGCCGCGTATCGAGACCCAGGACCTCCACACTGACGAAGGGCCCCAGCCGCAAGGCTGGGGCCCTTCGCCGTGCCCGGGGCCGGCCGCCCGTGCGCGGACCCCGTTCTCACTCGCGGACCCGAACATCCGGGTCCAGCAGCGAGAACGGGGTCCATGAATGCCGGGCGGCCCGGATGCGGTCCGGCTGGCCGGCTACGCCGCGAACAGCCGCGTGTTCCCCGCCTCCACCTCGTCGTACTGGCGACCGGCCGCGGCGAGCGCCTCGTTGATGCTCGCGAGCGACTCCTCGACGCGCAGCTGCGTGGCCCGCCAGTCCTGCACGAGCGCCTGGAACGCGACGGCGGCCTGGCCGCTCCACGAGTCCTGCAGCGCCTGCAGCTGCCCGTGCATCGACGCCACCTCCGACTGCACGCGCGACGCGGTGCCGCGCACCCCCAGGTGGGCGCCGTGGATGGCATCGGCGTCGACGACATACCTGCTCATGATCCCTCTCTCCCGCGCGGCGCATCCGCGCACGGGGGAGAAGGTAGGCGGATGCCCGGCTCAGGCGAGGCCGCGGACGCGACCCTGTGGATCGGTGACGGTGTTGGGCGTGTGCGCCGGCCGCAGCTTGTGGCTGAGCGTCATGACCGCCTCGTCGGAGGCGAGCGGGATCGCGATGCGGAACGTGGCGCCGCCGCCGGGCGTCTCGACCACGTCGATGCGGCCGCTGTGGGCGCGCAGGATGCCCTCCACGATCGCGAGCCCCAGCCCGGAGCCGCCGGTCTCGCGGGCGCGCGACGTGTCGGCGCGGAAGAAGCGCTGGAAGATCCGCTCGCGCATCTCCTCCGGCACGCCGTCGCCGTGATCGATCACGAGCACGACCGCCTCGCGACGCCGGGTCGCGACGCCGACGGCGAGCTCGATCGGCGTGCCCTCGCGCGTGTACCGGAGCGCGTTGCCGATGAGGTTGGAGATCACCTGCCGCAGCGCGTGCTCGTCGCCCAGCACGACCGCCGGCGGGGCGAGCGGCGGCGGCGTGAAGACGCCGCTCGCGGGCGCGTCGTCGCCGACGCCCGCGACCGGTCCGATCTCGTCGGCGGCGATCGGCACGACGGAGACATGCCGGTCGGCGGCCCCCGCCCGGGTGTCGCTCGCGGCGTCGTTCACGAGCGGCACGAGGTCGAGCGGCTGGAGGTCGAGCGGCCGGCGCTCGTCGAGGCGGGCCAGCTGCAGCAGGTCCTCCACGAGCCGCGCCATGCGCTTCGCCTCGCCCTCGATGCGCTCCATCGCGTTCGCGATGTCCTCCGGCCGCGAGATGGCCCCCATGCGGTACAGCTCGGCGTAGCCGCGCACCGAGACGAGCGGGGTGCGCAGCTCGTGGCTCGCGTCGCCGACGAACTGCCGCATCTGCGCCACCGACGCGTCGCGCTGCTCGATCGCCGCCTCGATGCGGTCGAGCATGCCGTTCAGCGACTGCTGCAGCGAGCCGACCTCGGTGCGGGGATGCGCGGTGGTGAGGCGAGAGTCGTAGTCGCCGTCCGCGAAGCGCTGCGCCTGCGCGGCGACGTTGCGCAGGCCGCGCAGCGCCGAGACGGAGAGGATGCGCGAGAGCGCCGCGCCGAGCACGATCGCGAGCAGCGAGAAGCCGCCGAACACGAGCGTGAACGTCGTGGTCGTCGACTCGAGCGAGGCCATGTCGACGCCGACCACCGAGATCAGCAGCTCGCCGCTGCCCTCGACGGTGCTGGGCGCGACGAGCGTGCGCCAGCGCGTCTGCCCGTCGATCGACGAGAGCGTGAACGCCGAGTCCTCCGCCGCCACCATGCCGAGGCTCAGGCCGGTGAGGTCGGGGTTGGTCGGGCCCGGCAGCTTGTTGTCGCACAGCACCGTGCCCGACGCATCCGCCACGCCCAGGTAGTACGTGTTCGGCATGCGCTGGGCGAGGTCGCACTGCTCGGGGGAGTCGCTGCGGGTGGTGGGCTCGCTCGTGAACGCCCGCATCGCCTGCTCGAGCCCGCGGTCGGCGTCGGCCACCTGCGCATCGCGGATGATGCTCAGGGTGCCGAGGCCGGCGAGCGCGAGCCCGAGCGTCATGACGACGACGGTGAGTGCGCTGATGCGCCCGGCCAGCGTGAAGCGGCCGAGCAGGCGTGCGAGCGGGCTCGGCACCTACGCCTTCGGCGACTTCAGCATGTAGCCGAATCCGCGCTTCGTGACGATCATCGGCTCCGCCGCCCCGTCGTCGATCTTGCGCCGCAGGTAGGAGATGTACGACTCCACGATGCCGACGTCGCCGTTGAAGTCGTACTCCCAGACGTGGTCGAGGATCTGTGCCTTCGACAGCACGCGGTTGGCGTTGAGCATGAGGTAGCGCAGCAGCTTGAACTCGGTGGGGGAGAGCTCGATCTCCTCGCCGCCGACGGTCACCTCGTGCGTGTCCTGGTTCATCGCGAGCTCGCCGACGTGGATCGTCGCGTCGTCGGTCTCGGCCATCGTGCGGCGCAGGATCGCCTTGATGCGGGCGATGATCTCGTCGAGCGAGAACGGCTTCGTGACGTAGTCGTCGCCGCCGACGGTGAGGCCGGTGATCTTGTCGTCGGTGTCGTCCTTCGCGGTGAGGAAGAGGATGGGCGACGTGAACCCGGATGCGCGCAGCCGCTTCGTGACGCCGAACCCGTTGATGTCGGGCAGCATCACGTCGAGCAGGATGAGGTCGGGCTCGTCCTCGAGGACCGCCGAGATGGCCGCGGCGCCCGCGCCGACGGCGCGCACGTCGAAGCCGGCGAAGCGGAGGCTCGTGGAGAGCAGGTCGCGGATGTGCGGCTCGTCGTCGACGACGAGGATCTTGGCGCTGGGCTCAGTCATGGTCACAGTCTCTGATCGTCGCCTGTGCACTTCCTGAACGTCGCGTGACCGTCAGCTCGCTGCCGCGTGGTCGGTGATGCCGAGCTCGTGCTCGTCGAGGATCGTGTAGGCGTAGCCCTGCTCCGCGAGGAACCGCTGGCGGCCGAGCGCGAACTCCTGGTCGACGGTGTCGCGCGCGACGATCGTGTAGAAGCTCGCGGTGCGGCCGCCCTTCGGCCGCAGCAGGCGGCCGAGGCGCTGCGCCTCCTCCTGCCGCGAGCCGAACGAGCCCGACACCTGCACGGCGAGGGACGCGTCCGGCAGGTCGACGGAGAAGTTCGCCACCTTCGACACCACGAGCACGCGCTCGACGCCGTCGCGGAAGGCCTGGAAGAGCTCCTCGCGCTCGGAGACGGGCGTCTCGCCGGTGATGAGCGGGGCGTCGAGCGCGGCGGAGAGCTCGTCGAGCTGGTCGAGGTACTGCCCGATCACGAGCGTCGGCTCGTCCGGGTGCTCCTCGAGGATGCGCCGCACGGTGGGGATCTTCTTCGGGCTCGACGCCGCGATCCGGTACCGGTCGCGGTCGCCGGAGGCGGCGTACTCGAGCCGCTCGTCCTCGTCGAGCGTGATGCGCACCTCGTAGCACTCGGCGGGGGCGATGAAGCCCTGGGCCTCGATCTCCTTCCAGGGCGCGTCGAAGCGCTTCGGCCCGATGAGGCTGAAGACGTCCGACTCGCGGCCGTCCTCGCGCACGAGCGTCGCGGTGAGGCCGAGGCGGCGGCGCGCCTGCAGGTCGGCGGTGAGCTTGAAGACGGGCGCGGGCAGCAGGTGCACCTCGTCGTAGACGATGAGGCCCCAGTCGAGCGCGTCGAGCACGCCCAGGTGCGCGTACTCGCCGCCGCGCTTGACGGTGAGGATCTGGTAGGTCGCGATCGTGACCGGCTTGATCTCCTTGACGTGCCCGGAGTACTCGCCGATGTCGTCGGCGGTGAGGCTCGTGCGGGCGAGCAGCTCGCTGCGCCACTGCCGTGCCGAGACGGTGTTGGTGACGAGGATGAGCGTGGTCGTGTCGGTCGCGGCCATCGCCGCCGCGCCCACGATCGTCTTTCCCGCGCCGCAGGGCAGCACGACGACGCCGGAGCCGGCCGCGGCGAAGTGGTCGACCGCATCCTGCTGGTACGGCCGCATGCTCCAGCCGTCCTCGACGAGGTCGATCTCGAGCGGCGTGCCGGGCGTGTAGCCGGCGAGGTCCTCGGCGGGCCAGCCGAGCTTGACGAGCTCCTGCTTGAGCTCGCCGCGCGCCCAGTCGACGATGCGGATGCCGTCCGGCGCCGGCCCGGCGAGCAGCGGCGCGATCTTGCGGGAGCGCCGCACCTCCTCGAGCACCGGGCGGTCCTGGCTGCGCAGCACGAGCCCCTCGTCGTCGCGCTCGATGACGAGCCGGCCGTAGCGGCCGATCGTCTCGCGGATGTCCTGGGCGACGCCCGCGGGCACGGGGAACTTCGCGTGCTGGTCGAGGGTGCCGATGATCTCGTCGGCGGTGTGGCCGGCGGCGCGCGCGTTCCACAGCCCCAGCCGCGTCACGCGGTAGGTGTGGATGTGCTCGGGCGCGCGCTCGAGCTCGGCGAAGACCTGCAGCGCCTGTCGGGCCACGGACGCATCGGGATGGGCCACCTCGAGCAGCACGGTGCGGTCGGACTGCACGATCAGCGGGCCTGGGAGTGTCACAGCCTTCGAGCCTACTCGCGCCGGGTGGAGACGCCCAGCCCGGCGACCTTCGTGATCGCGCTGAGCGGAAGCGTGCGCTCCACGTCGCGCCCAGCGTCGCGAGCCCGCAGCCGGCCGTTCGCGACCGCGAGCGGGATGAGCTCGATGTCGACGGGGTCGCCGCTCGTCGTGACGGTGAGCCGCACCGGCACGCGCTCGCGCACGGCGCTCAGCAGCTGCCGCTCGAGCCACGCGCGCTCCTGCTCGCCCACCTCGAAGCCCGCGTCGCGCAGCCGCGCGACCAGCCGGTGCCGCTCGCGGTCGCGGCGCGGCGCGCGGTCGGGCACGCGCACGACGAGCTCGCCGGCGGCGTCCTCGAGCACCGCGGGGTAGCGCTCCTCGAGCAGCGCCTCGAGCGCCTCCTCGGCGCTCGTGCGGAAGGTGATGCGGTGCGGGCCGGTCTGCAGCGGCCCGGCGCTGACGAGCGCGCGGTCGACCGCGATGGTGCGGATGAGGTGCTCGTCGACGCTGCGGGCCTGCGAGCGCGCGCCGCCCTCCGCGACCGGGTCGACCGACCGCACGCGCAGCGCCCCGAAGCGGGCGGCGGTGTCGCGCACGAGGTAGGCGACCGGCTGCGGCAGCCCGGTGAGCGAGATCTCGCCGAGGAACGCGAGCAGCCCCTCTGCCGTCTCGCCGGTGGCGAGCCCCGACGAGACGCTCTGCGCGGTGACGCGCCACTGCGAGGCGATGCCGGCGCGCTCGAGCGACGCGATGCGCCGCAAGCGGGTCTCGACGGTCGCCTCGAGCGGCCCGGGCGCGACGGCCGAGAGGTCGGGCTGCAGGTAGACGGATGCGGTGGCGGGCGGCACGTGCGCGGCGAGCGCCGCGCGAGCGGTGCCGTCCCCGGGCTGCGCGCCTGCGGCGAGGTCGCGGCGCAGGTCGGCGGCGAGCGTCGTGAGGGCTGCCGCGGTGCGCGAGGCCGAGGCGCTCCGCCTGCCGGTGCTGGCGCTGGCGCTCGGCGAGCACGGCGGCGTCGGCGAGCGGGAACTGCGCGGGCGACCAGCCGGCGACCGAGTCGAGGTCGGGCGTCGCGGCGAGCCAGGCGGTCGCGAGCGCGAACCAGCGGTCCGGCACGGGCGCGGCGAGCCAGGCGTCGGCGTCGACGGTCGCGCGCAGCCGGCCGTCGTGGCGGTCGACGAGCCCCGCGAGCAGGGCGGGCTCGAGCCGCTCCTCGAGCTGCCCGGGCTCCGCGTCGATCGCGGCGGCGAGGGTGCGGGCGGTCGCGGCCGGCAGCTGCGAGCGGCTGCGGAGCGTCACCGGGGCGTCGGCGATGCGGTGCACGAGCTCCGACACCTTGATCGCCTCGTCGATCGCCATCTGCGGCGCGATCGCGCTCTCGGCGGGCTCGGGCAGCGCGTCGGGGGCGACCGCCCCGGCTGCGGCGGCGAGCGCCTGCACCGGCGGCAGCGCCCGGCCGTCGATGCCGAGCAGCAGCGCCTCGAGCCGCGGCGTCGAGCCGCCCGCCGCGAGCGCGGCGAGCTCGACCCGCCGAACGCCACCGGAGCGCCTGCGCGATGGACGCATCCGACAGCAGGTGCTCGGCGAGGTCGAAGGTGGAGCCGAGCTGCGCGGGCGCCTGCCGCTCGACGACGAGCCGGTCGAGGGCGTCGTCGGGCATCGCCTGGATGCGCGCGGCGAGCTCGACGACGTCCATCAGCGCCTGCGCGCCTTGCCGGCCGCGTTGACGAGCACCAGGGCGATGAGGCACACGATCGCGGTCGGGAGCGCCAGCAGCGGCAGCCAGTAGGCGTACTGCCACACGGTCGACGCGAACATCGGCACCGTGTCGCGCAGGCCCACGTGCAGCAGCGTGGCGATGAAGCCGAGCACGGCGACGGCGATGAAGCCGACGACCGCGATCGAGAGGATGCGCTCGGCGCGGTCGCGACCCGGCGTCGGGGTCGCGCGCTCGGTGGCGCCGCGCTCCCGCTGCTTCGGGCGCTGCGTCGGGTTCCTGCTCGCCTTCGGCATCCGACCAGGATATCGCGGGTCCGGGGCGCAGCATGCCGCGCACTACGCTGGCAGGGTGCGGCAGGGTGCCGCGCCACGCACAGCGCGGGAGGGTGCCATGCCGACCGGCAGGGTGAAGTTCTTCGACGACGCCAAGGGATTCGGCTTCATCGCCGGCGACGACGGCGTCGAAGTGTTCCTGCACGCCTCGGCAGTGCCGGCCGATGTGCAGATCAAGCCCGGCGCGAAGGTCGAGTACGGCATCGCCGAGGGACGTCGAGGCCCGCAGGCGCTGTCGCTGCGGATCGTCGGCGGACCGACCGCCGTGCGCGCCCAGCGCCGCGACACCGAGGACATGGCGATCATCGTCGAGGACCTCGTGCGCCTGCTCGACACCATCGGCAACGACCTGCGCCGTGGTCGATACCCGAGCGCCGCCCATGGCTCCACGGTCGCCCAGATGCTGCGGAAGGTCGCCGATGACCTCGACGCCTGATCTCACGGACTCCTCCGAGTCCGCTCCTGCCTCGCCCGAGGCCGTCGAGCTGACGCCCGCGTCGGCGCTCATCACCGACGTGCAGGCCGCCGCGGCGCCGCAGGCCGCACGGCCGCCGGTGCCGGCGACCCCGACGCCCGAGGAGCTCGAGCTCGCGGCGGCCGCGCTGCACGAGGTGACGCCGCGCGGCGCCGTCGGGCACGTGCTCGACGCGCTGCTCGAGGGCGGCGAGGGCGACCAGGCCCAGGTGCTCGCCGTCCGCCACGCATCCGCGCTGCCCGGCTACCCCGACTGGACCTGGACGGTGCTGCTCTCGCGCGGCGTCGAGGGCGGCCCGACCGTGCTCGAGGTGGCGCTGCTGCCCGGCGACGGCTCGCTGCTCGCGCCGGCGTGGGTGCCCTGGTCGGAGCGGCTCGCCGACTACCTCGCGGCCAAGGAGGCCGCCGGCGTCGATGGCGACGTCGACGAGGACGAGGAGGAGCTCGACTCCGACCTCGAGTCCGACCTCGAGGACGACTTCGACGACGACTTCGTCGAGGACGAGGACGAGGACGAGTCCGACGGCTGGGGCGAGAGCGACGCCGAGCCCGACGACAGCCGCGCCTGAGCCCAGCCGCGCCTGAGCCCAGCCGCGCCTGAGCCGCGGGCGCGGCGCGCGCTCGCCTAGCGGTCGAGCAGGAAGTCGAGGCTGCGCGTCAGCTGCACGACGTCGCTCGGATCGATCGCCGCGAACGTCGCGACCCGCAGCTGGTTGCGGCCGAGCTTGCGGTAGGGCTCGGTGTCGACGACGCCGTTGGCGCGCAACGACTTCGCGAGCGCTGCCGCGTCGACGGAGTCGTCGAAGTCGATCGTGACGACGACGTTCGAGCGGTGCTCGGGATCCGCGACGAAGGGCGTCGCCTCGGAGCGGCCCTCGGCCCAGGCGTAGAGCGTGGCAGCCGACTCGGCCGTGCGCGCGGCCATCGCGTCGAGCCCGCCGAGCCCGAGCATCCACTGCACCTGCTCGTCGAGCAGCAGCAGCGTCGCGAGCGCCGGCGTGTTGAGCGTCTGGTCGAGCCGGGAGTTCGTCACCGCCTGCTGCAGCGACAGGAATTCGGGGATGTAGCGGCCCGAGGCGGCGATCCGCTCGATCCGCTCGATCGCGGCAGGGGAGACGACCGCGAGCCACAGGCCGCCGTCCGCGGCGAAGTTCTTCTGCGGCGCGAAGTAGTAGACGTCGGTCTCGGCGACGTCGACGGCCAGACCGCCCGCCGCGCTCGTCGCGTCGACGACCGTCAGCGCATCCGACTGCGCTCGCACGACCGGGTGGAAGACGCCGGTCGACGTCTCGTTGTGCGGGTAGGCGACGACGTCGACGCCCTCGACCGGCGCGAGCTGCGGGCGCGAGCCGGGGTCGGCGGAGGCGATGCTCGGCGCCTCGAGCCACGGCGCGGCGGCCGCCTTGCCGAACTTCGCGCCGAACTCGCCGAACGCGAGGTGGTGCGAGCGGCGCTCGATGAGACCGAAGGCCGCGGCGTCCCAGAACGCGGTCGAGCCGCCGTTGCCGAGCAGCACCTCGTAGCCCGCGGGCACCGAGAAGAGGTCGGCGAGGCCCTCGCGCACGGAGCGCACGAGCGACTTCACCGGCGCCTGCCGGTGGCTCGTGCCGAGCAGGTCGAGGCTCGACTGCAGGCGCGCGATCTGCTCGGGGCGCACCTTGGACGGTCCGCAGCCGAAGCGGCCGTCGATGGGCAGGAGGTCACGGGGGATGACGATGTCGCTCACGAGACGATCCTACGAGCGCGGGAACAATAGGGTGGGGGCCAGGTCGGATGGCCGGGTCGAGCGAGCACAGAGAGCAGGAGCTGCGGGTGACAGATCTCGTCGACACGACAGAGATGTACCTCCGCACGATCCTCGACCTCGAGGAGGAGGGCATCACGCCCCTGCGCGCGCGCATCTCGGAGCGGCTGAACCACTCCGGCCCGACCGTGTCGCAGACGATCAACCGCATGCAGCGCGACGGCCTCGTGATCGTCGCCCCTGACCGCCACCTCGACCTCACCGAGGAGGGCCGCATGCTCGCGACCCAGGTGCTGCGCAAGCACCGGCTCGCGGAGCGGCTGCTCGCCGACGTGATCGGGCTCGACTGGAGCCTCGTCCACGACGAGGCCTGCCGCTGGGAGCACGTGATGAGCGAGCAGGTCGAGCGCAAGCTGCTCGCGCTGCTCGGCAACCCGTCGGAGTCGCCGTACGGCACGCCCATCCCCGGTCTCGAGCAGCTGGGCCTGCCGCCCGCCGAGCCGTTCCTCGCCGGCGTCGTGCCCGCGACGACGGCCCGCGGCGCGCACGTGGTCCGCAGGCTGGGCGAGCCGATCCAGGACGACGTGGAGGGCCTCGCCGAGCTGCAGGCCGTCGGCGTCGTGCCGGGCGCGCAGGTGCACGTGACCGACATGGGGCAGCGCATCCGCATCACCGTGCTCGGCGGCGCGGGGATCGACCTGCCGATCGAGCTCGCGCAGCACCTCTACCTCACCGCCTGACGCCCGCGCCAGGGCCGACGGGCGTCCAGGGCATGGACGACCGACATCCAGGGTCCTCCCAGCGGTTGCCGAGGCTCGCCGGATACTGAGGATGGATTGTGACGGATTGGTAACGGTCGGTTAGTCTTCCCCAGGATTGCGACGCTCCACGGCACGACGGAGTGTCCGACGTTCTTGGGGGAACACCGACATATGAAGCTGCAGCACTCGACGGCCATCGCCGTCTCGCCGATGGCCGAGCGACCTGCTGGGGGCTCGTTGCGCCGCGGTGCGAAGAGCGTCGGCGTGGTGTGCATCGCCGCCGCACTGGTCGGCGCGCTGTCGCTGCCCGCCGCCGCGTTCGCGCCGCAGAGCGAGCAGTTCACGCAGGAGCAGCTCGCGAGCGTCGTCGCCGAGAACTCGCAGACGATCACCGTCGCCGCCGAACGCCCGCGTCGACCTCGTCGCCCGCGACGGGCTCGCCGGCACCACCGCCGAGGAGCTCGAGCAGATCCGCGCCGAGGCCCGCGCCGCCGAGGAGGCCCGCCAGGCCGAGCTCGCCGCGGCCCGCGAGGCCGCCGCCGCCGTCGCGGCGGCCGCTGCCGCCGCACCCGCAGCCGGTAGTGCGGCAGCCGCATCCGGCGCCGCCGCCGCCACCACCGTGAACGTGCGGTCCGACGGCTCGATCGTCGGCATCGCGCAGTCGCAGCTCGGCGTCCCCTACGTGTGGGGTGGCGCGAGCCCCTCCACCGGCTTCGACTGCTCCGGCTTCACCTCCTGGGTCTTCGGCCAGGCCGGCTACTACCTGCCGCGCTCGTCGAACGCGCAGGCCGGCTACGGCACCCCGGTGCCCGCCTCGGCCGTGGCGCCCGGCGACCTGCTCGTCTGGAGCGGCCACGTGGCGATCCACGCCGGCAACGGCCAGATCATTCACGCCGCGACCAGCGGCAAGCCCGTCAAGTACTCGAACTACGCGGCCATGGTCGCTGCCTTCGGCACCCCGCAGGTGCGACGCTTCGGCTGATCCTGCGTGCTTGGTGACAAAACGATAACGATTTGATAACGTAGGACCCTGTGCCGCCCCGGCGGCGCATCTTTGCCCCGATTGCTTTGGAGTAACAGCCTGTGACGACCTCAACCGAGATGACGGCCATCGAGCCGACCGGCCGGAAGCGCCTCACCCGCGCGACCGTCGTGCGCGGAGCCCGTCGGGTCGGCGTGATCGCCATCGCCGCGGCGCTCGCGACGCCCCTCGCCCTCCCCGCCTTCGCCTCCAGCTCGGACGCAGGCTCGCAGGAGTCGCTGTCCGCTCTCGTCGCCCAGGACGCGCAGTCCGTCAACGGCGTCGTCACCGCAGGGGAGAGCGGCCTCGACAGCGCTCGCCTCGAGGTGCAGGCGACGACCGCCGAGGAGCTGCAGGTCATCCGCGCCGAGCTCGAGGCAGCAGCCGCCGCCGAGCAGCAGCAGCGCGAGGCGGCAGCCGCCGAGGCCGCCGCCGCCGCGACCCGCACCGCGAGCCAGGCGCCCGCAGCGCAGTCGTCCTCGCAGTCGTCGGGCTCGTCCTCGGCCGCCGCAGCTCCCGCCGCGGCCTCGGCCGGCGCATCCGGCAGCGTCATCGCGAACGCCGCGCTCGCGCAGGTCGGCGTGTCGCAGGACTGCGTGCAGCTCGTCCGCCGCTCGATCGCCGCAGCCGGCCTCCCGTACACGGGCATGGGCTCGCTGTTCAACCTCGGCCCGACCATCTCGATGGCGCAGGCTTCGCCCGGCGACGTCATCTACTACGCCAACGGCGGCACCGGTCGTGCCCACGTCGCGATCTACATCGGTGGCGGTCGTGCGGTGCACGGCGGCTGGTCCGGCTACAACACGGTCGTTGCCGGCGTGAACATCGGCGGCTCGGCCCCGGTCTTCATCGACATCACGTGATCAGCGACCGCTGAACTCCTCGAAGCGCCCGTCCCTCCAGGGGGACGGGCGCTTCGCCGTTCGCCGGTAGACTCGACGGGCTGGCCTCTGTAGCTCAATGGAAGAGCATCTCCGTCCTAAGGAGCTGGTTGGGGGTTCGAATCCCTCCAGGGGCACCGATGCGGGCTGTCGAGGGCCCGGCCGCGAACGACGCTGAGCGAATCCTCGAACGCTCGCGCGACCCGCTTGAGCGGCGCGCGGCAGAGTGAACGGTGTGCTCGACGCCGGCAAGTGGCCGCGGACCGGATCCGGTTCGCCCCGCGGTCATGCCCACGTCGCCGGCTCCGCACGGCCAGGGCGCGACGGCCCACGGGCTCGATGACGACGACGTCGACGAGTGCCAGGGCGGGTCGCGGCTGCACAGCGCAAGGACCGAGAGGAGGCGCCGCATGTACGCGATCGACGAGGTGGGATACCCCGATCTCCAGCCCGGCGAGCTCGAGGCGATGGAGCACGAGGATCGACGCACGGAGTCGCGGCGTCGAAGAGGGTGACGAGCCGGCGCGGGTGCTGCAGACTGTCGCCATGTCGTTCCAGGCGTACCTCGACGCGATCGAGGAGAAGACCGGTCTCACTCCACGGCAGCTCGTCGACCTCGCGAAGGAGCGCGGCCTCGACGCCCCCGGCGTCAAGGCCGGAGCGATCCTCGCGTGGCTGCAGGCCGACTACGCCCTCGGCCGAGGCCACGGCATGGCGCTCGTGCACGTCATCCAGAAGGGTCCGCAGATCAAGGACACGCACGTGGGCTCCACCGGTACGCACCGCGACGACACCGCCGAGCTGTGGCTCGACGGCAAGGCGAGCAAGCCCGCCTGAGCGCCGGCCCGCCTGGGCGAAGGCCCGCCTGGACGTCGGCCCGCTAGGCGCGCGCCGAGTGGAGGCGGGGTCGAGCCGGCACGCCCGGGCGCTGCGCCTCGGGCGGCGCCTTCTGCGGCACGAGCGGCCGCGACGGCCCCCGGTCGCCGCCCGCGAGCGACCGCCCCGACGCGTGCTCGTAGAGCGCCAGCACGCCCTCGTGCGCCGCGTCGACGCTGCCCCAGTAGCCGATCAGCCGCCGCAGCGCTCGCTCGGGCTCGGGCGTGACGGCGCGGTAGTAGGGCTCGCGGCGCGGGCCGAGCTGCACGAGGCGCACGATCGCGATGGCGTGCCCGTCGAGTGGGTGGAGCACGTCCCACTCGGCGGGGCGGAGGGTCATGTCGCCGACGCTACGGCCGCCCGCTGACGCTCGTGCGTGCGGCAGCGCTGGCCCCAGCCGCTCGTGGACCCGTTCCTCGCTCGTCGACCCCGATGTTCGGGTCCAGCAGCGAGGAACGGGTCCAGCAAGCGAAGGGCGCGCTTCCGCGCCGCGCTCGGGAGGCGGCCCCGCCGCGACCGCGCGGGTACCATCGAGGGCGGTGCAGTCGCACCGCATCCCCAGCAGAGAGCGAGCGCATGAGCATCACCGCTGCAGCCGGACCCAGGCCCGCGAAGGCCACCGACGGGGCGGCCTGGGACGCGCAGGTGCTCGAGGGCCAGTCCCGCGCGCACTACATGCAGTCGGATGCGTGGGCCCGCACCCGCGAGGACAGCCCGTGGCGCGCGCTGCGCGATGTCGTCACCGTGCCGGTCGCCGGCGGGGGAGAGCGGCAGCTGCCCATCCAGCTGTTCGAGCGGTCCGCGCCGCTCGCCGGACGCATCCTCTTCCTGCCGCGCGTCAGCGGCATCACGCCCGAGGCGGTCGACGCGATCACCGCCCGCGCGAAGGCATACCCGAAGCGCTGGTTCGGGCTGAAGATGGAGACGTTCGAGACCGAGGACCCGGCGCTCGTCGCCGCCTTCGAGCGCAACGGCTGGGTGCCCGCCGCCTCGAGCCAGTACCAGCACGCCGTCGCCGTCGACCTCTCGGGCACGCTCGACGAGGTCGCGAGCCGCTTCAAGAAGCGCGCCCGCAACTCCTACCGCGCCGCAGAGAACAAGTTCGGCGTCACGGTCTCGAAGGTCGAGATGACGGCCGAGAACGAGGCGGAGATGCACCGCCTCATCGGCGAGACGAAGGAGCGCTCGGGCGGCTACTTCCGCCACCCCGAGTACTTCCAGCGCATCTGGGACGTCTACAAGACGGTCGGCCAGGGCTACTTCTACGTCGCGCACTACGAGGGCGAGGTGCAGTCGATGGCGTTCGTCATCCGCTTCGGCGACACCGCCTGGTACAAGGACGCCGGCAGCATCCGCGAGAACTCGAAGGTCTTCGCGCCGTACCTCATGCAGTGGAAGATCATGCAGGACCTGCACGCCGAAGGCGTGACGCTGTACGAGCTCGCGAACATCCCCGACCCGGCCGAGTGGGAGACGAGCGACATCCGCGGCCTCTACACCTTCAAGACGGCCTGGGCGCAGGAGCCGGTCAAGTACATGCCCACGTTCGAGCTGCCGCTCAGCGGCCGCTTCGCGCTCTGGCAGAAGGCGGGCCGCTGGCTGCGCGCGGTCTACACGCGGCGCACGGGCGACGCCTGGTTCTGAGCCGGGCGGGCGCTCGGCGGATGTTCCGCTGACCCGGCGGTCGGCCGCGCAGTGCGGCTGGCGCTCCGCTCCGGCGAACATCTGCCGAGCCCATCGCCTCGGACCGGCTCGGCGTCGCCGGATTTCGCGCGTCTGCGGGGCGGCACCGCCGACACCCGCGGGCCCGTCGCTATCGTGACGGTGTGCGTGAAGACGAGATCGAGAACCAGGGCGACCGGCCCGTCGACGGCGCGACGCACGAGGCGGTCGAGCTGATCGAGCCGACGCCCTCCGCGAGCAGCGCCCCGGCCGACGACGACCTCGGCGGCGAGCCGGTCTTCGACCAGCCGGACGAGCCGCCGGCCGCAGCCGACCCCCGAGCGACCCCCCGCCAGCAGCCCGAGGCGGCGCCCGGCCGGCCCCGCCGCGACGGCGAGTGGCAGGCGTGGGCGGATGCGCTCCGCCGCATCGGCGGCCGCAGCCCGCTGACCGACTTCATCGACACCACCGCGACGCGCATCGAGCTGTCGACGACGCATCCGGGCGGCCTCGCCCAGTTCATCACCGGCCGGCCCACGGCGCTGTCGAGCCTCATCCGCGACGACCTCGCCCTGCGCGCCGCCCGCGGCGCCGCCGCCGCGATCTCGTCGAAGGGCATCGAGCTCGCCGCCGCCCGCTCGATCGACGCCGTCCACCTCGGCATCGGCATGGTCCGCTTCCCGCACGCCGACGCCGACGGCACGAGCCGCGAGGTCTACGGCCCGATGCTGCTGCGCCCGCTGATGGTGCGCCGGCGCGGCCGCGACTTCGAGCTCGAGCTGCTCGGCCGTCCCTTCGTCAACCCGCGCATCGCGAGCATCCTGCGCGGCCACCACGGCGTGCGGCTCGACGAGCAGCAGCTCATCGCCCTCGGCTCCGGCGAGGGCACCTTCACCCCCAACGCCGTGCTGGATGCGGTGCGCCAGGCAGCCGCGCACGTGCCGGGATTCTCGGTCGAGCCGCGCCTGCTGGCCTCCACCTTCGCCGATGTGGGCGAGCCGATGGTCGCCGACCTGCAGCAGCAGCCGCACGACGTGCTCGACGCCGTCCGCGGCGACGAGCAGGCCGCCTGGCGGGTGCGCGAGGGACGCGCCGGCATCGACGAGACGCCGCAGGACCGCCGCGACCCCGAGGTCGACCGGCTCGTGCTCGACGCCGACGGCGAGCAGGATGCGGTGATCGCCGAGGCGGCCGCCGGCAACTCGATCGTCGTCGAGGCGCTGCCGGGCACCGGCCTCACGCAGACCATCGTCAACGTCGTCGGCGCGCTCGTGGGCGACGACCGCCGCGTGCTCGTCGTCAGCCCCCGCCGCGCGACCCTGCGCGACATCGCCGACCGCTTCGCCGCGACCAAGCTCGAGGCGATGGCGGTCTCGGAGGGCAGCCTCCGCCGCGACCTGATCGCCGCGATCCGCCGCATCGAGCAGAGCCCGCGCCCCGAGACGGCCGAGATCGACGAGGCGATGCTGCGCTTGCGCAAGGTGCTGCTCGACTACCGCGCTGCGCTCCGCCGCGTCGACCCCGAGCTGCAGGTCTCGGTGCTCGACGCGCTCAAGGAGCTGTCGCGCCTCGCGATGCTGCCCACCCCGCCGACGTCGCGCGCGCGCCTCAGCGAGCGCGCCACGCGCGAGCTCGCCACCGACCGCCCGCGCGTCGCCGCGACGATGCGCAAGGCCGCCGCGCTCGGCCAGTTCAAGTACGGGCCGAGCGACACGCCCTGGTACGGGGCGACGTTCTCGAGCTCGACCGACGCATCCGCCGCCTACGCCGACGCGCAGGCGCTCGCCGGCGAGGGCCTGCAGGGCGGTGACCTCGCCGCGCTCATCGCCCGCGCCCGCAAGGTGATCGGCGACACGAAGCTGCGCCCGGCCGCGACGCTCGCCGAGCTCGGCATCCAGGTGGCGCTGCTCAGCGACGTGATGGCCACGCTCGACGTGATGACCCCGTCGATCTACGACCGCCCGCTCGGCGAGCTCATCACCGCCACCGGCCCGCGCCGCGAGGCCGTGCAGGCGCTCGGCGGCATGCAGCGCCGTCGCCTCAAGAAGCTCGCGGAGGAGTACGTGCGGCCGGGCGCGCACGTGCCCGACCTGCACGACGTGCTGCTCGCCGCGCAGCAGCAGCGGCGCCTGTGGGCGAAGTTCGCGCCCGACGGCTCCATCCCGTCGGTGCCGTCGGGCCTCGCATCGCTCGACTCGAGCCTCGGCGACATCGTCGACCGGCTCGAGCGGATCGACGCGGCGCTGCGGCCCGACGTGCCGAGCGTCGACCTGCCGCTCGCCGAGCTCGAGGAGCGCGTGGCAGGCCTCGCCGCGCCCAGCGACGCGCTGCAGAACATCCAGGAGCGCGCCGAGCTCATGGCCTCGGTCGAGCGCCTCGGCCTCGACCCGCTGCTGGCCGACTTCGCCGACCGGCACGTCGCCGACGACCAGGTCGAGCACGAGCTCGACCTCGCGTGGTGGCAGTCGGCCCTGCAGACGATGCTCGGCAAGGAGCGGGCGCTGCTGCGCGGCAACACCGACGTGCTCCGCCGCCTCGAGCAGGACTTCGCGCTCGTCGACGAGGCGCACGTCGACGCCTCGAGCGCCCGGCTCGCGCACCAGCTCGCCAAGCAGTGGCGGCTCGCGATCGACGACCACGGCGACGAGGCGGACGCGCTGAAGGCGCTCATCAAGGCCGGTCCGGTCAACGCCGACGAGCTCCAGCGCCTCGCCCCGCACCTGACCCGCTCGCTCGCGCCCGTGTGGCTCTCCTCGCCGTACGACCTGCACCGGGTGCCCAAGCGCATCCCGTTCGACGCCGTCGTGATCGCCGACGCCGGCGCCATCACGATCGCCGAGGCCGCGGGCGCCATCAGCCGCGCGCGCCAGGTGATCGCGCTCGGCGACTCGGTGACGCAGACGCCCTCGCCGTTCGACGTGGGCATCTCGACGCTCGGCGTGCGCCCCAGCGAGGAGCTCGCGACGCCCGACGAGCTGCACGCCGAGTCGGCGCTGTCGAGGCTCGGGCAGGTGCTGCCGACGCGTCGGCTGACCCGCTCGTACCGCACGGGCGGCGCCGACCTCGTCACCGCCGTCAACGACCGCTTCTACGAGGGCCGCATCGAGGCGCTGCCGTGGGCGGGCGCCTACCTGGGCCACGCGTCGCTGACGAGCTCGATCGTGCACGGCGCGCACGGGCTGCCCGAGCAGGGCGCCGCGACCGTCGAGAGCCCCGACGCCGAGGTCGAGCGCGTCGTGCAGCTCGTCACGCAGCACGCGCGATCGCGGCCGCAGGAGTCGCTCATGGTCGTCACCGCCAACGAGAAGCACGCGGTGCGGCTGCAGCAGGCGATCATGGCGGCGCTCGGCGCCGGCGGCCCGCTCACCGACCTCGTCGTCGCCGAGCGCGAGGAGCCGTTCGTCATCGTCGACATCACCCACGCGAGCGCGCTCAGCCGCGACCGGGTGATCTTCTCGGTCGGCTACGGCCGCACGAAGCACGGCCGCAACGTCGACTTCGGCACGCTCGGCCAGCCGGGCGGCGAGCGGATGCTCGCGGTCGCCATGACGCGCGCACGGAAGGCGATGCAGATCGTCACGTCGTTCGACGCTGCGGAGCTCGACCCCGAGAAGCTCGAGCACGGGGCCGCGATGCTGCGCGAGATCCTGCTCGACACCGCGGCGGGGGAGCAGCCGAAGTCGTTCCACGGCGGCGACCCGCTCATGGTCGACCTCGCCACCCGGCTGCGGCGCCGCGGGCTCCGCGCCGACGTCTCCTACGACGGCCAGCTGCCGCTCGTCGTCGCCAACGGCGGCGTCTGCGCGGCGATCGAGGCCGACCACGACGACGGCGACCGCACCCTGCGCGAGGCGCTGCGGCTGCGCCCCGAGGTGCTGCGCCGCTTCGGCTGGCACACGATGCGCGTGCACGCGTTCGAGCTCTTCACCGATCCCGAGGGCGTGGCCGACCGCATCGCCGAGCTCGTCGGGGCGGATGCGTCGCAGTGAGCGGGGAGCGCCCCGAGCCGGTCGAGGGCGCGGAGCCTGAGGCCGACGGGGTGGCGGGCGCTGAGGGCGCCGCTGCCGAGTCGGCGGGCGCCGAGGCCGAGGCCGCTCAGCCCGCGCCGGAGCCGCTCGTGATCAAGCGCCGCGGCCGCCGCGTCTCGACCGAGCCGGCGCCCGGCTACACGGGCGAGCCGGCGCAGGAGCCCCAGCAGTCGAGCGAGAACGACGACCGGCTGCGGCAGGACGTCCCGCCCCACTGGGGCTGACCCCTCCGCCGCATCGGATCTCACGGACAGAGGATGCGCGGCACGCGATGGGCGCGCATCGCCTCCGCTCGTGCACGGACGCCAGGATCGCCTCCGCCCGTGAACGCATCGCCTCGACACGCAGAAGGGCGGACCCCCGCGGGCCCGCCCTTCGTCGTGCTGCGTGTGGCTAGAGCCGCGGGGTCGAGCCCGGCAGCGCCGTGCCGCCCGTGCCCGGCGCCTGCGCGCGGAGCAGGTCGCGGATGTCGTGCAGGATGTCGACGTCGGTCTCGGCCGGCTCCTCGGGCAGGATGCCCTTGCGGCGGTCGTTGCGCTCCTGCAGCTTCGCCATCGGGAAGATGAGCACGAAGTACACGACCGCGGCGACGATGACGAAGTTGATGATCGCCGCGATGAGCAGGCCGATCTTGAACGGGCCGGCGGTCGCGCCCGCGAGGTCGTCGGCGTCGAACGCCATCGCGATCAGCGGGTCGATGATCGCCTGGGTGAACGCACCGATGACGGCCGCGAACGCGGTGCCGATCACGACGGCGACGGCCAGCTGCACGACGTTGCCCTGCATCAGGAACTTCTTGAAGCCCTCCATGGGGCCCTCCTTGCCTTGTGCTGGAAGCCCAGGGACCTGAGCGACCCGGTCAGGCTACGGTACCGCTCCCGCTGCCGGATGCCGTGGAGGACGTGGCGGGGCTCTTCGACTCGCTCTTCGTCTCGGTCTTCTTCTCTGCGTTCGCGGGGCTCTTCGCCGCCGGCTTCGAGCCCGACGGTCCGGTCGTCGCGCGCGAGTCGTTGCGGTAGAAGCCGGGGCCGTTGAAGCTCACGCCGATCGTGCCGTACTGCTTGCGCAGGGCGCCGCCGCAGCGGTCGCAGACCGTCAGCGCCGACTCGTCGAAGCTCTGGCGAACGTCGAAGGCGTTGTCGCAGGACGCGCATGCGTAGGCGTAGACGGGCAAGTGCTCAGCTCCTCGAGAAGGTGTGGAATCCGGACTGGGTGACGACCCCGTCGACGGGCTGGTCGTACGCCGCGTGCGGGACGCTGGCGAACAGCTCCTCGTCGTGCACGACCGCATAGACCGGTGGACATTCTCTCATGGCGGCCATGGTCCTGTCGAAGAATCCGCGGCCGCCGCCGATGCGCGATCCGTCCCGGCCGACCGCGGTCGCGGGGATGAGCATGAGGTCGACGCCGTCGAGCGCGGTGGGCGGCAGCGCGTCGGTGGTCGGCTCGGGCATGCCGAGCGTGGCCTCGATCGTCTCGGTGCCGTCGTGCTCGGCCCAGTCGAGCAGCCCGTCCGGGCGGATGATGGGCAGCAGCACGCGGATGCCCGCGGTGCCGGCCCAGCGCAGGAAGGCCCGGGTGTCGGGCTCCTCCGGCAGCGACAGGTAGGCGGAGATCGTCCGCGCGCCGAGCGCCTCGGTGAGCGCCCGGAGGTGCTCGGCGATGCCGGGTGCGCGCTCGGCCGCGAACGCCGCACCGCGCTCCGCCCGCTCGCTGCGCAGCTGCCGCCGCAGCGCGCGCTTGGCCAGCTCGATCGCGTCCTCGTCCTCGCTCACGCCCGGAATCTAGCGCGAGCGGATGCGCGAGGGGGCGCTCCGCGCCGCCTGCGGGGAATGTTCCGGGCCCGCGGCCGGGTTGCATCCCGTGGGCGGTCCCCGTCCGCGACAGGAGCCAAGCACCCCATGGACTACGGCCACGAGCTCGAGTTCGGCGTCTTCATCACCCCGACGAACCAGCCCCCGGAGCAGCCCGTGCTCCTCGCGCAGCTGGCCGAGCAGGAGGGGTTCGACCTGGCGACGTTCCAGGACCACCCCTACCAGCCGGCGTTCCACGACACGTGGACGCTCATGAGCTGGATCGCGGCGTCGACCGCGCGCATCCGGATCGCCCCGAACGTGCTCAACGTGCCGCTGCGCCAGCCTGCCGTGGTCGCCCGCAGCGCCGCGAGCCTCGACCTGCTCTCCGGCGGCCGCCTCGAGCTGGGCCTCGGCGCCGGCGGCTTCTGGGACGCGATCGAGGCGATGGGCGGCACGAGGCTGACGCCCGGCCAGGGCGTGGATGCGCTCGCCGAGGCGATCGCGATCATCCGCGCGGTCTGGGACACGAGCGAGCGCGGCGGCGTGCGGGTCGACGGCGACCACTACCGGGCCGCGGGCGCGAAGCGCGGGCCGCGCCCCGCGCATCCGATCCCGCTCCACATCGGCGCCTACAAGCCGCGCATGCTGCGCCTCACCGGCCGGCTCGGCGACGGCTGGCTGCCGTCGCTCGGCTACCTGCAGCCCGGCGACCTCGGTCGCGGCAATCAGGCGATCGACGAGGCGGCCGCGCGGGCCGGCCGCGATCCGCGCGAGATCCGCCGGCTGCTCAACATCACCGGCGCGTTCTCGGAGCGCTCCGCCGGGCGGCTGCAGGGCCCGCCCGACCAGTGGGTGGAGGAGCTCGTCGACCTCGCGCTCACGGAGGGCACCGGCACCTTCATCCTCGCCGCCGACGATCCGGCGCTCATGCAGCGGTTCATGGCGGAGGTCGCGCCCGCCGTCCGCGAGCGGGTCGCGGCAGAGCGCGGCGAGCGCGGCACCGACACGGCGCCCGCCGTCCCGGCGGCGGCGCTCGCGATGCGCGCGGAGCGGCTCGACTACGACGCGATCCCCGCGAGCCTCAGGGCGACCGCCGTCGAGCCGGGCTCGTGGGCCTACGCCGACGCGCGCCACACCTACATGCGCGGCGGCGCGCCCGGCCTCGTGCTGCGGCCGACCAGCCCGGCGCAGGTGGCGGATGCGCTCGCCTACGCCCGCGCGCAGGGCGCGGCGACCGGCCGAGTGCCGCTCGGCATCCGCTCGGGCGGGCACGGCATCTCGGGCCGCTCGACGAACGACGGCGGCATCGTCATCGACGTCGGCGCGCTCGACCGCATCGACGTGGTGGATGCGGAGCGTCGCCTCGTGCGCATCGGCGCGGGCGCGACGTGGGGCGCGGTCGCCCGCGCGCTCGACGCGCACGACTGGGCGATCACCTCCGGCGACTACGGCGGCGTGGGCGTCGGCGGGCTCGCGACCACCGGCGGGGTCGGCTACCTCGGCCGCGAGCACGGGCTGACGATCGACCACGTCGAGGCCGTCGACGTCGTGCTCGCCGATGGCTCGCTCGTGCGAGCGAGCCGCGACGAGCATCCCGAGCTGTTCTGGGGGATGCGCGGCGCGGGCGCGAACCTGGGCGTCGCGGTCGCGTTCGAGATGATCGCGCAGCCGGTCGGCTCGATCGGCTTCGCGCAGCTCGCGTTCGACGCGAGCGACACCGTCGACTTCCTCGAGCGCTGGGGCGCGGTGACCGAGGCGAGCGATCGCGCCGTCACGCCGTTCCTCATCGTGGGCGGCGACCGGCGCGGTCAGCCGCGCTACGCGCAGGCGATGATCGCCGTCGACGCGGCCGAGCCCGAGGCGATCGTCGAGCACCTGCAGCCCTTCGCGATGGTCGCGCCGCTCGTCGGCCAGCAGGTGCAGCTGAGCCGCTATGCGGGGGTGATCGACAACGCGGCCGGCGGGCCGCACCAGGGGCAGGGCGAGCCGGTCGCGCGGTCGGTGCTCGTCCGCTCGATCACGCCGGAGGTGGCGCAGGCGCTCGCGCGCTTCCTCGACGCGGGCGTGCACCACTTCTTCCAGATCCGCGCGATGGGCGGGGCGATCGGCGACGTCGCCGCCGATGACACCGCCTTCGCGCACCGCGACGCCGGCTTCTCGATCACGGCGCTCGGCAGCCACCGCACCCGCCTCGACGCCGCGTGGGACACGCTCGTCGCGCCCCACGCATCCGGCCTCTACCTGTCGTTCGACACCGACCCGCGCCCCGGCAGGGTCGAGGATGCGTTCCCGCCGGCGACGCTCGCGCGGCTGCGGGCGCTGAAGGCCGAGGTCGACCCGGAGAACCTCTTCCGCGACAACTTCAACGTCGCCCCGGCCGCGCTCCCGCTCATCGAGTAGCAGCTGGCGGCCCCCGCTCATCGAGTAGCAGCCGGCGGAGCCGGCCGCCTCGCCCGCTCATCGAGTAGCAGCCGGCGGAGCCGGCCGCGTATCGAGATGAAGCCCCTTGCCCGGCCGCTCCGTCTCGATACGCGCGGCGGCTGGCGCCGCCGTGCTGCTCGACGAGCGTGGAAGGGGCCCCGTCCGAGCCGAACCGCCTAGGCTCATCCTCGTGTTCGACTCCGCGCCCCGGCTCACCCACGGGGCCATCACCGTGCGCGGCATCCGCCAGCGCGACGCGAAGGCGCTCGAGGCAGAGCTGATCGCCAACCGCTCCTGGCTCGAGCGCTGGGAGGCGACCCTCCCGGGCACTCGCCCGAGCGGCCGCTTCGACACCCGCTCGTCGATCCGCTCGCTCCTCGACGCCGACCGCGATGGCTCCGGCATGGCGTTCGCGATCGAGGTGGACGGCGAGTTCGCGGGGCAGCTGAACGTCGCGAACATCACCGGCGGCGCGCTCGCCTCCTCGACGCTCGGCTACTGGATCGCGCAGCGCTTCGCGGGCCGCGGCGCGACCACCACGGCCGTCGCGCTCGTCACCGACCACCTGCTCGGGCCGGCCGGCCTGCACCGGGTGGAGGTGTGCATCCGCCCCGAGAACATCGCGAGCCTGCGCGTGGCCGAGAAGCTCGGCTTCCGCTACGAGGGCTGCCGCCGCCGCTACATCCACATCGACGGCGACTGGCGCGACCACCTGTGCTTCGCGATCGTGCGCGAGGAGCTCGGCGAGCCGATGCTCGAGCGCTGGCTCGCCGGCCGGGTGCCGCCGTTCGACCGCTCCGTCTACCCGATGGAGGTCGGCGGCGACCCCCGCCAGGGGTGGCAGCGCTGAGCCGCACCGGGTCGGCGCGAGCCCTCGCGCGACCCTGCGACCGGCAATGTTCCGCACTCGTCGCGAACCGCCGCACGGCCTCCCCAGATCGGGCCTGAGCCGCCACTACCGTGCAGGACATGCCAGAGTTCGCAGGTCTCGGGACGTCCCTCGTCCTCATCGTCGCCGTCGTCCTCTGGGTCGCCTACCTCGTGCCGGTCTGGACCCGGAAGCGCGAGTACCTCGCCACCGAGCGCAACGCGATCCGGCTGCAGCAGACGCTCCGCATCATGGCCGAGTCGGCCGAGTCGCCGGAGGAGGTGCGCATCGAGGCCGATGCCCGCACCATCGCCGTGCAGCAGAAGGCGGTCGCCAAGGAGCAGCGCCTCAAGCAGGCCATGGAGCACGCGAAGGCCGTCGCCCGCGCCCGCGAGCTCGACGAGCAGATCAAGGCGGTCGAGCGCGAGGTGCGCGCCGCCGTGAAGTCGACCGTGTCGCGCGCGCAGCGCCTGCGCCGCACCCGACTCGCGTGCTTCGCGCTCGTGCTGGTCGCGATCGGCGCGGTCGTCGCCGGCGCGATCGTGCCCGGCCTGCAGGTGCTGCTCGCGCTCGGCGCCGCGGTCGCCGTGCTCGGCGTCGTGGGCCTCGTCGCCGTGAACGGCTCCGCGTCGCGGATGCGTCGGGTCGCCTCGTCCGCACCGCAGGTCAGCACGCTCGTGGAGGCGCGCGCGGTCGCCGCGCAGGCGGTCGCCGCCGAGTCGCGCATGGCGCAGCAGGTCGTCGCCCGCGGGGCGGTCCGCACCGAGACCGCCGGCCGCGTCGTGGAGCGCGAGCGGGTCGCCGCCCAGCGCGCGACCGCCGAGCAGGCCCAGGTCGCAGCCGCGGACGATGCCGCGCGGGAGTCGCGCGCGTGGTCGCCGCGCCCGGTGCCCGAGCAGCGCCTGCGCGCGGAGTACCGTCCGAGCGACGAGCTGCTGCGCCGTGCCCGCGCGCAGCTCGCCGAGGATCGCCGGGCCATCTCCGGACCGATCGAGCGCGTCGCCCGGCTCGAGGCGAGCTTCGAGGAGATCGTCACCGGCGAGATCGCCACGGCGACCGCCACGCCGAGCATCGATCGCCGCCACGCGCCCACGCAGCCCGTGCTGCCCATCCGCGAGGTGCAGCTCGACGACGCCCCCGTCGCCGCGGCGCCCGAGGCCCCGCGTGCCGCCGCGCCGGCAGCGGAGGCGCCGCTCGAGACCGAGCAGGACGAGCACCGCGTGCGCCGCGACCAGCCCGGTCGCCGCCACGAGGAGCGTCCCGCCGCCGCCGGCGGCTCCCGCTTCGCCGCGATGGGCCTCGTCGACGACGAGATCGAGCGCCTCGACGTGCACGAGGCATTCCTCCGCCGCGTGAGCTGAGCGCCCGCCCGATTTCGTCGCACCCGTCTTTGTCGGGTACGCTGTCCGGGTCCGGGCCCGTAGCGCAGTTGGTAGCGCGCTTCGTTCGCAATGAAGAGGTCGGGGGTTCGATTCCCCCCGGGTCCACAGACTGCAGGAGCCCCGCCGAGAGGCGGGGCTCTTCGCGTCTCACCGCGCCTCGTGCGCCGCCCGTCGCGCGGTCGCCGGCGCGGGATGCCGGCGCCTCGAGACCCGTCGACGCGCACGGCACGTCCGCAGGCGCCGTATTTCTGTAACAGCGTCCGCGTTTCTCCTGAAGCGCCTGGATCCGGTCGTACAGTGACGCCGTGGCACACATCCTCGTCACCGCGATGCCGTTCGCGGGGCACGTCCGGCCGATGGCGGCAGTGGCTGCCGCGCTCCTCGCGCGCGGCCATCGCGTCACCGCGTACACCGGCGCGAAGCACGCGGATGCGTTCGCCCAGCTCGGCTGCGCGGTCGTCCCATGGCGCGCGGCGCAGGACTTCGACGACGCGGATCTCGCCCGGACGTTCCCCACCACCGGCAGGCCAGGCCCGCGCGGCCTGATCGCGAGCATCCGCGACGTCTTCATCGCCACCGCGCGCGGTCAGGTCGACGACATCCGTGCCGCGCACGCGGCGACGCCCTTCGACGCCATCGTCGGCGACGTGATGGCCGTCGGCGCGGGCCTATGCGCCGAGCTGCTGTCGCTGCCGTGGGCGACGGTGTCGCTCGTGCCGCTGTCGATGCCGAGCCGCGACCTGCCGCCGGCGGTCGTCCCGGCTCCCGGTCGCGGCCCGCTCGGGCGCGCTCGCGACGCGCTGCTGCGACTCATGGTGCCGGCGATCACCGCGCCGCTCGACCGGCCGCACCGCGCCCTGCGCGCATCGCTCGGGCTCGGTCCCGGTCGGCGCTTCGACAGCGCGCTCTACTCGCCGAGCCTCGTCATCGCGACCGGCGGCCCGTCGCTGGAGTTCCCGCGCAGCGACCTGGCGGACTCCGTCCGCTTCGTCGGCAGGCTCGCGCCGCCGCAGGACCCGCAGCCCGCGCCCGACTGGGTGCAGCCCCTCGTCGACGACGTGCGGCCGATCGTGTTCGTCACGCAGGGCACGCTCGACACCGATCCCGAGGACCTGCTGCTGCCGGCGCTCGATGGGCTCGCGGATGCGCCGGTGTGGGTGGTGGCGACCACCGCCGGGCGCCAGCTCGACGTGCGGCCACCCGACAACGCCCGGCTCGTCGACTTCATCCCGTACGGCGCGATCGTGCCGAGCGCGGCGGTCGGGGTGACGAACGGCGGTTGGGGCGGCGTGCTCGAGATGCTGTCGATGGGCGTCCCGCTCGTCGTCGCGGGCGGCACGATCGACAAGCCGCAGATCGCCGCGCGCGTCGCTCGGGCCGGCGCGGGCGTGGACCTGCGCACCGGCCGGCCGCGGCCCGCGAAGGTGCGCGCGGCGGTGTGGCGGGTGCGGCGCGATGCGGCCTTCAAGGAGCGCGCGCTGCAGATCTCGGCGGAGCTGCAGCAGCTCGGGGGAGCGGAGCAGGCCGCGGTGCTCATCGAGACCGAGCTGCTCGCGATGGCGCAGGGCGCGTCGCCGGTGCGCGCGAAGGAGCGCCCGCGTCCCGACGACCGGCCGCTCCCGGAGGAGGAGCTGCCGCCGGAGGAGCAGGACGTCATCGTCGCGCGACAGCGCCGCGCGAGCCCCGGGCGACAGCCGACGCTGCTCACACGAGCCAGCGACCGTCCCGCATGAGCTGACGCTCCGCGAGCTCGTCGACCTCGCGCCACGCCTGCACGTCCCGCGGTCGCACGCGGTACCAGCGCATCCGCCCCGTCGACGCGCGCGGATCGAAGCCCGCCCTGGCCGCGAAGGCATCCGCCCGCTCGGTCGGCAGCTCGTCGATGTCGAGCGGCTCCACCTCGCCGTCGATCATCGTCACGTCGCGCACGTCGCCGAGGGCGAGGCGGATGCTGCCGGTCGCCTCGAGGTTGCTGCCCGTCGGGCTCGTCGGCGACGTGGCGAGCAGGAGCGTCTCGCCGTCCCAGTGGAACGACAGCGGCACGAGATGAGCGCGGCCATCGGCCGACGCGGTCGCGACCCAGAGGTCGACGTCGTGCTCCAGCCGCAGCTCGGTGTCGCGGCGCCGCTCGGTTCGGGAGCGGATCGGCTCGGGCTCGCTGCGCGCCATGCGCACCACGGTAGACGGCGACGCGCCCGGGTCGGGTGTCGGCACGGAGAGCTCGACACGCGAGCGGGACCCCTTCCACCGAAGGGACCTGGTGCACCGGGTCCCGTTCGGTGGAAGGGGTCCCGGTGCGCAGCAGCGACGCCGCCGCGCCGCCGCGCCCCGAGCCTCAGCGCGCCGCGCCGCCCGCCGGCCCCACCGCATCCTTGTCCCGCAGGATCGCCGGAAGCACGATGTGCGCGTCGGGGATCATGCCCGGCGTCACGCGCCGGCGGAACACCCAGTAGCTCCACGCCTGGTAGCCGATGATGATCGGCAGGCTCACGGCGGTGATGACCGTCATCACGCCGAGCGTGTACGGGCTGCTCGACGCGTTCATGAGCGTGAGGTCGAAGGCGGGGTCGACCGTCGAGGGGAGCACCGCGGGGAAGACGCCGGCGAAGACCGCCGCGGTGCCGAAGAGCCCGAACGCCGCGTAGCCGGTGAAGGCGAGCCCCTCGCGGCGCTGCCGCGCCCGCACCCAGCCGAACGCGCCGCCGACCACCGCGAGCACCACGAGCGCCCACGAGAGGGGATTGCCGCCGTGCTCGAGCTGCACCCAGACCGCCCACACCGCCGCCGGCGCGAGGCAGACGAGCGCGGCCCACGAGGCCGCGAAGCGCGCCGACCGCTCGCGCACCGGGCCGTCGGCCTTCAGCGCCAGGAACGTCGCCGAGTGCGCGAGCGCGAAGCCGACGACCGCGAGCCCGCCCACGATCGCGGGCGCCCCGAGCCAGACGAACGGGCCGCCCACCCGGTCGCCGTTGCCGTCGATCGGCAGGCCGAGCGTCGTGAGCGACAGCATCGCGCCGACGCAGAACGCGGCGATGAGCGAGCCGATGCCGACGCCCGCGGTCCACACCATCCGCCAGCCATCGGTGTGCACCTTGCCGCGCCACTCGATCGACACCGCGCGCAGGATGAGCCCGACGAGCGCGATCGTGAGCGGCACGTACAGGGTGGAGAAGAGGGATGCGTACCAGGCGGGGAACGCGGCGAACGTGCCGGCCCCGGCCGTGATGAGCCAGACCTCGTTCCCGTCCCAGACCGGACCGATGGTGTTGAGCATGACGCGCCGCTCGCGCTCGTCGCGCGACGCGAACAGCATGCGCATGCCCACGCCGAGGTCGAAGCCCTCGAGCAGCAGGTAGCCGATCCAGAGCGCGGCGATGAGCACGAACCAGACGATGGCGAGGGGTTCCACGGATGTCTCCAGTGCGGTCGAGCGGGTCGGTGGGGAAGCGGGTCAGCGGCGAAGCGGGTCAGTAGGCGAAGGCGAGCACGTCGTCGCGACCCGACGGGTCATCGCGATCGTCGCCGTCGTCGCGGGAGTGCGCGTCGGCGCGCGCGGCGAGCTCCGGCATGGCGCTCGCCACCCCGCCGCGCACGTACTTCACGAGCAGGAAGATCTCGACCACCATGAGCACGGCGTAGACGGCCGAGAGCGTGATGACGGAGAAGAGCAGCTCGCCGACGGTGACGCCGGGGGAGACGGCGGCGGCGGTGAACATGAACACCCCGTCGATGCCCGACGGGTCGGGGTTGGGCGCGACGACGAACGGCTGGCGGCCGATCTCGGTGAAGATCCAGCCGGCGATGTTGCCCGCGAAGGGCGCGAGGATGCCGAGGATCGCGAGCCGCATGATCCACGGCGAGCTCGGCACGGTGCCGCGCCGCGTGAGCCAGAGCGCCACGAGCGCGCCGAACGCGGTGATGCCGCCGAGCCCGATCATGAGCCGGAAGCCCCAGTAGGTGACCCACATCGGCGGCACGTACTGCACGTCGGTGCCGGCGAAGCTGCCGTAGAGCGCCTCGTCGGGGATCGTCTCGCCGTACTGGTCGACGTACTGCGGCTCGAGCTCCGAGATGCCGGGCATGTCGGCGCCCCACTCGCCGGTGCCGAGGAAGCCGAGCACGCCGGGGATCTCGATGAGCGTGACGACGTTCGTGCAGTCGGTCGAGCCGACGTCGCCGATCGAGAGCACCGAGAACGACGAGCCGGTGTGGCACGCGGCCTCGGCCGAGGCCATCTTCATCGGCTGCTGCTCGTACATGAGCTTGGCCTGCCAGTCGCCGGTGAGCCCGGTGCCGCCGAACGCGACGATCGCGAGCACCGCGCCGGCCCGCAGCGACCAGAGCCAGACGCCGTGGTCGGTGGTGTCGCGGCCGCCCACCGACGGTGCCTCGCCGACGATGACGCGACCGGATGCATCCACCGCGTCGATCCCGTCGCGTCGGCGCTGCCACAGGTGGTACCAGGAGATGCCGATGAGGAACATGCCGGCGACGATGAGCGCGCCGAAGATCGTGTGGGTGAAGGCGGCGAGCGCCGTGTTGTTCGTGAGCACCGCCCAGATGTCGGTCATCACGGGCCGGCCGTTCTCGGCCAGCTCGACGCCGACGGGGTGCTGCATCCACGAGTTCGCGACGATGATGAAGTAGGCCGAGAGCCAGGAGCCGATCACCGCGCACCACAGCGCCATGAGGTGCAGGCCCTTGCGCAGCCGACCCCAGCCGAAGATCCAGATGCCCAGGAACGTCGACTCTGCGAAGAAGGCCAGCAGCCCCTCGAGCGCGAGCGGGGCGCCGAAGACGTCGCCGACGAACCGCGAGTACTCGCTCCACGCCATGCCGAACTGGAACTCCTGCACGAGCCCGGTGGCCACGCCCAGGATGAAGTTGATCAGGTAGAGCTTGCCCCAGAACTTCACCATGCGCAGGAACTTCTCGTCGCCCGTGCGCACCCAGATCGTCTG
Source organism: uncultured Actinomycetota bacterium (assembly GCA_963803465.1). Taxonomy (GTDB): domain Bacteria; phylum Actinomycetota; class Actinomycetes; order Actinomycetales; family Microbacteriaceae; genus Agrococcus. The sequence continues at coordinate 475,403 of CAWDMS010000002.1, forward strand.
CATGACGACGATCGCCATGCCGAGGCCGAGCGTGAGCGGCACGAGCATGAAGTGGTAGACGGTGGTGATGCCGAACTGCCACCGGGCGATGTCGAGCGCTTCCACGCCGATCTCCTTCGCTGCGCGTTCTACGTCGCGTAGAACTCCTTCTACACAGCATAGAAGAAGTTCGACACGAGGTAGAATCGGATGCAGGACGGGCGTGGCGCCCACGGATGGAGCGGACTCGTGACGAACAGGACTCTCGGCGAGCTCGAGCGCACGGTGATGGATGCCGTGTGGGATGCCCCGGGCCCGGTGAGCGCGTACGACGTGCAGGAGCAGCTCGAGGCCGCCGGCCGGCCGCTCGCCGTCACGACGCTGCTGACCGTGCTGTCGCGCCTCGAGAAGAAGGGCTTCGTCGCCGCCGACCGCGGCGTGCGCCCCTTCCGCTACGCCGCCGCCGCCTCGCGCGCCGACCACGTCGCCGAGCTCATGCACGAGGTGCTCGGCGGCTCGGGCGACCGCACTGCCGTGCTCGAGCGCTTCGTGGGGAGCGTCTCCGACGAGGACGCCGCCGTGCTGCGCCAGCTGCTGCGCGCGAGCTGACCGGACCCGCACCCGTGCCGCTCGCCGTCGATGCGCTCGCCGTCGTCGCGGCGGCCGCGGATGGCGCGCTCGTCATCCCGCACGGCGCGATCGTGTGGGGCGCGGCGATGCTCTGGCTCGTCGCGCTGCTGCTCGCGTGGCCGGTGCCGATCTGGCTCGCGCGCGCCGCGTGGCCGATGCGCGCGCCGGTGGTGGCGCTGCTCGTCTGGCAGGCGGTGGGGCTCGCGGGCGGGCTGTCGATGATCGGCGCGCTCGCGCTGACCGGCTTCGCGATCGGCCCCGACCGGCCGTGGCTCGCGGCCGTCCCCGCCGCGGTGTTCGCGCTCTACCTGCTCTCGCACCTCGCGGTGACGATCGTGCAGGTCACCCGCCAGCGCCGTCGCCACCTGCACCTGCTCGACATGCTCACGTCACCGCATCCGACCAGGGCGCGCACGCGCGTGCTCGACGACGCCGTGCCCGTCGCCTACTGCCTGCCGCGCGGCGCCGGCTCCGTGACGGTGCTGTCGCAAGGTCTGCTCGACCGGCTCGACCCGGATGAGCTCGTCGCGGTGATCGCGCACGAGCGGGCGCACGTCGAGCAGCGGCACGACCTGCTGCTGCTCGCCTTCCGCGCCTGGCGGTCGGCGCTGCCCTGGTTCCCGATCGCGGCGCTCGCCGACGCCGAGGTCGCGGCGCTCGTCGAGATGCTCGCCGACGACCACGCGCGCCGGGAGGTGCGCGACGAGGTGCTCGCGCGCGCGATCCTGCAGGTCGGTGCGAGCGGCGTCGCCGACGCCGAGGTCGACCCGGCCGGCTCGACGCGAGGCAGCGACCGCTTCAAGCGGCTCGTCGCGTAGGCCGGTCAGGCCAGCCGCACGACCTCGTCACCGGGCAGCCGGTCGTCCTGCCGGTGCGAGACGAGCATCACGACGCGATCGGCGGTCGCCGCCCGCACGTCGGCCATCATCGCCGAGGCGGTCGGCGCGTCGAGGTGCGCGGTGGGCTCGTCGAGCAGGATGAGGTCGGCGCGCGTGAGCAGCGCCCGTGCGACCGCGAGCCGCTGGCGCTCGCCGCCCGAGAGCGCCGAACCGCCCGCGCCGACGCCGGTGTCGAGTCCGTCGGGGAGCGAGTCGAGCAGGGCGCCGAGCCCGGCGCGGCGCAGCGCGTCGTCCATCGCGGCCCCGTCCGGCGCATCCGCCCGCGAGCGCGAGAGTCGCAGGTTGCCGCGCAGGCTCGAGTCGAAGACGTAGGCATCCTGCGGGCACCACGCGACGCGCGAGCGCCACGCGTGCTCGTCGAGCTCGGTGAGCGGCACCCCGCCCGCGCGGATCGCACCCGACGCCACCGGCAGCGCCCCCATGACGGCCGAGAGCAGCGTCGACTTGCCCGAGCCCGACGGGCCGTCGAGCACGAGCCAGCGGTGCGCATCCGCACGCCCGGAGACGTCGGCGACCGCCGGCGCCTCGACGCCCGGGTAGCGCACCGTCACGCGGTCGAGCTCGACCGCCGCGACCGGCGACGCGGGCGTGCCCTCGCCCCACGCCGGCTGCGGCGCCGGCCGCAGCACCGGCGCGAGCCGGCGCAGCACCGCGCGCATCGACGGCACGCGGTGCACGGCCGCGACCAGGTCGCCGAGCGGCTCGAGCAGCGCGAGCGCGAGCAGCGCGATGACGGATGCGGCCTCGGCCGTGAGCGGCGCGAGCACCGGCACGAGGCACGCGAGCGCCGTGACCGCGGCGGTCACGACCGCCGAGCCGAGCCCCGCCGCCCACGCCGCGCGACGCTCTGCCGCGGTGAGCCGGTCGCTCGCGGCGTCGAGCCGCGACAGCGCCGCATCGGAGACGCCGTTGCCGCGCAGGTCGGGCGCGGCCGAGGCGAGCGCCGCCGTGCCGCGCACGATCTCGGAGCGCGCCCCGACCCGGGCGGAGGCCGCGCCCCGCTCCGACCAGATGGCGAGCGCGGCGGCGACGGCGGTCGCGGCGACGAGCGTCAGCACGACGGTGAGCGCGAGCGGCGGCGCGACGAGCGCCGTCGTCACCCCGGTGCCGGCGATCACGAGCACGCCGACCGCGATCGGCGGCAGCACGCGCGGCAGCAGGTCGCGCAGCTCGTCGGCGAGCGTGACGAGGTAGTCGAGCGGCGCCCCGCCCTCGAGCAGCCGTCGCGAGCCGGTGCCGCGCGCCGCGATGGCCCGCCACAGCGTGAGCCGCAGCGCGTCGACGACCTTGAACGCCGCGTCGTGCGTGAGCAGCCGCTCGGCGTAGCGCCCGACCGAGCGGAAGATGCCGAACGCCCGCACGCCCACGATCGCGAGCAGCAGCACCATGATGTGCTCCTCGATGCTCGAGCGCACGATGAGCCAGCCCGAGACGGCGGTGAGCGCGAGCCCCATCGCGACGGCGACCACCGCCATGGCGATCGCGCCGACCCAGCTGAGGAGGTGGGGACGGATGAGCGAGCGGACGGTGAGGCGGGGGATGCGGGCGGACGCGACCCCGCCGCTGGTCGCGGCCGGCACGCTCGACGCCGGCTCCGGCCCGAGGGTGCTGGCCTCGAGACGGGTGGGGCCTTCGGCCTCGCCCTCCCCGACCATCGAGGCGGAGGGCGAGGCGGATGCACCGACGCCCGCGCCCGCGGTGCCGACGGGTACCGCCATCGTCGCGAGCGCCGTCGTCTCGGGCTCGTGGCTCGCGAGCACGACGACGGCCCGGTCGGCACGGCGGAGGATCGCGGCGCGCACGCGGTCGGCCGACGCGTGGTCGAGGTGCGCGGTGGGCTCGTCGAGCACGAGCAGCCGCGCGCCCGCGTCCACGCGCGCGAGCGCCCGAGCGACGGCGAGGCGGCGCAGCTCGCCAGGGCTCAGCTCCGGCACGGCGGCGTCCGCGACGTGCGCGAGCCCCAGCTCGTCGAGCGCGAGCATCGGGTCGGTGCCGTAGAGCGCCAGCTCCTCGCGCGGGGTGGCCGCGAAGGCGCGGGGTGCCTGCGGGGCCCAGCCCACGGCATCCGCCCCGATGCCGGTGACGTGGCCGGAGACCCGGGCGTCGGCGGGCAGCGTGCCCGCGAGCGCGGCGAGCAGGGTCGACTTGCCGGCGCCGGACGGACCGGCGATCGAGACGATCCCGGCCAGCTCGGCGGTGATGCCCGCGAGCGTGGCGGCGTCGCGGCCGGCGTAGTGCACGGTGAGGTCGTCGACGCGCAGGGTCGTGGCCTCGAGGCGCGGGGGGACGCCGTCCGCGTGCTGCTCGACCAGCGGGGTGGGGAGCGGCGACGTGCGCACGTCGTCGGCCGTGGGGGACCGCAGGATCTCCTCGGAGCGGTCGAGGGCGGCGAGCCCGTCCTGCGAGGCGTGGAAGGCGGTGCCGACCTGACGGAGCGCCGCATACGCCTCGGGGGCGAGGATGAGCGCCACGAGCGCCGGCTCGAGCTCCATCGTGCCGTTCAGCAGCCGCAGGCCGAGGAACACCGCGACGATCGCGACCGAGATGGTGGCGACGAGCTCGAGCGCGAGGGCCGAGAGGAACGCCCAGCGCAGCGTCTCCTGCGTGCGCTCGCGGTAGCCGCGCTGCAGCTGCTCGAGCGCGGTCGCCTGCTCGTCGACGCGGCCGAGCCCGACGAGCACCGGCAGGCCGCGCGCGAGCTCGGCGAGGTGGTCGGCGAGCCGGGTGAGCGCGGTGAGCGCCTCGTCGGTGCGCTGCTGCGTGTGCTTGCCGATGAGGATCATGAAGAACGGGATGAGCGGCACGGTGAGCACGATCACCGCCGCGCTCAGCCAGTCGGCGCCCAGCACGCGGAGGCCGATGAGCAGCGGCACGACGGCGGCCGCGATCGTCGCCGGCAGCGATTGGACGTAGTAGTCGTCGAGGTCGTCGAGCCCGTCGGCGGCGAGCACGGCGGTGCCGCCGCCCGCGACGTCGCCGGCCGCGATCCGCCGCCACAGCCGGCCGCGGATGCGCTGCTTCACCTCGGTCGCGATGCGTCGCGCGACGACCGACGACGCCCATTCCGCTCCGGCCCGCAGCAGCGCGCCGGCGAGGCCGAGCACCACGACGAGCCTCGTCGTCTCGGCCGCCAGGTCGCCCGCGGCGAGCGCGCCGATGCCGCGCGCGATCGCCTCGGCGACGAGCACGAGCCCGGCGGCGCGGAGCGCCGAGAGCAGGCCGAGCAGGTAGACGCGCGCCTTCGGCACCGGCCCGAGCGCCGGTCGGCGGAACCCGGGCGCGGATGCGCTGCCGCGCCGCCTCGAGCACCCACGGATCGACGCTGGCGGCGGTCGCGGCGCGCTCGGCGTCGGCAGACGCATCCTGCCCGCCTACGAGCGTCTCGGCCTTGTCGGATTCCGGGGGAGCCACCCCTCCATCGTCCCACCCGCGGCTATGCCGGCCCCCTCGGTGCGCGCCCCGACGCCGCCGATGCCGTGCGCGCGGGGCGCTGCCTCAGCCCGCGGCGGTGGACCCGTCGGCCTTCGGCAGCACGGTCAGCACGCGACGCACGAAGTCGTCGTACGCCGCCATGTAGGTGGTGAGGAACTCCTTCGTGGAGTCGACCGTCACGGTGTCGTCGTCGTCGACGAGCCCGTCCTTGTACTGCACGTAGGCCTCGATCTCGTTCATCATCGGGGCGTTGCAGAACGACATGATCGTCTTCAGGTGCTGCTGGCCGACCGCAGTGCCGATGCCACCGGGCGAGGTGCCGATGATGCCCACGGGCTTGCGGTTGAGCGCGTTCTCGCCGTAGGGGCGGGAGGCCCAATCGATCGCGTTCTTCAGCGCGCCGGGGATCGAGCGGTTGTACTCCGGGGTGACGATGAGGATGCCGTCGGCGCTCGAGATGGCGCGCTTCAGCTCGACGGCCTCGGGCGGGTACGCGTCGTCGCGATCCCGGTCGTAGAGGTCGAGCTGGTCGATCTCGATGAACGAGCACTGCAGCGCGTCCGGTGCGAGCTTGATGAGCGCGCGGGCGAGGCGGCGGTTGATCGACGAGGCGGCGATGCTGCCGCAGATCACGCCGATCGTGTACGGGGGTTCGTGGTGGTAGGTCTCAGCCATGGCCCCAGCATGCACCCGTGGATGCCGGGCGTCGAGGGTTCGCGGGATGCCGGGCAGCTTCGGCCGGGGAGGCCCGGTCAGGCGGCGCACTGCGCGGCGAGGCGCCGGACGCCCCTGGGTCTAGGCGGACGCCGTCCTGACGAGCCGCGCACTCACGTACTGCATCTGCCCGCTCTCGAAGCCTGCGTAGGTGGCGGTCCCTCGGAAGCCGGCGAACGGCGCGAACGCCCGATGGAACGCCCGCGGGATCCACGCCTGCATCAGGGATCGCCGACGGTCGTCATCGCGCTCCAGCGCGGCTCGCACCCGCTCGGTGATGTCGGTGACGACCGACGAGCTCGAGCGGCCCCTCGCCCAGCCGGTCCCGCAGCGCGACCATCTCGTCGGCCGGACGGAGGTCGGCGAAGAGGAAGCTCCCGCCCGGTCGCAGCACCCGGTGCACCTCGGCCAGGAAGTCGTCCATCGAGTCGTAGCAGTGGGAGGACTCCACGTTGACGACGGCATCGAACGAGCGGTCGGCGAAGGGCATGGACAGCGCATCGCCCTGCACGAAGCGGAGGCCGGGAGCACGTCGGTGTCGGCGGCACAGGGCGATCGACCTCCGCGCGAGGTCGAGGCCGGTCGTCGTGCGAGGGCCTCGGTAGCGGGCGATGAACGACGAGCCGCCGCCGCGTCCGCATCCGACCTCGAGCACGTCAGCGCCGCGCAGATCCGTGCCGTCCAGCACGTGGTCGTAGAGCTGGATGCAGAGCCGGTCCGGCTCGTCGGCGGGGGAGAGCGCCGGACCCTCGGCGTCGGAGGGCGCCGCGTAGCCGTAGTTCATGAAGGCCCACTCGGGCTTCTGCACTCGGGCCGCGAGCACCTCGTACAGCGCCCGCCACGCGAGCTGTCGCACGCTCATGCCTCAGGCTAACCCGTCCGCGGCCGGCGGCAGGGCGCGCTCCGACGCGCGGGCTTGCTCAGGGCGGGCGTCAGCCGCGGTACCCGCGCGGGTTCTGCTCCTGCCAGCGCCACGCATCCCGCACGGCGTCGTCGAGCGTGCGCGTCGCCTGCCAGCCGAGCCGCTCGCGCGCGAGCGTGGGGTCGGCCGTCGAGACCGGGGCGTCCCCGGGGCGCCGCTCGACGACCTCGACGGGCAGCTCGCGCCCCACGACCCGCTCGAAGGCGCGCAGCACGTCGAGCACCGAGCCGCCGACGCCGGTGCCGAGGTTGACGGTGAGCACGCCCGGCTCGAGGGCCTCGAGCGCTGCGACGTGGCCCTCGGCGAGGTCCATCACGTGGATGTAGTCGCGCACGCCGGTGCCGTCGGCCGTGTCGTAGTCGTCGCCGAAGATGCGCAGCCGCTCGCGCTCGCCGGCGGCGACCTGCGCCATGAACGGCATGAGGTTGTTGGGGATGCCCTTCGGATCCTCGCCGATGTCGCCCGACGTGTGCGCGCCGACGGGGTTGAAGTAGCGCAGCACGGCGGCCTGCAGGCGCGGGTCGGCGGCGGATGCGTCGGCGACGATGGCCTCGATCATCGCCTTCGTGCGGCCGTAGGGGTTGGGCAGGTCGATGCCGACCGGAGCGTCCTCGCGCAGCAGCTCGCCGGGCTGCTCGTAGACGGTGGCGGAGGAGGAGAAGACGAAGCGCTCGACGCCGTGCGCGGCCATCGCCTCGAGCGTCGCGATCGCGGAGCCGAGGTTGACGCGGTAGTAGGCGAGCGGGTCGGCGACCGACTCGCCGACCGCCTTCAGCCCGGCGAAGTGGATGACGGCGTCGATCCGGTGCTCGGCGAGCAGGCTGCCGACGAGCTCGGCGTCACCGGCGTCGCCGACGATGAGCGGCATCTCGGCGCTCGCGATCCGCGCCGCGCGCGAGACCGCCTCCTCGCTCGCGTTCGACAGGTCGTCGAGGATGACGACCTCGTGGCCATGCGCGGCGAGCGCGATCGCGGTGTGGGAGCCGATGAAACCGGCGCCTCCGGTCAGCAGCACGCGCATGAGGCCTCCTGGCGAGTCGAGTGGATCGACACTCACCGTATCCGCGCGGCGGACGCCTCGTTGCGACTAGGGCACGTAGCCGGTGCCGAACTCATCGACGTACGGCTGGATGTCGCCCGCCCGGAGCGCATCGCCGAGCGCCGCGGTCTGCGCAGGGGAGACGATGTTCACCGACTGGCCACCCTGGTTGCCGTAGCCGTCGATGGGGGCCATGAGGCTCACGACGTCGTCTCGCTCGAGCTGCTGGCTCAGGCTCGCGAGCGCGATCATGTCGTCGATGCTCATCTCGCCCGTGATCTTGAGCCTGCCCGCGAAGTGACCGAAGAGGCCCGGCAGTGCCGCGGGATCGCTCGTCGCGAGCTCATCGATGCGCTCGAGCATGCCGATGACGGCCGCGCGCTGTCGCTCGGCGCGATCGAGATCACCCGCAGGCAGCCCCTTGCGCTGGCGCACGTAGATGAGGCCGTCGGTGCCCGAGAGCTCGACCGGGTCGGCGGTGAAGTCCACGACGCGGCCGGTGCTGGCACGGTCACGCTCGTGGGGTGCTGGTTCTCGACCTCGAAGCCGTCGAGCGCCCGTGTCAGCGCGATGAACCCCTCGAAGTCCGCCTGCACGACGTAGTCGATCTCGAGCCCGCCGAAGAGCTCCGAGACCGTCGCCTGCATCATCGGCGTGCCGCCGATCGCGAACGCGGCGTTGATCTTGCCGGCGCCGGCACCGGGGATCGACACCCACGAGTCGCGGGTGATCGAGACGAGCGTGAGCGACTCCCGGTCGGCCGAGATCTGGGCGACCATGATGGCGTCGGCGTTGCCCGTCATGCTGCCGGGCGTGCGCGAGTCGGTGCCCAGGAGGAGCGCGGTGACGGCGCCGTCGGGCAGCGGGTCGGCCGGCGCGGTGGGCGTCGGCGTCGGGCGTGGCGGTCGGCGACGGGTGCCGCGACGGCAGTGGGCGACGCGCTCGCGGACGGATCGGCTCGGTCTGCGGCCCGCAGCCCGTGACCGCGACGAGCGCCGCCAGCGCGAGGACGCCGATCGCGGCGGTCGGTCGTCGTGTCTGCTTCTCCGGCACGGGGCCCCCTCGGCGTCGACTCGAGCCTAACGAGCGGCGGCGGTGCCGAGCCTCAGCCGTTCGCGGCCAGCCACTTCCGTGCCGAGCGCCGAGCCGAGGCGCGCCGCCCCCGAACCGCGATCACCTCGATGCTGATCGCGGCCAGTGCGCCGATGACGGCGCCCAGCGTGTTGGCGATGACATCGAGGATCGATGAGACACGGCCGGGCATGAGGTATTGCACCGCCTCCACCCCGATGCTGGCCGCGACGCAGATCCCCACGGCCATCCACCACCGGCGAGCCCCCAGGACGAACGTCAGCAGCAGCGCCACGGGCACGAGCATCGCGACGTTCGCGAGCACCTCGAGACGCGTCCAGTACAGCCACTCGAACAGCTGCTGGGAGTGCAGCCACTCGAGCCCGCGCACCACCCGCGGCTTCGCGCGCATGAAGAGGTGGTTCGGCCAGAGCGTGATGACCAGCACGATCGGCACGACGAGGAGCAACCCGATGGCTCCCGGCTCGCCGCAACGGCGCGACGCGACGCGCGCGCTGCAGCCGATGCTCAGTCATGCCTCAAGTCTGTCCCTGCGACCTGTGATCGGCCGGCCCGCGCGTCTAGGTTCATGCCATGACGGCCGATCAGCATCTCCCGCGCCACGGGCGCGAGCACGACGACGCCTTCCGCATGCTCGTCGTCTGCACGGGCAACATCTGCCGCTCGCCGCTCGCGGCCGAGCTGCTGCGCGCGCGGGTCCCCGCGGCCTTCCCCGGTCGCGACACCACATCGATCGAGATCATGAGCGCCGGCACGGTCGCTGCAGAGGGGAGCGAGATGGAGCCGGCCGCCATCGCGCAGGCCGAGCGGCTCGGCGTCGCCGACGCACGGGCCCATCGGGCGCAACGTTTGATGCCCGAGCAGATCGAGCGCGCCGACCTCGTGATCGCGATGGCGCGCGAGCATGCCGACGCGGTCGTCGGCGCCGTGCCGCGCGCGCGCCGTCGCACGTTCACGCTCGTCGAGCTCACCCGCACGCTCGAGGCGGTGACGTCCGGCGCGGCGCCGGTGCGACTCGACCCCGTCGGAAGTGGCACGATTGCCGAATTCCTTCGCAACGTGGTCGAGGTGGCGGGCATCTGCCGCGTCGAGCCGCAGGGGAGGGGCCACGGTTTCGACATCGAGGACCCGTTCAGGCGCAGGGCCGCGGTCTACAAGCGGTCGGCGGATGCGGTCGCGCAGAATGTCGATCGGTTGCTCGCCGCGCTGAGCTCGCTCGCAGAGAGCGAGCCGGTCGCTGCCGTTGCCGGAGAGGCGAGCACGCCCGCGGCCTAGGATGGCTAGCAGTGCAGCGTGGCCGCTTCCGAGCATCGGGAGCGGCTTCGTTGCGTTTGGCGCGGTCGCTGGGATAAGGAGAACGTGCTGTGGCCTGGCTGAGTTGCAAGGCCCTCATGATGAGCGTGCTCGAGGCTTGGCCGCCGACACGGTCGCGGCGTCCCGCTCGCGCATCCGCCGGAGGGCCGCATGCACAGCGCCGCCGACGAGGCACCGCGGCGAACGCACGCGGCGATTGCGGATACGCTTCAGACGTTTCTAGCTCAGGATGGTCGCCATGGAACAACCCAAGCCCGCACCTCTCCCCGGAGCTCGCAAGACAGATCCGGACGCACAAGATCGGCGTGGCGGCGATTGCGAAGGACGAGGCGGCCTATAAATCGCTGACTGGGTGCATAACCACAACCTCTACTTTGGATTCGATTGCAGCAACGTCTGGAATCAACGGCACGAGCGATCAGACGGCGGAGATCCTTCAAAGAGATCAGTGCCGTCTACCCACCAGGTCCACTGGTGAGAACGCCGATGAACTGATGGCGCGATCAGACATGAGACGGCGCCGGGATGTTCCTAACATCTGGCGTATGACTATGTGTCTACTGAAACAGCTGGGTGTGAGCGAACGATGGGCTGCTCATGCATGTGCTCTTCATCGACATCGATATGTAGATGTGGACGCCCCGCGACTAATCCGCAGCCCGATCGGCGACTTTCGATGGCGCAGAACCCAACGTGCTGACGTGATACTCGTTCGACACCTGGTTCCTCGTAACGTTCCGGATGTCACCCTGGCGCCGTTCACGATCGACACTTCCGGCCCCACCAGTCGCTTCTCACCGAACAACCACGTCAAGTCGTTGAAATCCGCTCTCGGTGGGCTGCATAACGAAGAATGATGACGCACACGGCGAAAATCGTAGAAGGAGGCCGGCGACATCCTCGTCGACCGCGATTTCGACATGGCTGACGAGATCGGCTCAGGCGCATGGGAGCAAACTCTCCGCCGAGCAGTTCCGGTCGATATCCCAGCAGATGCCTGAAGCATTCGTCATGCATTGGATCTACAGATCTCAGTTGGAAAGTACGTAGCCATCCTGGGGTAAGGGCTAATGGCCCAAGCTCGGATCGCCCTTGCCCATCAAGAGGAACCGGGATGGCTATCTCTACTCCCGGTTGGACCGCAGGAACCAAGTTCGATATTGCGCTCGAAAGCCGCTGAAAATTACCACGACTCGAGACTTCGCTTCCTCGCGGAGTGCGGGATCGAGGCCTTGATTAGAATCGGTAAACGGAGAGCGCTGTCATAGCTGAGGCTGCCAGAGTACATACGAGTACATCACCACGGTCACCCAGGTCGCTCGATGCCACAGACCCCGAACTCCGACATACATCGTGAGCTAAAGGCCTGACGGTAGGGCGTCGATCAGCAGATCCTCGGCGATGCCCTTCGGCATCACATGCGTATATATGCGATCGCGCCGGTCGTCGTGTTCGCGGATGCAAGGACATCGCCCATGGCGGTCGCCGACCCGGTGGCGGGCCACTGACCTGCGCTGGAACCACGTGATCGCGGTGAGTTGCTGCAATTGAACCGTGCGAATGTCGGATCTGGTCGATCCTCTAATAAGCCGCTCCCCGACGTCATCGTCGCGACGTTCCGAGGTCTTTGTTGTCTACAATCAAAGCAGGCGATCCGCAAGGCGCGCTGCGAACCAGCAGACCTGTGTCAGAGGCATGTCTGCGCTCGGCCACAGGTCCGTTGCCCATCCCCACTGCTGAAGGGCGCTGAGGGGCTGCGGTGCGTCATAGGCGGTCGTTCGCGACCCTTCGCCGGGGTATGCGGTTTGCTCCCGCTACTCCGTCCTCCGGCCTGCCCGTGATCGGTCGTTGTTGCCCGCCTAGGATGGCCAGCAGCGCAGCGTGGCCGCTTCCGAGCATCCGGGGGCGGCTTCGCTGCGATTGGCGCGCCGCTGGGATGGAGAACGCGATGGGCCTGCAGACGCTCCGGACCGGCCTGTGGCACTTCCGCACGGGGCGGTGCCCGCCAGCTGCGCTCGTGGCTGCTGCGCCGGGAGGCGGCGGAGCGCAACGGCGACTTCCTCGGCGCGCGGGCGCGACCTGAGCGACGACATGCCCGTCTGGCCGGTCGCCGAGCGAGGCCCGCGCCGACCCGGGCCTGCGCGTCGGCGTGATCATGGACACCTTCTCGGCGAGCGCCTGGGGCTACGAGTTCGGGACGTCGAGCTCACGCCGCAGGGCTGGCGCGACGCAGCTCGCGACGGCCGATCGACCTGCTCTTCGTCGAGTCGGCGTGGCACGGCAACGGCGGCGCGTGGCAGTACCACCTGACCGGGCTCAAGGCGCCGCGCGCGGCGCTGCGTGGAGCTCGTCGCGTGGTGCCGCGACCACGGCATCCCGACCGTCTTCTGGAACAAGGAGGACCCGGTCCACTTCGACGACTTCCTCGACACGGCCCGCCTCTTCGACCACGTGTTGGACGACGGACGCCGACCGCGTCGAGCGACTACCGCGAGGCCTCGGGCACGACCGGGTCGGGGTGCTGCCGTTCGCCGCGCAGCCCGCGCTGCACAACCCGATGCGCCAGCAGGCGGCTCACCAGGCCGCGACATCGGCTTCGGCGGCATGTACTTCGCGCACAAGTACCCCGAGCGCCGCGAGCAGATGGACCTGCTGCTCGGCGCGGCCGACGCGGTCGCGTCGCGGACGTGACACCGGGCTGGAGATCTTCTCCCGGTACCTCGAGCGGGGACGACCGGTACCAGTTCCCCGCGCCGCTCGAGCCGCGCGTGCGTCGGCTCGCTCGACTACCCGCGGATGCTCACGGCGTACCGCGCGTACAAGGTGTTCCTCAACGTCAACTCGGTCGTCGGCAGCCCGAGCATGTGTCGCCCGCCGGATCTTCGAGATCACCGCGTGCGGCACCCCGGTCGTGTCGACCCGCAGCGCCGCGGTCGAGCACTGTTCCCGGCGGCGAGGTCTCAGGTCGTCGACGATCAGGAGGAGGCCGAGTGGACGCTCCGCGCGCTCGTGCGCGCACCCGAGCTGCGCGACCGCCAGGTGCACCCCGCGCAGCGCCGCATCTGGCGGCAGCACACGTACACGCACCGCGTCGACGCAGGTGCTCGCGGCCGCCGGGCTCGCGCGATCCGGCGCGCCTGGCGGCGGCCGCGCGTCAGCGCTGATCGCGCCGACGAACCGGCCGCACCTCGTGCCGGCATCATCCAGACCGCGGCGCGCCAGGCGGCGTCGACGTGCAGCTGTGCTGCTCGCTGCACGGGTTCGAGCCGATCGACGGCCGAGCTGCAGGCGCCGCCCGCGAGGCTGGGCCTCGACCGAGCTCGTCGTGCTCGCGCGCCGGCGTCGAGCCTCCCTCGGCGACGTGCCTCAACCGCGCTCGTCGGCCGCGAGCGACGGCGACGTCGTCGCCAAGATGGACGACGACGACCTCTACGGCGCGGACTACCTGCGCGACGCGTGCTACGCGCTCGACTACTCCGGCGCCGAGCTCGTGGGCAAGCAGGCGCACCACATGTACCTCGAGGCGCATCGGAGCGACCGTGCCTGCGGTTCCCCCAGCGGGAGCACCGGTTCACCGACCTCGTCGTGGGACCGACCATCGTCGCGCCGCGACGACGTGGGTCGCCGACGCCCTTCGACGACCGCACGCTCGGCGAGGACACCGGCGTTCCTGCGAGCGATCCTCGCGGCCGGCGGCGGCATCTACTCCGCCGATCGGTTCAACTTCATCCAGATGCGCGGCGCGCGCGGCTGGCCACACGTGGCGCACCGAGGACGAGCGCGATCCTGGCCAACAGCGAGGTGCATGGCTTCGGCGTCGCGGAGGCGCACGTCATGTTGTGACGGACATGCGCTCACCTCGAGAAGCACTGAGCGCAGGATCCCGGCAAGGGCTTGGTCGTCCGAAGCGTGGACGTCGGACCGAGGGCCCGACGACGCGGCTGGCGAGGGTTCAGCAGGTGCGGGGGCTGCACGGGCCCGCGCGAGGAGTGGGTGACTTGGTAGATTGGCAAGATGTCCGACACAGCGCTTGTGCCAGTTGATGCTCTTGAAGACGGAGCGACAAACGTCGCCACCATGCCGGTGGGCATCGACGCGTTCGCACCGGTCTCTCTTCCGGGGGCGTCACGGTCCAACACCTACCCAGACGGGCGGCACTTGGACGCGCTGCTTGTCGCCAAGGATTCCGATGTGTTCGGTGAACTTCCACGGAGCTCTCGACCGGGGCCGGTACGCTCCGCCGCGATTCGAGCGGCTGCGTACCAGCTTGGAGATGCCCTACTCCACCCTGTTCCTGGCCGACCCGTGCCTGTGGGCAGACGAGACGGTGTCCCTAGCTTGGTACATCGGCTACCACGAAGGTACTGGCGCTGCTCTTGGTCCACCGCGGCTGCGGCGGCAGTCGGGGCCCAGCGGAGCGACTTCACTGGATCCTCCGGGGGTGGGTATGCGGCCCTCCAATCGGCCACCTTCGTGCCCGGGTCGGTAGCGGTGCCGTTCAACCCGCAGACCAGCGTGTACGGCTACCACACCAAGGGCGGGGGGTGGTCGGCGCAGAGGGAAGCTGATCGAAGTGTTCCACCGAGACCTGGCTCCGGAGAACCTCTGGCAAATGGACTTCTCGACGGATTGGACGGCGGAACTGGGTGACGCATACTCCCCTAGCCTCCGATACCAGTGGCCCGTGCCGAACCAGGTGATCTACGGAACAAACCTGTTGGACTTCCACCACACCGACCACCTGCCCCCATTTCTGGAGGCCGCCGAGACCGGAGCCAACACCGACCGGGTGCGGGTCCACGAGTACTCTACTCGACGGGCAAGCGGGGCACCACCCGCCGAGCAACCGGCGCTTCCACACCGTAATCGATGAGGCAGTGGCGCTGGCACGGGAGACGGTTCTCTAGTCGCAGGCGCGGCGATGACGGGGCACGGGGACAGGTCGCGCGAGTTGTACTCTGATATTTCTAAGCGCGTGCCATAGACGGTCCCAAGGAGGATCCTCTTCGTGGGTGACCGGAAATTGAGTTTTGCAAGTGCTGCCTAGAACGAGCTGCGATGGAGCGAACTCTTGAGTTCTACGATCATTATCATCAGGTGCGTATTCTTTGAATGCTCGAATTCAACAGATAATTGATGAATTCGCTGAACATCTTCCTGGTTGGAAGGTTATTCCGGTGCCAGACTTCATGAATCTGGCACCTGAAAACCATGCGGACGAGATTTCCCGCTTTCCCGTCCCGGTTCTGCCAGTAACCCAAGATTTTGTTCGCGAAAGCGGTCTACACATGGCCGGAGCCGCACTGGCTGGCTATGCGGGGATTATGCTTTCTATCGCGCCCTTGAGGTTGAATGGGATTTTGCATGGATCACCGAGCCCGATGTCTACTTCCTTAACCAAGCTCATAATTTGCCTCATCGCGCTACCGTATCGATCACGGCCTGCTCGGCACACATTACCGCAGAGCCTCGGAGGGGTGGTTCTGGCGAGACCGCCGTACGCTCCGCCCGGACCTTGAGGTTCATGGCATGGCCTTCCCTCTGATGCGGGCGTCTCGGGCCCTCGTTGAAGACGCCTTCAAAATGCGCCGTGATATCACGTCTTTGCTCGGCGAAGGACACGAGGTGCCGCAACCAATGAGTCCGTGATGGCCACCGCCGCCCACAGGCTATGGTCACCGTGTTCTGGATCTCGAAAGGCTGTTCGGGTCCGTCTTCAAGTACTGGGAGCACTGTCACGCGACGGCCTGTGTTCGACATCCGAGCCACCGACACGAGCCGCGGATTTTGCATTCCGGCCTAGAGCTAGACCGCTACATGGAGTATTTGTTGTATCATTGGCGTCACATGTCCAGAGGTTCGGAGGGAAGCAGGATTCATCTCGCGCGCATTGAGCGTTGCATCCGCGGACACGTACCGCGACTTCATCGAACGCATTATGGACGTTTAGCTCGCGAAGGCTCGCGACGCGTCCTAGCAGTGTTTCCGGTGCTTCCGGCCGAGGTTAGCCTGGGCAATCTGGAAAGCTCAATTCTTGGCGAGTTCCGCGCCCAGATCTATCCTCAGCTAACACCCGCTTCGGTCGACTCAGACGGGAGGTTCTCGAGGACCCCTCTTCGCTTCGGCGATGGTCACTGTCCGTGAACCCGTAACCCGAGCACTGCCGGATTTGCGCGTCGCCATGCCAGGCAGTTGCCTCAGGCGCGACGTCTTCAGGTTCGCCGATTCATCATGCGAATCGCCAGCTACATGGCGCGGAACGCTCTCGCCAGTCGACGCCGGCGCTGGCGCGGCGGCTACCCCAACGTGCCCCCTCCACCGACTAGTGACATGGCGTCCAGATCCCGACCGCTTCTGGGGCACTCGCGGGCGGCGAGGACTGTCGACGTAGGAGCGCTCGGCCGACAGCGGACGTGTCGAGCCGTAGGTTCGAGGGGGTGCTCCCGGGTGGTCGCCCGATCGATCTGCCGCGACCATGCATGCAGGTGAGCGTGCTCCAGGCACCTCGGCCTCGTCGGTGATGGTCAAGAAGCGCACGTCGACACCCGCACTCGGCAATGAAGCGGCAGCCTGCTCGCCGGCCCATTTCTCGGACTGAGTCGGGACGCACCCGGCGCCGCGCTGGCCGAGCGTCGATCTGACCGATCTGTGGGCGAGATAGAGTCGAGCCGACAGCGCCGGTTGGGCCGCGCGGGAGGACTTGGGGCTTCATGATCGCTCGAATATTCGAGACTAGTGGCGCAGTCTCGCCGGCGCACTCGACGTCGCGCAGGGAACCTCCCACCGCCAGAACTTCGGCGTCCGAACTATCTCGGCTTGTTCGACTCTCAGACCGTCTTCTGCGACGTGTTCGAGTCCGAGGGCAGAGTGCCGTCGGTCCCCCACTTGTTGAATCTCGAGCCCGTCTTGCTCTCGGCGCTGTTCGAACTGGACGGACAGCTCGTTAGCGGTCTGCAGACACAGACGCTGAACCGGGCACAGCGCAGCTGGCTGGCTGACAGCGGGTCGGGCGACTCTCTGCATCTGCGTTATGGACGGATCGAAGAAACCGTGCGAGTTCGAAGTGATCAGAATCACCTACTCGAGAACCGCAAAGTTCTGCTTGGCATGCAGCGCAACAATCCGCTGCACTGGCTCCGCGAATGGGCATCAGTCTTCCAGTCAGCGAATGCCGTCGACGCGGTGGTCATCTACGACCTGATGTCAACGGACTATTCAGAGCGAGAACTACTCGAAGCGCTTGCGGGCGTAGCCGGCATAGAAGTGGTCATAGTTGTACGCTGGCCCTATAATAGGAGCCCGGAGCTCAGCCTATCGATGTCGACAACGACCCGTGGGACTCCGACTTTGGGCAGTACGTTGCTTGGGAACACGCGTATCGGCGGTTTCTTCGGCGCGCCTATGCAGTGACGGTCGCTGACGTAGACGAGATATTTTTGGCGAACGACGGTCGAAGCATCTTCGAGCACGCCGAGGAGAGCCAGAACGGGATCGTCAAATTCAAACAACGCGACATTCTGCCAGTGGTGCAGGGAGAGCCCACCGCAGGGACGTCGAGTTCCTACGCCGACTACTCTTACTTCAACCCTGATTCCGAACACAGCACCGTGAAGTATGAGCCGCCATCATCCCAAGCAGGTCTTACAGAGCGCCATCAGTTGCTCGTGCGCCAGACGGTGGCACACGATTACACGAAGCCGACGGACGATGTGCTGGGGAGGCAGTTCGTGCCCATGAAGCTCGTTTTCTGTCGTACTCGATTCATTCAGGGATCCACCCGGACACCGTCGCGCCTCA
>CAWDMS010000003.1:0-92401 GCA_963803465.1 uncultured Actinomycetota bacterium
TGTTGTGCACGCGCCGCCAGTTACGTATTGCTGTAAGTATCAGGCTACGCAGGGGAAATGAAAAAACTGGACATAGATGAATTTGAAAAAATGGAAAAGACTCAGGGATTAGCTGTACAAAGTGGCCTTCACACCTATTTTCTTAAAAAAAAAGAAGAAGATAGTTTTAAAGTCAGTTTCCAGGATATTTCCCAAACCGATGCATTGCTTGAAAAAGCGGGCTGGACATCCGATTCTCTGAGATCAAAAACGATGAAGCAAATCTGCAGAAAACTAGGAACAGATGGAATTATTTCCGGAACTGTGGTAACAAAAAAATTTTTTTCATACCAATTGTGGAATGGAGGGCCAAACAATTCCGGGATATTCACCATTAATGTATATGAAGGAAAAAAGAATGAACTGCTATGGAGGTATAAAAAAAGTTATCACGTGGCCTTGGCAGCGATATCAATTCTGTCAATCGATGATTTGATGCGAAAAGCTTAAAGAAATTTCCTTACGAAGATCTCAAATGAAATAAATCAATGGAAGCCCGGTGACAGGCTTGATTATACCTGTCAGATGCTTAGTTAGTCCCGATTCTTCGGGAACGACTGAATATTTTTAAATATTCTTTATTGGTTTGAAGAAAAGAAGGAACACTACTATATGATTTTAAAATGAATTGGCTCATACCTTTTGATTATTCCAGTCTCATAGAATGATGCGCTGCTATGTTCATATTCAGTAAAGTCTTTGGCAAGATTCCATCGACCACTTACAGGATTACGATGTATATAATTTAGTTTTTGTAAAAGAAATTTTTCGCTATTTATTCCTTTGGCATCAAATGATTCTTCAAATACTCTGTGTCGCTGCGCTTTTTTCTTTTCTCTTTTTGTAACCGCGTCAAACAAATACTCAAGCAGATCATTTCTTTTCATTGCCTCCAGTCTTTTTATTATTTCATACGCCATAAATCTTTTGCCATTACCAATTATCTTATTCAAATTATAACCAGGCTTCGGAAAATAGATCATTACATGAAGGTGATTGGGCATAACAACATAACCAACTACTTTGTATCCATCTTTTTTTAATACATCGAACCATTCATACACCATATCATATCCGTTTACAATTTCAAACAAGTGCAACCATTTGTAGCAGGTGAAGGTGCAGTAATACATGCTGAATTCATCTCCATGTTTCCATTTAACCGGCATTAATAAATTTATTGATTATTCCTTGTATGGGAATTAATTGATGCGGTTTGCGTGGGGTTTGCCGTGTGTGGGTTTGAAGCTTAGCAGCAACCCCTCGCCTGTTTCACTTTCCAATTTTATTATTTGAAGATACTTATTACGAGGGGTCGCCCTGCACACAGGCCATGCTGTGCAGACACCCTCGCAGACAATTTCGTTTATTGATGATTAGTTCGAAGACCCCGAAGTAACTGAACACTACCAACAACAACTAGGCTCGATTTCATTTGGTTTTGACTTTTTTTACTTAATCATTCATTTAAATTTTTCACGATGCAGTGGATAATTATTAAGATCATATTTTTTCATCATCACTTGTATAAAATCGTGTTTCCATTTGCCAGAAAAGAAAAGATGGTTTGAATTCGGTTTTGACCAGTTTAATTTTAAACTATCCTTCATTATTTCAAACTGAATTGTTTTTTGTATGGTATCTATCTGAACCTGGCTGCTGATTATCGAATCCGTGGAAAGATGGATATATACACGAGGCGGCCCCCAATAGGTATCGGTTTCAATCGTGATTTTTTTCCAGCGAAGACTATCTGATTGCAAAGGAAGCGTTGTGTCGATGCCCCGGATAAAATAATCAGTAGTGTATATTCCGTATAAAGGTCTTTTGTCAAAAGCAGACACACTCTTCCATTGTTTATTATTTATTTCTGTCTTTTGATACAGCTTGCAAATTACCAGGGATATCAGGAACACTGAAAGCAACCTGTTCCATTTCGGAGATCTTATCAATGGAACATAAACTTGCGGCACTGTTGGCCTGTTTAAAATGAACTGATTCACTAACCGCTGCCTGTCTTTCCATAAAATAATCAAAGTGACTAAGAGATAATGTAATGAAGGAAATTTCATATTTATATCAAAACAAAAATTCAATGCAACCACTATACTTAACACTCCCATCAGTATCAAAGCCCCCAGCGTTGCCGTGCGTCGCCAGAGAATTAATAAGCCGCCTGCCATTTCAATCAGCCCACTAAATATTTTATAAGCATTTGAGTAAGCAAGAAATTTCCATTGTAGATCAGCAGGCTCTAACATTCCAATCGGTTTTTCTAATGAAGATGCTGTGATGAAACCACCCTGCATGGGAAAGACTTTATGCATGCCATAAGTGAACATTACGAAGGCAAGATAAAACCGCAGGTAAAGCAGGAACCACTGTCCAGCTTTTCATAATTAAGACGTTTACGGATCGAAAACTGTCCATATCAGTGTGATCACGAGTGACAGTAGAAAAATAGAAACCATGTGAACTAACCAATACGTAATTTCGGATGCCTCTTCAAATGGAGTTTTTATCCCAAAAAAATATTTTCCCACAATGGGAATCAGCCAATCTTTGAAATTATGGAAAGGTTTTGCAACAGGCATTGAAAATTCAAAAGAATCAAACGGAAAAGGGAAGCAAAACAAGACAAAATAGACAAAGAAAAAAAAAGAAGAAAATTCTCTGGATAAATGTCCATTTATTTGCAGTTGTGGTGAGAGGCTCCATGAGAGTTGGTTTGAGTTAAGTAAAATAATCTAAGTTTATTAGACCCTACAAACTAAAATTCTTTATTTTAACTTTCCCATTCCAGCATTACCCTTGTGACGGAGTAGCAGAGAACAGCAGGAACTGAAGCTCGAATTTGCACTTTACGCCCTCGTTGGTATGAGGCGTGGGTTTGTGTATAGCTACCAACGAGACAAGTCTATGTCAATCCCTGATATGAGTAAGAAAACCCCAGTTATCAATGCCGGTGTGATAGAAACCGGCTGATGAATATTTGTACCGTAAAGGGTACTTGCATAATCCAGCCCTAACAGGATTTGCATGAACGTATTTCAGTTTTACGCCCTCGTTGGTATGAGGCGTGGGCTTGTGTATAGCTACCAACGAGACGGCCTATGTCAATCCCTGATATGAGTAAGAAAACCCCAGTTATCAATACCGGTATGATAGAAACTGGCTGATGAATATTTGTACTGTAAAGGATAGTTGCATAGTCCAGCCCTAACAGGATTTGCATGAATGTATTTCAGTTTTTGTAAAAACACTTTCTCAGTCCATATCTCTACCGATAAAGCATTCCTTTCCCAAAATTGATACTTCCTGTCTTTTGCATTGACAAGATATTGCTGCAATTCATCTTTATGATTATCCAGCATATCATTTTTAATTTCCTGGGCTGTATGTTTCATAAAATCTCTTTGCACGGCATCTCTTTTAATACCTGCCCGCATTTGCCAAAGCAGGTGAATGTGATTATTCATCAGTACAAAACCATAGATGATAACTTTTTTATTTGTTACAAGATGGCTCATACTTTCGATAACCATATCCTTGTATTTATCCCGTAATAAAAGATTTTTCCACTCCAGGTTAGTAGCTGTAAAAAAATGACAGTATTCAGTGATATAATCAGCCATAGTTTGAAGTTAATCCAATTTGATTTTGGATCTTACCGGGCTGATTCGTTGGTAGCCATGGCACATGCCCACGCCTCATACCAACGATGGCGTGCTTGCGAGTTGAGCTACCAACAAGGGCAAAAACAGTTTCGGATCCGCAGTTAACTACCAATTTTTGGTAGCGCTGTTTTGTCGACTGGACTTTTTTGATCGCAAACTATCTCTTATTCTGGATTCTTCCTGTTGTGCCGATTGAAGAATTTTTTCGGCGGCTTGCTTGCTTAGTTTCTGTTCTGATTTTTGTTGTTCTTTTAATTCCTTCGGGCTCATTCCTGAATTCTGTTGCTTTTGGTTAAGCTGTTTTTTATACTGATTTATTGCAAATTGAAGATTTTCTCTGCAATCCCTGTCTTCTGAATTCAGTTTCATAGCATTTCTGAAGGCAGTTATCGCTTCCGGATAATTTGCTGATTTAAGAAAAGCCACACCTGAATTATAAAATATTTTTGCAGACATTGATTTATCTTTTGAAAGACTAAGCGCTTTTTTAAATGCTTCCGTCGCTCCTTCAGTTTCATTGAGCCTGAACCTGGCAACGCCAAGATTGTATTGAGCTGTTAAATCCATTGAGGATTTTTTTAATGCTTCTTCATATAACTTACTTGCATTTAAGTATTCAGATTTCTGATATTGCTTATCTGCATCATTTAAAATTTTATTTACATTCTGTGCTGAAGATGTTGAAATAAAAAATATAAGACATATAGTAGGCAGCATTTTCATTCCGCTCTTTTTTTTTCGGGGATCATTATTTCTATTATCATGAAAAGGATCGCCGCAAAAAGAAACCACTGATAATATGAATAGTAACTTCTTGCCTGACCGGTACCAGGATGTTTCTTTTCAAAATTGCTAAACTCTTTTTTCAGCGCTGGTATAATATCATTTTGATCATTCAGGAGAAAAAAATTTCCACCTGTAATGGATGCGATATTCTTTAAAAGAGACTCATTTAATCTGGAAATAACTGTTTTTCCATTTTCATCTTTCATATATTGAGTTGAGCCAGCTTCTTTAAAAATAGAGCCTTGCGAAGTACCCGCCCCTATACAATATATAACTACTCCATTTTCACGTAATTGTTCAGCCATCCTGATGGCTGTATTATCATGAGCTTCACCATCAGAAATTAATACAACAGTCTTGTATTTATATTCATTGAGGTTTAATGATTTGTCACATAGTGCTAAAGCGTCCCCAATCGATGTTCCTTGTTGAGGAATAGCATCAGTGTTAACCTCGTTTATGTACATTTCAGCTGCTCTTGTATCATATGTAATGGGTAACTGCAATAAAGCTTTTTCTGCAAAAACAATTAAACCGATCCGGTTACCGTCTAAAGTTTGGACCAGGTTTTTAATTAACTCTTTAGCTGCCGATAGTCTTGTTGGGTTTATATCAGCACTCAACATACTATTACTGACATCCAGTGCAAACATTAGATCAATATCTGTGTTTTTAGATTCCGCCTGTATAATTTTTCGGGGATTTGCAGCTGAGATTATTAAAAGAGCCAGCGCTATTAGTATTAATAAAGGTTTGATGAAAAATAATCTTAATGAAAATGATTTAATAAATTGGGCGATCAATAAAAAGTTTCCCAATTTAGTTTGAATCTTTCTTCTCCAGAAAAATGCATAAATAACCAATGACACAGGGACCAAAAGCAAAAACAGAAGGTTGAGAAATTCAATATGTTGGAAAGACAACATCAGTCTGTGTTAATTCATTAAATTTTTGCAACTATTTTAACCGGCTTTTTATCTGAAAATTTTTAGATTTTGCCTTAGCCACTTCAATAACTGTACTAAAGCTTCAATAACTGTACTAAAATGGGTAATTATTTTAAAATAACGGGATTTAAAGAATCATGGCATTATTTTTTCCTGATGAATATTAATGATCCAGCAGTAAACGGGTAGAATTATCAAAACATTTTCTGAAATTTTTCTAATAAATTAAATCAGGTTATCCATAGGGTTGATTATGCAAACACCGAGTTTTATTCAAGACGTCAGAAAGGAGTTGGGTAAAGTGATTATTGGCCAGCACAACCTGATAAACCGTCTCCTGATCGGATTAATGAGCGATGGACATATGCTGCTGGAGGGTGTTCCGGGACTTGCTAAAACACTTTCTATCAAAAGCCTGGCAAAATGTCTTGATCTTCGATTTAGCAGAATTCAGTTTACTCCTGATCTTTTGCCCGCAGATGTAACGGGTACAAAAGTTTATAACCAGGCAACTTAACAAATTCGACGTTCGCAAAGGGCCGATTTTTGCCAACTTTATCCTGGCCGATGAGATTAACCGTGCTCCCGCTAAAGTGCAAAGTGCATTGCTGGAAGCGATGCAGGAAAGACAGGTTACTATTGGAGAGCAAACTTTTTTGCTTGATGAACCTTTTCTTGTTCTGGCCACTCAAAACCCAATTGAACAAGAAGGCACCTATCCGCTGCCTGAAGCTGAGTTAGATAGATTCATGTTAAAAATTAAAATAGATTATCCTAGCGAAATTGAGGAACAATTGATAATCCGTAACCAGATTAAAGCGGAGCCTTTGGAACAAATTCGGATTGTAACGACAGCAGAAGAAATACGGGCAGCAAGAAAATTAGTGAGACAAGTAGTCGTTGATGAAAAAATCGAGCAATATATCATCAGGATCGTTTTTGCAACTCGTTTTCCCGAAAAAAACGGGCTTGGCGACTTTAAGAACAAGATCAGTTATGGGGCATCACCACGGGCAAGCATTTATCTTGCAATGGCTGCAAAAGCAAATGCTTTTATGGATGGAAGAGACTATGTTATACCTGACGATATTAAAGAAATTTGTAAGGATGTATTACGACATCGCATAGGTCTGACCTATGAAGCCCAGGCCGATAGAGTAACCTCTGAAGATATCATTGATGAACTACTTCAAAAAAAAGTGAAAACACCTTGATCGAGAACGCGCGCCCCACGCGCGCCGAGGCGAGCGACTGTGCGAACGCCATCCTCGACGGCGCGGACGCGGTCATGCTCTCGGGCGAGACGAGCGTCGGCAAGCACGCGATCACGACCATCGAGACGATGGCCCGCATCGTGGTGGCCGCGGAGGAGCTCGGCCTCGGCCGCATCCCCCCGCTCGGCACGAAGCCGCGCACCCAGGGCGGCGCGGTGACGCTCGCGGCGCTCGAGGTCGCGGAGTTCGTCGAGGCGAAGGCGATCGTCGTCTTCACCGAGTCGGGCGATCCGCCCGCCGCATGTCGCGGCTGCGAGCGCGATCCCGATGTTCGGGTTCACGCCCGACCCCGAGGTCGAGTGCCGGATGCAGATGATCTGGGGCATGAACACGCACCTCGTCGACCGCGTCACGCACACCGACGAGATGATCGCGCAGGTCGACGACGTGCTCATCGGCAAGGGCCTCGTCGCGGTCGGCGAGAAGGTCGTCGTCATCTCCGGCATGCCCCCCGGCACGTCCGGCTCGACGAACGACCTGCGCATCCACCGGGTCGGCGACGTGCACGCCGAGGCGGTGCCCGCCTACCACGGCCTGCGCCGCATCCAGGTGCCGCACCCGTCGGCACCGCATCCGTCGGACGCGTAGCGCTCGACCTTCGAAGCCCGGATCGTCCATCGGACGGTCCGGGCTTCGTGCCGGTGGTGGGACTCGAACCCACACTCCTCGCGGAAGCGCATTTTGAGTGCGCCGCGTCTGCCGATTCCGCCACACCGGCGAGGAGACCGCGGCCAGCCGGTCTCGTCGCGAACACTAGGCTAGTGGTCATGACCGACGACCTCTTCGCCGAGCCAGAGCTCGGCACCGCAGCGCCCGCCGAGCCCACCTCCAGGGCGCGCACCGTGCTCGTCGCCGAGGACGAGTCGCTCATCCGCCTCGACATCGTCGAGACGCTCCAGGCCGCCGGGTTCGACGTGATCGGCGAGGCCGGCGACGGCGAGCGCGCCGTCGAGCTCGCCAAGGAGCTGAAGCCCGACCTCATCGTCATGGACGTGAAGATGCCGAAGATGGACGGCATCACCGCGGCCGAGCGCATCAGCGCCGAGAAGATCGCGCCCGTCGTGCTGCTCACGGCCTTCAGCCAGAAGGAGCTCGTCGAGCGCGCCGGCGAGGCCGGGGCGCTCGCCTACGTCGTGAAGCCGTTCACGCAGAACGACCTGCTGCCGGCGATCGAGATCGCGCTCGCCCGCTGGGACCAGATCCGCACGCTCGAGAGCGAGGTCGCCGACCTCGCCGACCGCTTCGAGACGCGCAAGATCGTCGATCGCGCGAAGGGCCTGCTGAACCAGCGGATGGGTCTCGCAGAGCCCGAGGCGTTCCGCTGGATCCAGAAGGCGTCGATGGACCGCCGCCTGACGATGGCAGAGGTCGCGCAGGCCGTCATCGAGCAGCTCGGCACCCCCAAGAAGTAGCCGCCCGTGAGTGGTCACTCCCGCTGCGTGAGCGGTCACTCCCGCGCGTGAGCGGTCGCCTCCCGCGCGTGAGCGGTCGCCTCCCGCGCGTGAGCGGTCGCCTCCGCGAGCGGTCACTCCCGCGCGTGAGCGGTCGCCTCCGCGCGTGAGTGAGTCGTCGCCGCACACGAGCGGTCCTCCTCGCGCGTGAGCGGTCGCGGCCGCATGCGACCGGACGATCGCCCGCTTGACCTGTCGCGATCATCCCCTCGTACGAGGTCTCTCCACGGCTGAGACCGCGACCACCGGCCCGCGGCACTCCGGGCATCATCTCCGCATGCGGAGTCCACACGGCTTCACGATCAGGCAAGGCCTCGAGCGGGGATACACCGCCGCCGAGCTGCGCTCGATGGCGTTCACGAGGCCAGCTCGCGGCGTCCGCATCACCGCGGCCGTCGGCGACGAGGCGAGAGCCCTGCTCGAGGCGGTCCGCGTGCTCGCGCGGGTCGACCACTTCTTCTGCCACACGACCGCCGCACGCATCCATGGCATGCCACTGCCGTCGCGGTTCGACAAGGAGGCCAGGGTGCACCTCGGCGTCGCCCACCGGCGGCTCGCGGATGCGACGGCCGGGCGTCGTCGGCCACCGGCTCAAGTCGACGGTCGAGGAGGTCGACGGGATGCGGGTGGAGGCGAGAGCGGACACGTTCGTCCACCTGGCGACCATGCTGAGCCTCGAGGAGCTGGTCGCTATCGGGGACTGGCTGGTGTCGACGACGCGGCAGTGCGCCGCTGACGGTGGAGGACCTGGTGGATGCGCTACGGCGCTACGAGGGCGCACGTGGGCTTCACTGGGCGCGACGAGCGCTCGACGCTCGTGCGCGTCGGGAGCCGAATCGCCCCGCGAGTCGCTGCTGCGACTCCTGATCATCGGCGCGCTGCCCGAACCGATGCTCCAGCACGAGGTGCTTCGACGCGAGCGGGACGTTCGTCGCCCGGCTCGACCTCAGCTGGCCGCGCCTGAAGCTCGGCGTCGAGTACGACGGTGAGCACCACGCGGATCCTGCGCAGCAGGAGCGCGACCGGGTCCGGCTGGAGAAGCTGCGGGCGCTCGGTTGGCACATCATCGTCATCACGAAGGATGATCTGCAGGACGGTGGAAGGCAGCTCCTCCGGCAGATCGTAGCCGCGCACGAGCGCTATTCCTCGTGGCACGCTGCTTGAGCGATCTCCGGGACGCGGCCTGGGGCCGCGCGGGACACGCCCGGTTTGCGCCAGCGGCCGTGGAGAGTCGGGGCGACCACTCGCGGGCGGGAGCGACCGCTCACGGGTGGGAGTGGCCGCTCACGGGTGGGAGTGACCGCTCACCTGTGGGAGTGACCACTCACCGGCGGGAGTGGCCACTCACGTGCGGGAGTGCCACTCACGGGCGGGAGGTGCCGCTCACCGGCGGGAGGCGCCACTCACCGGCGGGAGTGACCGCTCCCATGTGGGCGGGCGCTACGCCGCGCGGCGCTGCTTGATGAAGTTCGTGATGCGGAGGGTCGACGCGCGGTTGCCCTCGTCGTCGGTGCACACGATCTCGTGCACGGTCATGGAGCGCCCGAGGTGCACGGCGCGGCACTCTGCCGTCACCCATCCGCTCGTGATCGAGCGCGTGTGGGTCGCGTTGATGTCGACGCCCACCGCGTAGCGGCCCTCGCCGGCGTGGATGTTCGCGCTGATCGACCCGAGGCTCTCGGCGATCACGCAGTACGCGCCGCCGTGCACGAAGCCGACCGGCTGCCGGTTGCCGGCGGCGGGCATGCGCGCGATCGAGTGCTCGGCCGACAGCTTCACGAACTCGATGCCCATCCGCGCGGACAGCTCCCCGCCCGGCACGTCGCCCTGCGCCTCCAGCACCGCTCTCGTCTGGGCGTCGGGCTGCGCGGACTCGGTCACATCGGCTCCAGGAGGTCGTGTCGGATGCGGCGGCTAGGCTGACTGCCGTGTCGGACTCGAAGCCTACCCTCATGGTCATCGATGGCCATTCCCTCGCGTTCCGGGCGTTCTTCGCCCTGCCGCTCGAGAACTTCGTCAACTCGGAGGGGCAGCACACCAACGCCATCCACGGGTTCCTGTCGATGCTCCTCAAGCTGCTGCAGGACCACAAGCCGACGCACCTCGCGGTCGCGTTCGACATCTCGCGGTTCTCGTTCCGCACCCGCGAGTACCCCGAGTACAAGGGCACCCGCGACGAGACGCCGAAGGAGTTCAAGGGCCAGGTGCCGCTGCTCGAGGAGGCGCTCCACGCGATGGGCGTGCGCACCCTCTCGAAGGAGGACTACGAGGCCGACGACATCCTCGCGACCCTCTCGGTCGAGGGCCGCAAGGCCGGCATGGACGTGTACGTCGTCTCCGGCGACCGCGACACCATCCAGCTCGTCAACGACGACGTGACGCTGCTCTACCCCTCCGTGCGCGGTGTCTCCGAGCTCAAGCACTACACGCCCGAGACGGTGCGCGAGCGCTACGGCATCGAGCCGGAGCAGTACCCCGAGATCGCCGCGCTCGTGGGCGAGACGAGCGACAACCTCATCGGCATCGACAAGGTCGGCGAGAAGACGGCCGTGAAGTGGATCGCGCAGTACGGCACGGTCGAGAACCTGCTCGCCCACGCCGACGAGATCAAGGGCGTCGTCGGCAACAACCTGCGCGAGCAGCGCGAGCGCGCCGAGCGCAACCGTCGCCTCAACAAGCTGCTCACCGACGTCGACCTCGGCGTCACCCCCGACGAGCTCACGCGCGGCCAGGTCGACGAGGCGAAGCTGCGCGACGTCTTCCAGCGCCTGCAGTTCCGCACCCTGCTCGACCGCGTGCTCAAGCAGGAGGGCAGCGGCGAGGCAGTCGCCGCGCTCGAGCCGACCGTGCAGGCGCCCGCGGTGCAGAAGCTCGTCGACGAGGAGCTCGACCTGTGGCTCGCGCGCGCCACGGGCACCGTCGCCGTCGCCCTGGCGCCCGACGGGGTCGGCGGCATCGCCGGCTTCGGCGTCGCGACCGAGGGCGCGAGCGCCTACGTGCCCTACAAGGCCGGCACGGGCGACTACGACGGATTCGTCGCGTGGCTCGCGTCGGATGCGCCGAAGGCGCTCCACGACGTGAAGGCGTCGATCAAGGTGCTCGAGCGCGCCGGGCTCGAGCTCGGCGGCGCCGCGCACGACACCCGCGTCGCCGCGTGGCTGCAGACGCCCACCGCGCCCCCGAAGACGTTCCAGCTCGACTGGCAGACCGAGGCGCTGCTGGGCGCGACCCTCCCGGCGCCCGACCCGAACCAGCTCGTGCCCGAGATCGAGCCCGAGGAGCTCGGCACCGTCGCGTGGCTCACCGGCGAGCTCTCCCGCGCGCAGCGGCCGCGGCTCGACGAGGGCACGCTCGGCGTGCTCGACGACATCGAGCTGCCGCTCATGCCGGTGCTCGTGCGCATGGAGCGCCAGGGCGTGCACATGGACCGCGAGGTGCTGCAGCGCATCCACGACGAGATGCGCGAGCGCGCCGCGGGCCATGCAGAGGCGGCGTACGCCGTGATCGGCCGCGAGCTGAACCTCGGCAGCCCCAAGCAGCTGCAGTCGGTGCTCTTCGAGGAGCTCGAGATGCCGAGGACGCGTGCGACGAAGACCGGCTACTCGACCGACGCGCAAGCGCTCGCCGACCTGCAGGAGACGAACCCGCACCCGTTCCTGGGGCTGCTGCTGCAGCACCGCGAGACGATGAAGCTCGCGCAGATCATCGAGTCGCTGCTGAAGGCCATCCAGGACGACGGCCGCATCCGCACCCGATACGACCAGACCGGCTCCGCATCCGGTCGGCTGTCGTCGAACGACCCGAACCTGCAGAACATCCCGGTGCGCACCGAGGTGAGCCGCGAGATCCGGTCCGCGTTCGCGCACGGGCCCGAGTTCGAGACGATGCTGACGGCCGACTACTCGCAGATCGAGATGCGCATCATGGCGCACCTGTCGGGCGACGAGGGCCTCATCGAGGCGTTCCTGTCGGGCGAGGACCTGCACCGCTTCGTCGGCTCCCGCATCTTCGGCGTCGACCCGAGCGAGGTGACGGCGCTGCAGCGCGTGAAGGTGAAGGCCATGAGCTACGGGCTCGCCTACGGGCTGAGCGCCTTCGGGCTCTCGAAGCAGCTGCGCATCTCGCAGGCCGAGGCCAAGCAGCTCATGCTCGACTACTTCCAGCGATTCGGCGGCATCCGCGACTACCTGCGGGGCGTCGTCATGCAGGCGAAGGACGACGGCTACACGACGACCATCTTCGGCCGGCGACGCCCGTTCCCCGACCTCTCCTCGTCGAACCGCGTGCTGCGCGAGAGCGCCGAGCGGCAGGCGCTCAACTCGCCCATCCAGGGCTCGGCCGCCGACATCATCAAGCGCGCCATGATCGCGATCGACCGCCGCATCACCGACGAGGGGCTCGGCTCCCGGATGCTGCTGCAGGTGCACGACGAGCTCGTGTTCGAGGTGGCGACGGGGGAGCGCGAGGCGCTCGAGGCGATCGTGCGCGCCGAGATGGGCGGCGCGGCCGACCTGTCGGTGCCGCTCGAGGTGCAGGTCGGCGTCGGCCCGAACTGGGACGCCGCAGCGCACTGAGCCGTCAGGCGATGGCGGGCGCGCGATGCGCGTCGGCGCCGACAGGTGCGCTCCGGCGGAAGGCGAGCGACGTGCCGAGCATGCCGCTGAGCATCAGTCCGAGCGCGAGCACGGCCACCCAGATGCCGCGCGGGGTCGAGAGGGCGAGCGCAGGACCGCCCACCCCTGGCACGGAGGCCGCGACCCCGACGGTCACCAGCAGCGCGACGGCGAGGCACGCGACGCGCGCGGCGCGCGGGCCGATCGTGCCGGCGCCGAAGCCGCCCAGCACGAGCGCGACCGGCACCGCGATCGCGCCGCCGCCGATCCCGGTCGTGAGGAGCGCGACGAGTGCGCCCGGCTCCAGCATGGTGAGCAGCGCGAACGCCAGCGGCCCCAGCCCGAGCAGCCAGGCGCGGCGGTGGCTGAGCACGTGGGCGAGCCCGACGCACGCCCCGGCGATCGCGCCCGGCAGCAGGATGACACCCAGCGTCGACCAGCCGACGTCCGACGCCCAACCGGCGAGCTCCGTCATGTAGGCGCGCAGCGCCGCCGCCCACGTGACGCCGAGCAGCGCGCCACCCGCGATCGCAGCCGCGGCTCGCCCGTCGCGCGCCGCTCGGTGCCCCGGGCGCGCGGGGCGCCTCGGTGCGATCGCCGCGTCACGCATCCCAGCCTCCCGCTCGAGGTCGAGTGTCCTCCGAGGCCGGGCAGCCGGTCAACGGGCGCGATCGGGCATGAGGCGATCAGCGCGGCGCGACGATCCACACCCCGTGGTGCGCCGCGTGCTCGCCGAGCGCCGTCGCGACCGCCGCGAACCGCGCGGGACCGACCGGCAGGGTCAGCTGCTGCTGCAGGTCGGTGCCGTCCCGCAGCACCACGCGCACCCAGCGCGCGCCGTCGCGCACGCCGAACCGCGCGCCGACCGTGCGGTCGAGCAGTCGCTTGACGCCGACCGACGCGCGGTGCCCCGGGTCGAGGCGCGCGAGCCGGTTCGAGCGCCAGGGCGCGGGCGCCTCCTCGGTGAGCTCGATGCGCTCGATGTCCGCCCACGCGACCGTCGCGCCGTCCTCGCCCGTCACACCGCGGTCGTCGACGCGCAGCAGCGGTCGCTCGCGCGTCGACAGCGCACGGATGCGTCGACGCACCTCGACCGTCGTCCATGCGACGGCGAGCCCCAGCAGCACGAAGAGCGCGCCGAAGCCGGTGCCCACCCACGCCTCGACCCTGCCCGGGTACTGCTGGTGGGAGGCCACCACCACCCAGGAGCCGAACGCGGCGAGGACGAGCATGAGGATCCCGAAGCCCGCGAACGCGACCCGCTGCCGCGCCGCGCGACCCTCCTCGTACTCGACGATCGCCGGCTGCAGCGCTGCGGTGTCCACGTCTCCCATGGTGCCGCACCTAGGCTGACGGCATGACCCACGACGCACTCCGATTCGGCCTCTTCGTCCCGCAGGGCTGGCGCCTCGACCTCGTCGGCATCGACCCGGCCGAGCAGTGGCAGCGGATGCTCGCCGTCGCCCAGCGCGCGGACGCGGGCGCCTGGGACTCGATCTGGGTCTACGACCACATGCACACGACGCCGCAGCCCACGGACGAGGCCACGCACGAGGCGTGGACGCTCATGGCAGCCCTCGCCGCGAGCACCACGCGCGTGCGGCTCGGCCAGATGTGCACGTGCATGGGCTACCGCAACCCCGCGCTGCTCGCGAAGATCGCCGCGACCGTCGACCTCATCTCCGGCGGCCGGCTCGAGTTCGGCATCGGCGCCGGCTGGTACGAGCACGAGTGGCGCGCGTACGGCTACGGCTTCCCCGGCGTCGGCGACCGCATCTCGGCGCTCCGCGACGGCGTGCAGATCATCCAGCGGCTGTGGGCGGAGGGGGAGGCGACCATCGAGTCGCAGTCGTTCACCGTCGACGGCGCGATCTGCCGACCCCAGCCGCTGCAGACCGGCCGCGACGGCAGGCCGCGCATCCCCACCTGGATCGCCGGCGGCGGCGAGCAGCGCACGCTCCGGTACGCGGCGAAGTGGGCCGACGCGACGAACTTCGGCGGCAGCCCCGAGCAGTTCGCGCGCAAGCGCGACGTGCTGCTCGGCCACCTCGACAAGGAGGGCCGCGACCCCGCCGAGGTGCGGCTGACGTCGAACCTCAACATCGTCGTGCGCGAGACGGAGGCGGAGGCCCGCCGCGTCGTCGAGGCCGTCAACGCTCGCGCCGACTCCGCGATGCGCGCCGAGCACGCGGGCACCGGCTTCTCGACGAAGGGCGCCGTCGTCGGCACCCCGCAGCAGGTGGTCGACCACGTCGGCGCGCTGCGCGACGCCGGGCTCGGCACGCTCATCGCCTACATGCCGGAGGTCGCGTTCGAGCAGGACGGCATCGAGCTGTTCGAGCGCGAGGTCATGCCCGCGCTGTCCTGACCGGGATCGGCCTGACCGGGCGGACGGCCGGGATCGCCTGGCCAGGGATCGGCCGGAAGCCGCCTAGGCTGTCGCCATGACTGATGAGACCGTCGGCGCGCCGTCGCGCCCGCAGACCGACATCGACCGCATCGCCGAGCACTACGTGCACAGCGCCGCCCAGCTCAACCCCGAGATCAACGTCTACGTGGGGCTCGAGGGCGACAAGGCGGGCTTCGGTGACTACTCCCCGGCGGGCCGCGCCGCCGACGCCGCGCTCGCGCGCGAGACGCTCGCGAGCCTGTCGGCCGCCGAGCCCATCGACGACATCGACTGGGTGACGAAGACCGACCTGTCGCGCGAGCTGCAGCTCGACCTCGACGTCGAGGCGTCCGGCTGGGGCGACCGCGACCTCAACAACCTCGCGAGCCCCGCCTCCGGCATCCGCGACATCTTCGACCTCATGCCGACCGGCTCCGAGGGCGACTGGGCCACGATCGCCGAGCGGATGCGCAACGTGCCGGCCGCGATCGACGGCTACATCGCGTCGCTGCGCAACGGCATCGCCACGGGCAACACCCCTGCGGGCCGGCAGATCGACAACGTGCTCGAGCAGTTCGCCGACTACCAGCCCGGCGCGGGCTTCTTCCACGAGTTCGCTGAGACGGCCAAGGCCGGCGACGCCGAGCTGCCCGAGTCGCTCCGCGACGACCTCGCGCAGGCCGCGGGCGTCGCGACCGAGGCGCACGCACGGCTCGCCGAGTTCCTGCGCGGCGAGCTCGCCGCATCCGCCAACCCGGTCGACGCCGTCGGCCGCGAGTTCTACTCGCTCATGTCCCGCCGCTTCCTCGGCGCCGACGTCGACCTCGACGAGACGTACGCATGGGGCATCGAGGAGCTCGAGCGGATGCGCGACGAGCAGGAGGCGATCGCGCACGAGATCAAGCCGGGCGCCTCCGTGCAGGAGGCGATCGCGTTCCTCGACGGCGACGCGAGCCGCAAGCTGCACGGCACGGATGCGCTCCAGCGGTGGATGCAGGAGACGAGCGACCGCGCGATCGAGGAGCTCGGCCGCTCCCACTTCGACATCGCCGAGCCGATCCGCGCGCTCGAGTGCATGATCGCGCCCACCCAGACCGGCGGCATCTACTACACCGGCCCGGCCGACGACTTCTCCCGTCCCGGCCGCATGTGGTGGTCGGTGCCGGAGGGCGTCACCGAGTTCGACACGTGGCGCGAGCTCACGACCGTCTACCACGAGGGCGTCCCGGGCCACCACCTGCAGATCGCGCAGGCGACCTTCAACCGCGGTCAGCTCAACCTGTGGCGCCGCGCGTTCGCCGGCACGTCCGGGCATGCGGAGGGCTGGGCCCTCTACGCCGAGCGGCTCATGCAGTCGCTCGGCTACCTCGACGACCCCGCCGACCGGCTCGGCATGCTCGACGGGCAGCGGATGCGCGCGGCGCGCGTCGTGCTCGACATCGGCGTGCACCTGGGCAAGCCGCGCCTCGACGGCACGGGGGAGTGGGACTTCGACTACGCGTTCGAGTTCATGAAGCAGAACGTCAACATGAACGAGCCGTTCGTGCGCTTCGAGGTGAACCGCTACTTCGGCTGGCCGGGCCAGGCGCCGTCCTACAAGATCGGGCAGCGCATCTTCGAGCAGATCCGTGACGCGGCGAAGGATGCCGAGGGCGACGCGTTCGACCTCAAGCGCTTCCACTCGCGCGTGCTGAACATCGGCGGCGTCGGCCTCGACACGCTGCGCGAGGCCGTGCTGCGCGGCGCGTGAGCGCGCTCGAGGCGGCAGCGGCGCTGCGCGAGCCGGTCGAGCACTTCGACCAGCTCGCGCAGCTCGAGCGCGCCGCGCTCGGTGCGCACGCCGGCGAGCCGATGCGGGTGTGCGAGCGCGCCCACGAGGCGTCGCTCCGGCTCCGAGCCGAGGAGCCGGTCGAGCCGCCGCAGCGGAGCGGGCTCGCGCGCATGCTGGGCGGCGGACGCGCCGAGCGGAGCACGAGCAGCGGGTGGATGCGTGGCACGACGCGCTGGACGCGCTCGAGGCGGAGACCGAGGCGGCCGTGGGCCGGTGGCGCGCGAGCGCCGATCCCGCGCTGCTGGCCGCCGCGACGACCGACCGGGACGCTGCGATCCGCTCGCTCGCCGAGCGCGGGCTGTTCGACGCCGAGCTCGCCGAGGGCACCGCCGCCGAGCCGCTCGGCACCATGATGGTGCGCTCCGCGCTCGCGCACGACTGAGCGGCGTCACCCCTCGGCGTCGTCGAGGCGCCCGCCGCGGCGGCCGAGCTCGAAGCGGAGCGCGTCGACGACCCGGCCGAACTCCCGATCGTCGGCGAACGGGCCGACGACCAGCGCCGCCTCGTCGCCCCCGCGGGGCCGCAGCAGCACCGCGCGGTGCGCGTCGAGGCCCGCGCGTCGGCCGACGGCGCGCCCGACAGCCTGGCCGGCGGCGTCGCCGGCCGTGAGCGCCGGGGCCAGCCGCACGTCGTGCCAGCGCACCGCCACGCGCTCGAGCGCCTCGTAGGGCAGCGGCCCCTGCGGGCCCTCCACGCCGACGGGGCCGACCGCGAGCAGCGTGGCGCCGAGCGGGAAGCGGCGATGGATCTGCCGCACGACCCCCGCCGCCCACACGGCGAGCGCGACCACCACGGCGATGCACGCGAGCCCGCACCGCGCCCATCGCCAGCATCGCCCCGCGGCCGAGCGCGAGCGGGTCGAGGCCCGCGACGCCCGCGGCGAGCACGCCGCCGAACCAGAGCGCGCCCCACGCGCCCGCGACGCCCGTGACGATCGAGAGCACGCGGTAGACGCGCACGACCTGCGCGCGGCGAGCGGCGTCGACGACGACGCGGAGGGAGGAGCCGTCGGCGATGAGCATCCGCCGAGCCTAGCCGCGCAGCCGGTCCCGCCCGGTTGTCGGCCCCGACGGACCCGGTGTAGGCTTGCCGGGTCACTCGTGTGGTGACGACACCAATCCGAATCGCTGGACGGGCATCCGCATGCCCGCCGGCCCGATACCCCCAACAAGGCACCTTGAACTCTATGACCACTGCAACGACCACGGCTCCCAAGCAGGTCGCTGTGAACGACATCGGCTCGGCCGATGACTTCATGGCCGCCGTTGAGAAGACCCTGAAGTTCTTCAACGACGGCGACCTCATCGAGGGCATCGTCGTCAAGATCGACCGCGATGAGGTCCTTCTCGACGTCGGCTACAAGACCGAGGGCGTCATCCCCTCGCGCGAGCTCTCCATCAAGCACGACGTCGACCCGACGGAGGTCGTCGAGGTCGGCGACACCGTCGAGGCGCTCGTCCTCCAGAAGGAGGACAAGGAGGGTCGCCTGATCCTCTCGAAGAAGCGCGCCCAGTACGAGCGTGCATGGGGCGACGTCGAGCGCATCAAGGACGAGGACGGTGTCGTCACCGGCACGGTCATCGAGGTCGTCAAGGGCGGTCTCATCGTCGACATCGGCCTGCGCGGCTTCCTGCCCGCCTCGCTCATCGAGCTCCGCCGCGTCCGCGACCTCACGCCGTACCTCGGCCAGGAGATCGAGGCCAAGATCCTCGAGCTCGACAAGAACCGCAACAACGTCGTGCTCTCGCGTCGTGCGCTGCTCGAGGAGACCCAGTCGGCATCGCGCGGCCAGTTCCTCCAGTCGCTCCAGAAGGGCCAGGTCCGCAAGGGCGTCGTCTCGTCGATCGTCAACTTCGGCGCATTCGTCGACCTCGGCGGCGTCGACGGCCTCGTGCACGTCTCCGAGCTCTCGTGGAAGCACATCGAGCACGCGTCGGAGGTCGTCGAGGTCGGCCAGGAGGTCACCGTCGAGATCCTCACCGTCGAGCTCGACCGCGAGCGCGTCTCGCTGTCGCTCAAGGCGACGCAGGAGGACCCGTGGCAGATCTTCGCCCGCACCCACGCGATCGGTCAGGTCGCGCCGGGCAAGGTCACGAAGCTCGTCACGTTCGGTGCGTTCGTGCGCGTCGCAGACGGCATCGAGGGCCTCGTGCACATCTCGGAGCTGTCGTCGAAGCACGTCGAGACGGCCGACCAGGTCGTCGCGGTCAATGACGAGGTCTTCGTGAAGATCATCGACATCGACCTCGAGCGTCGCCGCATCTCGCTCTCGCTCAAGCAGGCGAACGAGGGCGTCGACCCCGATGGCGCCGACTTCGACCCGGCGCTCTACGGCATGCTCGCCGAGTACGACGAGCAGGGCAACTACAAGTTCCCGGAGGGCTTCGACCCCGAGACGAACGAGTGGAAGGAAGGCTTCGAGTCGCAGCGCGAGGCCTGGGAGGCCGAGTACGCCGCAGCGCAGACGCGCTGGGAGGCGCACAAGGCGCAGGTCGCCGCTGCTCGCGACGCCGACCTCAACGCGACCGACGTGCCCTCGGGCGCATCGTCGTTCGGCGGCTCGACCGAGGAGTCCGGCGCCGGCACGCTCGCCGACGACGAGGCACTCGCGGCGCTCCGCGAGAAGCTCACCGGCTCGTCCGAGTAGCACGCACCACGACAGCGGGCCGCACCGGAAGGTGCGGCCCGCTTCGCGTTGGGGCGGATGCGCGGGGCGGGCCGGGCGTGCGTGGCAGGATCGGAGCATGCCCCTCGACGCGCCGCTCCCGCACGCCCTCGACTACGCCGAGCGGTGGCTCGCGTACCGGCGCTGGCGGCTCGCGATCCCGGGCGTCCAGGTCGCCGTCCGGGTCGGCGGCGAGCTCGTGCTCGACGCCGCGATCGGCTGGGCCGACGAGCCCGCGGGGGAGGCGCTCACCCCGCGGCACCGGTTCCGCATCGCCTCGCACTCGAAGGCGCTCGCCGCGCTCGCCGCCATGCGGCTCGTCGACGCCGGCCGGCTGCGGCTCGACGACGAGGCGCAGCTGCACGTGCCCGCGCTGCGCGGCACCGACGCGGGCGCGCTGCTGATCCGCGAGCTGCTCTCGCACGGCGGCGGCGCGGTGCGCGACGGCGACGACGTGGCGTTCTGGCACCTGGCCGCCGACTTCCCCGACGCCGAGCGGCTGCTCGCGCTCGCCCGGGACGGCGTGGCGCGCATCCCCGCGTCGAGCGAGTTCAAGTACTCGAACGTCGGCTTCGGCCTGCTCTCGCTCGTCGTCGAGGCCATCACCGGCGCCCCGTACGCCGACGCGCTCGCGTCGCTCGTCATCGCGCCGCTCGGGCTCGTCGCGACGAGCGCCGACGTCGGCGTCGACCTCGGCCCGCTCGTGGCGGGGCACTCCGCGCTGCACTCGCGGCGCGACCGCGAGGTGCTCGGCAGCCCCGCCACCGGCGCGCTCGCCGCGGCGACCGGCGCCGTCTCGACCGCCGCGGAGCTCTCCGACCTGCTGCGCGCGGTCACCGACGCCGACGACCGGCTGCTCGGCGCCGCGAGCCGGCGGCGGATGCGCCAGCAGCTGTGGTCGACCACGGGCCGGGACGGCAGCCGGGCCGGGTACGGCCTCGGCCTCATGCTGCGGGAGATCGACGGGCGCACGTGGGTGGGCCACGGCGGCGCGTGGACCGGCCAGGCCACCCGCACGCTCGTCGACGCCGAGCGCGACGTCGTGGTGAGCGTGCTCACGAACGCGATCGACGGAGCCGCCGAGGAGCTCGCGGTGGGGGTCGCGCGCATCGTGTCGACCGCGCTCGAGCCCGCCGGGCTCGACGACGAGGCGCTCGCGCTCGCGCGCTCGTTCGAGGGCGCGTTCGCGAGCGTCTGGGGCCGCGTCGACGTCGTCGAGCTCGGCGGCAGGCTGCTGGCGATCGCCCCCACCGCCGCCGACCCGCTGCAGGCGGTCGACGAGCTCACGCCCGACGGCGAGCACCGCGTGCGGATCGCCGCCGCCACGGGCATGGGCTCCGGCCACGAGCACGCGACCGCCGAGCGCGACGCCGACGGGCGCGTGGCGCGCTGGCGGGGCGCCTGGCGGATGGATGCCGTCGCCGAGGTGCCGGCCTAGGGCTCGGCCGCGCCGGGGCCGCCCGGCTCTAGGAGTCGGCGAGCCGCTGCGTCGCCGACCGCAGGTCGGCGTTCCTCCGACGCCGCGCCGTGCGCCACAGCGACCACCCGAACAGCCCCAGCAGGGCGAGCGCGACGAGCACGAGCACCGGCGCGACGATCGCGAGCAGCGACATGCCGATCGCGCCGACGTCCTCGATGGTGGAGACCACGGGTGCGGCGACGCCGGCGGTCGCGACGTTCGCCACCGGCCTGGTCGCGGCCTTCCCCACGTGGACGGTGAGCGCGATCACGGCCCCCACCACGATCGGCACCCACTGGTTCGACGCGAAGAACGCCGCGGGATCGGTGACGGCGACGGTGGACGCCGTCGACGACGACCCGAACACGAGGCCGCCGGCGGTCGGCCGCACGACCGACTGGATGACGTCGTTGACGCTGTCGACCGCGGGGATCTTGTCGGCGACGACCTCGACGACGAGCAGCACCGCGACGATGCCGAGCACCCAGCCGTTCGAGAGCCACGCCCAGCCGTCCGGCAGCTGCATCGCATCCGGGAAGAAGCGGTTCGCGACGCCCACCACGAGCAGCGGGATGTACGCGTTCATGCCGGCGGCAGCGGCCAGCCCGGTGCCGGTCAGGATCTCGAGCACGGTGCCTCCCCATCCGCGGCCTGCGACCGCATGCGGCGATCGTAGCCGCGCGAGCGGCGGATGGGCCGAGAGCGCCCCGCTCGCGGTAGCGTCATGGCATGAGCGCCCAGGTCCCGGCGAGCCGCACCGACGCGGTGCGGCCCGACCGGACCCGCGAGCGCGCGACCGCGGTGAACCAGCTGCTGCTCGCCGCCGCGTGCCTCGTGGCCTGCGGCCTCGTCGTGGTCGTCGGGGAGCTCGCCGCCGGCGACGTGCTGTTCGTCGGCATGCTCGTGCTGTTCGCGCTCACCGTGCTCGCGCTCGTCGTGCCGTGGAACCGCCTGCACCCGCGATGGGTGAGCATCGTGCCGATCGGCGACCTGCTGGCGATCTTCCTGCTGCAGATCGGCGACCCCGACTCGGAGCTGTGGCTGCTCTGGATGGTGCCTGCCACCTGGCTCGCGACCGTGGGCGGCTGGCGCGGCCTCGTGATCGGCGCCGGTGGCTCGTCGGTGCTCTTCTGGATCGCGCACGTCATGCTCGACCAGGTCATCAACCCGGTGCAGACGTACCTCGGCCCGCTCGCGCTCTCGGCCGCGTCCATCGTCGCGTACGTGGCCGCGCGGCGAGCCGCCGCACAGCGGGCGCTGCTCGACGAGCAGGCCTCCTACCTCGACCACGCCGTCGAGC
Source organism: uncultured Actinomycetota bacterium (assembly GCA_963803465.1). Lineage (GTDB taxonomy): Bacteria > Actinomycetota > Actinomycetes > Actinomycetales > Microbacteriaceae > Agrococcus. The sequence continues at coordinate 22,432 of CAWDMS010000003.1, forward strand.
GCGCCAGGCGGCAGGAGGATGCCGTGAGCGAGGTGCTCGACGCGGTCGACTTCGGCGTCGTGCGGATCGGCGCCGACGGATCCGTCTCGGTCGAGAACGACGCGCACCTGCGCCTCAACGCCTTCGACGAGTCGGCCGAGCTCTACGACGCCGGCGGCGTGCAGCGCGTCGAGCCGGGCCAGTCGCCCGCCGCCCGCGCCCGGCGCGGCGAGGTGTTCGAGAACGTGCTGTGCTGGCAGGGAGGACCGGGCGAGAGCCGCCGAGCGCTGCAGTCGACCGCGCGACGGCTCGTCGACGTCGACGGCGCCGACGTCGGCGCCATCCTCATCACCCGCGACGTGACCGCCGAGCAGCTCGCCGGCCAGATGCGCGACGAGCTGGTCGCGTCGGTGTCGCACGAGCTGCGCACGCCGCTCACGAGCGTGCTCGGCCACCTCGACCTCGCGCTCGACGGCGGCGACGTCGGACCGCACGCGCGCCGCAGCCTCGAGATCGCCGAGCGCAACGCGTCCCGGCTGCTCGTCATCATCGGCGACGTGCTCGCCGCCACCGGCGACGGGCCCGGCAGCTTCGACGTCACGCTCGTGCGCGAGGACATCGCGCGGGTCGTGCAGGCGTCGCTCGAGGCGATGGAGCCGCGCGCCGCAGCCCGCAACATCCGCATCGACACATCCGGCATCGAATCCGTCGAGGCCGACATCGACCCGCTGCGCCTGCGGCAGGTGGTCGACAACCTCGTCGGCAACGCGGTCAGCTACCACACGGGCGACGGCCTCATCGAGGTCGGCGTCACGTGCGACGACAAGCACGCGTGGCTCGTGGTGCGCGACGACGGCCCCGGCATCGCCGAGGATGCGCTGCCGCGGCTGTTCGAGCGGCGCTTCCGCGCCGCGCCGGTCGGGAACATGTCGCCCGGCAACGGGCTCGGGCTCGCGATCAGCCGCGACCTCGTGCGCGCGCACGGCGGAGAGATCACGGTCCAGAGCGAGCCGGGCGGCGGTGCGACCTTCATCGTCCGGCTGCCGCTCGAGAGACGGGGAGCCCTCGCATGACGCTCGACCTCGGCACCATCCAGTTCCTGACCGCGGTCGTCGTGCACGTCGCGGGCGGCGTGTTCGTGCTCGAGACGATGCTGCGCAAGGACGACCGCGCCGGTCGCGTCTGGGCGCTCGGCTTCATCAGCGCCATGATCGCCACCGAGGCCTACCTCGTCCGCTGGGTGAGCGTCGACGCCTGGTGGCTCGTCGCGATCGGCAACGCCGGCTGGGTGGCGGCACTGGGCCTGCTCTGGCTGGGCTGCCGCGTCTTCAACGGGCACCGCCTGCGCCGGACCGCCGCTGCGGTGGTCGCGGGATCCGTGCTGACCGTCGCCGTGGTGCTGCTCGACGGACCGGGCGCGGACGGCCGCACGGCGTGGCTCGTGTACGGGCTCAACGCGGTGTTCGCGGGCCTCACCGCGTTCGAGGCGACCCGCGGGTCGATGCAGCGCAGCCGCACCGCGCTCGGGCTGAGCGTCACGCTCGGGCTCGTCGCGGCGCTGCAGCTCGCGCGCTCCGTGCTCGTGCTCGTGCTCGACGCCGAGCACCCGGTGATCCAGACCCGCCTGGGCAGCCCGTTCGTGGGCGTCGTCACGATCTGCGTCGTGGTCGTCGCGGTCGTCGTCACGTCGGTGCTGCGCGCGGAGCAGGTGCGTCTGCGTGGCACGGAGGACTCGACGCTCATGGCGATCGCGCCCGACGGCGTGCTGCTCACGCCCTCGTTCGTGCGCGTGCTGGGCGGCCGGCTCATGCGCGCCAACCGCCGCGCCGAGCTGTTCGCCGTGCTGGTGGTGAAGATCGACGCGCTCGGCAGGATCGCGACCGCCTTCGGCGCCGACGAGGCGGAGCACGTGCGGCAGGCGGCGCGCGCCGCCGTGCGCCGGCTCTCGCCGACGACGGCCGCGATGGGCACCGACGACGAGGGCCAGCTGCTGCTCGCCTTCCAGCCCAGGTCGCCCGCGGAGGCGCGGCAGCTCGCCGCTCGCATGCACCGCGCGATGCTCGATCAGCTGCGCACCGCGGGCGTGCCCGTGATCCCGCCCATCGGCATGGGGCTGAGCGTCACGAGCACGAGCGGCTACGACCGCGAGACGCTGCTGGACGCCGCGCGCGCCGCTGCGCGGCGGGCGATCCTGAGCGATGACGTGAGCGTCGTCGTCGCCGGTGAGGACGACGAGATCGACGGCGCCGATCGCGGCGGTCAGGCCGTCCTGCGGTAGCCGACGCCGCGCACGGTCTCGATCCAGCGCGGCTCCGACGGCGACTCGCCGAGCTTCCGGCGCAGGTTCGCGACGTGCACCTCGATGGCGCGCGCGTCGTGCTCGCTCAAGTAGTGGTCGGGCTCGCCGCGCTCGCCGCGCAGCATGCCGGCGAGCTGCAGCTTGCTCACCACGCGCCTGCCGGAGCCGAGCAGCATCCGGAGGATGTCGAACTCGCTGCGGGTGAGCTCGACCTCGCTGCCCTCGAGCTCGACGACCCGGGCGCCCGGCTCGAGCCGGAGACCGCGGTGCTCGAGCGGCACGCCGTCGACATCGTCCTCGAGCCACGGGGTCGACGGCGAGGCACCGACCTGGATCGGTCCGGTGAGCAGCGGCGACGGCACGGACGGCGACGACGGCACCGCGGGGGTGACGGGCCGCTGCGCGACGGACGGGTGCGACGCCGCGAGCGAGCGGGGCCTCCGCATCATCGCCTCGATCCTGGCGCGCAGCTCGCGCGGCCGGAACGGCTTGACGATGTAGTCGTCCGCGCCGGTCTGCAGCCCCACGAGCGTGTCGATCTCGTCGCCCCTCGCGGTGATCATCACGAGGTAGGCGGTGCTGATGCTGCGGATCTGGCGAGCCGTCTCGAACCCGTCGATGCCCGGCATGTTCACGTCCACGGTGACGACGATCGGGTCGTGCTCGCGCACCAGGTCGACGCCCGTGGCGCCGTCGGCGGCGGTGTGCACCCGGAACCCGCCCTGGGTCAGGACCTGCGCGAGCAGCTCCCGGATATCCTCGCCGTCCTCGATGACGACCGCGATGTCCTCGTCCATGTGCAACCCCATGTTCCGCACCTCGTGACCCGGTGCCTGGTGGTGATCGTACCGTCGACCGGCGCGTTCACGGACCGGCATGCCGCTGAGCCCCTGCACGGACGCGGCTGCGCGGCACCGCGGGCCCGCGCCAGAGCATCGCCGCGGCCACGAGCAGGCCGAAGACCGCCAGCAGCGGCAGCCCGACCTGCGGCTCCAGGACGGCCGCCGCGAGCCCGCCCACGACCGGCACGCGCACCGACGGCTGCCAGGTCTGCGCGCCCACGATGTGCTCGGCCGCGAGCGCGGGATCGGCAGCGTCGGTGCGCGCGAGGAGCGACCACTGACCGTCCGGGAGCCGGGAGATCTCCACCACCCGCTCGGTGGCCAGCTGCCTCGCGCCCGCGGCGGGCAGGCTGATGATGTCGCCCGGCTGCACGTCCGCGGTCGCGACCGGGACGGAGATCACGAGGTCGCCGGCGACGAAGGCCGGCCGCATCGCGTCGGTGCCGATCACCGAGGTGTGCGCGAGCCCGGCGAGCGCCGCGCTCCACAGCACGGCGGTGATCGCGGCGGCGAGCCCGCTCAGGGCGAGCAGGGCGACCGCGATGCGGCGGAGCGGGGCCATGAGCACCTCCCTCGGGGCTGACCTTTGGGGCGAGGCTACGGGCGGCGCCTCAGGCCCGCGGCCCGCCCGCCGCAGGGGCGCCTTGCCGTTCCCTCAAGACCTGCCGTGCGAGACTCGACGCATGCCCCTCGTCGCGCTCACCGGAGGCATCGCCTCCGGCAAGTCCACGATCGCCGATCGGCTCGCGTCGCACGGCGCGGTCGTCGTCGATGCCGATGCCGTCGTCCGCGAGCTGCAGCAGCCCGGCATGCCGGTGCTGCGCGCGATCGCCGACGCCTTCGGGGAGCGCATGCTGCGCGCCGACGGATCGCTCGACCGCGCAGCGCTCGGTGCCGTCGTCTTCGCCGACGACGCCGCACGGGAGCGGCTCAACGCGATCGTGCACCCCGCGGTCGCCGCCGAGTCGCAGCGCCGCTTCGGCGAGGCGCTGGCTCGCGATCCGCGCGCGGTCGTCGTCTACGACGTGCCGCTGCTCGTCGAGGCGCGCCCCGATGACCCGTGGGACCTGATCGTGGTCGCGCACGCCCCGGCGGAGACGAGGATCCGACGGCTCGTGGCGCTGCGGGGGATGACCGAGCCGGATGCGCGAGCGCGCGTCGCCGCGCAGGCGAGCGACGAGCGCCGCCTGGCGGTCGCCGACGCGGTGATCGACACGGACGGCGACGTCGCGGCGACGCTCGCGCAGACGGACGCCCTCTGGCACCGGCTGTCCAGCGGGGATGTGGGCGGCCGATCGTAGGCTGGAGGCATGCAACCCACCCGTGCAGTGCGGCCGTTCGAGGTCATCAGCGACTACACGCCCTCGGGTGATCAGCCGAAGGCGATCCGCGAGCTGACCGAGGCGCTCGGCCGCGGCGAGACCGACGTGGTGCTGCTGGGCGCGACCGGCACGGGCAAGAGCGCGACCGCTGCCTGGCTCGTCGAGCAGGTGCAGCGACCCACGCTCGTGCTCGCCCACAACAAGACGCTCGCAGCACAGCTGGCGAACGAGTTCCGCGAGCTGCTGCCGAACAACGCCGTCGAGTACTTCGTCTCGTACTACGACTACTACCAGCCAGAGGCGTACATCCCGCAGACCGACACCTTCATCGAGAAGGACTCGTCGCTCAACGCCGAGGTCGAGCGGCTGCGGCACTCCGCCACGAACGCGCTCCTCTCGCGCCGCGACGTCATCGTCGTCTCGACGGTGTCGTGCATCTACGGCCTCGGCACCCCGGAGGAGTACCTCGAGGCGATGGTCGCGCTGCAGATCGGCATGCGGGTCGACCGGCAGGCGCTGCTGCGCCGCTTCGTCTCGATGCAGTACCAGCGCAACGACGTCGCGTTCACGCGCGGCACGTTCCGCGTGCGCGGCGACACGATCGAGATCATCCCGATGTACGAGGAGCACGCGATCCGCATCGAGCTCTTCGGCGACGAGATCGAGGCGCTCTCGAAGCTGCACCCGCTCACCGGCGAGGTGCTCGAGACGCTCGAGTCGGTGTCGATCTTCCCCGGCAGCCACTACGTCGCCGGCAACGAGCGCATGCACAAGGCGATGGAGCGCATCCGCGACGAGCTCGACGCTCGGCTGCAGGTGCTCGAGCGCGAGGGCCGGCTGCTCGAGGCCCAGCGGCTGCGGATGCGGACGACGTTCGACCTCGAGATGATGGAGCAGATCGGCTTCTGCTCCGGCATCGAGAACTACTCGCGCCACATCGACGGCCGCGAGGCGGGGGAGCCGCCGCACTGCCTGCTCGACTACTTCGCCGACGACTTCCTCGTCGTCATCGACGAGTCGCACGTGACCGTGCCGCAGGTCGGCGCGATGTACGAGGGCGATGCCAGCCGCAAGCGCTCGCTCGTCGAGCACGGGTTCCGGCTGCCGAGCGCCCTCGACAACCGGCCGCTGAAGTTCGACGAGTTCCTCGAGCGCACGCCCCAGAAGGTGTACATGTCGGCGACGCCCGGCAAGTACGAGATGGGGCTCGCGAGCACGGTCGTCGAGCAGATCATCCGCCCGACCGGGCTCGTCGACCCGCAGCTCGTCATCAAGCCCTCGAAGGGGCAGATCGACGACCTGCTCGAGGAGATCCGGGTGCGCGCCGAGCGCGACGAGCGGGTGCTCGTGACGACGCTGACGAAGAAGATGGCGGAGGAGCTCACCGAGTACTTCACCGAAGCGGGCGTGCGCGTGCGCTACCTGCACTCCGACGTCGACACGCTCCGCCGCGTCGAGCTGCTCACGCAGCTGCGGCAGGGACTGTTCGACGTGCTCGTCGGCATCAACCTGCTGCGCGAGGGCCTCGACCTGCCGGAGGTGTCGCTCGTGGCGATCCTCGACGCCGACAAGGAGGGCTTCCTGCGCTCCTCGACGTCGCTCATCCAGACGATCGGCCGCGCCGCGCGCAACGTGTCGGGCGAGGTGCACATGTACGCCGACCGCATCACCGACTCGATGCGGCTCGCGATCGACGAGACGGACCGCCGCCGCGCCGTGCAGGTCGCCTACAACCTCGAGCACGGCATCGATCCGACGCCGCTGCGGCGCCGCATCGCCGACATCACCGAGGCGCTCTCGCGCGAGCAGGCCGACACCGACGAGCTGCTGCAGGGCACCCGCCGCGGCGCGCCGACGCCGCGGCTCGCGCACGACCGCTCGTCGATGGACGGCCCGACGCAGCTCGAGGCGATCATCGCCGACCTGACCGCGCAGATGACGGAGGCGGCGGGCGAGCTGAAGTTCGAGCTGGCCGGACGCATCCGCGACGAGCTGCACGACCTGAAGCGCGACCTGCGGCAGATGCGTCAGGCGAGTTAGGGAGGCGGCCCTTTCGGGCCGCCTCCTCGCCTGACGCCGAGGCCCGTCCCGGGCCGAGGGGCGAGCTAGCACCGCCGAGCTTCCCCGAACCGCGGGATCCCGGCGGCGAAACCCGCGATCCGGGGAAGCTCGTCGCTGCGGGTTCCGCGCTAGCTGCGGCCCATGCGGGAGTAGGCGCCGAGCACGAGCCGCTCCGAGTCGACGAGGTAGCGCTCGAGCGCGTCGGCGGCCGCGTCCGGCCCCTCGGCGGTGAGCGCGTCGAGCACGGCGCGGTTGCGGGCGACGAACGGCCGGTGCAGCGACTCGGGGTCGTCGATCGCGAGGAAGGCGAGCCGCAGCTCGGCCGCGAGCTGCCCGTGCGAGCGCTCGAGCCGCGGGCTGTCCGAGAGCGCGATGAGCGCGCGGTGGAACGCCATGTTCGCCGTGCCCACCGTCGCCCAGTCGCCGGCCTCGAGCGCCGCCTCGCCGCGCTCGAGCGCGAGCCGCATCGCGGCGACGCTCGGATGCAGCGGGGAGGCGGCGCGCAGCACGCCGCACTCGATGAGCCGCCTGGCGCGGTAGATGTCGATGACGTCGGCCGTGCCGGGGGAGGCGACGGAGACGCCGCGGTTCGGCACGTGCTCGACGAGCCCGTGCTGCGCGAGCACCCGGAACGCCTCGCGGAGCGTGTTGCGCGAGACGCCGAGCTGCATCGCGAGCGCGGCCTCCGACAATCGGGTGCCGGGTGCGAAGCCGCCCGCGATGATCTGCTCGCGCAGCGCGTCGGCGAGCGAGGGTGCGGGCTGGATCATGGCTCGATCGTAGGGGCAAGCGCAACACGGTCGAAACACGATCGACGCAGATTGTTCAACAATCGGTGCCAATCTGCCCTACGATGATGGTGCTCTCGGCTGCGCGTCCGCGTGCAGGGAGCCCACCGACGAAGATGGGAACCGCGATGTCCGACGCACAGCAGACCTCAGAGGCCGGGCCCGACGCCACGCAGAAGGCGAAGGCATTCGCGAGGAGCCGCAGGGGACCCATCCTCGGCGCCATCTTCCTCATGGCGACCTCCGCCATCGGCCCCGGGTTCATCACCCAGACCGCCACCTTCACCGCCCAGCTCGGCGCCGCGTTCGCGTTCGCCATCCTGCTGTCGGTGCTCATCGACTTCGCCGTGCAGATGAACATCTGGCGCATGATCACCGTCTCCGGCAAGCGCGCCGGCGACCTCGCGAACGAGGCCGTGCCGTACTCGGGCCACGTGCTCGCGGTGCTCATCGTGATCGGCGGGCTCGCGTTCAACATCGGCAACATCGCCGGTGGCGGGCTCGGCCTCAACGCCCTGCTCGGCATCGACCCCAAGCTCGGCGGACTCCTCACCGGGCTGCTCGCGATCGGCATCTTCCTGTTCAAGAAGGCCGGCCGCGCGGTCGACATCACCGTGATGGTGCTCGGCGTGGGCATGATCCTCATGACCGTCTTCGTCGCGATCGCGTCGCAGCCGCCGGTCGGCGAGGCGCTGCGCCAGACGTTCCTGCCCGACACGATCAACTTCGCGACCATCACCACGATCGTCGGCGGCACCGTCGGCGGCTACATCACCTACGCCGGCGCCCACCGCTACCTCGAGTCCGGCCTCGTCGGCCCCGACCACGTCAAGGGCGTCCACCGCGCCTCGATGCAGGGCATCCTCGTCACCGGCATCATGCGCTACGTGCTGTTCCTCGCGATCCTCGGGCGTCGTCGCCTCCGGCGTGGCGCTCGACGTCTCCGGCCAGGCGGCGAACCCTGCGGCGCAGGCGTTCGGCGTCGTGCTCGGCGACGCGGGCATCCGCATCTTCGGCTTCATCTTCTGGGCGGCCGCCATCACCTCCGTGATCGGCGCGGCCTACACGTCGGCGACGTTCCTCTCGGTGTTCTCGAAGCGGCTCGCGGGCGGCTGGCCGCTGCAGCTGGCGACCGTCGCCTTCATCCTCGTGTCGCTCGCGGTCTACGCGCTCATCGGCACCGCCCCGGCGGCGCTGCTCGTCTTCGTCGGCGGGTTCAACGGGCTCATCCTGCCGATCGGCCTGTCGATCTTCATGTACATCGGATGGTTCCGCCAGCGCGACGTGCTCGGCGGCTACCGCTACCCGAAGTGGCTGCTCATCGTCGGCACCGTCGCCACGCTGCTGAGCTTCTGGATGGGCGCGAACTCCATCGGACCGATCTTCGCCTTCCTCGGCGTGGGGGCGTGAGCATGCCCGCGATCGACCTGAACTCCGACCTGGGCGAGAACGTGCCCGACCGGGTCGTGGGCGACGACGAGGCCATGCTGCGGATCGTCACGAGCGCCAACGTCGCCTGCGCCTTCCACGCCGGCAGCCCCGAGGGCATCCGCGCGACGCTCGCCGCGGCCGTCGCCGGCGGCGTGACGATCGGCGCGCACCCCGGCTACCGCGACTACGAGGGCTTCGGCAGGCTCGCGCGCGACGTCGACTCGGCCACGCTGCAGGCCCACGTCGAGTACCAGCTCGGCGCGCTGCAGGCGCTCGCCGGCGCCGTCGGCGGCAGGGCCGTCTACGTCAAGCCGCACGGCGCGCTCTACAACACGATCGCCCGCGACGAGCGGCAGGCGAAGGACGTCGTCGCCGCGATCCGCGCGGTCGACCCGTCGCTCGTGCTGCTGGGGCTCGCGGGCGGCGTCGTGCTCGACGTCGCCGAGCGCGCGGGCCTCGCGACGGCGGCGGAGGCGTTCGCGGACCGCGCCTACACGCCGGAGGGGCTGCTCGTCTCGCGCACCGAGCCCGGCTCCGTGCTCCACGACCCGGCGCTCGTGGCCGCGCGGATGGTGCGGCTCGCGCAGGAGGGCGTGCTCGAGGCGATCGACGGCACCGACGTCGCGGTGCGCGCCGAGTCGATCTGCGTGCACGGCGACAGCCCCGGCGCGGTCGCGATGGCCGAGGCCACCCGCGCCGCGCTCGAGGCGGCGGGCGTGACGATCGCCCCGTTCGCGGGCGACCGGTGACCGCCCGCGCGAGCGAGGCGCAGCTCGCGCAGGCGCGGGCCGCGCGCGCGGCGGCCCGCGCGGGGGCCGTCGCGCCCACGAGCGGCGTCGCGCACGGGCTCGTGCAGGCGAACCTCATCGCCGTGCCGGCCGACTGGGCCTTCGAGACCCTGCTGTTCGCGCAGCGCAACCCGAAGCCCATGCCCGTGCTCGAGGTGCTCGAGGCGGGCCGCGTCGAGTCGAGGCTCGCGCCGGGCAGCGACCTCCGCACCGACATCCCCGCGTACCGCGTCTGGCGCGACGGCGAGCTCGCCGAGGAGACCACCGACGCCTCCGCCGCGTGGGCGGAGCATCCCGACCTCGTCTCGTTCCTGATCGGCTGCTCGTTCACGTTCGAGGCCGGTCTCGTCGACGCGGGCATCCCCATCCGGCACCGAGAGGCCGGCCGCAACGTGCCCATGTACCGCACGAGCACGGCGTGCGCGAGCGCCGGCCGGCTCGGCGGCGAGCTCGTCGTCTCGATGCGCCCGATCCCGCCCGGCCGGGTCGCCGACGCGGTCAGGATCTCGGGCCGCTACCCGGCCGTGCACGGCGCGCCCGTGCACATCGGCGATCCCGCCTCGCTCGGCATCGCCGACCTCGGCGCGCCCGACTTCGGGGATGCGCCGCACCTCGAGGACGGCGACGTGCCCGTCTTCTGGGCGTGCGGCGTCACGCCGCAAGCGGCCATCATGGCGTCGCGGCCGCCGTTCGCGGTCACGCACGCGCCCGGGCACATGTTCGTCACCGACGTGCCCGATGCCGAGTACCTCGCGTGACGGGCGCGCGATGACCCGGGTGCTGCCGGCCGCCGACACGGCGCTGCTGCTCGAGGCCGCCGACCTCGACGAGGCGATGCGGCTGCTGCCGGCGCTGCAGGCCGCCGCGCTGCCCGGCGTCACCGAGCTCGTGCCCGCGGCGCGCACCGTGCTGGTGCGCTTCGACCCGCGCAGCGTCGCCGCCGCCGACCTCGCGACGCTGCTGCTCGCGGTCGAGCCGTCGACCGCGACGGCCGCGAGCGGCGACGCCGTGACGATCCCCGTGCGCTACGACGGCCAGGACCTCGAGGAGGTCGCCCAGCTGCTGGGCGTGCCCACCGGCGAGGTCGTCGCGCGCCATCAGGCGTCGACGTGGACGGTCGCGTTCACCGGCTTCGCCCCCGGCTTCGGCTACCTCGTCGGCGACGACCCGCTGTTCGACGTGCCCCGTCGGCCGTCGCCGCGCACGCGCATCCCTGCCGGGTCGGTGGCGCTCGCGGGCCGGTTCTCGGGCGTCTACCCGAAGGAGAGCCCCGGCGGCTGGCAGCTCATCGGCCGCACCGACGCCGCGATGTGGGATCTCGCGCGCCCGCAGCCGGCGCTGCTCGCGCCCGGCGCGACGGTGCGGTTCGAGCGCGTCGAGCGCGAGCTCGCGACGATCGCGCCCGCCGCGCGCGAGCCGGTCGTCGCCGACCACGCGATCGAGGTCGTGCGCCCGGGCCTCCAGCTGCTGGTGCAGGACCTCGGCCGCCCCGGGCTCGCCGCGCAGGGCGTCGCCGCCTCCGGCACGGCCGACCGCGCCGCGCTCCGCGAGGCGAACCGGGCGGTCGGCAACGCGCCGGGGGAGGCGGGCCTCGAGCTCGCGGGCGGCGGCGCGACGCTCCGGTTCCGCGGCGCCGCCGTCGTGGCGCTCACCGGCGCGCTCGTCGACGCCGCGCTCCACGGCGACGGCGGCGTCCACGCGGTCGAGCCCGGCCGCGCCGTCGCCGTCGACGACGGCGACGAGCTGCGCATCGGCGCGGTGCGCGACGGCATGCGCTCGCTCATCGCCGTGCGCGGCGGGATCGGCCTCGAACCGGTGCTCGGGAGCCTCGCGACCGACACGCTCGCGCACCTCGGCCCGCCGCCGCTCGGGACGGGCGACGAGCTGCCGCTGCGCGGACCCGGTGCCGGTCGCGCAGCCGTCGAGCGCACCCGCGCGCCGCGCGTCCCGCTCCCGACCGCGGGCGAGGAGGTCGTGCTCGAGATCGTGCTCGGCCCGCGCACGGCGTGGTTCGCCGACGACGCGCTCGCGCGCCTCACGGACCAGGCGTGGACGGTCTCCGCCCGCTCCGACCGGGTGGGCGTGCGCCTCGAGGGCGCGGTGCCGCTCGAGCGCTCCCGGGACGGCGAGCTCGACAGCGAGGGCGCCGTGACCGGCGCCATCCAGGTGCCGCCCGACGGCCAGCCCGTGCTGTTCCTGCCCGACCACCCGCTCACCGGCGGGTACCCCATCATCGGCGCGGTCGTCGACCGCGACCTCGACCTGGCCGGCCAGCTGCCGCCGGGCGCCCGCATCCGGTTCCGCGTCGCGGCGCCGTCACCCACCGGGAGGACCTCGTGGACACGATCCTGATCGCCAACCGCGGCGAGATCGCCGTGCGCATCGCCCGCGCGTGCGCGGAGGCCGGCTACCGCTCGGTCGCCGTCTACGCCGACCAGGACGCGGACGCCATGCACGTGCGCCACGCGGACGCGGCGTTCGCGCTCGGCGGCACGACCGCCGCCGAGACGTACCTGAGCGTCGACGCGCTGCTCGAGGCCGCGCGCGCGAGCGGCGCCGACGCCGTGCACCCCGGCTACGGCTTCCTCTCCGAGAGCGCGGCGTTCGCGCGCGCCGTCGAGGGCGCGGGCCTCACGTGGATCGGGCCGGCGCCTGCGAGCATCGACGCGCTCGGCGACAAGGTGACGGCCCGGCGCATCGCGCAGGACGCTGGCGCACCGCTCGCGGCCGGCACCGACCGGCCGCTCGCCGACGCCGACGAGGCGGTCGCGTTCGCGCGCGAGCACGGGCTGCCGGTGGTCGTGAAGGCCGCGTTCGGCGGCGGCGGCCGCGGCCTCAAGGTCGCGCGCACGATCGACGAGGTGCCGGATGCGTTCCACTCGGCCACGCGGGAGGCGGTCGCCGCGTTCGGCCGCGGCGAGTGCTTCATCGAGCGGTTCCTCGAGCGGCCGCGCCACATCGAGGCGCAGGTGCTCGGCGACGGCCGCGGCGGCGTCGTGGTCGTGGGCGACCGCGACTGCTCGCTGCAGCGGCGCAGCCAGAAGCTCGTCGAGGAGGCGCCCGCGCCCGGGCTCACCGAGGCGCAGCGGGCGCGCATCCACGAGGCCTCGCGCGACATCTGCGCCGCGGTGGACTACCGCGGCGCCGGCACGGTCGAGTTCCTGCTGGGCGCCGACGGCACCATCTCGTTCCTGGAGGTGAACACGCGCCTGCAGGTCGAGCACCCGGTCACCGAGGCGGTCACGGGCGTCGACCTCGTGCGCGAGCAGTTCCGCATCGCCGAGGGCCTCGGGCCGTCGATCGATGCCACGCCCGCCCCCGTCGGGCACGCGATCGAGCTGCGGCTGAACGCCGAGGACCCGGGCCGCGGGTTCATGCCGAGCCCCGGGCGGGTGACGGCGCTGCGCGTGCCCGCGGGCCCCGGCGTCCGCTGGGACGCGGGCGTCGAGGTGGGCGATGCGGTCGAGGCCGCGTTCGACTCGCTCGCGGCCAAGCTCATCGTGCACGCCCCGGATCGCGACGCCGCGCTCGTGCGGCTGCGGCGGGCGCTCGGCGAGCTCGAGGTCGAGGGCATCGCCACGGTCGCGCCCTTCGCGCTGGCGCTGCTCGACGAGCCCGACTTCTCGACCCGAGGCTTCGCCGTCTCGACGCAGTGGATCGAGGCGGAGCTCATGCCGCGGCTCGAGCCGCAGCTGCGCCCCGCGCCGGCGCCCGCGGGCGCCCTGCGGCGCGTCGCGATCGAGATCGACGGCCGTCGCGTCGTGCTCGGGCTGCCGGATGCGCTGCTCGCCGCAGCGGCCGGCGGCATCGCGCCGGCCGAGCCCGCCGCCGACGCGGCCGACGACGCCGCGCTGCGGTCGCCGGTGCCCGGCACCGTCGTCAGCTGGCTCGTCGCCGACGGCGCCGAGGTCGAGGCGGGGCAGGACGTCGTCGTGCTCGACGCCATGAAGATGGAGACGCGGGTCGCGGCGCACCGCGCCGGGACCCTCGAGCACGCGGTCGCCGAGGGGGCGGGCGTCGCCGTCGACGAGGTGCTCGCACGCCTCCAGCCGTAGCCGCCCGCTGAGCCCACGGCGAACGCCCGGGGTCCGTGTGGGTGGCCGCTCGTAGACTCGTCGGGTGACATCCACGATCTCCAGCACCTCAGAGCTGCACGTCCGCGGCGCCCGCGAGCACAACCTCAAGGACGTCGACCTGCGCATCCCCCGCGACGCGCTCGTGGTGTTCACCGGCCTCTCGGGCTCCGGCAAGTCGTCGCTCGCGTTCGACACGATCTTCGCCGAGGGCCAGCGCCGCTACGTCGAGTCGCTGTCGGCGTACGCGCGCCAGTTCCTCGGGCAGGTCGACCGGCCCGACGTCGACTTCATCGAGGGGCTCAGCCCCGCCGTGTCGATCGACCAGAAGTCCACGAACCGCAACCCGCGCTCCACGGTCGGCACGATCACCGAGGTGCACGACTACATGCGCCTGCTGTGGGCGCGCATCGGCGTGCCGCACTGCCCCGTGTGCGGCGAGCGCATCCAGCGCCAGACCGTGCAGCAGATCGCCGACGAGCTCATGGACCTGCCGGAGCGCACCCGCTTCCAGATCCTCGCGCCGGTGGTGCAGCAGAAGAAGGGCGAGTTCGCCGACCTGCTGCGCAACCTCGTCGCGACCGGCTACTCGCGCGCCGTGATCGACGGCGAGCTCGTGCAGCTCGCCGACGCGCCGGCGCTGAAGAAGCAGGTGAAGCACGACATCGCCGTCGTCGTCGACCGGATGGTGGCGGAGCCCGGCATGCTGTCGCGGCTCACCGACTCGCTCGAGACGGGCCTCCGGCTCGCCGACGGCCTCGTCACGATCGACTACGTCGACCTCGAGGAGGACGCCGACGACCGACGGCGCATCTTCAGCGAGAAGCTCTCGTGCCCGAACCGCCACCCGGTCGCGCTCACCGAGATCGAGCCGCGCACGTTCTCGTTCAACGCGCCGTTCGGCGCGTGCCCCGAGTGCACGGGCATCGGCACGCGCATGGCCGCCGACCCCGACCTCGTGATCGCCGACGAGGCGCTGTCGGTGCGCGAGGGCGCGATCCTGCCGTGGACGCAGTCGGGCAAGGGCCTCTACACGTACTTCGAGCGCCTGCTCGGCGGGCTCGCGAGCGAGCTCGGCTTCTCGCTCGACACCCCGTGGGGCGAGCTCGACGGCGACGTGCGGCAGGTGATCCTGCACGGCACCGAGGGCAACGTCATGGTGCAGTGGCGCAACCGCTACGGCCGTCAGCTGCGCTACGCCTCGGGCTACGAGGGCGTCATGCCCTACATCCAGCGCAAGCACGCCGAGGCCGACAGCGACTGGGTGCGCTCCAAGCACGGCGAGTTCCTGCGCGAGGTGCCGTGCCCCGAGTGCGGCGGCGCCCGCCTGCGGCCGGAGGTGCTGAGCGTGCTCGTGCACGGCAGCTCGATCGCGCGGGTCTCCGACCTCAGCCTCGACGACGCGCACGCGTTCATGCACAGCCTCGACCTCGACGAGCGCGAGGCGACCATCGCCGCCGCGGTGCTGCGCGAGATCCGCGCCCGGCTCGACTTCCTCATCCGCGTCGGCCTCGGCTACCTGTCGCTCTCCCGCGCCGCCGCGACGCTCTCGGGCGGCGAGGCCCAGCGCATCCGGCTCGCGACCCAGATCGGCGCCGGCCTCACCGGCGTGCTCTACGTGCTCGACGAGCCGTCGATCGGCCTCCACCAGCGCGACAACCGCAAGCTGATCGGCACGCTCGAGGCGCTGCGCGACCTCGGGAACACGCTCATCGTCGTCGAGCACGACGAGGACACCATCCGCACGGCCGACTGGATCGTCGACATCGGCCCGGGCGCGGGGGAGCAGGGCGGCGAGGTCGTGCACTCCGGCAGCTACGAGGAGCTGCTCGCGCACCCGACGTCGATCACCGGCGCCTACCTCTCGGGTCGCGAGTCGATCCCGATCCCGCCGCTGCGCCGACCCGTCGACCCGGACCGGATGCTGCGGGTCGAGGGCGCACGGGCCAACAACCTGCAGAACATCTCCGTCGACATCCCGCTCGGCGTCTTCGTCGCCGTCACCGGCGTCTCCGGGTCGGGCAAGTCGACGCTCGTGAACGACATCCTCCACAAGGTGCTCGCGAACGCGCTCAACGGGGCGCGGCAGGTGCCGGCGAAGCACACGCGCATCACGGGCCTCCACCACCTCGACAAGGTGGTCCACGTCGACCAGGGCCCGATCGGCCGCACCCCGCGCTCGAACCCGGCCACCTACACCGGCGTGTTCGACAAGATCCGCAACCTGTTCGCCGACACGGCCGAGGCCAAGGCGCGCGGCTACCTCGCCGGTCGCTTCTCGTTCAACGTGAAGGGCGGCCGCTGCGAGGCCTGCCAGGGCGACGGCACGCTGAAGATCGAGATGAACTTCCTGCCGGACGTCTACGTCGAGTGCGAGGTGTGCCACGGCGCGCGCTACAACCGCGACACGCTGTCGGTGCACTACAAGGGCAAGTCGATCGCGCAGGTGCTGCAGATGCCGATCGAGGAGGCCGCCGAGTTCTTCTCGGCCATCTCGTCGATCCACCGGTTCCTGCAGACGCTCGTCGACGTCGGCCTCGGCTACGTTCGGCTCGGCCAGGCCGCCACGACGCTCTCCGGCGGCGAGGCGCAGCGCGTGAAGCTCGCGACCGAGCTGCAGCGCCGCACCTCGGGCCGCGCCATCTACGTGCTCGACGAGCCCACCACCGGCCTGCACTTCGACGACGTGCGCAAGCTGCTCGAGGTGCTCGACGGCCTCGTCGAGAAGGGCAACACCGTGCTCACGATCGAGCACTCGCTCGACGTCATCAAGTCGGCGGACTGGGTCATCGACCTCGGCCCCGAGGGCGGCTCCGGCGGCGGCGCGATCGTCGCGACCGGCACCCCGGAGGAGGTGGCGGAGGTGCCGGAGAGCTTCACCGGCGGCTTCCTCAAGGAGATCCTGGGCGCGGGCGTGCGATGAGCGGCGCCGGCGCCTCCCGACCGGGCGCCGCGGCGCCCAGGTCGCGCACCGTCGCGTACAAGCCCGCCCCGGGCACCATCCCGACCGCCCCGGGCGTGTACCGGTTCCGCGACGAGCACGAGCGCGTGCTCTACGTCGGCAAGGCGAAGAACCTGCGCCAGCGGCTGTCGAACTACTTCCAGCCGCTCGAGGCGCTGCACGAGCGCACCCGCCGCATGGTGCTCACCGCCGTGCGCGTCGAGTGGACGATCGTCGCCACCGAGTACGAGGCGCTGCAGCTCGAGTTCACCTGGATCAAGGAGTTCGAGCCGCCGTTCAACGTGCAGTTCCGCGACGACAAGTCGTACCCGTACCTCGCGGTGACGATGGGCGACGACGTGCCGCGGGCGCTCATCACGCGCAACCGGGGCATGCGGGGCGCCCGCTACTTCGGGCCGTACACGAAGGTCTGGGCCATCCGCGAGACCCTCGACCTGCTGCTCAAGGCGTTCCCGATGCGGTCGTGCAGCCAGTCGATCTACGACCGTGCCGAGCGCACCGGCAGGCCGTGCCTGCTCGGCGACATCGGCAAGTGCTCCGCGCCCTGCGTCGGCCGCGTCACGCACGAGGAGCACCGCGCGACCGCGAACGACCTCGTGTCCTTCATGAACGGCGGCGACCAGGACTTCGTCGACCGCGTCCGCGAGCAGATGCAGCGCGCGAGCGCGCGGCTCGAGTTCGAGCGCGCCGCACGGCTGCGCGACCAGCTGTCGGCGCTCGAGACGGTGCTCTCGCGCACGAGCGTCGTGCTCGCCGACGGGGTCGACGCCGACGTCTTCGGCCTCGTCCACGACGAGCTGAGCGCGGCCGTCCACATGTTCGCGGTGCGGGGCGGGCGCATCCGGGGCACGAAGTCGTGGGTCGTCGACACCGAGATCGACCTCACCGACGGCGAGCTCGCCACCCAGGTGCTGCGCATCGCGTACGACGGGGGCGACCCGCCCGCGCGCGAGGTGCTGCTGCCCAAGCAGCCCGACGCCGTGCCGGAGGTGGAGGCGTGGCTGACGGATCGGCGCCTCGACCACGGGCTCGGCGGCCGCGTGGCCGTGCGCGTGCCGCAGCGCGGCGAGAAGCGGCGCCTCGCCGACTCCGCCGCCGTGAACGCCGCGCACGCGCTGCAGGTCTCGCGCACGAAGCGCACGAGCGACTACGTCACGCGCACGCAGGCGCTCGCCGACCTGCAGGAGGCGCTCGGCATGACCGAGGCGCCGCTGCGCATCGAGTGCTTCGACGTGTCGCACCTCGGCGGCACCGGCGTCGTCGCATCGATGGTGGTGTTCGAGGACGGGCTGCCCCGCAAGGACCAGTACCGCCGCTTCGGGATCGCGCAGACGACCGACGACACCGACTCGATCTTCCAGGTCATGACCCGGCGGGCGAAGTACCTCGTCGAGGGCGACCCGGACGACACCGGGTCGCGCTTCGCCTACGCGCCGCAGCTGCTGCTCGTCGACGGCGGCAAGCCGCAGGTGCAGGCGGCGCAGCGCGCGCTCGACGACGCGGGCGTGCGCGGCATCGCGCTCGCCGGCATCGCGAAGCGGCTCGAGGAGCTGTGGCTGCCCGGCGAGGACTTCCCGGTGATCCTGCCCCGCTCGAGCGAGGCGCTCTACCTCGTGCAGCGGCTCCGCGACGAGGCGCACCGCGTGGCGATCAGCTACCAGCGGCAGAAGCGCTCGAGCGCGATCGAGTCGCAGCTCAGCGGGATCCCCGGGCTGGGACCGAACCGCGTGCGCGCGCTGCTGAAGCACTTCGGGTCGGCGAAGCGCGTGCGGGAGGCGAGCGCCGAGCAGCTCCGCGAGGTCGCGGGCGTCGGCCCGGCGCTCGCCGAGGCGATCGCTCGGGCGCTGGGCTCGGAGTCGAGCGGTGCCGATACGATGGACGGAGCAGCCCAGCGACAGGAACCGTGAGCGTGAACGCCAGAGAGATCGTCATCATCACCGGCATGTCCGGCGCAGGACGGACGACGGTCGCCAACGCGCTCGAGGACCTCGGCTGGTTCGTCGTCGACAACCTGCCGCCGACCATGCTGCGCGCGCTCGTGCGCACCGCAGGCGCCGGCGCCTCGACCGAGCCGAAGCTCGCGATCGTCGTCGACGTGCGCGGCGGCGCCCTCTTCGACGACGCGAAGCGCTTCGTCGAGATGCTGCGCAACGAGCAGAGCGTGCGCGTGCTCTTCCTGGAGGCGAGCGACGCCGAGCTCGTGCGCCGGTACGAGCAGGTGCGCCGACCGCATCCGCTGCAGGGCGACGGCACGATCCTCGACGGCATCCGCATGGAGCGCACGCGGCTCGAGCCGCTGCGCGGCATGGCCGACGACCTGCTCGACACCACCGGGCTGAACCCGCACCAGCTGACGACGCGGGTGGGGGAGCGCTTCGCCCCCGGCGGCGAGCTCGAGGTGACGCTCACGGTGATGAGCTTCGGCTTCAAGTACGGGGTGCCGGTCGACGCCGACCTCATCGCCGACATGCGCTTCCTGCCGAACCCGTTCTGGGTGCCGGAGCTGCGCGGCCACGACGGCACCGAGGCCGTCGTCTCCGAGTACGTGCTCCAGCAGCGCGGCGCGCAGGAGTTCGCCGACCGCTACCTCGAGGCGCTCGCCCCCGTGCTCGAGGGCTTCGCGCGCGAGAACAAGCTGCACGCCGTGCTCGGCGTGGGCTGCACGGGCGGCAAGCACCGCTCGGTCGCGATGGCCGAGCACCTGGGGAAGCGGCTCTCCGGCCGGCCCGGACTGCGGGTCGCCGTGAAGCACCGAGACCTGGGACGAGAATGACGAGAGGAGCCGGCGTGACACTGACCGACGACGTCAAGGAGGAGCTCGCGCGGGTGCGCGTGACGCGACCCCAGACGAAGGCGGCGGAGGTCGCGACCCTGCTGCGCTTCGCCGGCGGGCTCCACGTCATCTCGAGCCGCGTCGCGGTCGAGAGCGAGCTCGACTCGGCGGCCGTCGCGCGACGGCTCGCCAAGAGCATCCTCGAGCTGTACGGCGTGCGTGCCGAGATCGCGAAGATCTCCTCCTCCTCGAACCGCACGAGCGGCGCCTACCTCGTGCGCGTCATCGCCGAGGGCGAGACGCTCGCGCGCCAGACGGGGCTCATGGACGCGCGCCGCAGGCCCGTCCGCGGCCTGCCGAACAAGGTCACCACCGGATCCCTCGAGGACCTCGCCGGCATCTGGCGCGGCGCGTTCCTCGCGCAGGGCACGCTCTCCGATCCCGGCCGCTCGGCGGCCCTCGAGGTCGCGTGCCCCGGCAACGAGGCCGCGATGGCGCTCGTCGGCGCCGCCGGCCGGCTCGGCGTGCCCGCGAAGTCGCGCGAGGTGCGCGGCGCGCACCGCGTCGTGATCCGCGAGGGCGAGCCGATCTCCCGCATGCTCACGACCATGGGCGCGCACGAGACGGTGCAGGCGTGGGCGGAGCTGCGCCAGCGCCGCGAGGTGCGGGCGACCGCGAACCGGCTCGTCAACTTCGACGACGCGAACCTGCGCCGCAGCGCCCAGGCGGCGGTCGCGGCGAGCGCCCGCATCGAGCGCGCGCTCGAGATCCTCGGCGAGGAGGTGCCGGAGCACCTCGCGTACGCGGGCCGGCTGCGGCTCGAGCACCGCGACGCGAGCCTCGACGAGCTCGGCCACCTCGCGAGCCCCGCCATGACGAAGGATGCGGTCGCCGGCCGCATCCGCCGCCTGCTGGCGATGGCCGACCGCGCGGCGCAGGACCAGGGCATCCCCGACACCGAGGCCGCCGTCCCCGACGACATCGACGTGTGACGATCGGCGCCCTGCCCGCGGCAAGCAGCCGGTGGCTAGGATCGGAACGACCCACCGGCGCGCGACCCGCGCCAGAGAGGAGAGCCAGCCATGGCCGTCTACACCCTTCCTGAGCTGCCGTACGACTACGCGGCGCTCGAGCCCCACATCTCCGCGAAGATCATGGAGCTCCACCACGACAAGCACCACAAGACCTACGTGGACGGCGCGAACACCGCGCTCGAGAAGCTCGAGGCCGCGCGCGACGCGGACGACTTCGGCGCCATCAACAAGCTCGAGAAGGACCTCGCGTTCCACCTCGGCGGGCACACGAACCACACGGTCTTCTGGAACAACCTGTCGGGCGACGGCGGCGGCGAGCCGGAGGGCGAGCTGCAGGCCGCGATCGGCGAGTTCTTCGGCGGCTTCGGCAAGTTCCAGAGCCACTTCAGCCAGAACGCCACCGCGATCCAGGGCTCCGGCTGGTCCGTGCTCGCCTGGGACTCGGTCGGCTCGCGGCTGAACATCGTCCAGCTGTTCGACCAGCAGGGCAACATCCCCGTCGGCACGCACCCGATCCTCATGCTCGACATGTGGGAGCACGCCTTCTACCTCGACTACCTCAACGTCAAGGCGGACTACGTCAAGGCGTTCTGGAACATCGTCAACTGGCAGGACGCGCAGGCCCGCTTCGACGCCGCGAAGGCGCAGACCAGCGGCCTCATCCTCCGCTGACCCCAACGTCACCTCCGTGACCGGGGCCCCGGGCACCGCGCCCGGGGCCCTTCCACCCCGACAGTCAGGACCCCATCCCATGACTTTGAAGGTCGCCATCAACGGCTTCGGCCGCATCGGCCGCAACTTCGTCCGTGCAGCGCTTGCCCAGGGCGCTGACATCGACGTCGTCGCGGTCAACGATCTCACCGACAACAAGACCCTCGCCCACCTGCTGAAGTACGACTCGGTCGCCGGCGTGCTCGGCGCCGAGGTGTCGGCCGACGCAGGCTCGATCCGCGTCGGCGACGACGAGTTCCGCGGCTTCGCCGAGAAGGACCCGTCGAAGCTCCCGTGGGGAGACCTCGACGTGGACGTCGTCATCGAGTCGACGGGCCGCTTCACCAAGGTCGAGCAGGCTTCCGCGCACCTCACCGCCGGCGCGAAGAAGGTCATCCTCTCGGCACCCGCGAAGGGCCCGGCCCCCACGTTCGTGATGGGCGTGAACCACGACCTGTACGACCCCGAGACCGACCACGTCATCTCGAACGCGTCGTGCACGACGAACTGCCTCGCGCCGCTCGCCAAGGTCTTCCACGAGTCCTTCGGCATCGAGCGCGGCCTGATGACGACGATCCACGCGTACACGGCCGACCAGAACCTGCAGGACGGACCGCACGAGGACCTCCGCCGTGCGCGTGCCGCGGCGCTGTCGATCATCCCCACCTCCACGGGAGCGGCGAAGGCCATCGGCCTGGTGCTGCCGGAGCTCAACGGCCTGCTCGACGGCTACGCGCTGCGCGTGCCCGTGCCGACCGGCTCGATCACCGACCTCACGGTGCAGACCCGCGACGGCCTGACGGTCGACGAGGTCAACGCCGCGTACCGCGCCGCCGCCGAGTCGGGACCGCTCAAGGGGTACCTCCAGTACACCGACGAGCCGATCGTCTCCTCCGACATCGTCGGCAACCCGTTCTCGTCGATCTTCGACTCCGGCCTCACGAAGGTGATGGGCGACCAGGTCAAGATCTCGAGCTGGTACGACAACGAGTGGGGCTACTCCTGCCGCCTCGTCGACCTCGCCGCGCTCGTGGGCTCGAAGCTCTGATCCCCATGGCGATCCGCACGCTCGACTCCCTCGGCGACCTCGCCGGCCGGACCGTCCTCATCCGCTGCGACTTCAACGTGCCGCTGCAGGACGGCGAGATCACCGACGAGGGCCGCATCGTCGCGTCGCTGCCGACCCTTCGCGCCCTGCTCGAGCAGGGTGCGAAGGTGGTGGCGATCTCGCACCTCGGCCGCCCCAAGGGCGCGCCCGAGGCGCGGTACTCGCTGGCGCCGGTCGCCGCGCGGCTCGGCGAGCTGCTCGGCACCGACGTCGCGTTCGCGGCCGACACGGTGGGGGAGGACGCCCAGCGCGTGCGGATCGCCCTGCAGGACGGGCAGCTGGCGCTGCTCGAGAACCTGCGCTTCGACCCTCGCGAGACGAGCGAGGACGAGCAGGAGCGGGCGGCGTTCGCCGCCGAGCTCGCTGCCGGCGCCGACGCGTTCGTCTCGGACGGCTTCGGCGTCGTGCACCGCGCGCAGGCGAGCGTCGTCGAGATCGCCGGCGCGCTGCCGAGCGCCGCCGGCCTGCTCGTCGAGCGCGAGCTCGAGGTGCTCTCCCGCCTCACCGAGACCCCCGAGCGGCCGTACGCGGTCGTGCTCGGCGGCTCGAAGGTGAGCGACAAGCTCGGCGTCATCGAGCACCTGCTGCCGCGCGTCGACCGGCTGCTGATCGGCGGCGGCATGCTCTTCACCTTCCTCAAGGCGCAGGGGCACGAGGTCGCCTCGAGCCTGCTCGAGGCCGACCAGCTCGACCGCGTGCGCGGGTACCTCGCGCAGGCCGAGGAGCGCGGCGTCGAGCTGCTGCTGCCGACGGATGTCGTGGTCGCCGCGTCGTTCGACGCGGACGCCGAGCACGAGACGGTCGCGGCCGACGCGATCGGCGGCTCCCGCTTCGGCGACGCCGGCATCGGCCTCGACATCGGCCCGGACTCGGCGGCGGCGTTCGCCGAGGCCATCCGCGGCGCGCGCACCGTCTTCTGGAACGGCCCGATGGGCGTGTTCGAGATGGCAGCGTTCGCGCACGGCACGAAGACGATCGCCCAGGCGCTCACCGAGGTGGACGGCCTCGCCGTCGTCGGCGGCGGCGACTCCGCTGCCGCCGTGCGCCAGCTCGGCTTCGACGACGCCGACTTCGGCCACATCTCGACCGGTGGTGGCGCGAGCCTCGAGTTCCTCGAGGGATCCGCACTGCCGGGACTGGAAGCACTCGGCTGGGAAGGACAGTGATGGCGAACCGCATCCCGCTCATCGCGGGCAACTGGAAGCTCAATCAGGATCACCTGCAGGCGATCGCGCTCGTGCAGAAGCTGGCGTGGACGCTGCAGGACGGCAAGCACGACCACGCCGCGGTCGAGGTGGCGGTCTTCCCGCCCTTCACCGACCTGCGCAGCGTGCAGACGCTCATCTCCGCGGAGCGCTTCGAGCTGCGCTTCGGCGCGCAGGACGTCTCCGAGCACGACTCGGGGGCCCACACCGGCGAGGTGTCGGCCGCGATGCTCGCGAAGCTCGAGTGCTCCTACGCGATCGTCGGGCACTCCGAGCGCAGGCAGGACCACGCCGAGAGCGACGCGATCGTCGGCCGCAAGGCCGCCGCGGCGCTCCGCCACGGCGTCGTCCCGATCATCTGCGTGGGCGAGACCGCCGAGGACCTCGAGCAGCACGGCGCCTCCGCCGTGCCCGTCCAGCAGCTGCGCGACGTGCTCGCCGAGCTGCCGGCGACGGGCGAGGTCGTCGTCGCGTACGAGCCCGTGTGGGCGATCGGCTCGGGTCAGGCCGCGACCGCCGATCAGGCGCAGCAGGTGTGCCAGGCGCTGCGGCAGGTGATCGCCGAGGTGCGCGGCGACGAGGCTGCGGCCGCGACGCGCATCCTGTACGGCGGCAGCGTCAAGTCGGGCAACATCGCGGGCTTCATGCGCGAGCCCGACGTCGACGGCGCGCTCGTCGGCGGCGCGAGCCTCGACGCGGCGGAGTTCGCCGCCATCAGCCGCTTCCAGCAGCACGTCGGCACCTGAGGCGCGCGGCCGCGTGCGGCCCGGCGGGCATGCCTGCGATAGGATGCTCGTTGGACTTCACGTGGCCGGTGCATGGCGTGTGCCCGGAGCCGCGTATCCGACCTCGGTCGAGGAATTGAGAAGAGGGCTAGTGGAGATTCTCCAGATCATCATGCAGGTGATCCTCGGCGTCACATCCGTGCTGCTGACGCTGTTCATCCTGCTGCACAAGGGGCGCGGCGGCGGCCTCTCCGACATGTTCGGCGGCGGCGTCGGCGGGTCGCTCGGCTCGTCGGGCGTCGCGGAGCGCAACCTCAACACGATCACGGTCGTCGTGAGCCTCGCGTGGCTCGCAGCGATCGTCGTGCTCGGTCTCATCACAAAGTTTGCAGGTATCTGATGGCTTCTGGCGGCAGTGCGATCCGCGGCTCTCGCGTCGGCGCGGGCCCCATGGGCGAGCAGGACCGGGGCTTCCACGCCGAGCGCGTGGCCGTCTCCTACTGGGACGCGATGGGCAACGAGACGGTCCGCTACTTCGCGGCCGACCTCCCCGAGGACGAGATCCCCGAGGTCATCGACTCCCCGTCCACCGGCCTCCCCGCCGGTCGTGACAAGGAGAACCCGCCCCAGGTGGCGAAGAACGAGCCCTACAAGACGCATCTCGCGTACGTGAAGGAGCGCCGCACCCCCGAGGAGTCGGTGCAGCTCCTCGACGAGGCGCTGCAGAAGCTCCGCTCCGCGGAGGGCCGCGGCTGACGCAGCCTGCAGCGACGCCGAAGCGGCCGTCCTCCCTCGGGAGGGCGGCCGCTTCGCCGTCGGGCGGCGCACGGCGCAGGCGAACGGTCAATCCCGCACGTGAGCGGTCGATCCCGCACGTGAGCGGTCGATCCCGCGCGTGAGCGGTCGATCCCGCACGTGAGCGGTCGATCCCGCACGTGAGCGGTCGATCCCGCGCGTGAGCGGTCAACCTCGCGCGTGAGCGGTCAACGGATGTGGGGCGTGTCACGTATCCGGGAAGTCAGCGGCAGGTGCGGAAGGTGGGCGCGTCACGGCATCCTGCTGGCCCGTTCCTGCTCGGGGACGCCACTGCCGTGCGGAGTGACCACTCACCCGCGGGAGTGACCGCTCACCCGCGGGAGTGACCGCTCACCCGCGGGAGTGACCGCTCACCCGCGGAGTGCCACTCACCCGCGGAGTGACCACTCACCCGCGCGAGTGACCACTCACCCGCGGGAGTGACCACTCACCGGCGGGAGTGACCACTCACCAGCAGGGGAGCGCCCTGGGCCGCTAGCGGCGCGACGCCGCGGCCTCGTCGAGCAGCATGAGCGTCTCGAGGCGGCCCTGCACGGCGCCCGCGGGCGCCTCGTCGGCGGTCGCGCCGCCGCGGGCGAGGGCGACGGCATCCGCCTTGTCGGCTCCGGCGACGATGAGCCAGACCCGGTCGGAGGCGTTGATCGCCTCGAGCGTGAAGCTGAGCCGCTCGGGCGGCGGCTTGGGGGAGTCGCGCACCGCGATGATCCGGATGCCCGGCTCGCGCACACCGCCGTGGCCGGGGAAGAGCGAGGCCACGTGCGCATCGGGACCCATGCCCAGCAGCGTGAGGTCGAGCGTGCCGAGCCCGTCGAGCAGCTCGCTCGCGGCGCTCGCTGCCGCGTCGAGCGCAGTGCCGTCGGCCGCGGGCAGCTCGCGCACGTTCGCGGCCGGGATCGGCACGAGGTCGAGCAGCGCCTCGCGCGCCTGCCGGGCGTTGCGATCGGGGGAGTCGGCCGGCACGAAGCGCTCGTCGCTCCAGGTGACGACCACCCGCTCCCAGTCGATGCCGCGCCCGACGAGCGCCGCGAGCAGCTCGATGCCGACGCTGCCGCCCGTGACCGCGATCGTCGCGGAGCCCTGCGCGGCGATCAGCTCGCCGAGCAGCGCCTCGAGCCGATCGGCGGTCGCGGCGACGAGCGCCGACCGGTCGCCCTCGACGACGGCGCGCATCAGCGCTCCCCGAGCGTGAACAGCAGCACCTGGCGGTACATGTCGTCGGCATCCAGCTTGCGGAGCTCCTCGGCCAGCTGGTCCTCGAGCCCACGGGTCGAGAGCGCCACGTGGTGCGAGGGCTGCCCCGGCTGCACGAGCACGCCGACGGAGTCCCGCACGCGCGTGAGCGACGACTGCCCCGTCTCGCGCTGCAGCTCCACCGCGTGGAGCCCGCTCGATCCGACCGGCGTGTCCCCGGCCTCGACCTTCTCGATCGGGACGCCGAGCCGCAGCTCGAGCCACGCGGCCATGAGGTGGACGCTCGGGTTGCCGAGGTCGCCGGAGACGACACCGCCGCGCACCTCCTCGAACGGCGGCTGGTCGAGCAGCGCCGCGAGGTGCCCGCGCCAGTTCGTCAGCCGCGTCCAGGCGAGGTCGGTGTCGCCGGGCGCGTAGCAGCCGGCGAGCGACAGGATCGCGCGGTGCGGGTCCTTCTGCTTGCCGGAGTCGGTGATGCGGCGCTGCGCGATCTGGCCGAGCTGGGAGCCCGACGGCCGGTCCGGCATGAACGACGGCCACCATGCGACGACCGGGGCGTCGGGCAGCAGCAGCCCCTGCACGATGCCGAGCAGGTGCGAGCCGAGCTCGCCGTAGCACTGCAGCAGCACGACCTCGCTCGCGCCGGCGTCCGCGCCGACGCGCAGCTCCGCGTCGAGGCGCGGCTCCTCGCGGGCGCTCACGTGGTCGGGGTTGCGCGAGACGACGAGCACCCGCATCGGGTGCTCGCGGGAGGCCGCGTTCGCCGCCCGGATCGCCTCCTCCTCGGCGCCGATCTGCGTGTGCACGACGAGCGTCAGCACGCGACCGAGCGCGACGACGCCGCCCTCGTCGCGGATCTCGAGCATGCGCCGCTGCACCTCCGCGGTGGTGGTGCGGGAGAGTCGGGTGATCACGGTCGCCTCCAGTGCCTGCCGTCGTGCGCGAGCAGCTCGTGGGCGCTCTGCGGCCCCCACGAGCCGGGCTGGTACTGCTCCACCGGCCCGCCCTCGCGCTCCCAGTGCTCCTCGATCGGGTCGAGGATCTTCCAGGAGAGCTCGACCTCCTCGTGGCGCGGGAAGAGCGGCGGGTCGCCGAGCAGCACGTCGAGGATCAGGCGCTCGTACGCCTCCGGGCTCTCCTCGGTGAAGGCGTGCCCGTAGCCGAAGTCCATCGTCACGTCGCGCACGTGCATGCCCGGTCCCGGCACCTTCGAGCCGAACCGCATCGAGACGCCCTCGTCGGGCTGCACGCGGATGACGAGCGCGTTCTCGCCCATCGTGCGCATGTCGGATGCGTCGAACAGGTACTGCGAGGCGCGCTTGAACACGATCGCGATCTCGGTGACGCGCCGGCCGAGGCGCTTGCCCGCGCGCAGGTAGAACGGCACGCCCGCCCAGCGGCGCGTGTCGACCTCGAGCTTGATGGCGGCGTACGTCTCGGTCCCCGAGTCGGCGCGCATGCCGTCCTCCTGCAGGAAGCCCTTGACGTGCGCGCCGCCGTGCCAGCCGGCGTCGTACTGGCCGCGCGCGGTCGACTCGGCGAGCGGCAGCGGCACGCGCGCGGCGCGCAGCACCTTCTCCTTCTCGGCGCGCAGGTCGCGCGCGTCGAACGAGACGGGCTCCTCCATCGCGGTGAGCGCGAACAGCTGCAGCAGGTGGTTCTGGATCACGTCGCGGGCCGCGCCGATGCCGTCGTAGTAGCCGGCCCGGCCGCCGACGCCGATGTCCTCCGCCATGGTGATCTGCACGTGGTCGATGTGGTTCGCGTTCCAGATCGGCTCCCACAGCTCGTTCGCGAAGCGCAGCGCGAGGATGTTCTGCACCGTCTCCTTGCCGAGGTAGTGGTCGATGCGGAACACGCTGTCGGCGGGGAACACCGACTCGACGACGGCGTTGAGCTCGCGCGCCGAGGCGAGGTCGTGCCCGAACGGCTTCTCGATGACGACGCGGCGCCAGTGGCCGTCCTCCGCCTCCGCGAGCCCGGAGCGCTTCAGCTGCTGGGTGACGAGCGGGAACGCGTTCGGGGGGATCGAGAGGTAGAAGGCGTGGTTGCCCATCGTGCCGCGCGTCTCGTCGAGCTCGGCGAGCACGTCGGCGAGGCGGTCGAACGCGTCATCGTCGTCGAAGTCGCCCTGGACGAAGCGGATGCCCTCGGCGAGCTGGCGCCAGGCGGCCTCGCGGAACGGGGTGCGGGCATGCTGCTGCACGGCCTCGCGCACGATGTCGGCGAACTGCTCGTGGGTCCACTCGCGACGGCCGAAGCCGACGAGCCCGAAGCCGGGCGGCAGCAGGCCGCGGTTCGACAGGTCGTAGACGGCGGGCAGCAGCTTCTTGCGCGCCAGGTCGCCCGTGACGCCGAAGAAGGTCATCGCGTTCGGACCGGGGATGCGCGTGAGGCGGTGGTCGGAGGCGTCGCGGAGCGGGTTGCGCCCGGCGGCGATGGTCGCGGCGGCGTCGGTCTCGTCGGCGCGCGACGCACCGGGAGCGACCGGGGCCGCGACGGCGGCCCCGGTCGTCACGTCGGTCATCGCGCCGTCAGGGCGAGGAGGCGGTCGAGCCCCTCGTCGAGGTCGTCGAGCGTCAGCGTCAGCACCGGCCGGCCGTGCTCGGCGAGCACGCTCGCGTCGCCGGAGGCCTGCGCCTGGATGAGCTGCCCGAAGCTGAACGGCCTGCCGGGGATCTCGAGGTCCTCGTGCGGCTGGCCCAGCAGCTGCAGGAAGACGCCGTTCGGCGTGCCGCCCTTGTGGTACTGGCCCGTGGAGTGCAGGAACCGAGGCCCCCAGCCGAACGTGACCGGGCGGCCCGTGTGCGCGGCGAGCGCGGCCCGCAGGCGCTCGAAGCGGGGCTGCCCGATCCGGTCGAGGTAGGCGTGCACGGCGAGGTACCCGCCGTCGCCCAGCTGCGCGAGCAGCGCCTGGACGGACGCCTCGACCGAGTCGAGCGCGACGCCCGCGGTGCCGCGGATCTCGATGCCGGCATCCGTCGCCACCGGCGCGGCGGCCGGCGCGAGGTCGTCGAGCAGGCCGCGCGCGGCGATCTTCGCCGACTCCACGTCGGGCTGGTCGAAGGGGTTGATGCCGAGCAGGCGCCCGGCGACCGCGGTGGCGAACTCCCACACGAGCAGCTGCGCGCCGAGCGTGCCGGCGACCTCCACCTCGCCGTGCGCGACCTCGCGGGCCTCGCGGGCGGAGCCGACGAGCCGCACGACCTGCAGGTCGGGGAGGTCGAGCGCGAGCTCGGGCGCGTCCTTCTCGAGCACGACCGGCAGCACGCCGACGCCGTCCTTGCCGGTCGACTCGGCGATGAGCTGCTCCGCCCACTCGCCCAGGCCCAGGATGTGGGTGCCGTCGGTGACGATGCCCAGCTTGTCGCGCAGCGGCCGGGTGCCGGCGATGACGGCGGCGAGCATGAGGCCCGGGTTGTCGTCGGCGTCCTCGCTGATCTCGGGCAGCGCGGCGATCGCCTCGTCGAGCAGCTCGCGCACGTCGACGCCCGCGAGCCCCGACGGCACGATGCCGAACGCGGTGAGCGCGGAGTACCGGCCGCCCACGTTCGGGTCGGCGTTGAAGACGCGGTAGCCGGCCTTCCTGGCGTCCGCGTCGAGCGGCGAGCCGGGATCCGTGACGACGACGATCCGCTCGACCGGGTCGATGCCGGCCTCGCGGTACGCGGCCTCGAAGGCGCGCCGCTGGCTGTCGGTCTCGAGCGTCGAGCCCGACTTCGACGAGACGACGAGCGCCGTCCGCTGCAGGCCGTCGCGCAGCGCGCGGCGCACCTGGCCCGGCTCGGTCGAGTCGAGCACCGTCAGGTTCACGCCCTCCGTGCGGGTGATGACCTCCGGCGCGAGCGAGGAGCCGCCCATGCCGGCGAGCGCGATGCGGTCGACGCCGTGCAGCCGCAGCTGCTTGCGGAGCGCCTCGATGTCGTCGACGAGCCCGCGGGTCTCGGCGGCCGCCTCGACCCAGCCGAGCCGGATCGCCGACTCGGCCTCCGCGGCCTCGCCCCACAGGGTCGCGTCGCCCGAGACGAGCCGGCCCGCGACGCCGTCGGCGACGAGCTGCGGCACGACCCGCTCGATCGCCTCCCTCGCGGCACCGGACGCGGTGATGATGAACGTCATCGCTCTGCCCCGGCCGTGTCCATGTGCTCCTGCACCGTCTGCACGAGCTCGGCCCAGGAGGCGTCGAACTTCTGCAGGCCCTCGACCTCGAGCAGCTCGACGACCTCGACGTACGAGACGCCCACGGCGTCCAGCGCGTCGAGCACCTCGTCGGCCGCTGCCGCCTTGCCGGTGACGGTGTCGCCGGTGATGGTGCCGTGGTCGGCGAGCGCCTCGAGCGTCTTCTCGGGCATGGTGTTCACCGTCTGCGGCGCGACGAGCTCGGTGACGTAGAGCGTGTCGGGCAGCGACGGGTCCTTGACGCCCGTGGAGGCCCAGAGCGGCCGCTGGGTGTTCGCGCCGGCCTCGAGCAGCGTGAGCGCGCGCTCGGTCGAGAACGTCTCCTGCCAGGCGCGGTAGGCGAGGTGGGCGTTCGCGATGCCCGCCTTGCCCTTGAGCGCGGTCGCCTCGGCGGTGCCGATGGCGTCGAGTCGCTTGTCGATCTCGGCGTCGACGCGCGAGACGAAGAACGACGCGACGGAGTGGATGCGCGACAGGTCGTGGCCGGCCTGCTGCGCCCGCTCGAGGCCCGTGAGGTAGGCGTTCATCACGTCGCGGTAGCGGTCGAGCGAGAAGATCAGCGTCACGTTGACGCTGATGCCCGCCCCGATGGTCGCGGCGATCGCCTCGAGCCCCTCCTGCGTGGCGGGGATCTTGATGAGCACGTTCTCGCGCGCGACCCGCTCGTGGAGCATGGCCGCCTGCGCGATCGTGCCCTCCGTGTCGCGGGCGAGGCCCGGCTCGACCTCGATCGAGACGCGGCCGTCGACACCGCCGGTGGATGCGTAGACGTCGGCGAACAGGTCGCACGCGTCGGCGACGTCGCTCGTCGTGAGCGCCGTGATGACCTCGTCGACGCTCGCGCCCTCGGCGGCGAGCTCGTGCACGGCCGCCTCGTAGCTGTCGCCGGCGGCGATCGCGTTCGCGAAGATCGTCGGGTTGGTCGTCACGCCCACCACGTCGCGGTCGACGGTGAGCTGCTTGAGCGAGCCGGACGTGAGCCGCTCCCGGGAGAGGTCGTCGAGCCAGATGCTGACGCCGGCCTCGCTGAGTGCCTTGGTGTTCTCGTTCATGTGTCTGCCTCCTGGCCCGCTCAGCGGGCTGCCTCGATGGATGCGCGAGCCGCCTCGACCACGGCCTCCGCCGTGAAGCCGAACTCGCGGAAGAGCGTCTGCCAGTCGGCGCTCGCGCCGAAGTGGTCGATGGCGACGGTGCGGCCGGCGTCGCCGACGATGCCGTGCCAGGTGAGGGACGACCCGGCCTCGACCGAGACGCGAGCGCGCACTGCCGCCGGCAGCACCGACTCGCGGTACTCGGCCGACTGCTCCGCGAACCACTCGAGCGACGGCGCGGCGACGACCCGCGCGGCGACGCCGTCGGCCTGCAGCTGCTCCCGCGCGGCGAGGGCGAGCTGCACCTCCGAACCGGTCGCGATCAGCAGCACGTCGGGGGTGCCGCCGGTCGCCTCCGCGAGCACGTACGCGCCCTTCGCGACGTTCGAGGCGTGCGCGAGGGTGTCGCCCTCGGCCGCTCCGTCGCCGCGCTCGAGCACCGGCAGGTTCTGGCGGGTGAGCGCGATGCCGACCGGCTGGTCGCGGCGCTCGAGGATCGTCTTCCACGCCCACGCGGTCTCGTTGGCGTCCGACGGGCGGACCACCTCGAAGCCGGGGATGGCGCGCAGCGTCGCGAGCTGCTCGATCGGCTGGTGCGTCGGGCCGTCCTCGCCGAGCGCGACCGAGTCGTGCGTCCAGACGTGGATCGGGTGCACGCCCATGAGCGCCGCGAGCCGCAGCGCCGGGCGCTGGTAGTCGCTGAAGATCAGGAAGGTGCCGCCGTACGGGCGCGTCGGGCCGTGCAGCACGATGCCGTTGAGGATCGCCGCCATCGCGTGCTCGCGGATGCCGAAGTGGAGCGTGCGGCCGGCCGCGGATGCGTTCGGCCACGCCTTCGTCGCGTGCTGCGACGGGGCGAAGGAGCCCTTGCCCTCGAGCGTGGTGTTGTTCGACTCGGCGAGGTCGGCGGAGCCGCCCCAGAGCTCGGGGATGACGTCGGCGAGCGCGTTGAGGACCTTGCCGGACGCCGCGCGGGTGGAGACCTCGGTGCCCGCCTCGAACACCGGCAGGGCCTCCTCGACGCCGTCGGGCAGCGCGCCCGAGAGCATGCGGTCGAGCAGCGCCTTCTTGTCGGCGTTGGCCGTCGCCCACGCGTCGAAGCGCTGCTGCCAGGCGCCGCGCGCCTCGGCTGCGCGCGCCGCGGCGTTGCCGCGCGTGTGCTCGAGCACCGCGTCGTCGACCTCGAACGACTGCTCGGGGTCGAAGCCCAGCACCTCCTTGAGCGCCGCGACCTCGTCGCCGCCGAGCTTGGAGCCGTGGATCTTGCCGGTGCCCTGCTTCGTCGGCGCGGGCCACCCGATGATCGTCTTCAGGATGATGAGGCTCGGCTTGGTCGTCTCGGCCTGCGCCTGCGCGATCGCGTCGTGCAGCGCCTCGACGTCCTCGACGTAGTCGGTCGCCGTGGGGTCGTCGCCCTGGCGCCACGAGACCTCGAGCACCTGCCAGCCGTACGCCTGGTAGCGGCCCTTGACGTCCTCGGTGAAGGCGATGTCGACGTCGTCCTCGATCGAGATCGCGTTGGAGTCGTAGATGGCGATCAGGCGGCCGAGCTCGTGGTGGCCGGCGAGCGAGCCCGCCTCGCTCGTGACGCCCTCCTGCAGGTCGCCGTCGCCGGCGATCACGTACGTGTAGTGGTCGAACGGGCTCTCGCCGTCGGGGGTCGACGGGTCGAGCAGCTCGCGCTCGAAGCGCTGCGCGTAGGCGAAGCCGACGGCGGAGGCGAGGCCCTGGCCGAGCGGTCCCGTGGTGATCTCGACGCCCTTGGTGTGGCGGTACTCGGGGTGGCCGGGCGTGAGCGAGCCCCAGGTGCGCAGCGACTCGAGGTCGTGCTTCTCGAGCCCCGAGCCGGTCAGGTACAGCTGGATGTACTGCGTCAGCGACGAGTGGCCGACGGAGAGGATGAAGCGGTCGCGCCCGAGCCAGCGGTCGTCGGCCGGGTCGCGGTCCATGACCTGCTGGAACAGCAGGTGCGCGACCGGTGCGAGGCTCATCGCCGTGCCCGGGTGTCCGTTGCCGACCTTCTCGACGGCATCCGCCGCGAGGATCCGGGCCGTGTCGACGGCGCGCTGGTCGGTGGGGGTCCATTCGAATGCCAAGGAGGCTCCTTCATCTGGCGGCTGGGAGCCGCTCGCGGTGCGGACGATTGCGACCCGTCCAGCATAGTGAGCGGGCGCATCCCGGCCGGTTGCGAATCCCGCGAGGTGACGCTGCGCGTCCGATAGGATGAGGGTTGGCCTCCAGCCCCACCCACCACCTCGAACGGATACCGCTGCATGTCGAACGCGACCTCGCCCGGCGTCTCGGCGCCCCCGGTGACGGCGGATCGGCAGCGGTCGCGCTTCGCGGTGAAGGCGGAGGCGTACGTCGCGCTGACGAAGCCGCGCGTCATCGAGCTGCTGCTCGTCACCGCGCTGCCCACGATGTTCCTGGCCGCCGGCGGCGTGCCGCCGATCGGCGCGCTGCTCGCGACGCTGCTGGGCGGGTTCCTGAGCGCCGGCAGCGCGAACGCGTTCAACATGATCCTGGACCGCGACATCGACCGCGTCATGCACCGCACCCAGCGCCGCCCGCTCGTGACCGGCACGCTGTCGGTCACGGAGGCGCGCGTGTTCGCCTGGACGCTCGCGGTCGTCTCGACGCTCGTGCTCGGCCTGTTCGCGAACTGGCTCGCCGCCGCGCTCGCGGTCGCCGCGATCGCCTTCTACGTGCTCGTCTACACGATGCTGCTGAAGCGCCGCACCGAGCAGAACATCGTCTGGGGCGGGATCGCCGGCTGCTTCCCGGTGCGTCATCGGCTGGGCGGGCGTCACCGGCTCGCTCGACTGGCCCGCCTGGATCCTCTTCACGCTCGTGTTCCTGTGGACGCCGGCGCACTACTGGCCGCTGTCGATGAAGTACCGCGACGACTACCAGGCGGCGGAGGTGCCGATGCTCGCCGTCGTGCGCGGGCGCCCGATGGTCGGCATCCAGGTGATCCTGTACGCGTGGGCGTCGCTCGCGTGCACGCTGCTGCTCATCCCCGTGGCGGGCATGGGCCTGCTCTACGCCGGCATCGCCGTGGTCGCCGGCGGCTGGTTCGTGGCCGAGGCGCACGGCCTGTACACCCGCGCGATCCGCGGCGTGCAGGAGATCCGCGCGATGCGCGTCTTCCACGCATCGAACACCTACCTGACGCTCATCTTCCTCGCGGTCGGCGTCGACCCGCTGCTGCCCTTCTAGCGGCCGCGGTAGCGCACGGCGTGCTTGAAGCCGCGGTGCGAGCCGACGAAGCCCAGCCGCTCGTAGAAGCGGTGCGCGTCGGTGCGCTGCTCGTCGGACGTCAGCTGCACGAGCGCGCTGCCCGTCGCCCGGGCGGCCGGCCCCATCGCCCAGCGCAGCATCGCCGAGCCGAGCCCTGCCGAGCGGTGGGCGGCGCCCACGCGCACGGCCTCGACGAGCAGCCGCGTCGTGCCGCGCCGCGCGAGGCCGGGGATGCGCGTGAGCTGCATGGTCGCCGCGACCTCGCCGCGCGCATCCACCGCCACGACGATCTCGTTCGAGGGATCGCCCACGGCGTCGTCGAACGCCTCGCGGTAGTCGTCGGGAGCCGCGGACTCGCCCCGTGCGGCCGCGAGCGGATCGTCGGCGAGCATCGCCACGATCGCCGGCAGGTCGTCGGCCGCGGCGCGCCGCAGGACCCACCCGCCGGGCGCCAGGTCGGCGGGGAGCGGCAGCCCGGCGATCACGTCAGACCCGGTCCAGCATCTGCAGCAGCCGGCCCTCGCGGAGCGCCCACGGGCTCACGTCGAGCTCCTTCACGGCGAACGCGCGCATCGCCTGCGAGAGCACGATGCCGCCGGCGACGATCTGGAACGTGCGGTCGGGCGTGATGCCCGGCAGCGCCGAGCGGGAGCCCGCGTCCATGCGGGCGAGGCGCGGCACCCAGTCGTCGAGCTGCGCGCGGGTGAGCACCGCGCGGTCGGCGTCGCCGACGCCCGGCAGCGCGTTGCCGGCGAGCCGCGCGAGCGAGCGGATCGTCTTGGACGAGCCGATCACGTGGTCGGGCCTGCCGAACGGGCGCACCTGGGCGACGGCGTCGTCCAGCACGGCCTTCGCGTAGAGCCGGAGCGCGCGCTGGTCGGCGGCGCTCGGCGGGTCGTCGTGGAAGAACCCCACCGTGCTGCGGCCGGCGCCGAGCGGCACCGAGAGCGCGATGTCGGGCTCCTCGTCCTCGCCGGACGCGATCTCGAGCGAGCCGCCGCCGATGTCGAGCAGCAGGATGCGGCCGGCCGACCAGCCGAACCAGCGCCGCACGGCGAGGAACGTGAGCCGCGCCTCGTCGGCGCCGGAGAGGATGTCGAGCGTCACCCCGGCCTCGCGCTCGATGCGGGCGACGACCTGCTCGCCGTTCGCGGCCTCGCGCAGCGCGCTCGTCGCCATCACGACGAAGTCGTCGAGCCGCTCGCTGCGGGCGATCGAGGTGCACTCGTCGATCGCCGACAGCAGCGCCTCGACGCCCTCGTCGCTGATCGAGCCGTCGTCCTGCAGGTAGCGCATGAGCCGCAGCGTGAGCTTGTGGGAGCGCTGGGGGATGGGCCTGCCGCCGAGCCGCACGTCGACGATGAGCAGGTGGACGGTGTTGGAGCCGATGTCGAGCACGCCCAGGCGCGCGCCGTGGCGGACGTCGCCGATCGCGCCGTCGATGGGCCGGGAGCTCATGCGCTGCGGCCCATCACGCGTCGACGCGGCCGCGCTCGGGCGCGGCGGCGACGCGCGCATCCGTCGTCGTCGACGCGCGCAGCGAGAGCACGACCGCGACCCCGATCGCCGCGGTGACGACCGACAGCACCATGTGGATGCCGACGAGGCCGATGGGCAGGCCGGTGCGCGACTGCACGATGCCGACCGCGATCTGCACGAGCACGGCGCCCAGCAGCGCGAGCGCCCAGCCGAGGTGCCGGCGCGGGCCGCGCATCGCGGCGGCGACGACGACGGCGAGCACGAGCGCGAGCAGCAGGTAGCCGGGCCACGCGTGCACGTGCTGCATGATCGCCGGGTCCAGGCCGTTGCGCGCCGCGCCGCCGTCGCCGGCGTGCGGGCCCGAGCCGGTCGTGAGCACGCCGACGAGCACGACGACCGCGAGCACCGCGGTCATCGCGTGGACGAGCGCCGACTGCCAGCGCGGCGCCGTGCGGGCACCCGCCGGTCCGGTGACGACGCGCCACGTGAGGGCCGCGGCGATGGCGACGAGGATCACCGAGAGCACGAAGTGGAGCCCGACCGTGTCGGGGCGCAAGGTCATCCACACGACGACCGCGCCGATGAGCGCCTGCGCGACGGTCAGGCCGAGCACGATCGCGGCGAGCGTGACGACCGTGCG
Organism: uncultured Actinomycetota bacterium; assembly: GCA_963803465.1. Classification (GTDB taxonomy): domain Bacteria; phylum Actinomycetota; class Actinomycetes; order Actinomycetales; family Microbacteriaceae; genus Agrococcus. The sequence goes on from CAWDMS010000003.1 coordinate 59,169, forward strand.
GCCGGCGTGCCTGCGGATCGCGAGCACGAGCATGACGATCGCGATCGCCACCACGATGCCGCCCCACACGCGGTTCGAGAACTCGATGATGCCGTGGATGCCCTGCTCGGGCACGGGCGTGAACGACTCCGGTGTGCAGTTGGGCCATTCCGAGCAGCCGAGGCCCGATCCGGTGAGGCGGACGGCGCCGCCCGTGCCGACGATGATCACCTGCGACACCAGCGTGGCCCAGGCCGCGACGACGAGACTCCGCGATCGCTCCAGCAACATGCACCTCTCCTCGCCGTTCGCGATAGGATGTCGGGGAGCCCATCGGCTCCGAACCCCCCTGCCGCTGACCGCGGTGAGGCATGTGCGAAGGCCCTTCAAGTATGGCCGAGCGCAGCGGTTCGGAATCGCGCGGAATGCCGAGGAGCACCGCTGGGTTGCACACGATGCGTGGAAGGGGGAGCGATGTCCGACGTCCTGATCGACCGGCCAGAGCTCGAGAGCCTGGGACAGTACGAATTCGGCTGGCATGACTCCGACGAAGCCGGAGCCGTCGCCAAGCGAGGGCTGAGCGAAGCGGTGGTCCGCAACATCTCGGCGCTGAAGAGCGAGAGCGACTGGATGCTCGAGCGACGGCTCAAGGGCCTGCAGCTGTTCGAGCGCAAGCCGATGCCGACGTGGGGTGCCGACATCTCCGGCATCGACTTCGACAACATCAAGTACTTCGTGCGCTCCACGGAGCGCCAGGCGCAGACGTGGGAGGACCTCCCCGAGGACATCCGCAACACGTACGACCGCCTCGGCATCCCGGAGGCCGAGCGCAGCCGCCTCGTCTCCGGCGTGGCCGCGCAGTACGAGTCCGAGGTGGTGTTCCACTCCATCCAGGCGGACCTCGAGGCGCAGGGCGTCATCTTCATGGACACCGACACGGCGCTCAAGGAGCACCCGGAGTTCTTCGAGGAGTACTTCGGCACGATCATCCCGGCCGGCGACAACAAGTTCGCGGCGCTCAACACGGCGGTGTGGTCGGGCGGCTCGTTCGTCTACGTGCCCAAGGGCGTCCACGTCGAGATCCCGCTGCAGGCCTACTTCCGGATCAACACCGAGAACATGGGCCAGTTCGAGCGCACGCTCATCATCGCCGACGAGGGCTCGTACGTGCACTACATCGAGGGCTGCACGGCGCCGATCTACTCGTCCGACTCGCTGCACTCGGCGGTCGTCGAGATCGTCGTGAAGAAGAACGCCCGCGTGCGCTACACGACCATCCAGAACTGGTCGAACAACGTCTACAACCTCGTCACGAAGCGCGCCATCGCCGAGGAGGGCGCGACGATGGAGTGGATCGACGGCAACATCGGCTCCAAGGTGACGATGAAGTACCCGTCCATCTACCTCGTGGGCGAGCGCGCGAAGGGCGAGACCCTGTCGGTCGCCTTCGCAGGGCCCGGCCAGCACCAGGACGCCGGCGCCAAGATGATCCACATGGCGCCGTACACGACGTCGTCGATCGTCTCGAAGTCGATCGCGCGCGGCGGCGGCCGTGCCGGCTACCGCGGCGAGGTGCGGGTGGATGCGAACGCGCACCACTCCGCGAACAGCGTCGTGTGCGACGCGCTGCTCGTCGACACCATCTCGCGCTCCGACACCTACCCGTCCATCGACATCCGAGTCGACGACGTGGTGCTCGGGCACGAGGCCACGGTCTCGAAGGTCAGCGAGGAGCAGCTGTTCTACCTCATGTCGCGCGGCATGGCCGAGACCGAGGCGATGGCCATGATCGTCCGCGGCTTCATCGAGCCGATCGCGCGCGAGCTGCCGATGGAGTACGCGCTCGAGCTCAACAAGCTCATCGAGATGAGCATGGAAGGATCCGTCGGCTGATGACTGCGACAGACACGACCCCCGCTGCCCTGGGCACCGAGGCCGCGATCGCCGCGCCGTTCGTGCCCATCCAGACCCGCTCCGAGCGCCCCACCTCGTTCGAGCCCGCCGACTTCGGCGCGCCGACCGGCCGCGAGGTGAACTGGAAGCTCTCCGACGTGCGTCGCCTCGCGCCGCTGTTCGTCGACGAGGAGACCGAGACCGGTGCGCCCGGCATCGACTACGACGTGGCTGCGCTCACCGAGCGCGGCCTGCTCGTCGAGTCGAGCGGCCACGACGCCCCCGTGCGCGGCGAGATCTTCCGCCCGGAGGACGTCGTCAGCGCGATCGCCTGGAAGCGCTGCGCGAACGCGCTGCACGTGCGGCTGCCCGAGGGCACGGAGCAGGCGGAGCCCGTCATCGCCCGCCTGCACGGCACCGGCGCCGACCGGCACGCGAACGCCCACATCGTCATCGAGGCCATGCCCGGCTCGATCGGCACCGTGGTGCTGCACCACTCCGGCTCGGCGCGCTACGCGCAGAACCTCGAGATCATCGTCCGCGACGGCGCTCGCCTGACGCTCATCTCGGTGCAGGACTGGGAGGACGACACCGTCCACGCCGCGAGCCACCAGGCGGTCGTCGGCGAGGGCGCGTTCCTCAAGCACATGGTCGTCTCGTTCGGCGGCGGCGTCGTGCGCGTGAACCCGTCGATGCGGCTCGCCGGCCATCGTGCCGAGGGCGAGATGTTCGGCCTTTCGTTCGCCGACAGCGGCCAGCACATCGAGAGCCAGGTGTTCATGTTCCACGAGGGCACCGACACCCGCGGCAACGTGCTCTACAAGGGTGCGCTGCAGGGCATCGGTGCACGCTCCGTGTGGGTGGGCGACGTGCTCATCGGCAAGGACGCGACCGGCACCGACAGCTACGAGAAGAACCAGAACCTCGTGCTCACCGACGGCGCCCGCGCCGACAGCATCCCCAACCTCGAGATCCAGACGGGCGACATCGCCGGCGCCGGCCACGCATCCGCGACCGGCCGCTTCGACGACGAGCAGCTCTTCTACCTCTCCTCCCGCGGCATCGACGAGGAGGAGGCCCGACGCCTCGTCGTCATCGGCTTCCTCATGGAGATCGTGCAGAAGATCGGCGTCGCCGAGATCGAGGAGCGCCTCGCAGAGGCGATCGACGAGGAGCTGCGCCGCGGCGCCGGCCTCGCCCCCGCGTCGAAGGCTGGGGCATGACGGCACAGCGCGCCTGCGGGGTGGACGATGTCTCGGTCAGCGCGGCCCTCAAGGTCGAGCTCGACGGCGTCGACGTCGCGATCGTGAAGGACTCCGCGGGTGCGATCCACGCGATCGGCGACAACTGCACGCACGGCGACATCTCGCTCTCGGAGGGCTTCGTCGAGGACGAGACGATCGAGTGCTGGGCGCACGGCTCGCAGTTCGCGCTGCGCACCGGCAAGCCCCTGAACCTCCCGGCGTACGAGCCGGTGCCGGTGTACCCGGTGACCATCGACGGCGACGACGTGCTCGTCGACGTGCAGAACCCCCTGAACCTGAATTGATACCGAGCCTGCAGCAGCTGCAGCCACGACTGTGATGCGGCTGCGGCCGCGAAGGAAGGAAGCGCCATGAGCGTGCTGGACATCAAGGACCTGCAGGTCTCGATCGAGACCGAGCAGGGCAAGAAGGAGATCCTGCGGGGCGTCGACCTGCGCATCAGCTCCGACGAGATCCATGCGGTGATGGGCCCGAACGGCTCCGGCAAGTCGACCCTCGCCTACACGATCGCGGGTCACCCGCGGTACTCCGTCGACGGCGGATCGATCACCCTCGACGGGGAGGACGTGCTCGCGATGAGCGTCGACGAGCGCGCCCGCGCCGGACTGTTCCTCGCGATGCAGTACCCGGTCGAGATCCCCGGCGTGACGGTGTCGAACTTCCTGCGCACTGCGAAGACCGCGGTCACCGGCGAGGCGCCGCGCGTGCGCCAGTGGATCGGCGACGTCCGCTCCGCGATGGAGAAGCTGCGCATGGACCCGTCCTTCGGCGAGCGCAACGTCAACGAGGGCTTCTCCGGCGGCGAGAAGAAGCGCCACGAGATCCTCCAGATGGAGCTGCTCCGACCGCGCTTCGCGGTGCTCGACGAGACCGACTCCGGCCTCGACGTCGACGCGCTGCGCATCGTCGCGGAGGGCGTGAACCGCATCAAGGGCGAGACCGGCCTCGGTGTGCTGCTCATCACGCACTACACGCGCATCCTGCGCTACATCAAGCCCGACTTCGTGCACGTGTTCGTGAACGGCCGGATCGCCGACGAGGGCGGCCACGAGCTGGCCGACCGCCTCGAGGACGAGGGCTACGACCGCTACCTGAAGGCCGGCGTCTGATGGCGCTCGTCGAGATCGATGCCACGAAGTTCGATGAGGTCACCGAGGCGCTCAAGGATGTCGTCGACCCCGAGCTCGACGTCAACATCGTCGACCTGGGCCTCGTCTACGACCTCGCGTGGGACGACGAGCAGGATGCGCTCGTCATCTCGATGACGCTCACCTCGGCGGGCTGCCCGCTCACCGACGTGATCGAGACCGAGATCGCCGAGAACCTCGACGGGGTCGTCGGGCAGTTCCGCATCAACTGGGTGTGGATGCCGCCGTGGGGCCCGGAGCGCATCACCGAGGACGGCCGCGAGATGATGCGGGCGCTCGGGTTCACCATCTAGCGACAGCCCGTCCCGCGCCCGGAGCTGTGGCGCGAGGACCCGGACGATCCAGTGGATCGTCCGCCCGACGCCGTCGCGAGCGTCAGCGAGCGATCTCGGGCTTCACCATCTAGCTGCCGCCCGACCCGCCACGCTCAGGAAGCCACCCCGCATCGACCCCCTCGACCTGCTCCACGCCCTCTACACCGCGACGATCCCCGTCGGGGACGGCCAGGTGCTGCTCGTCCGCGAGGTGGTCGGCAACCTGTTCGGCCTGGCGAGCGCGCTCGGCGGGATGCTGCGCCGCGTCTGGGCGTGGCCGGTCGGCATCGTCGGCAACCTGCTGCTGCTGACGGTCTTCGTCGGCGCGCTGCTCGACCCGTCCCACGAGCTGCCCGCGCTGCTCGGCCAGGCCGGGCGCCAGGTGATGTTCATCGCCGTCGCGATCTACGGCTGGGTGCGCTGGCGCGAGGCGCGGGGCGCGGACGGGCAGATCGTGCCCCGCTGGGCCTCCTGGCGGCAGCGCGCGGGGCTCGTCCTCGCCCTCGTCGTCGGCACCGCGGCGATCACGCCGCTGTTCCGCATGCTCGGCTCCTACGAGCCCGTCTGGGCCGACGCGTGGACGTTCGTCGGCTCGCTGCTCGCGACCTACGGGATGGCGCGCGGCTGGACGGAGTTCTGGCTCATCTGGGTCGCCGTCGACCTCGTCGGCGTGCCGCTGCTGTTCAGCGCCGGCTACTGGGCGTCGGGCTTCATGTACGCGTTCTACGGTGCGTTCACGCTCTGGGGCTTCATCGTCTGGTCTCGAGCGCGGCGCAAGCCCTCCATCGAGACGCTCATGCCGGACCCGCGGCCGTCCGGCCGCTGAGCACGGTCAGCGGCGCTCCGCGGCCGATGGCGCCGCACGCGTCGACGCCGGCCTCGGGGGCGCGAAGCACAGCGCCGCGACGAGCGCGACGACGAGCACCGCGGCCGGCAGCAGCATCGACTGCCCCATGGCGGCCGAGAACGGCAGCACGGCAGCCTCCGGGAGCCCCTGCCCGGACTCCTGCGCCGCCGTCGGCGCCCCGCCCAGCTCGGCTGTCAGCCGGGCCGTCATGAGCGCGGCGATCGACGCCGCGCCGACGACCGCGCCGACCTGCCGCATCGCGTTGTAGACACCCGCGCCGGCGCCGGCGGCCGACATCGGCAGGTTGCGGGTCGTCGTGATCGAGATGGGGCTCCAGAGGAACGCGTTGCCGATGCCGAGCAGGGCGGAGGGGAGCAGCAGCCACCACGTGTCGATGCCCGGCGTCATCCACCCCGCGAACCACGCGAACGCCCCCGCGACGGCGAGGATGCCGAACACCGCGGCGAAGCGCACGTCCCTGCCCTGCAGCGCACGACCCACGAGCGGCGACAGCACGCCGGCGAGGATGGCCATCGGCAGCAGCAGGAGCGCCGACTCCGTCGACGTCGCCCCGCGCGCGGTCTGCAGGTAGAGGAACAGCGGGACGCCCTGCGCGGTGATCGCGAAGCCGACGGCCGAGATCGCGATGCAGCCGAGCGTGAAGTTGCGGTCGCGGAAGAGCGAGAGCGGCAGCAGCGGCTCGCCGCGCTGCACCGCCTGCCATCGCACGAAGGCAGCGAGCAGCGCGATGCCGACCGCCACGAGGCCACCCATGACCGGGCCGACCCGACCGGCCTCCTGCACGCCGAGGACGACCGCGAACATGCCGGCCGCGCTCAGCGCCATGCCGAGCACGTCGAACCGGTGCGCGTGCACGGGCAGCCGCGGCACCGTGCGCATCACGAGCAGGAAGCCGACGATGCCGACCGGCACGTTGATGAAGAAGATCCACGCCCATCCCGCGGTGTCGACGAGCAGGCCGCCGACGAGCGGGCCGACGAGCGTCGCGAGCCCCGCGATGCCGCCCCACAGGCCGAGCGCCGCGCCCCGCCGGTCGGGCGGGAAGATGCGCGTGATGACGGCCATCGTCTGCGGGGTCAGCAGCGCGGCGCCGAAGCCCTGCACGACGCGCGCGACCACGAGCAGCTCGATCGACGTCGCGAAGCCGCACGCGAGGGACGAGACCGTGAAGACGGCGAGCCCGGTGAGGTAGACGGGCTTGGGTCCGAAGCGGTCGCCGAGCCGGCCGGTGACGAGCAGCGGGGTCGCGTACGCGAGCAGGTAGGCACTCGTGACCCACACGACGCTCGTGACGTCCGCGTCGAACGCGCGCATGAGCGCGGGCGTCGCGATCGTGACGATCGTCGAGTCGACGAGGATCATGAAGAAGCCGAGGACGAGCGACCACATGGCGGGCCAGGGCCGTTCGGCTCGCGGGTCCGTCGCGGCGCCGGCATCGACTCGTGGCATGGCGGCTCCCTCGAGCGCCGTCGGTCGCGGCGCCGGCTCCATCCTGCCCCTCCCGAGCCCGCGCCGGGCGCGAGCGCGCGGCTGGTGCCAGGATGAGCGGGTGAGCTCCCAGTCGACCACGAGGCGCAACCGCGCGACGGTGCTCGCCGCCGCGCGCTCGGTCGGCGACGCCTCGCGCGCCGAGCTCGCCGCGGTGACGGGGCTCAGCGTCGCGACGGTGTCGCGCGCGGTCGCGGCGCTCATCGAGGCCGGGCTGCTCGTCGAGCAGAGCGCGGTCGGCCCCACGGGCGGGCGGCCGCTCGGGCGCGTGCGCGTCGACGAGGGCGCCGCGACGGTGCTCGCCGTCGACGTCGCCGACCACCACACCGCGCTCGCGCTCGTCGACCTCGGCGGCGTCGTGCGCTGGAGCGAGCGGCTGGACGCGCCGGCCGGGCCCGATGAGCGGCTCGCCCACACGCTCGACGCGATCGAGACGGCGTGGCACGCGCCGCGCGGCCGCCGCCCGCCGGTGGCGGTCGGCGTCGCCATCCCCGGCCCGGTGCAGGCCGACGGGACCATCGACTTCGCCCCCGCGCTGCACTGGCACGGCATCCACCTCGGCGACCTGCTGCGGCATCGGCTCGACGCGCCCGTCGCGGTCGGCAACGACGCCAACCTGATCGCCGTGGCCGAGTCGCGGTGGGGCGAGCACCGGCATGCGACGAGCCTCATGGCGCTGGCGGTGTTCGAGGGCGTCGGTGCCGGCATCGTCGAGCACGGCAGGATCCTCGAGGGCAGTCGCGGCTTCGCCGGTCAGATCGGCCGCATGCTGGTCGGTCCCGACTCCATCGACCGCCTGTACGTCGACTTCGGCGACCTCGAGTCGCAGCTGGGCTCCACGGGCCTCGTCCGGCGCGCCACGGCCGCGGGGATCGTCCTGCCGGCCGGCGTCGAGCCCTTCGCCGCGGTCTTCGGCGCCGTCGGAGCGCCGACGCCCGCCGGCGCGTTCGCGCGCAGGGTGCTCGACGAGTTCGCGGTCGCCCTCGCGAACGTGTGCGCCCTGCTCGACCCCGAGGTCATCGTGCTCGCGGGGCGCTTCGCGCCGCTCGCCGGCATCGTCATCCCCGAGCTCGAGCGCCGCCTCACGGGGCGCGTGCTCCACATCCCTCGGCTCGTGCCCTCGACGTCGACGGACGACGGCGCGCTGCTCGGGGCCGCGGCGATCGCGATCGACGCCTTCGGCTCGCTGGAGCGGCTGCTCGACGCGTAGGTCACGATTCGGACACGGTGCTGTGCATCGCGCCCGCGTCGTGCAACACTGTTGCCACTATTTCTCGCAGTCTGCATGAAAGTGCGGCCGCGATCGGCAAGACGGATGCAAGGAGGCATCGACATGCGACAGCGCGCACTCGGGTTCGCAGCACTGGCCACGGCGGCTCTCGTCGTCACAGGCTGCTCGACCGTCTCGAACGAGCCGGCCCCAGCCCCCAGCGGCTCGGACGGCGCCGCTGCGGCGGGACCGTTCACCATCGGCATCAGCAACGGCTTCGTCGGCTCGGAGTACCGGACGCAGATGGTCGCCGACATGGAGGAGGCGGCGTCGGAGTACCAGGACGCCGGCACCCTCGAGGACCTCGTGCTGGAGAACGCCGACACCGACGTCAACGGCCAGATCCAGCAGGTCCGCAACCTCATCAACGCCGGCGTCGACGCCATCATCGTCGACCCCAACTCGGGCTCGGCGCTCGACCAGGTGTTCCAGGAGGCGACCGACCAGGGCATCCTCGTCTTCGCCATCGACCAGGCGGTCACGGCGGAGAGCGTCATCAACGTGGGCATCGACCAGGCGCTCTGGGCCGAGACGAGCGCGGAGTGGCTCGCCGAGCAGGTCGGCGACGGCGGCAGCATCGTCGCCGTGAACGGCATCTCGGGCCACCCGGCCAACGAGGCCCGCTGGGGTGCCGCGCAAGCGGTGTTCGAGTCGGCGGGCGTCGAGGTGCTCACGACCGCCGACGGCGGCTGGGACCAGGCGACCGGCCAGCAGCAGATGGCCAACCTGCTCGCGACCTACCCCGACATCGACGGCGTGTGGACGCAGGACGGCATGGCGCTCGGCGTGCTGCAGGCGCTCATCGCTGCCGAGAAGCAGGACGAGATCGTGATGAGCGGCGAGGCCCGCAACGGCTTCCTGCGCCTGTGGAGCGAGCAGGGCGACGACTTCGAGTCGATCGGCGTCGTGAACCCTCCCGGCACGGGTGCGACGGCGCTGCACATCGCCATGGCGATGCTGCAGGGCGCGGAGCTCGACGAGGCGCAGCTGCAGAACGGGCACGACATCGTGCTCGAGCTCGAGGAGCCGGTGACGGCGGAGAACTTCGACGAGGTGTGGGGCGAGGTGCAGGAGCAGCCCGACACGTACGTGCTCGACTCCGTGCTGTCCGCCGACGACATCCAGCAGTTCCTGCAGTAGGGCCATCATGACCGAGACCTCGCCGCTCGTGCGGCTCACCGGAGTGCGCAAGCGCTACGGCGGCGTCCGCGCGCTGCGGGGCGCGAGCCTCACGGCGGCGGGCGGCGAGGTCCACGGCCTGCTGGGGCCGAACGGCTCCGGCAAGTCCACGCTCGGCAAGGTGCTCGCGGGGTCGGTGCGACCCGACGAGGCCGAGATCGAGCTCGCGGGGCAACCGGTGCGCATCGGCTCCCCGCGGGCCGCCGCCCGCCTCGGCGTCGCCGCCGTCTACCAGCAGCTCAGCCTCGTGCAGGAGCTCACGGTGGGGGAGAACCTCGTGCTCGGCAGCGAGCCCGGCACGGCGGGGTTCCTGTCCGGCCGCGCAGCCCGACGCCGCGTGCGGCCGGTGCTCGAGCGGCTCGCACCCGCGCTCGGCGACGTGCACGCCGATCAGCCGGTGCGCGAGCTCGCGCCCGGGCAGCAGCAGCTCGTCGAGATCGGCAAGGCGCTGCTCCGCGAGCCACGCATCCTCATCCTCGACGAGGCGACCGCGTCGCTCCACCGCGACCAGGTGTCGGTCGTCTTCGACATCGTGCGCGAGCTGCGCGACCGCGGCGCGAGCATCCTCTTCGTCTCGCACCGGCTCGACGAGATCACCGAGCTGTGCGACCGCGCCACCATCCTGCGCTCGGGCGAGACGGTCGCCGAGACGCCGATGGCGGGCACGACGCCCGACGAGCTCGTGCGGCTCATGGTCGGCGACGTGCAGGCGGTCGAGCGCGAGCACGGCGAGCGCCCGCAGGGGCGCGTCCGCCTCTCGGTGCGCGGGCTCTCGGGCGGCGCGCTCCGCGGCGTCGACCTCGACGCGCGGGCGGGCGAGGTCGTCGGGCTCGGCGGCCTCCAGGGGCAGGGCCAGTCCGAGCTGCTGCTCGCGCTCTTCGGCGCGACCGCCGCGACCGGCGAGGTGCGCGTCGACGACGCCCCCGCGCGGCTCTCGTCGCCCGGTGCCGCCGCCGCGCAGGGCATCGCGCTCGTCCCCGGCGACCGCGGTTCCCAGGGCACGCTGCCCGTGCGGCCCATCCAGGAGAACCTCGCGATCGCGAGCCTCGGCAGCCGGTCGCGGGTGGGTGTGCTCTCCGGCTCCCGGGAGCGGGAGGCCGCGCAGTCGATGGTCGACGCCCTCGCGATCAAGATCGGCGGCCTCGGCGACCCCATCTCGAGCCTCTCCGGCGGCAACGCCCAGAAGGTCGTGTTCGGCAAGTGGCTGCTCACCGAGCCCGGCGTCGTGCTCCTCGACGACCCGACCAAGGGCGTCGACGTCGGCGCGAAGGCCGAGATCTACCGCATCATCCGGCGGCTGGCAGACGACGGCGCGACCGTCATCATCAACTCGAGCGAGGACCGGGAGCTCGTGACCGTCTGCGACCGGGTGCTCGTGCTCTTCGAGGGGGCCGTGCGCGCAGAGCTCGTCGGCGACGAGATCACCGAGCCGCGCCTCGTGGAGGCCGCGCTCGTCATCGGCGCGGGTCAGCAGGTCCAGCCGCAGCAGGACGACCCCGAACGGGACACGACCACGCCGGAGGCCACCGCGTGACCGACCAGAAGACCGCCGTCCTCGACGAGCGACGCCCCATCGGCGAGCGGCTCGGCCGCATCCGGGTGGCGTCGTGGGCGACCGCCGCGCTGCTCGTCGCCGCCGTCGTGGCCGCGATCGCGCTCCAGCCGAACCTGCTCAGCCCGTACGGCATCGCCTCGACGTTCGCGACCTTCCTGCCCCTCGTGCTCGTCGCCGTCGCGCAGGCGATCGTCGTCATCGGCGGCGGCCTCGACCTCTCCGCGGGCGCGATCGTCGCGCTCTCGAGCGTCGTCGCGGTGCAGGTCATGCAGGGGCAGGACGGCAGCGCGCTGCTCGGCTTCCTCGCCGCGCTCGGCACCGGCCTCGCGTGCGGCGTCGTCAACGGGCTCATCGTCAGCCGGCTGCGGCTGCAGCCGCTCATCGCGACCTTCGCGACCGCATCCGTCTTCTCCGGCCTCGCGCTGCTCGTGCTCCCGACGCCCGGAGGCACGGTGCCGGCGATCATCACCGGCACCTTCCGGCAGGCGGTCGGCGGCGTCCCGGTCTCGGTGCTGCTCGTCGTCGCGGTCGCCGCCGGGTGGCTCGTGCTGCGCCAGCTGCGCATCATGCGGCACATCCGCGCCACCGGCGGCGACCCCGCGGCGGCGTTCGCGTCGCTCGTCCCGGTCACGCGCGCCCAGCTGACGTCCTACGCGCTCAGCGGCGTCATCTGCGGCCTCGCCGGGCTCGCGGTGCTCGGCAACTCCGGCTCCGGCGACCCCTTCATCGGCGGTGCGCTCGCGCTCAACTCGGTCGCGGCCGTCGTCGTCGGCGGCATCGCCCTGCGCGGCGGCATCGGCTCGCCCATCGGCGCGATCGCGGGCGCCATCACGCTCTCGCTCGCGTCGACGATCCTCTTCGCGCTCAACCTGCCGACGTCGTGGCGCGCGCTCGCCGCCGGCCTCGTCGTCATCCTGGCGCTCGCCCTGAGCGCCCTCGGCGCCCCCAGGAGGCAGCGATGAGCCAGGCAGCGACCGGGACCGACCCGGCGACGAGCCCCGCCGGCCCGACGGCGGCCACCCGCGCGCTCGCGCTGCTGCGCGACCCCGTCGTGCTCGCGGGCGCCATCGCGATCCTCCTCATCGTCATCGGCGGCATCCTGAAGCCCGGCTTCGCCTCGCCCGACCAGGTCGTGAACATGCTGCGGGTCGCCTCGTTCCTCGGCATCATCGCGATCGGGCAGACCATCGTGGTGCTCTCCGGCGGCGAGGGCATCGACCTGTCGGTGGGCACCGTCGCGACCCTCGGCGCGATCCTCGCGAGCCGGACCATGAACGGCTCGGACGCGCTGCTCGTGCCGGGGGTGCTGCTCGCGCTCGCCGTCGCCGCCCTCATCGGGCTCGCGAACGGGCTCGGCATCGTGCTGCTGCGGATCCCGCCGTTCGTCATGACGCTCGGCATGCTCGGCGTCGTCGGCGGCCTCATCCTGGTCGTCACCGGCGGCGTCGCGGACGGCCGCGCGTCGCCCGCGCTCGTGCAGCTCGTGAACGGCCGCGACGTGCTCGGCATCCCCGGCATCCTGCTCGTCTGGGCGGTGCTCGCCGTGCTCGTGACGCTCGTGCTGCGCCGCACGACCTTCGGCATGCGGCTCTACGCGACCGGGTCCGGACGAGAGGCGGCCAGGCTGTCGGGCGTGCCGGTCGGTCGCGTCACGGTCACCGCCTACGTGCTCAGCTCGATGTTCGCCGCGCTCGGCGGCATCGCGATGGTCGGCTACTCGCAGCAGGTGTTCCTGAACCTCGCGAACGACCTGACGCTGCCCTCGATCGCCGCCGTCGTGATCGGCGGCACGCTCGTCGCCGGCGGCGTCGGCGGCTACCTCGGCAGCGCGATCGGCGCGATCGTGCTGACCGTGCTCACCAGTCTCCTGACGACGCTCAGCATGCCCGAGTGGGCGCGCATCGTCGTGCAGGGCGTCGTGCTCATCGCCCTGCTGGCGGTCTACGGCCGCCAGCGCAAGCTGCGCGCCTGATCCCCAGCGCACGCCGCACCCCCTGATCGAGAGGATCCCCACCATGGCTCAACGCTCCGTGCTCGGCGTCGGCATCGTCGGCGCCGGCTTCATCGGCGAGTTCCACGTGCGCTCGTGGATCGGCGTGCGCGACGCGGACGTGGTCGCGGTCGCCTCCCGCACGCGCGACTCCGCCGACCGGCTGGCGGCGATCGCCGAGGAGATCGGCGTCGGCGAGGACGTCGTCGCGCACGACGACGTGCGCGCGCTCGTGCGCGACGACCGGGTCGACGCGGTGTGGGTGCTCACGCCGAACGACGCCCGCCTCGAGGTGGTCCGCGCGATCGTCGAGGAGGTGCGAGCCGGGGCGACGCTCACCGGCATCGCGATCGAGAAGCCGCTCGGCCGCACCGTGGCGGAGGCGACCGAGATCCTCGAGCTCGTCGAGTCGGTCGGGCTGCTGCACGCGTACCTGGAGAACCAGGTGTACTCGCCGGCGATCACGCGGGCGCACGACCTCGTCTGGCGCCGCGGGGCGAGCGAGGCCGGCAGCCCGTACCTCGCGCGCTGCGCCGAGGAGCACTCGGGCCCGCACAAGGCGTGGTTCTGGGACGGCGCGAAGCAGGGCGGCGGCGTGCTGAGCGACATGATGTGCCACTCGGTCGAGGCGGGCAGGTTCCTGCTCACGCCCCCGGGGGTGGACCCCGCGGACTGGCTCACGCCGGTCTCGGTGACGGCGAGCATCCAGTCGCTGAAGTGGGGCAGGCCCGCGTACGCCGAGCGCCTGCTCGAGCTGTACCCGGGCGCCCCGGACTACCGCGACCGGCCCAGCGAGGACTACGCGCGCGCCGCGTGGGAGTTCGTGAACGGCGACGGCGAGACGGTGATCGCCGAGGGCACCACGTCGTGGAGCTACGTCGGCGCGGGGCTGCGGCTCTCGTTCGAGCTGCTGGGCCCGGAGTACTCCATGCAGTCGGACACGCTCGCGACCGAGTCGAAGGTCTTCCTCTCGCGGGAGCTGGGCCAGAGCGAGGGCGAGGACATCGTCGAGAAGCAGAACGCCGAGCAGGGCCTCATGCCGGTCGTCTCGGACGAGGCCGCCTCCTACGGCTACACGGGGGAGAACCGCCACGTCGCGGCCTGCTTCCGCAGGGGCGAGCAGCCCATGGAGTCGCTGCGGAACGGCGTCGCCGTCGCCGAGCTGCTCATGGCCGCCTACCTCTCGGCGCAGACGGAGCAGACCGTGCGATGGCCGGTCGACCTCACCGACTTCGTCCCCGACGTGGCGCGCGGCACCTGGAACCCGCGCCGAGCGGCGCCCGCGACCTAGCGGTCGCGGGGCTTGCGCGGCGGCCGGTCGCTCCGGTCGCCGCGGTCGCCCCGGTCACTGCGATCGCCGCGACCGGCGCTCGCGCCCGTGTCGACGCGGATGTCGATGGGCACGCCCGAGATGCGCGTCTTGGAGAGCCGCTCGAGCTGCGAGCGGTCGAGCTCCGGCAGCTCGACGAGCGTGAAGTCCCAGCGGATCTGGATGCGGCCGAAGTCGTCCCGGCCGAGACCGCCCTCGTTCGCGAGCGCGCCCACGATCTGGCGCGGCTCGACGCCCTTGCGGCTGCCGACGGCGAGCCGGTAGGTCGTCGCATCCGACGGCCCGCGCCGCGAGCGGCGCTCGCCCGGCGCGCTGTCGCCGGCGCGCGCCGGACGGTCGGCACGCTCCGTGCGCGAGGACTGCAGCGCCCGGTCGGCCCGCTCGTCGAGCAGCAGCGGCGTCTCGCCCTGCGCGACGACCGCGAGCGCGGCCGCGACGTCCTCCTGCTGCGCGTCGTGGTGCTCGACGTAGTGGGCGACGATCTCGCGGAACCGCTCGATCCGGTCGGTCTCGGCGAGCGCGGCCGTGATGGCGTCGTCGAACCGCGTCAGGCGGGTCGCGTTCACCTCGTCGGCGCTCGGCATCGGCATGATCGCGACCGTGGCGCGCGTGGCCTTCTCGATCGCGCTCAGCATCCGCCGCTCCCGCGCCGTCACGAAGCTGATCGCGTCGCCGGTGCGGCCCGCGCGGCCCGTGCGGCCGATGCGGTGGGTGTACGACTCGATGTCGATCGGCAGGTCGTAGTTGATGACGTGGCTGATCCGCTCGACGTCGAGCCCGCGGGCGGCGACGTCGGTCGCCACGAGCACGTCGAGGTCGCCGGAGCGCAGCTGCTCGATCGTCTTCTCGCGCTGCGGCTGCGCGACGTCGCCGGAGATCGCGGCGGCGGCATAGCCGCGGGCGCGCAGCCGCTCGGCGACCGTCTCGGTCTCGTTGCGCGTGCGCGTGAAGACGATGGCCGCCTCGAACGGCTCGACCTCGAGCACGCGCGTGAGCGCCTCGAGCTTCTGCTGGTACGACACCATGAGCGCGCGCTGCGTGATGCTCGGCGAGCTCGACGAGCCCTGGCGCACCGTGACCTCTGCCGGCTCGCGCAGGTGCTGCTGCGAGATGGCGCGGATCTGTCGCGGCATGGTGGCGGAGAAGAGCGCGACCTGCTTCTCGGCAGGGGTCGCCTGCAGGATCTGGTCGACGTCCTCGGCGAAGCCCATCCGCAGCATCTCGTCGGCCTCGTCCAGCACGACGTGGGTGAGGCCCGACAGGTCGAGCGTGCCCTTCGCGAGGTGGTCCATGATGCGGCCGGGCGTGCCGACGACGACGTGGACGCCGCGGCGGAGCGCGGACAGCTGCACGCCGTAGGCCTGGCCGCCGTAGATCGGCAGCACGTGGACGCCGCCGAGGTGCGCGGCGTAGCGCTCGAACGCCTCGCACACCTGCACCGCGAGCTCGCGCGTCGGTGTGAGGACGAGCGCCTGCGGGCTGCGCCGGGCGACGTCGACGGCGGCGAGCACCGGCAGCGCGAAGGCCGCGGTCTTGCCCGTGCCCGTCTGCGCGAGCCCGATGAGGTCGCGACCGCCGAGCAGCAGCGGGATCGTCTCCGCCTGGATCGCGGAGGGCGTCTCGTAGCCGACGTCGTCGAGCGCCCGCAGGATGGCGGGCGGGAGGCCGAGGCTCGCGAACGTCAAGCGCTCGCCCTCGGGCTCGGTGGCGGTGGTGCTCTGCGCGTCGGTCATGACCCCAACGCTACGCGGTGCGCGCGCCACGGCGCGCACACCGTGGCCGGATGCGCTCAGTCGTCGGAACGATCGAGGGCGCGGACGCCCGCCCAGGCCGCGGGCATCGCGGCAGCGGCGATCGCCCACTTCACGAGTCCGCCGACGATGAACGGCAGGAAGCCGAGGCCGAGCGCGCCCGCCAGGTCGACGGGGGCGCCCATGGCGGCGAGCACCGCGGCCATGTAGGGGATGCCGAACGCGAAGGGGATGAGGCTCGCCGCGCCGAAGAGCGCGATCGCGAGCAGCGGCCGGCGGTCCCAGCGGCGCTCGGCGAGCCATCCGACGACGGCAGCGGTGGCGACGAACCCGATGATGAAGCCGAAGCTCGGCTTGCCGACCGCGGCGATGCCGCCCGTGAAGGTCGCGAAGATCGGGGCGCCGGCGACGCCCAGCACGAGGTAGCCCGCCATGGCGGCGACGCCGCGCCGGAACCCGAGCGCGGCGGAGACGAGCATGACGCCGAGCGTCTGACCCGTGATGGGCACCGGCCACATCGGGATCTCCACCTGCGCGAGCGCGGCGACCACGGCGATGCCGGTGGCGACGAGCAGCAGGTCCTTGGCGAGCGTGCGCTGGCCGACGAGCGCATCGGCGAGGACGGAGCGGCGGGGGAGCGGGAGCGCAACGGTCATGCGGTCAGCCTAGGGCCGCGCCCGAGCCTCGCGCCGCATCCACAGCACGTCGCGCGGCACGCGCCCTACGATCGGGCGCATGAGCGATCTCGCAGCCAAGGCCACCGCCCTCCTGACCATGCACGAGGACTTCGTCGTGCTCCCGACGGCGTGGGATGCGTGGTCGGCCCGCACGCTCGTCGATGCGGGCTTCGGCGCCATCTCGATCGGCAGCCACCCGCTCGCCGAGTCCCGCGGCCAGGAGGACAACGAGGGCATGAGCCTCGACGACGCGATGGAGGGCATCGCCCGCATCACGGCATCCGTCGACGTGCCCGTGTCGGCCGATGTGGAGTCGGGCTACGGCGCGTCGCCCGCCGAGCTGATCGACCGGCTGCTCGCCGCCGGCGCCGTGGGCCTCAACGTGGAGGACACCGTGCACAGCGAGGGGCGGATGCGCGAGGCGCAGGAGCACGCCGACTACGTCGCCGGGCTCCGTGCCGCCGCGGACGCCGCAGGCGTCGACGTCGTCATCAACGCCCGCACGGATGCGTTCGCGCGACCCGAGCTGCACGGCGGCGACCCGCTCGAGGAGGCGATCGTCCGCATGCGGCTCGCCGAGCTGGCGGGTGCGCGCTCGCTCTACCCGGTGAAGCCGCCGAGCGCCGAGGCGCTCACCGCGATCCTCACGCAGGTGTCGCTGCCGGTGAACGTCACGGCCCATCCGGTGCGGGGGTCGGTCGTGGGCGGCCTCGACGAGATCCGCGCGATCGGCGCCCGCCGCGTCACGTTCGGACCGCTGCTGCAGATGGCGCTCACCGAGACGATCACGGAGCTCGTGCGCCCCTGGCGCTGATCCGGCGCGGCCGTCGGGCCCGGGCTCGCCCCGCCTCGCCCCGCTGGTAGGCTGGACGGCTGGCTCGCTCAACGCGGCCGCATCCCCCACCCGCATCGAGAGAGGCTCCCGCGCGTGATCGCCGTGTCCGGATTCGAGCTCTCCGTCGGCCCACGGACGCTCATGACCGACGTCCAGTTCCGCATCGAGCGCGGTGACAAGATCGGCCTGGTCGGTCGCAACGGCGCCGGCAAGACGACGATGACGAAGGTGCTCGCCGGCATCAGCGACGACCGCGACGGCCACACCTACAGCGGCAAGGTCGAGCGCAGCGGCGAGATCGGCTACCTCGCGCAGGATCCGCGCTCCGGCGACCCCAAGCAGACGGCGCGCCGCCGCATCCTCGACGCTCGCGGCCTCGGCGAGATCGTCGAGGGCATGCGCGTCGCGACCGAGCAGATGGGGGAGGGCGGCACGGTCGCCGACGACGCGATGCGCCGGTACGGCCGGCTCGAGGACCGCTTCCTCGCGCTCGGCGGGTACGCCGCCGAAGCGGAGGGCGCGGCGATCGCGTCGAACCTGCAGCTGCCCGACCGCATCCTCGACCAGCCGCTCGAGACCCTCTCCGGCGGTCAGCGCCGGCGCATCGAGCTCGCCCGCATCCTCTTCTCGGGTGCCGACACGATGCTGCTCGACGAGCCGACGAACCACCTCGACGCCGACTCCGTCGTCTGGCTGCGGGAGTTCCTCAAGGGCTACCAGGGCGGGCTGCTCATCATCAGCCACGACGTGCAGCTCGTGGAGGAGACGGTGAACCGCGTCTTCTACCTCGACGCGAACCGCCAGGTGATCGACATCTACAACATGTCGTGGAAGCTCTACCTGCGGCAGCGCGAGTCGGACGCGGAGCGGCGCAAGCGCGAGCGCGCGAACGTCGAGAAGCAGGCGACGCAGCTCGAGCTGCAGGCGGCCAAGATGGGTGCGAAGGCGTCGAAGGCCGTCGCGTCGAAGCAGATGGCGAAGCGCGCCGAGCGGATGCGCTCCGGCCTGGAGGACGTGCGCGCCGTCGACCGCGTGGCGAAGCTGCGCTTCCCGAAGCCGGCGCCGGTCGGCAAGACGCCGATCATGGCGCGCGACCTCTCGAAGTCGTACGGGTCGCTCGAGATCTTCACGGCCGTCGACCTCGCGGTCGACCGCGGCTCGCGCGTCGTCATCCTCGGCCTCAACGGCGCGGGCAAGACGACGCTCCTGCGGATCCTCGCGGGCGTCTCCGAGAGCGACACCGGCGAGATCGATCGCGGCCACGGCCTGCGCGTCGGCTACTACGCGCAGGAGCACGAGACGCTCGACGTGGAGCGGTCGGTGCTGTCGAACATGCTCTCGGCCTCGCCCGACATCACGTCGACCGAGGCGCGCCGCGTGCTCGGCTCGTTCCTGTTCACCGGGGACGACGCCGACAAGCCGGCGCGCGTGCTCTCGGGCGGCGAGAAGACCAGGCTCTCGCTCGCGATGCTCGTCGTCTCGAGCGCCAACCTGCTGCTGCTCGACGAGCCGACGAACAACCTCGACCCGGCCAGCCGCGAGGAGATCCTCGGCGCCCTGGGTGCCTACGAGGGCGCCGTCATCCTCGTCAGCCACGACGAGGGGGCCGTCGAGGCGCTCGACCCCGAGCGGGTGCTCATCATGCCCGACGGCACCGAGGACCTCTGGAACCCCGACTACCTCGACCTGATCGGGCTCGCCTAGCAGCTCGGTCTGCTGCTGCAGCAGGGCAGCGGTCCGCACGGTGCGGCGGATGCGTGGTCGTGCATGCGCGCTCGATGCACCCGAGCACCCCCACGACCGTGGCATCCTCGATGCAGCGCGTCCGCGCCCAGCGGCGCATCGAGGCAGGAGAGCGCGATGGAGGAGCCCACCGGCTGGCTCGCCGTCGCGCGCCAGACGATCATGATCATCGGCATCCTCGCCTTCGCGATCTCCGGCGCGCTGCTCGCGGTGCAGAAGCGCATGGACCTCGTCGGCATGGCGGGGCTCGCGGTCGTCACCGCGACCGGCGGCGGGATGCTCCGCGACGTGCTGATCGGCGCCACGCCGGTCGCCGCGCTGGTCGACTGGTGGATGATCGCGGTCGCCCTGGGTGGCGCGCTGCTCGTCATCGCGGTGCATCGCTGGATGGAGCGGCTCGACAAGCCGGTGCTCGTCTTCGACGCCATCGGGCTGGGCGTGTTCGCGGTCGAGGGCGCGCGCAAGGCCATGGACCACGGCGTGGGTCCCGTCGGGGCCGCGTTCGTCGGCATGCTGACCGGGATCGGCGGCGGCATGCTGCGCGATGCGCTCGCCAACGACATCCCCGCCGTCTTCCGCCGCGACTCCCGGCTCTACCTGCTGCCAGCGCTCGTCGGCTCGAGCGCAGCCGCGGCCGCCGTGCACCTCGGCTACGGCAACTGGATCGTGCTCGCGGTGCTCGCCGCGCTCGTCACGGCGCTGCGCATCATGAGCGAGCTGCTGCGCTGGCACGTCCCGGTGCTGAAGACCGAGGCGATCCGCACGATCCGCGATTGACGCCCGTCAGCGACGGTCGAGGATGTCGTCCTCGATGTCGGCGTCGCTGCGACGCCGCCCCGGGCGCTCGACCGGCACCGCGTCACCGCGCTGCGCGTCGCGCAGCGCCCACGCGAGCGCCGCGAAGCCGCCCAGCGCGAAGACGTACCACTGGAGCGAGTACGACAGGTGGGGGCCCTCGTCGAGCACCGGCCGGACGGCCACGGCGACGTCGTCGGGCACCGCGCCCCCCTCGGTGACGAGCAGCCCGTAGGCGCCCGTGTGCATCGGCTCGCCGAGGTCGGCCGCGATCGAGGGCAGGTCGACCGACGCGATCTGACCCTCGGGCGCGCCGCGGCCGGCGATCGCACCCTCGTTCGGCCGCAGGCGCGCGACCACCGTCATCCGCCCGGTGGGCGTCTCGGGCGCCGACACGGGAGCCTCCGCGCCCTCCGCCTGGTCGATCCAGCCGCGGTCGACGACGAAGACGGTGCCGTCGAGCGTGCGGAAGGGCGTGATCACGTCGAAGCCCACCCGACCGTCGCGCCAGCGGCCGCGCAGCAGCAGCTGCTCCTCGACCATGTACTCGCCCTCGAGCAGCACAGGGGTCCACTGCTGGTCGACGTCGAACCCGTCGAGCGCCGGGAGCGCATCCGCCACCGCGGTCGGCGTGCGGTCGTAGTTCGACTCGAGCCGGTCGATGGCGGCGAGCGCCTGCTCGCGCCGGTCCCACTGCCACCAGCCGAGGAAGCAGCACGCGAGCGCGAAGACGACGGCCAGCGCGAGATAGCCGAGCCAGCGCGGCTCGCGGAGGAGACGCAGCATCAGGCGACCCGCTCGACCGTCTCGCCGAAGGCGGTCACGGCGACGGGGAAGGCCCGCGATCGCAGCCAGGCGGCGAGCGAGTCGCGGTGGGCGTCGCATGCCGCCCACGTCTTCACGCGCTCCTCGCCGTGGATGCGCGGGTTGCGCCAGTGCACCGCGTGCACGGCGGGCGCGGCGCAGCCGGCGGCGGAGCACCGCGTGCCGGGGTCGCCGTCGAGCATCGAGAGCAGGCTCATGCAGCCGGTCCCCGGGTGCCGCCGCCTCGGGCGGGTCGACGACGGTCGGCGTCGCGGGCAGCGCGTTCGGCGCGATGCGGCCTGCATCGGCGGGACCGCGGGTCGAGGCGTTGGCGATGACGACCGCGAAGTAGGGCAGGAAGACGGCGAAGAAGGC
Source organism: uncultured Actinomycetota bacterium (assembly GCA_963803465.1). GTDB lineage: Bacteria > Actinomycetota > Actinomycetes > Actinomycetales > Microbacteriaceae > Agrococcus. Next base: position 80,428 of record CAWDMS010000003.1, read on the forward strand.
GGGGATGAGCTTCCACCAGTCCGGCACGATGAAGAAGACGCCGAGCGCCGCGACGCGCACGAGCATCAGGATCAAGTACAGCCGGAATCGCCTCTGACGCTCTTCGTCAGGGGAGATCGGGAGGTCGGTGATCGACGCGGGTCGAGCTCGCATGGCTTCACCGAGTCTACGCCCGCGCGACGTGCGCCGTCTGTGCTCTCGGCGGAATCCGGCCGCCGTAGGCTGGCGGGCATGACCTCTCGCACCGTGCTCGTCACCGGCGGCAACCGCGGCATCGGCCGCGCCATCGCCCAGGCCTTCCTCGACGCGGGGCACCGCGTCGCGATCACCTCGCGCGACGGCTCGGGCCCCGACGGCGCGCTCGCCGTCGCCGCCGACGTCACCGACGCCGCCTCGATCGACGCGGCGTTCACGCGGGTCGAGTCGGAGCTCGGGCCCGTCGAGGTCGTCGTCGCGAACGCCGGCATCACGCGCGACACGCTGCTCATGCGCATGAGCGAGCAGGACTTCACCGACGTCGTCGACACGAACCTCGGCGGCGCGTTCCGCGTCGTGCAGCGCGCGTCGAAGGGCATGCTGCGTGCCAAGTGGGGCCGCGTCGTGCTCATCTCGAGCGTCGTCGGGCTCTACGGCGGCCCCGGCCAGGTGAACTACGCGGCGTCGAAGGCGGGCCTCGTCGGCATCGCGAGATCGATCACCCGCGAGCTCGGCTCGCGCGGCATCACCGCGAACGTCGTCGCGCCCGGCTTCATCGAGACGGACATGACCGCCGAGCTCGACGCCGCGACGCAGGCCGAGTACAAGAAGGCGATCCCGGCGGGTCGGTACGGCAGCCCGGAGGAGATCGCGGCCGTCGTGCGCTGGATCGCGAGCGACGACGCCGCCTACATCTCGGGCGCCGTCATCCCGGTCGACGGCGGCCTCGGCATGGGCCACTAGCGGCGCGTCCCATGGAGAGCAGGCACCTCAGCGTCGTGATCCGGCGTGACCCGCGCGACGTCGCCGCGCTCGCGGGGGATCCGCTGCAGCTGCCGGCGTGGGCCGCGGGGCTCGCGCAGGGCGAGCTGCGCATCGACGGCGACGCGATCGTCGTCGCCTCGCCGATGGGGCACGTGCGGGTGCGGTTCGCGCCGCCGAACGCGCTCGGGGTGCTCGACCACGAGGTGACGCTGCCCGACGGCACGACCGTGCTCAACCCGCTGCGCGTGCTCCCGCATCCGCACGGCGCCGAGGTCGTCTTCACGCTCCGGCACCTCGACGGCGTCGCCGCGGACGCGTTCGAGGCCGACGCCGCGGCCGTCGCGGCCGACCTCGAGCGGCTCCGCTCGCTGCTCGAAGGCTGACGCCACCGGGGGAGGATCCGGCGCAGGACGAGGGCGGATGCGCCTCCGCTCGTGCGGCAGGGCGAGGATCGCCGCAGCCCGTGCCGGGTCAGGCGGGCAGCAGCGCGATCAGCTCGCGGAAGTCGGGCACGTCGACGATGTGGGTCGCGTGCGCGCGCACCGCGGGCTTCGCGCAGAACGCGACCGAGACGCCCGCCGCGCCCATCATGAGCAGGTCGTTGGCGCCGTCGCCGACCGCGACCACCCGGTGGCCTTCCGCGCGGAGGCGGCGGAGAGGCGTTCGCGGCCTCCCGCCTGGACGGGTTCTCCTTCGACGTGGAGGCCCTGTTCATGGCGCGCCGCCGCGGCTTCCGCATCGCCGAGGTGCCGGTCACCTGGCGCAACGACGAGGCCACCCGCGTGGGCACGTTCGAGGGCGCGGTCGCCTTCGTGGACCTGGCGCGGATCCGGCTGAACGACTGGCGCGGGGCCTACGACGTGCCCGCCCGCGCTGCCGGCGACTCCAGGTTGTAGCGGATCTCCGCCGACCGGCGCAGCTCCTTCACCCAGTCCTCGATGCGCGCGCGAGAGGTCTTCTCGTCCAGGCTGGCGCGGATGGCGGGCGCGGCCTGCTCGAAGGAGGCGCCCGGCCGCGTCGCGCTGCGCCTCGTAGGCCGCGCGCACCGCCTCCTCGCTGACGCGCACCTGCGGGCGGAAGCGGAAGTCCACGTACTTGAGGATCGCGGCCTGGCGGCGGGCGAGGCGCCGGAGCTGCTCCTCCTCGTCCGGCGCTGGCGCGGGCATGCGCGCCCGCAGGCTCTCGAAGGCGCGCTGCTCCTCGTCCGCGCGTCAGCGCGGCCTGGGGCAGGCGCGCCGCCTCGCGGTACATGAGCTGCTCGTCGATGAGGCCGTCGAGGGCCTCGCGCTCCGTGTCCCCGCGCACCTTCTGGAACAGCCGCGACCTCGGAGAGGAGCACGGGGCGGCCGTCCACCACGGCCAGGATCCGCTCCACCACCGCCGCCCGGCGCGGGCCGGCGAGGAGCAGCGAGCGAGCGACAGGCCGCGAGCTCAAAACGCATGGCCGATCGTGAAGTGGAGGTGGTACGCGCTCTCGCCGGGCCGGCGATCGAGCTTGTAGCCCCAGTCGAAGCGCAGGGGACCGAGCGCGCTCTTGTAGCGCAGGCCCAGGCCCGGCCGTGTAGCGGAGGTCGCCCAGGGACATGTTGGAGACGAGCGGGTAGACGTTGCCCGCCTCCGCGAAGGCGGCGCGCCCAGAAGGCGCCGATCAGGTGCCGGCGCAGCTCGGCCCCGCCGAGGAGGAGCGCGTTGCCGCCCGTCCGGGCAGCACCTCGTCCAGCGCCGAAGCCGCGCATGCGAGTAGTCGCCGCCCGCGAAGAAGCGGTCGGGCTTGGGCAGCGAGGAGCTGCTCCTCGCCGAACGTGCGCGCGAGGCCCGAGCCGCGCGGAGATGGCGACGACGTGCGCGCGGTGAGGACCTGGTAGGTGGCGCCCTGCACGAAGCCCTTCACGAAGCGTGTCGCCGCCGAGGACGCGCGAGCGAGAGGTGCATGTCGGTGAGCAGGAAGTGGCCGCGGCGCGGGTCCAGGGGATCGTCGCGCGTGTCGTGGACCACCGAGGCCGACGGGCCCGGAGATCGTGCCGGGCAGAACTCGCGGCCGAAGCGTCAGGCAGTCCTCGGTGGTGTTGAAGGTGCGCGTCTCCTGCGTAGGTCTCGCGCAGGATGAGGCTCCAGTTGCGCGGACAGGGTGCGCGCGGTCTGCAGCGTGACGCCCGTGCGGATGAAGTCGAAGGCGTCGCGGTCCTCCTCCTCGCGGAAGGCGGTGAGCGAACAGCTCCTGCTTGCGCCCGAGGAGGTAGGGCTCGCGGAAGGTGCCGAGCAGCCGGAAGCCGCGGAAGCTGGCGCGCGCGAAGGCGGAGAGGCGGCGGTCCATGCCGAAGAGGTTGCGGCGCGTCACCTCCACGCTGCCCGCGCAGCAGGTCCTGCTCGGCGTAGCCGATGCCGTAGGACACGGAGGTGAGCGGCGCCTCCTCCGCGCGCACGACCACGCTGCGCCGCAGCGGCGAGCTCGGGGTCCATCTCGGTGATGGTCACGCGGTCGAAGAGGCCGAGGGCGCCCAGGCGGCGCTGCGACTCGAGCACGCGGTCGCAGGCCGAGCGGCTCGCCCTCCTTCACCGCCAGCTCGCGCCGGACCACCGTCCTCGCGCGTCCGCTCGAGGCCGGCGACCACGACGTGGTCCACGCGTGGTCGGCGGCCCGGGCGCCACCCGGAGCACCACGGCCGCCTCCGCGCGGTCCTCGGAGAACGTCACCTCCGGCGTGACGTCCGCCTGCAGGTAGCCGGCGTTGCGATAGGCGGCGAGCACGGTGTCGCGGTCGCGAGCGAGGTCGCCCACGCGGTAGGGCCGCCCTCGCGCAGGCGCAGCTCCTGCGGGCGCGCTCTCCGCGGGCAGCGGCTGCGGGCTCTGCACGCGCAGCGAAGCACCGCGTGCGCGGGCCCGGGGCGCGCGCGGAAGACGACCGGCAGGTCGCCCGCCGCCGTCCGGCACCTCCGCCTCCACGCGGGCGGCGGGGTGGCCCGCGCTCCTCGAGGGCGCGCGCCAGCGCGCGCGCATCCTCGCGCGACCGCCGCGTCGAGCGAGCGGCTCGCCCGGGCGCGAGCTGGATCAGCCGGCGCCAGGCCTTCCGTGTCCTCGCCCTCGACGCGCACCGAGGCCACGGGCGCCAGCGGCCCCGGCTCCACGTCGTAGACGAGGACGAGCCGCGGCCCGCGCTGCTCCTCGTGGCGGGTCACGTGGGCAGCCGGTGGCCCTGCGCCGCGGCGTCCTCTTCCAGGAGGTCGCTCGCCTCCTCCAGCGCGTCCGACTTGCAGCGCCGCCCTCCTTCAGCAGGTCCGCGATGCGGCCTCACGCGCGTCTGCGCCGACGCCCGCGCACCTCGACGTCCAGGAGCGGACCCGGGCTCGACCCGGAAGACAGGCTCATGCGGCCGGCGGCCGGGATCGTAGGCTTCGGCCACGCGTGACCGCGGCCCGCCAATAGCCCGAGGCGACCGAGGTCCGTCGCGCAGGTGCTGCGGCGGCGGCCTGGGCCTGCTCGCGGCGGAAGGGCTCGCCCGGCGCGCGGCCGGATGTCGCGGCTCGAGGGCGGCCACCACTCCGGGCGGGCCCTCCACGCGCGCCGACGCCCACGCGGACCCGCGGGCCCGGCGGCGATGGTGAAGACGGCGTCCGCGCCCGTCCGGCCGCGGCGCGCGATGCGCTCGGTCACGCGCGGCCTCGAGGTAGCCGCGCTGGGCCAGGGCCAGGGCGAGGTCGCGCGCCGCCTGCTCGAGGCGCGCCGGCCAGAGCGGCTCGCGCGGGCGCAGGCGCGTCGATCCGGCGCGCGCCTCCGGCTTGAGCACGGCGGTCGCCCTCCACGCGCACCTCGGCCAGCAGCGGCGCCTTGACCGGCCGGAACACCACGTCCACGCCCGCCGGGCCGCGGGTCTCGTCTCCACCACGACGTCCGCGTATTCGCCCGTCGCGTAGAGGAGCTCGACGACGTGCCGGACGAGCTCGGCATCGAGCGGCTCGCCGGGCTTGACCTCGACGTAGCGGGTCAGCCGGCGCCGACCTCCGCGGGATCGGCCTCGATGCGCACGGAGGCGACGATCGGCGCCGCCGGCGGGCGCCGCCGGGCGTCGGCGCCGTCCCCGCCAGGAGGGCGGCGAGGACGAGCGCGCTCATCGCGACTGCCGCCGCAGGCGCAGGTCGAACCCGTAGCCGTCGGGCTGCGACTGCGTGACGAGCACGGAGAGGCGGTCGGACAGCGTGTACTCGATGGTCACCAGGCGCTCCTCGGTGCCGCGTCAGGTCCTGCGAGTAGACGACGTTGAGGTCGGGGGTGATGCGCTTGCCCAGCGTCATGCGCGCGGTGGGGTTGCGCGACCTCGCCGCGCACGACGGTGGGGTCGATGGAGAAGCGGTTCAGGCCCAGGCGCGCCGCGCCCCTTCTCCAGGCCCACCTGCTCGGAGAGCTTGCCCGCGGCCAGCGTGTAGGCGCCGGTGGCGGCCAGCTTGCGCTTGGTCTCGTTCTGGACCTGCGGCCGAGCTCGACCGTGCTCTCGTCCGGCCCCCGCCAGGAGGCTGAGGATGCCCCACCGTGCTCAGGGGCGGGTCGGAGCTGAGGGTCGGGTACACGCGCTCGAGGGTGCCGTTCACCTTCAGGGTCACGTTGTAGGAGCGGACGCGCGTCTCGGCCTCCACGTCGAAGAGGGGGTCGAGCTGCTGCGGGTTGGTGAAGTCGATGGTGCCGCGGCGGATCACGTAGGTGTTGCCCTGGAAGTAGACGCGGCCGCGGTCGATCTCGGCGCGGCCGAGGACGACCGGGGCGGCGTAGCTCCCCTGCAGGGTGAGGTCGGCGCGCGCCTGCAGGGTGGCCAGGTTGTTGTCGATCTTGAGGGTGCCCGGGCGCGCGCACCTTGACGTCGTAGCGCACGCCGCCGCCGAGGCTGGCCGCGCGCCACCGCCGGCGCGGCTCGCGGCCAGGAGCTCGGAGGCGACGTCGTAGCGCCGCGTCCAGACCGCGTCGCGCACGTCGACCTTGCCCGTGAGCCACTGCTGCGCGTCGTCGCCGAAGAGGCGCAGGTCCGCGTCGAGCACGCTGCGCAGGCCCTCCGGGTAGCGCAGGGCGATCGCGCGGCCGTGGCCCTGGACGTCGAAGGAGGTGAGGCGCCCGCCCGCGTAGGCGGCCTGGCCTTCGAGCTCCACCGGCCCGCCGCCGACGGTGCCCGTGACGCCCGAGAAATGCGCGGCGTCGCCCTGAAGTGGACGCGGCCGCGCACGTCCTCGACGCCGTGGGGGAAGCCGCGCAGGCGCACGCCGCCGCCTTCCACGTCGAGCGTCCCGTCCACCACGGGCGCGGCGCGCGTGCCCGCGACCGTCACCTCGATGCGCGCCGCCCCGCGCCCGCGCAGCTCCGGTGCTCACGAGGGAGAGCGCGCGCAGGTCGGCGGCGCCGCGCACGGTGAGGTCGAGGGCGCCGTCGCCGACGAGCGCGCGCCGTGCCCGCCACCGCGAGGTCGGTGCCTTCGCCGGACAGCTCCAGGCGCCGCACCTCGAGCGCCCCGTCGGCGAGGCGCAGGTCGGAGGGGCGCGCGGTTCCGGACCGGATAGTCGGGCAGGGAGCACGAGCAGGTCGCGCACGCTCCGCCTCCGCGGCGCAGCGCGCGCGGGGTCGGCCAGCGGGCCGCGCAGGCTCAGCGTCGCCCGAGCGCCACGATGCCGACCGCGCGCGGGCAGGGTCGGCAGCAGCACGCGCACGAACGGGATCGAGGCTCGTCTGCTCGGCGGTCAGGGTGAGCGCGGCCTCGTAGGGCGCGGCCACGCCCACGCTGCCCGCGCAGGGCGAGGTCCACGCGCGGCGAGCGGCAGCGCGCGTCGACGGCCACGCGGCCGTCGCCGTCGCCCGCGATGCGGCCCTGCAGCGGCGCCCACGCCCTCGTCGCCCAGGAAGAGGCGCGGCGAGCGCTGAGCGTCGCCCTCCACCCGCGGCCGGGCCAGCGTCCCCTGCAGCAGCGACCGTCCCCGACACGCGCCCGCCCAGCGCGGCGCGGTGGCCGCGGGCAGCAGAGCGCGCCCACGTCGAGCGCCGTCCGCCTGCGCGCGGCCGTCGTAGATCCCGTCGTCGGTGACCGTGCCCACGAAGTCGACCGTGCCCCCGCCCACGCGCGCGCGGCCCGCCGTGACCTCCGTGACGCGGCCGTGCAGCAGCGTGCGCACGTCGAGGTCCTCGTAGGGCACGCCGTAATAGCGGCCGGCGCGCGCTGGTGAGGTGGGCGGTAGCCGTGGGCGTCGCTGCGCCGGCCGGTGAGCGCGGCCTCGCCGGAGACGAGCCCCTGCACCTCGACGTCCCAGCCCAGCGCCGTGACCAGGTCGGGCGCGGGCCAGTTCGTGATGCGCACGCGGGCGTCCAGGGCGTCCTCGTCTCCGTAGTCGCCCGTCTGCACGCGGCCGTCGACCCAGAGCTCGCCGCCCGGCCGGCGCAGCACCAGCGAATGCGGCCGCACCTCGCGCGCGTCGAGCGCGCCCACCCACTCCGCGTGGCCCCAGCTCACGCCCAGGTAGCGCGACGTCGTCGCCCGGTGAAGCGGCCCTCGAAGACGGGATCGTCGAGCGTCCGCGCCAGCGGCCCTCGAAGACGCCCGCGCCGCCACGCCGGACGGCTCGGCCGCCGCGCGCGCCCAGGGCGCGGCGGACGCGCACCAGGAGCGCGTCCGCGGCGGCGATGTCGGAGCTGCGCGCCTCGACCGCGAGGTCGGTCTTCCGGTCGACGGCGATGGCGCCCCGGCAGGCGCGCCTGGGCTGCGGGCGTGCTGCAGCGTCGCGCCTCCTCGATGGTCTGCGCGCCGTCTCGGGCGCGCCAGACGAGGCGCCCGCCGAGCGGCGTGCGCCCGTCCGCGCGCGGCGCGAAATCGAGGGTCGGCGCGGCCGCTCAGCGCGCCGCCGCCGCCCGCGCGGCCAGCGCACGCGAGACCTCGCCCGTGGCCCCCGCGCCCAGGCCCGGCCCGCCGATCTCGAACAGGTGCGCGGCCGCCTCCTCGGCGTCGATGCCCTGGAGCTGCGCCTCCACGCGGCGCCTGCCCGGGCGCGGGCGGCACCTCGACGTCGAAGCGTCGCCGAGCCTCCGAGCAGCGCGGCCTCCAGCCCGCGCACGCGGATGCCGCTCGTCGTCCCAGCTGACGTCGCCCGCGTAGCGCGGGACGGCGCACGCCGTTGAACGAGCCCTCCGTGCCCGTCCAGCCGGCCGGCCACGCGCAGCCGGCCCCGGTCCAGGCGCACGGTGCCCCGGAACTGGCCGTGGCCCTCGAGGCCGAGGTCGCTGGCCAGCACGTGGCGGTCGAGGATGGCGAGGTCGACCTCGCCCGCGATCGCCGAGGTCGGCGGCCAGCGGGGGCAGGCGAGACGCGGCCGCGATAGGTGAGGTCGGTGCTCTCGCCGGTGAGGCGCGCCGACTCGATGATGACGTTGGGCCCTTCGAGGGCGAGCTCGACGCGCGTGGCCAGCGGCAGCGGCGGGCGCGGAGCCGAAGCGCGCGGGGCCGGGGCCGAAGGAGACGTCGCCCGCCAGCACGCCCGGACGCCGCTCGGCCAGCCGGCCGCCCGACGCTCCGGCAGGTCGAGGTCCAGCGGGCACGCGCTGGTGGTCGAGCTCCAGCTCGCCCCCGGCGACGATCAGCCGGCGGATCTGCACCTCGCGCGCCCCGGCCCGCCGCAGCGCGAGGCGCGGCAGGTCGTCGCCCCCCTGCGGAACGCGTGCACGCGCACGCGCGGCCGCTCGATCAGCACGCCGCGTCGAGCACCACGCGGCCGATCGAAGCAGCGGCGGCCAGCGACGGCGTCACCACCAGCCGCGGCACCTCCAGGAACGGGCTCGGCGCCGCGGCGTCGGGCCCGCGATGCGCAGGTCCGTGACCTCGACCTGCAGGGGGACCAGGCGGTAGCGCACTCCGCCCACGGTGACCGGGCGCTGGAAGACCGCGCTCGAGCCGCGGCCGAGAGAGCCGACGCCGTCCAGCGCGGGCACCTGCAGCAGCGCGGCGCCGAGAGGACGGCGAGCAGCGAGGAGCGAGGAGGTAGCGGCGCTTCATGGCGGGGCGGGTCGCGCGGACGGCGGCTCACTCCAGCAGGACGAGGAGGGCGCCCGTCTCCACCGCCTGGCCTTCGCGCACGGGCGCCTCCTTGACCCGGCCCGGCGCGCGGCGCGCGGATCTCGTTCTCCATCTTCATGGCTTCCATGACGACGAGCCCCTGGCCCGCCTCCACCTCCTCGCCCGGCGCTGACCAGGACGCGCACGAGCTTGCCGGGCATCGGGCGCCTGCACGCGCGCGGGGCCGCCGGCGGCGCGCCGGGGCGCGGCCGCGCCCGCGCGCGCCCTCGACCAGCGCCGACGTCGAGCACGTCGCCGCGGAGCGGCGACCCGGTAGCCTCCCTCGCGCGCGCTCGATGCCGACCTCGTGCGCAGCGGCCGTCCACGAGCAGGCTCATCGCGTGCGGCCCGGCGTCGCGGACGTCGACCTCGACCTCGCGGCCGTCGAGCGCGCACGGTGTAGCGGCCGTCCGCCCCCGCGCGCACCTCGACGCGCACGCGCGCGGCCGGCGACGGTCGCGTCGTAGATCACCGTCGCGCCCGCCCAGGTCGCGCCAGGCCCGGGCGCGCCAGGCGGAGTCGCGCCGGCGGCCGGCGCGGCGGCTGCTGGCGGGCGGCCTGCGCGCTCGCGCAGGGCGCGCACCGCGGCCGCCACCACCGCGACCTCCCACGACGCTCGTCCGCCGGCGCGGCGCCGGCTCGGCCATGAAGCGCCCGACGAAGCCGGTGTCGAAGTCGCCGGCCACGAAGTCCGGATGGCGCAGGACGCGGTCGAAGAAGGGCAGCGTCGTGCGGATGCCGAGCACGGTGTATTCGGCGACCGCGCGGCGCATGCGCGCGATGGCCTCCGCGCGGTCGGCGCCCCAGGCCACCAGCTTCGAGATCAGCGGGTCGTAGTGGATCGGGACCTCGTAGCCTTCGTACACGCCGCTGTCGTCGCGCACGCCGGGCCCGCCGGGCGCGCGCAGGGCGACGATCCGCCCGGGGCTGGGCAGGAAGCCGCGCTCGGGGTCCTCGGCGTAGACGCGGCACTCGATGGCGTGGCCGCGCTGGCGCAGGTCGTCCTGCGTGAACGGCAGCGGCTCGCCCTGCGCGATCGCGGATCTGCAGCTTCACGAGGTCGAGGCCGGTGACCATCTCCGTCACCGGGTGCTCGACCTGCAGGCGCGTGTTCATCTCGAGGAAGTAGGGATTGCGGTCCTGCGTCGACGAGGAACTCGAGCGTGCCCGCGTTGAGGTAGCCGCGCCTGCTGCGACGAGGGCCACGGCCAGGGCGCCCATGCGCGCGCGCAGCTCCGGGGTGACGAAGGGCGACGGGCTCTCCTCGATCGACCTTCTGGTGGCGGCGCTGGATCGAGCACTCGCGCTCGAAGAGGTGCACGACGTTGCCGTGCTGGTCGGCGAGGACCTGGATCTCGATGTGGCGCGGGCGCAGGAGGGCCTTCTCGAGGTAGACGCGGCCGTCGCCGAAGGCGGACTGGGCCTCGCGAGCGCGCGCGCTCGGCGGCGGCGGCCAGCGAGCTCGCGCGTCCTCGACCAGGCGCAGGCCCTTGCCGCCGCCGCCCGCGGCGGCCTTGAGCATGACCGGGAAGCCGATGCGCTCGGCCTCGCGCCGCGATCGCGGCGAGTCTTCGACCGGCTCGCAGCGTGCCCGGCACCACCGGCACGCCCGCCCGACGGCCAGCGCGGCGGGCCGAGGTCTTCTCGCCCATGAGCGCGATCGTCTCGCTGCGCGGGCCGATGAAGACGAGGCCGGCCTCCTCGCAGGCGCGCGCGAAGTCCGCGTTCTCGGCCAGGAAGCCGTAGCCGGGATGGATGGCGTCGGCGCCCGCTGCTTCGCGCCGCCTCGAGGATGCGGTCGATGCGGAGGTAGCTCTCGCGCGACGGCGCGGGGCCGATCGGCAAGGCCTCGTCGGCCATGCGCACGTGCAGCGCGGCGCGGTCGGCCTCGGAGTAGACGGCGACGGACGCGATGCCCAGCTCGCGGCAGGCGCGCGATGATGCGCACCGCGATCTCGCCGCGGTTCGCGATGAGGACCTTGCGGAAGGCGCGCTCACAGCGGGATGTTGCCGTGCTTGCGCGGCGGGTTGCGGTCCCGCTTGTTGCGGGTCATGTCGAGGCCGGCCACGATCTTCCGCCGGGTCTGCCGCGGGAGATGACCTCGTCCACGAAGCCGCGGTCGGCGGCCACGTAGGGGTTCGCGAACTTCTCGCGGAACTCGTCGACCTTCTGCCTGCGCAGCGGCCTCCGGGTCCGCGGCCCTGGCCAGCTCGCGGCGGTAGAGGACGTTGACCGCGCCCTCCGGCCCCATCACCGCGATCTCCGCGGTGGGGTAGGCGAAGTTGAGGTCGGTGCGGATGTGCTTGCTGACGACATCACGCAGTAGGCGCCGCCGTAGGCCTTGCGCGTGATGACGGTGATCTTGGGGACGGTGGCCTCCGCGAAGGCGTAGAGCAGCTTGGCCCCGTGCCGGATGATGCCGCCGAACTCCTGGCCGGTGCCGGGCAGGAAGCCGGGCACGTCCTCGAAGGTCACGAGCGGGATGTTGAAGGCGTCGCAGAAGCGCACGAAGCGCGCGGCCTTCACGCAGGCGTCGATGTCGAGGCAGCCGGCCAGCACCGCGGGCTGGTTGGCCACGATGCCCACGCTCTGCCCGGCGAAGCGCGCGAAGCCCACCACGATGTTCGGGGCGTAGTGGGCGTGCACCTCCAGGAAGCGGCCGCTCGTCCACCACGCCCTCGATGAGCTGCTTGATGTCGTAGGGCTTGTTCGCCTCCGCCGGGATGAGGGTGTCGAGGGCGGCGTCCTCGCGGTCGGCCGGATCGTCGGTCGGTGGCGGGGCGGCTCCTCCATGTTGTTCGACGGCATGTAGGAGAGGAGGTCGCGGATGAGGGCGAGGCAGGCGCGATCGTCGTCGACCGCGAAGTGGGCGACGCCGGAGCGGACGTTGTGCGCATGGCGCCGCCGAGGTCCTCCTTGGTCACCTCCTCGTGGGTGACCGTC
>CAWDMS010000004.1:0-930171 GCA_963803465.1 uncultured Actinomycetota bacterium
GACGGTCGAGCTCGACGAGCTCGTCGATCTCGCGGAGTCGCTCGCACGCTGACGGCGCAGCAGCGACCCACGCGGTCGAACTTCCCTGAAGTGCGGGAACTCCAAGCCGAGACCCCGCAGTTCAGGTAAGCTCGGGGTCGAGGTATGGGCAGGTGGCGGGGTCAGCGGCGATCGGCCGCGGGGACGAGCGCCGCGAGCAGCGCCGCCGTCTTCACGTGCAGCTCCTCGACCTCGAAGGCGGGGTCGGAGAGCGCGGTGACGCCGCCGCCGACGCCGATGCCAGCAGGGGGGGCGTCGGCGACGACGCTGCGGATGACCATCGCCAGCTGGGCAGCACTCTCCCGCGACGATGCCGAAGCATCCAAAGGACGTGGCGCGGCGCGCCCTCGAGCGCCTGCAGCAGCTCGACGGTGCGGCGCTTCGGAGCGCCCGTCATCGACCCTGCCGGGAAGAGCGCCCGCACGGCATCGAGCGGTCCGAGGCCGGGCCGCAGCCTCCCGCGCACCAGCCCGTCGAGACGAGCTGGTGGACCGTCGGATACGTCTCGACGCCGAGCAGGCTCGTCACCTCGACCGATCCCGGCTCGCACACCCGCTGCAGGTCGTTGCGGCACAGGTCGACGATCATCACGTTCTCGGCGCGCTCCTTCTCGCCGTCGAACAGCTCGCGGGCGAGCGCGGCGTCGTCGTCGGCGCCGCGACGGCGCGTGCCCTTGATCGGCCGGGTGGTGGCGATGCCGTCCTCGACCCGCAGGAACGTCTCGGGGCTCGCGCTCGAGACGGTCACGCCGGCGATGCGCAGCAGCCCGCCGTGGTGCACGGGGCTCGCGGACCGGAGCCGCGCGTGCGTCGCGATCGGGTCGATCGGCGGCCCGTCGATCGCGGTCGTCAGGCACAGCACGTAGGAGTCGCCGTCGCGGATGTGCGAGCGGCAGCGCTCCACCTTCGCCGCGTAGGCGGCGTCGTCGTCGCGCCAGTGAGTAGAGCGCGGGATCCACCACCGCCATCGGTGGCAGCGTCACCGCGGGCGCCGGCGGCAGCCGCCACGCCCGCCGCGGCGCGACTGCAGCTGCGCCCGCCGTCGACGACCACCCACCGGTCGAGCAGCAGCCAGGCCGCCTCGGGGGCGCGCCCGACCGCGGGCTCGAGCCCGAGCATCCGCACGCCCGCCTCGTAGCCGAACCAGCCCACCCAGACCCCCGGCAGCGCCGCCCGCGCGGCCTCGAGCGCCGCGACCGCGTCGCCGTCGACGGGCAGCCCGTCGAGGGTCGCGGCGCCGCCGCGAACGAGCAGCACGTGCGCGCCCACGCCGAGCACGCGCGCGCCCTCGGAGGAGCAGTTGAGCCAGACGACGTCGCCGCCGTCGGCCTCGAGTGCGGCGAACGCCGCCTCGGCGTCGTCGCCACCGCTTGCGCCCAGCGGGCACCGAGGTGCGGCAGGAGCGCCGCAGGGGTCGCTGGCATAGGGTCGATCCGATGAGCGGGAGCGACGTCGTGCGCGCGTGGACGGGCGCCCGGTTCGAGGCCACGACCGACCCGATCGGCGAGACGCTCGCCGCAGACTCGTGGCTCGTGGTCGACGGCGCGGTGCTCGCGCTGGACCGCCATCGGCGGCGGTTCGCGGATGCGGTGACGGAAGCGGGCGGCGAGGCCCGGGCCGCGCTCGCGGCCGCGGACGCGGCCGCGACTCGTGCCGCCCGGCGCCTGGTCGCCGCGCCTCGACCTCACCCCCGACAGGCATCCGGCTGCGCATCCGCGCGGCCCCCGAGCAGCGCGGCACCGTCGAGGTCGTGACGGCCTTGCGCGACCCGCGCACGATGCCGCTGCGGAAGGGTCCGGACCTCGCGGCGCTCGGCGCCCTGCAGGCCGAGGAGCGCGCGCGCGTGGAGCCGACGTCGAGCCGGTCCTCACCGCGCGAGCGCCGGACGGCGGGGCCCTGGTCGCCGAGGCCGCGTGGTCGGCGCTCCTGTGGTGGGACGGCGACGCGCTCGTCGTGCCGGCGCGCGACATCCCGCGGCTGCCGTCGGTGACGGCCGCGGTGATCCTCGACCTCGCGCGCGCCGACGGCATCGACGTGCGGCAGGCGCACGCGACGCCCGACGAGCTCGAGGGCCGGGAGGTGTGGCTCGCGAACGCGCTCCGCGGCATCCGCGCCGTCACCCGCTGGCACGCGGGTCCGCGCGTCGCGCCCGCCGAGCGCGCGCCCGCGTGGCGGGCCCGGCTGCAGGCGCTGCGCCGATACCCGAGGTGGGCGACCCCGATCCGCGACCGGCCCGATCGCGAGCCGGCGGTGATCGACGACGCGATCGACCTGCTGCTCGAGACGATCGGCGCGATCGATCCGCTGCTGCGCACCCTGCTCGCGGGGCTCGCGATGCTGTTCGAGACGAGCGTGCTGCTGGGGCTCGTGGTGCCCGGCGACACGATCGTCATCATCACCGCGCTCGCGGTCGAGGACGTGGCCGTGGTGGCTCGGCGCTGATCGCGGCGACCGTGGTCGGCGCGATCTGCGGCGAGACGATCGGGTTCGCGATCGGCCGGTGGATCGGGCCGGCGATCGACCGCTGGCTCGCCCGCCGCTGGCCGACCGCCTCGCTGCGGTGGCGCCGCACCGAGCGCTACCTCGCCCGCCGGGGCGGGGTCGCCATCTTCCTGTCGCGCTTCCTGCCGGTCGCGCACTCGCTCGTGCCGCTCATCGCGGGCAGCGCGGGGATGCCCTACCGCCGGTTCCTCGCCTGGACCCTGCCCGCGTGCCTGCTCTGGGCGACGGCGTACTCGAGCGCGGGCTGGCTGGCCGGCGGCACCTACCGCGAGCTCGCCGACGAGCTGCACGGCGCCGGGTACGTGCTCGTCGCCGTCGTGGTGGTCTTCCTCGTCGGCGCGTACCTCGCGAAGCGGCTCATCGCCCGCCGCGAGGCGCCGCACCTCGAGGACTGAGCGACTACGACTCGGGAGCCTCTGGCGCGGCGGGCGCCTCGACGGCGGGCGTCGGCTCGCCGAAGGCGAGCAGCAGGTGCTGCATCGCGCACGTGCGTCCGAGCGCGAGGTAGCGGGGATCGCCGTGCGGGTCGTGCAGGAACGCATACGTGACGAGCGCATCGAGGCCGCCGACGGCGAGCACGAGCGCCTCGTGCTGCGCGTCGTCGAGCTCGAGGCCCCAGCGGCCGCGCACGTACTCGGCGATGAGCGCGGCGAACTGCGGCGCGACCTCCTCGCGGGCCTGCGGGCCGAGGTCGAGGCCCTCGCCCGTGCGGAGCGAGCGGAACGACGGCACCTCGCGGAAGGTGTCGACCATCGCGCCGATCACGGCATCCGTCGCGTCGGGCCACGTCTCGTGCGGCTGTGCGAGCACCCGGGCGAGCGCGTGCCGCAAGCGCTCGAGGTTGCGCTCGGCGAGCGCGACGAGCACCGCGACCCGATCCGGGAAGTAGCGGTAGACCGTGCCGATGGATGCGCCCGCGCGCTCGGCGACCAGGGCGGTGGTGAGGTGCTCGATGCCGTGCTCCACGACCACGGCGGCCGCGGCGTCGAGCAGGGCCTCGACCCGCTGCGCAGCACGCGCCTGCACGGGCTCGTGGCGCACGGTGACCGACTGCTGGCCGAGTGGACGATCGTTCATGTGCACATCCTCCTCGCACGCGGGGCGCCGCGGGTGAGAGCATTTCAGCATGTGCGGACGGTACGTGGTGGCGACGCCCACGAGCGACCTGGTCGGGCTCTTCGAGATCGACGAGGCGGGTGCCGACCTGCCGGAGCCCAACTGGAACATCCCACCGACGACGACCGTGCCGATCGTCGTCGAGCCCGCGCCTCGCGACGACGGCCCGCCCATCCGCCGGCTCGAGGCCGCGCGGTGGGGGCTCGTGCCCGCGTGGGCGGACGACATCTCGGTCGGGCAGCGCGCCTTCAACGCGCGCAGCGAGTCGGCCGCGTCGAAGCCGATGTTCCGCGACGCGGTGCGCGAGCGGCGCGCGCTCGTGCCCGCGGACGGCTGGTTCGAGTGGCACCGCGAGGGCGACGAGAAGACGCCGCACTACGTCGCACGGCGACGCGCCCATCTCGTTCGCGGGCCTCTACGCCTGGTGGAAGCAGCCGGACGGCAGCTGGCTGCTGTCGACCGCGATCCTCACGACCGCGGCGACCGGGGCGCTCGCCGACATCCACGAGCGGATGCCGCTCGTCGTCGCCCCCGAGATGCGGGACGCCTGGCTCGACCCGACCGAGGACGGCGAGGCCGCGCTCGAGGCCGTGATCGCCGAGGCGCCGGGCGTCGTCGCCGACGCTGTCGTCGCACGTCGTCGACCGCCGGGTCGGCAACGTCCGCGAGCAGGGGCCCGATCTCATCGCGGCAGTCGCCACCCAGTAGGGTCGAGAGGCGTTCACGGCTCGGGAGGTCACGCATGGAGGAGCTCGATCCGCTCGCGCGCATCCCCGAGCCGATCAAGCACACCGCGGCCCGCATCGAGGACTGGCTGCACGAGCAGCGGGAGGCGCGCGCGCTGCGCAGCGGCCGGCTCCCCGTGATCGTCGCGTACCCGGGCTACGGCGGCGACGGCTGGGTGCGCGTGCTCGCGCGCGTGCTGCTCGTCGCGCCCGGCGACGAGCATCGGGCGCAGTACGAGAACGTCCGCGGCTGGCGGTCCTTCACGTCGCTCACGCTCAACGACGTCGACGTGACGATCGCGGCCGGCGACGAGCGCCACGTGGTGACCGCGGACCGCGGCGGCGTCGTCGACGCCATCGTGCCCATCCGCCTGGAGCCGGGCTGGCAGGAGCTGACGGTGTCGGTCGCGGGCTCCGTCGCGGTCGCGGCGCCCGTGTTCGTCGTCGACCCGGCGACGCGCTTCGGCGTCGTGAGCGACATCGACGACACCGTCATGGTCACCTCGCTCCCCCGCCCGCTGCTCGCCGCGTGGAACGCGTTCGTGCTCGACGAGCACGGCCGCACGCCCGGTGCCCGGCATGGCGGTGCTCTACGAGCGCATCAAGCAGCACCACCCGTCGAGCCCGTTCGTCTACCTGTCGACCGGCGCCTGGAACGCCGCGCCCGGCCCTCACCCGGTTCCTCTCGCGCAACCTCTACCCCGCCGGCAGCATGCTGCTGACCGACTGGGGCCCCACGCACGACCGCTTCTTCCGCTCCGGCAAGGAGCACAAGCGCTCGCAGCTGCAGCCGGCTCGCGCGCGAGTTCCCCGACATCCAGTGGCTGCTCGTCGGCGACGACGGCCAGCACGACGAGGAGCTCTACGGCGAGTTCGCGAACGCGCACCCGACCTCGGTGCGCGCGGTCGCGATCCGCGAGCTGTCGACGCAGGAGGCGGTGCTCGCCGGTGGTCGCAAGCACGCCGAGACGCGCTCGATGCACCCGTGGGTGTGGTCGCCGAACGGCGGCGGGCTCGTGAAGGAGCTCGCGGCGCTCCCCGAGCTGCAGGTGCTGTGACGCCCAGCCGACACCGGCAGGGCGATCGCGATCGCCATCGTGCGTCGCGCGGACGGCGCGCTGCTCGTCACGAGCGCGACCGAGCCCGGCACGGGCCGCGTGCTCGTGCGCCCGCCGGGCGGCGGCATCGATGCGGGCGAGTCGGCGGCGGATGCGGTCGTGCGCGAGCTGCGCGAGGAGCTCGGCGTCGAGGCGGGCCCGGTGCGGCTGCTCGGGCGAGCTCGAGCACCGGGTGTCGTTCGCTGGCCGCGAGCTGCACGAGCGCGTGGCGGTGTGCGGCACGACCGGTGCCGGATGCGCCGCTGCCCGCGACCACCGATGCGGGCCATCCGGTGTGGTGGCTCGACGCGGACCGCTTCGACGACCCGGCGCTCGAGCTCGTGCCCCCGGGCTCGTCGCGCTGCTCGGCGACGAATAGGCCTCGCGCGGGCCGACGCGCGGTCGCGGGAAGTCGCGGCGCTCAGACATGCCGTGGCCTTGCATCGCAAGGTACCGTGCAGCGCATGGCGACGACGTCGGCGGCAGCACAGCTCCGCAAGGGCGTGCTCGGCCCCGTCGTGCTGGCGCTGCTCGAAGAACGAGACCGCTACGGGCTCGAGATCGTGCGCGAGCTCGCGGCGCTCGACCTGGTCGCCAGCGAGGGCACCGTCTATCCCCTCCTGACCCGGCTCCAGGACGCGGGTGCCATCGACAGCTCGTGGGTCGTCTCGGACCGGGCACGCCCCCGACGCTTCTACCGCCTGCGCGACTCCGGTCGCGCAGAGCTCGCGAGCTTCCGCTCCGAGTGGTCGGCGTTCGCGCGCGCCGTCGACACCATCCTGACTCCGGAAGGGCGGCCTCGTGACCGAACCGCAGCTGCCGCTCGACGCACGCCGATACCTCGAGCAGCTGGAGATGGCCTCCGCGGCACTGCCCGACGGCGCACCGCGCCCAGCTGCTCGAGCAGATCCACGAGCACCTGCGCGAGGCGCTCGACGAGGCGCAGAGGTGTCCGCGGTGCTGCAGCGGCTCGGCAACCCCGTCGAGCTCGTCGCCGACGCGAGCTCGTGCGGCGTCGCCCCGCACGCCTCGTGGGAGCGCGCGATGCTCTGGTGCGCGATCGCCGCCGCCGGCGCGTGCGGCGTGGCACTGCTCGGCGCGACCGTCGCCATCCTCGCAAGCCTGCGCGAGCGCGCTGCTCCTGCCCTCACTGCTCCTCCTGAGGCCGGCGCCGCGACGCTCCCGACGACCGCCGTGATCGCGCTGTCGCGCTCGTGCCGAGGCACACGATCGGCAGGTCAGGAACGCGCTGCTCGCCCGGCCCGCCACCGCGGCCGCGCTCGTCGCGGCGAGCGGCACGCTCGCGCTCGGGCTGCTCGGCGTGCTCGCCGGCGCGCTCATGGTGACGCTGACCGGCAACATCCGATCGTCATCGCTGCTCGCGCTGGGCATCGTCGTCACCCTGGCGGGATGTGCTCTCCTGTGGCGGACCGCCCGCTCGATGCGCGCGGATCCCGCCCGCTCGGCACTCCGCTCCCGACGCTGAGCCGGGCTGGCGGCTCAGCGGGCGAGCACCTCGCCGGCGCGGCCGGCGGCGCGCGTCCAGCCGCCGGCCTCGGTGACGCGCACCGGCGCGTCGCCGAGGAATCGCATCGCCACGAGCGCCGCGGCCTGACCGGCCGTGAGCCCGCTCGGGTCGACGACGCGGGCCCAGACGGCGCGCTCGGCGCGACGCCGGACCGCCTCGCCGGGCGAGCGCGGCAGCGCGGCCTCGACATCGGCCGCCGCCTGCGCGGCGAGCGACCGGACCGTCTCGGCGGGCACGTCGCCGCGCGTGCGCCCAGCCGCCCCGCGGCGGCGAGACGGCCGCCCACGGCGGGCGAGCCACGGCATCCGGGATCTCGACGTCGGCGCCCTCGCGCAGCGCGTCGCGGAGCGCCGGCGAGCGCGACGACGCCGTCGAACCTCGCCGGCTCGCGCATGCGCGAGGCGCGCGCGACGAGCACGGTGGGCCCGCTGTCGAGCAGTCCGCTCGCGGCGGTCAGCGGCGTGGTGAGCAGCGCGACGTCGCCGTCGGCGAGCAGCCGGACCGTGCCGTCGCCGAAGACGGCGGCGCGCTCGAGCAGCAGGATGAGGTCGGCGCGCGCCTGGGGCTCGAGGGCGAGGATGGCGTGCATGCGCTCCCTAGACTAGAGCGGCCCGAGCCCGGGCGCCGTCGAGAGGACCCGCATGACCGAGCGCATCCGCATCCTGCTGGAGACCCTGGACGCTGGAGGACACCGGCGCGCGGACGAGCGAGGACATCTTCACCGGCACGAGCCACCCGATGCCCTTCGGCCGCGTCTTCGGCGGTCAGGTGATGGCGCAGGCGGTCGTCGCGGCGCAGCGCACGGTCGACCCGGCGCGGCCCATCCACTCGGTGCACGGCTACTTCGTGCGGCCCGGCGACGTCGAGCTGCCGATCACGTTCTCGGTCGAGCGCATCCACGACGGCCGCTCGTTCTCGACGCGCCGCGTGCAGGCATACCAGCGCGGGCTGCCGATCATGTCGATGATCTCGTCGTTCCAGGACGTCGACGAGGGCCCAGCTCGCAGCACCCGAGCCCGACCGGGCTGCCCGTCGCCGGAGGAGCTGCCGAGCTCGGAGGACCTGCTCGCGCCGTACGCCGGCCACCCGCAGGCGCGCGCCGTGATCGCGCGACCGTTCGACATCCGCCACGTCGAGGGGCCGGTCTACGTGCCCCGATCCCTCGCGACCGCGGCGCGGCAAGCAGCACGTCTGGGTCAAGGCGAAGGAGCCGCTGCCCGACGAGGACGCGCTGCACCGCGCCGCGATCGCCTACCTCTCCGACTACGCGATGCTCGAGCCGATCGTGCGGATGCACGGCGCCGCGTGGACGACGGCGGGGCTGCAAGGCCGCGAGCCTCGACCACGCCGTCTGGTGGCACCGGCCCGCGCGGGTCGACGACTGGCTGCTGCTCGAGCTCGAGACGATCTCGTCGGGCGGCGGCCGCGGGCTCGCGAGCGGCTTCGTCTACGCCCCCGACGGCACGCACGTCGCGACCATCGCCCAGGAGGGCATGGTGCGGGTCCCGAGGACGCCGACGCGCGATGAGGGTCGACCCGATCGCGCCCGCCGAGGCGATGCGCGCGCTCCGCGGCGCGCTGCCGCTGCGCACCGAGCGGCTGCTGCTGCGCACGCTCCGCCCGGACGACCTGGAGGCGGTGCGCGGCTACCGCAACGCGCCCGGCCAGCGCCGCTGGACCTACACGGCCGACCAGACCGAGGCCGAGCTCGATGGCCTGGACCGCGGGTGGTGCGCCGGTGTTCCTGCGCGACGGCGACGCGGTGCAGCTCGGCATCGAGCACGACGGCGATGCTCGTCGGCGACCTCATGGTGCGCATCACGAGCCTGCGCAGCCGGCAGGCGGAGCTCGGCTGGATGATCGCGCCGCGCGCAGGGTCGAGGCATCGCGACCGAGGCGGCGGGCGCGGCCCTCGACCTCGCGTGGGAGATGGGCGCGCACCGCGTGATCGCGCATCTCGACGAGGAGAACGTCGCGTCCCGCCGCGTCGCGGAGCGGCTCGGCATGGTGGTCGAGGCGCGCCACGTCGAGGACGAGGTGAACCCGGCGACGGGCGAGCTCGGCACCTCGCTCATCCTGGCGATCCGCCGCCCCTGACTCAACGTCGCCAGTGGTCGCTCATCCCGCATAGGCGGGTCGAGCGACCACTGGCGACGTCGAGAAGGGCGGTCAGTTGGAGGGGAAGCCGAGGTTGAGGCCGCCGTGGCTCGGGTCGAGCCAGCGGCTCGTGACGACCTTCTCGCGGGTGTAGAAGTCGTACGCGTGCTTGCCGTACGCCTTGCCCTGTCCCGAAGATCGACTGCTTCCAGCCGCCGAACGAGTGGTAGCCGACGGGCACCGGGATCGGCACGTTGATGCCGACCATGCCCACCTGCACCTCGTTCTGGAAGCGGCGCGCCGCGCCGCCGTCGTTCGTGAAGATCGCCGTGCCGTTGCCGTACGGGTTCGCGTTGATGAGCTCGAGGCCCTCCTCGTAGGAGGCGACGCGCACGATCGACAGCACGGGTCCGAAGATCTCCTCGCGTGTACGCGGCGGAGTCGGTCGGCACCTTGTCGATGAGCGTCGGCTTGATCCAGAAGCCGTTCGGGTCGCCGTCGACCTCGGGGTCGCGCCCGTCGACGAGCAGCGTCGCGCCGTCGTCGGCGGCGGTCTGGATGTAGCCGGCCACCTTGTCGCGGTGCGCGCCGGTGATGAGCGGGCCCATGTCGTTGTCGCGCGTGCCGTCGCCCGGTGCGGATGCCGCCCATCTTCTCGGCGATCTTCGCCGCGAGCTCGTCGGCGATCGAGTCGACCGCGACGACCACCGAGATCGCCATGCAGCGCTCGCCGGCCGAGCCGAAGCCCGCGTTGACGGCTGCATCCGCGGTGACGTCGAGGTCGGCGTCGGGCAGCACGAGCATGTGGTTCTTCGCGCCGCCGAGCGCCTGCACGCGCTTGCCGTGCTTCGACGCCGGTCTCGTAGACGTACTGCGCGATGGGCGTGGAGCCGACGAACGAGACGGCCTCGACGTCCGGATGCGTGAGCAGCGTGTCGACGGCCTCCTTGTCGCCGTGCACGACGGTGAGCACGCCGTCGGGCAGGCCCGCCTCCTGGTAGAGCTCGGCGATCCACACCGACGCCGACGGGTCCTTCTCGCTCGGCTTGAGCACGACGCAGTTGCCGGAGGCGAGCGCGATCGGCGCGAACCACAGCGGCACCATCGCCGGGAAGTTGAACGGGCTGATGATGCCGACGACGCCGAGCGGCTGGCGCAGCGAGTAGACGTCGACGCCGGTCGACGCGTTCTCGGAGTACTCGCCCTTGGTCAGCAGCGGGAACGCGGTCGCGAGCTCGACGACCTCGATGCGCGCGCGCGATCTCGCCGAGCGCATCCGCGTGCACCTTGCCGTGCTCGCGCGTGATGATGCGGGCGAGGTCGTCCTTGCGGCTCACGATCAGCTCGCGGAAGCGGAACATGATCGCCTGGCGCTTCGCGATCGACAGGTCGCGCCATGCCGGGAACGCGGCCTTCGCGGTGGCGATCGCCTCGCCGACCTCGTCGGCGCTCGCGAGGGCGACCTCGCTGACGGCGGTGCCGAGCGCCGGGTTGAACACCGGCGCGGTGCGGTTCGAGCCCTCCTGGCGACGTCCCGCGATCCAGTGCGGGATCGAGGTGGGTGCGGCGGCCGCGCTGGCGGTCTCGACGGCGGTGTCGGTCATGGTGGCCGCTCCTCGGCGTGGTGGCATCGTTGCGCCGCCAGCCTACCGAGGGCTCAGCCGCGCCGGAAGTCGACCGGCGGCTCGAGGTACGGCTCCCAGGCGCCGCGCTCGGCGTCGGTCAGGCGGCGCGGCGTGCCCGTCACCGCATCCAGCATCACGACGAGCGTCGCGGCGCGCGCGTACAGCTCGGTGCGGTCCGGGCGAGAGCACCTCGTAGCAGACCTGCATGCTCGCGCCGCCGAGGTGGCCGACCCAGGTGTCGACGAGGATCGGCTCGCCGGTGGTGCGGGATCTGGCCGAGGTACTCGGCCTCCTGGCGCGCGATGACCGTGATGCTCGTCGCACCCGGCCCGCGTCGATGACCGCGGTCGTCGGGCGAGCCGCTCGGGCCCGCCCGCCCAGAAGGCCGCGATGCGCGCCTCCTCGAGCAGCGTCAGCAGCGAGGCGTTGTTGACGTGCCCGTACGCGTCCAGGTCGGACCACCGCACCTGCACGGGCACCTCGAGGCGCATCAGTCCCTCGTGAGCTTCCGGTACGCGGAGCGGTGCGGCTTCGCGGCGTCGGGGCCGAGGCGCTCGACCTTGTTCTCCTCGTACGCCTCGAAGTTGCCCTCGAACCAGTACCACTTGCGCCGGGTCCTCGTCGGTGCCCTCGTAGGCGAGGATGTGCGTCGCGATGCGGTCGAGGAACCACCGGTCGTGCGTGATGACGACGGCGCAGCCGGGGAACTCGAGCAGCGCGTTCTCGAGGCTCGAGAGGGTGTCGATGTCGAGGTCGTTGGTGGGCTCGTCGAGCAGCAGCAGGTTGCCGCCCTGCTTGAGCGTCATGCGCCAGGTTGAGGCGGTTGCGCTCGCCGCCGGAGAGGACGCCGGCCTTCTTCTGCTGGTCGGGACCCTTGAAGCCGAACTTGCGAGACGTAGGCGCGCGAGGGGATCTCGACGTTGCCGACCTGGATGTAGTCGAGCCCGTCGGAGACGACCTCCCAGAGGTTCTTGTTCGGGTCGATGTTCGAGCGGCCCTGGTCGACGTAGCTGAGCTTGACCGTCTCGCCGATCTTCAGCTCGCCGCCGTCGAGCGGCTCGAGCCCAACGATCGTCTTGAACAGCGTCGTCTTGCCGACGCCGTTCGGGCCGATGACGCCGACGATGCCGTTGCGCGGCAGCGTGAACGAGAGGCCGTCGATGAGCTCGACGGTCGTCGAAGCCCTTCTCGATGCCCTTGGCCTCGAGCACGATCGAGCCGAGGCGGGGGCCCGCCGGGATCTGGATCTCGTCGAACTCGAGCTTCTTGGTGCGCTCGGCCTCGGCTCGCCATCTCCTCGTAGCGCGCGAGGCGGGCCTTGGACTTCGCCTGGCGGCCCTTCGTGTTGGAGCGCACCCAGTCGAGCTCCTCCGAGAGGCGCTTCGCGAGCTTCTGGTCCTTCTTGCCCTGGATCTGGAGGCGCTCGGCCTTCTTCTCGAGGTAGGTCGAGTAGTTGCCCTCGTAGGGGTAGAGGCGGCCGCGGTCGACCTCGCAGATCCAGCCCGCGACGTGGTCGAGGAAGTACCGGTCGTGCGTGACGGCCATGACGGCGCCGGGGTACTTCGCGAGGTGCTGCTCGAGCCAGAGCACGCTCTCGGCGTCGAGGTGGTTCGTGGGCTCGTCGAGCAGCAGCAGGTCGGGCTTCTCGAGCAGCAGCTTGCAGAGCGCGACGCGGCGGCGCTCACCACCGGAGAGGTTCGTGACGGGCCAGTCGCCGGGCGGGCAGCGCAGCGCGTCCATCGCCTGCTCGAGCTGCGAGTCGAGGTCCCACGCGTCGGCGGCGTCGATCTCCTCCTGCAGCGAGCCCATCTCGCTCATCAGCGCGTCGAAGTCGGCGTCGGGGTTCGCCATCTCGGCGGAGATCTCGTTGAAGCGCGTGAGCTTCGCCGTCAGGTGGCCGAACGCCTCCTGGACGTTCTCGAGCACCGTCTTCGACTCGTCGAGCTCCGGCTCCTGCATGAGGATGCCGACGGAGTACCCGGGGGTCAGCTTCGCCTCGCCGTTCGACGGCGTGTCGAGGCCGGCGATGATCTTGAGGATCGTCGACTTGCCCGCGCCGTTGGGCCCCACGACGCCGATCTTGGCGCCCGGGATCACCGCCGTCGTGACGTCGTCGAGGATCACCTTGTCGCCCACAGTCTTGCGGGCGCGCACCATCGAGAAGATGTATTCGGCCATGCCCTCAGTCTACGGTGACGATCTCCCCGACCAGGCACCGGCCGCCGCCGAGCGGCGCCGCGCGGATGGCCATCGGCTCGCCGTCGCCCACCTGGCCGACGATGCAGCTGTCGCCGTCGAGCACCGCGATCTGGAGGAGCGTGACCGGCGCGCCGAGCGAGTCGACCTCGCGGGTGCGCTCGATCGCGTCGCGCGGGAAGCCGGCCGCCACGACCGCGGCGACGAGCGCGTCCGGGTCGGTCGGCGCGTGCCCCGCGATCGCCGCGAGGAACGCGTCGAGCTCGGGATCGGCGGCTCGCCGTCTCGGTGCTCGGTGCTGGCGGTCGGCGGCGCGCTTGCTGACGCGCTCGGACCGGGGGCCGGTGCGGGCGCGCAGCCGGCGAGCACGGCGCGCAGCGCGAAGAGCACCGCGGTCGAGCAGCGCGGAGGCCGCGGATCGACGCACGCAGCCTCCTCGAGCCGGATCGGACGGCTCCAGCCTACAGGGCGTCAGAAGGGCGGGTCGCCCTCCGCGAGCGGCGCGGTCCACGCCTCGCGGCCCGCGCCCTGCAGCACCGGCTCGGGCGATGCCTCGACCGGCTCGGCCGTCGCCCACGCAGGCTCCGCGGGTTCGGGACGGCGGCGGGCGCGGGCGCATCCGCCTGCGGTGCGCGCCGATCCTTCGCGACCGCACCGGCGCGCAGCGTGGGGCCGATGTGGTCGGCGCGGAGCTTCACGCTCGTCCCGCGGCGCTCCCCCGACTCCCAGTCCTCGACCTTGAGCCTGCCCAGCACCACGACGAGATCGCCCTTCCGCAGCGACGCGACGACGTGCGCAGCGAAGTCGCCCCACGCCTCGACCGAGAACCAGTTCGTGTGGACGTCGACCCAGGTCTCGCCGTCCTTCCGCCGCGACGTGCTCGCGAGGCGGAACTCGGCGACGCGGTCGCCGTGGACGGGCTTCAGCGTCGGGTCGCCGCCGAGGCGCCCGACGACGGTGATGACATCTTCGTTCATGCCACGGAGGATGCACCGGGCGCGCGGCCGTGCGTGCCGCGCTCCGGCTGCCCTGTGGAGAACGGCGCGGTCGGGACCGACCCGGCGGAGCGCGTCAGGCGCGCAGATACTCCGCGAAGCCCGCGCGGATCTTGTTGACCTTCGGCGCCGCGACGGCGAGGCAGTAGCCCTGCGTCGGGTTCTTCGCGAAGAAGTCCTGGTGCTCCTCCTCGGCGTCGTAGAACTCGCCGAGCGGCTCGAGCGTCGTGACGATCTCGCCCGGCCACCACTCGCCCGCGCGCGCGATCGCCGTCTCGAAGCGCTCGCGCTCGGCGTCGTCGCGGTAGAACATGGCGGATCGGTACTGCGTGCCGACGTCGTTGCCCTGCCGGTTGAGCTGGCGCGGGTCGTGCATCGTGAAGAACATGTCGAGCACCACCTCTGTGGGCACGCGCGACTCGTCGTAGACGACCTTCACGGCCTCGGCATGGCCGGTCCTGCCGGTGCACACCGCCTCGTAGTCCGGGTGGGCGACGTCGCCGCCGGTGTAGCCGGAGACGACCTCCTCCACGCCGTCGACGACGCGGTACGCGGCGTCCAAGCACCAGAAGCAACCACCGGCGAGCACGATCTCTTGCATGCCTCGACCCTAGCCGCCGCACCTGTGGCTCCCCCATGCGCGCGGACGCGCGCATGCGTGTGGGTGGCCGGTCGTAGCGTGCAGTCGAGGGAGAGGAGCGGCCATGGCCATCATGTCCAGCACCCAGCGGCGCACGGCGCCGCAGGCGGCAGGCGTCGCCACCCGCCGCGTGCGCGACGACCTCTGGCGCGTCGTCAGCGCATCCGGCCTCGCGCTCGGGTACATCGCGCGCGTCGACGGCGCCGGCGGCACGGTCTTCGAGGCACGTCGGCTGCTGCCCGGCGGCACCGCGATGATCCCGATCGGCGGCGGCTGGGCGCTCGCCGACGCGCTCGCCTGCTTCACCGGACCGTAGTAGGCGCACCTGCCCCTCCCGGAGACAGCGAAGCGGGGCCGGGGCTGACGCCCCGACCCCGCCCGCGAAGATCCGGTCAGGCCGCGACGGGCGCCTGCTGGATCGCGGAGATCTCGATCTCGATGTCGATGTCGTCCGAGAGCATGACGCCGCCCGACTCGATGGCGACGTTCCAGGTGATGCCGAAGTCGCTGCGCTTCACGCGCGTGCGGGCGGAGGCGCCGGCGCGGGTGTTGCCCCACGTGTCCGGGCCGATGCCGCCGAACTCGACGAGCAGCGCGACGGGCTTGGTGACGCCGCGCAGCTGCAGGTCGCCATCGATGTACAGGTCGCTGCCGTCGACGCGGGCACCGGTCGACTGGAAGGTCCACATCGGGTGCTCGTCGGTCGAGAAGAAGTCGGCCGAGCGCAGGTGCGCGTCGCGGTCGGCGTTCTTCGTGTTGATCGTCGACGGGTCGACGGTCGCGGTGATCGTCGAGGCCTCGGGCTGCTCGCCGAGCACGATCGTGCCCTCGAGGCCCTCGATCTCGCCGCGGACCTTCGCGACCATCATGTGGCGCACGGAGAAGGTGACGTTCGAGTGCGAGCCGTCGATGACGTAGGTGCCGGGCTGGTAGCCGGGGATGTTCTGCAGCATGGGTGCCTTTCGGTCGAAGGAGTCGTTCAGAATCGAACGAGCAAGTCCGACGAGAGAGAACCGCGTCGGGCCGACATCCATTCCCGATCCAGCGACGGGCTTCTCGGTGCCGTCACTCGCCGTGCAGCAGGTGCTTTCCCTCGCGGCGGTTCAGCAGCATGCGGCGCGCGACCCACCAGGCGATCATGACGATCACCGCGCCGATCACGATCCACTGGAGCGTGTCCATGTACGGCTCGATGACGTGCCAGTTCTGGCCCAGCGTGTAGCCGATCATGATGAAGAGCGTGTTCCAGATCGCCGAGCCGACCGCGGTGAGGCCGAGGAAGAGCGGCACCGGCATCCGCTCGATGCCGGCCGGAATAGAGATGAGGCTGCGGAAGATGGGCAGGAAGCGACCGAAGAACACCGTCTTCCAGCCGTGCTTGGCGAACCAGGCGGTCGTCTTGTCGATGTCGCTCGCGCGCACGAGCGGCATCTTCGACGCGATGCGGGCGAGCCGCTCGTGGCCCAGCACGCGGCCGAGCGAGTAGAGCAGCAGCGCACCGACCACCGAGCCCGCGGTCGTCCACAGGATCGCCTCGAGCAGCGTGAACCCGCCCGCTGCGGCGGTGAGCCCAGCGAGCGGCAGGATGACCTCGCTCGGGATGGGCGGGAACAGGTTCTCCGCGGCGATCGCGAGCCCCGCGCCGGGAGCACCGACCGCTTCCATGAGGCCGACGGCCCAGCCGGCGACACCGGTGAGCTCGCCGGTGTCGGGGATGGACTGGGCGAGGAGCGGGATCGATGACATGTGCCCCCGGCAGGAATCGAACCTGCGACAAAAGGATTAGAAGGCCTCTGCTCTATCCGCTGAGCTACGGGGGCGGCAGGCTCGATTCTACGAGAGGCTGCTGGGCGACCCTCCCCCGGGCCTCGCGGACGGCCGCGACCGGCGCTAGCGTGCTGCCCATGGAGGCGCAGCACCTGCCGCAGCCCCGGCGAGACCGCCCCCGACTGCCGGACGGCTACGGCCTGCCGGCGGACGACGAGGGGCTGCTCGACTGGAGCGAGGTCGAGGCGCGACTCGTCGCGTCGAAGCACTACTGGCTCGCGTCGGTGCGTCCCGACGGTCGTCCCCACAGCATCCCCCGCTGGGGCGTGTGGGTCGACGGCCGGTTCTGGTACGACGGCGCCCCGACCACGCGGCACGCGCTGAACGCGGAACGCAACCCCGCCGTCACGCTCACGCTCGAGAGCGGCACCGAGGTCGTCATCGTCGAAGGCAGGTCGCTCGCCGCGCGTGCCGACGCGGACGACCTCGGCGCACGGCTGTCGGCGGCGTTCGGCAAGTATGCCGACGACGGCTACGCCCCGGCGGCCGACGCGTGGTCGGGTGCCGACGGAGGCGGGCTGCGGGTCATCACGCCCGAGCGCGTGCTGGCCTGGTTCGAATTCCCAAAGGACGTGACGCGCTTCCGCTGGTGACGGCGGTCGCGCCGCGAAGCCAGACGGCACCGTGGCAGGCTGGAGCCATGACGGGTGCGCTCTTGTTCGACATGGACGGCACGCTCATCGACTCGGAGCCCATGTGGCACGACGAGATGCGCGCCTTCGCGAAGCAGCACCGCATCGAATGGACGGCCGAGGACGCGCACTGGACGACCGGCCGGCCGATGGTCGAGTGGGCCGAGCGGATGCGCGAGCGCGGCGTGACGCTCGACGCCGCGACGATCATCGCGACCGTCGCGGGCGCCGTCGCCGCGCGAGTGCGCGACGACGTCCCGTGGCTGCCGGGCAGCCTCGCCCTGCTCGAGCGCGTCGCCGCGGCCGGGATCCCCGCAGCGCTCATCACCAACGCGACGGCAGAGAACGCGCGGGCACTGCTCGCCGCGGCGCCCGAGGGCGCGCTCCGCTTCGCGATCGCCGCCGACGACGTGGAGCGCTCGAAGCCCGATCCCGAGCCGTACGCGTCCGCGATCGCGCGGCTCGGGGCCGACGCATCCGCGTGCATCGCCTTCGAGGACTCGAGCAGCGGCGCGCGCTCCGCCGTCGCCGCCGGCGCCCGGCTCTGGTTCCTCACGACGCAGCTCACCGCATCGCCCTTGCCCGCTGAGCGCACAATCGGCACCTTCGCCGACGTCGACGCCGACGAGCTCTTCGCCGCGCTCGGCTGAGCCCGGTGACGCCGCGTACACTCGGGCCGTGGCTGCTGCTGATCGGATCGTCTGGATCGACTGCGAGATGACGGGACTCGACCCGTCGGTCGATGAGCTCGTCGAGGTGGCGGTGGTCGTCACCGACTTCGAGCTCGAGGTGCTCGACCCCGGGCTGCAGATCGTCATCAAGCCCTCCGACGCGGCGCTCGCGCAGATGGGCGACTTCGTGCGCACGATGCACGCGACGAGCGGGCTCGACGCCGAGCTCGAGCACGGCGTCTCGCTCGCCGAGGCGGAGCTCGAGGTGCTCGAGTACGTGCAGCGCTTCGTGCCGCTCGAGCGGTCGGCGCCGCTGGCCGGCAACACGATCGGCACCGACCGCATGTTCATCGCGAAGTACATGCCCGTCCTCGACGGCTTCCTGCACTACCGCTCGATCGACGTGTCGAGCATCAAGGAGCTCTCGCGCCGCTGGTTCCCGCGCGCGTACTTCCAGTCGCCCGAGAAGGCCGGCGGGCACCGCGCGCTCGCCGACATCCTCGAGTCGATCCGCGAGCTGCGCTACTACCGGCGTGCGGTCTTCACGGATGCGCCCGGCCGCTCGAGCGAGGAGCTGCAGGCGATCTCGCGCGAGGTCTCGGACGGCTTCGGGGCGCTCCAGCCGGAGTGACCCGCCGATGCGGCGATCCGGCCACGGATGTCGTACACTTTCCTGGTTGCGCTTCGCGCGCACATGGTGGGTATAGCTCAGTTGGTAGAGCGCCGCCTTGTGGTGGCGGATGTCGCGGGTTCAAGTCCCGTTACTCACCCCAGACGGGTCAGGTGTGAACTTTCGACCAAGGGACCACCCTTGGAGGAAGTTCGCACCTGGCCCTCTCTCTTTGCCTCGGCGGCCCAGGTGAGAGCGTCGGCCTGCAAGTCGGCGTCGCTCAGTCCGTCGTATGGAGTCCGGTACCCGACGCGCACGTCGTTGTCCTCGTCGACGTAGATCGCCTTGAACAGCGCCTGGTTGCACAGCCGGCGGTTCGCGTCGTCGGCGTTGGCATAGATGTCGGCGACGTTGGACAGCAGCTCCAGCGAGTCATCGAGATTCGCGCGCGCCTCCGCGTAGTGACCGTGGTGCGCGGCGATCCGGTGAGCGATCGTCTCCAGCGAGGCCGTGATCCGGTCCTGTTCCTTCTTGAGGAGATCGAGAGGAATCGCGCCAGCGTAGTGGGCCTGGAGCAGCTTCTGCTGTTCGCCTTCCAGCTGCGTCCTGCGCGTCGCAAGGTCGGCCAGCTCGGCTGCTCCCTCGGACATCATCTGGTCGAACTTGGCATGCAGCATCGACGACAGTGCCTGCATCGTCTCGGAACTGATCTGGACCCGTGCGTAGAAGCGCTCGACGAGCCGCTCGACGTGCTCGATCAGCATGGCCTGCCGAGTGCAGTCGCCGCTGCCCCCATGCCGACTCGCGCACACGAAGTACGGGTAGATCGTGCCCTGGCTGCTCTTCGCGTTGCATACCAGCAAGCGCGACCCGCACTGCCCGCAGAACACTGTCCCCTTCAGGTAGTGCTCATGCACCTGGGTCGCGTCCGCCGCCGACCGGTGAGTGCCGAGCACGGTCTGAACCTGGTCCCACACCTCGTTCGGGACGATCGCCTCGTGCACTCCGGCGTAGGTGACGCCCTGGTACCGCACGCTGCCCTTGTAGTAGGGGTTCGTCAGCATCCGGTGCACAGATGACTTGGCGATGGGCCGCGATGGGCGTCGTGGCGTCGCCGCACTGGTCAGTCCGCGCGCCACGAGCTCTTGGTGGAGCTGGCTTGTCGTCCAGTCGCCGGAAGCGAACACTTGGAACGCCCACCGGACCAGCGGCGCTCGTTCACCGTCGGTCTCGACGGTGCGGACTTCCCGTCCGAACTCGTCTCGCACGCCGACGTTGCGGTAGCCGATGGGTGCCTTCGTCCCTGTGCCGCCCTGCGCTGCCTTCTGCGACAAACCCTTGACGACCTCCGTGGCGAGGTTGCGTGAATAGAACTCAGCGATCGAGGACATGATCCCGTGCAGCAGCATCCCCGAGGGCGTCTCGTCGATGTTCTCGGTCGCCGACACGAGCGTGACGCCCGCGTCCTTGAGTGCCAGATGGATGGTCACATCGTCGGCACGGTTGCGGGCGAGCCGGTCGACCTTGTGGACGATGCAGTAGTTGGTTTTGTGCTTGGTGACGTAGTGGATCATCCGCAGGAGTTCTGGCCGGTCCGCCTTGCGCGCGGACTCCCCCGCGTCGACGAACTCCCCGTCACTGAGACCAACCACTGCTGAATCGACAAACCGCCGGTGAAGCCTCACCACAGACCGCTAAGGAGCTACCCCAACATGTCCAAGATCTTGCTTGATCTCGTCAATCCGATGATCGCGCCAACGCCCGCCCGCGAAGCCCGCATCGGGATCATCGTGCTCGCCGCCGTCATCGGTCTCGTCATCTGGCGCGTCGATCAACTCTTGCTCCAGCTACTCATCCCCGCAGCAGTTGCCGTCCTCTACATCATTCGCATGTCGATCTCGGCAGCCCGCGTCAAGAAGCGCCGCGCACAACAGCGTTCGTAGGGATGCCTCGTCCGATTTCCACCGTCTGCGTATTCGCTATGGGTCACCGCCAGTGTCGACGCACGTCCGGCGGCAGATTCGCTTCCCACCATGCCTTAAAGTTGTCGCGGTCACCGCGCCCGTAGCGCTGAGGCTAAGTGCGATGCGAAGCGCCCCGCCACCTCCGAAGAGGGGCGGGGCGATCGGCCGTCATCCGGTCAGTTTGCAAACGCTTGATCGGCGGCGGCATCGACGATCGCTTGCATGGCCTCGGCCGGCACGGGAGCGCTCTCGGGCGCCGAGACCAGCACCTCCAACCGGTGGCCATCCGCAGCGGCCCAGCACGAGGTCTCGAGCATCGGACCGTACTGGAAGTGATCAACCGACGCAGAGGCGCAGAACGAAGCGTCGCCGGCTTCGATCTGCGCGGCGGGCGCGAGCAACGTGACCGGACCATACGGGTTCGACGGGCCGACAACGTCGAGAGGGCACGCGCTGACGGCTTCTTGCGCCGCGTTCACTCCGTCGACTGCCGTCTCGGACTGATAGACCATGATCGTCGCGACCGTCAGGGGCGAGGTGGCTGGCGAGGTTGAGTAGACCTGACCGGCTCGGGTGCCGTCTTCGCCATCGCGCTCGAGGTCGACGTCCCCGAGCAGCGGCTCGACGGCGAGCGCGCACGCCTCTGCGGTCCTGGGGAAGTCCCCTCCCGTGTCTCTCTCGATCGGCTCCCAGCCATCGACCGGGAATCCCTCAGGCGGAAGCACCAGGGCGGCAATCGCTGAGCTCGGCGCCTCAACCGAGGGGGACGGCGACTCGGCCGCTGGCGCCGTCGACTCGGCGTTGGATGGTGATGCCGCCGTGCTGGGCGTAGGAGTCGCAGCTCCCGGGCTCGTGCAGGCCGACAATGCCAGCGTCAAGAGGGCGGCGACTGCGCAGGTTGCGGATGCTCTCTTCACTACAGCGGCTTCGGAGTGAAGAGCGTGCCGCCGTAGGTGTACAGGATCGTGCCCATGTCTGTGTAGGAACACCGATACGGCGGAGGAACGTTGTTGTAAGCGGAGATGATGCCCGCAGCCGCGACGGCCGTGCTCGTGTAGTAGCCGAACGCGGGCCCGCCGCTGTCTCCGGCGCGGCAATTGTACGTGCCGTTCTGCGAGTTGGCGACGTAGATGGCGCAGGCCCAGTATCCGAAGTCATGGCAACCCGTGGTGCTGCTCGTGACCGTACCGTTCTGCTGCCCCAGGCGCGCACCTGACAACCCAACCGTGGCACCAGCGCCGGACGAGCCAACGAAGGCTACCCGCATCTCACCGCTGCCGAAGCACCCGCCGCCGACCCACATCTTGCCGTCCGCCGATGGAGTCATGATTGCCAGGGCGTCGATGGCGTGTGTCCCGAGGATGTTCGACGAGGTATTGCCTATGGTTTGCAATGCCGACGCGCCCGGGCAGAGAGCCGGATCCGTGCCATTCCGAACGAGTTGCCCGTTAGCGGTGTCGGGGTGAGCGCAATGTCCTGCCGAGATCAGGTAGCGCTGACCGGACCCCGTAACGGCGGCGAACCCGGCAGTGCAAGGCCAGCCGTAAGCCACGTCGATGCCGGCCCCGGCGCTGTAACCGTTGGTGTCGTTGCTTCGATGCGCGGCCGCGGGGACCTGTCGCGTGTCTTCCCGGACTTCGAGCGCACCCCCGAGTGCTTCGCGAACCTCAGCCACCGCACCGGATGGCGAGCCGAGAGAGCCGACTTCGAGCCGTCCGGCCGCTGGATCGATGCCCACGTACGTGAGGTCGCCGCCGAGCTCCGTACGGTCCATAATCTGCTGCATACCCGCGCACAAGTCCGCGAACGTGGCTGACGTCTCGCTCTCTCGAACTTCGATCTTCGCGACGCCGGCGACAGCCGCATACGCCCTCGGCAGCGAGACGATCGCCTCCCGCACCATCCCTAGAACGTCGAGCTGGGCACCCCGAGGCACCGACACCGTCAACCCCGTCATCGCGCCACTCTCGTCCAGCGTGCGATCGACTGCCGCGATGGAGTCGGAGTGGTGGGTGAGGAGCCCATATTGAAGAGACCTGAGCGCGTACTCGAAGACCGCAAAGTCCGGAGTTTCCGCACCGATGTTCTGTTCATCGATCGGCACGATCGCATTCCTCACCAGGCACATCTCAATGTCGCCGGCCGCCGACCCCGTTGAACGGGCCCCTGCCTGCGGCTCAACCGTGCTTGCTGTCTCAGCTTGCACTGCGGGACTTTCGAGCGGAGGCGGCGCTGCTTGCACTGAGGCGGCTCCCACCCCAAGCATCAACGCCGTCATGGTGACTAGTACGCGGAGCTTCATGGCTCTCCTCGAGCTCGGCTGCCAACGCCCGAAAGAACGGCGTGTGCCGAACACTAAGCGAAGTGAGTCTTCCTCCACAAGGACTTCCTGTGAGAACCGAATGACTAAGCCGCCGCGAGGCGCGCGGCGCTCGCTCGTGGCTGGCCATCCGGTGACCAGCCTGCGCCTGGATGGCTCGCTCCTGCCCATGGTGGAGTACCGCTCGCATCGCGGAGGCGAACATTGTTCGAGAAAGGTGTTGCGCTCGTGATGGTTCCTCGCTTACGTTCTGGCTATCGGTCGCGAAAGACGACCGAGGCAGCAAGGATGCGCCATGCGAAAGGGTCGTTCTCTCGTCTCTGTCCTCGCCACGACGGCCCTCACCCTGGGACTGATCACGGCGGTCGCAGCACCGGCGAACGCGGCTCTGCCGGTCGCTCCTACGTCGAGCCAGACGACGGGTGATCGTCCCGGGGCGACGGAGCTGGGCTTCGCTGTCTCGGATCGCGTGACCGCATCTGTCGACGTCGGCACGGGCAACCTCCGGGTGTCCACCTCCAGCCTGTCCCTCGTCGGCGTGAACGGTCAGGTCGAGATCGGACGCACCTACAACTCGCTCAGGGCGACGCTCGGTTCGACGTCGACGTCGGCCGCGAACCGATGGACGTTGAGCGTCGGGGGTGTCGGCTGGCTGGCGGCGGGCGCATCCGGCGCCGTGATCTACACCGACGGCTCCGGCGCGACCTGGCAGTTCACTCCCTCGACCACCACCCCGGGCGCCTTCGTCTCGCCGGCCGGCGCGAAGGCCGACCTCGCGCTCTCGAGCGGCAACTACACCCTCACCGAGCGCGAGTCGCGGCAGGTCGCCACGTTCAACGCTGACGGGCACCCGATCTCGATCACGGACCGCAACGGCAACACGACGACGATCAGCTACTCCTCGCCGGGCATCCCGAGCGCCGTCGTCTCTTCTGCTGGCCCGATCGCCGCCCGCACCGCGACGCTCGACTACCCCGGGCCCTACGGGGGGCAGCTGACCGCCACGCAGACGTCGGGCGCGTCCAGCCGGCAGGTGACGTGGACGAAGGACGCGAGCTCGAACCTGACGTCGATGGTCGACGCCATGGGCCGATCCACGACCTTCGCCTACTCCGGGCAGCTGCTCACGTCCATCACCGGTCCCACCGGCGCCACGATCTCGTTCGAGTACCAGGCGACCACGAACCGGGTCCTGCGGGTGTCGCAGTCGAACACCTCGCCCGGATCGCCCGGCACGAGCGACACGCGCCTCGCCTACCCGTCCACGACCCAGACGCTGCTCGCGCGGCCGAACACGAACCAGTCCTCCCCCGTCGCATCCGTGCCGCGCGTCACCTACGCGATCGCGTCCTCGAGCAGGCTCGTCACCGGCGTCACCGACGAGCTGGGCCGGCAGCGCGCGGCGACCTACACGCCGAACGCTGACGTCGCCACCTCCACCAGCGGCGCTGGTGCCACGGCAGGCACGACCACCGCCACCTACGGCGCCAACGGTGGCGACTCGCTGACGTCGCTCGCTGGCCCAGGAGGCGCGACCAGGTCGGCGGCGTACGCGAACACCGCCGCAGCCACCAGCCATCTGCCGTCGTCGACAACGGACGACGCGGGGAACAGCTCGACGTACACCTACAACGGGTCGGGGAACGCGCTGACGAGCTCGAACGCGCTCGCCGCCACCGCGACCCTCACCTACAACGCGAACGGCACCGTCGCGACCGCGCTCGCGCCCGGGAACGGCACGAACCGGACGGTCTACGGGTACAACACGAACCGGCAGCTGACGTCGGTGACTCCCGTGACCGGGTCGTCGCTCGGCGCGCGCGCGTTCACCTACGACGACTTCGGGCGGGTCCGCACCGCGACCAACGGCCGCGGCGTCACCGTCACCTACAGCTACGACAAGCTCGACCGGCTGCTCTCGACCGCGTTCTCCGACGGCACCCCGACCGTCACGAACACGTACACGCACACCGGACTGCCGAGCACACGAGTTGACGGGAACGGCACGACCACCTACGGCTACGACCAGCTCGGCCGGCTCACCTCCCGCGGCAACACCTTCGCCGGTGGCACCATCGCCTACGGCTACGACCGGTCCTCGAACCTCACCAGGGTCACCGACACCCGGGGCACCACCGTCAACTTTTTCGATGACTCCGGCGTGCCGACGAAGATCGTCTACGCGAAGGACGCCGGCACGCAGACCCTCGTGCTCGGCACCGACGACCAGGGCAGGCGCACCGACACGTGGCTGCAGTCCGACGCGGCCCACACCTGGTGGACGGCACACACGCACCAGGACTACGACACCTCCGGGCGAGTCTCCCGCTCGATCGGCGAGACCCGGGACGGCAGCACGCAGGCGACGACGGTCGTGTTCGACACGACCTACTGCTTCAACGCCGGCAGCGCCGCCCCGACCTGCTCCACCGCGCCGGGCACCGACCGCTCGAAGCTGCAGTGGCAGCGCGACAACCTCACCGGCCAGGTCACCGCCTACACGTACGACGGCGGCGGGCGCCTCCTGACCGCCACGCAGACCGGCGGCACAGCCCCGAGCACCTACACGTACACGTACGACGCGCGCGGCAACCGGCTGACGGCGACCGTGACCGGCGGTTCCTCGTCATCGCAGTCGCTCAGCTTCAACGCGGCCAACCAGGTCACCACCGCCGGCTACACGTTCGACGGCACCGGCAACCTCACCGCCGATCCCGCAGGCACGTACACGTACAACGGCGCCGAGCAGATGACG
This sequence comes from uncultured Actinomycetota bacterium, assembly GCA_963803465.1. Taxonomy (GTDB): domain Bacteria; phylum Actinomycetota; class Actinomycetes; order Actinomycetales; family Microbacteriaceae; genus Agrococcus. The sequence goes on from CAWDMS010000004.1 coordinate 25,339, forward strand.
AACGTCGCCAACGGCAACGGCGACGGCAACCACACCTACAAGTACGCCGGCACCAGCCAGGTCGAAGTCCTCCAGCAGCAGAGCGCCGGCTCCACCTACCAGCTCGTCTACGGCCGCACCAACCAGGTCGGCCAGCCCGTCATCGAGCAGGTCAAGGAAGGCGGCAACACCGCCTACATCGAGAACGACCCCGTCACGGGCGAACCCCTCATGCTCCGCACCTCCGCCGGCATCCAGACGCTCTACGTCTACGACGGCCTCGGCAGCCCCGTCGCCATGCTCACCGACTTCGCCTCCGCCGCATACGCCCACGAGTACGACCCATACGGCGTCGCCGTCCTCACCGCAGGCGGCACCGGCAACGGGGCCGTGCAGAACCCGTTGCTCTTCAAGGGCGGCACCCAGGACCGCGCCACCGGCTGGGTCCACTACGGCAACCGCTGGTACAACCCCACCATCGGCCGCTGGACCCAGCAAGACACCCTCGACGCGCCCCTCGACCCCGCCAACGCCAACCGGTACGCCTACGCAGGGTGCGACCCCATCAACAACGCCGACCCCACCGGCCGAGCAACCGACAGTCAGTGCGCAACCGCGATGTTCTGGGCAGGCGTCGGGCTGGCGGTGATGATCATAAGCCTGATCGGCTTTCCATCATCGCTGGTCGGGGTCTCGGTGGCGAGAGCCACGCTGTATACGCTCGCAATCATCCTGGGCACTGGCGCTACCGTTTACGGAGTAGGGTCGGCACTCGTGCAATGTATGAGGGGGTAGCCGCATGAAGCCCGCCAACTCGCCGGTTTTCCTGACGTTTTCACTCGTCGTCTTCACCGCGGTATTCAGCGCGTTTCTCTTCTTCAATGACGATCCTGTCGCGAAAGTCCTCACCTGCTCGTTCACGGGCATCTTCATGGTCCTCACCGCGGTCAGGCTGATCGAAGTAACGCGGCGTGGCCCCAAGGAGTGACGGCGTGGCGCTCGACTGGGAACAGACGGTGCGGACGATCGATGAGAAGCGCAGGATGCGACTCCGCGTTCTTCTTGAGCTGCTGTTGCTCAGTGTGAACGTGGTCATCGCCGTAGTTGCCTTGCTCCTTACTCACCTTCGAAGTGGCTGCTCATTGCCGCCACCGGGTTGACGGCGACGCCTTAGTGATCTCGATCGCTCATCTGTCCGCGCGGATCCGACGCCACTGCCATGATTCCTCGCCGGTGGCGCTCACCTCGGTCGCGCTGACGGTAGCCGGGGCACCTTGGGCTGCGATGGGGTATATCGTCTCGATCACAGGCTTCGTTGGAAGCGTCGGAGCGGTGGTTCGGGAATGCGGATGAACGACTCAAAACGCGAGCTGCGCCGCCGGCTCATTCTCAGCATGGTGCTTCTCGCCGCTGCCGTCGTCGTCGCCTCGGCGATGCTCTTCTTCGTTGAGAACTCGGTGACCAAGTGGCTGATCTTCGCGGGGGCCGCAATCACCGCGGTGCCGCTCGCAATGTCAGTCACTCAGCTTTCTGTCCAGCTCGGGCGGCACGACCAGCAGCACCCGAAGGGTGAGGACGCAGCACCCGAAGGGTGAGGACGGTGGGTGAACCGTCCCCGGTTCTCTGCCGCTCCTATGCGCGTGCCAGCACCGGGTGGCACGTCGCTGACGAGGACTCTGACATCGGCCATGCGATCGAGTAGGTCGCGATGGCCAGCAGGGTAAGGACGATCGACGCCGTTTGCGGTTCGTTCGTCGGTCGCCAGCTGACTCAAGCTCGACATCGTCGGTTCCTCTCGGCGTTCGTCACCGACGGCGTGCGCCGACAGCCCCGCGGGATCAGCGGCGCGGAGGTGCGTTATGAACCGTCGCTGGCGTCGTCCACGATGAGCCCAGCCTCGACCAGCGCCGCTCGCACTGCCTTGCGGTCGACGCCCATCCGGCGACCGATCGCTCGCATCGAGACACCCGCCCGCGTGAGCCGCACGGCCTCCGCCTTCTCGTCGAGGCCCAGCCCCGGTCGACGACTCGGCACGTTCCGGCGGCGGAGGTGGGCGAACACCGTGGCACGGTGAATTCCGTACCGCTCGGCGAGCTGCTTGACGCCCATCCCGGCCAGGTAGTCGCCGACGAGAGCGTCCACCTCAGCAGCGGTCAGAAAAGTTTGAGCCGTCTCGACAGTCCTCACGGCGGGCCCCCGATCGTCCCTCGGAGCGCTCATCTGGGGACGCCGCGAGACCTCGTAGACCCCACGATTCATGCGGTTGACCTAGGGTCTTTGTCTTCGGGGAGGAGTTGCCGAACGTGCTACCCAGGCACCCAGATGAAGGCCCGGAGGATCTCCTCCGGGCCTTCGCTCGTCAGTCGGGCGTCTCGGTGCCCGTGCGGCGGATGCGGATGGGCCCGCGCGCGAGCGCGGGATCCGTCGGCTCGCCCTTCTGGGTGATGACGACCTCGCCGCGGCCCGCGAGCCGCGCGGCGGCGGCACGCGCGTCGTCCATGCGCGGCCGCCAGTCATCCGGGTCGTCGCCGAAGACGTGCCGCGCCGCATCGCTCGGGCAGATCGTCGCGCCCTCCCTGCGCGCGGCCAGCAGCTCGAGGATCGCCGTCTCCATCGCGTCGTCGCCCATGCGACCATCCTGGCGCGGATGGGGGCTCGCGCGTCAGTCGCGCGGCAGGATCTGCCCGATGGGCTCGCGCTTCTCGGCCTGGAACCGGTCCTCGGTGCGGCCGAGCGCCCAGTAGCCCGAGAGCGACACCTGCGCGCGGTCGAGCCCGCGGTGCACGAAGAGCTCCTCGCGCATCGCCTTCATCGACTCGCGCTCGCCGTGCGCGAAGACCTGCACGCGGCCCTCCGGCCAGTCGAGCGCGGCGACGGTCGCGGCGAGCAGGCCGGTCGACGCCTCGCTCGGTGTGCCGCGGTGCAGCCAGCGCACGTCGACACCGCCCGGGTGGCGCAGCGCGATCTCCTCCGACGCATCCTGCACCTCGAGCACCGCGATGCCCGTCGCCGTCGCAGGCAGCGCCTCGAGCGCGCGTGCGATCGCCGGCAGCGCCGACTCGTCGCCGACGAAGAGGTGCCAATCGGCGGTGGCATCGGGCGACGAAGGCGCCGCCCGGGCCGCTGAAGACGACGCGCGCTCCCGGCTGGACGGCGGCAGCCCACGGGCCCGCGACGCCCTCGATCGCCGTGCACGACGAAGTCGAGCGCGATCGCGTCGGGTGCGATCGCGCGCACGGTGTAGGTGCGAGTCACAGGCAGGTCGTCGGGCGCGAGCGTCTCGCGGAGCACGGCGAGGTCGTACGGCGGCTCGAGGCCGAGCTCGGGCTTCGCGAAGTGGATCTTGACGTACGCGTCCGTCCAGTCGTTCGCCACGAACGTGCCGAAGCCCGGCCCGCCGATCCAGACGCGCACGAGACTGGGGGCGATCCGCTCGCTGCGGAGGACCTCCATGACGTGCTGCGGGCGCGGGGGGCGGGTCGTGCGTCCGGGGATGCTCATGGTGCTCTCGAGCCTATCGGCGGGCCAGGCTGCCGGGCCCGCCGGTAGGCTCGCGATGATCGTGCACACCGGAGGGCGCATGCTGCAGCTGGACCCCGACGCGTTCGAGGCGCTCGTCACCGAGGTGCTCGACGCGCTGCCGGACGAGATGGTCGAGGGGCTCGACAACGTCGTGTTCCTGGTCGAGGACGAGCACCCCGAGGAGGACCTGCTCGGCATCTACGAGGGCGTCGCGATCACCGATCGCGGCCAGTACGGCTTCGGCGAGCTGCCCGACCGCATCATGGTCTATCGGCTGCCGCACCTCGAGACGGCCGAGACGATCGACGAGCTGCGCGCCGAGGTGCGCACGACGATCGTGCACGAGATCGCGCACTTCTACGGGATCGACGACGAGCAGCTGCACGAGCTCGGCTGGGCGTAGGGGCCGCGCCCAGCAGCCGCAGGCCGCGTATCGAGGCGACAGCGGTCCCCGATCTCGATACGCGGCCGGCTCCGCCGGCAGCTAGCTCGATCAGCGTGAGGGGGCGGCCCCGCCCACCCGCTCGTCGATAGCAGCGCCGCAGGCGCCGCGTATCGAGACGACCCGGACCGATCTCGATACGCGGCCGGCTCCGCCGGCAGCTGCTCGATCAGCGTGAGGGGCGGCCGGCTCCGCCGGCAGCTGCTCGCTCAGCGAGCGGCGTCCGGGAAGGTCGCCGTGTCGATCACGAAGCGGAAGCGCACGTCGCCGTCCACCACCCGGTCGTAGGCGGCATCCACGTCGTCGACGCCGATCCGCTCGATGATCGCGCCGATGCCGTGCTCGGCGCAGAAGTCGAGCATCTCCTGCGTCTGCCGGATGCCGCCGATGTTCGAGCCGGCCAGCACCTTGCCGCCGATGATGAGCGAGCCGAACGAGATCTGCTGCGGCGCGGGCGGCAGGCCCACGTTCACCATCGCGCCGTGGGGCTTCAGGGTCGAGAGGTAGTCGCCCAGGTCGAGATCGGCGCTCACGGTGTTGAGGATGAGGTCGAACTCGCCCTTGTGGGCCGCCGCCCAGTCCTCGTCGCCGGTGGCGACGGTGCGCGCGGCGCCGAGCTCGGCGGCGAGGTCGGCCTTCGCGAGCGAGCGCGACAGCACGGTGACGTCGGCGCCCTTCGCGGCGGAGAGCTGCACGCCCATGTGGCCGAGGCCGCCGAGGCCGACGACCGCGACCTTCGTGCCGGGTCCGACACCCCACCGGTCGATCGGCGAGTAGAGCGTGATGCCCGCGCACAGCAGCGGTGCCGCGACGTCGAGCTCGATGCCGGCGGGGATCTGCAGCACGAAGCGCTCGTCGACGACGACGTGCTGGCTGTAGCCTCCCTGCGTGACGGAGCCGTCGCGATCGACCGACGCGTAGGTGCCGACGTTGCCCCGCAGGCAGTCCTGCTCCTCGTCGGCGAGGCACTGCTCGCACTCGCCGCACGAGTCGACCATGCAGCCGACGCCCACACGGTCGCCGACCGCGTGGCGCGTGACGGCGTCGCCGACCGCCTCGACGATGCCCGCGATCTCGTGGCCGACGGTGAGCGGGAACGGCGCCGAACCCCATTCGTCGCGGATGGTGTGGATGTCGCTGTGGCAGATCCCCGCCGCCTGGATGGCGATCACGACGTCGTTCGGGCGCGGGTCGCGCCGCTCGATCTGCGTGATGCGGAACGGCTGGTCGGCTGCGGTCTTCTGGAGCGCCTGGGTCAGGATGGGCATGCTGCCTCCTCGGGGATCTCGGCCTCGGACGGGGCCGCGGGCAAGCATACGGCGGCTACGTCTGCCGAACCTCCTGGGCGAGCGACGCCGGGTCGTTCGCGGCGACGTGCGCGTCCTCCTGCTCGCGCCACAGCATCCACCAGGAGTCGTCGCCGTCCCGGGCGAGGGCGCGGTGGCGGCGCACGGCCTCGGGCGCCTCGAGCCAGATGGTGCGCTCGGCGTGCTCGCGCGACTCGAGCGTCAGCGCGCCGCAGCCCTCGACGATGAGCGGCTCCCCCGGTGCGGCCGAGTCCTCCTCGCCCCAGTCGCCGGCGCCCCAGTCCCAGCGCCGCCAGACGGCCACGCGCCCTGCCGCGAGCGGCGCGAGGATGCCGCGCTCGAGCAGCCGCGATCCGGTCGCGAGCCCGTGCCAGCCGGCGTAGAGGTCGTCCATGTGGATGACGCGCGCGCCCGACTCGCGCGCGAGCCGCGCGGCGAGCGCGGTCTTGCCCGAGCCGGAGCGGCCGTCGATGATCGTGATCGGCGTGCGCGCTACCACGAGGCCCCCTCCCAGACGGGTCGGAACGATCCTGCCGCGATCGAGACGGCGATGGCGAGCGCCGCGACCGAGACGGCGAGGATGAGCATCGCCGCGTCCGCCCGACCGACCGTCGAGGGGCGCGCCCACGTGCGCGTCGGGCCGCCGAAGCCGCGCGCCTCCATCGCCGTCGCGAGCGTGCCGCCGCGGCGCAGCGCCACCACGAGCAGCGCGAACGCCGACTGCAGCGCGCGGCGGACGGCGCCCGTGTCGCCGAGCCCGCGGGCGCGGCGCGCGAGCGCGATCTGCCGCCAGTCCTCCCCGAGCACGCCGAACAGCCGGGTGCCCGCGAGCGCCGCGAGCACGAAGCGGTGCGGCAGCCGAGCCACCTGCGCGAGCCCATCGGCGAGCCGGGTGGGGTCGAGGCCGACGAGCGCGACGAGCGTCGGCACGCCGAGCGCGAGCACGCGCAGCCCGATCGCGAGCGCGAGCTCGATCGACTGGTCGCTGATCGTGGCGAGCCAGACCTGGGCGTGGATGCGTCCGCCCGGCTCGGCGTACAGCAGCATGCTCACGGCCGAGATCGGCGCCGCGACGAGCAGCGGCCAGGAGCGGCGCAGCACGGTGCGCGCCCCGATGCCCACGGCGGCGAAGGCCAGCAGCCACGCGCCGAGCGCGACCGCGGCGGTGACGACGTCGATCGTCAGCAGCATCGGCACGGAGTAGAGCACGGCGGCCGCGAGCGGCGTCACGGGGTTGACGCGGTCGAGCACGCTCACGGCCGCCCCATCCGGAGCACGCGGTCGCCGAGCACGCGCTCGACGTCGGCGTCGTGCGTGACCGCGACGACGGCGCAGCCGCGCTCGTCGACGAGCGACGCGATGAGGCGCACGAGCTCCTGCCACGTGCGGCGGTCCTGCCCGAACGTCGGCTCGTCGAGCACCATCACCCGCGGTGCCGGCGCGAGCACGGTGGCGACCGAGAGCCGGCGCTGCTCGCCGCCGGAGAGCGTGAACGGGTTGGCGTCGGCGAGCGCGTCGAGGCGCAGCGCCGCGAGCAGCTCGGCGACCCGCGCATCGATCTCGGGTCGCGGCAGCCGCAGCGCCGCGAGGCCCGCCGCGATCTCGTCGCGCACGCGCGCGGCGACGAACTGGTGCTCGGGCTGCTGGAAGACGGTGCCGATGCGCGTCGCGAGCTGCTTCGGCCGCCAGCGGATGGGCGCGTCGGGCACGCCGGCGGCGCCCGAGCCCGCGCCCCGCAGCGCGGGGGTCGCCCGGACCGCGCCGCGCACCGGTGGCAGGAGGCCGGCGACCGTGAGCGCGAGCGTCGACTTGCCGGCGCCGTTGGGGCCGGTGACGACGAGCGCCTCGCCCGCGCGGATCTCGAGGTCCACGGCCGCGTGCACGGGTGCACCCCCGCGACCCGAGCGCACCCCGTCGGCGACGAGCAGCGCCTCGCCGGGCGACCGCTGCGTGCGCGCCACGTCGACGGGCAGCCCGGGCACCCACACGCCCTGCGCCGCGAGCGCGCTCCGATGCGCGTCGAGCACCTCCGCGGGCGGCCCGTCGGCCGCCGCCCCACCGCCGGGCTGGAGCACGACGACGCGGTCGACGACCGGGAGCCAGGTCTCGACGCGGTGCTCGACGACGACGAGCGTCGCGCCGGTCTCGGCGGCGACGCGCGCCACCGCATCCCGCACCTCGACGACCCCGGCCGGGTCGAGGTTCGCGGTCGGCTCGTCGAGCAGGATGAGCCCCGGCCGCATCGCGAGCACCCCCGCGAGCGCGAGCCGCTGCCGCTGCCCGCCCGAGAGCGCCGCCGTCGAGCGGTCGAGCGGCACGTCGAGCCCGACCGCGTCGAGCGCCGCCCGCACGCGCGGCCAGATCTCGTCGCGCGGCACGGCGAGGTTCTCGCACCCGAACGCCACGTCGTCGCCGACGCGCGACATGATCGTGTTCGCCTGCGGGTCCTGCAGCACGAGGCCGGCCGTGTGCGCCTCGCCGTGGCGCGTCGCCGGATGGGCGCCGTCGACGGCGAGCTCGCCCGTCTCGTCGCCCTCGTCGTCGCCGCCGAGCACCCCGGCGAGCGCGGCGAGCAGCGTCGACTTTCCGGCGCCGGAGGGTCCGAGCAGCAGCACCCGCTCGCCGGGCTCGACATCGAGGTCGAGACCGGCGACGGCGGGCGCGGCACGGCTCGCGTGCCGCCAGCCCCAGCCGCGCGCGCGGATGCGCGAGCCGGTCACCGGCCGCGCGACCGTCCCGAGGCGAAGCGGTCGAGCACCCCGGTGGCGGCGAGCGCCCGGGTGAGCAGCCAGCCGACGAGGCCGGCGAGCAGCGCGCCCGAGACGACGAGGCAGCCGAGGTAGATCCCGAGGAACTCGGCGCCCTTCGCGAGGTTGCCGGAGGTGAACAGCTCGAGCGTCCAGGCGGCGACGGCGGCGCCCGCGCCGGCGAGCATCGCGACGACGAGCCCGAAGCGGCGGTAGGCGAAGAGCAGGAAGACCAGCTCGGCGCCGAGCCCCTGCGCGACGCCGGCGTAGACGGTCTCGATCGACCACTGGCTGCCGAGCAGCATCGAGACGCTCGCGGCGAGCAGCTCGACGAACAGGGCGGCGCCGGGCTTGCGGATGATGAGCCCGCCCAGCACGCCGCCGATGAGCCAGATGCCGACGGCGAGGCCGCCGAAGCCCGGTGTGAGCGCGTCCATCGCGCTGAACCAGACGAAGCCGACGCCGTTCCAGACGACGAACAGGAGCCCGGTGGCGACGCCCAGGACAGCGGCGACGACGATGTCGACGACGCGCCAGCGGCTCGGCCGGGTGCGCGCGGGCGCGGGTGCGGTGATGGTCATGGCGGTGCCTTCCTCGAAGAGACGGCACGGGTTGATGTCCTCCCTGCGCTGGCATGATCCAGATCAGGTTTGACGGTCGAAGGCTTCGGCCTTCCTCTCAGCCCGGCGCACCGGACTCCCGTGATGCCTCCAGTCTAGTCCCGGCGGCCGGATCAGGCGCCGCGCGTACGCTGGAGGGATGCAGCCCATCCGATCGTTCGTGGCCATCGGCGACAGCTTCACCGAGGGCGTCGGCGACGAGCTGCCCGACGGCAGCGTGCGCGGCTGGGCCGACTTCGTCGCCGCCGGGCTCGCGACCGCCCAGGGCGCGCCGGTGCGGTACGCGAACCTCGCGATCCGCGGCCGCAAGCTCGCCGGGATCCTGCACGAGCAGCTCGATGCGGCCATCGCGCTCGCCCCCGACGCGATCAGCATCAACGGCGGCGGCAACGACATCCTGCGCCCGAAGGTCTCCATCGACCACATCGGCGCGCGGCTCGCGGACGCGGCGCACCGCATCGCCGCCGCCGGCATCCGCCCCATCCTGCTCTCGCGGCGGCAACCCGAGCGCAGGTCATGCCGATCGGCGCCGTCTATCCAGCGTCGCGGCGATGCCCTCGCCCGCGCCGTCGAGTCGCGCATCACCGATCTCGACGCGCCCTACGTCGACAACTGGTCCGACCCGGAGCTGCGCAGCCCGCGCTTCTGGTCGAGCGACCGCCTGCACCTCAACGCCGCCGGGCACGCGCACGTCGCCCGCAACGTGCTGCGGGCGCTGGGCGAGGAGGCGCCGGTCGGCTGGCGCGACCTCACCGGCTCCAGCACCGCCGAGGGCCGGCGCGACCTCGGCTACTACCGCGAGTACGTGCTGCCGTGGCTGGGGCGCCGGTTCACGGGCCGCTCCTCCGGCGACGGCCGCGACCCGAAGCTGCCGCAGCTCGTCGAGGTGCCGCCGCTCGCGTAGCCGCGGGCTCAGTGCCGGTTCGTCGTCACGAAGTCGATGAGCTCCTCGACGCGCGCGAGCAGCGCCGGCTCGAGGTCGTTCCAGTCGCGCACGCGCGAGCGGATGCGCTGCCACGCGCGGCCGACGTCCTCCTGCGACTCGTGCGGCATGCCGAGCCGCCGCAGGGTGCCGCGCTTCCAGTCCTCGCCCCTCGGCACCTCCGGCCACGCCTCGATGCCGAGCCGCGCGGGCTTGATCGCCTGCCAGATGTCGATGAACGGATGCCCGACGACGCGCACGTGCGCGCCATGCGGGCCGCGCAGCACGGCCTCGGCGATGCGCGTCTCCTTCGAGCCGCGCACGAGGTGGTCGAGCAGGATGCCGAGGCGCCGGTCGGCGGTGGGCGCGAACTCGGCGACGATGCCCGCGAGGTCGTCGGCGCCGTGCAGCGGCTCGACGACGACGCCCTCGACGCGCAGGTCGTGGCCCCAGACCTGCTCGACGAGCTCGGCGTCGTGCACGCCCTCGACGAGGATGCGGCTGGGGAGCGCGACGCGCGCGCGCACGTCGGCGACGGCGCGCGATCCCGAGGCCGTGCGCGTCGCCGCCTGCTGCTTCGCCGCGGCGGGCACGAGCTCGACCTCGACGCCGTCGACGAAGAAGCCGCGGCCGAGGGGGAACGCTCGCACCTTCGCGCGCCGGTCCTCGAGGTGGACATTGCCGGTCTCGACGCGCAGCACGGCGCCGACCCAGCCGTCGTGCCGTTCGACGACGAGCCCGCGCTCGGCGGGCACGCGCCTGGGCGGCACCGGCGCGCGAGCGGCCTTCGCCTCGGGCGAGAGCACGTCGCCACCCCAGGCATCCCAGTCGAAGCGCATGTCGTTCGGCACCGGCCGAGCCTACGCGGCGTCGCGGGCCGGGCGGCCGAGGCGCGCGGCGGCGCGGTCAGTCGCGCAGCCGCGCGACCGCCCGGAGCGCCGCGATGTCGCCCTGCACGAGGATGCGCGTCACGACCGACGCCTGCCAGCGCTCGAGCCCGTCGCGGATGCGCTCCACCGGTCCGATGAGCGCGATCTCGTCGACCAGCCGGGTCGGCACCGCGGCGATCGCCTCCGACTTGCGTCCGTCGAGGTAGAGCTCCTGGATCTCGCGGCACTCGGCCTCGAACCCGAGCCGCGCGACCGCGTCGAAGTGGAAGTTCGCGCCCTTCGCGCCCATGCCGCCGACGTAGAGCGCGATCATCGGCCGCAGCCGGTCGGCCGCGGCCTCGAGGTCGTCGTCGACGACGATCGGCACCGGCACCGACACCTCGAACGCCTCGGCGCCCGGCAGGCTCGCATCGCGGCGCGCGAACCCCTCGGCGAGCAGCGCCCGCGCGTCCGCGTCGCTCGCCGGCGAGAAGAGGAACGGCAGCCAGCCGTCGGCGATCTCGGCGGCGAGCGACGTGTTCCTCGGCCCCTCGGCCGCCAGGTGGATGGGGATGTGCTGCCGCACCGGGTGCAGCGTCGACATGAGGGGCTTGCCGAGGCCGGTCGTGCCCTCCCCGGTGCGCGGCAGCGGCAGCTGGGGGCCGGGCGCCGTCACGGGCGCCTCGCGCGCCATGATGCTGCGCAGGATCGCGACGTACTCGCGCGTGCGGGCGAGCGGCTTCGGGAACGGCTGCCCGTACCAGCCCTCCACCACCTGCGGACCGCTGATGCCGAGCCCGAGGATGACGCGGCCGCCGGAGAGGTGGTCGAGCGTCATCGCCGTCATCGCGGTCGAGGCCGGGGTGCGGGCGGAGAGCTGCGCGATGCCGGTCGCGAGCCGGATGGTCGACGTCGACGCGCCCCACCACGCGAGCGGGGTGAACGCATCCGACCCGTACGCCTCGGCCGTCCACACCGAGTCGAAGCCGAGCCGCTCCGCCTCCTGGATCGCGTCGAGCGCGCCGGCGGGCGCGCCGGCCTTCCAGTAGCCGAGCATGTAGCCGAAGTCCATGCCCCGATCGTGGCAGACGCCGCGACGTAGGCTCGAGGCATGGACCTCCGCATCTTCACCGAGCCCCAGCAGGGCGCCTCCTACGACGAGCTGCTCGCGATCGCGCTGCGCACCGAGCAGCTCGGCTTCGACGGCTTCTTCCGCTCCGACCACTACTTGCGGATGGGCGACGGCGATCCCGGCTACGGGCCGACGGATGCGTGGACGACGCTCGCCGGGCCTCGCGCGCGACACCAAGCGGGTGCGGCTCGGCACGCTCGTGTCGTCGGTCACCTACCGGCTGCCCGGCATCCTCGCCGTGCAGGTCGCGAACGTCGACCAGATGTCGGGCGGCCGGGTGGAGCTCGGGCTCGGCACCGGGTGGTTCGCCGAGGAGCACAGCGCCTTCGGCATCCCCTTCCCGCAAGCGCGCTTCGACCTGCTGGAGGAGCAGCTGGCGATCGTGACCGGGCTGTGGGCGACGCCGGGCGGCGCGCGGTTCTCGTTCGAGGGCGAGCACTACCGGCTCGAGGACGCCCCCGCGCTGCCGAAGCCGACGCAGGATCGGCTGCCGGTGATCGTCGGCGGCCTCGGCGAGCGCCGCACCCCGCGGCTCGCGGCCGAGTTCGCCGACGAGCACAACCTGCCGTTCCCGGCGCTCGACCGCATCCGCCCGCTGTTCGCGGCGCTCGACGCGGCGATCGAGCGGGCCGAGCGCACGCGGCCGATCGTGCGGTCGGCGGCGCTCGTGACGGTCGTGGGCGACGACGAGGCGACGTTCGCGCGCCGTGCCGCCGCGATCGGCCGGGAGCCGGCGGAGCTGCGCGAGCACGGCATCGCCGGCACGCGCGGCGAGGTCGAGGACCGCCTGGGCGCAGCTCGCCGACGCCGGCGTCGAGCGCGTGTACCTGCAGGTGCTCGACCTGACCGACCTCGACCACCTCGACGAGATCGCCGCGTTCACGGGCGTCGCCGTCTCGGCGTGAGCGCGCCCGCCGCGCGACCCGCCGCATCCGCTGGTTGAGGGTTTGCGTCCGAGTGCAGGGCAACTCGGACGCAAACGCTCAACCCAGCGCCAAGCCGGGCGAGCCTGTTGAGGGTTTGCGTCCGAGTTGAGGGCAACTCGGACGCAAACGCTCAACCGGGGTGGCGCGCTGCGTCCGGACACGCAGAAGGGGGCCGCCCGCAGGCAGCCCCCTTCGTGTGCAGCAGAACGTCAGGCGTTCGTGCGGCCGCGGTTCTTCGTGACGAGGCCCCAGATGAGCAGCACGATGATCGCGCCACCGATCGCGAAGACCCATGCGAGCGGCTCGAAGAAGCTGTTGTAGATGTCGAGGTTGAAGATGCCGCCGGCGATCCAGCCGCCGAGCATGGCGCCGACCACGCCGAGGATGAGCGTGACGATCCAGCCGCCACCCTGCTTGCCGGGCAGGATCAGCTTGGCGAGGGCGCCGGCGATGAGGCCGAAGATGAGGAAGACGAGGAATCCCATGTGAGTGATCCCTTCCGTGTCGCGGCGGTGCAGGGTGTGGCCCCGCCGTGCCCCCGCGCTCTGCGGGGTCTGTGAAAAGCGTACCCCGATTCATTGGGAATTCCTGGAAGGTTGCCTGATCAGCGTGCGGCGCGCTCCAGTACTATCCCGCGCACCCGGGCGGCGTCCGCCTGGCCGCGCATCGCCTTCATCACGGCGCCGATCACCGCGCCGGCGGCCTGCACCTTGCCGTCGCGGATCTTCTGCAGCACGTCGGGCTGCGCGGCGAGCGCCTCGTCGACCGCCGCGATGAGCGCCGACTCGTCGGTGACGACCTGCAGCCCGCGGGCCGCCGCGACCTCGCTCGGGCTGCCCTCCCCCGCGATGACGCCCTCGAGCGCCTGGCGGGCGAGCCGGTCGGTGAGCGTGCCGTCGTCGATGAGCCGCTGCAGCTCGGCGACGTGCGCGGGCTCGACGAGCGTCGACGCCTCGACGCCGCGGTCGTTCGCGACGCGCGCGATCTCGCCCGTCCACCACTTTCGGGCCGCTTGCGGCGTGGCGCCCGCCGCGACGGTCGCCTCGACCAGGTGCAGCATGTCGCCGTTCACGACGTCCTGGAACTCCAGGTCGGCGAAGCCCCAGTCGGCCTTCAGCCGGCGGCGGCGTGCGACGGGCTGCTCGGGCAGCTGCGCGCGCAGCTCCTCGACGAGCTCGCGGCTCGGCGCGAGGGGCAGCAGGTCGGGCTCCGGGAAGTACCGGTAGTCGTCGGCATCCGACTTCACACGGCCCGGGCTCGTCGTGCCGGTGTCCTCGTGCCAGTGGCGCGTCTCCTGCGTGATCGTGCCGCCGTCGGCGAGGATCGCCGCCTGCCGCTGGATCTCGTAGCGCACGGCGCGCTCGACCGAGCGCATCGAGTTGACGTTCTTCGTCTCGGTGCGCGTGCCGAGCCGCTCCTGGCCGCGGGGGCGCAGGCTCACGTTCGCGTCGCAGCGGAGGTTGCCGCGCTCCATGCGCGCCTCCGAGATGCCGAGCGACAGCACGATGTCGCGGATCGTCGCGACGTACGCCTTCGCGATCTCCGGGGACGAGTGCTCGCCGCCGAAGATCGGCTTCGTGACGATCTCGACGAGCGGCACGCCCGCGCGGTTGTAGTCGACGAGCGAGTACTCGGCGCCCTGGATGCGCCCGGTGGCGCCGCCGACGTGCGTGAGCTTGCCGGCGTCCTCCTCCATGTGCGCGCGCTCGATCGGGATCGTGAGCTGGCGCGCCGTCGGCGAGCTCGACCTCGACCGAGCCCTCGAACGCGATGGGCTCGTCGTACTGCGAGATCTGGTAGTTCTTCGGCGTGTCCGGGTAGAAGTAGTTCTTGCGCGCGAAGCGGCTCGACGTCGCGATCTCGCAGTTCAGGGCGAGCCCGAGCGCGATCGAGTAGCGCACGGCCAGCTCGTTCACGACCGGCAGGCTGCCCGGCAGCCCGAGGCTCAGCGGGTCGATGAGCGTGTTCGGCTCCACGTCGTGGAAGTCGGGATGCGCGGGGTTCGGCGCCGCCGAGAACATCTTCGTGCGCGTGCCGAGCTCGACGTGCACCTCGAAGCCCATGACCGGCTCGAACAGCTCGAGCGCCCGGTCGAAGTCCATCAGCTTGTCCTTCATCGCGTCGCCTCCGTCAGCTCCGGTGCCTTCGTCGTCAGGATGCCGCCCCACCGCTCGGCGAGCAGCGCCTCGATGGCGGCGCCCGCGCGGTAGAGCCGCTCGTCCTCGAACATCGGCGCCAGGATCTGGAGCCCGACGGGCATCCCGTCGTCGCCGAGCCCCATCGGCAGCCCCATGCCGGGGATGCCGGCGAGGTTCGCGGGGATGGTCGTGATGTCGTTCACGTACATCGCGAGCGGGTCGTCGAGCTTCTCGCCCAGCTTGAACGCCGTGGTCGGCGCCGCCGGGCTGATGAGCAGGTCGGCCTGCTCGAAGGCGGCGTCGAAGTCGCGCTGGATGAGCGTGCGCACCTTCTGCGCGGAGCCGTAGTAGGCGTCGTAGTAGCCGGCGGAGAGCGCGTAGGTGCCCAGGATGATGCGGCGCTTCACCTCGGCGCCGAAGCCGGCCTCGCGGCTCGCCGCCATGACGTCCTCGACGGTCTGGCCGGGCTGCTCGACGCGCAGGCCGAACCGCACGGAGTCGAAGCGCGCGAGGTTGCTCGACGCCTCGGCGGGGAGGATCAGGTAGTACGCGGCGACCGAGTACGCGAACGACGGGCACGAGACCTCGACGACCTCCGCGCCCGCATCCGTCAGCACCTGCACGGTCTCGCGGAAGCGCGCCTGCACGTCGTCGGCGATGCCCTCGGCGTCGAGCTCCTTGACCACGCCGACCCGGACGCCGGCGAGGCTCCCCGACGCGGCGCCCTCGCGGGCGGCGGCGGTGAACGACGGCCACTCGCGCTCGAGGCTCGTCGAGTCGTGCGGGTCGTGGCCGCCGATGACGTCGTGGATGAGCGCGGAGTCGAGCACCGTGCGCGTGACGGGGCCGACCTGGTCGAGGCTCGAGGCGAGCGCGATCGCGCCGTAGCGGCTCACGCCGCCGTAGGTGGGCTTGACGCCGACGGTGCCGGTGACGGCCGCCGGCTGCCGGATCGACCCGCCGGTGTCGGAGCCGAGCGCGAACGGCGCCTCGAAGGCCGCGACCGCCGCCGCGGAGCCGCCGCCGGAGCCGCCGGGGATGCGGTCGGTGTCCCACGGGTTGCGGGTGGGGCCGTAGCCGGAGTGCTCGGTCGACGAGCCCATCGCGAACTCGTCCATGTTCGTCTTGCCGAGCGCGACGAGGCCGGCGGCCTTCAGCCGCGCGACGACGGTCGCGTCGTAGGGCGGCACCCAGCCCTCGAGGATGCGCGAGCCCGCGGTCGACGGCATGCCGATCGTGCAGAGCACGTCCTTGATCGCGACCGGGGCGCCCGCGAGCGGGTGCAGCGCCTCGCCGGCGGCGCGGCGCTCGTCGATCGCGCGCGCCTGGTCGAGCGCGCCGTCGTTCACGTGCAGGAACGCGTGGATCTCGCCGTCGACGGCCGCGATGCGGTCGAGGTGCGCCTGCGTCGCCTCGACGCTCGAGACGTCGCCGGCGGCGAGCAGGCCGGCGAGCTCGTGGCCGGCGAGCCTGGTGAGGTCGGTCGCTCACTGCTCCTCCCCCAGGATCGCCGAGACGCGGAAGCGCTCGCCGTCGTGGCTCGGGGCACCCGCGAGCGCCTCCTCGAGCGTGAGCGTCTGCCCGACGGCGTCGTCGCGCATGACGTTCGTGAGCGGCACGGGGTGGCTGGTCGCGGGGATGTCGTCCCCGGCGATCTCGCGCACGGTGGCGATCGCGTCGACGATGGCGGAGAGCTCGGTCGTGAGGCTCGTCACCTCGTCGTCGGTGAGCGCGATGCGAGCGAGTCCAGCCAGGTGCTGGACCTCCTCGCGAGTGATCTCGGACATGCGTCTCCTCCTCGGCGGCGGGGGTTCGCTCAATCCTACGGCGGCGCTCCGGTCGCCCTCGCCGCTACCGGGAGGTCGCGAGCGCCCAGACGCGAGCGCCTCGAGCGCGACCGCGGCGGCCGAGGCACCAGCCGCGGAGGTCCGCGGCGATCGCGAGCGCCTCCCGCACGATCGCACCGGGCCGGTAGGAGGGTCGCGTCCAGGCGCCGACCACCGTGCCCCGCATGCCCGCCTCGGCGAGCAGCCCCGCGGTGCGGTAGGCGTGGTACTCGCTCGTGACGACCGCGAGCGGTGCGCGCACGAGCGGCCGCGACAGCCGCAGGTTCTCGCGCGTCGTCGTCGACGCCTCCTCGAGGTCGATCGCCGACGCGGGCACGCCCAGGTGCCGCTCGAGGTGCTCGGCCATCGCCGACGCCTCGGTGCGCACCTCGTCGGCGCCCTGCCCGCCCGAGACGACGATCCGCGCATCCGGACGCGCCGCGGCCGCGGCGCGCCACACCTCGGCGCCGCGCTGCACGCGACGGCGCAGCAGCGGGCCGACGTCGCGGCCGCGCAGCCCGGCGCCGAGGATGAGCACGGTGGCGGGCGCGGGCGCCGTGCGCGAGCGCGCGGGCGTGGACGAGCATGGCGAGCGCGAGCACCGCCGGCGCCGAGCCCGGCGGCCCACAGCGGCAGCGCGAGCAGCAGCGCCGCGCGCGCGATCGCCGGATCGATCGCCGCGGCGACGACGATCGCGACCGCGAGCAGCAGCATGCCGACCCCGAGCGCGGCGATGAGCCGGTCGACGGGCCGCACCCGCACGAGCCGCGGGAGCATCGCGGCGTGCCACAGCGAGGCACCGCCGAGGCCGAGGGTCGCGAGCGCCGCCGCGGCGACGAGCAGCGCCCAGCCGCCCTGCTCGATCGGCACGTCGAGCCACGCGGCGACCGGCCGGCGCAGGATGCGCGTGGACAGCAGCAGCCCGCCCACCACGATCGATGCGGCCCAGAGCGCAGGCCGGAGCACCCGCATCCGCTCGCTCGTCCCCACGCTCAGCACCCTAGCCGCGCGCGCGTGTGGGGTTGCGGCGACGATCGAACGTGTGTTCGAATGGGTCCATGCGGTGGGAGGGACAGACGGCGACGCACGTCGACGCGGATGCGCTGCCCGGGCTCGAGGAGCGCGGCAGCGTGCTCGAGTCGTGGCCGACGCCCGGGTTCGACGGCGCCTCGTTCCTCGAGGTGACGGCGAAGAGCGCGCTCAACCACGTCGCGGGCGACGGCTTCATGGGCGGCGCGTGGACCATCAACCCGTACCGCGGCTGCCAGCACGCGTGCCGCTACTGCTTCGCGCGCAACACGCACACCTACCTCGACCTCGACGCGGGCGCCGACTTCGACTCCCGCATCGTCGTCAAGGCGAACCTCGTCGAGGTGCTCGAGCGCGAGCTGGCGGGCCCGCGCCGCGACGTCGACGCCGTGCAGCTCGGCACGAACACCGACCCGTACCAGCGCGCCGAGGGCCGCTACCGGCTGATGCCGGGGGTGCTGCGCGCGCTCGCCCGGCACGGCGCATCCATCTCGATCCTCACGAAGGGCACGCTGCTGCGGCGCGACCTGCCGCTCATCGCGTCGATCGCGCGCGACGTGCCGGTCTCGATCGCGATGTCGATCGCGATCTTCGACGACGAGCTGCAGCAGCACGTCGAGCCGGGCACGCCGACGACGCGCTCGCGGCTCGAGACCGTGCGGGCGGTGCGCGACGCCGGGCTCGACTGCGCGGTGTTCGCGATGCCGATCCTCCCCGGCCTCACCGACACCCGCTCGCACCTCGAGACGGCGTTCGCGGCGATCGCCGAGGCGGGCGCGACGAGCGCGATCGCGAGCGCACTGCACCTGCGACCGGGCGCGCGCGAGTGGTACCTGCAGTGGCTGCGCGCCGAGCACAGCGAGCTGCTGCCGCTCTACGACCGCGTGTACCGCGACGCGCGAGGCCGCTTCGGCTCGTACGCGCACCCC
Source organism: uncultured Actinomycetota bacterium (assembly GCA_963803465.1). Classification (GTDB taxonomy): domain Bacteria; phylum Actinomycetota; class Actinomycetes; order Actinomycetales; family Microbacteriaceae; genus Agrococcus. The sequence continues at coordinate 43,727 of CAWDMS010000004.1, forward strand.
GACTACCGCTCGTGGCTGCGCGACCGCATCCGGCCGCTGCAGCGCAGCCACGGCCTCGGCCGCACCGTCGTCGCCCCCGGCACGGGCCTGTCCGCGGTGGCACCGAGCAATGTGGCGAAGCAGCGCAACCTGGCGAAGCAGGGCGATCGCGCGACGCAGCTGCCCAGCACCTCGGGCGAGCCGATGCTCGCGACGCTCTTCTAGACCGACTCGACGAACGCGCGGATGCGTGCGGAGCAGTCGGGGTGGTCGATCACGCGGTGGCCGTGGCCGGGGAGCACCTCGTGGGCGGCGCCGAGCCCGACGAGCGCGGCCGCGACCTCCTCGTACTCGTCGTTCCAGCCGCCGGTGAGCACGAGCGTCGGCGTCTCGCGCAGCGCCGCGGCGTCGACCGGGTGCCGCCACGGCGCGCCGTGCAGCCGCGACCGCTGGGAGGACCGCAGCGCGCCCGCCGTGACCGCGGGGCCGATGTCGTGGCCATCGAGCGCCAGCATGAACGCACGCTCGAACGTCGCGTCGGTGAGCGTCGCGTCGAGGTAGATGGGCTCGAGCCGCGCGATCAGGCGAGCGGTCGCCGGCCGGTCGGCGGCGAGCTGGAACAGCGCGGGCTCGATGAGGACGAGCGCCCGCGGCGGCTCCATCGAGCTCGCCATCGCCGCGACGACCCCGCCGTAGCTGAAGCCGACGACCGCGTCGGCGTCGGCCGCCCGGAGGGCGAGCGCGTGCGCGGCGGCCGCGACATCGCCGACGGCGGGCTCCTCGTCGCCGTAGCCCGGCAGCACGGGGAACGCCGCGCCTGGGAACGCGGCCGCCTGCTGCGGGAAGGCCTCCCGCCCGACGTGGCCGGTGCCGTGCACGAACACGAGCCGAGGGTCGTGGTGGTCTGCGGGCATGCGCTCCAGCGTACGAGCGCGGCCGCGGGAGGGCGAACCCGCGCGGGGTCGCGTCAGCGCTTGGGCCAGCGCCACGGCGGCTGGTCGAGCAGCCCCTCGCGGCCGGCGACGACGGTCTGGCCGTGCGCCTTCTCGAGCTCGACGCGCGTGCCGTCGAGCGCATCCGCGAGGCTCGACTGGTGCGTGACGACGAGCACCTGGGTCTGCTCGGCGGCACGGCGGATGAGCGCGGCGAGCGGGGCGAGCAGCTCGCCGTGCAGGCTGCGCTCCGGCTCGTTGAGCACGATGAGGCTCGGCCGCTCCACCGACGTGAGCGCGGCGAGCAGCAGCAGGTACTGCAGCGTGCCGTCGGAGAGCTCGTCGGCCGCGAGCAGCCGCAGCACGCCCGGCTGTCGCAGCGCCGGAGCCATCCGGCCGTCGTGGTCGACGATCTCGAGCTCGGAGCCGTCGAACGCCTCCGCGATCGAGCGGCGGATCTCGCGCTCGAAGCCGGCTTCGATCGACGTCTGCAGCACGGCGCCGAGGTTCGCCCCGTCGTCGTCGAGCCGGGGGCTCCGGGTGCCGACTTGGGCGCGGCGGGCCGGCGCACCGGCGTCGGTGCGGAAGGCGTCGTGGAACCGCCACGACCGCATCGTGCGCCGCAGGCCCGCGATCTCGGGCGCATCCGCCGCGCCCGCGTGCTCGTCGAGCAGCGAGCCCCACGGCGCCATGCCGCGGGTGAGCTCGCGCCGCCCGTCGTCGCCGTGCACGTGCACGACGGGGCCGCGCCGCTCGACGAGCATGCTCGCCGGCCGCGGCTCGAGGCCCGCGAACACGTGCTCCTGCTTGATGTCGGGGTCGCGGTCGAAGCGGCTGTCGGAGGGCACCGGCAGCCCGAGGTCGATGGCATAGCCGAGGCCGTCGGCGGCACCGAACCCGAGCCGCAGCGCCACGGGACCCGAGCGCACGAGCCCCTCGGTCGGCCCGCCCTCGCGCACCGCGCGCGCGATCCGCTCGGGGCCGGCCCAGCGGACGGCGTCGAGCCCGCCGTCGGCGGCGAGCTCGCCCACGGCTCCCGCCCGGCCGGCGGCGGCGAGCAGCCGGAGCGCGCGGTAGAGGCTCGACTTGCCGGTGCCGTTGCGGCCGGTGACGACGGTGAGCGGCGCGAGGTCGACGACGAGCGACCGGATCGAGCGGTAGCCCTCGATCGCGAGCCGGTCGATCACGCGCCGAGCAGCCCGCGCGCGTAGGCCGCCTGGCCGGCGTGCTGCACGTCGTCGTCGATGATGCTGACGAGCCGCGCGCCGAGCGTCACGGGCGGATCCCACGCGTCGTCGACGATGCGGTCGAGATCGGCATCGGTGAGCGTGCCGAGGTAGCGGAGCGTCGCCGCGTGGACCGCGTCGAGATAGCCGAGCAGCGCATCGGCGGACTCCGGGCGCACGGCGCGCACCTCGTCGGGGCCGTGGCCGTAGCCGGTGTCGTCCGGGTCGGCGTCGAGGCCGAACCGCGGCGCCCAGTCGCCCGTGCGGTAGACCTGCTCGGTGCCCGCGACGGCGGCGACCTGCGCGTCCTGCCCGCGGGCGAGGTGCCAGACGAGCCAGCCGATCGGGTTCGCGCTCTCCGCGGGCGCGGCGACGAGCTGGGCGGGGGTGAGCCCCTCGACGGCGCGCCTCGCCTCGTCGGGGATGCGCGAGCACGCCTCGGTGAGCACCGCGATCGCGTCCATCAGGCGCCCGTCGACTCGGCCGCGACGACCGGCAGCGCGTCGGGCCCCTGCTCGACGAGCACGCGGAACTGCTCGGCGTCGAGGATGCGGATGCCGAGCTCCTCGGCCTTGCCGAGCTTCGATCCGGCGCCGGGGCCGGCGGCCACGAAGTCGGTCTTCTTCGAGACGCTCGACGCGGCCTTGCCGCCCGCCGCGATGATCGCCTCCTGCGCGCCCTCGCGGGTGTAGCCCTCGAGGCTGCCGGTGGCGACGACGGTCAGCCCGGCGAGCACGCCGCCGCGCTCCCCGGCCGCGCCGGGGCCCGGGTGCCCGGGCGTCGCGAACCGCACGCCCGCATCCCGCCACGCCTGCACGATGTCGCGATGCCAGTCGACGGCGAGCCACTCCAGCAGCGCGTCGGCGATCGTCGGCCCGACGCCCTCGACCTGTGCGAGCTCCTCGGGCGTCGCCGCCTCGATCGCGGCGAGCGAGCCGAACCAGTCGGCGAGGGCGCGAGCCGCGACCGGGCCCGACGTGCCGGATGTTGAGCGAGACGAGCTGGCGCCACAGCTCCTTCGTCTTCGCGCGCTCGAGCTCGGCGAGCAGCGTCTCGCGCCTGCTTCGACGGCTGCGGCCCGTCGGCGCCCGCCTTCCGCTCCGCCGCGCTCGCGAGCCGCTGGAACGGCCGTCGCACGACCGGCTCGCCGGCGTCGTCGAGCTTCTGCTGGCCGGTCTCGGAGTCGCGCACGACCACCTCGATCGGCACGAGCGCGTCGAGCGTCAGGGCGAAGAGCCCCGCCTCGGTGGGCAGCGGCGGCGTCGACGGCACGCTCGGCTGCGTGAGCGCCGCCGCGGTCACCTCGCCGAGCGCCTCGATGTCGAGGGCGCCGCGGCTGCCGATGTGCTCGACCCGGCCGCGCACCTGCGCGGGGCAGTCCTTCGCGTTCGGGCAGCGCAGGTCGACGTCGCCCTCCTTCATGGGGCGCAGCGGCGTGCCGCACTCGGGGCAGCCGCTGCGGCATGACGAACTCGCGCTCGGTGCCGTCGCGCAGCTCGACGACCGGGCCGAGCACCTCCGGGATGACGTCGCCGGCCTTCCGCAGCACGACGGTGTCGCCGATCAGCACGCCCTTGACGCGCACGACGTCCTGGTTGTGCAGCGTCGCCTGCCGCACGACGGAGCCCGCGACCTGGACCGGCTCCATGTTGGCGTAGGGCGTCGCGCGGCCGGTGCGCCCGACGCTCACGACGATGTCGAGGAGCTTCGTGTGCACCTCCTCGGGCGGGTACTTGTAGGCGATCGCCCAGCGCGGCGCGCGGCGAGGTCATGCCGAGCTCGTCGTGCAGGGCGAGCTCGTCGACCTTCACGACGATGCCGTCGAGCTCGGTGCTCGACCGCGTGGCGCTGCTCGCCGAAGCGCTCGACGTAGGCGACGCACCTCGTCGATGCCGCGCGAGCACCTCGACGTGCGGGCTGGTCGGCAGCCCCACTCGGCGAGCAGCGCGTAGACCTCGCTCTGCGCCGCGACCGGCGGGTCGGGCCAGGCGCCGAAGCCGTGCACGTACATCGCGCAGCGCGGCGACGCGCTCGTCGCCCGCCTCCCGCTCGAGCCCGCTCTTCTTCTCGAGCTGCTGGCGCAGCCCGCCGCAGGCGGCGTTGCGCGGGTTGGCGAACGCCGGGAACCGCTTCGCCGCCCGGTCCGCCGCCCGCTCCTCGTCGAAGCGCCGCGGCTCGCCGCCGGCCGGCGCTCCCACTTCGCGCGGTCCTCCTCGACCGAGCGGCTCGCGCAGCGCCGCCTGCAGCGCGTTCAGCCGCTCGAACGCCTCGACCGGGATGAACACCTCGCCGCGCACCTCGACGAGCGGCGGATGCCCGGTGCCGGCGAGCCGCTCGCGGCATCGCCGGCGACCCGCACCGCGTTCGTCGTGACGACCTCGCCGACCCGGCCGTCGCCGCGCGTCGCGGCCGAGGTGAGCACGCCGTGCTCGTACCGGAGCGCGATCGCGAGCCCGTCGATCTTCAGCTCGGTGAGCCACGCGACCGACCTGCCGGCCGCCGCCTCCGCCTTCGCGCACCACTCGCGCAGCTCGTCGACCGAGAACACGTTGTCGAGGCTGAGCATCCGCTCGCGGTGCTCGATCGGTCGGCGAGCCGCTCGCGCCCGCGCCGCCCTGCACCGTCTGCGTCGGCGAGTCCTGGCTCTGCAGCTCGGGATGCGGCCGCTCGAGCTCGTCGAGCTCGCGCACGAGCGCGTCGTAGGCGGCGTCGTCGATGATCGAGGCGTCCCGGTCGTAGTAGGACGGCGCGCGCCTCCTCGATCCGGGCGCGCAGCTCCTGCGCTCGGGCATTCGCATCGCTGAGGCTGTCGCCGTCGATTCGCACCATGCCCCCATTGTGCACGCGGCCGCCGACAGCGGTCCTGTCCCCCGGCAGACCCATCCGAGTCGGCCTCCGCTCCGAATGCTCGGTCGACACCCCGCGCCATCCGGCGCGCACGGCCGGAACCGGCCCAGACACAAGGAGCCATCATGACCCAGTCCCCCAACCGCCTCGTCGCCACGATCTTCGGCGCCGTCTACCTGCTGGTCGGCGTGCTCGGCCTGTTCGTCGCCGGCGGCAACGTCGTCGGCGAGGAGGGCGGCCTGCTGCTCGGCGTCTTCCAGGTCAACCACCTGCACAACGTCGCCCACCTGCTGATCGGCGCCGCGCTGCTCATCGCGGGCCTCCGCAGCACCGCCGCCTCGAAGGCCACGAACACGACGATCGGCGCGGTCTACCTGCTGCTCGGCATCGTCGGGTTCTTCCTCGTCGGCACGCCGCTCAACATCCTCGCCCTCAACACCGCCGACCACTTCCTGCACCTCGCCTCGGCGATCGTCCTGCTCGGCACGGGCCTCGCGCTCGACCGCGCGACCACCGCGCGCCGCGCGCGGGTCTAGGCCCCGGCATGACCGCGCTGACCCGGACGTGGGGTGCCGTGGCGGCGCTCGGCGCGGCGCTCATCGCACTCGCGGTGGGCGCCGCAGCCGTGCCGTGGCTCGCGGTGCCGATGCTCGCGGCCGGAGCGGGGCAGGCGGCCGTCGCGGTCGCGGCCCTGCGAGGCGGGCGCCTGCCCTCCTGGCTGGTCGCGACGCCGCTCGCGCTGCCGACCCTGCTCTGGCTCGGCACCCTGCTCGCCGCGCCCGAGGCGGCGTCGTCGCTGCCGCTGCCGCCCCTGCTCGCCGAGTCGGTGCTCGCGCTCGGCTCGGCCGCGCTGCTGCTGGTGCGCCGGACGGACGACGACGAGGCGCGGCCGCTGCTCACGGTGCTCGGGCTGCTCTCCTCCGCCGCGGCCGTCGGGGCGATCACGACCGCCGCGCTCGCCGGCACGCACGCGGGCGACTTCGCGCAGCCGCACGGGGAGCACGGCATCGTCGTCGAGACCGAGCACAGCGGCCACTGAGCCCGCGGCCCGGCGACCTACGCGGCGACCGTGTCCGCCGCGACCGTGCGGTCGATCGTGCACTGCCCGAGCACGCGCGTGCCGAGGTACAGCACCGCCGACTGCCCGGTCGCGACGCCGCTGAGCGGCGACGACGGCTCGATCACGAGCTCGCTGCCCTGCATGCGGGCACGCGCGGGCACCGGGTCGGCGTGCGCGCGGATCTGCACCTCGACGTCGAGCCCCTCGGCGAGGCGCGGATGCGCGGCGCCGGCGTGGGAGATGCGGGTGCCGGCGAGGCCCGCGACGGCGAGCGCCTCCTTCGGCCCGACGACGAGCTGCCGGGTCGACGGCTTCACCTCGAGCACGAAGCGGGGGCGGCCGTCGGGCGAGGGCACACCGAGCGAGAGCCCGCGCCGCTGGCCGACCGTGTAGCCGTGCACGCCGTCGTGCGACCCGACCACGGCTCCGTCGCGGTCGACGATCTCGCCAGGGTCGGCGCCGAGCCGGTCCGCGAGGAACCCGCGGGTGTCGCCGTCGGGGATGAAGCAGATGTCGTGGCTGTCGGGCTTCTGCGCGAGCAGGAAGCCGCGCTCGGCCGCCTCGGCCCGCACCTCCGCCTTCGAGGGCGTGTCGGCGAGCGGGAACCAGCAGTGCTGCAGCTGCGCGCCCGTGAGCACGCCGAGCACGTACGACTGGTCCTTCGCCCAGTCGGCGGCGCGGTGCAGCTCCGGCCCGTCTGGGGTGTGCTCGACGCGCGCGTAGTGCCCGGTGACGACGCGGTCGAAGCCCAGCCCGATCGCCCGGTCGAGCAGCGCCTCGAACTTGATCTTCTCGTTGCAGCGCAAGCACGGGTTCGGGGTGCGGCCCGCGGCGTACTCGTCGACGAAGTCCTGCACCACGTCGCCGTGGAAGCGCTCCGAGAAGTCCCACACGTAGAAGGGGATGCCGAGCCGGTCGGCGACCCGCCGCGCATCCATCGCATCCTCGACCGTGCAGCAGCCGCGGCTGCCGGTGCGGAGCGTGCCCGGCATGCGGCTGAGCGCGAGGTGCACGCCCACGACCTCGTGCCCGGCGTCGACGGCGCGCGCGGCCGCGACGGCCGAGTCCACCCCGCCCGACATGGCTGCCAGCACCTTCACGTCGATCCCCTGTTCGTCCCCCCAAGGCTAGCGAGCCTCAGCGCCCGTTCGGGCTTCGGTGGCACCCTGGACGGGTGACGGATGCGGAGCCTCTCGGCGGGCGGGCGAGCGCGCCGCTGCGCGTCTCGGTCGTGATCCCCGTGCTCGACGACGCGCCGGCGCTGCGCCGCTGCCTCGAGCGGATCGCCGACCAGTCCGTCGCCCCGTTCGAGGTCGTCGTGGTCGACAACGGCTGCAGCGACGACTCGGCGGCGGTCGCGCGCGCGGCGGGCGCGCGCGTCGTCGTCGAGCCCGTGCGCGGCATCCCCGCGGCCGCCGCGCGCGGCTACGACGAGGCGCGCGGCGACGTCATCGCGCGCTGCGACGCCGACTCGATCGTGCCGGACGACTGGGTGGAGCGCATCCGCGCCGCCTTCGACGCCGACCCGGCGCTCGACGGGCTCACGGGGCCCGGCCGCTTCCACGACCTGCCGCGCCGCTGGACCGGGCTCGCGAGCACCGTGTACGCGCTCGGCACGTTCGTCGGCGGCGGCGCGGCGATCGCCAACGTGCCGCTGTGGGGCTCGAACATGGCGCTGCGCCGCACCGCGTGGCAGGCCGTCTCCGCCCTGGTGGAGCGCGCCGACCCGGCCGTGCACGACGACCTCGACCTGACGATGCACCTCGGCCCCCGCGCGCGCCTGCGCTTCGACCTGTCGCTGCGCGTCGGGGTGGAGGGGCGGATGTTCCACAGCCGCGCCGCGGCGCGCGGGCGTGTCAGCGTGGCGATGCGCACCTTCCGCAGGGGCTGGGCGACGGGCGGCTCCGCCGGCCGGCGCTGGGTGCTGCGCGTGGGCGGCCCCGACCTCACCGGGGCGCGGCGATGAGCGCGGCCTTCGACGCCTGGCTCGAGGGTCAGGGGCGCTGGCTGCCGGCGGATGCGATCCGGCTGGCCGCCGCCGCGTCGGTGCCGCTCGCGGGCGCCGTGGCGGGCGGCCCGTCCGCGGCGGCGATGCTGCTCACCCTCGGCGGGACGATGGCGCTGCGGTTCATCCGCGCGGGCGCAGTGCTCGACGTCGTCGGGCAGCTCGTGCTGCTCGCGGCGGCGTGGCTCGCCGTCACCGGGGCGTACCAGGTCGTGCCGGGGCTCGACACGGCAGCGCACCTCGGCAGCGGCGCGGTGCTCGGCCTGCTCGCGCGCACGCTGCTGCTGCGCGCCGGCCTGCTGCCGGCCGAGCCGGGGCGCCGCGCCGCGGCCGCCCGCGTGCTGCACACGGTCACCGCCGTGGTGCTGCTGGGCCTCCTGTGGGAGCTCGGCGAATGGGCGGGCAACGCGTGGTTCTCGCCCGAGATCGGCGTCGGCTACGAGGACACGCTCCTCGACCTCGCCGCCGACGGCGCGGGCGCGCTCGTGGCCGCGCTGCTCGCCGAGCGCGCGGCGTCGCGGGCGCGGCTGCTCGACGAGGCCCCCGCGCGCTGAGCCGTCGATGGCGCTGAGCCGTCCGGCGCCGCGCCCTCAGAGGGTGCGCGCTCGCGCGACCGCGTCGGGCAGCGCCTGCAGCAGCGCGTCCACGTCCGCCTCGCTCGTCGTCCGGCCGAGCGAGAGCCGCAGCGGCGCGGCCCCCGTCACGCCGCACGCGCGCACGACGTGCGACTCGCGGGCGACGCCGGCGGAGCACGCGGAGCCGTTCGACACCGCGAACCCGGCCTCGTCGAGCAGGAACTGCAGCGACTCGCCGTCGGCGCCGTCGACGACGAGGTGGGCGATGTGCGGCAGACGCTCGTCCGCCGCGAGCACGCGCACGCCCGGCAGCGCCGCCGCGCGGCCCAGGATGCGGTCGGTCGCGCCGCGCAGGCGCGTCGCCTCCCCGTCGAGCTCGGCGAGCGCCTCCTCGGCGGCGAGCGCGAACAGCGACGCGCCGAGCGCGTCCTGCGTGCCCGAGCGCAGCCCGCGCTGCTGTCCCCCGCCGTGGTGCAGCGCCTGCAGGCGCGCGTCGCGGCGCACGACGAGCGCGCCGACGCCGTGCGGGCCGCCGAGCTTGTGGCTCGCGACGCTCATGAGCGAGGCGCCCGAGTCGGCGAAGCGCAGCGGCACGTGCCCGAACGCGCCCACCGCGTCGAGGTGCAGCGGCACGCCCGCGCGCGCCGACGCATCCGCGACCGCCGCGACCGGCTGCATCGAGCCGAGCTCGTTGCTCGCGACGAGCATCGTCGCGACCGCCGCGCCCTCGAGCGCCGCCGCGAACGCCGCCGCGTCGGTGACCGCGCTGCCGTCGACCCCGATCCAGCGGACGGCGGCGCCCTGCTGCTCGAGCCACTCGACCGCGTCGAGCGTCGCGTGGTGCTCGGCCACCGGCACGACGAGCGCGGGCGGGCCGCCGGCCGCGTCGCGGGCCGCCCACCATGCGCCCTTGAGCGCGAGGTTGATCGACTCGGTGCCGCCGGAGGTGAGCACGACCTCGGTCGGATGCGCGCCGAGCGCCGCGGCGAGCCGCTCCCTGGCGTCCTCGAGCACCGCTCGCGCCCGCTGCCCGGCGCGATGCGTCGACGCGGGGTTCGCGAGCGGCTCCGCATCGGCGAGCGCTCGCCGCACGCTCTCGCGCATCGGGGTGGCGGCCGCGTGATCGAAGAACAGCCGCTGCCCGGCATCGGTGCGATCGCGCCGAGGGGCGGGCTGGTGATCGAGCGGGTGCATGCTCCAATACATTAGAGCGCGTGGCGGAGGCAGAGGATCGAGCGCGAGGCATCCATCGCACCGCCACCGGGCATCGCCTGACCGTCTGGTCGCACCACGCCACCGCGATGGAGCTGCGGATCTTCGACCGCGACGACCCCGACTGGCTGCTGCAGTCGCTGCCGATGGAGCGCACCGGTGACGACTTCGTCATCGACACGCCGCTGCTCGAGGTCGGCACCCCCTACGCCGTCGGCGTGCACGGGCCGACCGGGCCGGGCCACGCGTTCGACCCCGACCGGCATGCCGTGCCGCCGCACGCGCGCGGCATCGTGCGCACCCCGCACGGCCAGCACCGCGCCACCGTCGTCGACCCCGGCTTCGACTGGGCCGCCGTCGCGCGGCCGCGCGTGCCGGCCGACCGCCGCGTGCTCTACGAGGCGCACGTCAAGGGGCTCACGAAGCTCAGCCCGCACATGCCCGCGGAGCTGCGCGGCACCTACGCGGGCCTCGCGCATCCGTCGACGATCGCGTACCTGCAGGAGCTCGGCGTCACGACCGTGCAGCTGCTGCCGATCCACCTGTTCGTCTCGGAGCAGCGCCTCATCCAGCAGGGGCGCGTCAACGCCTGGGGCTACAACACCCTCAGCTGGTTCGCCCCGCACGGCGCGTACGCCTCGCGCGGCGCGCAGTTCGACGGCACGGGCGGCGTGCTGCGCGAGGTGAAGGGGATGGTGCGCCTGCTGCACGAGGCGGGCCTCGAGGTGTTCCTCGACGTCGTCTACAACCACACCTCGGAGGAGGGCGCCGACGGCCCGCCGTCGAGCCTGCGGCTCATCGACAACGCCTCCTACTACCGGGTCGGTCCCGACGGCGCCTACGTCGACTACACCGGCTGCGGCAACACCGTCGACTTCTCGGTGCCGGCGGCGCAGCAGCTCGTCGTCGACTCGCTCCGCTACTGGCACAACGAGGTGCGGGTCGACGGCTTCCGCTTCGACCTCGCGCCGGTGCTCGGGCGCGGGGCGGACGGCGCCTTCGACCCGCGGCACCCGCTGCTGCAGCGCATCCTGACCGACCCGCAGCTCGCGGAGGCGACGATGATCGCCGAGCCGTGGGACATCGGTCCGGACGGCTGGCAGACCGGCCGGTTTCCCGACGGCTTCGGCGAGTGGAACGACCGCTACCGCGACACGGTGCGGCAGTTCTGGCTCGCCGACTACCGCTCCTTCCGGCACGGCGGGGAGGGCTCGACGGGCGTGGGGCCGCTCGCGCATGCCGTCTCCGGCTCCGAGGGGCTCATCGCGACCGAGCGCGGACCGCTGCAGAGCGTCAACTTCGTCACCGCGCACGACGGCTTCACGCTCACCGACCTCACCCGCTACGACCACAAGCACAACGAGGCGAACGGCGAGGGGAACCGCGACGGCGCCGACGAGAACCGCTCGTACAACCACGGGGTCGAGGACCGCACCGACGACGTCGCCACCCAGCTCGACCGCCGCAAGTCGATGCGCAACGTGCTCGGCACCCTGCTCGTGTCGGCGGGCGTGCCGATGCTGACGATGGGCGACGAGTTCGGCCGCACCCAGCGCGGCAACAACAACGCCTACTGCCAGGACTCGGCGCTCACCTGGATGCGGTGGGAGCGCAAGGACTGGCAGGACGCGTTCCTGGCGCAGTCGCGACGGCTGCTGGAGCTGCGCCGCGAGCATCCGGCGCTGCGGCCGCTCGAGTACGGCCAGAGCGACCAGCGCGTCGCCGGCTCGTCGCGGCTCGACTGGTTCAACGCCGCGGGCCTGCGGATGACGATCGACGACTGGGACCACTCCCACGACCGCACCATGCAGATGCTCGCCGAGTCGACGCCGATGGACGAGCCCTACTCGCGCGTGCTCGTCGTCTTCCACGGCTCGCCGCGCGACGTCCTCGTCACGACGCCGCAGCCGGACGGCGCGAGCGCGCTGGAGCTGCTGTGGGACTCCGCCGCCGACCACCCGGACGAGGAGCGCATCGCGCCGGGCACCGCCGTGCCGATGACGGCGATGAGCATGCGCGTGTACGCCGTCCACGGCATCCCGGCGGCGGGTGCTCCGGCGGCGACGGTGATGCGCGTGCGCACCCCGCCGTCGCCGCCGGCGCCCTAGCCTCGCCGGGCTACCCGCGCGGGTAGGCGACCAGGCCGAGCTCCGCGTCGGAGGCGAGCATGGCGTGCCGGGGCACGACGCGCACCGTGTAGCCGAACGTGCCGGCGCGCTCCATCGGGATCGCCGACTCGAAGCGCATCGTGTCGCCCTCGTGCCCGGCCTCGTCGAGGCGGAACGTGCGGGTGCGCACGAGCTCGCCGTCCTCCGAGACGGTGCCGGCGACGACCTCGACCGAGACGTCCTCCGGCGCGAGCGAGCCGAGGTGCACGAACGCGCGCACCTTCACCTCGTCGCCGATGATCGGCGGCGTGTCGACGCCGTCGACCTCGACGTGCCGCACCTCGACGGCGCCGAACGCGTCGCGCATCCGCGTCGTCCAGCTCGCGAACTCGCGCGCGCCGCGCGCGTCGTCGGCCCCGGCCGCCGCGGCAGCCTTCGCCGCGGGCGCGTAGAGGCGGTCGACGTACTCGGCCAGCATGCGCTCCGCCGACAGCTCGGGGCTGAGCGTCGAGAGCGTGTGGCGGATCGACGCGATCCACGCCGTCGGCAGCCCGTGCTCGTCGCGGTCGTAGAAGCGCGGCGCCACCTGGTGCTCGATGAGCTCGTAGAGCGCGTTCGCCTCGAACGCGTCGCGCTCGGCGGCGTCCATGTGCTCGTGCGCCGACGGGATCGCCCAGCCGTTCTTGCCGTCGAAGTACTCCTCCCACCAGCCGTCGAGGATCGACAGGTTGAGGGAGCCGTTGAGGGCCGCCTTCATGCCGCTCGTGCCGCACGCCTCGAGCGGGCGCAGCGGGTTGTTGAGCCACACGTCGCAGCCCGGGTAGAGCGACTTCGCCATCGAGATGTCGTAGTTCTCGAGGAAGACGATGCGGCCGCGCACGTCGGGCTCCTGCGTGAACCGCACGAGCTCCTGGATGAGCGCCTTGCCGAGCTCGTCGGCCGGGTGCGACTTGCCGGCGATCACGAGCTGCACCGGACGGTCCGGGTTCGTGAGGATGGAGCGCAGCCGGTCGCGGTCGTGGAGCATGAGGGTGAGCCGCTTGTAGGTGGGCACGCGCCGGGCGAAGCCGATCGTGAGCACGTCGGGGTCGAGCATGCCGTCGATCCAGGCGGGCACGACGCCGTCGTTGCGCTCGTGCTTGCGGCGGGTGCGCTCGCGCGCCTCCTCCACCAGGTGCGCGCGCATGTCGCGTCGCACCGACCACAGCGTCTCGTCCGAGAGCGCGTCGGAGCCCCAGTCGCAGCGCGCGGTGTCGAGCGTGCCCAGCTCGCGCTCGGCGAGGTGCTTGAGCTCCGGCGACGTCCAGGTCGGGCGCGTGCACGCCGTTCGTCACCGAGGTGATCGGCACGTCCCGCACGTCGAACCCGGGCCAGCGCGACTGGAACATGCTGCGCGACACCTTGCCGTGCAGCTTCGAGACGCCGTTGGCGCGCTGCGCGATCGAGAAGCCGAGCTGCGCCATGTTGAAGATCGTCGGGTCGGCCTCGCGGCCGAGCTCGAGCACGCGCTCGACGTCGACGCCGGGCACGAGCTCGTGCGTGAGGTGGCGGCGCACGAGCTCGACGTCGAAGCGGTCGATGCCCGCGGGCACGGGGGTGTGTGTCGTGAAGACGGTGCCGGCGCGCACGAGCTGCAGCGCCTCGTCGAACGAGAGGCCGCTGCCGATGAGCCGCGAGATGCGCTCGATGCCGAGGAACCCGGCGTGCCCCTCGTTGGAGTGGAACACGGCCGGCTCCGGGGCGCCGGTCAGCTCGCCGTAGACGGCGAGCGCGCGCACGCCGCCGATGCCGAGCAGCAGCTCCTGCTGCAGCCGCAGCTCGCCGCCGCCGCCGTACAGGCGCTCGCCCACGCTGCGCAGGTCGGGGTCGTTCTCGTGGATGTTCGTGTCGAGCAGCAGCAGCGGCACGCGGCCGATCGTCGCGACCCAGATGCGCGCGTGGAGCGTGCGGCCGCCCGGCAGCGCGAGCGCGACCGTCGCGTGGACGCCGTCCGGGTTGCGGAGGATCGTGAGCGGCAGCCCGTCGGGGTCGAGGACGGGGTAGGACTCCTGCTGCCAGCCCTCGCGGGAGATCGCCTGCTTGAAGTAGCCGGACTGGTAGAAGAGGCCGACGCCGACGATCGGCACGCCGAGGTCGCTCGCGGCCTTGAGGTGGTCGCCGGCGAGGATGCCGAGTCCGCCCGAGTACTGCGGCAGCGCGCTCGTGATGCCGAACTCCGGCGAGAAGTACGCGATCGACTGCGGCGCGTCCTCGAGGGACTGGTACCAGCGCGCCTGCGACGAGGTAGTCGTCGAGGTCGTCGGCGAGCGCCTCGACGCGCGCGACGAAGTCGTCGTCCTCGGCGAGCTGCTGGAGCCGCTCGGGGCCGACGCGGCCGAGCATCTGCACCGGATCGTGGCCGGTCGCGCGCCAGCCGTCGAGCGAGATCTCCCGGAAGAGCTCCCTCGTGGGCTCGTGCCACGACCAGCGCAGGTTCGAGGCGAGCGCCTCGAGCCTGCCGAGGCGCGTCGGGAGGGAGGTGCGGACGGTGAACTTGCGGATCGCTCTCACACGCACAGAGCCTAGTGGCGCACGGGTTCCCTCCTCGCCGCTCGCAGGGAGGCTCGCTAGGTTTGTGGCGTGGCGAACCAGATGGATGTCCTGACCGGCCGGATCCCGGTGCTCGATCTTGCCCCCCAGCAGCCGGGCAACCGATTCCCCGCGAAGGCGGTGGTGGGAGACGTCGTGCCGTTCCAGGCGGTCGCCTTCCGGGAGGGGCACGACCGCATCGGCGTGACCCTCGTGCTCCGCTCCCCCGCGGGCGTCGAGCGGCGGGAGCCGATGGAGCCCGTCGGCGACGGCTTCGACACGCACCGCGCGCTCGCGCAGGTCGACGAGCAGGGCACGTGGCGGTGGCATGTCGAGGCGTGGGCCGACGAGTGGGCGACCTGGCATCACAACGCCGAGATCAAGATCGCCGCGGGCATCGACGTCGAGCTGATGGCGACGATGGGCGCGGAGCTGCTCTCGCGCGCCGCGGCCGACGCGACCGGACCGGATGCGGCGGTCCTCGCCGGCGCGTCGAGGGCGCTCTCGACCACGACGACCCCCGCGCTGCGGCGCTGGGCCGAGGTCAACGACCCCGACGTGCTCGCCGCCGTCGACCGCCACCGACCGCGGTCGCTCGTCACCGCATCCGAGACCCTCGAGCTGCGCGTCGAGCGCTCCCGGGCCGGCGTCGGCGCCTGGTACGAGTTCTTCCCCCGCTCCGAGGGCGCCGAGCGCGCCGCGGACGGCACCTGGACCTCCGGCACGTTCCAGACCGCGGCGCAGCGGCTGCCGGGCGTGCAGGCGATGGGCTTCGACGTGCTCTACCTGCCGCCGGTGCACCCCATCGGCGAGGTCAACCGCAAGGGCCCCAACAACACGCTCACGCCGCAGCCCGGCGACCCCGGCAGCCCCTGGGCGATCGGCTCCGCGGCCGGCGGGCACGACACCATCCACCCCGACCTCGGCACCATCGACGACTTCCGCGCGTTCGTCGCGAAGGCCGCGGATGCGGGGCTCGAGGTGGCCATGGACCTCGCGCTGCAGGCGGCGCCCGACCACCCGTGGGTGACCGAGCACCCGGAGTGGTTCACCACGCTGCCGGACGGGTCGATCGCCTTCGCCGAGAACCCGCCCAAGAAGTACCAGGACATCTACCCGGTCAACTTCGACAACGACCCCGAGGGGATCGTCGCGGAGGTGCTCCGCATCGTCGAGCTGTGGGTGGGCTGCGGCGTGCAGATCTTCCGCGTCGACAACCCGCACACGAAGCCGCTCTGGTTCTGGGAGCGCCTGATCCGCGAGGTCAACGCCGCGCACCCCGATGTCGTCTTCCTCGCCGAGGCGTTCACGCGCCCCGCGATGATGCAGGCGCTCGGCAAGGTCGGGTTCCAGCAGTCGTACACGTACTTCGCGTGGCGCAACACGAAGGCGGAGCTCGAGGAGTACCTGCGCGAGGTGACCGGCACGCAAGCCGCCTGGTTCAAGCCCGCGTTCTGGGTGAACACGCCCGACATCCTCACCGAGTACCTGCAGTTCGGCGGCGTGCCGGCGTTCAAGGTGCGCGCCGCGATCGCCGCGACCGCGGTGCCCACATGGGGCATGTACGCGGGCTACGAGCTGATCGAGGACGTCGCGCGGCCGGGTGCCGAGGAGGCGATCGACAACGAGAAGTTCGAGTACAAGGCGCGCGACTGGGAGCAGGCGGCGCGCAACGGCACGACGATCGCGCCGTACATCGCGAGGCTCAACGAGATCCGCAGGCTCGCATCCCGCCATCCGGCAGCTGTGGGCGCTCGACCTGCACTGGGCCGACGACGACGCCGTGCTCGTCTACTCCAAGCACGTCGACGGGCGCTTCACCGAGTCGGGCGAGAGCGACACGATCATCGTGGTCGCGAACGTCGACCCGCACTCGGCGCGGCAGACGACCGTGCACCTCGACCTCGCGAAGCTCGGGCTGCGCCCGGGCGAGTCGTTCGAGGCGCACGACCTCATCACGGGTGAGACGTGGACGTGGGGCGACCACAACTTCGTGCGGCTCGACGCGTTCGTCGAGCCGGCGCACGTCATCCATGTGCGACGATCGGCCGCATGATGCTCGACGAAGCGACCGTCCGCCAGCTCGCCGACGGCGCGCATCCCGCGCCGCACGACCTGCTCGGCGCGCACCCCGATGGCACCGGCCACGTCGTGCGCGCCGTCCGGCACCTCGCGTCCGCCGTCGAGATCGTCGACCCCGACGGCGACGCCACCGCGCCGACGCCGATGGAGCACGTCGGCCACGGGCTCTGGGAGGCCGTCGTGCCCGGGCCCATCCGGCCCTACCGGCTGCGGACGACCTACGCCGACGACCACTCGTGGATCGACGACGACCCGTACCGCTTCACGCCGACGCTCGGCGAGCTCGACCTGCACCTCTGGCGCGAGGGCCGGCACGAGCAGGCCTGGAAGGTGCTCGGCTCGCGGCTGCGCGAGCACGACGGCGTCGCGGGCGCCGCGTTCGCCGTGTGGGCGCCGAACGCCCGCGCCGTGCGCATCATCGGCGACTTCAACAGCTGGGTCGGGCGCACGCACGCGATGCGCACCATGGGCGCGAGCGGCGTGTGGGAGCTCTTCGTGCCCGGCGACCTCGAGCACAGCGCCTACAAGTACGAGATCCTCACCGACAGCGGCTGGGTGACGCGCGCCGACCCGATGGCCCGCTACACCGAGGTGCCCCCGGCGACCGCGTCGAAGATCGGCTCGAGCCGCTTCGCGTGGAGCGACGACGACTGGATGCGCTCGCGCGCCGCCAAGGACGTCCACAACTCCCCCATGTCGACGTACGAGCTGCACTTCGGCTCGTGGCGCCCGGGGCTCGGCTACCGGGAGATGGCCGACGCGCTCATCGAGCACCTCGAGGAGACGGGCTTCACGCACGTGGAGTTCATGCCGCTCGCCGAGCACCCGTTCGGCGGGTCGTGGGGCTACCAGGTGACCGGCTACTTCGCCCCGACGAGCCGCTTCGGGCATCCCGACGACCTGCGCTACCTCATCGACCGGCTGCACCGCGCCGGCTACGGCGTGATCGTCGACTGGGTGCCGGGGCACTTCCCGAAGGACGAGTGGGCGCTCGCGCGCTTCGACGGCCAGGCGCTCTACGAGCACCCGGACCCGCGGCGCGGCGACCAGCCCGACTGGGGCACGCACGTGTTCGACTTCGGCCGCCCGGAGGTGAAGAACTTCCTGGTCGCGAACGCCGTGTACTGGATGGAGGAGTTCCACATCGACGGCCTGCGCGTCGACGCGGTCGCCTCCATGCTGTACCTCGACTACTCGCGCAAGGACGGCGAGTGGCTGCCGAACGTGCACGGCGGCCGCGAGCACCTCGAGGCCATCGCGCTGCTGCAGGAGGTCAACGCGACCGTGTACCGGCGCTGCCCCGGCATCGTGATGATCGCCGAGGAGTCGACCTCCTGGCCCGGCGTCACGAAGCCCACGAGCGAGGGCGGCCTCGGCTTCGGCATGAAGTGGAACATGGGCTGGATGCACGACACGCTCCAGTACATGGCGGTCGACCCGATGTACCGCTCCCACCACCACGGCGACATCACGTTCTCGTTCCTCTACGCGTTCAGCGAGCAGTTCCTGCTGCCGATCAGCCACGACGAGGTCGTGCACGGCAAGGGCTCGCTGCTCAACAAGATGCCCGGCGACCAGTGGCAGAAGCTCGCCTCCGTGCGGGCGTACCTCACGTTCATGTGGGCGCACCCGGGCAAGCAGCTGCTGTTCATGGGCCAGGAGTTCGGCCAGCCGAGCGAGTGGAGCGAGGCGCGAGGGCTCGACTGGTGGATCCTCGACCAGCCCGTGCACCGCGGGCTGATGTCGCTCGTGTCGCAGCTGAACCGCGTCTACCGCGACACCGAGGCGCTCTGGCTGCGCGACAACGAGCCGGGCGGCTTCGAGTGGATCGACGGCGGCAACTCGGCCGACAACGTCATCGCGTTCCTGCGATGGGGCGCGAACGGCGACCCGGTCGCGGCGATCCTGAACTTCTCGGGCCGACCGATCGAGGGGTACCGGATGGGCCTGCCGTTCGCGGGCGAGTGGGAGGAGCTCGTCAACTCCGACGCGGTCGAGTACGGCGGCTCCGGGGTCGGCAACCTCGGCACGGTGCACGCGACGACCGACGCGTGGGGCGGCCGCCCCGCCTCGGCGACGGTCACGATCCCGCCGCTCGCCGGCCTCATCCTGCGCCCGAAGGCCTCGCCCTCCCGCACGTGAGTGGCGCCTCCCGCACCTGAGCGGTCACTCCCGCGCGTGAGCGGTCACTCCCGCGCGCGTGAGCGGTCACTCCCGCGCCTGAGCGGTCACTCCCGCGCCTGAGCGGTCACTCCCGCGCCTGAGCGGTCACTCCCGCGCGTGAGTGGTCACTCCCGGCGGTGAGCGGCGCCTCCCGCCGGTGAGTGGCGCGCCCCGTCGGTGAGTGGCGCCTCCCGCGTGTGAGTGGCGGCTCCCGCGTGTGAGTGGCGGCTGCCGTGCGCGTAACGCTCCACGGCTGTCCGCGTGGTGAAGGCGGACGTGACGGATGTCCCCAAGCCGTGGACTCCGGACGTCCCGGCGAATTCGAGGCGATCCCCGAACATCCGGATTCGCCACTCGATCGCGCGATGCGCCGCTCGATCACGCGGCGCACCATTCACACGCGCAAGCCGCCACTCAGGCGCCCAAGCCGCCACTCAGGTGCCGGAGGCGCCACTCAGCCGCGCAAGCCGCCACTCAGCCGCGCAAGCCGCCACTCAGATGCCGGAGGCGCCACTCAGCCCCGCAAGCCGCCACTCACCGCGCAAGCCGCCACTCAGGCACGGGAGGCGCCACTCACGCGGCTGGGACGCGCCACGCGGGCCGCCCAGGACCCACCCCGAGCGGCTAGTACAGCAGGGTCGTCAGGCGCTTGCGCGCCGCGTTCACCCGCGGGTCGTCGAGCCCGACGATCTCGAAGTGGTCGAGCAGCCGCAGCCGCACGTCCTGCTTCTCGTCGCCCGAGAGCGTCGCCATGAGATCGAGCAGGCGCAGGAACGCATCCTCCACGTGCCCGCCGGAGAGGTCGAGGTCGGCTGCCAGCAGCTGCGCCTGGACGTCCTGCGGCTGCGCGGCCGCAGCGTCCCGGATCTCGTCGGCGCCGAGGCCGCGCAGTCGCGCGAGCAGCCGCACCTGGGCGAGGCCCGCGATCGCGTCGGCGTCGCGCGGGTTCTGCGCGATGGCCTTCTCGAAGGCGGCGATCGCGGTGTCGAGGTCGCCCGCGTCGAGCGCGTCGTACGCCTCCTGGTGCAGCGGCGGCACAGGCTCGGGCTGCGGCTCCTGCTCGGCGGCGTCGCCCGCGACCGGGATGCGACCGGTGATGCCCTGCTGCTCGGCGAACGCGAGCACCTGCTCGAGCACGTCCTTCACCTGGTCCTCCGGCAGCGCGCCGGTGAACAGCGGCGCGGGCCGTCCGCCGATGACGGCGGCGACCGTGGGGATCGACTGGGCGTTGAACGCCTGCACGAGCTGCGGGTTGGCGTCGGCGTCGACCTTCGCGAGCACGAGCCGGCCGCCGTAGCCCTCGACGAGCCGCTCGAGCACGGGCGAGAGCTGCTTGCACGGCCCGCACCACTCCGCCCAGATGTCGATGATCACGGGCACGCTGCTCGAGAGCTCGACGATCTGCCCGAAGTCGGCGTCGCCGATGTCGACGATCACGCCGGGGCTGCCCGCGGGGCGCTCCGCCGGCGCCGGCTGCGCCGCCTGGTCGCGGCGCGCGGCGAGCGCCGAGAGGTCGATGGCCCCACCCATGGATGCCGGAAGCTGCGTGTCGGTCACTGTCCCACCTCGTTCGCGTCGAGCAGCGCCTGGCTGTACCCGACCACCTGGATCTGCGTTCCCTCGGGCGCGTCCGCCGGCGGCACGGCGAAGAGCACCTGGATCTGGTACGTCGTCTCGATGCCCGAGGTCGTCTCGTTGACGCCCGCGAGGCTCGCGGCGGCGCCGCTCGTCGAGATCTCGACGCCCTCCTCCTTCGGCGTCACGCGCACCGTCTCGGTGAACGACGTCGCCAGCAGCGCGCCGCCCTCGTTCGTGACGAGCATGCGCGCAGCGGGGTCGTCCTCCGCCGCGGTCCACTCGAGCGTCGACAGCGCGAACTCGGGCCGCTGGATCAGCTCGTCCTTCGCCGCGCGGCCGAGGTCGGCGCGCAGCGTGTCGCCGTCCTCGCGGAACCAGGAGGCGAACTCGGATGCGTCGCCGTTGAGCAGCACATCGGCGTACGCGGCCGTGATCTCGGTCGGCTGGCGCTGCAGCAGCGGGGTGTCGCCCGGCAGGCTCGCGGCGCCGATCGTCGGGCTGGCGACCGCGGGCAGCTGCACGCCGGAGGCGAGCGTGGTCTGGTAGGCGAGCCGGTAGTCGCTCCGCGCGTCCTCCTGCTCGAACACGAGCGCCGACTGCGCGCGCGCCGGGTCCTGCCAGCCGACGACCGCCATCACCGTGCGGGGCCAGACCTCGGTCTGCTGCGGCAGCATGAGCTGCACCTCGCCGTCGGGGATGCCGGGGAGCGCCTCGACGTCGCCGTTGAGGCCGCGCACGTCGTAGTTCGTCCAGCGGGCCGACAGCGCCGCCCCGCCGACGCGCTGCGACACCTGGTCGATGTCGCGCGCCTCGTCGGCCGCGGTGGTCACGGCTCGGGTGTCCTCGAGCACGCGCTCGAACTGGTTCTCGGTGAGGGCGACGGGCGGCAGCGTGTCCTCGAGGCTCGTCGGCGTCGGCTCCTCGGTCGCGGGCGCCGTCGACGGGGCGCTCGGCCAGTACTGCGGTCCGCAGCCGGTCAGGGCGACCACGGCGACGATCGGCAGGGCGATGAGGCCGAAGCGACGGCGGCGCGCGGGCGCGGCCGTGCGCTCGGCCGCGCCGCGATCGCGGGCGGGGGTCTCGTCGGCGGGCGCATCGGGCGCGGCCGAGGCGTCGCCCGTCGCGGCCGTGTCGCCGGCCTCGTCGGTCGACGCGTCGGCGCCTCGGCGGGCGCCTCGATGGCGCCCTGCCCGGCGGGCAGCGCGTCGGCGCGACGGCTCGACCCGTCGCGGGCGTCGCGCGCCAGCGCGCGCCGCTCGGCGCGGCTCAGCTCGCGGTGCGAGCGCCGCTGCGGCCCTCGACGGCGACGGTGGCTGCGGAGCGCGAGCAGGAAGAGCACGAGCGCGAGCGCGAGGAACACGAGCCCCGCGGTGATGAGCGGGCCGAACAGCGGCGTCTTCGCGTCGAACGGCCACTCGACGCGGACGTCGGCGGGCGCCGCGGTGCCGGGCTCGCCGGCGATCGCGATCGTGTAGCCGACCGGCAGGTCGATCGAGAACCGCACCTCGCCGTCGCCGGTGTGCTCCTCGATCCACATGTCGCTGCCCGCGAGGCTCGGCAGCTCCTCGCTGTCGCCCGACTGCTCGTCGAGCGTCAGCGCGTCGCCCTCGGCGATCTGGGCGACCGCGTGGGCCGACTCCCCAACCCAGCCCGCGACGTCGTGCTCACGACCGACGACGGCGGTGATCTCGCCCTCGCCGGTGATCACGACGCTCTGGCGGCCGTCGTGCGCGTTCATCGTCGCGCCGGGGATGACGAGGATCTGCGCGTCCGTCGCCTGCTCGAGCTGCGACACGATCGTCTCCGGCGGGGCCCAGATGGTGCGCTGCCCGATGCCGAGGCCGAGCAGCACGAGCGAGATCACGAGGCTCACGGCCGCGAGGATGTATCGCACGAGTCAGAGGTCCTTTCACGCTCGCCGACGGATTCGGCGGACCATCCAGACAGGACGGCGCGGAGCGGGCAAGCCTCCAGGGTACCGGGAGGTCCTCCGCGTGCCAACCCCCGCTTCCGGGCGGGGCGGCGGGGCGACGCCGCCCGGCCCGCCTAGGATGGCGAGGTGAAGATCCGGAACGGGTTCCAGCTCGGCCTCGTCGGCGGCCTCGGCGTGCTGCTCGCGATCGCCATCGGCGTCGCCGTGCAGCAGATCAGCACGGTGCTCGTCTGGGCGTTCGCCGGCATCTTCCTCGCGCTCGGCGTCGAGCCCGTCATCCAGTTCCTCATCCGCCGCGGCGTGCCGCGCTGGGCGGCCGTGCTCGTGATCTTCGTCGCGATCCTCGCCATCGGCGCCGGCGCCATCTGGCTCATCGTGCCGACGATCGTCGCGCAGTTCACGGTCCTCGTGCAGTCGATCGTCGCCGAGATCGAGGGCGGTGCGCTCGAGAGCGTGCTCGACTGGGTGCGCGAGACCTTCCCGCAGCTCGACGTCGACGGCTCCCTCGCGCAGATCGGCGGTGCGCTCTCCGACTTCAACACCTGGTCGTCGCTGCCGCCGTGGGTGGCCGACATCGCCGGCGGCATCGTCGGCGGCGCGTTCCAGGTCGTCTTCGCGATCGGCGGCCTGCTCATCGTGGTCGTGCTCATGCTCTACTTCACCGGCTCGATGCCGGCGCTCAAGTCCGGCATGTACCGGCTCGTGCCGGCCTCCTCGCGACCGAAGTTCATCGAGATCGCCGAGCAGATCATGCGCTCGGTCGGCCGCTTCGTGCTCGGGCAGGGCGCGCTCGGCGTCCTGAACGGCGTGCTGTCGTTCATCATGCTGTCGATCGTCGGCTCCGAGCTCGCCGGCGTGTACGCGTTCATCGCGCTCATCGCCTCGACCATCCCGCTCGTCGGCACGATCTCCGCGTCCGTCATCATCTCGCTGCTCGTGCTGCTGCTCGACGGCCCGCAGACGGCGCTGCCGGTCGCGATCTACTACGCCGTCTACATGCAGGTCGAGGCCTACGTGATCAGCCCGCAGATCATGAACCGCGCGGTGAAGGTGCCCGGCGTGGTCGTCGTGCTCGCCGCGCTCATCGGCGGCACGCTGCTCGGCATCCTCGGCGCGCTCGTGGCCATCCCGATCGCCGCTGCGATCCAGCTGATCCTGAAGGAAGTCGTCATCCCGCGGCAGGACGCGCGCTAGCGACCACGACGGCTCAGCGCGCGCGCCAGCAGCCCGTGTGCCAGTGCCGGCGATCCTCGATCGCGCGGTCGCCGAAGATCGAGTCGGCGCGCCAGACCACGACGTGCGCGACCCCGGGCTGCACGGACCCGCCGCAGCCGGGGCAGATGTAGGCCTTCGTGGCGCTGCGCGACGAGATCGGCTGGACGTGCCACTCCGCGCCCGCGCGCTCCTCGACCCGGGCGGCGCCGAGCGTCAGGCGCTCGACGTCGAGCGGCACGAAGGGCTGCGCGCGACGCTTGGGCCGCCGCGCGGCCACCTCAGTACCAGCCGACAGACTGCGAGTGTCCCCAGGCGCCGCACGGCGTGCCGTAGCGGCCCGCGATGTAGCCGAGGCCCCAGCTGATCTGCGTGACCGGGTTGGTCTGCCAGTCAGCGCCGGCGGTCGCCATCTTCGAACCCGGCAGGGCCTGCGGGATGCCGTACGCGCCGCTCGAGCGGTTCTGCGCGTACACGTTCCAGTTCGACTCCTTCTGCCACAGGTTGTAGAGGCAGGCGTACTGGTCCTCGCCCCAGCCTCGCGCCAGCACCATCTGGCGAGCGGCGGCCTGGGCGCTGCCCGGGTTGGGCGCGGCGGCGGCGGGGATCGCGATCGCGGCGCGGGGGGCGCTCGCAGGAGCGGCAGCGGCCGGCGCTGCCGCCGCGGCGACCGGCTCGGGCGTGGGGGTCGGCGTCGGGGTCGGCGTGTGCACGACGATCTCGTCGCGGACGAGCGACGCCTGCGAACCGGTGATCGCATCCACCGCCTGGCCCTGGCGCGGCTCGCTGGGCAGCGACGCCGGCTCGGCCATCACCTCAGCGCTCGGGCTCGCGGCGACCGAGACGAGCACGAAGCCCGCGGCTGCGAGGAGCGAGACCCCGGAGAGCACGCCTCGGGTGCGCGTCGAGCGCGCGGAAGCGGACTGGGACCTGGTGAACACGAGGATCGACGTTATCACGGAATGGTAACGACGCCTAGGATCGCCCGCTCAGCGCACCGCCAGCATGAGGCTCACGACCGTGTCGAGCAGCTGGTCGACCTCATCCTCGTCGTACCCGCCGAACTGCGCGTCGAACTGCGCGGTGCGCACCTCGCGCGCCGTCATGTCGGGCCCGTCCTCGAGGTAGTCGGCGACCTTCGCGGCGAAGCGGTCGACCTCGGCGATGCGGTAGCCGCGCGAGATGCGGCTGACCCGGCGGAAGCGCTGGCCGTCGGGACGCTTCAGCAGCACGAGCGCCTGCTCCGCCCGCTCGCGCACCTTGGCGTACCAGACGTCCTCGCCGTGCTCGACGATGCCGCGCTCGTGCTCACGTCGCGCGAACGCCTCCTCGAGGCGCTCGAGCGCGGCGTCGACGTGGGCGGGCGAGTAGCCGCCCTTCTGCATCGCGAAGCTCGTGCGGCGGATGGCGGAGCTGTCGATCGCCGTGGCGGCGCGCGCGTCGGTGGCGTACGCGCGTCGGGCGTCCTCGAGGAAGTCCTCGACCTGCTCGATGTCGTAGCCGGGCTGCGAGCGCTTGGCCCTCGGGAACGTGCTCATCGTCTCCATCATGCCAGCGCGCACCGATCAGGCGTGCACGACCTGGAACAGCGCCATCATGACGACCGCGCTCGGGAAGATCGAGTCGAGCCGATCGAGGAAGCCGCCGTGACCGGGCAGGAAGGAGCCGATGTCCTTGATGCCGAGGTCGCGCTTGATGATCGACTCCGCCAGGTCGCCCACGGTCGCGGCCGTGACGAGCAGCGCGGCGAGGATGAACCCGAACCACCACTCCTGCTGCAGCATCCAGATCGACAGCGCGATGCCGGTGATCGTGGCGAGCAGCGCGCCGCCGGCGAGCCCCTCCCAGGTCTTGCCGGGGCTGATCCGGGGGGCGAGCTTGTGCCGGCCGAGCAGCACGCCGGCGGCGAGCGCGCCGGTGTCGATGACCGTGGTCATGATGATCATCGCGAGCGTCCACCACTGCCCGCCCTCCTGGGCGGTGAGCAGCACCGCGAAGCCGCCGAGCACGGCGACGTACGCGATGCAGAGCGCTCCCCCGGCGATGTCGGCCATGACCGAGCGGGCCCCCGTGCGGGTCCTGCGATCGGCGAGCTCCAGCACGCGCACGAGCCCGACGGCCGCGATCGCGCCGAGCGTCGACCACCACATGCCGGCGGCGCCGAAGAACCAGGTGATCGGCAGGATCGCGCTGCCGAGCAGCAGGAGCGGGATGCGCGGCACGTCGCGGCCGCCGAATCGCATGGCGCTCGCGAGCTCGTAGAGCGCGAAGCCGACGAGCGCGGTCGCGAAGACCATGAAGAGCGTCTTCACCCACAGCAGGCTCGCGAGCAGCACCACCCCGAGCAGGATCGCGATGCCGGTCGCCGCCGCGAGGTCCCGCCCCGTGCGCTTGTTCACGCGCGCGCGGGTCGCCTCGATCTGGTCCCGCGCTGCATGGATCTGCGCCTGGATCTGCGCCTCGATCTCGGCGGGGCTCCGATGCTCGCGTCGCATGCGCCGCCTCCCGAGCTCCTCGATCAGACCTCGAGGAGCTCGGCCTCCTTCTTCTTCAGCGCGTCGTCGATGCTGTCGACCGTCTGCTTCGTGGCCGCCTCGAGCTCCTTGCCGGCGCGGGCGATCTCGTCGTCGCTGACCTCGCCGCTGAGCTTGTCGAGATCGGTCATCGCCTGGCGGCGCACGTTCCGCACCGCGACGCGGGCCTGCTCCGCCTTGTCCTTGACGATCTTGACGTAGTCGCGGCGGCGGTCCTCGGTGAGCTCCGGCATGACGATGCGGATGATCGTGCCGTCGTTCGAGGGGTCGACGCCCAGGTGGGGCGCGGCGACGATGGCGCGCTCGATCTCCTTGAGCGCGACCTTGTCGAACGGCGTGATGACGAGCGTGCGCGCGTCGGGCTGCTGGAAGCCCGCGAGCTGCACGAGCGGCGTCGGCGAGCCGTAGTACTCGACGAGCAGCTTCTGGAACAGGGCGGGGTTCGCCCTGCCGGCGCTCACCGTCTGGAAGTCGGCCTTCGCGACCTCGATCGACTGGGCCATCTTCTCCTTGGCCGAAGCCAGAACATCGCTGATCACGTGGTTCCTTCCGTCACTGCTGAGTGTATTGCGTGGGTCGCGCGTCAGGCGCGCACGAGCGTGCCGACGGGCTCGCCGAGGATCGCGCGCTCCAGCGCCCGCTCGCCGTCCATGCCGAACACCCGCATGGGCATCCGGTTGTCCATGCAGAGGCTGAAGGCGGTGGAGTCGACGACCTTGAGCCCGCGGACGAGCGCATCCTGGTAGGTGATCTCGTCGAAGCGCGTCGCGGTCGGGTCGTGCTTGGGGTCTGCGGAGTAGACGCCGTCGACGCCGTTCTTGGCGACGAGCACCTGGTCGGCGGTGATCTCGAGGGCGCGCTGCGCGGCGACCGTGTCGGTCGAGAAGTAGGGCAGCCCGGCGCCGGCGCCGAAGATGACGACGCGGCCCTTCTCGAGGTGGCGCTCGGCGCGGCGCGGGATGTAGGGCTCCGCCACCTGCGTCATCTGGATCGCGGACTGCACGCGCGTCTCGGCGCCCGCCTGCTCCAGGAAGTCCTGCAGCGCGAGGGCGTTCATGACCGTGCCGAGCATGCCCATGTAGTCGGCCCGGCCGCGCTCCATGCCGCGCTGGCTGAGCTCGGCGCCGCGGAAGAAGTTGCCGCCGCCGACGACGATGGCGATCTCGACCGTCTCGGCCGCATCCGCGATCTGCCGCGCGATCGACGCCACCACGTCGGGGTTCACGCCCAGGCTGCCGGCTCCGAAGGCCTCGCCCGAGAGCTTCAGGAGGACTCGGCGTCGCGGCTGTGCAGTCATCGGGCGTCCTCCAGAGGGGGTCTCGGCCCGAGCGCGGGCCGTGCAGAAGCCTACCGTGCGCGGACCCGGCGCGGACCCGGCGCGGACGCGAAGAGGGCCGGGGGTCGCCCCCCGGCCCTCATCGATGGTTCGGTCCTACGCGCCGACCTTGAAGCGCGCGAAGCCGGTGACGGTGAGGCCTGCGGCCTCGAGCACCTTGGCGACGCTCTGCTTGCTGTCGCGGGCGTAGTCCTGGTCGAGCAGGACGATCTGCTTGAAGAATCCGCTCAGGCGGCCCTCGATGATCTTGGGCAGCGCCGCGTCGGGCTTGCCCTCACCGCGAGCGATCTCGGTGACGAGGTCGCGCTCCTTCTCGACGGCGTCGGCCGGCACCTCGTCGCGCGTGACGTAGGTGGGGTCGAACATCGCGATGTGCTGCGCCACGGCGCGAGCCGTGTCGGCGTCGGCACCCGTGTACGCGACCACGACGCCGACCTGCGGGGGCAGGTCCTTCGAGGTGCGGTGCAGGTAGACGGCGTGCTGCTCGCCCTCGAGGCGTGCGACCTTCGTCAGCTCGATCTTCTCGCCGAGCGTCGCAGCCTGCTGCTCGATCTCGGTCTGCACCGTGCCCGTCGCGGCCGGAGCGGCCAGCGCCGAGGCGAGGTCGTCCGCGCCGGCGGCCGAGGCAGCCTGCACGACGCGGTCCGCGAGCGCGATGAACTTGTCGTTCTTCGCGACGAAGTCCGTCTCGCTGCCGATCGCGATCATCGTGACGGCGCCCTCGCCCTCGGCGACGGCCACGAGGCCCTCGCTCGTGGAGCGGTCAGCGCGCTTCGCGTTGCCCTTCGCGCCCTTGAGGCGGAGGATCTCGGTGGCCTTCTCGACGTCGCCGCCGGCCTCCTCGAGTGCCGCCTTCGTGTCGCTCATGCCCGTGCCGAGCTGCTCGCGCAGCATCTTGAGGTCGGCGATGCTGATGGATGCCATAGGGCTGCTCCTTAGTTGGACTCGGGCGCTGCGGCGCCGTCGGTGGTCTCGGCGGCCGGCTCCTCGGCGGCGGCCTCGGCGGCCGGCTCCTCGGTGGCGGGCTCGTCAGCGGCCGGCGCTGCCTCGTCGGCAGCCGGCGCTGCGGGAGCCTCCGCGGCGGGAGCCTCCTCGGCGGCGGGTGCTGCGGCGGACTCCGCGGTCTGCTGCTCGAGCAGCTCGCGCTCCCACTCGGCCATCGGCTCTGCAGCGGCGTCGCCGCCGCCGCCATGACGCTGCATGAGGCCCTCGGCCGCGGCGTCGGCGACGATCTTCGTCAGCAGCGCGACGGAGCGGATCGCGTCGTCGTTGCCCGGGATCGGGTACTGGACGTCGTCCGGGTCGCAGTTCGTGTCGAGGATCGCGATGACCGGGATGCCGAGCTTCTTCGCCTCGTCGACGGCGAGGTGCTCCTTGTTCGTGTCGACGATCCAGATCGCCGAGGGCGTGCGCTGGAGGTTGCGGATGCCGCCGAGCGACTTCTGCAGCTTGAGGAGCTCGCGCTTCTTGAGCAGCAGCTCCTTCTTGGTGTAGACCGACGTGTCCTCGAAGTCGAGCTCCTCGAGCTCCTTCATGCGGCTGAGGCGCTTGGAGATCGTGTTGAAGTTGGTCAGCAGGCCACCGAGCCAGCGCTGGTTCACGTAGGGCTGGCCCACGCGCATCGCCTGCTCGGCGATGGACTCCTGCGCCTGCTTCTTGGTGCCGACGAACAGCACGGAGCCGCCGTGCGAGACGGTCTCCTTGACGAAGTCGTACGCCTTGTCGATGTAGGCGAGCGACTGCTGCAGGTCGATGATGTAGATGCCCGAGCGCTCCGTGAAGATGAAGCGCTTCATCTTGGGGTTCCAGCGACGGGTCTGGTGCCCGAAGTGGACGCCGCTGTCGAGCAGCTGGCGAGTCGTGACGACGGCCATGGCCGCCTCCTTCTGTTGCGGTTCGTCGGCCCGACCGGATGGTCTGGCCCCTGGCGCCCTGACGCACCACCACCGGCGCACGAGGGTGAGCTCGAGGCCGGACCGAAGGAGGTGTCGTCGCGACGGGCGCGCGAAGTCATCGCACAAGCGATGCCCTCCTATGCTACATGCCCTCGGGCACGCCCCGTGAGGCGCCGCTCTCCACAGGTCGGCGGCGACGCGCGCTCGCGCGCCCGGTCGGCCGCGGCACGATGCCTGGCATGCGCTTCCTCGCGGTCCTGCTGGCAGTCGCGATGGGTGCCTGGTCGTGGCCGGTGGCGTCGGTCGAGGTCGCGCGGGCGTTCGACCCGCCAGCGGGGCCCTACGGGGCAGGGCACCGCGGCATCGACATCGCGGCGCCCGCCGGCGCGGTCGTGCTCGCGCCCGACGGCGGCGTGGTGCGGTTCGCTGGGCCGGTCGCGGGTCGGCCGGTGGTGTCGATCGACCACGCGGGCGGGCTCGTGTCGAGCCTCGAGCCGGTCGAGCCGGCGGTGACGGCCGGCCAGGTCGTCGTGCGGGGGCAGCCGATCGGCGTGCTGCTCGCCGGGCACGGGGGCGGCGATCGGCTGCACCTCGGCGCGCGGCTGCACGGCGCCTACGTCGATCCGCTGCCGCTGCTGGGCGTCGAGCGGCCCGTGCTGCTGCCGATGGACGGCCGCAAGCGGTCGGTCGCGCCGCGGTCAGGCCCGCGGGTGCGCGCCCCGGTACGCCTCGGCGAGCCGCTCGAGCGAGACGTGCGTGTAGATCTGCGTCGTGCCGAGGCTCGCGTGCCCGAGCATCTCCTGCACCGCCCTGAGGTCGGCCCCGCCGTCGAGCAGGTGCGTCGCCGCCGTGTGGCGGAGGGTGTGCGGGCCGTGCGGGCCCGCGCCGGGGATCTCCTCGAGCAGTGCGGTGACGACCTCGTGCACGCGCCGCTGGCCGAGCCTGCCGCCGCGCGCACCGAGGAAGAGCGCCGGGTGCGGGCGCTCTGCGGCGGCGAGCTGCGGCCGGCCGATCCGGATCCAGTCGAGCACGGCGTCGAGCGCGGGCCGGCCGAACGGCACGACGCGCTCCTTCGACCCCTTGCCCGTGACGCGGACCGTGAGGCGCTCGAGGTCGACGTCGTCGACGTCGAGCCCGACGAGCTCGCTCACGCGCAGCGCGCTCGCGTAGAGCAGCTCGATGACGGCCAGGTCGCGCAGCGCGACCGCGTCGCCGGCCGCCGCGGCGTCCGCGAGCCGCTCGAGCACGTCGTCCATCGCCTGCCTCGACAGCACGCGCGGCAGGTGCCGATCGCGCTTCGGCGTGCGCAGCCGCCCGGCGACGTCGCTGCCGCCGTGCGCGGCGAGCCAGCGGCTGAGCCCGCGGGCCGCCGCGCTCCGCCGCGCGATCGTGGCCTTCCCCATCCCCGCCTCGGCGCTCGCGTAGAGCCAGTCGCGGAGCGCGTCGATGTCGAGCGCGGCGGCATCCTCGACCCGCGCGCGCTCGCAGTGCTCGGCGAGGCTGCGCAGGTCGCCGCGATAGGCGCGCACCGTGTTGGCCGAGTACCCCCGCTCGCGCTCGAGATGGGCGAGGTAGCCGTCGATCGCCGCTGCGACGCCCATCCTGCTGGGCGTCGTCCCGGGCGTGCTCACCGGCCGTCCCTCATTGTGGCTTCCTGCTGAACCGCTCCGCACGGGTCTCGGGCTCGAGCGCGATGACCTGCTCGGCGAGCGCGAGCGAGATGGTCTCGCGCGACGGGTGCGCGAGGGCCGGCACGACCGAGTGCGCGACGCTGTCGGCGTAGACCTCGATGAGGTTGAACGACTGCGTGGCGTCGATGCCGTGCATCGCAGGGGGCGGGCCTCCCAGGTCGTCGGCGTAGCTGGTGGCGCCTGCGAGCACGACCGGGATCTCGGCGAAGGTGCCGGAGCCGTTGATGTGCAGATGCCCGGAGAGGATGGCGCGCACGTCCGCGTCGCCGATGGCGTCGGCGAGCAGCGCCTCGTCGCGGAACTCCAGCAGGCGCATGAGCCGCGAGCGGTACGCGAGCGGCGGGTGGTGCATCACCAGCAGCGTGCCGAGCGGCGGTGGGTCGACGAGGGCATCGGCGAGCCAGGCCGGCTGCCCGTCGTCGAACCCGCCGTGGTGCCAGCCGGGCAGGCTCGAGTCGAGCGCGACGATGCGCAGGCCGGCGACCTCGAGCACCGAGTCGATCGGGTCGAGCGGTGCGCCGGGCAGCCCGAGCGCGCTCCGCATGGCGGCGCGCTCGTCGTGGTTGCCGGCGGTCCAGACGATGGGCGCGCCGATCGCCTCGGCGACCGGCTCGAGGATCTCGCGCGCGAGCTCGTACGCGCCCGGCTCGCCGAGGTCCGCGACGTCGCCGGAGACGACGATGGCGTCGGCGTCGGCTGCTGCGACCGCGAGGCGGGCCGCGGTGGCGCGCAGGTGCGCCGCCGTGTCGACGAGCCCGGCGAGCGGCGCGCCGCCCGCGAGCAGGTGCGTGTCGCTGAGGTGGGCGATCACCGCAGCCGGTTCCGGATGCATCCCGAAGGTCACGCGCCCAGGCTAGTCACGCCGAGCCGCGGCGCGGTGCCGCCTCGCCCGCTTCGAGGACCCCGTCGACCCGATGGGACCCGGTGCACCGGGTCCTCGTCGGCGGAGCGGGTCCCGCTCGGATGCTCGGGTCACGAGGACCGCACCCATCCGCTCCCCCGCTCGACGGTGCGCCCACCAAGCTCGAGCAGCGCGAGCGAGGCGGAGACATCGGACGGCGCCATGCCGGTGCGGATCGCGAGCTCGTCGGCCGAACGCGGGGCGCGGGCGCTGAGCGCGTCGAGCACGCGCATCTCGTCGCGCGTCTCCCCGCCGAGCGGGGCGGGCTCGTCGCTCGGCCCCTCGACGAGCTCGACGATGTGCTCGACGCGCTCGACGAGCACCGCGCCGTACTCGCGCAGCAGCCGGTGGCAGCCGGTGCTGCCGCCGGAGGTCACCGGGCCGGGCACCGCGCCGAGCGGCCGGCCGAGCGCCGCGGCGTGGCCGGCGGTGTTGATCGAGCCCGACCTGCTGCCCGCCTCGACCACGACCGTCGCGCTCGCGAGCGCGGCGATCAGCCGGTTGCGCGCGAGGAAGCGCCAGCGCGTCGGCGGCACGCCGCTCGGCGCCTCGGCGACGACGCACGCGGTGTCGGCGACGCGCTGCAGCAGCTCGTCGTGCCCCGCCGGGTAGAAGCGGTCGAGTCCGCCCGCGAGCACGGCGACGGTCGACCCGCCCGCGGCCATCGTCGCCCGATGGGCCGTGCCGTCGATGCCGTAGGCGCCGCCCGAGACGACCGCGAAGCGCCGGCCGACGAGGCCGGCCGCGAGCTGGCCGGTGACGAGCTCGCCGTAGCCGGAGGAGGCGCGCGAGCCGACCAGCGCCGCCGATCGCGCGCACGCCCGCAGCGCCGCGGGGTCGCCGCGCACCCACAGCGCCGCCGGCGCGTGCGGTCCCAGGTCGTCGAGCGCCTCCGGCCAGTGCTCGTCCGCACGGGTGAGCAGCCGCTGGCCGAACGCGGCGCCCTGGGTGAACGCGGCGAGGATGCGCTCGGCGGCGAGCCGGGGCTGCCAGCGCGCGAGCGCCGCGGCGACGTCGCGAGCGGCGTCCCGGTCGCCGAGCTCGCGCGCCCACGCCGCGGCGCTCGCGCCCTCGACGAGCAGCTCGAGCGAGCGCACCGCGCCGAGCCGCTCGCGCACGAGGCCGGCGACCCCGTCGCCGGGCTCGGGCAGCACCGTCCACGCGCCGGCGGCGAAGCGCTCGCGCACGTCGTCGTCGGTCGGCTCGGCCGCACCGGGAGGGAGCGTCGGCACCACCGCGGCGCGCAGCAGGGCGCCCTCGATGCGGAACGCGGTCATGCGGGGATGCCCTTCCTGAGCGCGAGGGCGCGGCCGATGTGCGCCCGCGTCGGTCCCGGTGCGCCGTCGAGGTCGGCGGCGGTCCACGCGACGCGGATCGCGCGATCCATGCCGCGCATCGTGAGCGCCCCGCGCTCCACGGCGCGCTCGAGCGGCTCGAGCAGCGCGCCCTCGAGCGGCAGGTTGCGGCGCAGCCACGGTCCCGGCACGTGGCCCATCGCGGTCCATCCGCTGCCGGCGAGGCGGTGGGCGGCTCGAGCGCGCGCGGCGGCGACGCGCCGCGACGCCTCCGCGGTCGTGCGCCGCTCACCTTCGGCCCCGGGCGCGACCCGGTCGACCCGCACCTGCAGGTCGACGCGATCGAGCAGCGGACCCGAGAGCCTGCCGAAGTACCGTCGGCGCTGCTGCGGCGCGCACGTGCACTCCCCCGTGCCGAACAGGCCGCACGGGCACGGGTTCGCCGCGAGCAGCAGCTGGAACCGCGCGGGGAACGTCGCGACGCCGACCGCTCGGTGGATCGTGATCGTGCCGGACTCGAGCGGCTGCCGCAGCATGTCGAGCACCGCTCGCGGGAACTCCGGCGCCTCGTCGAGGAACAGCACGCCGTGGGTCGCGCGCGCCGCGGCGCCCGGCCGGATCGCGCCCGAGCCGCCCCCGATGAGCGAGACGGCGGTCGCCGAGTGGTGCGGGTGCTCGAACGGCGGCACGGTGTCGAGCGTCGACGGCGGCGGCTCGCCGGCGAGCGAGCGCAGCGACGCGACCTCGAGCGCCGCCTCGGCGCCCAGCGGCGGCAGGATGCCGGGCAGCCGCATGGCGAGCATCGTCTTCCCCGCGCCGGGCGGCCCCACCATCATCAGGTGGTGCGCGCCCGCGGCCGCGAGCTCGAGCGCCTGCACGGCGTCGCGGTTGCCGACCACGTCAGCGAGGTCGAGGTCGTCGTGCGGGCGCGGCACGGCCGGTGCGGCGGGCACCGCGTCGACGGGCTCTGGGTCGATGTCGGCGCCGAGCAGCGCCGCGGCGTGCGCGAGGCTCGGCGCGCCGAGCACGCGGATGCCCTCGACGAGCGACGCCTCGTCGACGGATGCGCTCGGCACGACGATGCGGGCCATCCCCGCCGTTGCGGCGGCGCGCGCGAGCGGCAGCGTGCCGGCGACGGGTCGGAGGCGGCCGTCGAGCCCGAGCTCTCCCAGCAGCGTCGTCGCGCCGTCGTCGGCGGGCACGACGCCGATCGCGCGGAGCACCGCGATCGCCATCGCGAGGTCGAAGTGGGTGCCCGCCTTCGGCAGCGACGCGGGCGTCAGGTTGATGACGACCTTGCCGCTCGGTGCCGTGACGCCCATCCTGGCGATCGCGCTCCAGGTGCGGTGCTGCGCCTGACGGACCGCCTGATCGGGCAGCCCGACGACGATCACCGCCGGCAGGCCCGACGCCGCGTGCACCTCGATCTGCACCGCGATGCCCGCGAGCCCCTGGAGCGCGACGCACGCGGCGCGGCCGAACCCGCTCACGCGATGCCTCGCAGGTGCTCGACGCGCCACTCGCCGGTGCGCGGCGCGATGATGCCCACGGCATCCATCCGGATCGGTCCGCGGTGCGGCCGCTCCTGCAGCCACAGGCCCGCGAGCGTGCGCAGCCGCCGCACCTTGTCGGGGGTGATGGCCTCGAAGGGGTGTCCGTGCGAGAGCCCGCGGCGGGTCTTCACCTCGACGAAGACCAGCGTGTCGCCGTCGATCGCGACGATGTCGAGCTCGCCGTAGACGCAGCGCCAGCGGCGCTCGAGGATGCGCATCCCGGCTCGCTCGAGGTGCACGCTCGCGACGGCCTCGCCGTCGAGCCCCAGCTGGTCCTTCGCTCGCATGCGCGCATGGAAGCGCAGCGGCCGCGACCCGCGGGCGGACCGGCGGTCCCCCTGTGGAGAACCGGGCGGGCCTACTCCTCGATCGCGAGGTCCTTCGGCAGCTCGAGGTCGCGAGAGGCGAGCTCCTCGACGTTCACGTCCTTGAACGTCAGCACGCGCGCCGACTTGATGAACCGGTCGGAGCGGTAGATGTCCCACACCCAGACGTCGGTCAGCTCGAGCTCGAAGTAGAAGTCGGTGCCCGCATCATGACGGGTGACCTTCACGTCGTTGGCGAGGTAGAACCGTCGCTCCGTCTCGACGACGTGCTTGAACATGCCGACGACGTCGCGGTACTCCTTGAAGAGCGCCAGCTCGACCTCGCGGTCGTAGTCCTCGATGTCCTCTGGTTCCACCCGCTCATCCTATGGCCCTCGGTCGGGCATCCCGCCCGTGACCGCCCGCCGCCCCGGCCCACGCTGAGCATTCCGCCAGGACACGGCCCGAGACCCTGCGCGATGCGGCGGGATGGCCGTAGATTCGCCTGAGCGGCAATCATTCAGGAACGGAGCGGCGATGCGGCGCATCATCACGGCCCTGGCGCTCGTCGCCGTGCTCGCGGTCGGCGGCATCGGCGCCACGACCGCGCCCGCCGCCGCGACCGGCGCCGACTCGGGCGACGGCGGCCTCGTGCTGCTGCTCGACTCGTCGGGCTCGATGGCGGAGCCCGCGGCGGGCGGCGCCTCGCGGATCAGCGCTGCGCAGGAGGCGCTCAGCGCGGTGATCGGCGATCTGCCCGACAGCAACCGGGTGGGGCTGCGCGTCTTCGGCGCCACGAGGGTCGGCCTCGACGACCCCGCCTCGTGCACCGACTCGCAGCTGCTCGTGCCGATCGGCGTCGACAACCGCGATGCGCTGCGCGACGCCGTCGCCCGCTACGAGCCGTTCGGCGAGACGCCGATCGGCTACGCGCTGCGGCAGGCGGGCGAAGACCTCGGCGACAGCGGTCAGCGGGCGATCCTGCTCGTCTCGGACGGCATCGCCACCTGCGAGCCCGACCCGTGCGTCGTCGCGGCCGAGCTCGCGGCGAACGACATCGACATGCGGATCGACGTCATCGGGCTGGACGTCGACGAGGCGGCGCGCGAGCAGCTGCAGTGCGTCGCCGACCGCGGCCGCGGCGACTACCTCGGCGTCTCCGAGGCGAGCAGCCTCCAGCACGCGCTCGAGCGGCTCTCGGCCCGCGCGTTCCGGCCCTTCGGCGTGGTCGGCGAGCCCGTCGTCGGGACCGCGGCGCCCGACGGCGCCCCCGCGCTCGCGGCCGGCACGCAGTACGTCGACGAGCTCGTCGGCGGCACGACCCAGCACTACCTCATCGATCGCGGCACGCCCGGCTCGGTGATCCACGTCGGCATGGCCGGACGGCTCCCGCACGACGGCAGCGTCACGCTCGAGGGCACGCTCACGACGCTCGACGGCCAGGCATGCGACAGCACCACGATCACCGCGCTCGGGGAGGATCGCTTCTCGGTCTTCGCCGGCCGGGTGAGCGCCGCCGAGGGCAGCGCCGGGCACGCGTGCGGCACCGCGGAGCAGCTGCTGCTGTCGGTCGCCGCGACCACCCCGCCCGGCATCGCGGTGCCCTTCGAGCTGCGGATCGCGGAGCACGCGTGGCCGAGCAACGCGGCATCGCTGCCGGAGCCCGCGGACGCGCAGCGTGGATGGCAGCTCGCCCTGCCCGCGGACGGCGCGTCCGGCCCCGTCGTCGGCGGCTCGAGCCTCAACGACGCACCGCTCATCGCCCCCGGCTCCTACCGCACCGACATGCTGCCGAGCGAGTTCCAGTTCTTCCGCGTCGCCGCCGAGTGGGGGCAGACCATCCACGTGCAGGCGAGCCTCGACCCGGCGTTCCCCGCCCCGACGAACGCGTCCGGCATCCTGCAGGTGCTCGACCCGGTCGGTGCCGACGTGTCGGCGCTGCTCGCGACGACGTCGGAGGGCGTGCGCTGGGCGCAGGCGATGCCGGAGCCGGGGGCGTCCGTGGCGGTCGCGGCCGCGCCGGTCATGTTCGACGGGAACCCCGGCGCCGTCAAGCGCCCGCTGCTGGCAGGCGAGTACATCGTGGCGGTCGGCTTCGAGGCGGACGCGGGCACGACGCCGTCGCCGCTCATCGTCACCATCGAGGTGGTCGGCGAGCCCGCGGCCGCCCCGGACCTCTCCGGGGCACCGCCGACCGCTGCCGCACCGGCACCCGCGGCAGGCGGCGGCGCTGCCCTCGGCGCAGCCGACTGGATGATCGTCGCGGTCCTCGCGGGCGTCGGGCTGCTGCTCATCGCACTCATCGCGCTCGCCCTGTGGCTGCGGCAGCGCCGCTCGCCGCGACTGCGAGCCTGACGCCGCGGGATCAGCGCAGCCAGGAGCGCCGGTGCAGGAGGCTCGGGCCGAGCTCCGCGATCGCCGCCAGGTGCGTCGCGGAGCCGTAGCCCTTGTTCGACGTCCAGCCGTAGCCGGGGTGCACGCCGTCCGACTCGATCATGCGCGTGTCCCGCTCGACCTTCGCGACGAGCGCGGCACCCGAGACGGATGCGCAATCGCGGTCGGCCTTGGCCCGCAGCACGGTGCGCACGGGCCTGCGCAGCGCCGGCGCGAGCCAGTCGTGGATGCCGTCGAGCAGGATCGCGGCGTGCGGCACGTCGACGCCCGCCTCGTGCAGGCCGACGAGCGCACGGCGGCCGGCGAGGCCGAGCGCGACCTGGATGCCGAGCGCGTCGATCTCGTCGTTCGTCGCGTGGCCGACGGCGCTGATGCCCCACGAGCGCACGAGCGGCGCGGTCGCGACGCGGCGGGGCTCGGTCATCGTCTTGGAGTCGCGCAGGTGCTCCGGCCACTCGCCGCAGTCGGCCCGGAGCGCGAGCGCGCCCACGCTCACGGGACCGGCCAGGGCACCGCGGCCCACCTCGTCCATGCCGATCACGAGCGGCGTCTGCGCCCAGAGCGTGCGCTCGAGCTCGAGCGTCGGCGTCGCGACCATCAGGCCGGGACGGCGAGCGGCAGCAGGCGCTCCCCGGGCGCGCTCTGCGGCTCGACGCCGATGAACGAGGACTGGTGGCTGTCGAGCAGCGCCCACCGCTCGAGCGGCCAGGAGACGAGCACCGCGCGACCGACGACCGACGAGAGCGGCACGAAGCCGGCGCCGGGCGCATCCATGTGGGCGCGCGAGTCGCCGGAGTGGTTGCGGTTGTCGCCCAGCACCCACAGGTGCCCCTCCGGCACGGTCACGTCGAACGCGATCGAGCTCGCGGGCTGGTCGGGCGCGTCGAGGCGCACGTACGGCTCGTCGAGCGGCACGTCGTTGACGGTCAGCTGGCCGAAGTCGTTGCAGCACCGCACGTGGTCGCCGGGCAGCCCGATGACGCGCTTGATGAGGTAGCCGTGCTCGTCCTCGGGGGCGAGGCCGACGAACGTGAGGAACCAGTCGACCGCGCCGAGCAGCCCGGTCTCCTGCGCCTCGGGCGCGGCAGGCAGCCAGCCGCCCGGATCCTCGAAGACGACCACGTCGCCGCGATCGACCGGCACGACCGCGGGCGTCAGCAGGCTCACGATGATGCGGTCGTCGACCTGGAGCGTGTCGTTCATCGACTCGGACGGGATCCAGAACGGCCGGATCAGGAACGTCTTCACGAGGAAGGAGATGAGCACCGCGATGAGGAAGATGACCACGAGGTCGCGCAGGAAGAGCAGGATCCCCCGCCCGCCGCCGCGCTCTCGACCGGCAGCGCCGGTCTCGACCATCTCCGTCATGCCCCGCCCTTTCGCCTCGGCAAGTCTAGGTGCGCGTGCGTGCCGCTCCCGCGGCGAGCCGGTCGGTCCAGGTCACGATTCGGCGACGAACGCGAGGACGGGGCCGGCATGAGCCGGCCCCGTCCTCGTGCGATCAGGAGTGGTCGCGCTTCTCGCGGATCTTCGCAGCCTTGCCGCGCAGGCCGCGCAGGTAGTACAGCTTCGCGCGGCGCACGTCGCCGCGGCTGACGACCTCGATGTGGTCGATCACCGGGGAGTGCACGGGGAAGGTGCGCTCGACGCCGACCTGGAACGAGACCTTGCGGACCGTGAAGGTCTCGCGCACGCCGTGGCCCTGGCGGCCGATGACGACGCCCTGGAAGATCTGCACGCGCGAGCGCGAGCCTTCGATGATGTTGACGTGCACCTTGACGTTGTCGCCGGGGCGGAAGTCGGGGACGTCGGAACGGAGACTGGTCGCATCGACCTTGTCGAGGATGTGCATGGCGGTGTCGCTCTCTGCAGCCGCCACAGGTCGGCCGCGCGTGATGGAAGGATCAGGGGGTTCTGGTGCGGTGCCCGCCGCTCCCCTGTGGCAGAGGAAATGTGGCAGAGGCCGCGCGAAGGCGGTGACTGCGTGTGGCACCAACGAGCCATCTTGCCACACGCGGGCGTCGCGCGCGAACGGCGCGCGGCTGCGTCGGGGTCAGCGCGGGTCGTCGTCGATGCTGATGACGCGGCCGGCCTGCGGGCCGTCGATGGGCTCGAACGTGGCGTCGGCCTGGCGCGCGCGCTGCTCGATGATCGGCGACTGCAGGTCGTTGACGACGCGCTCCACGCGAGCGCGCGTCTCGCGGCCGAGCGCGAGCACCTGCAGCCAGAAGAGCACCGCACCGCCGATGATCGTCGCCATGATGCCGATCGCGGTGAACGACTGCGAGGCGGTGAGCCAGCCGTCGCCGAACCACGCGGTGAGCGCGCTGCCGGTGCGGCCGCCGGCCGTGTCGACGACCGTCACGCCGAGCAGCGCGATGACGAGCAGCCACGGCGCGAGCAGCTTGACGTCGCGCCACTGCACGGCTCGCGGCGTCCGCACCTGCTTGCGCGCGAGCGTGATGCCGACGACCGCGCCGATGAGGATCGCGAGGGCGGGTCCGAGGAACGCCTGCAGCAGCAGCGCCTCGCCGAGCGGCGCCCCTGCGAGCGCTCGGC
The DNA here is from genome assembly GCA_963803465.1 of uncultured Actinomycetota bacterium. Lineage (GTDB taxonomy): Bacteria > Actinomycetota > Actinomycetes > Actinomycetales > Microbacteriaceae > Agrococcus. The sequence continues at coordinate 83,670 of CAWDMS010000004.1, forward strand.
CGAACATGATCCACACGGGCAGCACGATGATCGACCCGATCATCGCCCAGAACCATCCGCGCAGCACCCAGTGGCGCTCGCCGGCCCCTGCGGTCGTGCCTGTCCTCGCTGCCATGCCATCGAGGCTAACGGCCGCGGCGCGCGGGCGCCCGGGTGTTCGCTGAGGGCGGTGGGCTACTCGGCGACGTCGTCGGGCAGCAGATCCGGGCGCACGCGTCGGGTGCGCTCGAGCGCCTGCTCGTGCCGCCACGCGGCGACCGCGGCATGGTTCCCGCCCCGCAGCACGTCCGGCACCTCGAGCCCCCGCCACACGTGCGGCTTCGTGTAGGAGGGGTGCTCGAGCAGCCCCGCCTCGTGGCTCTCCTCGACGAGGCTCGCCGGGTTGCCGACCACGCCGGGCACCAGGCGGCCGATCGCCTCGATCATCGCCATCGCGGCGACCTCGCCGCCGTTGAGCACGTAGTCCCCGAGGCTCACCTCGAGCACCCGCGCCCGGGTCGCGACGTGCTCGGCGACGCGGGCGTCGATGCCCTCGTAGCGCCCGCAGGCGAAGACGATGCGCTGCTCGGTCGCGAGCTCGCGCGCGAGCGACTGCGTGAACGGCACCCCCGCGGGCGTCGTGAAGACGACCAGCGCATCCGATGCGTCGTCGTCCAGCAGCGCGTCGAAGGCCTCGCCCCAGGGCTCCGGCTTCATGACCATGCCGGCGCCGCCGCCGTAGGGCGTGTCGTCGACGGTGCGATGCCGGTCGTGCGTGAACTGGCGCAGGTCGTGCACGCCCAGCTCGAGCACGCCGTCGCGGCGTGCACGCCCGAGCAGCGACACGTCGAGGACGCCGAAGAACTCGGGGAAGATCGTGACGATGTCGAAGCGCACGGCCTAGGCCCGGTCGGCGGCGGATGCGTCGGCCGCGGGTGCGTCCTCGGCGGGCGCCTCCCCGGACGCGTCGTCGTCGCGCGCGGGCTCGTCGTCAGGAGCGTCGAGCTCCTCGAGCAGCCCGGGCGGGGGCGTGATGACGATGCGGCCGGCGCTCAGGTCGACCTCCGGCACGATCGCCTTGACGAAGGGCACCATCGCCTCGGTGCCGTCCAGGTCGATGATGAGCATGTCCTGGGCGGGCATCGGGTCGACGCGCACGACGCGGCCGACGCGTGCGCCGTCGCGCCACACCTCGAGGCCTGCGAGCTGGTGGACGAACCACGCCTCGGGCTCGGTCGACACCTCGGTCGGGTCCTGGTCGATCCAGAGCACGGCCTTCACGAGCGACTCGGCCTCGGTGCGGTCGGTGACGCCGGCGAAGAAGGCCACGGGCGTGCCGTTGTAGACGCGCAGCTCGAGGAGCTCGAGCGTCTTGCCGTGCCACTTCGAGGAGGTGGGCACCTGCAGCACGAAGCGCGCGCCGGGGGTGAAGCGGCGGGCGGGGTCGTCGGTGTAGAGCTCGACCTTGATCGCGCCCTTGAGCCCGTGGGCCCTGGTGAGCCGTCCGACGCGCAGCTGGGTGCGGTCCGGCACGGCCGGCCTAGCGATCGGTGTCCACCACGTCCACGCGGACGCGGCGTCCTCCGGGGAGCGCACCGATCACGGTGCGCAGGGCGCCGGCGGTGCGACCGCCGCGCCCGATGACGCGGCCGAGGTCCTCGGGGTGCACGCGCACCTCGAGGACCTCGCCGCGCTGCGTGTCGCGCGCGCCGACGCGCACGTCGTCCGGGCGATCGACGATCCCCTTGACGAGGTGCTCGAGGGCGTCACGCAGCATGTCAGGCCTCGGTGGACTCGGCCTCGGCGGCGGCGGGCGCCTCCTCGGCGACCGGGGCGGGCTTCTCGGCCTTGGGCTTGAGCACCGGCTTCTTGAGCTCGTCGGCGACGAACGCCACCTTGGCCTCGGGCTGCTTGACCTGGTTCTCGGTCGAGCCCTCGCCCGAGAACTTGCCCCAGTCGCCCGTGAGCTTGAGGAGCGCCGCGACCTGCTCGGTCGGCTGCGCGCCGACGCCGAGCCAGTACTGCGCGCGCTCGCTGTCGATCTCGATCAGCGAGGGGTGCACGGTCGGGTGGTACTTCCCGATCTCCTCGATGACGCGACCGTCGCGCTTGGTGCGCGAGTCGGCGACGACGACGCGGTAGTAGGGCGCGCGGATCTTGCCGAAGCGCTTCAGACGGATCTTGACTGCCACAGTTCTCCTGCTTGTGTTCTCGTTGTGCACCGCGGCCTGCGCACGTGGGTCATGCGCGGCCCGCAAAGCTGGATGAGCTTCCGCGCGCCGGAGTAGAGGGTCGGGCGCGTGCTCGACCCCCTATTCTGGCACACCTGGGAGCGACGCGCGCGCCACACCGTCCCGCGGCCCTACGCTCGTCGCATGGACTTCGCAGCCTCCCGGCGCTCCACCCTCGGCGTCGAATGGGAGCTCGCCCTCGTCGACCCGCAGTCCGGCGAGATCGTGCCTCGCGCGAAGGAGCTGCTCACCGCGATCGACGACCCGCGGTTCGACAAGGAGTTCCTGCAGGGGATGATCGAGCTGATCACCGGCGTGCACGAGACGACGGATGCGGCCGTCGACGAGCTGCGCAGCATGCGCGACATCGCCGTGGCGGCCGCCGAGCGGCTCGGGGTCGCGATCGTCGGCACGGGCACCCACCCGACGAGCCGCTGGCGCGAGCAGTCGCAGGCGGACGACCCCCGCTACCGCCGCGTCGTCGACAAGGCCGGCGACTGGGGCCGCAGGCTCATCATCTTCGGCGTGCACAACCACATCGGCGTCGAGCACCGCGACAAGGCGGTGCCGCTGCTGCGCACGATGCTCGACCGGCTGCCGCTCATCCTCGCGCTCTCGGCGTCGAGCCCCTTCTGGCAGGGCGTCGACACGGGCTTCGCGTCGCACCGCACGATGCTCTTCCAGCAGCTGCCGACGGGCGGGCTGCCGCCGATGCTCGTCGATTGGGCCGAGTACGAGCGCACGCTCGAGGACATGCTCGTCGCCGGCGTCATCGACGAGCTCGGCGAGCTGCGCTGGGACGTGCGCCCCTCCCCCGCGATCGGCACCGTCGAGGTGCGGGTCGCCGACGGCGCGCCCTCCATCGACGACCTCGCCGCCGTCACCGCGCTCACGCACTGCCTGGTCGAGGAGGCGTCCCGCGCCCTCGACGCGGGCGAGCCCCAGCAGCACCTGCCCTACTGGCTCGTGCGGGAGAACAAGTGGCGGGCAGCGCGCGACGGCCTCGACGCGACGGTGATCGTCGACGAGCGCGGCACGCTGCAGGGCGCCCGCGACGCGATCGCCGAGGCGGCCGACCGGCTCGCGCCGATCGCGCGCGACCTCGGCGCGACCCGCTCGCTCGGCCTGGTCGAGCGGGTGCTCGAGGGCGGCGGCTCGGCCGCGCGGCAGCGCGCGGCGTTCGACCGGGGCGGGCACCCGGCGGTGCTCGCCGAGCTCATCGAGGCGATGCGGGCGTAGCGCCCGCTACGCGTTCTTCCGCTCGCGCCAGTCGAGGAACGCCTGCACCCGGTCGAGCGCGTAGCCGTCGGGGGTGTCGTCGCCCGAGAGCGGGATGGTGAGCAGCCGCGTGCCGGCCGCGTGCAGCGCGTCGAGCCGGTCGAAGCCGACCCCGCCGACGCCGTCGCGCACGCTCGCGCCGTTCGAGATCTCGATCTCGTCGACGTCGCGGCCGCGGGCCTCGCAGTGGCCGCGCAGCACCTCGAGCTTGTGCGGCAGCTCGTCGGGGCCGACGAACGAGTGCCAGATGTCGGCGTGCTCGGCGACCATGGGCAGCGTCTTCTGCTCGCCCTTGCCGCCGATCAGGATCGGCATCGGCCCCATGGGCGGCGGGTTGAGCTTCGACCACCGGGCGCGGATGCGCGGCAGCGCCTCGGCGAGCGCCCGCAGCCGCGACCCGACCGTGCCGAAGTCGTAGCCGTACTCGGCGTAGTCGCGCTCGAACCATCCCGAGCCGATGCCGAAGATGAAGCGGCCGCCGGAGATGTGGTCGATCGTGCGGGCGACATCGGCGAGCAGCTCGGGGTTGCGGTACGAGTTGCAGAAGACGAGCGGGCCGATCTGCACGCGCTCGGTCGCGACCGCCCAGGCCGCGAGCTGCGCCGTCGCCTCGAAGTGCACGCCGTCGGGGTCGCCCGAGAGCGGGAAGAAGTGGTCCCAGCCGAAGACGGCGTCGACCCCCATGTCCTCGAGCCGGCGCGCGGCATCGATCGTGGCCTGCATCGGGGCGTGCTGCGGCGCGAGCTGCACGCCGATCCTGGTGGGTCGCTCAGTCATGCGATCGACCCTACGCGGCTAGCCTGGGGCGGTGACCGCAACGCCCCTCGCCCCCATCGCCGAGCGCGCCCAGGCGCCCGCCACGCTGCCCGAGATCACCGCCGGCTCGCTGATCTGGCGCCCAGCGACCGTCGACGACGCGCCCGCGCTCGTCGCGCTCTACGGCGCGGTCGGCGACGCCGACCGCGAGCCGTACCGCGAGTCGCTCGAGGAGGTGCACGACGACCTGGCGGCGCCGTGGCGCAGCCTCGACACCGACTCGCTGCTCGGCTTCGACGCCGACGGCGAGCTGCGCGCATCCGGCTTCGTCAACACCGCGCCCGGCGACGTGCGCGCGGTGCGGACGTTCGTCTTCGGCAACGTGCACCCCGAGCGCCGTGGCGAGGGCATCGGCACGCAGCTGCAGGCGTGGCTCATCGCGCGCGCCCGGCAGGTGCTCGCCGCCTCCGGCAAGGAGCTCCCCGCCCGCATCGCCACGTTCGCCGAAGACGACGCGCCCGAGTCGAAGCTGCGGCTCCACGAGCAGGGCGGCTTCGAGACCCGACGCTGGTTCGCCGACCTCAAGCGGCCGATCGTCGACGGCGAGCCCGTGCCGGAGGTCGAGCTCTCCGGCTCGCTGCGGCTCGTGCCGTGGTCGGACGAGCTCGACGAGCCTGCGCGCCTCGCGCACAACGACGCCTTCCGCGACCACTGGGGCAGCGAGCCGCAGACGCGCGAGCAGTGGACGAACGGGCGCAGCGAGTTCGCGCCGACGTGGTCGTACCTCGTCGTCGACGACGCGCCCGACGTCGACGCGCTGCTCGCCGACCCCTCCACCGACGAGGAGACGGCCGCGTCGCTGCGCGCCGGCGAGCCGCTCGTGGTCGGCTACCAGCTGGCGAGCCGCTACGAGGGCGACTTCGCGCTGCGCGGCTACTCGTTCGGCTACACCGACCTGCTCGGGGTGCGTCGCGCCTACCGCGGCCGCCGCGTCGCGGTCGTCGCGCTGGCCGCGGGCATCCGCGCGTTCGCCGCCGACGGCATGGACGCCGCGGTGCTCGACGTCGACACGGCGAGCCCGACGGGCGCCGACGGCCTCTACGCGCGGCTCGGCTACGTCAAGGTCTCCGGCTCGCACATGGCGTCGATCGAGCTCTGACCGGGCCTACCAGGGCAGCGAGCCGAGCGCCTCGGCGACCGGCGTCCCGCCCGCGTTGCAGCGCAGGGTGATGCCGCGCACCCCCCGGTGCGCGACCACCTCGGCGATGAGCCGCGCGACGGTCGCGCGCGGGATCTCGCCCGACTCCAGCGAGCCCGAGGGCTCGTCGAGCTCGATGCCGCCCTCCTCGTCGAGGGTGAGGGTAGAGGGCGCGAGGATCACCCAGTCGGCGCCGGACGCGCGGATGGCCTCGTCGACGAGCGACTTCGCCTCGGCGTAGGCGTGGAACGGGTCGTCCTCGGGCACGCCGTGCTCGCGGCTCGACCCGAAGTACGACACCATCACGAGCCGCGCGCCGCTGCGCTGCACGGCGTCGAGCACGCGCAGCGCGGCGTCGTGGTCGACGGCACGGGTGCGCTCCGCGGTGCCGCCGCCGGCCCCCGCCGACCAGACGACCACGTCGAAGCCCTGCACGAGCGTGTCGACGCCCTGCTGGTCGAGCCGCTCGAGGTCGGCCACGACGGGCTCGGCACCCGTCGCCGCGACGTCCGAGGCGTGATCGGGGTTGCGGATCGCGCCGTGCACGGTGTGCTCCGCCTGCGCGAGCATGCGCTGCGCGAGGAGGGCGATCTTGCCGTGGGCGCCGAGGACGAGGATGCGTGCCATGGCACCACCGTACGCGCCGCTGCTGGGCGTCGGGGCTCGGGGCGTCCGCCCGCGCCGGGGCTGCTAGCGGTTCCCGAGCATGCGCTGCAGGGCGTCCTGGTCGGGACCGGAGAGCTCGCCGAACGCGCCCTCCGCCTTCGGCTTGCCGAAGGCGCTCCCCTGCGGCGCCTCGACGGCGGGCTCCTGGCGCTTCGCCGGGTTGCCGGAGCGTCGCTGCTGCTTGCCCTGCGGCTTCGCGGCCTTCTTGGGCTGCCGCATGCCGGGCGGCATCGGGCCCATCCCGGGCATGTTCGGCACGCCGCCCTTCGCGACCGTCTTCATCATCTTCGCCGCCTGCTCGAAGCGAGCGACGAGCTGGTTGACGTCGGTGACGGTGACGCCGGCGCCGCGCGCGATGCGCAGGCGGCGGGAGCCGTTGAGCAGCTTCGACTGCTTGCGCTCCTGCGGCGTCATCGACTGGATGATCGCCTCGGTGCGCACGAGCTCGCGCTCGTCGAACGAGTCGATCGCCTCGCGCATGCCCTTGCCGCCGGGCAGCATGCCGAGCATCTGCTTGAAGTTGCCGGCCTTCCGCAGCTGCTGCATCTGCTTCAGGAAGTCCTCGAGCGTGAAGCCGTCGGTCGCGATCGACTCGGCGAGCCGGTGCGCCTCGTCCTCGTCGAACGCCTTCTGCGCCTGCTCGATGAGCGAGAGGATGTCGCCGAGGTCGAGGATCCGGCTCGCCATGCGGTCCGGGTGGAACGGCTCGAAGTCGTCGAGCCCCTCACCGGTGGAGGCGAACAGGATCGGCTTGCCGGTCATGCCGCGGATCGAGAGCGCGGCGCCGCCGCGCGCGTCGCCGTCGAGCTTCGTCAGCACGACGCCGGTGAAGTCGACGCCCTCCTGGAAGGCCTTCGCGGTGGCGACGGCGTCCTGGCCGATCATCGCGTCGATGACGAACAGCACCTCGTCGGGCTGCACGGCGCGGCGGATGTCCGCGGCCTGGCGCATCATGTCGGCGTCGACGCCGAGGCGGCCGGCGGTGTCGACGATGACGATGTCGTGCTGCTTGCGCTTCGCCTCGGCGACGCCGTCACGCGCGACCCGGACGGGGTCGCCGACGCCGTTGCCCGGCTCGGGCGCGAAGACGGGCACGCCGGCCTGGCCGCCGACGACCTGCAGCTGCGTGACGGCGTTGGGTCGCTGGAGGTCGCTCGCGACGAGCATGGGCGTATGCCCGAGTCCGGCGAGGTGCTTCGCGAGCTTGCCCGCGAGGGTCGTCTTGCCGGCGCCCTGGAGGCCCGCGAGCATGATCACGGTCGGCGGGTTCTTCGCGAGCTCGAGCCGGCGCGACTCGCCGCCGAGGATGCCGACGAGCTCCTCGTTGACGATCTGCACGACCTGCTGCGCCGGGTTGAGGGCGTCCGAGACCTCCGCGCCGAGCGCGCGATCGCGGACGGCGGCGGTGAAGGACTTCACGACCTCGAGCGCGACGTCGGCGTCGAGCAGCGCGCGCCGGATCTCGCGCACCGTGCCGTCGACGTCTGCCGCCGAGAGCTTGCCCTTCGTGCGCAGCTTGGCGAGGGTCTCGGTGAGCCGAGTGGAGAGTGAACCGAACGCAGCCATGGTGGCGCCGAGTCTATCGCCCGGCGCGGCGCCTGGCATGCTGGTGCCCGAGCGGGCGACGGCTCGGTCAGCACGAGCCACGCCCGTCACCAGGAGGAGAGGTCCGGATGCGTCTTCGAGGCATGCCCCCGTCGGAGGCGCGGTCGCTGTCCCGCAGCGTGCGCGTGCACGGCTTCACCCTCACCGCGCTCGCCCGCCATGCCGCCCGCGTGCACCGCGACCGGCTCGGCCTGGTCGTGGACGGCTGGAGCGTCACCTTCGGCGAGCTGTGGCGCGCCGCGGAGGGCGTCGCCGCCGTGCTCTACCTCGGGCCGCTCGAGCGCGCGCCGCGTCCCGTCGTGATCGCCTGCAGCGGCCCGGCCATGCCCCTCGCGCTCATCGCGGTCGCGCGGCTCGGGCTCGATGTGATGCCGGTGAGCCGCGGAGCGCTCGAGGAGTACCGGCGCGCGGTGCCGAAGGACGCGCTGCTCATCCACGACGGGGATGCGCCCGCCTGGCACGCGGGGCCCACCGTCGACGCGGACCAGATCGTCGAGTGGGCGGCGAGCGACGGCTCCGGCCTCGCGCGCTCCCGGCGCCGCGCGCGCATCGTGCTCCCCGACCGGTCGCTCGCCGGCACCATCACCACCCACGTGCAGGGCGCGATGGGCGTGCAGGGGCTCCGGCAGCTCGCCGGCCTGCACGACCGGCTCAGCATCGAGGGCACCGACGTGATCCTCACCTGCGCGCCCCTGCATCGCGGCAAGGGCCTGCAGCTGCTCGGCATGGCGCTGCTGACCGGCGCGACGCTCGTGAGCGCCGCCCACACGCCGTCGGCCGATCGCATCCGCATCATCCGCGAGCGGTTCGTCTCGGTGCTCTCCGCCTCCCCCAGCCAGCTCGCGGGCATCCTCGACGAGCTCGAGCGCACCGGCGAGCGGGCGCCGCGGCTGCGCCGCATCCTCGTCGCCGGGCAGGACCTCGACGCGGATCTCGTGCGTCGCCTCCACCTCGTGTGGGGGCCGATCGTGCTGAGCGCCTACGGCTCGGTGCAGACCGGCACGGTGGCGCTCGCCACGCCGGAGCTGCTGAGCGCCCACCCCGGCACCGTCGGCCGGCGGCTGCCCGGCGCGGACTTCGGCATCGTCGGCCACGCGGGCCGCGGGGATGCGAGCGGGCTGCTGTGGGTGCGCGGCGCGCACGCGACCGTCATCACCGGGGACCGCGCGCGCATCGAGGACGGCATGCTCACGATCGACGGCCCGATGACGCATCCCGACACCGCGGACTAGCCCCGACGGACCCCGCCCTCGACACGAGCGGAGGCGATCCCGGCCGAAGTGCACGAGCGGAGGCGATTCTCGGGCCCAACGGCCCGCCGGTCCTCCCCCCGTGACATCCCCGCCCGCAGGGCGCGCCATCCGTCCGGCCAGATCCGCTCGTGTGCGGTGTCCTCCGGCTCGACCTAGCCCACCAGCAGCGGAACGCCCCCGCTACCCGACCAGCTGCTCCACGAACACGTGCGGCGTGAAGCCCGTGAGGTCGTCGATCCCCTCGCCCTGGCCGATGAGCTTGATCGGGATGCCGGTGCGCTCCTGCACGGCGAGGATGAACCCGCCCTTGGCGCTGCCGTCGAGCTTCGTGACGACGAGGCCCGTGATGCCGGCCGACTCGATGAACGCCATCGCCTGGTTGACGCCGTTCTGCCCGGTCGTCGCATCCAGCACGAGCAGCACCTCGGCGATCGGCGCCTGCTTCTCGATGACGCGCTTGATCTTGCCGAGCTCGTCCATCAGGCCGCCCTTCGTGTGCAGCCGGCCCGCGGTGTCGATGATGCACATCGCGTGCCCGTGCGCCTTCGCCGCCTCGACGGTCTGGAAGGCGACGGATGCGGGATCCTGCCCCTCGCGCTCCGGCCGCAGGATCGCCGCGCCCGCGCGCTGCGCCCAGGTGGCGAGCTGCTCGACCGCCGCGGCGCGGAAGGTGTCGGCGGCGCCGACCACGACGGACTGGCCGTTCGCGACCAGGAAGCGGGCGAGCTTGCCGATCGTGGTGGTCTTGCCGACGCCGTTCACGCCGACGACGAGGATGACCGCGGGCCGCTCCTTGAGCGCGAGCGTCGGGTCGTACGCGGCGAAGCGCTCCTCGAGCCGCTCCCGCAGCATGCGCTTGAGGTCCTGCGGGTCGTCGACCATGAGGCGCTCGACGTCGGCGCGCAGGCCGTCGACGAGCTGCTCGGTGATGTCGGGCCCGAAGTCGGCGGTGATGAGCGCGGTCTCGAGGTCGTCCCACGTCTCGTCGGTGATCGTCTCGCGCTGGAACATGCCCCGGAGGGCGCCGGTGAGAGACCACTTCGCTGCCATGCGTCCATGCTAGGCGGGCAGCCGCTAGACTCGGCTCCGGCGAAGGGGAGTATCCCGGATCGCCGCGATCGTCATCACGGAGCCCGACGCTGCGCTCCCGGTCGCGGCGGCGCGTGAAGCGCGGGAGAGACGTTCGCGCCCGTTCGCGCACCCACCGGAAGGCCGTCGCTTGACTCCGTACCAGATCTTCGAGATCGCCTCGATGGCGATCCTCGTCGCCATCCTCATCTTCGACCTGCTCATCGTCATCAAGCGACCGCACGTGCCGTCGATGAAGGAGGCGACCGGCTGGGTCGTCGTCTACGTCGCGCTCGCGCTCGTGTTCGCCGGCGTGCTCTTCGTGATGGGCGACGCCCAGCACGCGGGCGAGTTCGTCACCGGCTGGCTGCTCGAGTACTCGCTCTCGATCGACAACCTGTTCGTCTTCATCATCATCCTGAGCCGCTTCTCGGTGCCGAAGGAGATGCAGCAGCGGGTGCTCATGATCGGCATCCTCATCGCGATCGTGCTGCGCGGCATCTTCATCGTCGTCGGCGTGCAGCTCGTCGAGCAGCTCTCGTGGCTCTTCTACATCTTCGGCGGCTACCTGGTCTACGTCGCCTACAAGCAGGCGTTCGGCCACGATGACGACTCGGGCGAGAAGGACAACCTCGTCGTCCGGCTGATGAAGAAGCGCGTCAACTTCACCGACACCTGGAACGGCGGCAAGGCCACGCTCACCGAGCAGGGCGTCCGCTACTTCACGCCGTTCCTGATGGTGATCATCGCCCTCGGCACGACCGACCTGCTGTTCGCGATCGACTCGATCCCCGCGATCTTCTCGGTGACGACGGATCCGTTCCTCGTCTTCGCGTGCAACATCTTCGCCCTCATGGGCCTGCGCCAGCTCTACTTCCTGCTCGGTGGCCTGCTCGACCGCCTCGTCTACCTGCACTACGGCATCGCGGCGATCCTCGGCTTCATCGGCGTCAAGCTCGTCTTCCACGCCATGGAGGAGAACGAGCTGCCGTTCATCAACGGCGGCCAGCACATCGAGTGGGTCCCCCACATCGAGACCTGGCACTCGCTGCTCGTCATCCTCGTCTCGATGGTCGTCGCGGTCGTCGCGTCGCTCATCAAGATCCGCATGGACGCCAAGCAGACCGGCGACGCATCGCTCCACCTCGGCCCGTCCGAGGCCGAGCTGGGCGCCGACGGCCACTACCACATCGTCGACGCGACCGGCCGGACCTTCTACCGCCCGCTGCGGGTCGAGCACTCCGAGACCGGCACCCTCCAGGTGGTCGACGCGAAGGGCACCGAGGCGCCCGCCGCCGACTTCCACGAGGACGTGCTGCGCGAGGCCGCTCGCGAGGACATGGACCCGGACGCGCTCGACGAGGTCCGTCGCCGCATCGCGAAGGGCGAGAACCTCGACGCGCGCGAGCTCGACGAGCGCGGCGACCGCAACGTCTGACCGCGTGACCGGGGCGTCCGGCATCCTCGCGTGGCTCGCGCCGCGCGCGGTGCCGGGCGTCGAGGTCGTGCGACCGGACGGCTACCGACGCGCGCTGCCGGGCCCGAGGGTCGCGACCGTCGCGGTCGTCGACGACGAGGCCTCGACCGCCGACGCCGACCTGGCGCGCGTGTTCGACCTCGGCCGCGTCGGCCCCGACGGGGCGGATGCGCGTGCGGCGGCCGATGACCGGCTCGCGTGGGCGGCGGCCCGGCTCGACGTGCCGGCCCTCGCATCGGCGATCGCCGCCGAGCCGGCGCTCGCGCAGCCCGGCTGCGCCGACGCGCACGAGATGCTCGTGCGCGCGATCGTGGGCCAGCAGATCACGGTCGGGGCCGCGACGCAGCAGCTCGCGCTGCTCGCCGCCCACGGCGACCCGCTGCCCGGCGCCCTCGCGGGGGACGGCGTGGAGCGCTGCTTCCCGACCATGGCCCAGGTCGCGGTGGGCGCCGACGTGCTGCGCGGCCCCGCGGCGAAGACCGCGACGGTGCGACGGGCCGCCGAGGCGGTGGCGAGCGGCGCCATCGACGTCTCCCCCGACGCCGACCTCGACGCGATGCGCGCTGCCCTGGCCGAGCTGAAGGGCATCGGGCCGTGGACGGTGGGCTACCTGTCGCTGCGGCTCGGGGATCCCGACGTGCTCCTGCTCGGCGACGTCGCGGTGCGGAAGGGCGCGAGGCGCTTGGGGATCGGCGAGGACGTCGGCCGGCTGGCCGCCTTCGCGGCCGAGTGCGCGGGCCACCGCTCGGCGCTCATGCTGCGGTGCTGGGCCGCCGCGGGGCAACCTTCGACCACTGCTTGAGGCGAGATCGGAGACGCCACTTGCGCGCGACTCGCCGGGAGCGCATCATGATCGAACCCTCTTCGGAGGGTGACCCTCTTCGGAGGGCCGGAGGCCCCGCACACTCATACTGCGCGGGGCCTCCACCTCGTTCTGTCGGTTCTCTGCGACCCGCACGAAGCCCGGCCACCTCATACGTGGCCGGGTTCCTTGTGCGCCATTGGATCAGCCGCGGGCCGCGCGATCGTGGACCGGCGGCGGCGTGTCGGCGACCGGCCGCCGCGGCCGATGCACGAGCGTGACGAGCACGACCGACAGGATCATGAGCAGGAACCAGCTGACGATCTTCGCCGCCGACACCGGCTGCCAGCCGCCGACCTGATCCGGGTACGCCCAGGCGCCGCCCCAGGTCGCGATGTTCTCGGCACCCCAGATCACGAGCGCGACGAGCGCGAACGCCGCGAGGATGGGCATCCGCAAGTGGGTGCGCAGCACGCGGAAGCGCATCGTGCACGCGCCCCACAGCAGCACGACCGCCGCGACGAGCACCCAGCGGAGATCGACCCAGAAGTGGTGCGCGAAGAAGTTCGCGTAGATGCCGACCGCGACGACGATGGTCGCCCAGCGGGGCGGGTAGCGCGTGAACCGCAGGTCGAACATGCGCATCGTGCGCACCATGTACGAGCCGACGGCCGCGTACATGAAGCCCGAGAAGAGCGGCACCCCGCCGATGCGCAGGATCCCCTCGGCCTCGTAGGCCCACGAGCCGACGTCGGTCTTGAACAGCTCCATCGCCGTGCCGGCGACATGGAAGAGCGCCACGACCCACAGCTCGCGCAGCGTCTCGAGGCGCAGCGCGAGCATCGCCGCCTGGATGACGACCGCGGCGACGGTGAGCGCGTCGTTGCGCGCGATGACGGCGTCGTCGGGCCACCACAGCCGAGCGGCGAGGATGCACGCGAGCAGCAGCGCGCCGAACACGCACGCCCATGCCTGCTTGAGCGTGAAGACGACGAGCTCGATCGCCGCACGGCGCCACCGCGAGCGGCCGCGGCCGTCGAGCAGCCGGTGCGCGACGCGGTCGATCGCCTCCTCGACCGCGGTGAACTCGCGGGCGGCGACGGAGCGGACGCGTCATGCTCGGCTCAGCGGCGCCGCGTCGCCGTCACGACGAACTTCGCGTTGCGCGAGACCTGCCGGGTCTCGCCGATCCGGTCGAGCAGCGGGCGGTAGCCGAGGTGGCCGTTCCAGACGCACCAGAGCTCGCCGCCGGCGGCGAGCGCGCGGCCGGCGTCGGCGATGAGCCGCTCGGCGATGCCGGTGTGCACGGCGGCGCCGATGTGGAACGGCGGGTTCAGCAGGATGAGCGGGGCGGATGCGTCGGGCACGTCGTCGAGGCCGTCCGCCTGCCGTGCGACGACGCGGTCGGCGACGCCGTTCGCCTCCGCGGTCGCGAGGGTGGACCGGACGGCGGCGGCGGACGCGTCGGTCGCGAGCACGCGCAGACCGGGGCGGGCGAGCGCGAGCGCGACGCCCAGCACGCCGGTGCCGCTCGCGAGGTCGACGGCGCCGAACCCGTCGGGCCCGGCGGGCGCGTCCGGCATCGCATCGAGGTGCGCGAGGAGCGTCTGCGCGCCGATGTCGATGGACGTGCCGGCGAAGGCGCCGCCGTGCGCGACGACCGTGAGGGGGCGGCCCGCCACCTCGTGCTGGCGGCTGCGCGGCCAGCTGATGCCCGGTCGGCGAGGCCCCTCCGCGCGCAGCACCCGCGACTTGCGCCGCCCGAGGGTCGCGTGCACGCTGCGGAAGCTGCGGCCCAGCAGCGCGTTCATGCTCATCGACATGTGCTTGACGCGGCCGCCGGCGACGAGCCGCACCCGCTCGTCCGCGTGGGTGGCGACGAGCTCCGCGATCTCGTCGAGCTCGTCGAGCGAGCGCGGCAGCTGCAGCAGCACGAGCCGCGCGCCCTCGACGAGCGAGGCGTCGAGCTCGTGGTGCGCGAAGCGCGACTCACCGATCGCCGCTGCGTTGGCGGCGAGCGCCCGCTCCCCCACGATCGAGTCCTGGTGCACGCGCACGCGCTCGGCGCCGTCGTGCAGGGCCCCGAGGGTGAGCGCGCCGTGCCGGTCGCCGATGACGACGACGTCTGCGGGCATCGGTCCGTCGACGGCCTCGTCGAGGATGAGCGCGTCGCTCGCGTCGTGCGCGAGCAGCGTCGGGTCCTCGACGTCGGGCCAGCGGCGCAGGGCGGAGAAGAGAGCGTCGCGGTCGGTCACGGGTCGATCCTTCCACCCTTGACCCCTGGCGGGCGTCGGCCGCCCGGTGTACGTTCGCGCGCGTGACCACGGAACAGCGGTACCGGGACCTGCCCCTCGACGCCCTCGCCTCCGCCCTCGCCGGCCGCCTGACGACCCCCGCCGACCCCGCCTACGACGCCGAGCGCTCGCCCTGGAACCTCGCCGTCGACCAGCGGCCCGCGGCGATCGCCCACCCCGCGAGCGCCGACGATGTGCGCGCCATCCTCGGCTTCGCGCGCGACAGCGGCGCGACCGTCGCCGTCCAGCCGAACGGCCACGGGGCGTCGAGCGCCCTCGAGGGCGCGATCCTCACCCGCACCGCCGCGTTCGACCGGCTCGAGATCGATGCGGATGCGCGCACCGCCGTGATCGGCGCGGGCGTGCAGTGGGGCCGGGTCATCGAGGCGCTCGCGGGCACGGGCCTCGCGGTGCCGTCGGGCACCAGCGCCGTCGTGAGCCCGGCCGGCTACCTGCTCGGCGGCGGCCACTCGTGGCTCAGCCGCTCGGTCGGGCTCGGCGCCCAGTCGCTGCGCGCCGCGTGGATCGTGCGGCCCGACGGCACGCACGAGCGCGTCGACGACGCATCCGACCCCGACACGATGTGGGCGCTGCGCGGCGCCGGCGGCGCCGTCGGCGTCGTGACCGAGCTCGAGGTCGACCTGCTCGAGGCGCCGACGCTCTTCGGCGGCTCGCTCGTGTTCTCCGCCGACGACGGCCCGGCCGTGCTGCGAGCGGTGCGCGACCTCGCCGTCGGCGCGCCCGTCGGGCTCGGTCTCTTCGTCTCGACCATGCGGATGCCCGACGCGCCGATGCTGCCGGAGGAGATCCGCGGGCGCAGCTTCACGAGCGTCGACGTGCTCGGCCGCTCCGAGAGCGACCTCGCACCGCTCGCATCGCTGCGCCGGGTCGCGACGCCGCTCCGCGAGCAGGTGGGCGCGACGACGCAGGGCGGCATGGCGGCAGGCTCGATGGAGCCGGTGGACCCCACGCCGAGCCGGGGCGGCTCGATCGCGCTCGACGCGCTGCCCGACGCGACGATCGACGGGCTGCTGGCGTGGCGCGCGCGGCCGGAGCAGGCGCCGCTCATCGGCGTGACGCTGCGCATGCTCGGCGGCGCCCTCGACGCGCCGGAGCGGCCGGCGTTCGCGACGCTCGCGGGCGCGTCGTGGCTCGCCATGGGGCTCGCGCCGCTGTTCCCCGGGCCGCCGCCCGAGGCGGGCGCCGCGAGCCTCGCCGCGCTCGACGCGCTGCTGCGGCCGCATGCCTCCGAGCGCATGGTGCCGACGTTCCTCGGCGAGGACGACACGCTCGAGCGCTGCGCGACCGCGGCCGACCTGGCGCGGCTGCGCGCGATCCGCGACGCGGCCGACCCGCACGCGGTCCTCCACGAGGGGCGGCTCCCCCGCTGAGGCGTCAGGCGGCGGAGGCCAGCAGGTCGGCGATCCGTCGCGCGGCGGCGCCCGAGCGCTCCGTCGTCGTGCACGCGAGGCTCACGGCCACCACGTCGTTGCGATCGACGAGCTGCCGCAGCACGGCCGCGACCATGTCGAGCGACGGACCGTCCTCGACCGGGAACAGCAGTCCGGGAGCATCGCCCGCATCGACGACGTCGAGGTCGACGTGCAGCACGACCGGGCACGGCACGACGACCGGCTGCAGCGGCAGGTGGCGGATGCGCGAGGCTGCCAGGAAGGCGGCCTCCGGCGGGTCGAGCTCGCGGCCGTCGAGCAGCACGACGTCCGCCTCGTCGATCGGCCGCAGCGCGAGCGCGTCGGGCACGGTGCGGTCCGCGCCGCCGACCAGCTGGCGGATCGGCATGCCGCCGAGGTAGCCCGACGCGCTCGTCTCCGGCGACTGCACGTCGCCGTGCGCGTCGAGCCAGAGCAGGGTGGGCTCGACGCCGGCCGCCTGCACGCCGGCGACCACGGCGAGGGAGGCGACGCAATCGCCCGAGAGGACGATGGGCAGCTGCGCGGCGCGCAGCGCCCCGGCCACCGCATCCGCGATCTCG
Organism: uncultured Actinomycetota bacterium; assembly: GCA_963803465.1. Taxonomy (GTDB): domain Bacteria; phylum Actinomycetota; class Actinomycetes; order Actinomycetales; family Microbacteriaceae; genus Agrococcus. The sequence goes on from CAWDMS010000004.1 coordinate 100,270, forward strand.
ATCGCGAGCGCCGCCATGCGCTCCCACGGCGTCCCCTCCGGCAGCGCCGGGTCGATCGTGGCGTCCGCCGCGAGCGGCCACGGCCCGTCGAGCCGCTCATCGAGGTGGAAGGGCGAGAGGATCACCGTCATGCGGCGACGCTAGCGAACTGAGCCGATGTCAGGAAGCCAGGATGTGCCGATGGGAGCACGAGCGGAGGCTGAAGGCAGCGGGGGCGTGAGACGAACCCTCCGCCTGGGCGGGTGCCCCTCGATCGCCTCGCCCCCCTGCGACGGCGCGGACGATCGAATGGCGGTGAAGGTTGGGGTGTGCTTCCGGCGCCGCCGACCTACCGTGATGCCATGAGACGCACCATCGTCGGCGGCATCGCGGCCGCCGTCCTCTCCATCGCCCTCGCCGGCTGCGCGAGCGCCGGCTCCGCGCCGGACGCGCCCGCCTCGCCCGGCGCATCCGACTCCCCCACCGCGCCCGCCGCTCCCGTCGGCACCGGCGCGGACGCGCAGGCGCGGCTCGCCGAGCTGCCGATGCCCAGCGCGACCGAGCCCGTGCTCGCGATCGCCACCGTGCTCGAGCAGGACGGCGTCGCGCTGCTCTGCGTCGGCGCGGTCGCCGAGTCGGCGCCGCCGCAGTGCGGCGGCCCGGAGCTCGTCGGCTGGGACTGGGCCACGTTCGAGCATCAGGACACGGGCGGCGTGCGGTGGGTGCAGGGCGTCGCGATCGAGGGCACCTACGACGCCGAGTCGCAGACGTTCATGCCGACCGGTGCGCCGATGAGCGCCGCCGCGATCCAGCTGCCGGCGATCGAGACGCCGCAGGGCGAGCTCGACGAGGCGACGATCGCGGCCGTGCAGGAGGACCTCGCGACGATCGAGGGGCCGAACATGCTCGGCAGCTGGGGCGAGCGCGGCACGGTCGTGCTCAACGTCACCTACGACGACGGCTCGGTGCAGGCTGCGGTCGACGACATCTACGGCCCGGGCGTCGTCTTCGTCGTGTCGGCGCTGCGCTGACCGACGTCACTGGCAGAGGTCGAGCGCTCGGAACGGGCCGGGGATCGCCTCCGCTGGTGGCGTCCGACCGGGATCGCCTCGGCGCATGCGTGCACGGCTAGCGCAGGCCGGTCGCCCTACGCCTCGACCGGCTCCCGCTCGCGCGTCGTGCGCTGCCCGACGACCGCCGAGACGCCGTCCTGCCGCATCGAGACCCCGTAGAGCGCATCCGCGATCTCCATCGTGCGCTTCTGGTGCGTGATGATGATGAGCTGGCTCGCCTCGCGCAGCTGCTCGAACACCGTCAGCAGCCGGCCGAGGTTCGCGTCGTCGAGCGCCGCCTCCACCTCGTCCATGATGTAGAACGGGCTCGGCCGCGCCTTGAAGATCGCGACCATGAGCGCGACCGCCGCGAGCGAGCGCTCGCCGCCCGAGAGCAGCGAGATGCGGTCGATCTTCTTGCCGGCCGGTCGCACCGTCACCTCGATGCCGGTCTCGAGCAGGTTGTCGGGGTCGGTGAGCGCGAGCGCGCCGGAGCCGCCCGGGAAGAGGATGGGGAACACCTCGGTGAAGGCGGCCCTCGTGTCCTCGAACGCGGCGGCGAAGATCGCCTCCATCGTCACGTCGAGGTCGGCGATGATCTGCTCGAGGTCCTTGCGCGTCGACGCGAGGTCGGCGAGCTGCTCGGTGAGGAACGTGTGCCGCTGCTCGAGCGCAGCGAACTCCTCGAGCGCGAGCGGGTTGACACGGCCGAGCCGCGCGAGCTTGCGCTCCGCCTCCTGCAGGCGAGACTGCTCGGCCCTGCGGTCCCAGCCGTCCTCGGGCGCGTGCTCGGCGACGAGCACCGCCTCCTCGAGCCCCAGCTCGCTGCCGGCGCGCTCGAGCAGGTTCGACAGGTGCAGGCGCTGCTCGTACGCCTCCATCTCGGCCACGTGCACATGCTCGGTGATGACCTGCAGCCGCTCGCGCAGCCCCGCCTCGTCGCGGCGCAGCCGGCCGAGCTCCTCGTTGCGGCTCCGGCGTGCCGACTCCCGCTCGGCGAGCACCTGCCGCGCGTCGTTGACCGAGCGCTCGGCGACCGCGAGCACCGGCGGGATCGCGGCGACGACGCGGCTGGCCTGCTCACGCTGGCGCTCGCGCAGCACGGCCCGCCGGGCGGCCTCCTCGGCGCGGGCGCGCTGCGCCTCGACGTCGCGCTCGAGCGACGCGGCTCTGGCGAGCTCGGCGCGCACGCGCTCGCGGGCGGTCTCCAGCTCGATGCGCAGATCGGTCTCGGCCGTGCGCGCCGCCTCGAGCTCCGTGAGCATCCCGTCACGGGCCGAGGCGTCGAGCATGGGTCGCGGCTTCGCCTCGAACCGCTCGAGCGCGAGCTGCGCCGCCTCGACGCCCTCGGCGGCCTCGCGGATGCCCTGCCGCGCCTCGACGAGCGCGGCCTCGGCGCGCTGGTGCTCCCCGGTCGCCGACTCGAGCCGCGCACGGGCGCGGCTGCGCTGCTCGCCGCGGGCGGCGGACGCGGCGTCGTGCGCGCGCAGCTCCTCGAGCGCGCCCTGCGCGTCGCGCTTGGCCTGCTGGTGCGCCTGGCGCGCGTCCTCGAGCGCGCCCGCCTCCCGCTCGATCGCCGTCGAGAGCTCGTCGAGCCGCTCGGTCGCCGCGTCGCGCTCGGCGAGCAGCTCGAGCCGCGACTGCGCCTCGTCGCTGCCGCCGCGCATGAGGTACTCGGTCACGTAGTCGCCGCGCTTCGTGACGATCGTGACGGGCGCGCCCAGCTCGAGCGCGGCGATCGCCGGTCCCGCCTGCTGCGCGGCCTCGAGCGAGTCGACGACGAACGTGAACGCGAGCACGCCCAGCACGCCGGCGGGCGCGTCGACCACCGACGGCGCATGCACCGCGCCGTCCACCTTCCGCACATCCGGGCGCATCGGCGACGCATCGCCCACGACGGCCTCGATGCGGCCGAGACCGGCCTCGTGCGCGTGCTCGATCGCGGCGGCGGCGGCCTCGCGCGTGTCGGCGAGCACCGCCTCGCCGAGCGAGCCGAGCGCCGCCGCGATCGCGGCCTCGAACCCCTTCTTCACCTTCACGCGCTCGGCGACGAGGCCGCCGAGGCCCGCGAGCCCGGCGTCGACGAGCCCGGCGGATGCGTTGGCGGTCGCGAGCGCGGCGGTGAGCGCAGAGGTGCGGGCGGCGAGGGCGTCGCGCTCCCGCTCGACGGCGTGGAGCGCCTCGCGCCGCTCGTCCAGGTCGCTCGAGAGCGCAGCCTGCCGGTCGTCGGCGTCGCGGTAGTGCTGCGCGAGCGACTCGGCGTCGCCCTCGGTCTGCTCGTCGCCGAGCTCGGCGGCGCCGCGCTGGGCCTCGGCGAGCCGCTGCTCGGCGTTCGCGAGCGCGGTCTCGCGCCGCGCCACCTCCGCCTCGCGGGCGGCGAGCGTCGACTGCGCGACCTCCACCTTCGAGCGGTGCGCGGCCGCCTCGAGGTCGTGGCGCGAGACGAGCGCCGCCTGCGCGGCGATCTCCTCGTCGAGCGAGTCGAGGCCGACGCGGGCGAGGGCGGTCGCCGAGGCCGCCTTGCCGAGCCGGCCCTCCGCATCCGCGACCCGGGCGCCGAGCGACGCCGCCTCGTCGCGCGCGGCCTGCACCATGTCCGGAGTGATGAGCGGGGCCGCGTCGCCGACCTCCGGCGCCTCCTCGAGCAGCGCGAGCCGCTGGCCGGCGAGCGCGTGGAGCGACTGGAGGCGCGACAGCTCGCGCTCGAGCGCGTGCGCGACGGTGCGCGCACGATCGACGTCGTCGCCGATCATCGACTCCTCGATGCGGCCGGCGCGCAGCTTCGCCTGCTCGAGCTGCTCCTGCAGCACGATGCGCTCCGACTTGCGCTCCGACTCGGAGCGCGCCGACGCATCCAGCTGCTGCCGCAGGCCGATGACCTCGGCGGCCATGAGCCGCGCACGGGCGTCGCGCACCGTCGCCTGGATGGTCGCGGCCTCCTTCGCGATCTCGGCCTGCTGGCCGAGCGGCTTCAGCTGCCGCCGGATCTCGCCCGTGAGGTCGTGCAGCCGCGTGAGGTTCGCCTGCATCGCGTCGAGCTTGCGGAGCGTCTTCTCCTTGCGACGACGGTGCTTGAGGATGCCCGCCGCCTCCTCGATGTAGCCGCGCCGGTCGGCAGGGGTCGCCTGCAGCACGTTGTCGAGCTGGCCCTGACCGACGATGACGTGCATCTCGCGGCCGAGCCCGGAGTCGCTCAGCAGCTCCTGCACGTCGAGCAGCCGGCACGACTCGCCGTTGATCGCGTACTCGGAGCCGCCGTTGCGGAAGAGCGTGCGGGAGATCTGCACCTCGGCGTACTCGATCGGCAGCGCGCCGTCGGCGTTGTCGATCGTCAGCTCGACGTGCGCGCGGCCGAGCGGGCCGGTGGTCGCGGTGCCGGCGAAGATGACGTCCTCCATCTTGCCGCCGCGGAGCGTCTTCGCCCCCTGCTCGCCCATCACCCACGCGAGCGCGTCGACGACGTTCGACTTGCCGGAGCCGTTCGGCCCGACCACGCACGTGACGCCCGGCTCGAACTGGAAGGTCGTCGCGCGCGCGAACGACTTGAAGCCCTTGACGGTGAGGGTCTTGAGGTGCATGCGGCTCCCGGTTGGTGCTCAGGACACCGTAGCCGCGGGATCGCGCGTTGTGCGTGCGGCGCGCGCGGCGCTAGTCTGCAAGGCTGCCCGCCGGCACGGTGCCGGTGCGAGCGGCAGAGCCCCATGCAGATCGACATCCGCCCCATGCCGCTCCCCGCGCGCCCGGACGAGGCCGGCAGCGCCGGCGACGAGTTCCGAGCCGCCTTCGCCTTCCACGAGCGCAGCAATGCCGAGCGCTACGGCGAAGGGCTGTACGTGAACACGGCCGTCGAGTTCCTCGCCGCCCTGCAGCCCAACGACGACTACCGCGTCGACCGGTTCCACGCCTGGGACGGCGACCGGCTCGTGGGCGTGATGACCGTCTACTCGAACCTGCTCGACTCGACCGACGTCGTCGAGGCGCAGCCCGAGCTCTCGAGCGACCTCGGGTCGGCCGAGCAGCGCGAGCTCGCCGAGCTGCTCGTCGCCCGCGCGCACGACGAGGCAGCGCGAGCCGGCCGCTCCACCGTGATCATGTCGACCGTGGGCGCGGCCGCAGGCCCCGTCACCGCCGGAAGCGGCTTCGGCGGGGCCGACCCGGCGCATCCCGAGGTCGCGCCCCTCATCGCCCGCGGCTACGCGCTCGAGCAGGTCTACCGCGTGAGCGTCGTCGCGCTCGCCGACCTGCCCGACCTCGACGACCGGCTCGCGGCGGCCGAGGCCGCGTCGCCCGGCTACGAGATGGTGCGCTGGCTCGGCGACACCCCCGCGGAGCATCGCGAGGCGATGTGCAGCATGCACGAGCGGATGTCGACGGATGCGCCCGGTCGCGGGCCTCGCGTGGGAGCCGGAGGTGTGGGACGAGGCGCGGCTCGCGGAGTTCGAGCGCACCGTGCAGAACGGCGGCCGGGTGCTGCTCACGGTCGCCGCGCGCGAGGTCGAGACCGGCGAGCTGGGCGGCTTCTCGACGCTCATCCTGCCGCGCACCGGCGCGACGGCGCGCCAGCACGACACCCTCGTGACGAAGCCGCACCGCGGGCACGGGCTCGGCATGCGCATGAAGCTCGACAACCTCGCGCGGCTGCGCGAGGTGCGCCCGGAGCTCGTGAGGATCGTGACCTGGAACGCGGAGGAGAATCGGCCCATGCTGTCGGTGAACGAGGCGTCCGGGTTCCGACCCGTCGCCTACGAGGCGCAGTGGCAGTGGAAGGAGCCGCGATGACGATCGAGATCATCGACGTGCCGGTGCCGGACGCCTGGGACGACGACAGCGAGGGCGCGCGGCTGCTGCGCACGCTCGTCGACCTGCGGAACGCCGTCGTCGCCGACTCGTGGGGCGGCGACGAGAGCCACGCCTTCTCCTACCGGGAGGCGTGGGGGCAGTGGCGCGGCCAGGTGGGCGAGAGCGACGACCTGCGCACGATCGCGCTGCTCGACGGCGAGCCGGCCGGCCGCGGCTACGCGTCGCGCGGGCTGCTGGAGGCGACGACGGTCGCCGAGATCGACGTCATGGTGCTGCCCGGCGCGCGCGGCCGCGGCGTCGGCGCGGCGCTCGCCGACGACCTGATCCGGCGGATGCGCGAGCGCGGTGCGACGACGTTCCAGGCGTGGGTGGGTCACCGCGCAGGCGCTGGGCCGACCCTCGCGCCGCCCACGGGCTTCGGCGCCGTGCCCGCGCACTCGTCGGAGGTGCGGCTGCTCGAGCGGCTCGGCTTCGGGCTCGAGCAGGTCGAGCGCATGAGCGAGCTGCGGCTGCAGGGCGCGCGGTCGGCGCTCGAGGCGCACCTCGCCGAGGCCGAGGCGCACGCGCTCCCCCACTACCGGGTCGAGACGTGGGAGGGGCGCACGCCGACAGCTCGGGTCGCCTCGCTCGCGGCCCTGCACGCGCGCATGTCGACCGACGCGCCGTCCGCCGATCTCGCCCACGAGGCCGAGTCGTGGGATGCGGAGCGCCTCCACCGCTACGAGTCGAGCCAGATCGACGGCGGCCGTGCGGTGCTGCGCGCGATCGCGGTCGACGCATCCACCGACCGCGTCGTCGCGTTCACGACCCTCGTGGGCGCGGGCGGCGGCGTGCCCTGGTACCAGCACGACACGCTCGTGCACGGCGAGCACCGCGGGCACCGGCTCGGGATGCTCGTGAAGGCGGCGAACCTGCTCGCCCTCGGCGATCGGGAGCCGGCGGCGATCGTGCGCACCTGGAACGCCGAGGAGAACCGGCCGATGCTGCGGGTGAACGAGGCGCTCGGCTTCGTGGCGATCCGCAGCGAGGGCGTCTGGCAGCGCACGGAGGGGGCGGCATGATCGGCGCATTGGAGCATCTGGAGCTCGAGCTGCCCGTCGACGGCTTCGACGAGCCGGCGCTGTCGCGCATCGCGCGCTACGTGGCGACCGCCAACCGCGTCACCCAGGACTTCTGGGGCGACGACGCGTACGACACGACGGTCGACGAGATCGTGGCGAGCCTGCGGCATCCGGACGACGAGGTCGTGCGACGCTTCCTCGTGGTCGAGGACGGCGAGGACGTGGGCAGGTCGATCGCGGCCCTGAACCGCGAGGAGGGCGCCTCCGTCGCCTACCTGTCGGCGTGGGTGGTGCCCGAGGCGCGCGGCCGCGGCGTCGGGCGTGCGATCGCCGAGCACATCGAGGGCGTCGCGGTCGAGCTGGGCGCGACGACCCTGCAGGCGTGGATCGACCACCGAGCGCCCGTCGAGGGCGATGCCGGCATGGCGCCGGCGAGCGGCCACGGGTCGGTCGCCGCCGACGCGGGCGCACGCCTGGCCGTCGCGCTCGGCTACACGCTCGAGCAGGTGGATCGCATCTCCGAGCTCGACGTCGCGTCGGCGAGGGCGACGCTCGAGCGCGACCGGGCGGATGCGCTGGCCCACGCGGGCGACGCCTACGACGTGCGCTCGTGGCAGGGTCGCACCCCGCCGGAGCTCGCCGACGCGTTGGCCGAGCTCCACGCGCGCATGGTCACCGACGCGCCGAGCGCCGGACTCGACATCGACGACGAGTCGTGGGACGCCGCACGGCTCGCCCGCAAGGAGGACGAGCTCGAGGACGCCGGGCAGACGATCCTGCAGGCGATCGCGCTGCACCGCGACAGCGGCGAGGTCGTCGCGTTCACGGTGCTCGTGCTGCCCGCGCCCGGGCAGGCCCGCCTTCCAGGAGGACACCCTCGTGCACGCCGGCCACCGCGGGCACCGGCTCGGCATGCTCGTGAAGACCGAGAACCTGCTGCAGCTCGGCCGGCTCCACCCCGACCGCACGCGCGTGATCACCTGGAACGCCGAGGAGAACCGTCCGATGCTCGCGGTCAACGAGGCGCTCGGCTTCGTCGCCGTGGGGGCCGAGGGGGGCTGGCAGAAGCGCGTCACCGCCGACGGTTGAGGCTTTGCGTCCGAGTTGCCCTCCACTCGGACGCAAACCCTCAACCGGGCGAACGGCGTCCCGCGACAGTTGAGGCTTTGCGTCCCAGTTGCCCTCGACTCGGACGCAAACCCTCAACCGGGCACAGGCGCACCTGCGACGATGAGCGGATGAGCGACCTCCTGCGCGACACGACCGCCGCCCCCGCCGCCCCGACCGCCGAGCACCGCGACGCCGCATCGCTCGACGGCCTCGCCGCCGAGCTCCGCGAGGCGGTCGACAGCGGGCTGACGCGCTCGCGCGCGCACCGGGAGCAGCAGCTCGACGGGCTCGTGGCGATGCTGCTGCAGCACGCGTCGCGGTGGGAGGCGGCGCTCAAGGCCGACCTCGGCAAGAGCGACATCGAGGCGCACCTGACCGAGATCGGCTTCGTCGTCGCGGAGGCGCGCGCCGCCCGCAGGAGCCTGCGCCGCTGGATGGCGCCGACGCGCGTGGGCGCGCCGCTCGCGCTGCAGCCGGCGACCGCGCGCACGGTCGCGGAGCCGCTCGGTGCGGCGCTCATCATCGCGCCGTGGAACTACCCGCTCCACCTCGCCCTCGCGCCGCTCGTCGGCGCGATCGCCGCGGGCGACGCCGCGGTCGTGAAGCCGAGCGAGGTGGCGCCCGCGACCTCGCGCCTGCTCGCGGAGCTCGCGCCCCGCCACCTCGACCCGCGGTCGGTGCGCATCGTCGAGGGCGGCGTCGACGAGACGACGGCACTGCTCGAGCAGCGCTGGGACCTCATCTTCTACACGGGCAACGGCCGCGTCGCGCGCGTGGTCGCCGCGGCCGCCGCGAAGCACCTGACCCCCACCGTGCTCGAGCTGGGCGGCAAGAGCCCCGTGTACGTGCACCGCTCGGCCGACATCCCGGCCGCGGCCCGCCGCATCGCGTGGGGCAAGTGGATCAACGCCGGGCAGACGTGCGTCGCGCCCGACCACATCCGCGTGGACCGCGAGGTGGCCGACGAGCTCGTCGAGCAGCTGCGGATCGCGACGGCCGAGCAGCTCGGCGACGCGCGCACGTCGCCCGACTTCGCGCGCATCATCAGCGACCGGCACGTCGATCGCCTGCGGGGGATGCTCGGCGGCGGCACGATCGTCACCGGCGGCGAGGTCGACGCCGGCGCGCGCTACGTGGCCCCGACCATCCTCACCGACGTCGACGAGGCGGCGCCGGTGATGCAGGAGGAGATCTTCGGCCCGATCCTGCCGGTGCTGCCCGTCGACGGCGTCGACGGCTTCATCGCGGCGATGCGCGGACGAGACAAGCCGCTCGCGCTCTACGTCTTCGCCCGCGACCGGGATGCGGTGCGTCGCGTCGAGCGCGAGACGTCATCGGGCTCGCTCGGCATCAACGTGGCGGTCGCGCAGGTGGGTGCCGCGAGCCTGCCGTTCGGCGGCGTGGGCGAGAGCGGCTCCGGCGCGTACCACGGGCGGCACTCGTTCGAGGCGTTCAGCCACCGCAAGGCGGTGCTGTCGAAGCCGACCGGGATCGACACGCTGCGCGTCATCTACCCGCCGTTCACCGACCTGCGCGGCCGCATCGCGAAGCGCATCCTCGGCTGACCTTCTACGCTCATCGAGCAGCAGCCGGCGGAGCCGGCCGCGTATCGAGATGCACCCGCGCCCATCGAGATCTACCGCTTCGGCGCCACGTGCTTCGCCGCCCAGCGCACGAGCGGCTGCAGGTCCTCGACCGTGTCGAAGACGGTGTCGAGCAGCGCGGGGCCGGCCTCTGCCGGCTCGACCTGCCGCCGCGCCGTGAGCCACTTGTAGCGCAGCAGCTCGATGCGCGGATGCTGCGGGTCGACGCCGCGCGGCGCCGTCTTCAGGGCCTCGCCGCCGGGCTCGTAGCCGGCCTCGCGCAGGTCGGCGACGATCCCCTCGAGCTCGGTGCCCGGCGCGGCCGCCTCGACCGCCGCGCGGTACGCCTTCGTGAAGGTCGCGTCGCCGAAGAAGCCGCCGCCGAGCGAGACGCCCGTCGCGTCGAGGTTGACGAACCAGCCGATGCCCGGCGCCCGCTGCGCGAACAGCCCCTGCCTGGTCTTGTACGGCGTCTTGTCGTGGGCGAACCGCACGTCGCGGTAGGGCCGGTAGATCTTCACGGTGCTGGCGATCGGCTCGAGCTCCTCGGCGAGCGCCTCGAACGGCGCCTTCACGTGGGTGTCGTAGCGGTGCTTGTTCGCGAGCCACCACGGCTTCTCGTTGTTCGCCTCGAGCTCGCGGTAGAACGCGAACGCATCGTCACCGAATCCGTCGAATGCCATCCCTCGAGCCTACGACGTGCCGGGGCCGACGGCCGAGCTCACGCGATGCCCGCCGGCCGTCGCTGGCAGCGCGGGCAGCGCGTCGAGGAGCGGTTCGCCCACGCCTCGCGCACCATCGCACGGCCGCAGCGCGGGCACGGCAGCCCGCCGCGGCCGTAGGCGTTGAGGCTGTGGGCGAAGTAGCCGGCCTGCCCGTTCACGTTGACGTACTGCGCGTCGAACGACGTGCCGCCCTCGGCGAGCGCGAGGTCGAGCACGTCGCGCACGTCGGCGAGCAGCGCGAGCGCTCGCGCCTGCGTGAGCCGCTCCCCCGGTGTCGCGTAGTGCAGCCGGCTGCGCCACAGCGCCTCGTCGGCATAGATGTTGCCGATCCCCGACACGAGGGTCTGGTCGAGCAGCGCCGCCTTCACGCCCTGCCGGCGCCGCCGCAGCCGTCGGGCGACGGCGGATGCGTCGAAGGCCGGGTCGATCGGATCGAGCGCGATGTGCGCGGCGAGGTCGGGCACGCCGTCGACGGTGGGGCGCACGGCGAGGCCGCCGAAGATGCGCTGGTCGGCGAAGCGCACCTCGATCGGGCCGTGCCCGGGCTGGTCGACGAGCAGCCGGACGCGCGTGTGCCGGTCCGCGGGCGCACCCGGCTCGCGCACGAGCATCTGCCCCGACATCCCCAGGTGCGCGAGCAGCGCATCCGTCGGCGCGGCATCCGTGCGGTCATCCGCATCCAGCGGCTCGAGCGGCACCCACAGGAACTTGCCGCGGCGGGCGGGCACGCCGAAGGTGCGGCCGACGAGCGCGGCCTCGAAGTCGGCGGGTCCGCCGGGGTGCCGGCCGACGGAGCGGGCGTCGAGCACCTCGACGCCGTCGATGCGAGCGCCCGTGACGGCCGGTGCGAGACCGGCGCGGACGACCTCGACCTCCGGCAGCTCCGGCACGTCAGCCCCCGGAGCGGTCTGCGGCGGTGAGGCGGCCGTGCGCTGCGAGCGCCGCGGCCATCTCCGCCACCTTCTTGCTCGTGCCCGAGCCCTCGGCGACCACGTCGTCGTCGATGCGCACGGTCGCGCTGAAGGTGCGGGCGTGGTCGGGGCCGGTCGCGAGCACCTCGTAGACGGGTGCGCCGAGGCCCAGCGCGGCGGCGACCTCCTGCAGCGCGGTCTTCGGGTCGAGCGCGGCACCCGTGCGGCCGGGGTCGTCGAGCAGCGGCCCCACGAGGCGCAGCACGAGGTCGGCGGATGCGCTGCGGCCGGCGCTCAGGAACGCGGCGCCGAAGATCGCCTCCATGGTGTCGGCGAGGATCGACGCCTTGTCGGCGCCGCCCGAGGCCGATTCGCCCTTGCCGAGGCGGATGTGCTGGCCCAGCCCGATCGATCGCGCGACCTCGGCGAGCGCGACCGACGAGACGACGCCAGCACGGCGCTTCGCGAGCTCGCCCTCGGTCGCCTCGGGGAAGCGCCGGTAGAGCTCGATCGTGATCGCCTGGCCGAGCACGGAGTCGCCGAGGAACTCGAGGCGCTCGTTGTGCGGCGCCCCGCCGTGCTCGTACGCCCACGACCGGTGGGTGAGCGCCAACGACAGCAGCTCGGGGTCGATCTCGACCCCGAGCTGCTCGAGCAGTCGGCGCTCCGTCACAGGACGGAGATCAGACGTCAGCGACCTTGCGGCCCTTGTACTCCATGTACAGCGGCGTGCCGGCCGAGTCCTCGACGACCTTCGCGCGGTGCGGGAGGCTGTAGACGGTCTTGCCGCCCTCGACGGTCTTGACGAGCTTGGGCGCTTCGGCCTTCCACTGCGAACGGCGCGCACGGGTGTTGGACCGCGACATCTTCCTCTTGGGAACAGCCATTGCTCACTCCTTCTTCGACGCCTGGGCGTCATCTTCCGACGTGTCGTCGGTCATGTCTTGGGCGAAACCCTGGAGCGCTGCCCATCGAGGATCGATGGTCTCCGTCGGGACGTATTCCGAGCCAGGCTCGAGCCGCTCCCCTGTCTCCGGATCCAGTCCGGAGCAGTCCGGCCTGTCGACCGGTTGGAAGGGCAGCGCCAGCACGATCGCGTCCCGGACCACCGGAAGCAGGTCGACCGTTTCGTCGACCACAAGGTAGTCGGTTTCCGACGCACCAGCATACGCGAACAGCTCGAGGAAGTCGACTTCGACGTCGAGGTCGAACTCGACGAGGCACCGCGAGCACGTCGCGAGGGCCGTCACGAAGGCCTCGCCGGTCGCGAGGATGCCCTCGTGGACGCTCTCGAGCCGCACGTCGAGGTCGACGGGCTGCTCGGGCAGCACGGTCGCGAGCCCCTCGCCGACCTTGATGCCGAACGGCGCGGTCAGCTCGGCGTCGCGCATCCGGCCCGGCTTCCGCACGATGTCGCGCACGGAGATCGTGAACGGGTGTGTGGTGGCCATGCGTCCAGTCTACGGGCCGCGTCCGGGTGCTTGAGCCGCGCCCCGCTCGGGCCGCGCTCGCATGTGGGTGGCCCATGGTGGAATGCGCGCATGGACGACTGGGGCATCGGCGCCGAGGACTACATCGCCTCGATCCGCGCCGGTGCGATCGACCCGTTCGGCCGCACCGCGGACGAGCTGCAGGCCGAGCTCGACGCGTTCGACCGAGGAGTGGGCGGAGCGGCTCATCGCCCTCACCCCCGAGGAGCTGGACGCGGTGGTCGAGGGCCGCATGGCGGTGCCGCCGCTGCCGCGCCCGGCGGAGTCCGAGGCCGCTGCCTGGCTGCGCGTCGAGGAGCAGTTCACGGGCCGGGTGAAGGCGCTGCAGGCGCAGCGCGCGCGGCTGGAGGCGGAGGAGCGCGAGCTGCTCGCCGCCCGCTTCCAGCGGGTGCAGGAGGAGGGCGGTCCCGCGGTCGCCGGGCTGCGCGAGGCGGCGTCGATGCTCGCGGCGGAGCTGCGGCAGTCCGACCGGGGCATGGAGCGGCGGATGGCCGACGCGTGGACGATCGTCACCCAGCTGCCCGCCGCGCACGCCGCGCACAAGGCGGGCCGGATCAGCGCCGGCCACCTGCGGGTGATCGAGCAGGCCACCCACCCGCTGCGCCTCGACGACGCGGTCGATCCGGCCGAGACGGCGACCGTCGAGCGGGCGCTGGTCGCGATCGCCGAGACCACCACCCCCGGCCGGCTCCGCGCCCGCGCGAAGCTCGTCGTCGACCGGGCGCTCACCGCGCCGCTGCAGCAGCGCCACGACGCCGCCCGCGAGCAGCGGGCGGTGTGGATGGTCGACGCCGGCGACGGGATGGTCGACCTCGGCGCCAGACTGCCGGCACTCGTGGGCGTCGCGATCTTCGACCGGCTCACGCAGGCGGCGAAGGGCAAGCCCAAGGACGACGACCGCACCTTCGACCAGTTCCGCGCCGACGCCCTCTCCGAGCTGCTGCTCGCCGGCATCTGCCCGGACGACCTCCACGGCGTCTCCCCGATCCGGGCGACCGTGACCGTCACCATCCCCGCGATCGAGCTCCTCCGAGACCCCGACCTGTCGGAGGAGGCCGAGCAGGCTGGTTGGCGGTTCCCGGCGCTGCTCGACGGGAAGGTCCTCGTCGACTCGGCGACCATCCGCGAGCTCGCCGCTGAGACCGTCGTCTGGGAGCGGCTCTTCCTCCACCCCGTGACGGGACTGCCGGTGACGGTCGACACGTACACGCCGACCCGGGCGCAGAAGCGGCTCGCTGCGATCGCGGGACGGCCGCTGCCGCTGGCCCGGCTGCACGAGCCCCGTCCACCGCGCCGATCTCGACCACACCCTCGCGTGGGCCGATGGCGGCACGACGAGCCTCGGCAACCTCGCGCACCTCTGCCGACGGCACCACGTCATGAAGCACGCCACCGCGTGGCGCGTCAGACAGCTCCCCGGCGGGGTCCTCGAGTGGACCTCACCGCTCGGCACCGTCGTCCGCGACGAACCCCAACCGCAAGGCCCCGTCTTCTCCGAATCGAGCCGCGACATCTGGGCGACGGCGGCAGCCGTCGGGGCCGCACCACCAGGCGACCCGCCGCTCCCGTTCTAGCCCGCCGGCAGACGGTCGCCGGTCAGGCCAGCGACAGCACGAAGGACAGCACGAAGCCCGCCGCGGTGCTCATCGCGACGGCCGGACCGCCGTGCTCGTACGCCTCCGGCATGAGCGTGTCGGCGAGCGATGCGATGACGGCGCCGGCCGCGAAGGCGAGCGGCAGCGAGATCGGTCTCGGGGTCGACGGCTGCGAGCGGTCCGGCACCGAGCACCACGGCGACCGACGAGCAGCACCGCGCAGACCGCCCAGAGCCCGAGGATCCTGCCGCGCGACATCCCTGGTGCGCATCGAGGATGCGCCGACGAGCGCCTCCGGCAGGTTCGAGACGAAGATCGCCGCGAGCAGCGCGAGACCGCCGGAGCCCTCGCCGAGCGAGACGCCCAGCGCGACGTTCTCGGGCACGCCGTCGAGCGTGACGGCCGCCAGCAGCGCGAGCCCCGCCGCACCCTTCGTCGTCGCCTTCGACGGGCTGCGGTCCGAGGCGGCCGCATCCGTGTCGAGCTTCGCGCTGCCCTGGTGCTCATCCGCCGGGTCGCCCTCGCCCGGCTGCGCCGCAGCGGTCGAGCAGGGCGCTCAGCACCGTGAACACGAGCGCGCCGGCGAACAGGCCGATCGCGGCGCGCCAGATGCCGCCCTTCTCGTAGGCGTCCTCGAAGAGCTCGAACGCGAGCGCCGTGATGAGCGCGCCGGCCGCGAACGACAGCAGGACCGCGAGGAGCCGCTTCGGCAGGTCGAACCGCACCCCGACGAGGGCGCCGATGATGAGCGCGCTCGAGGCGACGATGCCGAACAGCAGCGACTGTCCCATGCCCAGAGCGTACGACCGCGTCGCGTCGCCGTTGGGGGACGGATCCGCGCCGTGCAGGAGCGCCGGTGCGCGCACCGGCGGAGGTGCCGATCCGCGATTGCCCCGTGCATCGCCTCGGCCCGTGTCGAGCGGCCCAGCATCGCCTCGCGCCGTGACGAGCGGCTGCGGCCGAGGGTGCCATGATGCTCCCGTGCCAACGACGCGCGCCGTGCCCCTCGCCCTCATCGGCTGGCTCGTGTGCGTCGAGCTCACGAGCGGCGTGCTGCAGGGCTGGTACGTCACCCTCACCCCCGACATCGCTCGACCACCTCGTCGGTCACCGACGCCGACGTCAACTGGTTCGAGGCGGCCCAGCTGCTGCTGTCGGCGCTCATGGTGCCGGTGCTCGCGAAGCTCGGCGACATGCACGGCCACAAGCGGATGCTCCTGGTCGCGACCGCCCTCACCGCCGGCGCGAGCTGGTGGATGGCGTTCGCGGGCGACTTCTGGAGCTACCTGATCGCCTTCTCGCTGCAGGGCGCCTACGCGGTGTGGCTGCCGCTCGAGGTCGCGCTCATCTTCGACCGCGGCCGCCGCACCGGCGCCGCGCCCTCCACGACCCGGCGCGCCGCGGGCCTGCTCGTCATCGCGCTCGAGGCCGGCGCGATCGTCGGCGCGCTCGGCTCCGCGATCGCGCTCGGCGCGTTCGGCGAGGCGATGGCGCCGACGCTCATGGTGCCGGCGGCGATGGTCACGCTCACCTTCTTCGCGATCCTGTGGGGCGTGCCGGAGTCGGAGCCGCTGCCCGGCCGCAGCCTCGACGCGGGCGGCTTCGTGCTGCTCGCCCTCTCGCTGCTCACGATCACGTCGGGGCTCACGTTCCTGAAGATCGGCGGCGCGGATGCGTGGTGGGGCTGGGCGGTGATGCTCGTCGGCGTCGCCCTGCTGCTCCCCTTCGGCCGCTGGGTGCTCGGCAAGGACGATCCCGCGATCGACCTGCGGGTCATGCGGCGCCCCGAGATGTGGCCCGTGCAGCTGACCGCCGGTCTCGTCGGCGTGAGCCTGCTCGGCGCGCAGACGCCGCTCGCGACCTATGCCGGCACCGACCCCTCGCTGGGCTACGGCCTCGGCCTCGACGCCTCCGGGCGGTCGATCCTCATCGGCGTCTACCTGCTGTCCCTGATCGTCGGTGCCGCCGCGCTCGCCGTGCTGTCGTCGCGCATCCGCCCGCGGCTGCTGCTCATCGTCGCCGCGACCCTCGTGGGCGTCGGCTACCTGCTGCTCGTGCCGTTCCACCTCGAGGTGTGGCAGGTGTTCGCGTGCATGGCGGTCGCCGGCGTCGGCTCGGGCGCGCTCGTCGGCGCGCTGCCCGCCGCGGCCGCCGCCGCCGCGCCGCGCGGCCAGACGGGCGTCGCGACCGCGATGACGAACACGACGAAGACGATCGGCGGCTCGTTCGCGTCATCGATCTTCGCGATCGTGCTGGCGATCGGCGCGATCGGCACCGCCGCGAGCATCGGCGGCTACATCGTCGTCTGGATCGTCTGCGGCGTCACCGCGCTCGTCGCCGCCGTCGGCCTCATCGCCGTGCCGCGACTCGCGTTCGCCGATCCGGAGCCTGCGACCGTGGCGGCGGCGACCGCCGAGCGCTGACGGCCGCCGGCGACGGCTCAGTCCTTCGCGACGAGCGGTCCGCGGTGCACCATCCACGGGTGCGTCTGCGCGACCGGCTTGATGATCGTCTCGTCGACCGACACGTGGCCGGGCAGCGCGAGGATGTCGGTCATCACGCGCGCGACGTCGTCGGCCGTCAGCGGGTCCTGCACGTCCTTGTAGACCGCATCCGCCTTCGCCTGGTCGCCCTCGAAGCGCACGAGCGCTGAACTCCTCGGTCCAGACCATGCCGGGCGCGACCTCCATGACGCGGATGGGCTCCCCGTGCAGCTCGAGCCGCAGCACGTCGACGAGCTGCTTCTCGGCCGACTTCGCCGCGTTGTAGCCCGAGCCGCCCGCGTAGGCGACGGTCGCGGCGATCGACGTGACGACCATGATCTCCGCGTAGCCGCCCGGCGCATCCCCCGACGGGTTCGTGGATGCCCGCAGGTGCGGCAGCACCGCGTCGATCACGCGCTTCGCGGCGATGACGTTGGACTCGAACATCCACCGCCAGTCCTCGATCGTCGTCTCGGCGAGGTGCGCGGAGCCCTTCGCACCGCCCGCGACCTGCACGAGGCTCGTCGGCCGGAACGCGGCGGCCGCCGCCGCGAGCCGCGCGACGTCGCCCTCGTCGGTGAGGTCGGCAGCCAGCACCTCGCAGTCGATGTCGGCCGCGAGCGACGCCAGCCGCTCCGCGCGCCGCGCGACCGCCAGCACCTGCCAGCCGCGCGCGACGGCCTGCCGCGCCACCGCCTCCCCGATCCCGCTCGACGCACCCGTGACGATGATCCGCTTCTCGCTCATGCGGCCATGCAAGCACCGGATGCGCCATCCGCGCCAATCGCGCTCTGTTACGCCGCGCGTCGTCCCCCGCTGGCCACCGCGATGGATCCGCTGCACGCTGGGGCCAGACATCGTCCGCAGACCGCCGAGGAGGCGCACCATGAGCGACTGGAAGTTCGAGACCCTGCAGGTCCACGCGGGTGCGCAGCCCGACCCGACCACGAACGCGCGCATCACGCCCGTCTACCGCACCACGTCCTACGTGTTCGACAACGCCGACCACGCCGCCCGGCTCTTCGGGCTCGCCGAGTTCGGCAACATCTACTCGCGCATCATGAACCCGACGAACGACGTCGTCGAGCAGCGCCTCGCCGCGCTCGAAGGGGGCAGCGCCGCCCTCCTGCTCGCGTCGGGCCAGGCCGCGACGACCTACGCCATCCTCAACATCGCGAGCGCCGGCGACCACATCGTGTCGTCCTCGTCGATCTACGGCGGCACCTACAACCTCTTCAGCTTCACGCTGCGGCGCCTCGGCGTCGACGTCACGTTCGTCGAGGACCAGGACGACCTCGACGAGTGGCGCCGCGCGATCCGCCCGAACACGAAGGCGCTCTTCGCCGAGACCATCGGCAACCCGCGCATCAACCTCCTCGACATCGCCGGCGTCTCGGGCGTCGCGCACGAGGCGGGCGTGCCGCTCGTCGTCGACAACACGATCGCGACGCCCTACCTGATCCGCCCGCTCGAGCACGGCGCCGACATCGTCGTCCACTCGGCGACGAAGTTCCTCGGCGGCCACGGCTCGGTCGTCGCCGGCGCGATCGTCGACGGCGGCCGCTTCGCGTGGTCGGCGTCCGACAAGTACCCCGGCCTCACCGAGCCCGACGAGTCGTACCACGGCGTCACCTTCACCGAGGCGCTCGGCGACCAGATCGCCTACATCATCAAGGCGCGCGTGACGCTGCTGCGCGACGTCGGCGCATCCTCCTCCCCCGACACCGCCTGGCAGCTGCTGCAGGGCATCGAGACGCTCTCGCTGCGCCTCGACCGGCACGTCGCCAACGCCACCGCCGTCGCGCAGTTCCTCGAGTCGCACCCGCAGGTCGCGACCGTGCACTACGCCGGGCTGCCGTCGAGCCCCTGGCACGAGCGCGGCACGCAGATCGCGCCGCGGGGCACGGGCGCCGTGCTGTCGTTCGAGCTCGTCGGCGGGGTCGAGGCCGGCAAGGCGCTCGTCGAGTCGCTGCAGCTGTTCAGCCACCTCGCGAACATCGGCGATGTCCGCTCGCTCGTCATCCACCCCGCGTCGACGACGCACGCGCAGCTGAGCCCCGAGCAGCAGCTCACCGCGGGCGTCACCCCGGGCCTCGTGCGCCTCTCGGTCGGCATCGAGCACGTCGACGACCTCATCGCCGACCTCGGCGCGGGGCTCGAGGCGGCGGCCGCGAAGGCTGCCGCGCTCGAGGCCGCGGCAGCCTGACGAGACGGCGGGCATCGTGGACTGGCAGCTGAGCGACGACGTCCAGCCTGCCTCCAGGGTGCCCGCCGCCCGCCTCGTCGACGCGCTGCCGTTCGGCGACGGCGCGCACTCGCGCCCCGTGCCGGTCACCGGCGCGTGGCGGCCCGGCGACGACGCGGGCGACCGCAGGTTCGCGCGGATCGGCGACCTGGGCGTCGAGGCGGGCGGCACGGTCACGGATGCCGTGGTCGCCTACGAGACGTGGGGCCGGCTGAACGACGCGGCCGACAACGCCGTGCTCGTCGTCCACGCGCTCACCGGCGACAGCCACGTGCGCGGCGACGCCGGCCCCGGCCACGTCACCGCCGGCTGGTGGGGCGACGTCGTGGGCCCCGGTCTCGCGATCGACACCGAGCGCTTCTTCGTCGTGGCGCCCAACATGCTCGGCGGCTGCCAGGGCTCCACGGGGCCCGCGTCGTTCGCGGCCGACGGCGTCGAGTGGGGCTCGCGCTTCCCTCGCGTCACCATCCGCGACCAGGTGGAGGCGCAGCGCCGCCTCGCCGACCGGCTCGGCATCGAGCGCTGGCACGCGGTCGTCGGCGGCTCGATGGGCGGCATGCACGCGCTCGAGTGGGCGATCGAGCATCCGCACCGCGTCGGCAGCGCCGCGCTGCTCGCCTCGAACGCCGCGACGAGCGCCGACCAGATCGCCCAGAACTCCCTGCAGATCGAGGCGGTCACGACCGACCCGGGCTGGCTGGGCGGCGACTTCTACGACCTGCCGGGCCACGCGGGTCCCGCGCGCGGCCTCGCGCTCGCGCGCCGCATGGCGATGCTCGGCTACCGCTCGCCGCACGAGCTCAACGAGCGCTTCCGCCGGGAGTGGCAGTCGAGCGTCGACCCGCTCGCGGGCGGCAGGTTCCAGGTCGAGTCCTACCTCGACGTCCACGGCAACCGCTTCACGCGCAGGTTCGACGCGGGCTCCTACGTGCGGCTCGTCGACGCGATGTCGACGCACGACGTCGGCCGCGGTCGCGGCGGGGTCGAGGCGGCGCTCGAGCGCGTCACGTCACCGGTGCTGGTCGTCGGCATCTCGAGCGACCGGCTCTTCCCGGTCGCCGATCAGCAGCGGCTCGCCGCCGGCCTGCCGTCGAGCGTCTCCGGCGCCGAGCCGATCGTGCTCGAGAGCGGGTTCGGCCACGACGGGTTCCTGATCGAGACCGCCCGCGTCGGCGACCTGCTGGCGCCGCTCCTCGCTTGAGACCGCGAACGGGCCGCGGCGCGCCGCGCGCAGCAGCATCACCACGGCGCCGACGAGGATCGCCACGTGCAGCAGGTTGCGCACGGTCAGCAGCAGCACCGCCGCGGGATCGCCGACCACGAGCCAGTCGTAGGTCCACGGGAACTGCAGCTGGGTGGCGAGCGACACGGCGCCGATCGCGCCGACGCCGATCCAGTGCCGGCGCGCGCCGAGCTCCGCGAGCAGCAGCGCCGGCACCGTGAGCCACAGCACGAACTGGGGCGAGCCGACCTTGTTCGTGACGATCATCGACGCGACGAGCGCGAGCGCGAGCCACACGATCGCCTCCCGGCCGTGCGAGCGGCGCACGGCGACCACGCCGATCGCGCACAGCAGCACGACGACGCCGACGAGCACGGGGGTGGCGAGCGTCGCCACGGCACCGACCCCGTCGCTGTCGACCTGGTAGGTCCAGATCTCGCGATCGAAGTAGACGTGGGCCTGGTCGCCGCCGATGAGCCACATGTACGGCGTCGCCGCGACCGCCTCGATCTGGAGGCCGCGGTCCTCCTGCTGCGTGAGGAACGACAGCGCGTGCTCCGAGCCGAGCAGCGCCGCGATCGCGAGCACCGCCGCCGAGACGAGCGCGCCTGCGGCGAGCACCCGCAGCCGCTCCCGCCGCGCGATGAGCAGCGCGAGGTAGAGCACGCCCGGCCACACCTTCATCCACGCGGCGACCGTGAACGCGGCGGCCGCGAACCCGGGCCTCCCGCGCCGCAGCACCGCGATGCCGATGATCGACACCGCCACGGCGACGGTGTCGATGCGCGCGAGCGCGACCGGGCCGAGCGCGAGCTGCAGCGCGAGCCACGTGCCCGCGAGCACGTGCCCGCGAGGCACGGTCAGCAGCAGGCGGAAGGCGACCGCGTCGAGCACGGTGACCATGAGGATCCACACGAGCGGCAGCGCCTCGGTGCCGAGCACGTTGGAGACGAGGATCGGCGCCCACGCGAGCAGCGGGTAGACCCATGGCACGTCGATGCCGAGCCGCTCGCCCAGCTCGCCCTGCTCCACCCACCACGGGTAGACCGAGAGCACGTCGCCGTACGCGTCCGAGACGCTGGGCACGTTGAGGATCGCGAGCAGGGCGTGGACGCCGCCGAACGCGAGCCAGGCCCATGCCCGGTC
Source organism: uncultured Actinomycetota bacterium (assembly GCA_963803465.1). Taxonomy (GTDB): domain Bacteria; phylum Actinomycetota; class Actinomycetes; order Actinomycetales; family Microbacteriaceae; genus Agrococcus. The sequence continues at coordinate 121,672 of CAWDMS010000004.1, forward strand.
GCGCGTCAGAAGAGCCTCCTCGTGGCGTCGCGCACCTCTCCGACGAGCTCCTCGATGATGTCCTCGAGGAACAGCAGCCCGGTCGTCTCCCCGTTGGCGTCGAACGAGCGCGCGATGTGCGCACCGGTCGACCGCATGAGCGCGAGCGCGTCCTCCACCTCGGCGTCCTGGTAGATCGAGGCGAGCAGGCGGATGCGCTTGGCCGGCACGGGCAGGTCGACGTCCTCGTCGTCGGCGCCCAGCACGTCCTTGATGTGCACGTAGCCGTTCGGGTTGCCCTCGTCGTCGGAGATGACGTAGCGCGAGAAGCCCCGCTCTCGCACGGCCTGCTCGAGGTCGGCGGGCGTCGCGCCGGACGGCAGCGCGACGATCTCCGACAGCGGCAGCGCCACGTCGCGCACGCGGCGCTCGGTGAACTCGAACGTGCGCGAGATCGCGCCCGTCGGGTCGAACAGGAGCCCCTCGCGCTTCGAGGTCTCGACGATCGTCTCGACCTGGTCGATGGTGAACGCGCTCGCCGCCTCGTCGACCGGCTGCACCCGGAACAGCCGCAGGATGGCGTTCGCGACCGCGTTCATCGCCCAGATGACGGGACGGAAGACGCGCGAGATGAGCACGAGCGGCGGCGCGAGCAGCAGCACCGCGCGGTCGGGCACCGAGAACGCGGCGTTCTTCGGCACCATCTCGCCGAGCACGACGTGCAGGTAGGTGACGAGCAGCAGCGCGATGACGAACGCGACGACCGAGACGACCTCGGGGGCGAGCCCCGTCCAGGACAGCGGACCCTCGAGCAGGTGGTGGATCGCAGGCTCGGAGACGTTGAGGATGAGCAGCGAGCAGATCGTGATGCCGAGCTGGCACATCGCCAGCATGAGCGAGACGTGCTCCATCGCCCAGAGCGCGAGCTTCGCCGCACGGTTGCCGCGGTCGGCGAGCGGCTCCACCTGGCTGCGGCGCGCCGAGATGACGGCGAACTCCGCGCCGACGAAGAAGGCGTTGGCCGCCAGCAGGATGACGAGCCACATGATGCCGAGCCAGTCGTTCATCGTGCCTCCTCCTGCTCGTCCGTGTGCTCGACGAACCGCACGCGGTCCACGCGGCGGCCGTCGACGCGCTCGACCCGCAGCGCGCCGCCCTCGACGGGCACGGTGTCGCCGACGACCGGCACGGTGCCGAGCGCGGCCATGATGAAGCCGCCGATCGTCTCGTAGGGGCCGTCCTCCGGCACCTCGACGAGCGCGCGCTCGCGCAGCTCGTCGGGTCGGAACGAGCCGGGGAAGGTGACCCAGCCGGGTCCGCGCACGACCTCGACGTGCATCCGGTCGTGCTCGTCGGAGACCTCGCCGACGACCTCCTCGACCAGGTCCTCGAGCGTCGTGATGCCGGCGGTGCCGCCGTACTCGTCGACGACGATCGCCATCTGGTAGCCGCGCTCCTTGAGGTCGCGCAGCAGCGCGTCGAGCTTGACCGACTCGGGCACGCGGTGCGGCTCCTCCGCGATCGCCGCGACGGGCACGTCGGCGCGGCGGTCGCGCGGCACCGAGATGGCCTGCTTGATGTGGGCGATGCCGAGCACGTCGTCGAGGTCGTCGTCGTAGACGGGGAAGCGGCTGAGGCCCGTGGCGTGCGCGAGCGCGACGAGGTCGGCGACGGATGCGGAGCGCTCGACCGCCTGGACGCGCGGCCTGGGCGTCATCACGTCGCCGGCGCTCAGCTCCGAGAAGCGCAGCGTGCGCGACAGCAGGGTCGCGGCGCCCGCGTCGAGCGCACCCTCCATGGCGCTGCGGCGCACGAGCGTCGCGAGCTCCTCGGCGGTGCGGGCGCCGGAGAGCTCCTCCTTCGGCTCGAGGCCGATGGAGCGGAGGATGCCGTTGGCCGAGCCGTTGAGGGCGAGCACGGCGGGCTTGAAGATCGCCGTGAAGGCGCGCTGGAAGGGGGTGACCGCGATCGCCGTGCCGAGCGGCTTCGCGAGCGCGAAGTTCTTCGGCACGAGCTCGCCGACGATCATCGACAGCACGGTGGCGCCGGTGATGGCGACGACGCTCGAGAGCGGGTCGGCGATGCCCTCCGGCAGGCCCCACGAGACGAGCACGGGCGTCAGCAGCCTCGAGATCGCCGGCTCCATCGTGTAGCCGGTGAGGAGCGTCGTGAGCGTGATGCCCAGCTGCGCGCTCGAGAGGTGCGTCGAGGTCTGGCGGAGCGCCTTGATGGTGCCCTCGAGCCGGCCCTCGCCGCGCTCCTTGCGAGCCTCGACCTCGGAGCGGTCGAGGTTGACGAGCGCGAACTCGCTCGCGACGAAGAGGCCGGTCCCGATGGTCAGGACGATGCCGGTGGCGATCAGCAGCAGGTCCATCAGCGGATCGGTACCGGCTCGGGACTATGACTGGGGTCGTCGTTCACCCGAGCATCCTACCGGGGCTCCCCTTCGCGCACGCCAGCTGCGCGCCCATCACCACGAGACCGGGAGCGCCTTCCCCTCCTCGTAGCCCGCCGCCGACTGCACCCCGACCCGGGCGCGCTCGCGGAAGGCCGGCACGCTGTCGGCGCCCGCGTACGTGAACGACGACCGCACGCCCGCGGTGATCATGTCGACGAGGTCCTCGACGCTGGGGCGCTGCGGGTCGAGCAGGATCGTCGACGACGAGATGCCCTCCGCGAAGAGCCGCTTGCGCGCGAGCTCGTACGCGTCGAGCCCGCCGAAGCGGCCCTCGACGGCCTTGGTCGACGCCATCCCCCACGACTCCTTGAAGAGCCGCCCCTGCGGATCCCGCTGCAGCCTGCCGGGCGCCTCGATCGTGCCGGCGAACCACGAGCCGATCATGACGCTCGACGCGCCTGCCGCGAGCGCGAGCGCGACGTCGCGCGGGTAGCGCACGCCGCCGTCGGCCCACACGCGCGCGCCGAGCTCGATGGCGGTGGTGGATGCCTCGAGCACGGCCGAGAACTGCGGCCGGCCGACCGCGGTCATCATGCGGGTCGTGCACATCGCGCCCGGGCCGACCCCGACCTTGACGATCGAGGCGCCCGCGGCGATGAGGTCGCGCACGCCGTCCGCGGCGACGACGTTGCCCGCGGCGACCGGCAGGCGATCGCCGATCGCGGCGCGCACCGCCTCGATCGCCCGCAGCATGCCCTCCTGGTGGCCGTGCGCGGTGTCGACGACGATGACGTCGGCGCCCGCGTCGACGAGCGCGCGCGCCTTCGCGCCGGGGTCGCCGTTGATGCCGACGGCCGCCGCGACGCTCAGCCTGCCGCTGCCGTCGAGGGCCGGCACGTAGAGGTCGGCGCGCAGCGCGCCGAGCCGCGAGGCGATGCCGACGCAGCGGCCGTCCTCGACGACCGGGGCGACGTCGACGCCCTCCCGCTCGAGCGCGGCGAACATCGCGCGGCCGTCGGCGACGTCCGCGGTCGACAGCGTGGGCAGGTGCGAGTGCAGCAGGTCGCCGAGGCGCGCGTCGGGGAGCGCGGAGGCGAGCCGCTCCGCGGGGATGGCGCCGAGCAGGGCGCCGTCGTCGGCCTCCACCACGACGCAGTGCCCGGGGATCGCCGGCACGCGCTCGAGCACGGCCTGCACGACGTCGTCGGGCGACGCACGGTGCGGCGACTCCAGGGCGATCGGCTGCGCCTTCACCCACGCGATCGAGCGGCACGTCTCCTCGATCGGCGGGTCCTGGGTGAGCACGGCGAGCGCGCCGCGTCGCGCGAGCGCCGCGGCCATGCGCGGGCCAGTGACCGAGCTCATGTTCGCCGCGACGATCGGCAGCGTCGCCGCCGTGCCGTCGTCGGGCGAGAGGTCGACGTCCATCCTGGAGCGCACGTCGCTGCGGCTGGGGACGAGGAAGACGTCGGAGTAGGTGAGGTCGTGCTCCGGCACGTCGCCGATGAATCGCATGCCGTCCACGCTACGGGGCCGAGCGGGGCCTCGCGCTCAGTCCTTCGCCTGCCCCCAGTCGCCGACCACGGCCGCCTGCACCGGGAACTCGATCGGGAAGTCGCCGAAGAGCGTGCGGCCGGCGAGCGCCGCCGCCTCGCGGACGGCCTCGGCGACCTCCTCGGCACGCTCCGCCGGCGCCTGCACGATCACCTCGTCGTGCAGGAAGCACACGAGCGCCGCCCCCTCCACGTCGCGGATCGCCCGCCGCACGCCCGCCATCCACGCGAGCGCCCACTCGGCGGCCGTCCCCTGCACGACGAAGTTGCGGGTGAACCTGCCCCAGGCGCGCGCCTGCCGGCCGCCGTGCGCGTCGTCGCGCCAGCGCGGCGGCAGCGGCGACGCGCGCCCGAGCCAGGTGCGCACGCGCTCGCGCCGCTCCCCTGCGCGCGCCGCCGCCTCGACCGTCGCCATGGCGCGCGGGTAGGCGCGGCCGAGCCGCGGCAGCACGAGCGCCGACTCCCCCGTCGTCCCGCCGTAGAGCGCGCCGAGCATCCCCAGCTTCGCGTGCGCCCGGGTGTCGACCACCCCGCGGTCGACGAGCGCCTGGTAGAGGTCGGCGCCGCGACCGGCCTCGGCGAGCGCCTCGTCGTGCGCGAGCGCGGCGAGCGCGCGCGGCTCGAGCTGCGCGGCGTCGGCGACGACGAGCCGCATGCCCGGCTCCGCGGCGATCGCGCCGCGGATCTGGCGCGCGATCTGCATCGCGCCGGAGCCCTCCGTCGCCCAGCGGCCCGTCACCACGCCGCCCGGCACGTACTCGATCACGAGCCGGCAGCGGCCGCGCTCGTCGACGCGGGCCCACCGCTGCGCCCACGACCAGCCGTTCGCGGTGTGCAGCCGCGCCATCCGCTTGTAGGCGAGCAGCGGCTCGATCACGGGATGGTCGTGCTCGCGCAGCTCCCAGCGGGCCGTCGACGCGGCATCGATGCCCGCGCGGCGGAGGGCCCGCAGCACCTCCTGCGGCGAGTCCGGGTTCAGCTGCGGGTCGCCGAGGGCGGCCCGCACCTCGGCGGCGAGCGCCTCCATGCGACCGGGTCGTCCGCCCGATCCGCTCCCCACCGGGCGCTCCCCGAGCGCCTCCGCGAGCAGGGCGTCGTGGCGCTGCCGGTCGAACGGCAGCCCCTCGCGCCCCAGCTCGACCGCGAGCACCGCCCCCATCGACTCGGCGCCGGCGAGCATGGCCAGCCCCGCGTCGTCGCCGATCGCGGCGTCCTGCGCCCGCAGCTGCTCGGCGAGCGCGTCGAGCGGCTCCGGCTCCGGGGCGAGCGAGAACAGTCCCCCGGCATCGCCGCGGAGCGCCCGCGACCAGCGCTCGTCGAGCGGCATCGACCGGGCGTCGACGAGGATGCGGTGCACGAGCCGCGCGTCGCGGACGCGGTCGATCGGCACGCCCGCGTCGAGCAGCGCGGGAGCCGCGGCCCTCGCGTCCTGCCAGACGATGCGCGCGCCGGGACGCCGCAGCCGATCGTCCGCGCCGACCCGTGCGGCGTCGTGCACGCGCGCATCGACCACGCGGCCGTCGTCGAGCGTGGCGACCGCGATGCGCGAGCCCCGCTCGAGCGGCACGACGCCGACGTCGGCTCGGTCGGCATCCACATCCACGACAGTAATCTGCCCCTCCCACACGCGCAGACCACCCTGGATGCGGCACGATGGGTGCGGGTCGCGATGACAGCGCAAGTGGTGGTGCTCAATGCGACGCTCGAGCCGATCGGCGTCGCGTCGCTGCAGCGCGCGGTCGCCTTCGTCCTGAAGGAGCGCGCGCAGATCATGCTCGCCGCCGACGGCACCATCCGGTCGAACTCGCTCGAGCTGCCGGTGCCCCGCGTCGTGGTGTTCAACGACTACGTGCAGATCCCCCACACGCGGCTCTACGACCGGATGCCCTGGAGCCGCAGGGGCGTGCTCGACCGCGACCGCCGCCGGTGCGCCTACTGCGGCCGTCCAGGGGCCACGATCGACCACATCCAGCCGGCGTCCCGCGGCGGCGCGACGAGCTGGCTCAACACCATCACCGCGTGCGTCGCCTGCAACGGCGCGAAGGGCGATCGCACGCCCACCGAGGCGAGCATGCCGCTGCGGTTCGAGCCGCGCGTCGTCTGGCGCCGCGAGGTCATGCTGCTCGCCGTGCAGGCGGCCGGCGTCGACCTCGCCGAGCTCGGCCTGACGCGCTGAGGGGCCGTCGGCCGCACGGACGGCACCGCCAGCGCACGCGACTATGCTGGAGGGCGATGTCGCCGCAGACTGCCTGCGGTGTGCCCGCGTGATTTCGGAAGAGGCGATCGATACCGTGTCCAGCCCGTCGGACGACAACGACTTCGGAGCGAACGAGTGGCTCGTCGAGGAGCAGTACCAGCTCTTCCGCAAGGACAAGGCGGCCGTCGCCCAGTCGTGGTGGCCCATCCTCGAGCGGTACGCGGCCCAGCGCTCCTCCGGTGACGCGACGACGAGCATGAGCACGTCGGCGACGCCGTCGGCCGCGCAGCCGACGGCGCCGGCGAAGCCGGAGCAGGCAGCCCCGGAGCAGGCAGCGCCGCAGCAGGCGGCCCCGCAGCAGGCGGCGCCGAAGCAGGCGCCGAAGCACGCCGCCCCCGCGCAGCCGACAGCCCCGCAGCGCCCCACCGCGCCCCGCCCGCCCGTGCGCGCCGAGTCGCGACCCGACGGGCCCGTCGACTCCGGCGAGGGCCAGCACGCGCAGGATGCGCCGAAGGAGCAGGCGAAGGGCCAGGCCGACACGCCCGCCCCCGCTCGCGCCGACGGCACGATCGTCGCCCGCACCACCGCGCAGGCCGCGCGACCCACGCCGGTGCCCGCCGATGCCCCCGCCGCCGCGGCGAAGCAGGCGGCGAAGGCCGAGCAGCCCGCCGAGCAGCCCGTCGTCACGACGCTGCGCGGCATGCCGAAGTCGCTCGCCGCCAACATGGACAAGTCGCTCGCCGTCCCCACCGCGACGAGCGTGCGCACCGTGCCCGCGAAGCTGATGATCGATCAGCGCATCGTCATCAACAACCACCTCCGCCGCACGCGCGGCGGCAAGGTCTCGTTCACGCACATCATCGGCTACGCGCTCGTGCAGGCGCTCAAGCTGTTCCCGAGCCAGAACGTCTACTACGACGAGGTCGACGGCAAGCCCTCCCTCGTCGCGCCGCCGCACATCAACCTCGGCATCGCGATCGACATGCCGAAGCCCGACGGCACGCGCGCGCTGCTCGTGCCGAGCATCAAGGCGTGCGAGACGATGGACTTCTCCGAGTTCGTGGCCGCCTACGAGGCGATCGTCAAGAAGGCCCGCGCGAACAAGCTCGAGGCCGGCGACTTCGCCGGCACGACCGTCTCGCTCACGAACCCAGGCGGCATCGGCACCGTGCACTCGGTGCCGCGCCTCATGCAGGGCCAGGGATGCATCATCGGCGTCGGCGCGCTCGACTACCCGGCCGAGTTCACCGGCTCCAGCCCGGAGCGGCTCTCGGACGCGGGCATCGGCAAGACCGTCACGATGACCTCGCACCTACGACCACCGCGTGATCCAGGGCGCTGGCTCCGGCGAGTTCCTGAAGATCGTGCAGGGCCTGCTGATGGGCGAGCAGGACTTCTACCGCGGCATCTTCGCCGACCTCCGCATCCCCTACGAGCCGATCAAGTGGTCGACGGATGTCTCGGTGCGGGCCGCCGACGAGCTCTCGAAGCAGACGCGCGTCACGCAGCTCATCAACTCGTTCCGGGTCCGCGGCCACCTGATGGCCGACATCGACCCGCTCGAGTACGTGCAGCGCACGCACCCCGACCTCGAGATCGAGCAGCACGGCCTGTCGTTCTGGGACCTCGACCGCGAGTTCGTCACCGGCGGCTTCGGGGGCAAGCGCTCCGCGCTGCTGCGCGACATCCTCGGCGTGCTCCGCGACTCCTACTGCCGCACGACCGGCATCGAGTACATGCACATCGCCGACCCGGCGCAGCGCCAGTGGTTCCAGAGCCACCTCGAGGTGCCGTACGTCAAGCCCACGCACGACGAGCAGATGCGCATCCTGCGCAAGCTCAACGAGGCCGAGGCGTTCGAGACGTTCCTGCAGACGAAGTACGTCGGCCAGAAGCGCTTCTCGCTCGAGGGCGCCGAGTCGATGATCGCCTTCCTCGACTCGCTCCTCACGGGCAGCGCCGAGGCGGGCCTCGACGAGGTCGCGATCGGCATGCCGCACCGCGGCCGCCTCAACGTGCTGACCTCGATCGCCGGCAAGACCTACGGCCAGGTGTTCCAGGAGTTCGAGGGCGCCGCCGTCTTCCAGGGCTCCGGCGACGTGAAGTACCACCTCGGCAACGCGGGCGAGTTCACCGCGGCCGACGGCTCGACCGTGCCGGTCTACCTCGCCGCCAACCCCTCGCACCTCGAGGCCGTCAACGGCGTGCTCGAGGGCATCGTGCGTGCGAAGCAGGACCGCATCGGCAACGGCGAGGCCTCCGTGCTGCCCGTGCTCGTGCACGGCGACGCCGCGATGGCGGGCCAGGGCGTCGTGTTCGAGACGCACCAGCTGTCGCAGCTGCGCGCCTACAAGACGGGCGGCACGATCCACCTGGTCGTGAACAACCAGGTCGGCTTCACCACGCCCCCGACGGAGTCGCGCTCGTCGACCTACGCGACCGACGTCGCGAAGGCGATCCACGCGCCGGTCCTGCACGTGAACGGCGACGACCCCGAGGCCGTCGTCCGGGTCGCGGAGCTGGCGTTCCAGTACCGCCAGGAGTTCAAGCGCGACATCGTCATCGACCTCATCTGCTACCGCCGTCGCGGGCACAACGAGGGCGACGACCCGACCATGACGCAGCCGCTCATGTACTCGCTCATCGAGGCGAAGCGCTCCGTCCGCACCCTCTACGCCGAGAACCTCGTCGGCCGCGGTGACATCACCGAGGAGGAGTACCAGTCGGCGCAGGCGGACTTCCAGGGCAAGCTCGAGCAGGCCTTCATGGAGACGCACGCGGCCGCGACCGGATCCCTCGCCGTCGTCGAGCCCGAGCCCGAGGCCGCCGTCAGCGAGCCGGAGTCGACCGCGGTCGACGCCTCCGTCGTCCAGGCCATCGGCGACGCGCACGGCAACCCGCCCGAGGGCTTCAAGGTGCACCCGAAGGTCAAGCAGGTGCTCGACAAGCGCGTCAAGGCGAGCCGCGAGGGCGGCATCGACTGGGCGTTCGGCGAGCTGCTCGCGCTCGGCTCGCTGCTCACCGAGGGCACGACCGTGCGCATGTCGGGGCAGGACACGCGCCGCGGCACGTTCGTGCAGCGCCACGCCGTCATGCACGACCGCGACAACGGCCAGGAGTGGCTGCCGCTCGCGAACCTCGGCGAGGACCAGGGCCGCCTCTCGATGTACGACTCGCTGCTGAGCGAGTACGCGTCGATGGCGTTCGAGTACGGCTACTCGGTCGAGCGGCCCGACGCGCTCGTGCTGTGGGAGGCGCAGTTCGGCGACTTCGCGAACGGCGCCCAGATCGTGATCGACGAGTTCATCGCCTCCGCCGAGCAGAAGTGGAACCAGCAGTCGTCGCTCGTGCTGCTGCTGCCGCACGGCTACGAGGGCGCCGGCCCCGACCACTCGTCGGCGCGCATCGAGCGCTTCCTGCAGCTCTCGGCCGAGCGCAACATGACCATCGCTCGCCCGTCGACGCCCGCGAACCACTTCCACCTGCTGCGCCGTCAGGCGTACGCGCGCCCGCGTCGCCCGCTCGTCGTCTTCACGCCGAAGGCGATGCTGCGGCTGCGCGACGCGACGAGCCCGGTCGAGGACTTCACGACCGGCCGGTTCCAGCCGGTGCTCGACGACGCCCAGGTGCAGGACCCGCAGGCCGTGACCCGCGTGCTGCTGCACTCGGGCAAGATCCACTACGACCTGAAGGCCGAGCTCGCGAAGCGCGGCCGCACCGACATCGCGCTCGTGCGCGTCGAGCAGCTGTACCCGCTGCCGATCGACGAGATCAACGCGATCGTCGACCGCTACCCGAACGCGGCCCTGCTGTGGGTGCAGGAGGAGCCGCTCAACCAGGGCGCGTGGCCGTTCATGCACCTCGCGCTGCCGCGCCACCTCCACGGCCGCACGCTCAAGGTCGCCGGCCGCGCCCCGTCGGCGAGCCCCGCGACCGGGTCGGCGAAGCGCTCCGCGCAGGAGCTCGCGGCGATCCTGGAGTCGGCGCTCGGCTAGCAGCATGCCTTCCGCTGAGCATCGCCTCAGTGCCGACCGACGATCCCCGCACGAGTCTCCTCGTGCGGGGATCTTCGCTTGTCGGCGAGTTCTCGGCGCGCCTACTGTTCAGAAACGGTGTTATCGCTCGGTTCGAGCGCATCCCGGATCCGGCTTGGGAGTGGGTGGTGCAGGTGCAGCGAGCGTGGCAGGGATCGTCGAGGAGGATGGCTGCGATCGCAGCCGGCTCCGCGGCCCCGCCCCTCGCCCTGCCCGGCGCCCGGTCGCCGCGCGCGACGCCCTCGCTCGCCCGTCGGCTGCAGCGCGAGCGCGGGACGCGCATCCGGCTCGCCGCCACCGACGCCGCCATCGTCGCCGCCACCACGGGCACCGTCGCGCTCGGCAGCGCCCCGGAGGGCGCCACCGCGCTCGCCCCGGTGCCGCTCGAGCAGCTGGCCGTCGCGCCGGGGATCGTGCTCGCCGTCTGGCTCGTCGCCCTCGCGGCGGTGCACTCGCGCGACTCGGCGGTCCTGGGCGCGGGCGCGGCGGAGTACCGGCGCGTCGTCCACGCCACCGGCCTCGCGTTCGCCGTGCTCGCGGCGGCCGCGCTGCTGGTGGGGTGGTCGGAGCTGCGGCTGCAGCTGCTCATCGCGCTGCCCGTCGGCACGCTCGCGGTGCTCGTGGGCCGCTGGCAATGGCGACGCTGGCTGCTCGCCCGCCGCCGCGAGGGCGACTGGGCCCAACGCACCATCCTCGTCGGCGACCGCGACGAGGTCGCCTACGTCCTCGACCGACTCGCCCGCACCGGCGACCACAGCTACCACGTCGTCGCCGCCGTCATCGCCGACGACCCCGGCCACCCCCTCCTCCTCCACGGCCGCTCCGTGCCCGTCCTCCCCGCCCGCGCCACCCTCGCCGACGACGCCCAACGCATGGGCGCCGACACCGTCATCCTCGCCGCCAAGCCCGACGCCGACCCCGCCTACCTCACCCGCCTCAGCCGACAGCTCGAGGGCACCTGCGCCGAGCTCATCCTCTTCTCCCGCCTCACCGACGTCGCCGGCCCCCGCATCTCCTTCCGCCCCATCGACGGCCTCCCCCTCATCCAAGTGCGCATCCCCACCTTCGACGGCGGCGAGCACATCCTCAAGCGCGCCCTCGACATCGCCATCGCCACCCCCGCCCTGCTCGCCATCGCCATCCTCGCCATCCCCATCGCCATCGCCATCCGGCTCGACTCCCCCGGCCCCATCCTCTTCCGCCAGCAGCGCGTCGGCCGCGACGGCCGCACCTTCGGCATGCTCAAGTTCCGCACCATGCACACCGACGCCGAACAGCAGCTCGCCGCCCTCCAAACCCGCAACGAAGCCGCCGGCCCCCTCTTCAAGCTCCGCAACGACCCCCGCATCACCCGCGTCGGCGCCTTCCTCCGCAAGCACTCCCTCGACGAGCTCCCCCAGTTCTGGAACGCCCTCACCGGCGACATGAGCGTCGTCGGACCCCGCCCCCCACTGCCCGGCGAAGCCACCACCTACGACGGCACCGCCATCCGCCGCCTCTACCTCAAACCCGGCATCACCGGCCTCTGGCAGATCAGCGGCCGCAGCGACCTCTCCTGGGACGAGAGCGTCCGCCTCGACCTCCGCTACGTCGAGAACTGGTCCGTCATGCAAGACCTCATGATCATCGTCAAGACCGCCCGGGTCGTCATCCACCCCACCGGCGCATACTGAGGAGCCGCCATGCAGATCGCGATGCTGGGCACCCGGGGGGTGCCCGCCGCCTACGGCGGCTTCGAGACGGCGGTCGAGGAGATCGGCGCGCGGCTCGTCGAGCGCGGCCACGAGGTGACCGTCTACGGCGACAGCTCGCGACCCGAGATCGCCGAGCACCTCGGCATGCGCGTCGTGCACGTGCCTGCCGTGCGCCTCAAGCAGCTCGAGACCCTGAGCCGCACCGGCATCGCCGCGCTGCGCGCCGTGCTCGGCGAGCGGCCGGATGCGGCGTTCGTCTTCAACGCCGCGAACGCTCCGTACGTGCCGATGCTGCGCGCGAGCGGCATCCCGGTCGCCGTGCACGTCGACGGCCTCGAGTGGCAGCGAGCGAAGTGGGGCGGTGCGGGGCGCGCGTACTACCGCTGGGCGGAGGAGCACGCCGTGCGCACGGCGGATGCGCTCATCGCCGACGCGCCCGGCATCGCCGACTACTACGCCCGCGAGTTCGGGGTGGAGACCGAGCTGCTCCGCTACGGCGCGCCGGTCCTCGATCGCGTCTCGGCGGCCCCGCTCGCGGCGCTCGGGCTCGAGCCGCACGGCTTCAACCTCGCCGTCGCGCGCTTCGAGCCAGAGAACCACGTGCTCGAGATCGTCGAGGGCTACCGCGCGAGCGCGTCGACCCTGCCGCTCGCCGTCGTCGGCTCCGCGCCGTACAGCGCCGAGTACACGACCGAGGTGCACGCCGCGGCCGCCGGCGACGAGCGCATCCGGCTGCTGGGCGGCGTGTGGGACCAGGCGCTGCTCGACGCGCTGTACACCCACGCGCACGCCTACCTGCACGGGCACTCGGTCGGCGGCACGAACCCCTCGCTGCTGCGCGCGATGGGCGCCGGCACCGCGACCATCGCGTTCGACGTCGACTTCAACCACGAGGTGCTCGCCGGCGACGGCTGGTGGTTCCGCGACGCGGCGCAGCTCGCCAGCGCGGTCGACGAGGCCGACGCCGACGACGCGCTCGTCATCGCCCGTGGGCTGCGCGCGCGCGAGCGTGCCGCGACCGAGTTCCGCTGGGACGACGTCGCCGACGGCTACGAGCGCCTCGCGCTGCGGCTGGCCGCCGGCGAGTCGGTGCACGCGGTCGCCCGCCACGCGCGCCGCGCGACCGCGTCGGTGCAGAGCGCCGACCCGGTGCTGCTGTGACAGCGCCGTCGCTGAGCTTCGTCACGGTCGTCTTCGAGCCAGAGCTCCCGCTGCTGCGCCTGCAGGCGCGATCGCTCTCGCGGTTCCTCGACCCGGCGTGCGTGGCCGAGATCGTCGTGCTCGACAACTGCGCGGGCGGGATGCGCACGAGCGCGCGGCGCGAGCTCATCGACGGCTTCGGCGCGCTCTCGCCGCGCGTGACGGTGCTGCGCACCTCCGGCCTCGGCGTCGACGGCGGCACCGCCGGCTGGCGCAGCCAGCAGGCGGCGAAGCTGCTCATCGCCCGCCGCATCCGCACGCCGCACTACGTCGTCCTCGACGCGAAGAACCACCTCATCGCGCCGGCCGGCGCTCACGACTTCGTCGACGCGGCGGGTGCCGCCCGCGGCGGCACGCACTCCTACGCGACGCATCCGCTGCGCGCCGACCTCGAGCGCACGCTCCGCCACCTCGGCGCCGACGAGCGCCAGGTCGCGCGTCTCGTCGACGACTTCCCGCGGACGGCGACGCCGTTCGTCATCGACACCGCGCTCGCTCTCCGGATGCTGCACGACGTCGAGCAGCAGGAGGGCGTGCCGTTCGGCGATGCGTTCGAGCGCGCCCGGCTGCTCGAGTTCTTCCTCTACTCGGGCTGGGCGATCCTGCGGGGACCCGGCGTGCCCGTCAACGGCGACCCGCTGCACGCGCCGGTCATCTGGCCCGCCCGCGCCACCGACGAGGGGGCGGCGGAGGCGATCCGCGACGCGGTCTCGACCGGCGCCGCGTGGTTCGCCGTGCACCGGCGGTCGCTCGCTCGCGCGGACGCGCCGACCCGCCGCCGGATCGCGCGGTTCTGGTCGGACCGCGGCCTCATGGAGCCCTCGGAGGCCTCGCGCTTCGTGCGGCGCTTCCGCCTGGCGTACGCGCCCGCGATGGGTCGCGCACGGATCGGCGAGCGCCTGTCACGCCTCGGGCGCCGCTGAATGGCGCGGCGCCGCCACCGCCCGCTTCCCGGGCGCCTGCTCCCCGGCCGGCACGTCGGCGTAGTACGTGTTGCGGTGCTTCGACGCGCGCGACTTGTTCAGCACGATGCCCAGGATCCGGCCGCCGGCCGATTCGATCGAGCGCACCGTGTTGGCGAGCTGCGGGCGGCGCGTCTTCGACGAGTCGACCACGATCACGACCCCGTCGGCGAGCGGCGCGAGCAGGTTGGAGTCGGCGACCGTGAGGACGGGCGGCGAGTCGATGATCACGGCGTCGTAGCGCTCGGAGGCGCTGTCGAGCAGGGAGCGGAACGCCTGCGACGTGACGATCGTCGCCGGGTTCGGCGGCAGCGCGCCGGAGGTGAGCACGTCCGGTCCGGTCCCGCGCCACGCGACGATCGCGTCCTCGAGCTCGACCTCGCCCATGAGCGTCGTCGTCAGCCCGACGGAGCCGTCGATCCCGAACAGCTCGTCGACGCGCGGGCGACGCAGGTCGGCGTCGACGACGAGCGTCCGCTCGCCCGCGTCCGCGAGCGTCAGCGCGAGGTTGCTCGCGAACGTCGACTTGCCCTCCCCCGGCGACGACGAGGTGATGAGCAGGCGGCGCGACTTGCCGTCCAGCGCCGCGAACGCCAGCGCCGACTGGATGCGGCGCATGTCCTCGGTGACCGGGTCGTGCGGCTCGCGCGCGACGACGAGCGCGGCGCCGGTGCCGCGCTTGGCGCGCGTCACGATGCCGAGCACGGGCAGGTCGGTGACCCGGGCGACCGCCGCCTCGTTGCGCACGCGCGTATCCGCGATGGTCGCGATGAAGGCGGCGAGCACGCCGAGCAGCAGCCCGATGGCGGCGGCGAGGATGGCGTCGCGGGTCTTGTTCGGCACCGTCTGGACCGTCGGCGCGACGGCGTCGTCGATGACGGAGGCGCTGATCGTCGCCGCGCCGTCGACGCTGTCCGCGCCGACGTCGAGCACGACGAGCGCGAGCTGCTCCGCGACGCTGTTCGCGATGGCGGCGGCCCGGTCGGGCTGCGAGGACGTGGCGACGACGTCGAGGATCACCGTGTCCTGCGGGATCGTGATCGCGATCGACCGCGCGAGGTCGCGCGGCGTGCTCTCGAGGTCCAGCTCGTCGATCACGCGCTCGAGCACCCGCGACGACGTCGCGAGGCGGGCGAAGGAGAGCATCTGGTTCTGCGTGTAGGCCGACCCCTGGTTGAGGTCGGCGCCCGAGGTGCCCTGGTTGAGCGCGAAGTAGAGCGACGCTCGCGACTGGAACTGCGGCTCGACCGTCGACGACAGCAGGTAGCCGACGCCGCCGCCCAGCAGCGCGAGCCCGACCACGAGCGCCCAGAACTTCCGCAGCGCCTCCCACACGTGCGAGAGGTTCCACGCCAGCGGCTCGGAGGCCATGCGGCTGCGATCGCTCATCCGGTCACCGGGCACGCCGACAGCGTCAGGCAGCCGCTGCCGCTCCGGGATCGCTCCGACATGGGTCAGACACTACCTGCGGAGCGCGCCGCGGCCCACGTCTCGGCGTGGGTATCGTGACTCCTGAGCGGATCTCGCGTCGAAGCGAAGCCGCGCCGGCGCCGAGCGACACGAAGGAGGGCCGGATGCGCGTCCTCGTCGCGTGGGCTGACGACTCGTCACCGAACCTCGGCGTGCGCGCGCTCGGCCAGGGATCCGTCGACCTGCTGCGACAGGTGTGGCCGGACGCCTCCTTCACGTTCATGAACTACCGGCGGCGCCCGAGCGAGGTGCCGTGGGGCACCGCGTCGCTGCTGCGGGAGCGCGCGACCGGCAGGCTCGGCATGATGCGATGGCTGTCGGACTTCGATCTCGTCTGGGACACGCGATCCGGCGACAGCTTCGCCGACATCTACGGCCTGCCGCGGCACACGACGATGTCGCTCGTGCACGAGTTCGCGGCGCAGGCGGGCACGCGCATCGCGCTCGCGCCGCAGACGATCGGCCCGTTCGGGTCGGCGCGCGGGCGCATGCTCGCGCACCGCTCGCTGCACCGCAGCCGGCTCGTCTTCGCCCGCGATCCGATCAGCGCCGAGGCCGCCGCCGGACTCGGCCGACCCGCGGACGCGATCACGAGCGACCTCGTCTTCGGCATCGACCCGCCGGCCCGCGGCGTCGAGCGCGACGTGCTGCTCAACGTCTCCGGGCTGCTGTGGCAGGGGGGACCGCACGCCGACGCGACCGGCTACCGCGCGGCGGTGCGCGGCATCGTGGACGGCCTGCTCGCGGATGGCCGCTCGATCACCCTGCTCCCCCACGTGCTCGACCCGGCGGCGGCCGACACCGACATCCCGGCATCGATCGAGCTGGCCGACGCCTATGGCGGCCGGGTCGACCTCCATGTGCCCGTCGACCTCGCCGATGCCCGTTCGGCGATCGCCGGGGCGCGGCTCGTGATCGGCGCGCGCATGCACGCGTGCCTCAACGCGCTCTCGACCGGCACGCCCGCGGTCGCGATGGCCTACTCGCGCAAGTTCGCGCCGCTCATGGATGCGATCGGGTGGGATCGGGTCGTGCCGGTCGATGCCGCCGGCCTCGCGGACGCCGTGCTCGGCCACGCGCGCGCCCCCGGCCTCGCCGGTGAGGCGCTCGACGCCCAGCGCCGCGGGCAGCAGCTGCTGCGGCCCGTCGTCGAGCGGCTGGGCGCGCTGTGACGAGCGGCCTCGAGCGGGCGGTCGCCGATGTGCTCGCCCGCGATGCGTGCTCCGGCTGCGGGCTGTGCACCCGGCTCGATCCGTCCGTCGAGATGGCGCTGGATGCCGCGGGCTACGCGCGCCCGCGCTTCGCGGGCCCCTCGACCCCGATCGCCGGCGCCGAGGCGATCTTCCGGCGCGCCTGCCCGGGCGTCGTCGTGCGCGCCCCGGCCGCCGTCGCGGGCGCGTCGAGGCATCCGCTCCTCGGCGCCCACCTCGGCATGTGGAGCGCGTGGGCGGTCGATCCCGAGATCCGGCACACGGGCAGCAGCGGCGGCGCGCTCACCGCGCTGCACGCGTGGCTGCTCGCGAGCGGCCGTGCGTCGCGCGTGACGGGCGCCGCCGTCGACGACCGCGCGCCGCGGCGCACGGTGCCCGTCTCGATCACGACGCGGGAGCAGGCCGTGGCCGCGGCCGGATCGCGCTACGCGCCGGTCGCGGCCCTCGACAACGCCGACGTGCTCGCTGGCGGCAGCGCCGTGTGCGCGCAAGCCCTGCGAGGTCTCCGCGCTGCGGCAGAGCGCCGGCGACCTCATCGACGGCGAGCCGCCGCTCATGCTCTCCTTCTTCTGCGCGGGCACGCCGAGCCAGCACGCGACGGACGCGCTGCTCGCCGAGCTCGGCGTCGAGGCGCATGACGAGGTGGGCACGCTCCGCTACCGCGGGCGCGGGTGGCCCGGCCGGTTCACCGCGACGAGCGGCGGCCGCACCGTCTCCGCCGACTACGACGCGTCATGGGGCAGCACGCTCGGCCCCGCGACGCAGTGGCGCTGCAAGGTGTGTGCCGACGGCGTCGGCGAGAGCGCCGACATCGTCTCCGCCGACGCGTGGGAGTCGGACGAGCACGGCTATCCCAGCTTCGTCGACGGCGACGGCGTGAGCGCGCTCATCGCGCGCACCGAGCGCGGGCGACGCACGATCCTCGAGGCTGCGGCCGCGGGCGCGATCATGCTCGAGCCGCTCGCCGTCGAGCGGCTCGCGGACGCCCAGCCGCTCCAGACCCAGCGACGCCGGTTCCTCGGCGCGCGCCTGCTCGGCTCGCTGCTGGCGGGCCGCCGCCCGCCGCGCTACCCGGGCTTCGCGCTGCTGCGGCTGTCCGCAGCGGCACCGCGCACGGCGCTGCGCGTGCTGCGCGGCACGGTCCGGCGCGTGCGGGGGTCGGCCCGATGATGGCGTCCTCGCTCGCGCACGACGCCGCGCGCGGCGCGCTCTTCACGATGCTCTCGCAGGCTGCCCGCATCCTGCTGCAGCTCGTCTCGGTCGCCGTGCTCGCCCGCCTGCTCACGCCCCACGACTACGGGCTGCTGGCGATCGTGCTCGTGCTCGTCGGGCTCGGCGAGATCTTCCGCGACTTCGGCCTCACGTCGGCGTCGATCCAGGCGCCGTCGCTCTCGACCGGGCAGCGCGACAACCTGTTCTGGATCAACGCGCTCATCGGCTCGGCGCTCGCGCTCGTGATGCTGGCCGCGGCCTGGCCGCTCGGCGCCATCACCGGCGAGCCCGACATCATCCCGATGGCGCAGTGGCTCTCGCTGCTCTTCGTCTGCAACGGCCTCGCGACCCAGCACCGCGCGAACCTCATGCGCGAGGTCCGCCTGCGGCCGCTCGCGATCGTCGACGTCGCCGCCGCGGCGGTCGCGCTCGCCGTCGCGATCGTCGCCGCGCTGCTCGGCGCCGGCTTCTGGGCGCTCGTGCTGCAGCAGCTGTGCAACGGGCTGCTCTCGCTCATCGGTGTCGTCGTCGCGGGACGGTGGCTGCCGCGCTGGTACTCGCGCGCCCACAGCGTGCGATCGATGGTCACCTTCGGCTGGAACCTCGTCGCCGCCAACCTCGTGCAGTACGCCGCGCGCCAGATCGACACGGTGCTCGTCGCGGCCCGCTTCGGCACGGCGTCGCTCGGCCTCTACAACCGCGCCTACCAGCTGGTCATGACGCCCCTCGGGCAGGTGCGCTCCCCCCTGCAGTCCGTCGCGCTCCCGGTGCTGTCGCGGCTGCAGCAGGACCAGCCGCGGTTCGAGACGTACGTCACCGCCGCCCAGCTGGCGCTGGGCTACCTCATCGGCATCCCCATCGCCATGCTCGCGGGCCTCGCGGAGCCGGTCGTCGCCATCATGCTCGGCGACGCGTGGGCGGAGGCCGCGCCCATCCTGCGGATGTTCGCGATCGCCGGGCTGCTCACGACGCTCTCGTACGTGGGGTACTGGGTCTACCTCGCGCGCGGCCTCGGCGGGCCGCTGCTGCGGTACACGCTCGTCACCGCCGCGATCAAGGTCGTCTGCGTCGCCGTCGGCTCCTGCTTCGGCGTGCTCGGCGTCGCGATCGGGTTCGCCATCCACCCGGCGATCGCGTGGCCGATCTCCCTCGCCTGGCTGTCGCGCGTGACCCCGATGCCCACCCGCAGGCTCTACGGCGGGGCGGCACGGATCTTCGCCGTCACGCTCGCCGCGGGTGCCGCCGCGTGGGGCGCCGGAACCTCGGCCGCCGCGCTCGGACCGTGGGCGGAGGTGGGCGTGGGCCTCGCCGCCGGGCTCGCCGCCGGCGCGGCGTCGCTCCTGCTGCCGATCTACCGCCGCGACGCGCAGTCGCTCCTGGGCTTCGTCCGGCTCATGGCGACCCGCCGCCGACCGGCGCCGGGCGAGACTCCAGCGGCAGCCTGAGCCGGCGCTCCAGGGCGGCGTCGTCGTCCTGCATCGCGCCCCAGGCGACGGCCAGCCCGATGAGGAACCAGAGGAACGGACCGAACTGCGTGATGAGCGCGACCGCGAACAGGGTGGGCACCTGGCAGACGACCGCGAGCGACGCGGGATTGGCACGGCCGCGCACCACCCCGAGCATGACGGCGATGAGCACCGCGCAGACGAGCGCCACCGCCACCCAGCCGAAGCGCAGCGCGATGAGCAGCAGCGTGTTGTCGACCGAGCGGGCGAAGGTGCCGAGGTACACGCCGTCCTCGATGCGCCCCTGCCAGTCGCCCGCGCTGCCGAACATGCGCACCTCGGAGACGAGCGCGAAGAGCCCCGCCCGGTAGTCGGCACTGCCGCCCGCCTCGTCGCCGGCGTCGGAGAAGACGTCGCCGAGGAACGGCAGCACGATCGCGATCGCAGCCGCCCCGCCCACGGCCACCGACCAGCGCGCCGCGCGGCTGACCGCCGGCATCGTGAGGACGCTCACCCCGACCGTCAGCGCGATGGTGACGAGGCCGATGCGGCTGAACGACACGACGGTCGCCCCGATGACGGCGGCGAGGGACAGCACGATCGCGGGCGTCGACCACCGGGTGCCGAGCACGAAGGCGGACGCCATCGCGAGCGAGGCGCCGAGCGCGATCGAGTGCCCGAACGCGCCCTCGGCCCGCAGGAAGGCCGACCGGGACTGGAGGTCCGACCACTCGCTGAAGGGCCCAGGGCCGGGGACCAGCACGAAGAGGTTCGTGCCCGTGACGAACTCGACGATCGCGAGGCACGCGGCGACCGTCGCGACCGCCGCGATCGTTCGGGTGATGAACAGCGATGGCACGCGCGCGAGCACCATCCGCCCCCAGGCGTAGGGCACGACCCACTGGAGGATCGCGATCACCGAGTTCGACAGGGTCGCGAGCTGCAGCGCGAACATGACGAGCACGAGCAGCGCGAACGCGGCGACGAACGCGTCCGCGACGGTCAGTCGCACGTCGGCATAGTTCGAGGCCAGCGCGGCGAGCGTGATGAGCGTGATGGCGGCCCAGAAGGAGCCGACCGTCACGCCGATCCAGATCGGCACGAGGAACAGCACGAGCACCCAGGCGACGAGCGCCGCCCGGGGGCTGGCCCGGAAGAGGAACAGCACCACCGCGCCCGCGCAGAGCGCGAGCGCGGGCAGCACCAGCGCGGAGTCGTCCATGGTCACCCCCGGCACGGTCGCGGCACGGGCTCAATCTAGCTGTCGCGCCGCGTCCGTGGTCACCCGAGCGCGGTGACGCGGAACGCGTCGACCGTGAAGACGCCTGCGCTCGTCGCCGAGCTGCTGCGGTTGGCGTGCACCCCGACCGAGCCGGAGGTCGTCGTCCCGGTCGAGTCCGTCACGCTCACCTGCCAGGCCGCCGGCTCCGGTGTCCCGACGCGCCAGAGGCTCGCCTGGACCGTCGTGCTCGTCGTCCCGGTCACCTCGACCTCGAGCGTGAACGTGTCGCCAGCCGCTCGCGTGATGCCCGGCACCGCGTAGCTGCGCAGCACCGTGGCCCCGTGCTGCACGACGAGCCACACGCTGCCGTTGTCGCGCAGCCACACCCGCACGCGGTAGTCGCCGGCGGCGGTGGATCGCGTGATCACCCCGAGGTAGGCGGAGCCCGTCGCGGGCGCCTGGTCGAGCCGCAGGTCCATCGAGACGCGGACATCGCGCAGCGCCACGGCGCCCAGCCGGAGGTCGCGGGTGGATCCCGCTCCGAGGTTGAGCGTGCCGACGCCGCCGCCGACGGACGCGGGCGCCGCCGTGCCGGTGATCGTCCACGCGCCGCCGACATCCGCTGTGCCCCAACCGGAGGCGACGGTGCGCGAGAAGTCGTCGGATGCCGCGAAGCTCGGGGGCACGGATGGCGCCGTCGGCTGGACCTGGGCCGTCTGCGTCCCGGTCGCGCCGTCGTCGTCGGTCACCGTGAGGGTCACGGTGTACGTGCCGGCGGCGCCGTAGCGGTGCGCCGCCGTCGCGCCGGAGCCGTTCGCGGTCCCGTCGCCCCAGTTCCAGCTGTACGACACGATGCTGCCGTCGGGGTCGGAGGAGGCGGCGCCGTTCACCGCGACGTCGAGGTCGTCGACCGCGGTCGTGAACGACGCGGTCGGCCGGACGTTCGCGGCCTGCACCGTGACGTCCTCGGTCACCGCGCTGCTGAGGCCGCGGCTGTCGGTGACGGTCAGGGTCACGGCGTACGTGCCGGCCTGCGCGTAGACGTGCGTCGGCGAGACGCCGGTGCCGCTCGTGCCGTCGCCGAACTGCCACGCGTAGGAGGCGATCGTCGCCCCGCTCGCGGCCGAGGATCCGGATCGCGTCGAAGCTCGCGCTCAGCACGCTCGTCGTGGCGTCGAAGGCGGCGGTCGGCGCCTGCTGCCCGGAGCCGGCCGCGAAGTGCGTGGACACCTGGCCGCTCGTCAGCGCGGAGCCGTAGACGGCGACCTCGTCGATCGCGCCGCGGAAGTAGGCCGAGGTCGGCTGCCCGGGCCAGGAGCCCAGGCTGTCGCCGCCGACCCGCCAGTAGCCGGAGTAGTTCTGCGCGGTCGTCACGCTCGTGTCCTGCGCCACCCGCACCCCGTCGACGTAGAGCGCGATGCCGTCCGCACCCTGCGTCGCGACCGCGTGGTGCCAGCGGCCGTCGTTGTAGGCGGCGGTCGACGAGATGGTGCGCACCTGGCCCGGGTAGACGCCGAACATCAGCCGCCCGTTGTTCTGCATGTAGATGTGGCGGTCGTAGCTGCTCGACGAGCCCGTCTGCGCGCTGCCGAAGCCGATGAGCTTGCCGCCCTGGGTCGTCGTGGTGTTGAACCAGAGCTCGGTCGAGAACGTCGCGGGCCCGACGAGCTGCTGCCCGACGACACGCGGCCGTTGGTGGTGCCGTTGAAGCTCGACGCCGACTCGCCGGTGACCCGGCGACGGCGCCCGGCGCGAGGTCGCTCACGCCGCTGCCGAACAGCGGGGTGCTGGAGCCGGCCCAGTCGGCGCGGTTCGAGCCGAGCGGGTAGTAGAGCGTCGCGCCGTCGTCGAGCACGGCGTTGGCGTACGGCGGAGGTCTGCCCGCTCGCGATCGTGACGGTCGCGGCTCGGCTCGTGACGGCGTTGCCGTTGCCGTCGCGGACGCGGACCGTGTAGGTTGCGTCGAGCCGGGCGTGAGCCCGGTGTCGTTGAAGGTCATCTGCGGCTGCGACCACCAGCTCGACGGCACGACC
Organism: uncultured Actinomycetota bacterium; assembly: GCA_963803465.1. GTDB lineage: Bacteria > Actinomycetota > Actinomycetes > Actinomycetales > Microbacteriaceae > Agrococcus. Next base: position 144,282 of record CAWDMS010000004.1, read on the forward strand.
CGCGACTGGATGACGCCGGCGGTGCCGGCCCGTGCGCGCAGCTCGTAGGTGAGGTCCCGGTCGTCGCGGTCCCAGTTGCCGCGGATGGAGATGCGCGCGCGACCGGCGACGACCGACGACGCCGTGGGTGCGCCCCACGTCGGCGGCCGCGATGCGCGGTCCCTGCTTCGGGCCGTTCGGCGGTGCCGTCGCGAAGCGCACGATGCCCTCGTAGCGCTGGTTGTTGACGCTGCCGAACTCGCCGGCGACCGAGAGGAACTGGCCGTTGCCCGTCATGGACAGGCCGGCCTGGTTGAGACCGGACGTCCGGCCGACGGTGAAGTCGGGGTACCACGCGTACGGGGCGGGCGCGGGCGTGCCGCTCCAGTCCTTGTAGATGCTGCTCACCGACGGGCTGCGCGTGAGCGTGCCCTCGGCGGTCGCGGTGAACGCCTCGACGTAGCGGTAGGTGCGCGGGCTCAGCTCCGGTGCGAGGCCGACCGTGTCGCACTGGTGCGTGTGGCTCGTCGCGTACACGGTCTCGCCGGTGGAGTAGACGCCGTAGTGGTCGCCGTGGCAGTCGGCCACCCAGCGGATCGCGCCGGTGCCGGCCTCCGCGGCGAAGACGCCCTCGAGGTTGCCCGCCTCGACGTTGGCGTAGACCCAGCCGGTGCCGTAGACGCCCGAGTCGTCGGTGGCGAGCGCGAAGATGCCCGCCCTGCCGGCGGTCGTGCCGGACGACCAGCCGTTGACGACGGTGCGCGACGCGGCCCACGCGGTGTCGATCGCGCCGGTGACGGGGTCGAGCGGTGCGAGGCCGCGCTGGACGACGCCGTTGGTGAGGTAGAAGCGGCCGCCGACGATGACGTGCGAGCCGTCGGGGTCGATCACCATCGCGTCGCCCTGGCGGTCGATCGTCGGCGCCCAGGAGCGGAGCGCGCCGTTCGTGTGGGCGAACGCGGCGAGGTTGCCGCGCGCGACGCCGTTCGCCTGCGTGAAGAGGCCCGTCGCGTAGACGCTGTCGGCCGTGGCCGCGAGGCCGTACACGCCGCTGCCGCCGATCGATGCGACGAAGCCCGGCAGCAGCGCGCCGGTGACGGGGTCGAGCGCGGCGATGTTGAACCTGCGACTGCCCGTTGACGCTCGAGAAGGATCCGCCGATGTAGAGGCGCGTGCCGTCCGGGGAGGCGGCGACGGCGCGGATCGGGCCGTTCACCTGGGGGGCGAACGAGAGCAGGTTGCCCGTCCGGATGTCGAAGGAGAGGATGTTGCTGCGCGGGGTGAGGCTCGTGCCGGGAGCGGCGAGCGGCGCGCGCGCGTTGGCGAAGCCGCCGGCCGCGTAGACGGTGTTGCCGATCATCGTCTGCGCCCAGACGTAGCCGTTGTCGATCTGGACGGTCGGCAGCGGATCCGCGGTGACGACGGAGCTCGTGCGCTGCTGCAGCGTGACCGGTCCGGTCCCCGCCGCGGTCGCGACCGTCAGGCCTGAGAGCACCATCCCGCCGGTCGCGATGGTGGCGAGCGCGGTGAGCAGCGCGGCGCGCAGGGGGCGGTGGGAGCGCATGGCGGTGTCCATCTGTCAGGTTCTTCCCGTGAAGACCGCGAGCGGCTGGCCCGCGGCGTAGTTGACTGAGACTGTGACGTCGCGGCCGGAGGCCGGATCGAGCATGAAGACGTACGTGCCGGACGCGGTGCCGCCGGGCTCGACGACCCCCGACAGCGGCGACGGCGAGCCGGCGGTCGTGCCGATGCCGAGCTCGCCGTCGTCGGCGATGACGGAGACGACGGCGGAGTCGACCTCCTGCTGCTGACCGGACTCGTTGCGGGCGGTGATGCTGACGCGCAGCGCCGACCCGGAGATCTCGCCGGGCGTCTCGGCGGTGACGGTGATCGCCTCGACGGAGACGATCTCGACGACGATGCCGGTGTCGAACGCGACCTCGTCGCCGAGCTGCGCGGTCGTGGTCGGGAGCGCCGCCGCCTCGGTCGGACCGTCGGCGGCCGGGGTCGTGCCGGCGCCCGGCGCCGGCACGGAGGTTGCCCCGGGCGGGATCGTCGGCCCGACGGGAGCCGTGGTCTGGTCGGGTGCCGCGACGGGATCCGGCGTCTGGCTCGCGTCGGGCGACGGGCTCGCGCTCGGTGAGCCGGCCGGGTCGGCCGGCGTCGGTCCGCAGCCCGTCAGCGCGACGAGCGCCGAGATCGTCAGCGCGATGGCCAGCGCCGCCGAGGCTCTCGCTCGGCGGACGCTGCGCGGTGCGATCACGGTGCTCCAGTCCTCGGTTGCTCGCGGCCCGACCGCATGCTCGCCGGGGTCCGGGAGCGGCGTCGGTTGCCACCTGTCGCGAGCGTAGGGATAACGATGTTACGAAGTCGACCCTCCGCGGGGATCATCAGCCGAATCCGCGCCGGGCCTGAGTCTTCCAACAGCGTCGAGGTCCCTGCCCGACCTACCATGGCGTCGAGGCGGCGCCGCGCCGGCTGCCCCTCGAGGGGGCGTCGTGCGGATCCTGATGGATGGCTACTGGTGGCAGGACGGTCCGCTGGCCAACCGCACCGTGCAGCGCGAGCTCATCCTCGCGTGGGCGCGCTGCTTCCCCGAGGACGAGATCGTCGTCGCCCTGCGTCGCGGTGTCGCGGCCGACGACCTCCCGGGTGGCGCGCGCGTCGCGCGGTCGCGCCTGTGGCCGCACGCCGCCTCCAACCGCTGGGAGCTGCCGCTCGTGGCCCGTCGGGCCCGTGCCGACCTCGTCGTGTGCCACAACTACGCGCCGGTCGCCGGCCGCTCGCTCGTCTTCCTGCACGACGTGATGTTCGAGGAGCACCCGGCGTGGTTCTCGCGCGCCGAGCGGCTGTACTTCCGCCCCATGCTGCGGTGGGCGCGGAGCGCGACGGCGGTCGCCACCTCCACCCGCACCGAGGCGCAGCGCATCGCGCGGCACGCGCCGTGGCTGCCTTCGCCCGTCGTCACGGGGCTCGGCGTGCCGCCGTCGCTCGAGGGCGCACCGCTGCGCCCCGAGCGCGTGCCGGCGGGCAGCGAGTTCGCGGTCATCGTCGGTCGGCTCAACGTGCGCAAGAACATCGAGACGGCCATGCTCGCGGCAGTGCGCTCGGAGCGGATCTCGCCCGCGCGCCCGCTCTACGTCGTCGGCGGCTCCGCCCACTCCGGCGTCGGCTCGGCGATCCCCGAGGGCGCTCGGTCGCTGCTGGACGACGGCAGCATCGTCATGCTCGGGCCGGTGCCCGATGCGGAGCTCGCCTGGCTCTACGGCAACGCCGCGCTCACCATCGCGCTGAGCCTCGACGAGGGCTTCGGCATGCCGGCGGTCGAGGCAGCGCGGTTCGGATCGCCGCTCGTCGCGAGCGACATCCCGGTGTTCCAGGAGACGGTGGGCGATTACGCGGCCTTCGCGCCCCCGCTCGACGCGACGGCGGTCGCGCACGCGATCGACGCGACGTGGGGGCGTCGGCCCAGCGCTGCGGCGCAGGCGCGGGCGGCGAGCCGATACGGCTGGGACGCGGCGGCGCGCGCGCTGCGGGCGGCCGTCCCGGCTCGAGGATCGCTCGGCGCTGCGGCCGTCTGAGCCTCAGCCTGCTGCGGGCCGCTGGCCGGCGATGAGCGTCGCGAGCGCTCGCGCCGTCGCGTCGACGGCGCGGACGGTGCGGAGGTGGGCGGCGCCGCGCAGCTGATGCCCGTCGGCGATGTCGAGCGGGTCGGACGGGCGCCGGCGACCGAGCCAGCCGCGCGACGCCGTCGGTCGCTGGTGCAGGCCGCGGCGGCCGTCGATGCGCTGCTGGAAGGCCACGACGGCGTCGGGGCCCTCGAGCCCGCGCCCGGGCTCGGCATCCGCGCCGAGCCAGAGCGCCTCCCGCATCGTGAAGACCCTGCTGCGCGCCTCCGGCACGGCCGCGACGACGGACGAGCGGATGCCTCGCGACGCGGTGAGCACGAGCGCCGCCGAGCGCGCGTCGTCCGGATCGAGCTGGCGCGATCGGTGCGCGTGCGCGGCCAGCCGCCAGTCGTCGCCCTCGTGGAACGCCTCGACCACCGGGCAGATCGTCATCGTCCCGCCGACGCTGACGCCGACGGCGGCGACCTCGACGGACTCGAGGCCCGGCAGCCTCGCGAACGCGCGCTCGAGCGTGAGCGCCGCCATCGGCGATCGGCACACGTTCGCGGCGCAGACGAGCAGGATGGCGCCGGTCGCCCCCATGTCAGCGCCCTGCCGCGGGATGCGGTGCGGGCGTCCGGACGTCCAGGTGCGACCGGGCGATCCGCCGGCCGTCGCGGAGGCCCCGGAGGTAGCCGCGCCACGGGCGCCAGCGACGTCAGCTGCCGACGGCCGCCCCGCAGCAGCACGTCGTACGCGGTCCGGGGCGCCGACCTGGCCCAGCGCCGGACCTCCGAGTCGTCGAGGTGCTTCACGGCGTACAGCATCCGATTCCGGATGTTGAAGTAGTAGTACAGCTCGGACTTCGCCCGCGCGCTGCGGACCTCGGTGTGCGTGCCGCCCGCGTCGTGCACGACGAGCGCGTCGACCTGCCGCAGCCGAGCGCCCGCTGCGAGCGCGCGATGCGAGAGGTCGATGTCCTCCCAGTAGAGGAAGTAGTCCTCGTCGAAGCCGCCGAGCGCGTTCCACAGCTCGGCGGAGACCGCGAAGCACGCGCCCGTCGCCCACGGCAGCGTGCGGGCGCCGGGGAACCGATCGCGCGCTGCGACGCTGCGGGTCGCGCCGTCGTCGAGGTAGAGGTCGGCGCCCGTGAACCAGGGTGCGCCGGTGGCCGAGACGATGCGCGGCGAGGCGACGAGCATCGGGTCGGCGGCGACCGCCGCGACGAGCGCGGCGAGCCCGGCCGCATCGATCCGCGCATCCGGATTGAGCGCGACGAGCACCCGCGCCCCGTGCCGGAGCGCGTGCGCCGCGCCGGCGTTCGTGCCGCCGCCGAAGCCGGCGTTCGCGTCGAGGAGCACGGCATCCCAGCCCTGCTCGAGCGCGATCGCCCGCACCCGCTCCCGCTCCTGCCCGGTGCTGAAGCAGTCGACGACGACGACGCGGCCCGGCGCCGCGACGCGCAGCGTCGTCGCGTGCTCGCGCAGCAGCGCGCTCGAGCCGAAGCTCACGATCACGACCGCGAAGGGCGGCAGGCCGTCGGCGGGGCTCACGGCGCCTCGCCATCATCGCGGTCGATCGCGCGGATCTCGCGGAACCACTTCACGGCGGCGAGGATGAGGAAGGCCGTGTTCGCGAGCGCGAGCGCGCCGTAGCCCCAGAGGAAGAGCGGCGTCGATCCCCAGAGCGCGAAGACGAGGCAGAGCACGCCGAAGTCGGTGGGCAGCAGCGCGAGCGACCGACCGGGCGTCCCGCTCCCCCGCTGGTGCGTCGATCGGACACCGACCTTGCCCTTCAGCAGGTCGTTGAGGAGCATCGCGAAGAACGTGACCACTCCGACGATCGAGAAGAGGATCGGCACGAGCAGCCAGGCGGTGTCCCGGAGCGGCGTGTGCAGCCACAGCGACACGAGCACGGCGAGGTGGAGCGTGGCGATCTTGATCGCATCGACGAAGTGGTCGAGCCACTCGCCGGACAGGCTGCCGCCGCCGCCGAGCCGCGCGACCTGGCCGTCTGCGGAGTCCCACGCGTAGCCGAGCACGAGCAGCAGCGCGACCGCGATGCCCGTCCACCACTGCGCGGGCAGCGCGACCAGCAGCACGATGGCCGTGAAGGTGTGCAGGGCGCTGACGCCGGTGACCGCGTTCGGCGTCCAGCCCCAGCGGTACGCCGCGACCGCGAGCACGCGACCGATCCGGCGGTTGACGTACACCGAGTACGCGGGTGCCCCGCGGGCGTGGCCCTTCTGGGCACCCGAGAGGCGCCGGTGGACGTCGGCGAACGATTCGACCATGGCGGACACCCCTGTCATCGGCACCTCGCGCTCGCCGCCGGGCATCCGATCGCGAGTGGGCATGAGTCTAGGTGCATGGCGACGCTGCCGCGCAAGATGCGCCAGACTGTGCCGCATGCGGAACCCGTCGCGCGCCCCAGCGCCGGTCCGCGTCATGCAGTCGTTCGGCACGCCGCGCTCGACGACCAATCCGTACATCCACATGCTCGATGCGGCGCTCGAGCGGACGCCGGGCGTCGACCACGTGCGGTTCGATCGGCGACGTGCGCTGCTCGGCCGCTACGACGCGCTCCAGCTGCACTGGCCCGACGTCCTGCTGCGCGGCTCGACCCCGTCGCGCACGCTCGCCCGGCGCGCGTTCGCGGTCGCGCTCGCGGTCCGGCTCACCCTCACCCGGGTCGCGGTGCTGCAGACGGTGCACAACCCGCGCCCGCACGCCGAGGCGTCGCCGTGGGAGCGCCGCTGGCTCGAGTGGCTGGACCGCAGGACCGACCATCGCATCGTGCTGAACGGGCAGACCGTGGTCGGCGAGGGACGCGCGTGGACGCTCATCCCGCACGGCCACTACCGCGACTGGTTCGCGGCGGTGACGCCGGTGCCGCCGACGCCGGGCCTGCTCGCCTTCGTGGGGCTCGTGCGACCGTACAAGGGCGTCGAGGAGCTGCTCGATGCGTTCGCCGGCACAGCCGAGGCACGGCCCGGGATCCGGCTGCGGATCGCGGGCGACGCCACGAGCCCCCGGATCGAGCGCGAGGTGCGGGGACGCGCGGACGTCGATCCTCGCGTCGAGCTCGACTTGCGCTACCTGCCCGAGGAGGCGTTCGCGAACGCCGTCATGGAAGCCTCGGGCGTGGTGCTACCGTACCGATCCATGCACAACTCCGGCAGCGCGCTGGCGGCGCTCTCGCTCGACCGACCCGTGCTCGTGCCTCGCACCGACGTGACCGAGGCACTCGCGCGCGAGGTCGGTCCCGGATGGGTCACGACCTTCGACGGCGCGGTCTCGAGCGTCGACCTCGAGCGCTTCGCCGACAGCACCGCGCGGCCGATGTCCGCCCCGCCGGACCTGAGCGGTCGCGGCTGGGCGTCGACGGGCGAGGCGCATCGAGGGGCGTTCCTCGCCGCGATCGAGCACCGGCGCGGCAAGGTCCGGCCGTGAGCGCCCGGACCGCGCCCGACCGCGCCCCGGCCATCCTCATCGCGGTGCCGACCTTCCGCCGCGCGGACCTGCTCCCGGCGCTCGTCGAGGCGATCCGGCACGATGCCGCCGGTGTCGCGTCGCCGTGGCGCATCCTGCTCGTCGACAACGACCCGGACGAGTCGGCGGCCGCGGTCGCGGCCGCGCTCGGCGTCGAGCACCTGGCGGAGCCCACGCCGGGCATCGCGGCGACGCGCCAGGCCGCGCTCGACGCGGCAGCGGAGCACGAGCTCGTCGTCATGATCGACGACGACCTCGTGCCGGAGCCCGGCTGGCTCGCCGGGCTCGTCGACACGTGGGTCGAGCACCGCCCCGCGGTCGTCATGGGCTACGTGCGCTACGTCTGGCCCGAGGGCACCGATCCGTGGATCGCGGGCGGTGGATTCCTGCGGCGGTCGCTCATCCCGACCGGCGAGCGGCTGCCCGGCCTCAAGACCGGCAACGTGCTCGTCGACGCCGCGCAGGTGCGCGCGCTCGGCGCGCGCTTCGACGTCTCGCTCGGCCTGTCCGGCGGCTCGGACGTGCAGTTCGGCCGCGACGTGATCGAGCGCGGCGGTGCGATCGTCGCCTCCGCCGACTCGATCGCGCGCGACGACATCGCCGCCGCCCGCACCACGCGCGCGTTCGTGCGGCGCCGGGCGATCTGCCAGGGCCAGGTGCGGGCGCGGCTCTACACGCGCGCCGACTCGAGCTCGGCCCGGGTCGCGAAGCGGGCCGGGTTCCTCGTCGGCGGGATCATCCGCGTGCCCGCCTTCGCCGCGGGCGAGGCGCTCGCCCGCGCTCGCGGCGACGTCGCCGGGAGCGCGACCTTCCGGCGGCGCCGCTGGTTCGCGCAGGGCCGCATCCTCGGCGCACTCGGCCTCGACGAGCTCGAGTACGCCCGCACCACCACCGCTGCCTCCGCCTGACGCGTCCTCGCGGTTGCGCGGGGACGGAATCCGTGCGCTACTGTCGGTAACAGTGTTCGGAAACCGCCGTCAGTGGCGCGGTTCGGAGGAGGGCGGCGCGATGGAGCAACGCATCGGCTACGCCGCCGGAGCCTTCGACCTGTTCCACATCGGGCACCTCAACGTCCTCCGCCACGCGCGCGAGCGCTGCGACGTGCTCGTCGCGGGCGTCGTGAGCGACGAGATGCTCCGGCAGGTGAAGGGCGTCGAGCCCGTCGTGCCGACGCTCGAGCGCGTCGAGATCGTGCGGGCGATCCGCTGGGTCGACGCGGTGCACGTCGAGACGGTGCCCGACAAGCTCGACACCTGGCGCGAGGTCGGCTTCACCCACTTCTTCAAGGGCGACGACTGGCGCGGCACGGAGCGCGGCCTGCGCCTCGAGCGCCAGTTCGCCGAGGTCGGCGTCGAGGTCGTCTACTTCCCCTACACGGCGCACACGTCGAGCACGGCGCTGCGGCGCGCGCTCGCCCAGCTGAGCGCCGAGGCTCCGGGCCAGGAACCCGCGTTCGGCTGAGGAACGCCTCAGCACCGCCCGACGATCCGCCCACGAGTCCCCCCGTTCGGGGATCGTCGCTTGTCCCCCCTCCCGAGGCTCCACATACTGTTTGCGGACAGCGTTACGGATGGTCGGCGTCTCTGCCGCCCGGGCTGCATGGGGCAGGTGGACGATGCAACGAGCATGGCAGGGGTCTTCGCGGCGGGCATCCGCGATCGCGGCGACCCTCCCCGCTCCGTTCGTGCTCCCGGGCGCCCAGTCGCCGCGAGCCACCCCGACCCTCGCCCGACGGCTGCAGCGCGAGCGCCGCACCCGGTCGCGATTGACCGTCACCGATTCGCTCGCGGTGACCGCCACGACGCTCATCGTCGCGCTCGCGACGGCTCCCGTGGGCACCTCGGCGCTCTCCCCCGTGCCGATCGAGCGGCTGCTCGCCGCCCCGGCCCTCGTGGTGGCGGTGTGGCTGGTGGCCCTCGCCGCCATCAACTCGCGCGACAGCGCGATCCTGTGCGGCGGCGCGACGGAATACCGTCGCGTCGTCCACGCCACCGGGCTGTCGTTCGCGGTGCTGGCCGCGCCGGCGCTGCTGGTGGGGTGGTCGGAGCTGCGGCTGCAGCTGCTCATCGCGCTGCCCGTCGGCACGCTCGCGGTGCTCGTGGGCCGCTGGCAATGGCGACGCTGGCTGCTCGCCCGCCGCCGCGAGGGCGACTGGGCCCAACGCACCATCCTCGTCGGCGACCGCGACGAGGTCGCCTACGTCCTCGACCGACTCGCCCGCACCGGCGACCACAGCTACCACGTCGTCGCCGCCGTCATCGCCGACGACCCCGGCCACCCCCTCCTCCTCCACGGCCGCTCCGTGCCCGTCCTCCCCGCCCGCGCCACCCTCGCCGACGACGCCCAACGCATGGGCGCCGACACCGTCATCCTCGCCGCCAAGCCCGACGCCGACCCCGCCTACCTCACCCGCCTCAGCCGACAGCTCGAGGGCACCTGCGCCGAGCTCATCCTCTTCTCCCGCCTCACCGACGTCGCCGGCCCCCGCATCTCCTTCCGCCCCATCGACGGCCTCCCCCTCATCCAAGTGCGCATCCCCACCTTCGACGGCGGCGAGCACATCCTCAAGCGCGCCCTCGACATCGCCATCGCCACCCCCGCCCTGCTCGCCATCGCCATCCTCGCCATCCCCATCGCCATCGCCATCCGGCTCGACTCCCCCGGCCCCATCCTCTTCCGCCAGCAGCGCGTCGGCCGCGACGGCCGCACCTTCGGCATGCTCAAGTTCCGCACCATGCACACCGACGCCGAACAGCAGCTCGCCGCCCTCCAAACCCGCAACGAAGCCGCCGGCCCCCTCTTCAAGCTCCGCAACGACCCCCGCATCACCCGCGTCGGCGCCTTCCTCCGCAAGCACTCCCTCGACGAGCTCCCCCAGTTCTGGAACGCCCTCACCGGCGACATGAGCGTCGTCGGACCCCGCCCCCCACTGCCCGGCGAAGCCACCACCTACGACGGCACCGCCATCCGCCGCCTCTACCTCAAACCCGGCATCACCGGCCTCTGGCAGATCAGCGGCCGCAGCGACCTCTCCTGGGACGAGAGCGTCCGCCTCGACCTCCGCTACGTCGAGAACTGGTCCGTCATGCAAGACCTCATGATCATCGTCAAGACCGCCCGGGTCGTCATCCACCCCACCGGCGCATACTGAGGAGCGAGCGATGAGGCGAGCGATGAAGCCGCGCGATGTCGTCCGGGCGCGCCCGGTCCGAGGCTCGTGCTGAGCCGGAGCGAGGTCCGGCGCCGCCCGCGGCACGCCGCGCCTCCGCACATCCTCATCATCGTGCAGAACCTCCCGGTCCCGTTCGACCGCCGGGTGTGGCTCGAGTGCCAGGCGCTGGTGACGCGCGGGTACCGGGTGAGCGTCATCTGCCCGAAGGGACCGGGCGATGCGGCGTTCCGGCACCTGCTCGGCGTCGACATCCATGCATACCCGCCGGCGCCCCCCGCCCGCGGGCTCGCCGGATACGCCTGGGAGTTCGCGTACAGCTGGGTGCGGACGGCTGCCCTGAGCGTTCGGGTGCGACGCCGCGGTCGCTTCGACGTCATCCAGGCGTGCAACCCGCCCGACACGTTCTGGCTGCTCGCGCTGCTGTGGCGCCCCTCCGGCGTCGCCTTCGTGTTCGACCACCACGACCTCAACCCCGAGCTGTTCCGCTCGCGCTTCGGCGAGCGCAGCGGGCTGCTGCAGTCGCTCGAGTACCGCACCCTGCTGTGGCTGGAGCGCCGGACGTTCCGGGCCGCCGCGCGCATCATCTCGACGAACGAGTCGTACAGGGCCATCGCGATGACGCGGGGCGGGCGCTCCGCCGAGGACGTGACCGTGGTCCGGAGCGGCCCCGACACCGACCTGATGCGGCCGATCATCCCCCGCGCACCCCGAGGCGAGGACGTGATCGAGCTGGTGTACGTCGGCATCATGGGTCCGCAGGACGGCGTCGACCAGGTGCTGCTCGTCATGGACGAGCTCGTCCACCGCCGTGGCCGGACGAACGTCATCGCGACGCTGCTCGGCTTCGGCGACTGCCTCGACGATCTCAAGGTGCAGTCGAGCGCGCTCGGACTGGATGCGCATGTCACGTTCATGGGGCGCGTCGACCGCGACCACCTCGCGGAGCACCTCAGCCGCGCCGACATCGGACTGTGCCCCGACCTGAAGACGCCGCTCAACGACGTGTCCACGATGAACAAGACGATGGAGTACATGGCCTACGCGCTCCCGTCGGTCGCCTTCGATCTCGCCGAGACGCGCGTGTCGGGCGGTGACACGGTGCTCTATGCGCGGTCCGGCGACATCCGCGGCTTCGCCGATCTGGTCGAGTCGCTCATCGACGACCCCGTGCGCCGAGCCTCGCTCGGCGTCGCCGCGCGCGCTCGCGTGTGCCGCGAGCTCGACTGGCGCCCGCAGGCGGAGGCGTACGTGCGCGTGTTCGACGAGCTCACCGGGCACCATCGGCCCGTGCCCGCCGTGCCGGTGCGCACGTCGCTGCCGTCGTTCGACCCGCGCGGACGACGATTCGTCGACACCAGGGATGCGGCCGAGCTCCGACGATTCGTGATCGCTCGTGGATCCGCCCGCGCTGCGCCGCCTGCTGCCTCCCCGTCGTCCTCGCCTCCCCTGCCCGCATCCATCCGGGCCCTCGACGACGGTTCCCCGTCCGGCGTCTCGCCATGATCAGCGTGATCATCGCCGCCCACAACGAGGAGGGCGTGCTCGGCGCGTGCCTCGACGCGCTCCTCGCGCACGAGGATCCGGATGCGATGCAGATCATCGTGAGCGCGAACGGGTGCACCGACGACACCGCCGGGGTGGCGAGGCGACGCGGAGCGACGGTCGTCGAGCGCGCCCAGGCGGGGAAGCCGGCCGCCCTGAACGCTGCCGACGAGGTCGCCGTCGGGTTCCCACGGGTGTACCTCGACGCCGACATCGTCGTCCCGCCGCGCGGCCTGGCCGAGGTCGTCAGCATCCTCGAGCAGGGCGCCCTGGCCGCGGCGCCTCGCCGGATCCTCGACACGCGCGGGAGCGCGCTGCCGGTGCGCGCGTACTGCGCCATCAACGAGCGGCTCCCGGTGTTCCGCGATGCGCTCTTCGGGCGCGGCATGATCGCGATGTCGGCCGAAGGGCGAGCCCGGTTCGACCGGTTCCCGGACGTGATCGCGGACGACCTCTTCCTGGACGCGCAGTTCGCGCCCGGCGAGAAGCGCGAGGCGCACCACGTCGGCGTCGTCGTGCGCGCGCCGCGCACGACGCGGGCGCTGCTCCAGCGCCTCGTCCGCGTGCGGCGCGGCAACGCCGAGGTGCGCGCCGCGGCCGCGCGCGGTGTCATCGGCGCCGCCGTGCGCGACTCGGACCGATGGGCGTGGCTGCGGGACGTCGTGCTGCCCACGCCGCGGCTCGCCCTCGCCGCCGTGCCGTACGTCGCCATCACGCTCGTCGCGGCCGTGCTCGCGCGCCGTCGCGCGACGCGTCGTGGGGGCGCGACGACACCACGCGGGCACGCCAGGGCGCCTCCGGGGCGCCCGCCGCGACGTGAGCGCTCGGCTGCCCCTCCCGCGTGGCGGTGGTGCTCGTCCCGTGCGCCTGTGCTTCCACGGGATCGGCGTCTGCGCGGCGGAGAGGGAGCCGGGCGAGGCGCGCTACTGGGTCGCGGAGGACGCGTTCCACCGCATCCTCGACCTCGTCGTCGACCTCCCGTCGATCTCCCTGAGCTTCGACGACGGCAATCGATCCGACGCCGACATCGCGCTCCCCGCGCTGCAGGAGCGGGGCCTCACCGCGACGTTCTTCGCGCTCGCGGGTCGTCTCGACGATCCCGCGAGCCTCTCGCCGCGCGACCTGCAGGACCTCCGGGGCGCGGGCATGCGCATCGGCTCGCACGGCTGGCAGCACACCTCCTGGCGCTCGCTGTCCGATGCCGACGCGCAGCGCGAGCTCATCGATGCCCGGCTCGTCCTCTCGGAGGCCTCGGGGATGACGATCACCGAGGCGGCACTGCCGCTCGGCCAGTACGATCGCGAGACCCTGGCCCGGCTGCGGCAGCGCGTCGTACCGGCGCCGTGTACACGAGCGATCGATTCGCCGCCCGCGACGGCGCCTGGCTGCGGCCACGGCACAGCGTCACCGCCCGCGACACCGTCGAGTCGGTGCGTCGCATCGCGGCGACGCGCCACGGGCTCCGCGCGACCAGGAACGCGCTGGCGAGCACCCTCAAGCGCCTGCGGTAGCCGACGGACTCCCTTGCGGACCCGGTACGCCAGGGCTACCCTCCGGAACCAGGGCGCCGAGGTCGCAGCCCGCTCCCCCGAAGCGCATGATCCCCGACGGAGATTCGCAGATGGCGATGGACGAGAGCACACCGCACGTGGGCGCAGCGTCGCGCCGCAGGCGGTCGATCCGCGTGCGGACCCGGGCGATCACCGTCGGCGTGCTGGCGATCGGTGCGCTCATCGTCGGGCCCGCGCTGCAGCCGTCGGGCGTGGCTGCCGCAGAGGGTGCCGGCGGGGCCTTGGCCGCCGCGATCGCCCAGCCCCTCCGGATGCCGCTCCCGGGCCCGCCGCCCGATGAGCCCACGGGCCCGCCGTTCATGCGTGCCCCCTACTGGACGCCGCCGGCCACGCCGTCGCCGGTTCCTGAGCCGACGCCCACGCCCACGCCCACACCGCAGCCAGACCCCGGGGGCATCGTCGTCCTCGGACGTAGCTTCCCATCGGCGGCCACCACCGGCGTCCCTGCGGGTACAACGCTGACGCCCTACACCGGGCCGTGCACGATCCAGACCGACGGCGTCGTGATCGACGCGCAGATCATCGACTGCGACATGCGGGTGCTGGCGCAGGACCTGGTCATCACCAACTCGATCATCAACGGACGCATCTACAGCGACCCGGACTACTTCAACGGCTCGTTCTCGATGACCGACAGCGAAGTGAGGATGCCGCAGTCATCCGGGACGGGGGTGGGCGACGTCAACTTCGTCCTCACGCGCGTCGAGGTCACAGGCGGCAGCCGCTCGGTGAACTGCGCTAGACTGCACGGTCCAGGACTCGTACCTGCACGGGCAGTACACCGATCTCCGCGGCATCGACCACGAGTCCGGGATCCGGATGGGCGCCGACAGCGCTGATCCTCCGCAACACGATCACGTGCGACGCGCGGCCAGTCCTGCCGGACGCCGGATGCTCGGCGGCGATCACCGGCTACGGCGACTTCGGTGTCGTGCAGCGCAACACCATCGATGGCAACCTGATCGACGGCGGCCCCGACGGCACGATGGGGTACTGCGCCTACGGCGGCTCCACCGCCGGCAAGCCGTACTCCGGACGGCGTGAACAACATCCGGTTCACCAACAACATCTTCATGCGCGGCCCGAGCGGCAAGTGCGGGATCTGGGGACCCATCACGTCGTTCGACTCCACCGCGCCCGGCAACGTGTGGACGAACAACCTCTGGGACGACGGGACGCCCGTGCCCCCCGCGAACTGAGGCGACCTTGCGCAGTCCGCCGCACGCCCCACCCGCGATCCGCTGATCACCAGTCGAGCAGCGGAAGCTCGCTGTAGAGGTAGTCGATCTCCGCCGCGCTCACATCCGCTCCGCGGAACATCCTCGGCCGCGGCCGGCTGAGCTCGCCGACCGGGTCCCGGTCGGCGTGAAGCCGAGCACCCGCCGCTCCGCCAGCGTCACGACGAGCCCGTGCCGCAGCAGGCGCGCCGCGACCTGCGGCCACGCATCCCGCAGCAGGGCCGGGTCGCCGCCGACGAAGATCGGGGCTGCGAAGAGCCCGAGTCGCTTGCGCCGGACCCTGCGATACATCAAGTAGGCATAGCCGTCGGCGGCGTGCACGGCGAGGTGACGCGCCGCCGGAGCCCGACGGTGGTCCTCGTACACCTGCGCGTCGTCGCCCTGCGAGCAGTGCGCCGATCTGCGCCGGGTGCTCGGTCACATGGGCGGCTCGACCCGCGCGTGGCGGCACGTTGATGGACAGGCGCGTCGACGTATCCAGGTGCTCGAAGCCCAGCCTCGCGTTGAGCGCCGGCACGCTCCCGCTCGGAGAGAGGTCGGTGAACACGAAGCCCCGGCTGGCTGATCACGGCACGGATCAGGCGGAGCGCAGTGCGGCCGATGGGCGTCGATCACGCAGAAGGCGGCGAGATTGCAGAGCGGAGATCCGCTCGCGCGCGACGCCGAATAGACCGCTGCGTAGACCCCGACGATCTCGTCCCCGAGGAGCAGCTGGAACCCACGGTTCGGCCCGCGATGCGCCCAGGGCGGCCTGAGGAGCGCCAACCAGGCACACACGGGTACTCGCTGGTTGAGCTGGCGATGCAGGAACGCAGCGACGCGCTCGGCGTCCTGATCCTCGATGGGGAGCAGGACCGGTCTCGATGTCGGAGGGGAGGTCATCGGCGGACGGCGCTCGGCGCTGCCGCCGGGCTCGCGACGCTCGCAGGTCCACCGCGCCCGCGTCGACGGCGCTCCAACAGCATGACGGCGGCGAGCGTCACGCTCGCGCCGAGCAGCGCGGTCATGCCTGCCGCGCGCGCTCGACTCCCCAGCACGTGGACGATCATGGTGGATTCCGAGGTCGGTCGCATCGTGATGTGCCCGGCGGGGTCAGCGCCCTGGTCCGCCTGCACCGCATGGAGCGCCGCGTCGACCTCCTGGATCAGTTCCTGCTGTCGCGCGGCGACGCCGTCCCGCGTGGCGCCGACGACCTCGAGCACGAGGCGCTGCGTCGCGAAGTTCGACGCCCACTGCCCGCCGGTGTCCGGCAGCCGCAGCGACCATCCGTCCCGGACGCCCATGCCCACGAGCGTCACGTCGGGCGACGCGAACTTCGGAAGCTCCTGAGGTCCCGCCACGGTCCTCGCGACCGCGCCCGCGGTCACGATGATGGAGTCGGACTGCGCCTGCACCGCGTTCGGCCAGTTGGCGCTGCGCGGTGCTAGGAACACGAGCTCGGTGCGCGCGTAGTGCACGCCGTCATCGCTGATGGCGACATGCCCTGCGACCGCGGTCAGCAGCACGCCGACGAGCATGACCGGCCAGGAGTGCCAGCATGCTCGCAAGAGTTGCCAAAGAGTCATGATCCTGGGCTTACACTACTGGCCACGCTACCGGCTGGTAGAGGCAGTGCGGAGAGGACGCCGACGTGGTGCTGAACGTCTTCCGCGTGATCGCGCGTCGCTGGTACGTCGTGCTCCTGGGGCTGCTGCTCACCGCCGGGCTCGCGTTCGGCGCGATGCTCACCACGCCGTCCGAGTTCAAGTCGCGTGCGCTCATCCTGCTCCTGCCCTCCGATGAGGCCGTCGGCGAGGGCGGCAACCCGTTCCTGGTGCTGGCGGACTCGAGCAGCCCGCCAGCCTCGTCACCGCCTACTTCACGAGCGCCGGCGCTCAGGAGGAGGTGGCGGCACGGTCCGAGACTGCCAGCTATCTCGTCGCCATCGATGCCGAGGTGCGCGGCCCGGTGATCCTCGGTGGAGGTGACGGACTCGACGGCTGCCACGAGCCTCGCGACCCTCGGCTATCTGACGGAGCGGATACCGGAGGAGCTCCGACGATTGCAGGACGAGGTGCGGGCCACCGAGGACTCGATCATCGGCTCGATGCTCCTGACCCAGGACACCGAAGCCGTCGAGGACAACAGCGCGACCGATCCGCATGGTCATCGCCGCGCTCGCGGTGGGGCTCGCAGGGACCGCGTTCCTGGCGTTCGCCGTGGACAGCTCCTCGCTCGGCGCTCGACGCGTCGCGCCGAGGCCGTGCCGGGGCCGGGGCCGGACGAGCGCCCGGCGGACGCATCCGGTGCCGACGAGAACCCGGAGCAGGCGGCGGGGCAGGTCGAGCCTGCAACGCGCGCGGGCACCGTCCCACAGGGCCGAGGGAGCCAGGTCGCACGAGTCGGCTCCCCGTCGCGGTAGATGACCGCCTCCGTGCACCGCCTGACCGGGACTGCGAGCGCTACCGACGCGGTCGGGATGGCTGACCGTGTACGTGGTGCTGCTGCTGTTCATCCCCTCGAGGTTCGTGGTCGGGCCGCTCGGCAGCGCTGGCGCGCCGTCGATGCTGTTCGGGCTCGGCAGCCTCGCTGCTCTGGCTGCTGCTCTTCGTCGGCGCGATCGGCGACGCCGTGTCCGACCGCCGCAGCCGGTCCGGATCGCGCTCGGCGTGTTCCTCCTCTGCGTCGGGCATCAGCTACGTCCTCGCGATGGCCCGCCCGATGAGCTCCGACGAGCTCAGCCCCGCAGACGTCGCGGTGCTCGCCCTCGCGTCGTGGTCCGGCACCCTGCTGCTCACCCACGACGGCGATTCACGACGCGCGACCGCCTCGACACGCTCGTCTGGCGACTCGCCGTCTGCGGCGGCGCTCATCGCGCTGCTCGGCATCGTGCAGGTCGCTGACGCGCGAGCTCTGGGTCGATCAGCTGACCATGCCCGGCCTGACGAGCTCGCCCGGCTACGGCCTCGTCCACGCGGGGCGGGTTCCCGCGCCCGCCGGGACCTCGCACGCATCCGATCGAGTACGGCGTCATCCTGGCGATGATGCTGCCGATCGCGCTCCACGTCGGCTTCCACCACACGCACCGCGGCCGGCTCGTGCGCTGGCTGCCCGGCGCTCCCGGTCGTCGCGATCATCCCGCTGACGTCCTCGCGATCCGCCTACCTCGGGGCGCTCATCGCGCTCGGTGTCTGCATGATCGGCTGGACCGCCGGAGACGGCTGCCAGCGCTCTCGGCGTCGGCATGGCCGGCGGCTTGCTCGCGATGGTCGTCGTGACGCCGAACCTGCTCGAACTCGATCGTCGGGCTGTTCACCGGCGCCGGCGAGGACCCCAGCATCACCTCGCGCACCGACAGCTTCGCGCTGGCGGGCGAGTTCATCGCCCGATACCCGCTCTTCGGGCGGGGCCTGGGCACCTTCCTGCCGAAGTACCGCATCTTCGACAACCAGTACCTGCTGCTGCTCGTGACGATCGGCATCATCGGCACGCTCGCCTTCCTCGCGCTCGGCGTCACGGCTGTCGATCATCGATGCTCCGGCTGCGCGACGATCTGCGCGACGAGGGCACTCGCGACCTCGCGATGGCCCTCGCGGCCGCGGTGTGCGCCGGGTTCGCGTGCCTGTTCATGTTCGACGCGTTCGCGTTCCCGATGACGATCGGGACGCTCTTCCTGATCCTCGGCATGGCCGGCGCGCTCTGCGACGGATCGAGCGGGAGATGCCGACCCTGCGCGGCCTCGTCTACGATGACGCCACGGACGCTCGACGTCGCCGCCGTCGTGGTGACGTACAACAGCGAGGACCACATCGCCGCCCTGCTGGACAGCATCCCGGCCGCGATGGGCGACCTGGCGTACTCCGTCGTCGTGGTCGACAACGGCTCCATCGACGCGACGCTCGAGATCCTCGAGGCGCGCGGCGACTGCATCGTGGTGCGCTCGGCGAACGTCGGCTACGCGGCGCGGCATCAATCGGGCGGTGCGCGCGTCGCCGCGGGCGCGGCGCGATCCTGATCCTCAACCCCGACGCGACGCTCGACGCAGGCGTCGGTCCCGGTGCATGCTCGCGGTGCTCCGCAGGCCCGGGGTCGGCATCGTCGCGCCCCGGATCCGCGAAGCGGACGGCAGCCTGTCGCCCACGCTGCGTCGCGGCCCGACGATGGCACGCGTCGGCGGCCTGAGCTTCACCGGCCTGGCCGATGTTCACGGAGCGCATCGAGGATCCCGACGAGTACGATCACCGAGCACGAGGTCGACTGGGCCGTCGGGGCGGTCCTGCTCGTCGACCGGGCGTGCTACGACCGGCTGGGCGGCCTGGACGAGTCGTACTTCCTCTACTCGGAGGAGACCGACTTCAGCCTGCGCGCCAAGGATGCGGGATGGGCGACGGTCTACACCCCCGCCGCCGGTGCGATGCACGTCGGCGGCGGCTCGGGCGAGAGCGCCACCACCCACACGATGAAGCAGTCAACCGCATCCGGCTGTACCGTCGCCGCCGCGGGACGGCGCGGGCCTCGATCTACTTCGCCGCGACCGTGCTGCTCGAGGTCCGCCGGGCGCTCCTGGGGCACGACAAGTCCTGGCCGACGGTGCGGGCGCTGCTGCGGCCCTCGGAGCGTCCGCCGCTGCTCGGGCGCCAGCGACAGTCTGCTGCCGCGATGACGACGCGCGAGCCCGCGCAGGCAGCGTCCTGCTGATCGCCCCGGCCTGCGACGGCGAGGACGTCGGCGAGGCCTGGGTGGCGTTCCAGTGGGCGAGGGAGCTGGCGAGCGAGCGCGAGCTCACCCTGCTCACCACCTTCAAGCGCGGGCACACGCCGATGACGCGCCAGCTGCCGGATGCACGGGTCGTCGAGTGGGCCGAGCCGCCCGGGGTCGGCAGGTTCGAGCGGCTCAACAGCCTGCTGCAGCCCGGCTACCTGCCGTTCCATCGGCGATCCCGGCGATGGATCGAGCGGCGCCTCGCCGCCGGCGAGCGCTTCGACGTCGCGCACCAGGTCGTGCCGGTCGCGATGCGGTATCCCTCGCCCGCGGTCGGCCTCGGCATCCCGTTGGTCATCGGCCCCGTCGGCGGCAGCCTGGCCTCCCCCGCCGCCTTCGCCGCCGAGGAGGGTGCCGCGCCGTGGTACCAGCGGCTCCGAGCGCTCGACGCCTGGCGGATGCGGACCGACCCGCTGCTGCGGAGGACCTACGAGCGCGCGGACTGCGTCGTCGGCGTCGCGCCGACTACGTGCGCGACATCCTCGACCCGCTGACGCTCCGCCGCTTCGAGATCATCAGCGAGACGGCGGTCGAGCAGGTGCCTGACCCGATCGACCGGTCGGGCAGGACCGGCCCGGTCCGGCTGCTCCACGTCGGCAGGATCGTGCGGACGAAAGGCCTCCGCGACACGATCCGCGCGCTGGGCGCCGTGCGGGAGCTCGACGTCGTGCTCGATGTGCTCGGCGACGGCAACGACCGCTATGCCTGCGAGCGGCTCGTAGCGGAGCTCGGCCTGCACGACCGGGTGACATTCCATGGCGCTGTCCCGCGTGCCGAGGTCGACGGCTTCTACCGGCGCGCGGACATGTTCTGCTTCCCGAGCTACCGCGAGCCCGGCGGGAACGTCGCGCTCGAGGCCATGTCGTTCGGCCTGCCGGTGATCGTGTGCCGACGCGGCGGGCCGGGCGCGAACGTCGATGACACGTGCGCGATCCGACTGGAGGCCGTCTTCCCCGGAGCAGCTCGCCGCCGATTGCGCGAACGCCATCCGGACGCTCGTCGAGCGCCCCGAGCTGCGGCATCGGATGGGCGCCGCCGCGCGGGAGCGCGTCGCGACCACGCACTTGTGGCGGCACCGGTTCGAACGGATGGCGGAGATCTACGAGCAGGTGATCGGCGTCACGCCCGCGGCACGCTGACGATGAGCGCGGTGAGGAAGCCCACCGCGCTCGGCTGCGGCTGCCGCTGGCCGCGCAGCACCTGTTCGATCCAGTGCTGCTCGATGAACGGCAGGCCGGCGAGCGGGGCGAGGAGCTCCGGCTGCGCCCGCCAGTGCTCGACGACCTTGCCGGCCAGCACCGTCCCGCCCGCGGGTGGGCGGTTGTCGCGCCGGACGCGCTGCAGCGCCTTCCGCACCAGGCGGCTGCCGGTGCCGGCGGCCTGGACCACGTGCTGCCAGGGCACCGGATGCGCGTATGCGGCGGGCGCCGGCCGGCCGTCCAGCGGCCGGCGGCCGAGCTCGGGGTCCAGCGCCATCTGCAGCGCGGCGAGGAAGCGCGAGCCGGCCTTGTCCTGGGGCGTGAGCCGCGCCGCGATGTCGAGGAACGCGGGGTCGAGCATGGGGTTGATGACGATGCGCTCGGCCCCGACCGCGGTGTCGGTGGCGCCGGCCCAGCGCTGCATGCGGTGCCGCACGTAGAGCGCATCGGTCGCGCGGAACCACTCGGGCCCGCCGTCGCGGAGCGCCTCGAGCACCTCGCACTCCGCCTCGGCGAGCGCCCACCGGGCGAACTCCGCCGTCAGCAGCCCGGGCTCGACCGCCTCGTTCACGAACATGCGCCAGCGGGCGAGGCGCGACGCATCCGCCGCCGTGTACGTGCGGTCGCGCACCCGGCCGACGTAGTAGAAGCCGCGGGCGATCTCGCCACCGAGACCTGAGATCCGCACGCCCTGCTCGAAGCTGCGCTCGGCGACGGCCAAGGCCGCGAACGCGACAGGATCCGACATCGCGTCCAGCCGCTCCGCGGCATCCAGCGTGGCCCGCCAGGCCTCGGCGGCTGTGAGCGTGCCGAGGTCGGCGAGCCCGTGCACGCGGTGGCGGATGCCGTAGCGGTCGGAGATCGCCCGCGCGATCGCGACGTCGCCGCTGCCGGGCACGCCGAGCGTCATCGCGTGCAGGCCGCGCCGCCGATGCGCCGGGATCGCGCTCAGCAGCAGCCGGGAGTCGAGCCCGCCGGTGAGCTGCAGCACGGCGTCGGGATGCTCGTCGAGCACGGCCTGCAGCGAGCCGCGCAGCAGCGACGCGGCGCGGGTGACCGCGTGGTCGATGTCCAGGGGCTCCGGCTGCCGGGCCGGCGCGACGCGGACCTCCACCCCGTCGGGGCCGACTCGCGCGACCGCTCCGGGGGCGAGCTTCACGATCCCGTCGAAGAGCGTCCGCTGGCCGAGCTGCCACCCCAGCAGCGACTGCGTGCCGACGGCGACGGGGTCGAGCGCGGCACCCCGCAAGCGCGCCGCCGCGAGCGCGGAGCTCGACAGCACCGCGGGGCCGGCCGCTGCGGGGTCGCTGTGGAACAGCGGCCGGAACCCCATCGAGTCGGCGACCATCGTGACACCGCCGTCGTCGGCGTGCACCGCCGCGAACGGCGGGAGCAGCCGCGTGAGCTCGGCCGGGTCCGTCCGCAGCGCCGCCGCGATCGCCTCCACGCCGACCGCCCCGGCCGCGGTGCGGGTGACTGGGGAGAGCGTCCACGAGGGACCGGCGCCGGCCGGCAGCCCCCACGTCGCGAGGTGCGCGGCGCCGCAGGTCGTGATGTCGACCTCCGCGGCGTCGGGCACAGCGCCGACGGCCGCGAGGAAGCCCGGCAGCCGAGGCGGGGTCGCGGGGGGCATGCGCGCCTCAGTCCGCGATCTTCCGGTCGACGAAGTCCGAGAGGCTGCCGACCGTCTCGAACAGCTCCGGTCCGAACTCGTCGTCCTCGATCGTGATCTCGAAGCGGTCCTCGATCGCGGCGACGAGCTGCACCACGCCGAACGAGTCCAGCTCCGGGATCGCGCCGAACAGCGCCGTGTCCGCTGTCAGCGCGTCCGGCCGGTGGGCGAGCTCCAGAGTCTCGATCAGGGTGGCGCGCACGGTGTCGATGGTGTCGGTCATGGTCTCCTCGTTTCTGTTCAGACGAGCACCTCGGCCGGGGCTTCGTGGCCGAGGAAGGCGGTGGGACTGGCGGTCAGGCCGTACGCGCCGGCCTGGAAGATGACGATCAGGTCGCCGATCTCGGCGCGCGGGAGCTCCAGGGCATGGCCGAGGAGGTCGAGCGGCGTGCAGAGGCAGCCGACGACCGTCGCGGTCTCCTCCGCGGCGGTCTCGACACGGTCGCCCACGACCACCGGGTAGTTGCGGCGGATGGCCTGGCCGAAGTTCCCGGACGCCGCCAGCTGATGGTGCATCCCGCCGTCCACCACCAGGTAGGTCGTGCCGCGGGAGGCCTTGCGGTCGAGCACCCGGGTCACGTAGACGCCGCACTCGCCCACCAGGTAGCGGCCGAGCTCGATGACGGGGGTCGCGTGCGGGAGCCGCTGGGCGATGGGGCCATCCACCAGGGCGTGCAGCTCCGCGGCGACGGCGCCGAGGTCCAGCGGGCGGTCCTTCTCGACGTAGGGGATCCCGAAGCCTCCGCCGAGGTTGAGGTAGCGCACCGGGTCCGGCAGCGCCTCGGCGAGCTCGGCCACCAGCTCGACCGTCTTCCGCTGCGCCTCGGCGATGATCGCGGCGCTCAGGTTCTGCGACCCCGCGAAGACGTGGAAGCCGCGGATGTCCATGCCGGCCCCCGCGTAGCGCCGCAGCACGTCCGGCACCTGCTCCGCGTCGATGCCGAACTGCTGCGGACCCCCGCCCATCCGCATGCCGGATCCCTTGATTTCGAAGTCGGGATTGACGCGGATGGCGACGCTCGGGGTGACGCCCAGCGCCTCGGCGGCGGCGAGCACGCGATCGATCTCGGTCGTCGACTCCACCTCCACGATGACGTCGGCGGCGACCGCCTGCCGGATCTCGGCGGGTCGCTTCCCCGGCCCCGCGAAGCTGATGCGCTCCGGCCGGATGCCGGTGTCGAGCGCCGTCCGCATCTCGATGGCGGAGGCGACGTCGATCCGGTCGACGCGGCCCGCGAGATGCTGCACCACGGCCGGCATGGGGTTGGCCTTCATCGCGTAGCTCAGCTCGACGGCCGTCGGCAGGGCGTCCCGCAGCGCCACCACCCGCTGGTCGAGCAGCCCCCGGTCGTAGGCGAAGAACGGTGTCGAGCCCACCCTCGCCGCGAGTCGGCGCAGCGGCATCCCGCCCACGCACAGCTCGCCATCCATCGTCCCGAACCTCGCGACGTGCTCGTGCGGCCTCATCCGGTCACCTCCGCCCTGATCCGCCCGCGGTCGTACTTGCCGTTCGGCGACCGGGGCAGGTCGTCGAGGGCCACGATCTGCGACGGCAGCATGTACAGCGGGAGGAGCTTGCGCAGCGCCCGGGTCAGCTCGTCGGCATCCAGCTCTGGCCGGGTCGGTGCGGCGACGAGCACCACGCGCTGCCCGAGGCTCGGGTCGTCGACGCCGACGGCGACGACGTCGCGCACGAGGCCCGTGGCGAACGCCGCCTCCTCGATCTCGGTGGGGCTCACCCGGTAGCCCGAGGTCTTGATCATGTCGTCGCGCCGCCCCACGAAGTACAGGAAGCCGTCCTCGTCGGCGACGACGGTGTCCCCCGACCAGACGGCGAGCTCCGGCGTCCGCCACGCCTGGCCCGGGTGCTGGACGGGCCGGTAGCGCTCTGCGGTGCGCTCGGGATCGTTCCAGTAGCCCATCCCGACGAGCGCGCCCCGATGCACGAGCTCGCCCTCCTCGCCCGGTGCGCAGCGCGTGCCGTCGGGACGCACGACGAGGATCTCGGCGTTGGGGATCGCCTTGCCGATCGAGTCGGGCCGCTGCTCGATCTGGGCGGGGTCGAGGTATGTCGAGCGGAACGCCTCGGTGAGGCCGTACATGAGGAACGGCTTCGCGTCGGTGAAGATGCCGCGGAGCCGGTCGAGCACGGGGCGCGGCATCCGTCCACCGGTGTTCGCCCAGTAGCGGAGCCGGCGCGCGGCGGGCTCGGGCCAGTCGAGGTCGGCGAGCTGCACCCACAGCGGCGGGACGCCGGTGAGCCCGGTGACCGCGTGCCGCTCGCAGAGCCGGGGGACCTCCCGCGGCAGCAGGTAGTTCATGAGGATCACGTGCGCTCCGACCGAGAACGCGGTCGTGACCTGGCTGAGCCCCGCGTCGAAGCTGAGCGGCAGGGCGCTGAGGATCACGTCGTCGGCGGTGTTCTCGAGGTACGCGCTCACGCTCTCGGCGCCGACGATGAGGTTGCGGTGGCTGAGCACGACGCCCTTCGGCCGCCCCGTGCTCCCGGACGTGTAGAGGATCGCGGCGGGGTCGATGTCGATCGCGCCCGACCGCGGGGCTTCGGCATCGCCGTCGCCGTCCCAGGCGTGGACCGCGCACCCCGCCGCGCCCGCCGCGGCCCCGCCGACGGCGATCACGTCGTCGACGGCGCTGCCGGGGATGACCCCCGCGAGCTGGCCCAGCCGGTCGGCGGAGGTCACCAGGAGTCGCGCGCCGCTGTCCTGCAGGATGTGCTGCACCTGCGGCGGCTTGAGCACGGGGTTGATCGGCACGAAGACGCCCCCGGCGAGCGAGGTCGCGAAGATCGCTGCGACCGTCTCGATCCGCTTCTCCAGGTAGATCGCGACGCGATCGCCCGGATGCACACGAAGGGCGAACAGCTGCGCGGCGGCCGAGCGGACGACCCGCCACAGCTCGCCATACGTGACCGCTTCCTCCTTGTAGGTCAGGGCGGGCGCGCCCGGCGAGCGGGCCGCTGCGTGCGCCAGCAGATGGTGGAGGTTCGTGCGGATGCGCGCCGCCTCGGTGTCGATCGTCGGCATCGTCACCGCTCCTCGAGGATCGCCTGCAGCGCGGTCGCCCTCGCGTGCCAGTCGTGCCCGGCGGCCGCGCGCCTGATCTCCTCCCGGTCCCGCGGCGCCGCCGCGACCCGCGCGGCGAGCAGCGCGAACGCTTCGACCGTCGCCGCGGTGTGCACCCACCGCTCATCCAATCCCTCTGACGACCCGACGTCGGTCGCGACGACCGGCACGCCGGCCGCCAGGTACTCGACGGTCTTCAGCGGGAAGCTGCGGCGGTTGAAGACGGTGTCGCGGTACGGGGTCAGTCCGACGTCCATCGCGCGCAGGTACTGGACGAGCTGGTCGGCCGGCACCTGCCCGGTCCATCGCACGCCCGGGTCGCCGATGAGGCGATC
This sequence comes from uncultured Actinomycetota bacterium, assembly GCA_963803465.1. GTDB lineage: Bacteria > Actinomycetota > Actinomycetes > Actinomycetales > Microbacteriaceae > Agrococcus. The sequence continues at coordinate 169,912 of CAWDMS010000004.1, forward strand.
GAAGGCTTCGTCGTCGTCCCGGGAGGAGAACCATCGTGGCCCGACGAGCAGCAGGCTGATGCCCTGGTCCCTGACGGCGAAGAGCGCGTCGAGGTCGGTCCGGGAGTTGAACTGCCCGACGACGCCGGCGATCGGACCGGCAAGGCCCTCCGATGCGGGGCTGACGCTCTCGATCCCGTCGAAGCGCGACAGCTGCGCGCCGTTCGGCAACCAGCGCGACGACGCCGTGCCGCGCTCCAGGTGCCTGCCGAGCTCGCGGGAGACCGCGAGCACGAGATCGGCGCTGCGCAGGTTCCGTTCGCGGGCGGCGCTCAGGTAGCGCCGGCTGACGCCCCAGATGCTCGAGGCTTCGACGTAGTCGTCGGTCGCGTAGTAGATGCGGCGACCCGCGAGGTCACCGGCGAGGTCGAGCATCGGCGCCGTCGTCGACGAGATCACGACGCTCGGCCGGATCCCGTTCGCCGCGAGGTACCGGCGTGCGGCACCCGCCCTGCGCCGGTTCGCGAGGTCTCGCAGCACGGGGCGCTGCACGCCCACGAGGGTGCTCGCCCTGAGCCGGACGATGTTCGGGTGCGGATGGGTCACCGACGGCACCGACGCGGTCGCGCGCGCGGAGCACCGAGTGCGGCGTGTCGACCCATACGATCGGGTGCTGCTCGGCGACGCTCCATCGCCAGGTGCCGGTCCGTGCCGGCGAGGGTGTCCCAGCCGACGCCTGGGAACCAGAGGATCGGACCCTCCAACGGCGCCGGAGCGTTCGCGTCGCGCAGCGCGGTCGGTCGCCGCGACCGGCGCGGCGTTGAAGTCGTCCGTCCGCCGCCGGCCGCGCGCCCGGCGCACGAGCTCGCCGCCGTAGTAGCCGGCGAGGCCGCGGAGAGCGACCGGACCGCGTCGCGCCACGGCCGCTGCTGCTGCGCGCGGGCCGCGAAGGCGTCGCGGTAGATCGCGAGCTGGCGCTGCGCCGCGCCCTCCAGCGAGAACTCCTCGACGAGCCGCCGACCGAACGCACCCAGGTCGGCACGACGCCGCGCATCCGCCAGCAGCGAGCTCGAGCTCGTGCGACAGTCGCGCGACGCCGACCTCCGACGCCTCGCCCGACGCCGTACCAGCCCTGCCAGCGGAACTCGTCGACGGTGTCCTCGGTCAGCGTGCGGAAGTAGCCCCGCTCGCCCTGCACGATGAGCGGCTTCCCGAACGCGAGCGAGCGCAGCGCCGACCCGCCCATGCCGAGCATGATGTCGGCGGCGGCGTAGGCCGCCCGCGGGTCGGCGAGCTCGCCGGTGAAGACGACCGCGGCGCGGCCGAGCCGACCGTTCGACGCGGTCCGCGGCCGCCTCCATGGCGGCTCGCGCCCTGCCGTCGCCCACGATGAGCAGCTGGAACGGCGTCGTGGCCGTCGAGCGCCTCGACGGCGTCGATCGCGGTGAGGATGCCCTCCGCCTTCAGCTCCGGCACGAGGCGGCTGACGACCGCCACGACCGGCAGGTCGCCGAGTCCCCACTCCGCCTCGGAACCGCGCGACCTCGACCTCCGGCAGCGCGGCCGTTGTGCTCGAGGTCGACGGGCGGTTCGATCAGGTGGACGCGGCTGCGCCCGCCGCTCCTGCTCGACCGCCGAGATCTGCTGGGTGCCGACGACGAGCGGCACGAGTGCGGGAGGAACGGTGCGACGGCCATCGACATCACGGTGCACACTGCGGCGACGTCCGCCGCGCCCTCGGCCGCCGCGGCCGCCTCGAGCCCGGGCGGCCACTCGTAGCCATGCACGACGTCGATGCCGCGCTCGCGGACCAGTCTGCCGCAGGTCGCGCGCGATGCGCAGCGACGGGCGCCGTCCGGGCTCGGGCGCCTCGATGAACTCGAGCCCGAGCTCGTCGATCCGTGCGCACAGGGATGCCCCGGCGTCCGTAGACGATGCACTCGTGGCCGAGCGACGTCACCGCTGCCGCGAGCTCGATCGCGTTCGTCTGGCTGCCGCCCATGTTCAGGTCATGGGGGTACACGAGGATCCTCACGTCGCCTCCCGGGTGCGCAGCGCGGCGCGCAGCAGCCGCAGGTCGCCGCGGTGCCGCAGGCAGAGCGCCGCGGCGACGCACGAGGGCGACGAGCCCGGCGGCCGCGGCTGCGGCGAACGGCATCGCCACGATGCGGCTCAGCACCCAGCCGGCCGCCCATGTCGAGCACGCCCGGCGGCCAGCGGCATCGCGATCGCCGCCAGCACGCTGCGGACCCGGACCGCGATGCGGCGCGAGGCTCGACCAGATACATCGGTGCCGCGATCAGCGAGCGCGACGCCGAACTGCACGGCCGCCACCCCGCCCAGGCCGTACGACTCGACGACGAGCAGCATGAGCGGCAGGGCGGCGACGAACGATGCAGCCTGGATGATGAGCACGGTGCTCGACCGTCCGGCCACCACCAGGTAGTCGTAGGACAGCTCGAACCAGATCTTCAGGGCAGCCGAGCGCCGCGAGCCAGAGCAGCGGCTCGGCCGCCGGGAGCCACTGCGGTCCCGTAGACGAACGCGACGACGGGGTCGGCGGCGCCGCTGAGCGCGAGGCAGGCCGGGACCGCGACGCACGAGAGGATCGCGAGCACGCGGGTGAAGTTCTTCGACATCCGCTCGGGCTCGCCCTTCAGAGCGGAGAAGGCCGCCGGCGCGACTGCGCGCAGCGGCAGCGAGAAGATCGAGACCGGCCAGCTCGCGAGGTTGAAGGCGAGCACGTAGAAGCCGAGCGCCTGCGCGCCCAGGAGCGAGCCGACGACGATCTGATCGGCGTAGCCGGAGGCGAACACGACGATGCTCGCCGCGCGAGCGGCAGCCCGAACCGCAGCAGCCGGCGCGCGATCGCCGCGATCCCATCCGAACCGGTACCGCACCGGCGACCAGCGGATGATCATGATCGCCGAAGACGACGGCTCGCGACCAGCCGGCCGACGGCGAGGCTCATCGCACCCCATCCGAGGAGGACGAGCAGCAGCGAGAGCCCGGCGCCCAGCCACGTGTTGACCTGATCGGCGATCGTTCGCTGCTTCTGCATGAACTCGCGCTGCATGACCGCCGCCGAGGTCGCGACCAGGCCGTTGAGCAGGATCGAGACCGAGATCACCTGCACGACGGGCGCGGCGCGCACGTCGCCGAGCGTCGCCGAGATCCACGGCGCGCCGACGAACACCGCCACGGTGAGCAGCGCGCTGCTCGCGACCGCGATCGTGTTGATGGTCGGCGCGATCGTGGCCGGGTCGTCGCGCCAGCGGATGACCGCGAGGCTGACGCCCAGCTCGTTGAAGCTGAGCACGGCCATCAGGAGCCACCGTGGCGATCGCGAAGATGCCGAACTCCTCCGGGCCGAGCATGCGCGCGAGCGCGATGCCGATCGCCAGCGTGCCGAGCTTCAGGAAGAGCGTGTTCCCGAAGCTCCAGCCGAACGCCCGCGATGCGCGCTGCGCCACGGATCGCGTCGGTCGCGCTCGGCGCTCATGACGCTCACCGCGCCGCGCTCCGGAGCGCGAGCCGCAGCGCGTCGGCCACCTGCTCCTGCTGCGCCTCGGTCGAGGTGCGGGAACATCGGCAGCGACAGGATCCGGTCGGCCGCGGCCTCGGCGACGGGGAACTGCCCGCGCCGATAGCCCGAGCGCCGCGTACGCCTCGGTGAGGTGGACCGGCGTCGGATAGTGGATGCCGACGCCGATGCCCGCCGCGGCCGAGCTCGGCCGCGACCCGATCGCGATCCTCGACCCGGATGACGTAGAGGTGCCAGACGTCCGCGTTGCCGGGCCGCTGACCGCGGGACGCGCACGCCCTCGACGTCCGCGAGGAGCGTCGCGTAGCGGTCCGCGGCCGCGCGGCGCGCGTCGTTCCAGGCGTCCAGCCGGCGCAGCTTCGCCCGCAGCACGGTCGCCTGCACGGCGTCGAGCCGGGCGTTCATGCCGATGCGGTCGTGCACGTACTTGACGCGAGCTGCCGTGGCCGGCGAGGTTGCGGACGACGTGCGCGATCTCGGCGTCGTCCGTCATGCACGGCGCCCGCGTCGCCGGCGGCGCCGAGGTTCTTGCCCGGGTAGAAGCTCGTGGCGGCGACCCGGCCGATCGCACCCGGCGCGGCCGGCCGGCCCGGACGCGCCCTGCGACTGCGCGGCGTCCTCGACGACGACGAGGCCGTGCTGCTCGGCGATCGGCGCGATGCAGCTCCATCGGCGCGGTCTGGCCGAACAGGTGCACGGGCGCGATCGCGCGCGTCCGCGTCGGTGATCGCGGCCTCGATCGCGTCGGGATCGATGAGCAGGTGCTCGTCGTCGACGTCGACGAAGACCGGCACGGCGCCGATGCGCGACGCCGCCTCGGCGGTGGCGATGAACGTGTTCGCCGGCATGATGACCTCGTCGCCCGGGCCGCACGCCGACCGCGCGGTAGGCGAGCTCGAGCGCATCGGTGCCGTTCGAGACGCCGACGACGTGCTCGACGCCGATGTACGTCGGCGTACTCGCGCTCGAACGCGTCGACCTCCGGACCGCCGATGAAGCGCCGCCGACTCGAGCTGGCGCCGCCACACGGGCAGCACCTCGTCGGCGATCTCGGCCTGCTGGGCGGCGAGGTCCAGGAACGGAACCTCGATGCGTCACGCGTCACTCCCCAACGCTCGTGCGGGCACGCCGGCCCAGGTCTGCTCGTCGCGGCACGTCCGCCAGGACGACGGCGCCCATCCCGACCGTCGCCGCCGCGCCGACCGTCAGCCCCTGCCGCACCGAGGCGTTCATGCCGATATATGCCGCTTCGCCGAATCGTGCACGCCGCCGCCGAGCGCGACGCCCGCCGCGAGCGTCGCGAAGTCCTCCAGCACGTCGTCGTGCGTGATCGTGCAGTTGGGCATGATGACGACGTGGTCGACCGATCGTGGCATCCGCGGTGACGACGACGCCGTCGAGCAGGATGCTCCCGCGCCCGACGCTGCTCGTGCCGCCGATGCGCGCCGACCGCGCGACGAGCGTCGCGAAGCGCTCGTCGGGCGACGCCGAACTCGCCGCAGCCGGCGCACGAGTCGCGCCGGCCGACGCTGGGGCCGACGCAGACGAGCAGCGCTCCTCGCGCTCGCTCGCCGCGTCCGCGATCGCGCCGACGACCGGGACGCCGGCGACCTCGCGTCCCGTGCAGCTCGGCGTCGTCGTCGAGGATGCCGACGACGCCGGTGCATGCCCGCGGCGAGCACCTCGCGCGCGAGCCCGCTCGCCCCCACCAGCAGCAGCCCGCTCGCTCATGCCGACGCACCGCCCGGCGCGCGGAGCACGGCGATCACACGCTCCTGATCGGCGTCCGTCAGCGTGTGGAAGACCGGGAGGATGAGCGTGCGGTCGTTGAGGCGCTCGGTGACCGGCAGCCCCGCCTCGGGGCGTGAGGTCGCGGTACGGCGGCTGGCGGTGCGCGGCCATGATGCCGCGCCGCGCCGAGATGTCGGCGTCGCGCGAGCGCCTCGAGCAGGCCGTCGCGGTCGGTCGGGTACTCGTCGAGCACCTCGACCCAGAACGACTGGAAGTTGCCCGTGCCGTACGCGGGGTCGGCGACCGCCCGCAGCCCGGCGATGTCGGCGATCGCCGCCTGGTAGCGCGCCGCGATCTCGCGGCGCCGCGCGACGATCTCGGGCAGCCGGCCGAGCTGCACGAGCCCGACGGCCGCCTGCAGGTCGGTCATCCGGAAGTTGTAGCCGACCTCGGCGTACTCCTCCGGCGGGGGCGAGCACCGATGCGTGCCGATCGGCCGCCGAGACGCTCATGGCGTGCTCGCGCAGGTGGCGCGCCCGGTCCGCCCAGTCCTCGCGGTGCGGTCGTGAGCATGCCGCCCTCGCCGGTCGTGAGGAGCTTGCGCGGGTGGAACGACCACGCGGTGATCGTCCGCGCCGGCGCCGACCGGGCGGCCCTTGTACGTCGACCCGGCGCCGCACGCGGCATCCTCGATCACGACGATGCCGCAGCGGGTCGGTGACCGACGCGGATGTCGTCGAGGTCGACCGGCACGCCGCCCTGATCGACCGCGATCACGGCGCGGGTGCGCGGCGTGAGCGCCGCCGCGACCGTGTCGCCCGTGAGGTTGCCGGTGATCGGGTCGACGTCGGCGAAGACGGGGTTCGCGCCGACGTAGCGCACGGCGTTCGTCGTCGCGATGAACGAGAACGACGGCACGACGACGTCGTCGCCCGGGCCGATGCCCGCGACGATGAGCGCCAGGTGCAGCGCCGTCGTGCAGCTGCGTCGTCGCGACCGCGAACGGCGCCTGCATCGCCGCGGCGAACTCCTGCTCGAAGCGCGGCGACCCGCGGCCCCTGGGCGACCCAGCCGCTCGCGATCACCTCGGCGACGGCATCCGCCTCCTCCTGGCCGAGCCAGGGGACCATGACGTTGATGCGCTCGCTCATCGACGCGACCACCGTCCGGCCGGCGGCGATCTCGTCGCGCAGCGGCGCCCACCAGTCGACGAGCATGCGCAGGCCCTCCTCGATGCCGATCGTCGCCTCGAACCCGAGGTCGCGCTTCGCCGCGGTCGTGTCGGCGAGGCGCCGGGCGACGCCGTTGACGGCGCGCTCGGGGCCGTGCTCGACGCCGAGGTCGGAGCCCATCACCCGCAGCAGCGCCTCGGCGAGCTCGAGCAGGCTCGTCTCCGTGCCGCTGGCGATGTTGTAGTCGCCGTCGACGATGTCGCTCTGCGCGGCGAGCACGTTGGCGCGCGCGATGTCGGGCACGCAGACGAAGTCCATCGTCTGCTGTCCGTCGCCGAAGATGAGCGGCGGCTTGCCGTCGGCGATGCGCTCCATCCAGCGCACGAGCACCTCGGTGTAGAGGCCGTGCACGTCCATGCGCGGTCCGTACACGTTGAAGTAGCGCAGGATGACGTAGTCGAGGCCCTGCATCGCGCGGAAGCTGCGGATCAGGCCCTCGTTGAACGACTTCGCCGCGCCGTAGAGCGTGTCGTTGTTGTGGTGGTGGTGGCGCTCCGTCGTCGGGAACTCCTCGGCCATGCCGAACACCGAGGCGCTCGATGCCGCGACGAGCTTCTTGACCCGGTGCTTGGCCGCGGACTCGACGACGTTGAACGTTCCGTCGACGAGCACCTCGAGCGCGAGGCGCGGCTCCTCGGCGCACTGCGTGATGCGGATCGCCGCCTGGTGGAAGACGACGTCCTTGCCGGCGGTGAGCTCGTCGACGAGCTCGGCGTCGCGGATGTCGCCGTCGATGAGCTCGACGCGCCCGGAGGCGAGCGCGTCGTCGAGGTTGGCCGCGGCGGCCGCGCACGAGGTTGTCGAGGACGTCGATGTGCGCGACGCCCGGCGTCGAGCAGCTGGTCGACGAGCGTGGAGCCGATCGTTCCGGCGCCGCCGGTGACGAGGACGTTGGCGCCTTCGAGCTGAGTCATGACGTGCGATCTTCCTTGCTCGAGCGTGCGGTCGGCGATGGGCAGCGGCGCGCCGCCGGCGCCGAGGCTGCGCGGTGGCCGCCTCGAGCACCGACAGCACGCGGAGGCCCGGACTCGCCGCTCGTGCGCGCGTCGCGGCGCTCGCGGATGGACGCCGCGAACTCCGCGGCGACGTTCGGCGAGCGCCTCGCGCTCCGGCAGCGCGGGCGCCCACGTGTCGCCGAGGCGGTACGAGATGTTCGCGGCGCGCGCGTCGGCGGCCGTCTCCTTCGACTGCAGCGCGAGGTCGACGCCGCGGTCGTAGACGCTGACCGCTGCTGCGGGTTGAGGTCGTCCCAGACGAGCGTGCGCTTGGTGCCGCCGATGACCATCTGCCGGATCTTCGTCGGGCTGAGCCAGTTGACGTGCACGTGCGCGATCGCCCCGCCCGCGAGCGGCATCGCGAGGTAGCCGACGCACGACTTGCCCGTGCCGAGCGGATCGGCGCCGTGCGCGGAGACCGACGTCGACGTCCAGTCCGTCCGGGAGCACGAAGTCCATGATCGACAGGTCGTGCGGCGCGAGGTCCCAGAAGACGTCGACGTCGGGCTGGATGAGCCCGAGGTTGATCCGCACGCTGTCGACGAAGAGGATGTCGCCGAGGAAGCCCTCCGCGATCAGCTCGCGGATCTTCAGCACGGCGGGCGTGTAGCAGTACGTGTGGTCGGCCATCAGGACGAGGCCGCGGTCGCCGCGCCGCGCTCGACCATCTCGACGCCCGCGCTCGCGCGTGTCGGCGAGCGGCTTCTCGACGATCACGTGCTTGCCGGCCTCGAGCGCCGCGAGCACGATCGGGTGGTGCGTGCGCGCCGGCGTCGCGATCGCGACGGCGTCGATCGATCGGGTCGGCGAGCACCTCGTCGAGGCTCGGCCGTCACCGGCACTCCGCCGACCCTGTCGGCCACGCGCTGCGCGCGCTCGACGTCGAGGTCGCAGATCGCCGCGAGGTCCCAGTCGGCGCTCGCCCGGAAGTTGCGCGCGAGGTTCGGCCCCCAATATCCCGCGCCGACGACGGCGACCCGCGACCGATCGTTCATGTCGACCCCTTCAGCGCGTGACGAGCGCTCGCCTCGGAGCCCTCCGCGGACGGACGACGGCGCCCATGCACAATGTCGAATGCGGCAGACTTGCCCGCGCTCGGAATCTAGCCCGGGATCGCGGCCGTGTCAGCGTGCTGGGCGGCACCTGGCATGATCTTGAGGATTGAGGAACAGTGTTCGAGAACCAGGAGGCGCGGATGTCCGACGAACCCGTGGTCCAGCCGACCGCCGATGTCGCGCCCACCGCGCGCCTCGGCGCCCGCACGCGCGTGTGGCACCTCGCGCAGGTGCGCGAGGGCGCGCGGCTGGGCGACGACTGCAACGTCGGGCGAGGCGCCTACGTCGGTCCGGACGTCGTGATGGGCAACGCGTGCAAGCTGCAGAACTACGCGCTCGTCTACGAGCCGGCGCGGCTCGGCGACGGGGTCTTCATCGGACCGGGAGCGGTCCTCACGAACGACGAGTTCCCGCGGGCGGCGAACCCCGACCTGAGCGTCAAGGGCGCCGAGGACTGGGTCTCCGTCGGCGTGACGATCGGCGACGGCGCGTCCATCGGCGCCCGCGCCGTGTGCATCGCGCCGGTCTCCATCGGCAAGTGGGCGCTCGTCGCGGCCGGTGCGGTGGTGACCGCGGATGTGCCCGATCACGCGCTCGTGGTCGGGGTGCCGGCCCGCCGGGTCGGCTGGGTCGGGCGGTCGGGCAGGCGCCTCGTCGCGGATGGGGACGCGTGGGTCTGCCCGGACTCGGGCGAGCGCTACCGCGAGGAGCGCGAGGGACTCGTGCGGGCGGACTGACGCCGGTCAGTCCCGCGCGGCGAGGAAGCTGTACACCTCGGTCTCGTCGACGCCCGGGAACGCGCCCGGCGGCAGCGCCGCGAGCAGGTGCGAGTGCGCCCTCGCGCTCGGCCACGCCTGCCCCGCCCACGCCTGGGCGAGCTCGGCCGGCGGGGTGCGGCAGCACGATGGGTCGGGGCAGCGCGACACCGAGCGCTCTTTCGTGGCGCGCCCGCGGAACCACTTCGCCTGCGAGAACGGCACGCCGATCGAGAGCGAGAACTCCCCCGCCGCGCTGCGCTCCGTCATCGCGGTGCACCAGAACGTGCCGGCCGGCGTCTCGGTGTACTGCTCGAACGCGTTCACCTTGTCGGCGACGTCGAACACCTCGCGGCTCGTCCAGCGCTTGCACACCGGCTGCCCCTCGATCGCCCCGGTGTGGTCGGCCGGGAACGTCACGCCGTCGTTCTCGTAGGCCTTGTAGATGATGCCCGACTCGTGCACCTTCTGGAAGTGCAGCGGGATGCCCAGGTGCACGGTCGCGAGGTTCGTGAGCCGGTGCGCCGCCGTCTCGTAGGAGACGGCGAAGGCATCGCGCAGGTCCTCGATCGCGAGCTGCCGCTCCGCCTTCGCCGCGCCGAGGAAGTCGACGGCCGCGCGCTCGGGCATGAGCAGCGCGGCGGCGAAGTAGTTCGTCTCGATGCGCTGCCGGAGGAACCCGCCGTAGTCGGCCGGCACCGCGTGGCCGAGCACGTGGTGCCCGAGCGCCTGCAGCAGCACCGAGCGGGGGTCGTGGTCGATGCGGCTCGAGCGGGAGAGGTAGATGCGCTTGCGCTTCAGGTCGGTCACCGAGCGCGTCGAGTGCGGCAGGTCGCCGACGTGGTGCACGCTGAAGCCGAGCCGCTCCGTGATCGCCGCGATGAGGTGCTGCGACAGCGGCCCCGACTGGTAGCCGACGCGGGCGAGCATCGCCGCCGCCTCCGCCTCGATCTCCGGGAAGTGGTTGTCGCGCGCCCGCATCTCGGCGCGCAGCTGCGTGTTGGCGCGGCGGGCCTCCTCCGGGGTCGCGACCCGCTCCTCGGCGGCGCGGTCGAGCTCGTCCACGAGCGCGAGCATCGTCTCGAGCACGTCGTCCGGCGTGCGCGGTGAGATGCGCATCCTCGGCAGCCGCTTCTGCTGCCAGGTCGACGACTGCATGGCGCGCTCGAGCCGCAGCTCGAGCTCGGCTCGGCGGGACGGCGGCTCGGTGCCCGTCAGCTGCTCGAGCGTGACGCCGTACAGCGCGGCGAGCTGCTGGAGCTGCGAGAAGCGCGCCTCGCGCTTGCCGGTCTCGACCCCGGAGAGCTGCGAGGGCGCGAGGCCGACCGCGTCGTGCACGGCGTCGAGCGTCAGCCCGGCGGCCTTCCTCGCGTGCCGCAGCGACTTGCCCAGCTGCAGCGCGTCGACCGGCTGCGGCGTCGGCGCCGACCGCGTCGGTCGATCCCAGGAGGTGGTGCGCTGCTCGGCCATGCGAGCACTGTACGGCACATCTGCGCAGCGTGGCAGGAATGCACATCTTCACTCTCATATCCCGATCGCTCGTCGCATTCCTGCCTGCACAGTGGGACGAGACCCACCCCACAGGAGGACACCATGACCGAGCAGCCCACGACCCACCGTCAGGACGCGATGGCGACCGAGGCCGCCGAGCTCGAGCTCGAGTGGGCGGCCGACGCCCGCTGGAGCGGCATCGCCCGCGACTACACCGCGGCCGACGTCGTCCGGCTGCGCGGCTCCGTCGTCGAGGAGCACACGCTCGCCCGCCGCGGCGCCGAGCGCCTCTTCGAGCGCCTGCACGCGGACGAGACGCCGGTGCGCGCCCTGGGCGCGCTGACCGGCAACCAGGCGGTGCAGCAGGTGCGCGCCGGGCCTCGAGGCGATCTACCTCTCCGGCTGGCAGGTCGCCGCGGACGCCAACCTGTCGGGCCAGACGTACCCGGACCAGTCGCTCTACCCGGCGAACTCGGTGCCGGCGGTCGTGCGCCGCATCAACAACGCGCTGCAGCGAGCCGACCAGATCGAGCGCAGCGAGGGCACGCCGACGGTCGCCGACTGGCTCGCGCCGATCGTCGCCGACGCGGAGGCCGGCTTCGGCGGTCCCCTCAACGCGTTCGAGCTCATGCGCAGCATGATCGTCGCCGGCGCGGCCGGCGTGCACTGGGAGGACCAGCTGGCCTCCGAGAAGAAGTGCGGCCACCTGGGCGGCAAGGTGCTCATCCCCACCCAGCAGCACGTCCGCACCCTCAACGCGGCGCGCCTGGCGTCCGACGTCGAGCGGGTGCCGAGCATCATCATCGCCCGCACCGATGCGGAGGCCGCGACGCTGCTGACGAGCGACGTCGACGAGCGCGACCGCCCGTTCCTGACCGGCGAGCGCACCGCCGAGGGCTTCTACGAGGTGCGCAACGGCATCGAGCCGTGCGTCGCCCGCGGCCGCGCCTACGCCGAGTACGCGGACCTGCTCTGGATGGAGACCGGCAAGCCCGATCTCGAGGTCGCGCGCGCCTTCGCCGAGGGCATCAAGGCGGAGTTCCCCGACCAGCTGCTGGCGTACAACTGCTCGCCGTCGTTCAACTGGCGCAAGCACCTCGACGACGACCAGATCGCCGCGTTCCAGCGCGAGCTGGGCGCGATGGGCTTCCGGTTCCAGTTCATCACCCTCGCCGGCTTCCACGCCCTCAACCACTCGATGTTCGACCTCGCCAAGCGCTACGCCGACGAGCACATGACCGCCTACGTCGACCTGCAGGAGCGCGAGTTCGCCGCGGAGGCGCAGGGCTACACCGCCACGAAGCACCAGCGCGAGGTCGGCACCGGCTGGTTCGACCTCGTCGCGACCGCCCTCAACCCCGCTTCGGGGACGCTCGCGCTCGCGGGCTCCACCGAGTCCGAGCAGTTCCACTGAACCAGGAGGAGGAGACGATCATGGACGACCGCATCCGCATCACCGACACCGCAGAGGGCCAGGACCGCGTCCTCACCGAGCACGCGCTCGCGTTCCTGCTCCAGCTGCACGACCGCTTCGAGCCGACCCGGCAGCAGCTGCTGCAGATCCGTCGGAAGCGCCGCGCCGCGTTCGCCGACGGCGACGCGCCCCGGTTCCTCGAGCAGACCCGGCGCATCCGCGAGGACGGCAGCTGGCGGGTCGCACCGCCCGCACCCGGCCTCGAGGACCGCCGCGTCGAGATCACCGGGCCGATCGAGCGCAAGATGACGATCAACGCCCTCAACTCCGGCGCGAAGGTCTGGCTCGCCGACTGCGAGGACTCGTCCAGCCCGCTGTGGCGCAACGTCATCGCGAGCCAGGTCAACCTGCAGGACGCGATCCGCGGCTCGATCGCCTTCACGAGCGCCGAGGGCAAGGCGTACCGGGTGACCGCGACCGACACCCCGACGATCGTGGTGCGGCCGCGCGGCTGGCACCTGGACGAGCACCGCATCCTCGTGGACGGCGTGCCCATGTCGGGCGCGCTCGTCGACTTCGGCCTGCACGTCTTCCACAACGCCGACGAGCTCATCGCGCGCGGCCGCGGCCCGTACTTCTACCTGCCGAAGCTCGAGAGCCACACCGAGGCTCGCCTGTGGAACGAGGTGTTCGTCATGGCGCAGCACCTGCTCGTCATCCCGCAGGGGACGATCCGCGCGACCGTGCTCATCGAGACGATCACGGCGGCGTTCGAGATGGAGGAGATCCTGTTCGAGCTGCGCGACCACTCCGCCGGGCTGAACGCCGGCCGGTGGGACTACCTGTTCTCGATGATCAAGGCCTTCCGGCTCCGTGGGCCCGGCTTCGTCCTCCCCGACCGCGCGCAGCTGACGATGACGGCGCCGTTCATGCGGGCCTACACCGAGCAGCTCGTGCGCGCGTGCCACCGGCGAGGAGCGCACGCGATCGGCGGGATGGCCGCGTTCGTGCCGAGCGCGAAGGACCCGGAGGCCACCGAGCGGGCGCTCGCGGCGGTCGCGGCCGACAAGGCGCGCGAGGCCGGCGACGGCTTCGACGGCTCCTGGGTCGCGCACCCGGGACTCGTGTCGACGTGCCGCGACGCCTTCGACGCCGTGCTCGGCGACCGGCCGCACCAGCTCGACCGCTCGCGGGAGGACGTGCCGGTGGACGGCGCGGCGCTGCTCGACCTGTCGACCACGCCCGGCGAGATCACCGACGCGGGACTCCGCTCGAACATCGAGATCGGCATCCGCTACATGGAGGCGTGGCTGCGCGGCCACGGCGCCGTCGCGATCCACTCGCTGATGGAGGACGCGGCGACCGCCGAGATCTCCCGCTCGCAGGTGTGGCAGTGGATCCACAACGAGTCCGTCACGTCGGACGGCCGCACCGTCACGCGCGAGCGCTGCGAGGGCGTCGTCGACGAGCTCCGCGCCGAGCTCGACCCGGCGCCCGGCAACCGCTTCCGCGAGGCGATCGCGCTGTTCCGCGAGATCGCGCTGGAGGACACGTACCCGGCGTTCCTGACGCTCGCGGGCACGGAGCGGTACCTGGGCGACGGCGTCGAGCGCCCCACGACCGGCTCGATCCCGACGCAGGCCGCCGCGGCCGCCGCGCCCGTCGAGGACGAGGAGCTCGACCGGATCGCGGCCTGAGGCCGATCGCGGCGAGAAGCGCAGAGGCGGGCACCCCGGGGTGCCCGCCTCTGCGCATGCCCGCGTCAGGCGTGCTGGTCGCGCGCGGCGCGGAGGCTCTCGAGCAGCTTCGCTCGCAGCTCCTCCGGGGCGCGGTCGCGGCAGGCGCCCTGCAGCGCCGAGGTGAGCATCTCGCCCACGTGATGCTCGGCCGAGCACTCCTCGCAGGTCGCGAGGTGCGCGCGCACGTCGGCAGCGTCCTCGGCGCACAGCTCGTTGTGGAGGAACTCCTCGAGCGCGGCGCGCGCCTCGGTGCAGTCCTTCTTGGCCTCGAGAGTGTCGCTCACGGCTTCTTCTCCTTCACGGGTTCGTCCTGCACAGCGATGCCCTGCTCCCTGGCGTAGTCGGCGAGCAGGCCGCGCAGCAGCTTGCGACCGCGGTGCAGCCGGCTCATCACGGTGCCGACCGGCGACTCCATGACCTCGGCGGTCTCGGCGTAGCTGAGGCCCTCGACGTCGACCCAGTAGACCGCCATGCGGAAGTCGACCGGCACCTGCTGGAGCGCGTCCTTCACGATCCCGGACGGCATGCGGTGGATGGCCTCGGCCTCGGCGCTCCGCGACGACGTGGCGGTGAACGACTCGGCGTCACCGATCTGCCAGTCCTCGAGGTCGTCGAGCGGCGCCTCGAACGGGCGGCGCTGCTGCTTGCGGTAGGTGTTGATGTAGGTGTTGGTCTGGATGCGGTACAGCCAGGCGCGCAGGTTCGTGCCCTGCTTGTACGAGCCGTACGCGGCGTAGGCCTTGAGCAGCGTCTCCTGCACGAGGTCGGCGGCGTCGGCGGGGTTGCGCGTCATGCGCATCGCGGCGCCGTAGAGCTGGTCGGCGTACTGCATGGCCTGCTCGACGAAGTCGTCGCGCTTCGCGGCGTCGGTCTGGTCGCTTGTCATCGCCGGTGAGTCTACTGTCGAGGCCCGCGCGTCGAGGGTCGACGTCGGCGCGCTCGAGAGCGTGGCGATCGGCACGGGTACCTCCTCGGCTGGCTTCCTGACCGATAGATTGCAACCGATGCCCGCTTCAGATCATTCCCGCCCATGGACCGCGCCGACGGCGCACGCCCGCCTGGACGCGCGCGTGCAGCTGCCCGGCTCGAAGAGCCTGACGAACCGCGCGCTGCTGCTCGCGGCGCTCGCCGAAGGGCCCAGCACGCTCCACCGGCCGCTGCGCAGCCGCGACGCGACGATCATGGCCGCGGGGCTGCGCGCGCTCGGCGCCGACATCCGCGAGGCCCCCGGTGACGGCCGCTTCGGCCCCGACCTCGTCGTCACGCCCGGGCCGGTCGTGGGCGGCACCGCGATCGACTGCGGGCTGGCCGGCACCGCGATGCGCTTCCTGCCGATCATGGCGGCGCTCGGCGACGGCGCGGTCGCCTTCGACGGCGACCCGCACGCCCGCGAGCGCCCGATGGATCAGACGATCGCCGCCCTGCGCGGCCTCGGCGTCGAGGTCGAGGCGGCGGATGCGCGCCTCCCGTTCGTCGTGCACGGCGCCGGCGCCGTCCGCGGCGGGGAGCTCACGATCGACGCGAGCGCCTCGAGCCAGTTCGTGTCGGCGCTGCTGCTCGTCGCCGCCCGCTTCGACGAGGGCCTGACGCTGCACCACCGCGGCGCGCGGCTGCCGTCGCTCCCCCACATCGAGATGACGCTCGCGAGCGCTGCGGCAGCGCGGCGTCGACGCGCGATGCGACCGGCGAGGCGTCCTGGCGCGTCGAGCCCGGACCCATCGCACCGCTCGACGAGCAGATCGAGCCCGACCTGTCGAACGCCGCGCCGTTCCTGGCCGCGGTGGTCGCCGTGGGCGGCCGCGTCGTGCTCGACGGCTGGCCCGCGCAGACCACGCAGGTCGGGCGCCTGCTGCCGGAGCTGCTCGCGCCGTTCGGCGCGACGTCGACGGTCGCCGACGGCGTGCTCACCGTCGAGGCGGTCGGCGGCACGATCCCGGGGGCGACGCTCGACCTGCACGCGGCGGGCGAGCTCGCGCCGACCATCGTGGCGCTCGGCGCGCTCGCCGCGGGTCCCGTGGAGGTGACGGGCATCGGCCACATCCGCGGCCACGAGACCGACCGCATCCGGGCGCTCGTCGAGGACATCGAGGCGCTCGGCGGCATCGCGGTCGCGCTCCCCGACGGCATCCGCGTGGAGCCCGCACCGCTCGCCGGCGGCCCCTGGCGCGCCTTCGACGACCACCGCATCGCCACCGCCGGCGCGGTGATCGGCCTGCGCGTGCCGGGCGTCGAGGTCGACGACATCGGCGCGACCGCGAAGACCATCCCCGAGTTCCCGGAGCTGTGGGCGGCGATGCTCGCATGAGCTGGCTGAACGACTACGAGGAGCCGTACGAGGAGTACGACGAGTCGAGCGTGCGGGAGCGGCCGAACCCGAAGGCGAACCGGCCGCGCTCGAAGCAGCGGCCCGAGCACGAGAGCGCCATCACGGGCATCGTCACCGCCGTCGACCGCGGCCGCTACACGCTCGCGGTGCGGCTCGGCGAGGGCGACGAGGCGATCGTCACCGCCGCGCGCGCCCGGGAGCTGCGCAAGCAGTCGATCGTGGCCGGGCGACCGGGTCGACGTCGTCGGGGACGCGACCGGCGAGACGGGCACGCTCGCGCGCATCGTGCGCATCCAGCCGCGCGCGACGGTGCTGCGCCGCTCCGCCGACGACACCGACGTGATCGAGCGCATCATCGTCGCGAACGCCGACCTCATGCTCATGGTGGTCGCCGCCGCCGACCCGGAGCCGCGCCCGCGGCTCGTCGACCGCTACCTGGTCGCCGCGCTCGATGCGGGCATCACGCCGATCATGGTGCTCACGAAGACCGACGTCGCCGATCCGGAGCCGTTCCTCGCGCTCTTCGAGGGCCTCGACATCGAGGTGTGGCGCTCGTCGCTCGACGACCCGCCGGTGGAGGCGCTGCGGCAGCGGCTCGACGGGCACACGACCGTCGCCGTCGGGCACTCCGGCGTCGGCAAGTCGACCCTCGTCAACGCGCTCGTGCCGAGCGCGATGCGCGCGGTCGGGCACGTGAACGCGGTCACCGGTCGCGGCCGCCACACGTCATCGTCGACGGTGTCGTTCAAGCTCGGCGACGGCTGGATCATCGACACGCCGGGCGTGCGCTCGTTCGGCCTCGGCCACGTCTCCACGGCCAACGTGCTGCGCGGCTTCCCCGACCTCGCCGCGGTCGCCGACGACTGCCCGCGCGGCTGCTCCCACCTCGTGGAGGAGGACTACTGCGAGCTCTCGATCGCGGCCGCCGACGGCCGGCTCGCCCCGCGTCGGGTGGAGTCGATGCAGCGGCTGCTGGGCACGCTCGTCGCGATCCGCGAGCAGCGCCACCAGGAGTGACGGCGGCGACTGCCACCTGCCGGGCGGTCGCGGCGCACCGTACGCTGGAGCCGTGACCCGGTACGACGACGACCTCGACCTGGCGCTGCGGATGGCGGACGCCGCGGACGCCATCGCCATGGCGCGCTTCCGCGCGCAGGACCTGGTGGTGACGACGAAGGCCGACACCACGCACGTCACGGACGCCGACCGCGCGGTCGAGCAGCGCATCCGCGACATGCTGCAGGCCGAGCGACCCGACGACGCGATCTTCGGCGAGGAGTTCGGCTCGACCGGCGACGCCGAGCGCCAGTGGATCGTCGACCCGATCGACGGCACCGCCCACTACTTGCGCGGCGCACCGATCTGGGCGACGCTCATCGCCCTCGTCGTCGACCACCACCCGGTCGTCGGCGTCGTCTCCGCGCCCGCGCTCGGCGGCCGCTGGTGGGCGGCGCAGGGGCAGGGCGCGTGGACCGACCCGGCGAAGCCGCGGCAGATCCACGTGTCGAAGGTCGAGCAGCTGTCGGATGCGGTGCTCTCGTACAACGCGATCCAGGGCTGGGACGGCGCGGGCAGGATCGACGACCTCGTGGCGCTGCAGCGCGACGTGTGGCGCGCCCGCTCCTACGGCGACGCGTGGAGCTACATGCTGCTCGCCGAGGGCACCATCGACGCCGTCGCCGAGTTCGACCTGAAGCCCTACGACATGGCGGCGCTCGTGCCCGTCATCGAGGAGGCCGGCGGCACGTTCACGTCGATCGGCGGGGACCTCGGCCCGTGGCACGGCTCCGCGCTCGCCTCCAACGGGCTGCTGCACCCGCAGCTGCTCGCCCGGCTCGCGCGCTGACGCGGCCTAGCCGTTCGCGGCGACGGCCTCGAGCTCGGCGATGTCGATCTTGCGCATCTGCATGAGCGCGCCGGAGACGGCACCGGCGTGCGGCCCCTCCATGAGCTCCACGAAGCGGCGCGGCACGACCTGCCAGGACAGCCCGAAGCGGTCCTTGCACCAGCCGCACACCGACTCCTGGCCGCCGTCGGCGGTGAGCGCGTCCCAGAGGCGGTCGACCTCCTCCTGCCCGTCGACGATGAGCACGATCGAGAACGCCTCGGTGAGCGGGAACTCCGGTCCGCCGTTGAGCAGCTGGTAGGGCACGCCCGCGAGCGTGAAGTCCACGGTGAGTGCCGCCCCGGGGTCGGGTCCGGGGAAGGCGCTGTCGTCGGGGTAGCGGGAGACCGCCCCGAGCTCGGAACCGGGCACGAGCGACACGTAGAACCGCGCGGCCTCCTCGATCCTGCCGTCGAACCAGATGCAGCTGCGCACGTCCATGCCGGTCATCATGCCCCGGCTGCCGGTGCCGCGCTAGCGTGGATCCATGCGCGACATCTCCCCCGCCGAGGTCCAGGACCGCCCGATCGTCGACGTGCGCGAGCCGCACGAGTGGCAGGCGGGGCACGTCGACGGCGCGATCCACATCCCGATGGGCGAGGTCGTGGCCCGGTTCGCCGAGGTGCCCGACGGCGCCGCGATCATCTGCCGGTCGGGCGGCCGCAGCGCGCAGGTCGTCGCGTACCTCGAGCAGCAGGGGCTGGACGCGGTGAACGTCGCGGGCGGCACCGCGCGGTGGGCGTCCGAGGGGCATCCGATGGTCGGCACGGTCGTCTGATGCGCGCTGCGACCGGCAGCGACGCGATCGCGGCCGCCGCAGCTGGTCTCTTCGCCGAGCGCGGGTACGCGGGCACCACGGTGCGCGACATCGCGACCGCCGCCGACGTCGACCCGGCGATCGTCATCCGACGCTTCGGCTCGAAGGAGGCGCTGTTCCTCGCCGCGGTGCGTCCCTCGGCGCTCGCCGACGTGTGGGCCGCGACGCTCGCGGGACCGCTCGAGACGTTCGGCGAGCGGTGCGTCGCAGCGCTGCTCGACGCGCGCGGCGACACCCGGGGCGCCTTCCTGGCACTGCTGCGGGCCAGCGACGCGGCCGGCATCGGCTCGAGCCTGCGCGCCGCCCACGAGACGTCGTTCGTCGGGCCGCTCCGCGCCCGGCTGGGCGGGGAGCGCGCCGACCTGCGTGCCCGGCTCGCGGCCGCCGCGGCCGGCGGGATCCTCTACGCGCTCTGGGCGGTGGGCGACGAAGCGCTCGGCGCCGACCGGGACGAGCTCGTGCGCCGCTACGGCGCGGTGGTGCAGGCGGCGATCGCGTAGCTCGGCGATCGCCGCCGTGCCGAGCGGGTCAGCCGACGATGAGCTTCTTGTTCATGAACTCCTCCATGCCGTGGGGGCCGAGCTCGCGGCCGAAGCCCGAGCGCTTCGTGCCGCCGAACGGCATGTCGAAGTCCTCGGCGCCGGCGCCGTTGAGCGAGACCATGCCCGCGTCGAGCCGGTCGGCGACGGCCAGCGCGAGCTCCGGGTCGGTGCACCACACGCGGGAGCCGAGCCCGAAGGGCGTGTCGTTCGCGATCCGCACGGCGTCGTCGACGTCCGTCGCGCGGTAGACGGTGCCGACCGGGCCGAACAGCTCCTCGCGGTACGCCTCCATGTCGTCGGTGACGCCGCCGAGCAGGGCCGGTCGGACGCGCGCGTCACCGGTCTCGCCGAGCTCGCCGGCGAGCACCTGCGCACCCTCCGCGACGGCCGAGGTCGTCTGCTCGCGCAGCCGGTCGGCAGCGGCCTGCGACGAGAGCGGGCCCACGAGCGCGTCCTCGTCCTCGGGCTCGCCGACCGGCAGCGCCGTGATCGCCTCGGCGAGCTTCGTCGAGAACGTCGTCGTAGAGCTCGTCGATGACGATGAAGCGCTTCGAGGCGTTGCAGGACTGGCCGGAGTTCTCCATCCGCGTCTCGACCGCCGCCTCGACGACCGCATCGAGGTCGTCGGCCGACAGCACGATGAACGGGTCGGAGCCGCCGAGCTCGAGCACGACCTTCTTCAGGTGGCGGCCGGCGATCTCGGCGACCGCGGCGCCGGCGCGCTCGGAGCCGGTGAGGGAGACGCCGCGCACGCGCGGGTCGGGGATGACGATCTCGCCGATCTGCGCGTTGGTGGCGAAGATGTTCTCGTAGGCGCCGGCCGGCAGCCCCGCCTCCTCGAGGATCTCGGCGATCACGGTCGCCGACCACGGGCACTGCGGCGCGTGCTTGAGCAGCACCGTGTTGCCGAGCATGAGGTTCGGGAACGCGAACCGCGCGACCTGGTAGTAGGGGAAGTTCCACGGCATGATGCCGAGGATCACGCCCTGCGGCGACTTGCGGATGCGCGCGTCGACGCCGGTGCGCACCTCGAGCACCTCGTCGGCGAGGAAGCGCTCGGCGTTGTCGGCGTAGTACTGGATGATCTCGCCCGAGAACTCGGCCTCCGAGATGCCCTGCGCGAGCGGCTTGCCCATCTCGGTGCGGATGATCTCCGCGAGCTCCCGCGATCGCGACGCGAACGCGTCGGCGGCCCGGCCGAGGACGGCCGCGCGCTCCGCGAGCGGCGTGGCGCGCCACGGCTCGTAGGCGGCGTGCGCGCGCTCGATGGCGCGCGCGCACGTCGTCGTCCGTCGCGGTCGGGAACTCCTTGACGACCTGGCCGGTGTAGGGATCGGTGACCCGGTACTCGCTCACGCCATTGCCTCCTCGCAGCGTCGATGGATCACCAGCGTAGTGGCGGTCGCGGTCGGGGGCAGCCGTCCGCGGCGGCCGGCGACGAGGGCATGGCGAACGTGCCGCGAGAGGACTCACAACGTGCGACTCGCAGCCCGAATGGTGGAGATGGGGGGAATCGAACCCCCGTCCAACGCTCATATCGTGCGGATTCTCCGGGTGCAGCTCAGGGAAGGCGTTCTGCTCGGCTCCGACCTTTGTCCTGAGCACCTAGGTCGACGAGCCCAGTCACAGTTCAAGTCCCGCGATGCCCTGTGACGCAGCATCGCAGCAATCCCTCAAGATGACGCCAGGGTCCGGAGCGAGGGCGTCTCCGGCCTGACGGACTTCAGGCTCGCTTAAGCAGCGAGGGCGAAGTCGGTGCGCTTTGCATTGGCACCTATGGTTTTGCAGGGAGCGTTCAAGAGATAACCCTGCATCCTCTACCCGCTTCCCGCAGCAACCAGACGATGTCGAAACCGATCATCCCCGTGCTGGGTGCGAGTCGCACGCTGTGGAGTTGTGAAGGCCGGATGCCTCCGGCGCGCTGGCGAGGCCAGCCCACCACGATACCGCGGCCGCGCACCGTTGAGCAAGGCGGCGGCCCATGTGGGTGGCCACGCCTACCATCCTCGCGAGCGAGGAGGCGACGATGGATCGGATCGAGCGGGCACGGGCGGCGGTCGAGACCGCGCGCGCCGTGCTCGCCGACTGCCGCGAGCTCGTGTCCGCATCCGACGACGAGGTCGGCGCGCTGCTCGTGAGCGCGGCCGAGCTCGCTCGCGTGGTCGATGCGCACCGCGTGCGGCTCGCCGCCGAGCTGGCGGAGCGTTCGAGGGGTGCGGTCGACGAGGCGCTGAGCCGCCGGCTCGGCCATCGCAGCACCAGGGCTGCGCTGGCCGCGATCTTCGGCATCCGCGAGCGGCACGCGGGCGAGCTGCTCGCGATCGCCGCCTCGACGACGGCGACGACCGGCTTCTCCGGCGTCCGGATGCCCGCCGCCTACCCGAGCACGGCCGCCGCGCTCGACCGGGGCGACCTGACGCTCGCGCAGGCGCAGGCCATCGTGCAGACGCTCGAACAGGCGGCACCTCGTGCCGACGTCGCCGAGCTGGCGTGGGTGGAGGGCCGGCTCGTCGACGCCGCCACCGATCCGAGTGCGCCGCTCGGCCCGGAGCTCATCACCGTGCAGGCTCGCGCCTACGCCGCAGTGCTCGACCCGGACGGGGTGCTGCCCGGCGCCGAGCGCCAGCGCGCCATGCGGTCGCTGCGCATGGGCCGCCGCGGCGACGGCATGTGGCACCTCAGCCTCGTGTGTCCGCCCGAGCAGGGCGCCGCGATCAAGGCGGTGCTCGACGCGTACACGGGGCCGCGCGTGCGGGTGCGGTTCGACGACCCGGACGCCGACGCATCGCAGGGCGACGCGCAGGCGGATGACACGCAACGGGAGGACGACCGGTCGCTCGCTCAGCAGCAGCACGACGTGCTCGTCGGCCTCGTCGTCGCCCACGCCCGCTCGGGCGACGCGCCGACCGTCGGCGGTGAGGCTCCGACGCTCGTGCTCACCGGCAGCATCGACGCGCTCCGCGCCTACCTGGAGGGCGCTCCGCATCGGGAGCGGACGCTGCGGATCGAGCACACCGGCGACCTCCTGCCGATCGAGACGATCGGCACGCTGCTCTGCGACGCGGCGGTCCAGGCGGCCGTCGTCGACGACTGCCACCACGTGCTGGCCCTCGGACGCGAGCAGCGGCTGTTCTCGCGCGCCCAGCGCCGCGCGCTCGCTGCTCGCGATCGCGGCTGCCGCGCCCCCGGGTGCAGGATGCCGCCCGCGTGGTGCGAGGCGCACCACATCGTGCCGTGGCAGCTCGGCGGCCCGACCGATGTCGACAACGGCATCCTCCTGTGCGCGTACCACCACCACGAGGTGCATGCCGGACGGTTGCGCGTCGAGCGCGCGGGGCCTCGCCCGGGTGGCTGGCGGGTGGTGTCGATGCTGCAGCCCGTGCGCCGCCCGACGCCGACCACGGCACCGGCCGTCACGACCGCCGGTGCATTGCTCGCTGCCGAGGCGTCGCGCCCGCTCGCGATGCCGCTGCCGGATGCGGTGCTCACGACCCGGCCGCCGTCTCGCCGCGGGTCGACGGAGCGGGCCGCAGGGCGGATGCTCGAGCACGCACTGGCGCGGCGCGTGCGACCGCTCGCGCGCGGGCGGGCGAGCCGGCCGCCGCGCGTCGCAGTCGTCGACCGCCCACCGCGGCCACGGATCGTACTGCGGACGTGAGCCGCCCGAGACGGCCGGGCGAGCCTCAGCCGAAGAGCATCTCCGCCTCGCGGTAGCGGTGGTCGGGCACGCGCTTCAGCTCGCCGAGCGCATCCGACATCGGCACGCGCACGATCTCGGTGCCGCGCAGCGACACCATGCTCCCCCACGCCCCGGCGATGATCGCGTCGATCGCGGCGAGCCCGAAGCGGGTGGCGAGCACGCGGTCGGCGCCGCTCGGCGCCCCGCCGCGCTGGATGTGGCCGAGCACGGTCGAGCGCGACTCGATGCCGGTGCGCTCCTCGATCATGGGGGCGATGAGCTCGCCGATGCCGCCGAGCCGCGGCCGGTTCGACGCGTCGACGCCCTTGCGGGAGTACTCCTCGTCCATCCCCTCGAGCTTGAAGCCCTCGGAGACGACGACGAGCGGCGCGCGACGGCGGTCGTAGACGGACTGCACGTACTCGCAGATCCACTCGATCGACCTGGGCTGCTCGGGGATGAGCGTCACGTGGGCGCCGGTCGCGATGCCGGTGTGGAGCGCGATCCAGCCGACGTGCCGGCCCATGACCTCGAGCACCATGCAGCGCATGTGCGAGTCGCCGGTGGTGCGGAGCCGGTCGCCCGCCTCGGTCGCGATCTGCACCGCGGTGTCGAAGCCGAACGTGTAGTCGGTGGCGTCGAGGTCGTTGTCGATCGTCTTCGGCACGCCCACGATCGGGAGGCCGTCGTCGGCGAGGCGGTTCGCGGCCGCGAGGGTGCCCTCGCCGCCGATGGCCATGACCGCGTCGACGCCGAGCCGATCGAGGGTCTTCGCGATGCTCGCGGCGCCGCCGTTCGGGTGCTCGTACGGGTTGGTGCGGCTCGTGCCGAGGATCGTGCCGCCGATGCGGGACGTGCCGCGCACCGACGAGCGGTTGAGCATGCGCACGTCGCCCTCGACGAGGCCGCGGTAGCCGTCGCGGATGCCGACGAACTCGAGGCCGTGGTGCACCATGCCCGTGAGCACGGCGGCGCGGATCACTGCGTTGAGACCGGGGCAGTCGCCGCCGGACGTGAGGATGCCGACTCGCATGTCACCTTCCGCCGGAGGGCCCTGGGTGAATCCTGCCGGCGCCACCATCCAAGCGCCTGGGCAGGCGATTGTCGAACCGCGCGGAGGCGGCGAGGGTCACTCGTTCAGGCGGTTGCGGGTCCGCATGGCGCGCTCGGCCTCGCGCTTGTCCTGGCGCTCGCGCAGCGCGTGCCGCTTGTCGTACTCCTTCTTGCCCTTCGCGACGGCGAGCTCGACCTTGGCTCGGCCGTCGGAGAAGTAGAGCGAGAGCGGCACGAGCGTGTAGCCGCCCTGCGAGACCTTCGCCGCCAGCTTCTCGATCTCGGCGCGGTGCAGCAGCAGCTTGCGCTTGCGGCGCGGCGGATGGTTCGTCCACGTGCCCTGGCCGTACTCGGCGATGTGCACGGCGTCGAGCCAGGCCTCGCCGTACTCGATGAAGGCGTAGCCGTCGACGAGCGACGCCCGACCGGCGCGCAGCGACTTCACCTCGGTGCCCGTGAGCACGAGGCCCGCCTCGATGCGGTCCTCGATCGTGTAGTCGTGGCGCGCCTTGCGGTTCTGCGCCACGACCTTCTGGCCCTGTTCGCGCGGCATGGCTCGCTCCCGGATCGTGTGTGCCCGACCGTCGGGCAGCCGCCCAGTCTAGCGGGCGATCAGATCTTCAAGTACCGCCGGATGGCGACGGCCGCCGCGACGCCCGCGAAGAGCACGCCGATGCCGATGAGCACGGGCGCGACCACGAGCGCATCGTCGAGGTTGACGATCGCGATCGTCTGCAGCATCGGCGCGACGTAGCCCTGCAGCACGAAGTGGACCACGCCCAGCACCGCCAGCGCGGCCAGCACCGCACCGATGAGCGCCGCGACGACGCCCTCGATGATGAACGGCGTCTGGATGAAGCGGTTCGACGCGCCCACCAGGCGCATGATCCCGAGCTCCCGTTTTCGCGAGAACGCGGAGAGCCGGATGGTCGTCGAGATGAGCAGCACCGCGGCGACCAGCATGAGCACGGCCACGCCGATCGCCGCGAGGCTCGCGGTGTTCAGCACCTGGAAGATCGGCTCGAGCAGCGCACGCTGGTCGCGCACCTCCAGCACCCCCGGGAGCGCCGTCGTCGCCTCCCGGATGAGGTCGGCGTCCTGCGGCGACGTGGGCCGCACCCAGAGCGCCTCGTTCATCGTCTCGGGGCTCGCGAAGTCGGCGCTCGCCGTGCCGCCGAACTGCTCGATGAAGTGCTCGTAGGCGAGCTGCCGGTCCTCGAACTGCACGTCGGCCACGTAGGGGGCGATGGCGCCGCTCGAGAGCGTGTCCCGCACGGACTGGATCTGCTCGGAGGTCGCGGCGGTCTGCGTGCACGTGTCGGTCGAGTCGACCGGTCCGCAGAAGTAGATGCCCACCTGGGCCCGGTCGTACCAGAAGCCCTTCATCTGGTTGATCTGCATCTGCAGCAGGATCGCCGCGCCCACGAACGAGAGCGAGATGAACGTGACGAGCACGACGGAGACGACGACCGAGAGGTTGCGGCGCAGGCCGTTCCAGACCTCCTGCGCGATGAGCTGGACCCTCACGCGAGCTCCTCCTCGGCGTGCTCGGCGAGCTGCCTGCGGTAGCTGCCGTGGGCCTCGTCGCGCATGATCACGCCGGCGTCGAGCTCGACGACGCGCTGCTGCATCTCGTTCACGATGGATGCCTCGTGCGTCGCCATGACGACAGTGGTGCCGCCCTCGTTGATGCGGGCGAGCAGCGCCATGATGCCGGCGCTCGTCGACGGGTCGAGGTTGCCGGTCGGCTCGTCGGCGAGCAGGATCGGCGGGCGGTTGACGACCGCGCGCGCGATCGCGACGCGCTGCTGCTCACCGCCGGAGAGCTCGTGCGGCAGGCGGCTCGCCTTGCCTGCCAGGCCGACGGTCTTCAGCACATCCGGGACCGCCTCGGAGATGAAGCCGCGACTCTTGCCGATCACCTGCAGCGTGAACGCGACGTTCTCGTAGACCGTCTTGTTGTTCAGCAGCCGGAAGTCCTGGAACACGACGCCGAGGTTGCGGCGGAAGAACGGCACGCGGCGGTTCGGCAGCGCCTTCAGCCGCTGGCCGAGGACGTGCACCTCGCCCGCCGTCGGGCTCTCCTCCCGCAGCACCATGCGGATGAGCGTCGACTTGCCGGAGCCGGACGCGCCGACGAGGAAGACGAACTCGCCCTTCAGGATCTCCAAGGAGACGCCGTCGAGGGCGGGGCGGGCCTTGCGGGAGTAGGTCTTCGAGACCTCGTCGAACCGGATCATTGCGTGTCGAGGATACGGGGGTGGGCGGCTCCGCCATCGCACCACTCCGGCGGGTCACGATTCCGTCTGCGACACCCGCTCGGGTGAGGGGCGACACGCCCTCAGGAGAGCGCGACACGCCTGTGATACAGCGGAGCACGGCGCCGGATTCTCGGCGGCCGTTACCGTTCTGTTACGGTTGCCGGGTCGGGTGCGTCACGAGCGCCACACCGAGCCGCGCCGGTCACGGCGGCGCGCCGGTCCCTCGTGCCGCCGTGCTTCGGCCGCGGGAGACCGCGCCGGATCCAGCCCGACATCACTACGCCCATGGACGCGCCGGCCCTGCGCCGGCGCGCTCGATGGTGCGCATCCCGATGAGAGGCTCCCCATTTCCATGACGAATGACTTCACCGCCCCCGCGGCGACGACCCGTGCATCCCGCATGCGTCGCCGCACGCTCCGAGCTGCTGTCGCGACGTCGGTCGTCGCGCTCGCCGCGACCATCCTGCCCGCCACCGCCGCGACCGCGGCTCCGGTGATCGACCGCCCGACCGCTGGCCCGGCATCGATGCCCGGCGCGACCAACACCGGCGTGCCGGCAGGCACGACGCTGCGCGTCCACCGCGGCAACCTCGTGATCACCACGCCCGGCACCGTCATCAGCGGCCTCGACATCTACGGCTCCGTCGACGTGCGCGCGAAGAACGTGACGATCCGCAACTCGATCATCCGCGGCGACTCTGCAGGCAGCCAGGACTTCCTGGTGCGCAGCGCCTCGAGCACCGCGAGCCTCACGATCACCAACAGCACGCTCCGTGCGAGCGTCGAGAACTACCGCGTCAACGGCCTGCGGGGCTGGAACATCAACGCGTCCCGGCTCAACATCAGCCGCGTCATCGACCCCGCCCACTTCTGGGGCGCGGGCAACGTGCAGCTGCGCGACTCGTGGATCCACGACAACCTGCACTACGCGAACGACCCGGGCTGGGGCGGCCGGCCGAGCCACGACGACGGCATCCAGATCCAGAGCGGCTCCGGCTACTGGATCACCGGCAACCGCATCGAGGGTGCGCACAACGCGGCCATCATGGTGACGCAGGACGCCGGTCGCGTGTCGAACGTCATGATCCGCGACAACTTCCTCGACCACGGCGCGTGCACGATCAATCTGCACGACAAGGGCAAGGGCCAGTTCCAGAACATCGACATCCGCGACAACCTCTTCGGCGCGAACTCGACGTACAACTGCCAGGTCATCCGCACCGCGGGCGACATCACGGTGACGGGCAACACGACCGTCACCGGCAAGGCGATGAAGATCAACAGCCACTGATCCTCAGTCGGCTGCTGCGCTGATCGCTCCGCGCCCACGGGCCGTCTCGTCCACCGACGAGGCGGCCCGTTCGCGTGCCCGGCTCAGCCGCTCCAGCGCTCGAGGCTGCCGTCGGCCCTCGCGAGCCCGAGGATGCCGACGTGCGTGCGCTCCGGCTGGCCCCAGTAGCTGCGCTCGTAGAGCTCATGCCGCGCGCCGAAGCCGGTGCCGACCGCATCCCACAGCGCCCCCATGACCTCGAGCCGCTCCCGCGCATCCGCGCCGCCCGAGCCGCGCAGCAGCGGCTCGATCGGCGCGACCGCCGCGGTGCCGAGCGCGTCGAGCGGCACCGGCAGGTGCGCGAACGCGGACGACAGCGTCGTCTGCAGCGTGATCCGCATGCGGCTGTAGGCATCGGGCGCCATCGCCGCGAACGCGAGCGCCGCCTCCGCCCCGGGGCCGATCGAGTCGCCCGACGGCGCCGCCTGCTCGATCATCGCGTCGCGCAGCCCGGCGGCGGTGTGGCGGAACGCGATCACCTCGCCGAGCGCCGCCTGCACGCCCCGGCGCTCATCCGTGCCCATGATCTCCGTCGCGCGCACCGCGAGGCCGACGATGTGCTCGAGCTTCGCCTCGAGCCGGGTGGCGGCCTGGAAGGCGAGGCGCCGGTTCCAGCCGATCGCGCCGGAGTTGAAGGCGCGCATCGTCTCGGCGTCGCGCACGAGCACGTCGTCCCACGGCACGAGCACGTCGTCGAGCACGACGAGCGCGTCGTGCTCGGCGAACCGCGCGGCGAGCGGCTGGTCGGCGCGCGCGGGCGTGCCGCGCGTGTAGATGCGGATGCCCGGCGTGCCGACGGCGACCGACGCCGCGACCGCGAACGCATCCGTCTGCACCTCGCCGCCGAAGTGCGACACGAGCAGCCGCTGCGCCGTCGCGGCGCCGGTGACGACGGCCTTCGCGCCGCGGAGGACGATGCCCTCGTCGGTCTCCCGCACGACGTGCAGGAAGACGTCGCCGACCTCGTCCGGCGGCAGGTCGCGGTCGACGGGCGGGTTCACGAGCGCTTGCGCGTAGTGGGTGACGTCGCGCTGGTCGCGCGCGAGCGCGGCGTGCACGTTCGCCTCGAAGCGCCCGAAGGCCGGTGCGTGCGCGGCCATCGAGGTCAGCAGCGCGCCCATGAACTCGGGCGTGCGGCCGACCCAGCCGTGCGTCATGCGCTGCCAGGCGCGGATCGCGTCGCGCTGGCGGCGCAGGTCGTCGCGCGACTGCGGCACCGTCCAGAACGGATGCGTGACGCCCGTGCCGTCGGCGGTCGGCACGAGCAGCGACGCGGCCTCGCCGTCGTGCAGCGCATCGTAGAGACCGGCGATCGTCGCGGCGAGCCCCGAGAAGTCGGGATGCGCCGCGATGCGCTCGACCTCGACGCCGTCGTGGATCACCACCCGGCCGTCGTCCAGGCTCGCGAGGTAGTCGCTGCCGGTCTGGGGCCGAGTCCGCACGCGCTCCCCTACTCGGTCTCGAGCTGCTGCTGCTTGCGCCAGCGGATGCCGGCGGCGATGAACCCGTCGAGGTCGCCGTCGAACACGGCCGACGGGTTGTTGACCTCGTGGAGCGTGCGGAGGTCCTTGACCATCTGGTACGGCGCGAGCACGTAGGAGCGCATCTGGTCGCCCCAGCTCGCCGAGATGTTGCCGGCGAGCTCCTTCTTGCGCGCCGCCTCCTCCTCGCGCTTGAGCAGCATCAGGCGGCTCTGCAGCACGCGCATCGCGGCGGCGCGGTTCTGGATCTGGCTCTTCTCGTTCTGCATCGAGACGACGACGCCGGTCGGCAGGTGGGTGATGCGCACGGCCGAGTCGGTCGTGTTGACGCTCTGGCCGCCGGGGCCGGAGGAGCGGAACACGTCGACGCGGATGTCGCCCTCCGGCACCTCGATCTCGTCGACCTGCTCGAACAGCGGCACGACCTCGACGGCCGCGAACGACGTCTGCCGCTTGCCGGCGGCGCCGAACGGGCTCATGCGCACGAGCCGGTGCGTGCCGGCCTCGACCGACATGTGGCCGAACGCGTAGGGCGCGTCGATCTCGAACGACGCCGACTTGATGCCGGCCTCCTCCGCCCAGCTCGTCTCGTAGATCCGCACGGGCATGTCGTGCTGCTCGGCGTACCGGAGGTACATCCGCATGAGCATCTCGGAGAAGTCGGATGCGTCGACGCCGCCGGCGCCGGCGCGGATCGTGACGACGGCGGACAGCGCGTCGAACTCGCCGTCGAGCAGGGTCTGGATCTCCATCTCGGCGACGAGGCGCTGCAGGCTCGCGAGCTCCTTGCGGGCCTCGATCTGGGTGGCCTCGTCGGCCTCCTCGTTGGCCATCTCGACGAGCACCTCGAGGTCGTCGATGCGCGCCTCGGCCTCGGTGAGCCGCCGGAGCGCCGTCTGCGCGTGGCTGAGCCGGCTCGTCACCTTCTGCGCCGCGTCGGTGTCGTCCCAGAGGTCGGGGGCGCCGGCTGCCTCCGAGAGCTCGCACGATGTCGGCGGCGATCTTGTCGACGTCGGCCACCGCCTTGATGTCGGAGAACGTGGAGCGGAGGGCGGCGATGTCGCCGGCGATGTCGAGATCGGCCATGATCCCCCCAGCCTACCGACGCGGGCCGGGTGCGCGCCGACCGGTGGCCGCGCATCCGGTGCGTAGTCTCGCCTCATGAGCGGCGTCGATCAGTCCGAGCGCTTCCCGTGGCGGCGGGTGGCGGGCGCCGCCTACGTGCCGACCGCCGCGTTCGCGATCGGCGAGGGCGCGGTCATCCCCTACATCCCGCTCATCGCGGGCGACCTCGGCGCCTCCCTCGCGGTCGCCGCGATCGTCGCGGCGATGCTGACGGTCGGCCAGCTCGCGGGCGACGTGCCCGGCGGCGGCGTGGTGGCGCGCTTCGGCGAGCGGCCCTCGATGATCGCGGCGGGCCTGCTCGTGCTCGTCGCCGTCACGATCGCGTACTTCGCCACGAGCGTGTGGATGCTGGGCTTCGCGATCTTCGTGCTCGGCCTCGGGCACGCGGTGTTCGCGCTCGCCCGCCACGCGTTCATGACGACGTTCGTGCCGATCCAGTTCCGCGCGCGGGCGCTGTCGACGCTCGGCGGCATCTTCCGCATGGGCATGTTCGTGGGGCCGCTGCTCGGCTCGGCGGTGCTCGGCCTCGGGCTGCCGCTGCCATCGGTGTGGGTGGTGTGCGCGATCGGCACGGTGGTGGCGATCGTCGTGCTGATCGTGCTGCCCGACCCGTCCTCCGCGTTCGAGCGCACGCCGCTCACCACCGGCACGATCGAGCTGCGCGCCGAGCGCACCGGCATCGCGCAGGTCGTGCGGCAGCACGCGCGCGTGCTCGCGACCGTCGGCGTCGGTGCCGCGATGCTCTCGCTCGCCCGCTCCGCGCGCAACGTGCTGCTGCCGCTGTGGGCGGTCTCGATCGGCCTCGACGGGGTCACGACCGGACTCGTGATCGGCATCGCCGGCGGCGTCGACTTCGCCCTCTTCTTCCTCTCCGGGTGGGTGATGGACCGCTTCGGCCGCCTGTGGAGCGTCGTGCCGTCGCTCGCGCTCATGGCCGCCGCGTTCGCGATGCTCGCCGTGTCGCACGACCTCGACGCGGCGACCGGATGGTTCGTGGCCGCGTCGCTCGTGCTGGCGCTCGGCAACGGGCTCGGCTCCGGCATCCTCATGACGCTCGGCGCGGACCTCGCCGACCGCCGCAACCCGGCGCCGTTCCTGGGCGCGTGGCGGCTCACGACCGACCTGGGCGGTGCCGCGGCACCGCTGCTCATCTCGCTGCTCGTCTCGATCGCATCGATCGCCTGGGCCGCGGGCGGGCTCACCGCCCTGTGCATCCTGGGCGCAGGGATGCTCCTGCGCTGGCTGCCGCGGAAGCCGCGGGAGTAGCCCTCAGCCGGCGTCGCCGCCGAGCAGGGTCGCGACGTGGGCGTGCAGGCCGTCGCCGTCGCGCCGGAGCAGGTACTCGAAGTCGGCGTCGACGATGTGCGCGCCGTCGGCCTTCCAGAAGTGCCATCGCACGTGGGCGCGCAGCAGCCGGTCGCTGAGCGCGGCGTGGTCGACGAGCGTGTGCGTGGCGCGGGCGAGCCCCTGCGCGCGGTACTCCGGCTGCGCGCCGGCGAGGCCGGTCGCGAGCTCCTCGCGGGTGGCGACGGTGCCGATGAAGTCGTCGGTGACCATCATCCCGGGCTCGCCCCACAGCGCCGCCGTCGCCGGGGCATCCATGTCGCCGAGGGTCTGCGCGTACGCGCGGAAGTAGGCGTCGAGCTCGGCAGCTGCGGAGTCGGTCATGCGGTCACGCTAGCCGCGCCCGCGGCCGCTGGCGAGGGGCCTACTCGTCGCGGCGCAGCTCCTGGCGGGCGGCGAGGTCGTAGGCGATCGAGGTCGCCTCCTCGCGCAGCTCGTCGTCGTTCAGCTCGCCGGACTGCACCTGCTGCACGAGCTGCCGGAAGGCCGGGTTCTCCATCAGCGCGCGCAGGCCGTCCGCGGCCTGCTCGGGGCTCTCGACCGGGAGCGTCGCGGCGACCGCGTCGTAGTCGATCTCGGGCTGGTCGCCGGGCTGCGTCTCCATGCTGCGAGGCTACCCGGTGCGCGAACTGATCGAATCCTGCGTTGGCGAGCGACGGCGCCGGTGCCATCCTTGCGCTCAGGGGCACGACGGGCGTCGCGCCCCGGACCGAAGGCGTCACGAGCCGGTGCTGGAGGAGCCCGTGCGTCGTCCCATCTCCCGAGCCTCGCTCGCCGCAGCCGCGATCGCCGCGCTGGTGCTCGCCGCCGTCCCGACGGCGGCGTCGGCAGCGGCGCCCGCGTCCGCCGTGCTCGTCGCGCCCGCCGAACGGCGGCACCGTCGACGTCGGCCGCCCCGACGCTGAGCGTCGGCGCGACCGATCCCGACGGGGGCTCGCTCGAGGTGACGCTTCGAGGGCCGGCGCGTCGGGCGCGACCGTGCCCGGGCCGACGGACGCGGAGCCGTTCACGGTCGTCGTCGTGCCCGACACCCAGAACTACAGCTACGGACCCATCGACCTGCTGGATGCGCAGCTGCGGTGGGTGCGCGACTCGCGCGGCGCGCTCGACACGGCCTTCGTCGATCCAGGTCGGCGACCTCGTGAGCGAGTGGGACATCCCGCGGCACTGGGACAACGTCTCCCGCTCGTTCGCGATCCTCGACGACGCCGGCGTGCCCAACACCGTCGTGCCCGGCAACCACGACTTCGACAACGCCACCGGCGACCTCGGGCCCTACAACGCCACTTCCCCTCCACCCGCTACTCGGGCGCGTCCTGGAACACGGCGACCACCCGCTACGGCGGCTACCTCGGGCAGGACCAGTTCGGACCCGATCCGATCGACCGCGGCAACGGCGACAGCTACGCGCTGTTCAGCGCGGGCGGCCGCGACTTCCTCGTGCTCAACCTCGAGTGGGAGGCGCCGCAGTACGCGCTCGACTGGGCCGACCGGGTGCTCGACGCCCACCCCGACCGCACCGTCATCATGGCGACGCACAGCTTCGTGTCGGTCAACGGCTCGCGTCGCGCGACCGCGCAGCGCCCCGGCGGCACGTCGCAGGCCGCGCTGTGGGAGGGGTTCGTGCGCACCCACTGCCAGATCGACCTCGTCGTCGCCGGGCACGAGCACCAGGGCGACCTCGGCGAGGCGCACCGCACCGACGCCAACGCGTGCGGCGAGCCCGTGCCGCAGATCCTCACCGACTACCAGGTCGAGGGCGAACGGCGGCGACGGCTGGCTGCGGTACTACACGTTCGAGCCCGCCGACGAACACGATGCGCGCGACGACGTACTCGCCCACGCTCGACCGCTTCGAGACCGACGCGGACTCCGCGTTCACGCTGCCGTTCGAGCTGACCGCCGCCGCAGCCCGCGCCGTTCGCGCCGATCGCGACCCGGACCGTGGCGTCGGGCGGCACGGCCTCCGCGACCTGGTCGGGCCTCGCGCACGACACCGCGTACGAGTGGCGCGCGGTCGTCGACGACGGCACGACGCCGGACGACGTCGCCGACCTGGACGCTGCGCACGCCGCCCGCGCCGCAGGCGGTGCTCGCCGCCGACGCGTTCGGCCGCACCGTGACCGGCGGCTGGGGCACCGCCGACGTCGGCGGGGCGTGGACACCCGGCACCGGCACCACGGGACCGCTCTCGGTGAACGGCTCGGCAGGGGCTCATGACGCTCTCGCCCGGGCCAGACGCGCGAGGTGCGGCTCGGCTCGACCTCTGGCACCTCGGCGGTCGTCGACGCACAGGTGAGCGCGAACGTCGCCGCCGCGGGCGGCGCCGCGCACACCACCGTCATCGGCAGGCAGGTCGGCACCTCGAGCTACGGGCTCAACGTGCGCTTCGAGCCGAACGGCGTGCTGCGGATCTACCTGCTCCACAACAACACGGCCCTCGCGACGCGCGTGACGACCTGGACGCCGGGGCAGCGGTTCAACGCCCGGCTCTCGGTGACCGGCACGAACCCGACGCAGCTCGCGACGATGGTGTGGCCGGTCGGCGCGCCGGAGCCGATCTCGTGGCAGCTGACGGCGACGAGCACCGTCGCGGCGATGCAGGCGGCCGGGCCCGTCGTGATCAAGACGGCCGTGAGCTCGACGTCGACGGTCGCCGTCGACCCGCATCGCGTTCGACGACCTGCGGGTCGTCGACCCGGCGGGCGTGCCGCCGCAGAACACCGCGCCGGTGGCCCGCTTCACGACCGGCGGCACGGCCCTGACCGTGACGACGGATGCGCGCGGCTCGACGGACGCCGACGGCACGATCACCGGCTACGCCTGGAGCTGGGGCGACGGCGGCGCCAGCACGGGCGCCACCGCGCAGCACGCCTACGCCGCCGCGGGCACGTACGCCATCGGCCTGACGGTGACCGACGACGACGGCGCCACCCACGCGACGTCGAGCAGCGTCACGGTGACCGCTCCGGTGCCGCAGAACCAGCCGCCGACCGCGGCGATCGCCGCACCGACGATCAGCGGCCGCACGGTCGCGCTCGACGGGCGGGGCTCGACCGACCCCGACGGGACGATCGCGACGTACGCGTGGCAGTTCGGCGACGGCAGCACCGGCAGCGGTCCGACGCCGACCCACACCTACGCGACCGACGGCACCCGCATGGTCACCCTGACCGTCACGGATGACGACGCCGCCACCGCGTCCACGACCAGGTCGGTCACCGTGACGACGACACCGCCCCCGGGCGTGCTCGCGACCGACGCCTTCGGCCGAGTGCTCACCAACGCCTGGGGCACGGCCGACACCGGCGGCCCGTGGACGCTGAGCGGCACGGCCTCGGCCTTCTCGGTCGCCGGCGGCGCGGGCGTCGTCGCGATCGGGCCGGGTTCGACGCGCGAGGCGCGGCTCGCGGGCGTCTCGACGTCGAACGCCGTCGTGACGGTGCGCATCAGCGCGGATGCCGCGGCGGCAGGGGGCGCGGCGAGCACCACCGTGATCGGCCGCCTCGTCGGCACCTCGACCTACGCGGCGCGGCTGCGGCTCGAGCCGGGCGGCGTCATCCGGCTCTACCTGCTGCGCGACGAGGTGGCGCTCGCGGGCAGCTACGTGCTGCCGGGCGCCTACGTGCCCGGCGAGGCGATCATGCTGCGCCTCAGCGTGCGCGGCACGTCGCCGACGGCGCTCGGCGCCATGATCTGGCGCGCGAGCGGCACGCAGCCCGCGAACTGGCAGCTGCAGGCGACCGACGCGACGGCCGCGATGCAGACCGCGGGGATCGTGACCCTCAAGTCGTCGATCTCGTCGTCGTCGACGGTCGCGACCACCCGCATCCGCTACGACGACTACCGGGTGACGGCCCAGTAGCGGCTAGTCGACGAAGACCGCCCTGGCGGTCGACGTGACGTCGAGGCGGAGTCCCGCGGGCAGGAACAGGGAGACGACCGGCGGCCGCCATGCGCTCGAGACCGTGACGACGGCGCTGCGGTCGTCGGCGCTCGCGCCCTCGACGCGCACGCCCACCAGCCCGTCGCCGGCGATGCTCACCCACTCGGCGGCGGCGCGGTCGACCGCTGCGTCCGCGAGCTCCGGCGACGCCGCGGCGCCGTCGAACCGCACCTGCTCGAGCGCGAACGCCTCGGCGGCCGCGAGCGCCGCGCCATCCGCGACCGTGAAGAGCCGGCGTCGCTCGATGAGCAGGCTCGTCGCGGCCGTGACGGCCACGATGAGCGCGAGGGCGAGCGCGGCGAAGCCGATCGTCAGCACGAGGGTCGAGCCGTCCTCCTCACGCGCCAGTCGCCGCGCGAGCCGCATCACGGCGCACCGCCGAACGCGGAGACCGGCTGCACGGCGTGCGCGGAGACCGGCACGGCGAGGCCCACGGCCACGCCCGGCGGCGCGAGCGGCAGCGGCACCGTCGCGTCCACGGTCACCGTCACCGTGCCGCGCGGGGTGTCGCAGGCAGCGGCGACCGGCGCGCAGGCGATCGCGACGCGCACCGCATCGCTCGCGAGGCCCGCATCCGCCATCGCCACGAGCAGCGCTCGATCGGCGGCGGCGAGGCCGGCGGCGTGGCTGTCGGCGTGCGCGATCGTGCGCGCGGCGTGCCGCGCCGCACCCTCGACGCCGAGCACCGCGTGCTGGATCTGCCCGAGCGCGAGCGCGAGGTACACGAGCGGGACGAGGAGGATCACGCCCACCGCGAGGAACTCGACCGACGCGGATCCGGCGTCGTCGGCGAGCCGGGCTCGGCGGTCAGCCCAGTGACTCGACCGGCGCATGGCCGGTCACCTCCAGCGCGACCGGGCCGACGAGGCCCAGCACCGGCAGGGGCGCGGCCACCCGGATCTCGATGGTCTCGAGCCCGGCGACGGTGGCCGTCGAGGCGGACACCCGCTCGGCGTAGCCGGGTCCGAGCGCCGCGGTGATGAGCTCGCGGGTGCGCACGACCCCGGCGGCGGCGTCCGCGCCGACGAGCGACGCGTGGCGCGCGCCCTCGGACGCCGCATCGGCGAGCGTGGCGCGCACGTGCAGGGCGAGCGAGAGCTGGATGACCGAGAGCACGAGCGCGACGAGCAGTCCTGCCACCATCGTGAACTCGGCGACCGCCGAGCCGCGCTCGTCGGCCAGCCGCATCAGAAGCTCGTGACGCGCGCGATCGCCTGCTCGAACACGCCCGTGAGCGCTGGACCGGCGACGGTCCACAGCACGATCACGAGTCCGGCGGTCATGAGCGTGACGAGCACCCAGCCGGGCACGTCGCCGCGCTCCTCGTCGCGGATCCGCCCGACGAGGCGCGCGAACCTGGTGCTGATCGTCGACATGGTGTCCTCCTTCAGAATCCGACCTGCAGCACGTGGATGCCCGGCCACAGCGCGAACGCCACCGTCGTCGGCAGCAGCCCGAACACGAGCGGCACGAGCATCGAGATCTCCTTGCGGCCCGCCGCCTCGAGCAGGTCGCGCTTCGCCGCGTCGCGGGCGTCGAGCGCCTGCGCCTGCAGGGTCTGCGCGAGCGGCGTGCCGCGCTCGAGCGCACCGCGCATCTGCTCGACGCTGCGCGTCACCGCCGGGTGCGCCAGCTCGTCCGCGAGCGTCGCGAGCGCGCCGGAGAGGCTCGTGCCCGCGGCGGCGTCGGCGACGACGCCGCCCAGCTCGCGGCCGAGCGCGCTCGCGCCGGCCGCTCCCACCCGGCGCAGCGCATCCTGCAGCCCCTCGCCCGCAGCGAGGCTGAGCGACAGGAACTCGAGGATCGACGGGAGCTCGCTCGAGATGCGCGCGAGTCGCCGCCGAGCGCGCCGCTGCAGCAGCCGGTCGACCGCGAGCGCGCCGATCGCGGCCCCGAGCGCGGCGAGCGCCGCCGGCAGCGTCGGTGGCCCGCCCTGCATCGCCCCCGCCACCCCGAGCCCCGCTCCGGCGGTCGCGCCGAGCCAGCCCCAGCGCAGCTGCTGGCCGCGCACGTCGGCGACCGACTGCGTCGACGCTGCCTGCCGCAGCCGTCGGCGGATGCCCGCGGGCTCGCCGAGCACCGCGTGCACCGCCGGCGCGAGCCGATCCCCGAGCGGCGACGCGACGGCGCCGAGCACGCGCATCGGATCGACGCGCCGTCGCGCCACGAGGTCGCGCGCGCCGGCCGAGACGTCGAGCACGTACGGTGCGACGCGGTGCAGCAGCAGCGGCCGACGCAGGATCGGCACGAGGCTGACGAGCATCCAGAGCCCGAGCCCGAGGCCGGCGCCCAGGACGAGGCTCCAGCCCGTCGCCGCGCTCACGCGAACCACCGCGCCTCGGTCGGCAGCGCGCCGATGCGCAGCATGACGCGGTACGCGATGCAGCTCACGACCGCGCCGCCGGCGATGAGCAGCAGCCCGCCGGGCGCGTTGTAGGCCTGCGCGGCCTCGGGTCGCGCGGAGAGGATCAGCAGCACGATCCACGGTGCCGCGACCCCGAGCCGCGCGGCGCTCACGATCCAGCTCTGGCGCGCCTCGAGCTCGCCGCGCGTCGCGAGGTCGGCGCGCAGGTAGGCGGCGAGCTCGCGCAGCACGGTCGTCACCTCGGTGCCGCCGACGTCGCGCGCCATCCGCAGCGTCTCCACGAGGCGGTCGCCGACCGGATCCGCGAGCCGCGCCTTGAGCCGGTCGAGCGCGTAGGCGAACGATCCCGTCGCCCGGTGGTCGGCGGCGTACGCGGCGAACGCGGCCCTCGTCACGCCAGGACCGGCGCGCTCGAGCTGCGCCACCGCATCCGGCAGCGCGAGGCCGCTGCGCACCGCCGACACGAGGTGGTCGACGACATCGGGCCACACGGCGGCCTGCGCGCGGCGCCCACGCTTCGCCCGCCAGCGCACGGCGAGCACCGGGGCCGCGGCTCCTGCCACGAGGGCGGCGCCGGCGACGGCCAGCACGGGCACGAGCGCGAGGGCGACGCCGGCCGCCAGCACGCCCGCGAGCAGCGCGACCGCCGCGATCGCGAGCGGCGGGATGCCCTCGAGCCCCGCCTGGGTCATGCGGTCGAGCAGCCGCCGCGGGCGGTCCGGGGCGGCTGCCGCCGCCCTGCGCGGCCACAGCCACGGGCTGGCGGCCAGCACGAGACCGAGTCCGAGGGCCGTGCCGAGCAGCCAGGTCATGGTGCGCCCCTGCGCAGCAGCGCGGTCGGATCGATGCCGACGGCGGCGAACTTCGCGGTCCTGGCGGGGTGCGAGCCCGTCGGCTCGAGCAGCCCGTCGCGGAGCGCGAAGAGGGTCGACGCCTCGATGATGCCGCTCGACGCCGAGCCGGTGGGGGCGAGCACCTCGACCACGCTGCGGTTGCCGCGCGCGTCGATCGCGAGGTGCACGACGAGGTCGATGCACTGCGCGACGGTCGGCACGACGAACCCCGCGTCGATGTTGCGGCCAGCGAGCAGCGGCAGCGTCGTCAGCTTCGCGAGCGCGTCGCGCGCGGAGTTCGCGTGGATGGAGCACATGCCGCTCACGCCGCAGTTGAGGGCGACGAGCAGGTCGAGCGCCTCCGCCTCGCGCACCTCGCCGACCACCAGCCGGTCCGGCCGCATCCGCAGGCTCTCCTTCACGAGCCGCCGCAGCGAGATCTCCCCGGTGCCCTCGAGCGACGGCTGGCGGCACTGGAGCCCGACGATGTCGTCGACCGGCGGGTCGAGCTCGAACGTCTCCTCGACGGTCACCACCCGCTCCCCCGGTCGCACCGCCGCGAGCAGCGCGTTCAGCAGCGTCGTCTTGCCCGCGTGGGTCGGCCCCGACACGAGGATGTTGCAGCCCGCGACCACCGACTGGCGGAGGAACTGCGCGGCCTGCTGGCTGAGCGCGCCGCGCTCGACGAGCGCCGCGAGCGACGACAGCCGGCGCGCGAACTTGCGGATGTTGACGCTCATCGCGCCACGGGCGACGTCCCCGGAGGCGACATGCAGCCGGGACCCGTCGGGCAGCGACGCGTCGACGAACGGCGTCGAGAGGTCGACGCGCCTGCCGGTGGTCGACAGCATCCGCTCGACGACGTCGCGCACCTCGGTCTCGGTGAGGCGCAGCGGCACCGGCTCGCTCACCCCTCCTCGCGCGCAGAACACCCGCGATCCCTGGTTGATCCACAGCTCCTCGACCTCCGGATCGTCGAGGTAGGGCTGCAGCGGCCCGTAGCCGCTCACCGCCGCGAGCACGTCGCGCTCGGCCTGCCGCTCGTCGACCAGCATCGGCACGCTGCCGCCGAGCGAGCGCTCCGCGTACGAGCGCACCGCGTCGCGCACGTAGCGCTCGGCGAGGTCGCCCGCGCGGGCGAGGTCGACACCGTCGCGCCGCACCCTCGCCCGCACGGATGCGGTGATGTCGGCGACGGCCTGGCCCATGCGAGCCAGTGAAGCCGAACGGCGCAGCGCGGCGCGGAAGTTGTCCACAGCGACCGGTCGCGGGCGGCCTAGGCTCTCCCCATGCCGTCTGCCCCGAGCGCTCGCTCCCACGCGGCGATCGTCTACAACCCCGTCAAGGTGCCCCTCGACCGCCTGCGGCGCACGGTCGCCGCGCACGAGCAGCAGCACGGATGGGTCCCCGCGACCTGGCACGCGACGAGCAGCGCCGACGACGGCCGACAGGCAGCGGAGGATGCGCTCGCCGGCCGACCGGCCGTCGTGCTCGTCGCCGGCGGCGACGGCACCGTGCGCGTCGTCGCCGAGGCGCTGCAGGGCTCGGACATCCCGCTGGCGCTGCTGCCGTTCGGCACCGGCAACCTGCTCGCCCGCAACATGCGGCTGCCGCTCGCCGACCTCGACGCATCCGTCGCCGCCGCGTTCGGCGGCGCGACCCGCGCGATCGACGTCGCGATCGCGGAGCTCGAGGACGAGCACGGCACCCACCGCCGCCACGCGTTCCTCGTGATGGCGGGCATCGGGCTCGACGCGGCGATGGCCGAGCAGACGAACGCGCTCGCCAAGCGCCACCTGGGCTGGGTCGCCTACGTGCCGCCGATCGCCCGGTCGATCACCGCGAACCGGCTGCTGCAGCTGCGCTACCGCATCGACGGCGGCCCGGCGCGCTCCGCCCGCGCGCACACGCTCATCGTCGGCAACTGCGGCACCCTCACCGGCAGCATGCTGCTGCTGCCAGCGGCCGCCGTCGACGACGGGCTGCTCGACGTCGTCATGCTGCGGCCGAAGAACCGCGCCGGCTGGGCGGGCATCGGCACGCGGCTGACGATGCAGCAGCTCGCGCACGGCTCGCGCTTCGGCGCCCGGATGCTCGAGCTCACGCCCGACGTGCGGGCGCTCGCCTACGCGCAGGGCCGGCAGTTCGACGTGCGGTTCGAGCTGCCGCACGAGGTGCAGCTCGACGGCGACGGGTTCGGCGCGATCGTGCGCGCACGGATCACGGTGGCGCCGGGATCGCTGCGCGTCGCGGTCCCGTCGACCTGAGGCAGACGAGGGGATGCGACGGCCCCGGCCGGCGCCTACGATGCCCGCATGGCGGTGCGGACGACCTTCCCCATCCTGTCGACGCGAGACCTCGAGCTGCTCGAGGCGTTCTACGTCGAGGCGTTCGGGGCGGAGCGCACGTACGCGTTCACCGACGACGGCCGCGACGTGTACGTCGCGCTGCGGATCGGCGACTCGGCGCTCGGCATCGGCCTCGACGACGCCCGCTCCGGCGAGCCGTCGGGTGCGGCGCTGTGGCTCTACGTCGACGACGTCGATGCCGCATACCGACGCGCGCTCGACGCCGGTGCGACGAGCGTGGCCGAGCCCGCGCTCATGCCCTGGGGCGAGCGCGTCGCGCAGGTGCGCGACCCCGCGGGCTTCGTGCTCCACCTCGGGGTCGAGGCGGCGTGAACCGGCTCAGCCGTCCGCCCAGCGCAGCACCCGCAGGGCCTGTGAGCGTGATCCAGCGGTTCGGCTCCCCCACCGCGCCGTAGTCGATGCGGGCGTCCCCGCCGTGCCGCGCGTCGAGCGCCCACGTGCCGTCCTCGCGCCGCTTGGCGCGCACGAGCCCGATCGCCTCCGCCATCCGCTCGTCGGGCGCCGCGCCGACCGTGCGGAAGTGCTCGAGGGCCCGCAGCGCGTCGTAGTGCCAGCGCGGCGGGAACGCGAACCGCAGGTAGCGCTCGGCGACGAGCTCGCGCGTGGACCGGCGCCGCAGCAGGCCGCGCTCGAGCAGGTACGCCTCGCCGCTCTCGCGCGCCTCGCGCACCCGTGGATCGCCGCCCGCCGCCTCGACCGCCGCGAGGGCCTCGAGCACCGCGATCGTGGTGTCGAACGACGAGCGCACCGAGCCGCGCTCCTGCTCGCAGTTCCAGCCGCCGTCCTCCATCCGCTCGCCGAGCAGCCGCTCGACGACGGCGTCGACGGGCACGCCGAAGTAGGCGGCGTTCGTGACGAGCGCCGCGTTGATGCAGGGCTCGACCTCGCCCTCGAAGAAGGGCTCGTCGTCGTACTCCCAGCGCGTCACCCTCGCGACGTCGGCGATCGCCGCCCGCACCGACGCATCCGCCGGGTCGACGCCGAGCAGCCGCAGCTCGGTCAGCACGTGGGCGGTGGACGTCCAGGGCTGGCCGGGGAGGGTCGGCGCCGCCGTCGGGAAGTGCGCACCGCCTGCCCACTGCCCGTCGTCGCCGCGGGCCGCGAGCAGCTCGGCGCCCCAGCCCTCGCGCGCCACCCGCGAGCGCTCAGCCGCGACCTCCGCGGGGTCGGCGTCGAGCAGGTCCTGCAGCACCTGCCAGCGGATCGCCGGATCGCCCTGCAGCAGCCAGTCGATGGTGTCCATGGGGGCATCCTGCGGCACCCGCGCGCGCCAGCCGACAGCGCTCATCCGCCGGAGCGCCCATCGGCCGCGATGTGCGGTCGGATGCGCGCTGCGGCGAGCGCCAGGAACGCCGAGCAGCGCCCGGTTGAACTCCTCGGCGTGGCTGACGTTGAGCCCGTGGGGCGCGCCCTCGACGACGTGCAGCTCGCTGCCGTCGATCGCGGCATGCGTGCGAGC
Organism: uncultured Actinomycetota bacterium; assembly: GCA_963803465.1. Classification (GTDB taxonomy): domain Bacteria; phylum Actinomycetota; class Actinomycetes; order Actinomycetales; family Microbacteriaceae; genus Agrococcus. The sequence goes on from CAWDMS010000004.1 coordinate 212,662, forward strand.
GCCGGAGCCCTCGAACGGCACCGTCTGGTCGCCGTCGCCGTGGATGACGAGCGTGGGCACGGAGATGGCGCCCAGGTCGTCGCGGAAGTCGGTCGTCGCCCACGCGTCCATCGTCGCGAGCGCCGCGGCCTGCGACGACTGCTGCGCGAGCGCGATCGCCTCCTGCCGCTGCGCCTCGGTCACCTGCAGCCCGTCGGCGGTCGAGAAGAAGCCGGTGGTGAACTCGTCGAAGAACGCGTCGCGGTCGGCCTCCAGCCCACCGCGCATCTGCTGCCGCAGCTCCTCGGAGAGGGGCCCGTCGGGGTTGTCGTCCGACTGCAGCAGGTACGGCGGCACGGCCGCGGCGAACACCACGGAGCGGATCCGGTCCTGGCCGTACGCGGCGACGTAGCGCGCCACCTCGCCGCCGCCCATCGAGAAGCCCACGAGGGTCGCGTCCCGCAGGTCGAGCTCGGTGAGCACGCGGTCGAGGTCCGCCGCGAGCGTGTCGTAGTCGTAGCCCGCGTCGGGCTTGTCGCTGCGGCCGAAGCCGCGCCGGTCGTACGAGACGACCCGGTGGCCGGCCGCGACGAGCGCCTCGGTCTGCTCGTCCCACGACTCGGCCGACAGCGGCCAGCCGTGGATGAGCACGACGGGGCGACCGTCGCCCCCGGAGTCCTCGATGTGGAGTCGGATGTCGGGCATGGTGCCTCCTGCGCTTCGGTCGGTCGTGCGGTCAGCGGTACTCGGGGTTCTGGAAGCCGAAGCGGTCGCCGCGCTCCCAGGCATTGCGGTCGTTGCCCTCGGTGGGGATGCCGTCGTGCAGCATGCGCGCGAGGTGCAGCAGGTTCCAGGTCATGATCGTGACGTTGCGCTTCGTGAACTCGTTGTCGAAGCCCGCGCGCGATCCGTCGTCGAGCTCGTCGCCGTAGGAGGGGCCGGGGCCGGCCTCCCCCACCCAGCCGGCGTCGGCCTGCGGCGGGATCGTGTAGCCGATGTGCTGCAGCGCGTAGAGCCCCTCGCGCGCGACGTGCTTCATGCCGTCCTCGTTGCCGCCCACGAGGATGCCCGCGACCTTGCCGTAGGGCAGCGACTGGCCGTGGTCGTTGAGCTCGCCCGACTGGCTGTAGAGGCGCTCGATCACGCGGCGGAAGACGCTCGACGCGTCGCCGAGCCAGATGGGCGTCGCGAGCACGAGGATGTGGGCCCGCTGCACGCGCTCCCAGAGCGCGGGCCACGCGTCGACGCTCGCGCCGTGCTCGGTCATGTCGGGCTGCACGCCCGGGGCGAGCTCGAGGTCGACGGCGCGCACGACCTCGACCTCGACGCCCTGCGCGCGCAGGATGCCGGCGCTCGCCTCGATGAGCAGGTCGGTGTGGCTGTCATCGGGCGAGGGGGTGAGCGTGCAGTTGATGTACATGGCGCGAACGGCAGTCATGCCGCCACCCTTGCACGAGCCGCCCGGGAGCGCCATGGACGGCGCTCCCGGGCGTCCGGGTCACATGGCGCCGGTGTAGCCGCCGTCGACGTGGATGGTCGTGCCCGTGACGTACGACGACGCGTCGGATGCCAGCCACAGGCTCGCCTCCGCGATCTCCTCGGGCTGGGCGAAGCGGTGCAGCGCCGAGAGCTGCTTCGGGTACTCGACCGGGTCGAGGCCGAACTGCTCGATCGCGCCGCGCAGCATCGGCGTGTCGACGGCGCCGGGGGCGACCGAGTTCACGCGGATGCCGTGGGGGCCGTTCTCGACGGCGGCCGTCTTCGTGAGCGCGTTGACGCCGTGCTTCGCGGCGTTGTAGGCGACGGTCTGCGGCTGCACGCGGAAGCCCGACGTCGACGAGATGTTCACGATCGAGCCGCCGTCGCCCTGCGCGAGCAGCTGGCGCAGCTCGTGCTTGAGCGTCAGCGCGGTGCCCTTGAGGTCGACCGACATCAGCCGGTCCCAGTAGGCCTCGTCGATCTCCGAGACGAGGTTCTGGTCGGGCGTGAGCGCGGCGTTGTTCACGGCGACGTCGAGGCGACCGTAGTGCTCGACCGTGGCCGCCACCATCGCCTCGGCCTGCTCGCCGTCCGAGATGTCGACCTGCACGAAGAAGGCGTCGCCGCCCTTCGCGCGGATGTCGGCCGCGACCGCCTCGCCCTGCTCGGCGTTGAAGTCGGCCACCACGACCTTGGCGCCCGCCTGGGCGAACAGCCGCGCCGTCGCCTCGCCCATGCCCATCGCGGCTCCGGTCACGATCGCGACCTTGTCCTGCAGCACCGGGAACGTCATCGTCATCATCTCCTCCGAGGCGGCGACCCTCGCGGCCTCACCGAGGACAACGTGCCCGGTCACGGGCTATTCCAAATTTGAAGGTTACGTGAGCGCGTCCCGCGCCTCGATGAGCGCCGCGAGCCGCGACGCGAACCGGGCCGGCGCATCCGCGTCGCGCGGCAGGAAGCCCTCGCCCGTCTTCGCACCCAGGTCGCCGCGCTCCGTCCGCTCGCGCAGCATGGCGGGGGCGGCGGATGCGTCCCCGAGCGTCGGGAAGATGCCGTCGGTGACGCTCTGCCACACGTCGAGCCCGCCGAGGTCCATGATCTCGAACGGGCCGGCGAGCGCCCAGCGCGGGCCGAGCCCGGCGGTGACGGTCGCGTCGACCTGCGCGGGGCTCGCGATGCCGCGCTCGACCAGGTGCATCGCCTCCCGGTAGAGCGCCGCCTGCAGCCGGTTGGCGATGAAGCCCTCCACCTGCTGCGCGAGCGGCACGGCGGTCTTGCCCGCCGCGGTCAGCAGCGCCACCATCCGCTCGACGGTCGCTGCCGGCGTCGCGGGGCCCGGCACGACCTCCACGAGCGGCACGGTGTCGGCCGGGTTGAAGAAGTGGGCGATGACGAGCCGGGACGGGTCGCGCATGCCGGCCGCGAGCGCATCCGGCGCGATCGACGAGGTGTTCGACGCGATCACCGCATCGGCGTTCGCGGCCTCGACCTGCGCGAGCAGCGCGCGCTTGAGCTCGAGCCGCTCGGGCGCGGCCTCGAGCACGATCGTCGCGCCCGCGACGGCCTCCTCGACGGTCGCGTGCGCGGAGGCGCCGGCGGACGATGCGGCGCGGGCGGCGGCCGCGGGGTCGACGTCGAACACCCGCACCTCGTGCCCCGCTCGGGCGAGCACGCGCGCGATGCCTGCGCCCATGACGCCGGCGCCCAGGACGGCGATGATCTCGTGCACGGCTGCTCCTTCGCTCGCCCCCGACGATGCCACAGCCGCGAGCGTCCGGCGATCGGCACCGCTGATGGGCGCGCCGCCGTCAGTCGTCGAGCCTGCTGCCGAGCCCGACGCGCGCGATCACCCGGTCCGGCACGAGCGCGGCGATCGGCGCGGCGAGGCGGTACCGCCAGTCGGCGACGACGATCCCGCGGCGCTTGCGCAGGGCGCGCAGTCCGTCGCGGACGACCGCCGAGGCATCCGCCCAGCCGAGCTCCGGCACCGTCGACGCGTCGACGCCCATCCGCTCGTGGAACTCGGTCGCCACGAACCCGGGCAGCAGCGCCGTGACGACGACGCCGTCGCGGCGGTACTGCGCGCGGAGCGCGCGCGACAGCATGACGAGCTGCGCCTTCGCCGCCGAGTAGGTGCCGCTCGGCAGGCGGCCGGCGAGGCTCGCGACGTTGAGGATCCCGCCCCGGCCGCGCGCCCGCATGCCCGGCAGCGCCGCGTGCGCGAGCCGCAGCGGCACCCAGGACAGCAGCTCGTGCATGCGCCGCTCGTCGTCGATGGCGGATGCGTGGAACGGCTCGGCGACCGCGAAGCCGGCGTTGTTGACGAGCACGTCGACCGGCCGGGCGCCGTCGGCGAGCCGGGCGGCGACGCGCTCGAGGTCCGCCGGGTCGAGCAGATCGGCGGCGAGCACCTCGACCCCGGCCCCGCGCGCAGCGGCGAGCTCGTCGGCGAGCGCGCGCAGCCGGGACTCGTCGCGCGCGACGAGCACGAGGTCGAAGCCCTCGGCGGCGAGCTGGCGCGCGAACTCGGCGCCGAGCCCGGCGGAGGCCCCGGTGACGAGCGCGCGCATCTCCATGGCCCAACCTTGGCAGACGGTGCGTGTCGCGCCGGGGCTGCCGCCGCTACGCTGATGTCTCCACGCGGGAGTGGTGGAATTGGCAGACACGCAGGATTTAGGTTCCTGTGCCCTCGTGGCGTAGGGGTTCAAGTCCCCTCTCCCGCACCTGCGACGGACCCAATCGCGAAGGAGCGGCCCTGTGCACGCGCTGCCCGCCGAATTCCTGATCGACATCGAGGGGCTCATCTCCGGCGCCGGCGTCTGGGCGCTGCTGCTCGTCTGCGCGATCGTCTTCGTCGAGACCGGGCTGCTCGTCGGCTTCCTGCTGCCGGGCGACACGCTGCTCGTGATCGCGGGCGTGCTCTCGTTCACCGGCGTCATCCCGCAGCCGATCTGGCTCGTCTGCCTGTGCATCGCCGTCTGCGCGGTCGCGGGCGACCAGCTCGGCTACTTCATCGGCCACAAGGCCGGTCCACCGATCTTCCAGCGCAAGTCGTCCGGGCTGTTCTCGCATCGCACGATCGAGCGCACGAACCGCTTCTTCCTCCGCTACGGCGCGGCCGCGGTCATCATCGCCCGCTTCATCGGCATCGTCCGCACGTTCATGCCGGTCGCCGCGGGCGTCGGGCGGATGCCGTGGCCGCTGTTCCTGCGGCTCGACATCGTCGGCGGCCTGCTGTGGGGCGCGGGCCTGCCGCTCGTCGGCTGGGGCGTCGCGCACATCCCGGGCGTCGCGGAGGTCGTGACCGAGTACATCGACCTCGTGCTGCTGAGCGTCGTCGCCATCGCGATCATCGCCATCATCTGGCACGCGATCCAGTCGCGCCGCGAGGTCGAGCGCGAGATCCGCGACGGCACCGCGACCGGCCAGGTGCAGACGCTCGACCTGTCGGGCACGAGCGAGCACGGGATCGAGCGGTAGGGCCGTCATGCCGACCGCGCCGCTCGTCCCCGCCGGCTTCGAGCCTCCGACCTCGCTCGTCGCGGAGCGGTTCCGCCTCGAGCCGCTCGGGCCGCAGCACAACCGGGCCGACCTGGCCGCGTGGACGTCGAGCATCGAGCACATCCGCGCGACGCCGGGCTATCCCGACGGCGACTGGCCGCCGCTGACGGGCCAGACGCCGGAGGAGAACCTCGCCGACCTCGAGCGCCACGCGGCCGACTTCGCCGCCGGCAGGGGCTTCACCTTCACGGTGCTCGACCCGGTCGGCGACGACGTCATCGGCTGCGTGTACCTGTACCCGCCGGAGGTCGCGGGGTGCGACGTCACCGTGCAGTCGTGGGTGCGGGCCGATCGCGCCGAGCTCGACGTGCCGCTCGCCGACGCCGTCGCGGCGTGGCTCGAGGCCGCGTGGCCGTGGGAGTGCCCGACCGCTGCGGTCGCTGACCGCTGCGGTCGCTGAGGGCTACGCGGTGAGCCAGATCGCGAGCGCGACCTCGGGGCCCAGGTCGATCGTGCTCGCGGGGGTGCGCACCTGGATCGAGCCGGAGTAGGGCTTCTGCCCCAGCACGGTCAGCCGCGCGTCGAGCGCGACGCCGGTGTCGGCGAGGAACCGCAGCATCGCGGGGTCGTCGTCGGAGATGCGGACGACGGCGCCCTCGTGCCCCACCGGCGCGTCCGCGAGCAGCACCGCGTCCGGCCGCTCGACGGAGCCGTCGGCGGCGGGGATGACGTCGCCGTGCGGGTCGCGCGTCGGGTCGCCGAGCGAGCGCGCGATCGAGTCGAGCAGCCGGTCGCTGAGCGCGTGCTCGAGCACCTCGGCCTCGTCGTGCACCTCGTCCCAGTCGTAGCCGTGCCGCTCGACGAGCCAGGTCTCGACCACGCGATGCCTGCGCACCTGCCGCACCGCGAGCGCGCGGCCCGACTCGGTGAGCTCGATCGCGCCGTAGGGGCGGTGGTGGACGAGGCCGGCGGCGGCGAGCTTCTTCACCATCTCGGTGACGGTGGAGTTCGCGAGCCCCAGCCTGCCCGCGAGCTGCGACGGCGTGATGGGGTCGGGCTGCCACTCGGTGTGGTGGTAGATCGCCTTGACGTAGTCCTCAGCCGCTGTCGACTGCATGACGCCTCGCTCTCGTCGATCGGCTCCTGGCCCACCGGATGACGAGCCCCCGGCGGGGCCCGAAGAGCAACGCTAGCCCGAACGCGAGGCCCTGCGTGAGCACGACCGCGCCGCCCGGGGAGATGTCGAGCCAGAAGGCCGCGATGAGGCCGCCGAGCGCCGCGACGACGGTGACGCCGACCGACCACGCGAGCAGCGCATCCCACCGGCCGACGATGAGCGACGCGGTCGCGCCCGGGATCACGAGCATCGCGACGACGAGGATGATGCCGACCGCCTGCAGCGCGGTGACGACCGTGAGCGCGAGCGCGCCGAGCAGCACGGCGTGCAGGATGCGCGGGCGCAGCCCGATCGCGTGCGCGTGACCCGGATCGAACGCGACGAGGGTGAGGTCGCGGCGCAGGACGACGAGCGTGATGCAGACGATCGCGCCGACGATGAGCACCTGGGCGATGTCGGCGTCGCTCACGCCGAGCACGTTGCCGAACAGGATGTGCTGCAGGTCGGTGTCGGCGGGCGTCACCGAGACGATCACGAGCCCGAGCGCGAACAGGGTCGTGAACACGACGCCGATCGCCGCATCCGCCTTGATCCGCGTCGCCGCCCGCACGCCGCCGATGAGGGCGACGGCGCCGATGCCGAAGACGGCCGCGCCGAGCGCGAACGGCAGCCCGAGGATGTAGGCGAGCGCGACGCCGGGCAGCACCGCGTGCGAGACGGCGTCGCCCATGAGCGACCAGCCCATCTGCACGAGCCAGGTCGACAGCAGCGCGCACGCGACCGACGCGACGAGCGTGACGAGCATCGCCCGCAGCATGAAGTCGTAGGCGAAGGGCGCGAGCAGCGCGTCGACGAGGCCGCCGTCCACGTCAGGCCTCCTCGCGGGTGGAGCCCGCGCCGAACGCCTCGGCGATGCGCTCGGGCGTGAGCACCTCGTCGGGCGGGCCGTGGTGCAGCAGCCGGCCGCGCAGCAGCAGCGCGGTGTCGACGAGCTCGGCGACGCCCGAGAGGTCGTGGTGCACGATCACGACGGTGCGGCCGCGATCGCGCAGGCTGCGGAGCACCTCGACGATCCGCGCCTCGCTCGTGCGGTCGACGCCCGCGAACGGCTCGTCGAGCAGCAGCAGCTCCGCGTCCTGCGCGATCGCGCGCGCGACGAACGCGCGCTTGCGCTGCCCGCCCGAGAGGTCGCCGATGGGGCGATCGGCGAGGTCCTCGATGCGCAGCAGGTCGAGCGCCTCGTCGACGGCGTCGCGGTCGGCCGCGCGCGGGATGCGCAGCAGGCCCATCCGCCCGTACCGGCCGGTGGTGACGACGTCGCGCACCGTGATCGGGAAGTCCCAGTCGACCGACTCCGCCTGCGGCACCGAGGCGACGAGCCCGGCGCGCCGGGCCTGCGCGGGCGTGCGCCCGAGGATGCGCACGGTGCCCTCGTGCGGCACGCGCTCGAGCACGGCCGCGAGCATCGACGACTTGCCGGAGCCGTTGACGCCCACGAGCCCGGTGATCTCGCCGGCGCGGATGCGCACGGTGACGTCGGCGAGCGCCCGCACCTCGCCGTAGCGCACGCCGAGCCGCTCGGTGACGATGGCGTCGTCGGCAGCAGCGGCGCTCATCCGCCCAGCCCCTCGAGGATCGCGTCGACGTCGTGCGCGATGAGGGCGAGGTAGGTCGGGGCGGGGCCGCCGGGCGCCGAGAGCGAGTCGACGTGCAGGCTGCCGTCGAAGCGCACGCCGGCGTTCCGCGCGATCTGCTGCTGCGTGCCCGGATGCGTCGTCGACTCGCAGAAGACGGTCGGCACGCCGCTCTCCTCGACCACCGCCGCGACCGCGGCGATCGACTGCGGCGTGCCCTGGCCGCCGGCGTTCACGGGCCACAGGCTCGCCTCGGCGAGGCCCGCGTCGCGCGCGAGGTAGCTGAACGCGCCCTCGCACGTGACGAGCACGCGGTGCGCCGCCGGCACCGCGGCGACGCCGTCGCGCAGCCGGTCGCCGAGCCCGTCGAGCTCCGCGGTGACGGCCGCCGCGCGCGCGTCGATCGCGGCGCGCTCGGCGGGCACGAGGTCGCCGATCGCGACGCGCAGCGCCTCCACGTAGCGGGCGCCCTGGGCGGGCGCGACCCACGCGTGGGCGTTCGGGTTGCCCGCGTAGTGGCCGGTGACGATCGGGATGGGCTCGACCGCGTCGCTGAGGACCACGTGGGGTGCCTCGGCCCGCTCGACGAGCGTCAGCAGCCAGTCGTCGATGCCCATGCCGTTCGTGACCACGAGGTCGGCGCCCTCGGTGCGCACGAGGTCGCCGGGGGTCGGCTCGTAGTCGTGCACCTCGACGCCCGGGCGGGTGAGCGACTCGACGCGCGCCGCGTCGCCCGCCACCTCGCGGGCGAGGTCGGCGATCACGGTGAAGGTCGCGAGCACGAGCGGCCGATCGTCGTCGGGCGCCGCCGGTGCCGCCGCGCCCGGTGCCGCGCACCCGGTCAGCGCCGCCGCGCAGGCGGCCGCGACGGCGAGGATTCGCCCACCCGCACTCGTTGCTTTCGGCATACCGAAATCATGGCACAGCGTCGACAGCCGCGCACGCCGTCCGCGCACGCCGCGCGCCGAACGGGACCCGTTCCACCGAGCGGGACCCGGTGCACCGGGTCCCATCCGGTGGACGGGGTCCCGCTCGGCTGTCAGGCGTGCTGGATGCGGGCGGCGAGCGCCTCGAACGCGAGCCGGCGGTGGCTCAGCGCGTCCTTCTCGTCGGCGCTCAGCTCGGCGGCCGCGCGGCCGGCGCCGTCGTGCGGCAGGAAGACCGGGTCGTACCCGAACCCGCCCTCGCCGCGCGGCGCATCCGCGACCGTGCCCTCCCACTCGCCGCGCTCGACGAGCTCGCCGTCGGCGTCGACCCAGGCGGCGGCGCACACGAAGCGCGCGCCGCGGTCGCTCTGCCCCGCGAGGTTCGCGAGCAGCAGCTCGAGGTTGTCCTGGGCGTCGCGGGTGCCGGCGTAGCGGGCGGAGTGGATGCCGGGGGCGCCGTCGAGCGCGTCGACGACGATGCCGGAGTCGTCCGCGAGCGCCGGCAGGCCCGTGCGCTCGTGGGCGGCGCGCGCCTTGATGAGCGCGTTGGCCTCGAAGGTGTCGCCGTCCTCGACGGGCTCCGGCCCGTCGTCGGGGACGAGCTCGACGCCCGGCAGCAGCGGCGCGAGGATGCGCTGCAGCTCCTCGACCTTGTGCGGGTTGCGGGTCGCGACGACCACCTGCAGGCCGCCGCCGGTGAGCTCGAGCCCCGTCGAGCCGGTGATGCTCACGCGAGCGCCTCCCGCTGCAGCTCGGTGAGCCGCGCCGTGCCGGCGAGCGCGAGGTCGAGCATCGCGTCGAGCTCGGCGCGGTCGAACGGCGCGGCCTCGGCGGTGCCCTGCACCTCGACGAGCAGGCCGCGGCCGGTGGCGACGACGTTCATGTCGGTGTCGGCGCGCACGTCCTCGACGTAGGCGAGGTCGAGCATCGGCACGCCGTCGACGATGCCGACCGAGACGGCGGCGACGGAGTCGAGCAGCGGCTTCGCGCTCTTCGCCACTCGGCCCTGCGCCTGCGCCCACGAGATCGCCTCGGCGAGCGCGACGTAGGCGCCGGTGATCGCGGCCGTGCGGGTGCCGCCGTCGGCCTGCAGCACGTCGCAGTCGACGGTGATCGAGAGCTCGCCGAGCGCGCGCATGTCGACGCCCGCGCGCAGCGACCGGCCGATCAGCCGGGAGATCTCGTGCGTGCGCCCGCCGACGCGGCCCTTGACGCTCTCGCGATCCATGCGCTCGTTCGTCGCGCGCGGCAGCATCGCGTACTCCGCGGTCACCCAGCCCTTGCCCTTGCCCGACATCCAGCGCGGCACGGTGGGCATGACGGATGCGGTGCACAGCACCTTCGTCGAGCCGAACGTGATGAGCGCGCTGCCCTCGGCCTGCTCGCTCCAGCCGCGCTGGATCGTGACCTCGCGCAGGTCGTCGAGCTGCCTGCCGTCCGTGCGGACGACGGTCGTTGCCTCAGCCACTCGTGGCCTCCTTCAGTCGGTGCGACCGGGGAGCTGGATGACCCCGGTCTGGTGGAACTCCACGTGCGTGACCTCGGGCCCGAGGAACCGGCGGGCGAGCCGCAGGAACGGCTCCTGCGCCTCGGTGGTCGCCTCGAACTCGTAGGCGGGCGTCGCGCCCGGCTCGGCGAGCATGCGCCGGTCGCTCAGGATGCGGTAGACGTCGGCCGCGGTCTCCTCGGCGCTCGACACGAGCCGCACGTCGGGACCGGCGACGTAGCCGATCGCGCCGGCGAGCAGCGGGTAGTGGGTGCAGCCGAGCACGAGCGTGTCGAGCCGCTCGGCGAGCAGCGGCTCGAGGTACTCGTGCGCCGCCTCGAGCACCTCGTCGCCGGTGGTGACGCCCGACTCGACGAACTCGACGAACCGGGGTGCGGCGGCCGCCGCGACGTGCGGCACCCCCGCCTCGGCGAACGCGCGCTGGTAGGCGCCGGAGCCGATCGTGCCCGCCGTGCCGATCACGCCGATCCGCCCGGACCGGCTCTGCCGCACGGCGGCGCGCACTGCGGGATCGATGACCTCGACGACCGGGATGCCCATCCCCTCCTCGTAGCGCTCGCGCGCGATGTCGAGGGTGGCTGCGGATGCGGTGTTGCAGGCGATCACGAGCATCTTCACGCCCTGCGCCACGAGCGTGTCGAGCACGTCGAGCGCGAGGTGGCGCACCTCGGCCTGCGCGCGGGGCCCGTACGGGCCGTTCGCGGTGTCGCCGATGTAGGTGATCGACTCGGCCGGCAGCTGGTCGATGATGGCCCGCGCCACGGTGAGTCCGCCGACGCCGCTGTCGAAGACTCCGATCGGGCGCTGCACGTCGGCAAGCCTAGCCGCGCGCCCGACCGGCGACGTCCCGGGAACCTGTACCGCCGTGTCAGCGGTGCGCGGTATCGTCGGCTCCCCGGCGATCGGGAGGAGCCCGCGTGATCGAGTTCGCTTCGGTGCGCAAGGAGTACCCCGACGGCACGGTCGCGGTGGAGGACTTCAGCCTCACCGTCCCGTCGCACGCGGTCGCGGTGCTCGTCGGCTCGTCCGGCTGCGGCAAGACGACGCTGCTGCGCATGATCAACCGGATGGTCGACCCCACGGCCGGCACCGTCAGCATCGACGGCGTCGACGTGCGCTCGATGGACGCGGTGAAGCTGCGCCGGTCGATCGGCTACGTGCTGCAGGCGGGCGGCCTGCTCCCCCACCGCACGATCGCCGACAACGTCGCGACCGTGCCGGTGCTCGAGGGCCGCAGCCGCAGGCAGGCGCGGCAGGATGCGCTCGGACTGCTCGAGCGCGTCGGCCTCGACACGGCGCTCGCCGACCGGTACCCCGCGCAGCTCTCCGGCGGCCAGCAGCAGCGCGTCGGCGTCGCGCGCGCGCTCGCCGCCGACCCGAACATCCTGCTCATGGACGAGCCGTTCGGCGCCGTCGACCCGATCGTGCGCGACCAGCTGCAGTCCGAGATGCGCTCGCTGCAGGCCGAGCTCGGCAAGACGGTCGTGTTCGTCACGCACGACATCGACGAGGCGTTCGCGCTCGGCGACGAGGTGCTCGTGCTGCGCAAGGGCGCCGAGATCGCGCAGCGCGGCACGCCCGCCGAGATCCTCGCGAGCCCCGCGGACGAGTTCGTCGCGAGCTTCGTGGGCGCCGGCACCGCGCGCCGCACCCTGCGCATCCGCGAGGTCGACGGCCGCAGCGTCGTCGTCGACGGCGACGACCGGCCCACCGGCGTCCTGGAGCGGTGAGGATCACCCGGCGATGACCTGGCTGAGCCAGAACCTGCACATCGTCGGCGCGCTGCTCGTCGACCACCTCGTGCTGTCGATCCTGCCGATCGTGCTGAGCCTCGTCATCTCGGTGCCGCTGGGCTGGCTCGCGGCGCGCTACCGCCGCGCGCGCACGCCGCTGCTGACCGGCACGGGCCTGCTGTACGCGATCCCGTCGCTGCCGCTGTTCATCATCGTCGCGCCGCTCATCGGGGTGGCCGTGCGCTCGCCGATCACGATCATCGTCGGGCTCACGCTCTACGGCTGCGCGCTGCTCGTGCGCGGCGCGGCCGACGCGTTCGGCTCGGTGCCGCGCGAGGTCACGCTCGCCGCGGATGCGATGGGCCACTCCGCGTGGGCGCGCTTCTGGCGCGTCGAGCTGCCGCTCGCCGGTCCGGTGCTGCTGTCGTCGCTGCGCGTCGTCGCGGTCTCGACCGTGAGCCTCGTCACGGTCGGGGCGCTCGTCGGCGCGTCGAGCCTCGGCACGCTCTTCACCGACGGCTTCCAGCGCGGCATCGAGGCGTCCATCCTCACCGGCCTCGTGCTCACCGTCGTCGTCGCGTTCGCGCTCGACGCGCTGTGCGTGCTCGCGGGCCGCATCGCCATGCCCTGGCGTCGGGCGGTGGCCGCGTGAACCTCTTCCTCGACGCGATCGCGTACCTGCTCGACCCCGCCAACTGGACGGGCGCCGGCAGCCTCGGGCTGCGCATCCTCGAGCACCTCGCGTTCTCGGGCGCCGTGCTGCTCGTGGCGGCGGCGATCGGCGTCCCGGCGGGCGTGCTCATCGGCCACACCGGTCGCGGGCGCGGCGTCGTGATCGCGCTCACGAGCGGCGCGCGCGCGATCCCCACGCTCGGCCTGCTGACGATCTTCGGCCTGATGCTCGGCATCGGGCTCGAGGCGCCGTTCCTCGCGCTCGTCGTGCTGGCGCTGCCGCCCGTGCTCGCGGGCGCCTACGCCGGCGTGGAGGCGGTCGACCGCCTGGTCGTGGGCGGCGCGCGCGCGATCGGCATGACCGAGCGGCAGATCCTCACCGGCGTCGAGCTGCCCCTCGCCGGCCCCGTGCTCATCGGCGGGCTGCGCTCCGCCGCCCTGCAGGTCATCTCGACGGCCACCCTCGCGGCCTACGTCTCCGACACGGGGCTCGGCCGGCTCATCTTCCAGGGGCTCAAGACCCGCGACTACGACATCATGCTCGCCGGCTCGATCCTCGTCGCCCTCCTCGCGCTCATCGTCGAGCTGCTGTTCCAGGTCGCCCAATCCGCGGCGGCCCGCCGCGCCGAACCATCCCACACCCACCGCACCGCGCGCCCTCGCGCCCCAGAGAGGACCCCAGCATGACCATCTCCATCCGCAGGGCGGGCATCGCGCTCGCCGCCATCGGCGCCACCGGCGCGCTGCTCGTCGGCTGCTCGAGCGCCGACCCGCTGGAGTCGGGCGAGCCCGCCGCCCCCACCGGCAGCGGCGACAGCACCACCCTCGTCGTCGGCTCGCAGGACTACTACTCCAACGAGATCATCGCCGAGCTCTACGCCCAGGCCCTCGAGGGCGCCGGCTACACGATCGACCGGCAGCTGCGCATCGGCCAGCGCGAGGTCTACCTGCCCGAGATCGAGGCCGGCTCGATCGACCTCTTCCCCGAGTACACGGGCCCGCTGCTGCAGGTCTGGGCCGACGCGCCGGAGGAGCGCCAGAGCGACGAGGTCTTCGCGGCGCTCACCGAGGCCGCCCCCGAGGGCATCACCGTCCTCGACCAGGCGCCCGCGACCGACCAGGACTCCTACGTCGTGACGCGCGAGTTCGCGGAGGCGAACGACCTCACGACCGTCGCCGACCTGGCGAACGTCTCCACGCCGCTCACCATGGGCGCGAACTCCGAGGCCGAGAGCCGCCCGAACGGCCCGCAGGGCCTCGCGGACGTCTACGGCATCGAGGTGGGCTTCACGCCCATCGAGGACGGCGGCGGCCCGCTCACGATCCGCGCGCTGCAGGACGGCGACATCCAGCTCGCCATCGTCTACACCGCCGACCCGACGATCGCCGAGAACGACCTCGTCGTGCTCGAGGACACCGAGGGGCTGTTCCTCGCGTCGAACGTCGTGCCGGTCGCGAGCGACCGCGTCGACGAGGAGGCGCAGACGGTGGTCAACGAGGTCAGCGCGGCGCTCACCTCCGACGAGCTCATCGAGCTCAACCGGCGCAGCACGGTCGAGCAGTCGCCGGCCGCCGACATCGCGGCGGCCTGGCTCGAGGAGCAGGGTCTCGTCGGCTAGTCAGTCCTTGAGCATGCGATGCATGCTGATGTGGCCCCAGGTGGGGCCCGTCGACACCTGCTCGTCGAGGTGACGGAACCCGCGCCGCTCGTAGAACCGGGCGGCGCGGGCGTTCCCGTCGATGAGCCACAGGTAGTGCGGCCGCTCGTCGACGACCTCGTCGAAGAGGATGCCGCCCAGCCCCGTGCCGTGCAGGTCGGCGTGCACGTAGAGCCGGCCGAGCTCCCGCTCCGCGGGCGCGGGCACGAAGCCGAGCTCGATCTCCCAGTCGGCGGGCGCGGCCTCCGCGGCGGCGACCCCGACGATCCGCTCGCCGCGCCAGGCGATGCGCCGCCGCGCGTCGCCCGGGGCGGCGAAGGCCTCGGCGAGGCCGTGCATGTCGGCCTGCGCGAGCCCGCGCTCGCGGAACGCGTCGGGCAGCAGGCCCGCGTACGTGCGCAGCTGCTCCTCGACGAGGAAGAGCGCCCACGCGGGCGCATCGGCCGGCGTCGGCTCGCGGAGCTCGACGCCCTCGGGCAGCGGTCGGGTGGATGCGTGCACCGCGCCACGCTACCGGCTCGGGCCCGTCGGGTCGGCTCCTCGGGCGCGCGTCGTAGGCTGACGTGCGTGACCGACACCGCGCTCATGACCGACCGCTACGAGCTGACGATGATCGATGCCGCGCTGCGCTCCGGCACGGCGTTCCGGCCCTCCGTCTTCGAGGTCTTCGCCCGCCGCCTCCCGGGCGCGCGCCGCTACGGCGTCGTCGCGGGCACCGGACGCTTCCTCGAGCGGCTCGCCGAGTTCCGCTTCGGCGACGACGAGCTGCGGTTCCTCCGCGACGAGCACATCGTCTCGGCCGAGCTGCTCGACTGGCTCGCCGCCTACCGCTTCTCCGGCGACATCCGCGGGTACGCCGAGGGCGAGCTCTACTTCCCGGGCTCCCCCATCCTCGTCATCGAGGGCTCGTTCGCCGAGGCGGTGGTGCTCGAGACCCTCGCGCTCTCGGTGCTCAACTACGACTCCGCGGTCGCCAACGCCGCGACGCGCATGACGCGCGCCGCGAAGGGCCGCCCGCTCGCCGAGATGGGCTCCCGCCGCGCGAACGAGGAGGCTGCCGTCGCGGCCGCCCGCGCCGCGTACATCGCCGGCTTCGGCGCCACCTCCAACCTCGCCGCCGGCGCCCGCTGGGGCATCCCCACGATGGGCACGGCCGCGCACTCGTTCACGCTGCTGCACGACTCCGAGGCCGCCGCGTTCCAGGCGCAGATCGACGTGCTCGGCGTCGGCACGACGCTGCTGGTCGACACCTACGACATCGAGCAGGGCATCCGCACCGCGATCGACGTCGCGGGCACGGGGCTCGGCGGCATCCGCCTCGACTCCGGCGACCTCGCCGAGGTCGCCGCCGACGCCCGGCAGCTGCTCGACTCGCTCGGCGCCACCGGCACCCGCATCACCGTCACGAGCGACCTCGACGAGTACGCGATCGCGGGCCTGCAGGCGAGCCCGGTGGATGCGTACGGCGTCGGCACGAGCCTCGTCACCGGCTCCGGCGCGCCCGCGGCCGGCATGGTCTACAAGCTCGTCGCCCGGCAGGGCGACGACGGCGAGTGGGTGGGCGTCGCGAAGCACTCCGAGGACAAGGCCTCGAAGCCGGGCGAGAAGGTCGCGGTGCGCACGCTCGAGCACGGCGTGGCCGTCGCCGAGACGGTGCTCGTCACCGACCACCGGCCGACGCTCGACGCGGCCGCGGCGGACGGCCGCGCGCTGCAGGTGCCGCTCGTCGCCGGCGGCGAGATCGACGCGCAGTGGCTCGGCGCGGGCGGCGTGCGCGCGGCGCGCGAGCGCCACGACGCGTCGGTGGCCGAGCTGCCGCCCGAGGCGCACCGGCTCGCGCGCGGCGAGCCGGTCATCCCGACCGTCTTCCGCTGACGCGGCCGGCGCGACCCGACACTCGGCCACGCCCTGGCGCGGCGGCTACTCCGAGCGGAGCTTCTCGTAGATGTCCTTGCAGGCGGGGCAGATCGGGAACTTCTCGGGGTCGCGCCCGGGCGTCCACTTCTTGCCGCACAGCGCTCGCACGGGCTTGCCCGAGAGCGCCGACTGCAGGATCTTCTCCTTCTTGACGTAGTGCGAGAACCGGTCGTGGTCGCCGTCCTCCACCGACTCCTCGTTGAGGAGCTTCTCGAGCTCGCGGTCGAGCACGTCGGTGCCGCCGCCCGCCCCGATCGTGCCGGGGCCTGCCGTGTCTGGTCCGGGGGTCTGCGTCATGCGTCCATGCTCCCACGGTCGGGACGGGCACGCTGAGGACGGGCGCGCTGCGGACGGGCACGCTCAGCCCGCTCCCGGATCGCTCCGCCATGCTTCTCGATGCGCCGGGCCGCACCGAAGCCCGGACGCATGACGCTCGGTGAGCACATCCGGTGCTCACACCACAAGGGGGACCCATGCAGGAGATCGAACGCGACGATGACCTCGGCTGGCTCGTCGGCACCCTCGACCGCATCCTGGGCGTGCAGCGCCCGCTCGTGGTCAACCACCTGCGCTCGCTGCGCCGCAAGCATCCGGAGCTGTCGCCGCAGCAGGTGATCGACCGGCTCGAGAAGCAGTACCTCACCGCGGTCACCACCGGCGGCGCCGCCGTCGGCGCGACCGCCGTCGCCCCGGGCGTCGGCACCGCGGCCGCGCTCGGGCTCACGGTCGCCGAGACCGTCGGCTTCCTCGAGGCGAGCGCCTTCTTCGCGCAAGCGGTCACCGAGGTGCACGGCATCCCCGTCGAGGATCCCGAGCGCGCGAAGGCGCTCGTCATGGGCCTCATGCTCGGCTCCGGCGGCAAGGCGCTCGTGAAGCGCGTCGCCGAGCAGTCGCTCGGCCGCGGCGCCGCGGGCAGCGCCTTCTGGGGCGAGCTCGTCACCTCCCGGATGCCCACCGGCATGATGGGCCAGGTCGTCGACTACCTGCGCCGCGCGTTCCTCAAGCGGATGGCGCGCAACACCGGTGCGTCGATGGTGGGCCGCGCGCTCCCGTTCGGCATCGGCGCGGTCGTCGGCGGCGTCGGCAACAACATCCTGGGCCGCCAGATCGTCAACGCCTCGCGCGAGGCCTTCGGGCCGGTGCCGCTCTCGTTCGACCCGAGCCTGGCGCCGGTCGTCAAGGAGGTGCGCCCGAGCCTCAGCGAGCGCATCCGGGACGCGCGCGAGGTCGAGCGCGAGGGACTCGGCGGCGGGCTGCGGCGGCTGCGCGAGCGCCGCGCCGACCGCCGGGACGCCCCGCCGGTCGACGAGGACCTGCCGCTCGAGGACAGCGCGCCGCAGATGCCGGAGGCATCCGACGGCGCGCCGACCGAACCGGGTCGCTGACCCGACCGCCCTACGACAGCGGGTCGAGCGTCACCTCGAGCTCGGCCTGCTGGCCGTCGCGCAGGTAGGTGACGGTCACCGTGTCGCCGGCCGCGTGCGCGCGCACCTGCGCCGTCGCGTCGGTGGCGCCGGTCACCGGCTGGCCCTCGATCGAGGTGACGACGTCGCCGGCCTGCAGGCCCGCGGCCGCCGCGGCGCCGCCCTCGACGGTCTCTCGGATGAGCGCGCCGACGGTGCCGACCGACGCATCCGTCACGTCGCTCACGGAGGCGCCGAGCAGGCCGTGGCTCGCGGAGCCCTCGGCGATGATCTCGTCGACGACGCGCTGCACGAGGCTCGACTCGATCGCGAAGCCGATGCCGATCGAGCCGGACGCGCTGGACTCGCCCATGCTCGCGATCGCGACGTTGACGCCGACGAGCTGGCCGGCCGCGTTCAGCAGCGCGCCGCCGGAGTTGCCGGGGTTGATCGACGCGTCGGTCTGCACGACGGGGATCGAGATGTCCTGCTGCGCGGCCTGCGTGCCGTCCGGCTGCCAGAAGCCGAAGGGCTCCTGCTGCGACTGGTCCTCCTCGCTCGGCGCGGCGCTCGAGGCGATGCGCAGCCCGCGGTCGACCGCCGAGACGATGCCGTCCGTGACCGAGTTCGACAGCCCGAGCGGCGCACCGATCGCGATCGCGGTGTCGCCGACGCGGACGTCGTCGCTGGCGGCGAAGGTGATGACGGGCAGCTCGGCGTCGACGCGGATGACCGCGAGGTCGACGACGGGATCGGTGCCGACGATCTCGGCGGCGAGCAGCCTGCCGTCGTTCGTCTCGACCGTGATCGTCGCGTCGGCGGCCTGGCCGTCGAGCGTGACGACGTGGTTGTTCGTCACGATGTAGCCGCCGGCCGCGATCGCGACGCCCGACCCCTCGCCCGAGCCGGAGCTCGACGACGCCTGCACGGTGACGACGGACGGTCCGGCCGCAGCCGCGACGTCGGCGATCGTCTGCGGGTCGGAGACGGGCTGCGCCGTCGTGCCGCTCGACGCGGCCTGCGTCTGCGGCTGCTGCTGGCTCGCGGCGAGCGCCCCGCCGCCGAAGCCCGCGGCACCGCCGAGCAGGGCGGCGGCGACCAGCGAGGTGACGACCAGCCCGGCGCGGCGCCGGGGCCGCGGCTGCTGGGCGACCGGCTGCTGCCCGGTCCGGTCCGCGGGCCGGTCGGGCGGCGTCGCGCCGTAGGGCCCGGACGGCGGCGCGGCGGCGGGGCGATAGGGGCTCGTGGGCTGCTGCGGCGCGTGCTGCTGCGAGGGCGGCGCTGCCAGCGCTGGCCGGCGCTGGCTGCTGCGGCGGGCTGCTGCTGAGCGGGCTGCTGCTGAGCGGGCTGCTGCTGACCGATGGGGTTCGGCACGCGGTCGTACGGGTTCGTCATGGCTCCGATCGTGCCAGCGCAATCCATGCGGTTCCCATGCGGTCTCCATGTCGGCCGTCGGAACGCACGCCGGAGCGAGTAGCGTCGGAGCATGGAGCAGGCACCCTGGCAGCGGACCGCAGCGGGCGCAGGACTCCTCGGCGCGGACGGGCGGCTCGCCCCGACGATCTTCGCCGAGATGACCGCGCTGGCCTCGAAGACGGGAGCCCTCAACCTCGGGCAGGGCTTCCCCGACGAGGATGGGCCGCGCGCGGTGCTCGACGCGGCGAAGCATGCGATCGACCACGGCAGGAACCAGTACGGGCCCGGCCGCGGCAGCCAGGAGCTGCTCGACGCCGTCGTCGAGCACCAGCGTCGCTTCTACGGCATCGGCCTCGGTCGCGGCGACGTGCTCGTCACCGCCGGCGCGACGGAGGCGCTCGCCGCCACGATGCTCGCGTACCTCTCCCCCGGCGACGAGGTGATCGTCTTCGAGCCCTACTACGACGCCTACGCGGCGATCGTGGCGCTCGCGGGCGCCGTGCTCGTGCCGGTGCCGCTCGTCGCGCCCGACTTCCAGCCCGATCCCGAGCGGCTCCAGCGCGCTGCGACGCCGCGGACGCGCATGATCGTCGTGAACTCCCCCCACAACCCGACCGGTGCGGTGTTCAGCGAGGACGTGATGCGGCACATCGTGCGGGTCGCGGAGCGCCGCGACGCGATCATCGTCACCGACGAGGTCTACGAGCACCTCGTCTACGACGAGCGGCACGTGCCGATCGCGACCTTCGGGGCGGCGCGCGACCGCGTCGTGTCGATCTCGTCGGCCGGCAAGACGTTCTCGGTGACCGGCTGGAAGATCGGCTGGATCATGTCGACGCCGGAGCGCATCGCCCAGATCTCGGCCGTGAAGCAGTACTTGACGTTCGTGAACGGCACGCCCTTCCAGCCCGCCGTCGCGGTCGGCCTGCGGCTGCCGGACGAGCACTTCGAGACGACCGTGCAGTCGTACGCGCGCAAGCGCGACCTGCTCGCCCGCGGCCTGCGGAAGGCCGGCTTCACCGTGCACGACGCGATGGCCGGCTACTTCCTGCTCGCCGACGCGGCGCCGCTCGGCTTCGACGACGCGACCGCGCTCGCGCGCCGCATGCCGGAGCTCGTCGGCGTCGCAGGCGTGCCGCTGTCGGCCCTCGCCCGGCCCTCCCGGCGCGACCTGCGGTCGACGCTGCGGTTCGCGTTCTGCAAGTCGGACGACACGCTGCGCGACGCGGCGTCCCGGCTGGCCGGGCTCAAGGACGCGGTGCTGCAGCCGGCGAGCTGAGCTCAGGCCACCCGGTAGCGGCGGTTGGCGAGCGAGGGGTTGCGCGTCCGCGTCGCCGCCGTCACGGCCGGATCGATCGGTGCGATCGCGATGCCCTCGCCGTCGCCGAGCGCGGCGAGCGGCACCCCCATCGGGTCGACCACGAGCGAGCAGCCCACGCCGAGCGGCGGCGCCTGGTCGGCCGCGACCACGTGCACCGTCGACTCGATCGCGCGCGCCGTCACGAGGGTCGTCCAGTGGCGCTCCTTCTGCGGGCCCCGCACCCACTCGGCGGGCACGACGACGACGTCGGCCCCCGCATCCACGAGCCGCCTCGTCGCCTCCGGGAATCGCAGGTCGTAGCACGTCTGGATGCCGATCCGGGTGCCGAGCGCCTCGACGACGGGCAGCTGCGCGGGGTCGCCGGGCGTCAGCCAGTCGGACTCGCGCGAGCCGAACGCGTCGTAGAGGTGCACCTTGCGGTACGCCGCGCGGACGCCGGATGCGTCGACCGCGACGACCGTGTTGGCGACGCCGCCGCCCTGGCGCTCGAGCAGCCCGGCGACGACGAGCGCGCCGTGCGCCGCGGCTCGCTCTCGGAGCATCGCCACGAAGGGCCCGTCGAGCGGCTCGGCGGCGGCGGACGCGGTCGCGGCGAGATCGCTCGAGCAGTGCTGGGAGTACTCCGGCAGCACGATCAGCCGAGCGCCGCGGGCTGCCGCCTCGTCGATCCACGCGGCCGCGGCGGCGCGGTTCGCGTCGACGTCCTCGCCGGGCGCCCACTGCACGGCGGCGGCGAGCAGCATCGGCTGCGTCGCGGTGGGCTCGGGACGGCTCTGCTCGCTCACGCGCCCAGCCTACGCGCGGGTCGTGGCGCGCTCAGGCGCGGGATGCCAGGATCATGCCTGACGAAGGGAGCATGATGCTCGTCGCATTCTCCGTGGCCCCCGGCACCGCCGGCACCGACGGCTCCGTGCACGACGCGGTCGCCGCCGCGGTGCGCGTGGTCCGCGACAGCGGCCTGCCGCATCGCACCGACGCCATGTTCACGACCATCGAGGGCGAGTGGGACGAGGTGTTCGACGTGGTGCGCCGCGCGACCGACGCCGTCCTCGCCTCGAGCCCGCGGGCATCCCTCGTCCTGAAGGCCGACATCCGACCCGGATGGACCGGAGAGCTCGACGGCAAGGTCGTCAGGCTCGAGCACGCCCTGGAGGGGGACGCATGAGGAGTGAGCTGTTCGCTGAGGCGAATCAGGAGACCCAGTCGACCGAGCGGTGGGTGAAGCAGTCCAGCAAGATGCTGCGCATCAACGTCTCCGGCGGCGGCGACGTGCTGGCCGCGAAGGGGGCGATGGTCGCCTACCAGGGTCAGATCGAGTTCCAGCACGAGGGCGCCGGCGCCGGGCGCATGCTGAAGAAGCTCGTCACCGGCGAGGGCGCGCCGCTCATGCGGATCCGAGGCCAGGGCGAGGTGTTCCTCGCCCGGGACGCCGCGAACGTGTTCACCGTGCAGCTCGAGAACGAGGGCCTGTCGGTGAGCGGCAAGAACCTGCTCGCCTTCGACCCCAACCTGCAGTGGGACATCAAGATGCTCCGCAGCGGCAACATCATGGCCGGCGGGCTGTTCAACCTCGAGCTCGGCGGCGTCGGCACGATCGGCATCTCGTGCGAGGGCGCCCCGATGCTGCTCGACTGCTCGCGGCAGCCGACGTTCGTCGACCCCAACGCGGCCGTCTGCTGGTCGTCGAACCTGCAGCCCAGCGTCGTGAACAGCATGAACATGCGCTCGCTGCTGCGCGGCGGCACGGGCGAGGCGTTCCAGCTCGCCTTCCACGGCCCCGGGTTCGTCGTCGTGCAGCCGAGCGAGGGGCGCCAGCAGGTCTCCGGCTCGAACGGCGGCTCGAGCTCCCGGCGGCATCGGCGGCCTCTTCGAGTGATCCGTCAGGGTCGCGCCCCGCGCGCGGCCCACGCGACGGCACGCACCTCGAACGGCGGCTCGGGCAGCAGCTCGCGGCACCGCTCGCGCAGCTGCGCCCGGGCCTCGTCGTCGAGCGCCGCGACGTGATCGCCGGCGGGGCCGACGCCGAGCTCGAACGGCGCCCACCACGACTCGACGTCCGCGAAGGGCACGGTGACGGCGATCGGCTCCTCGATCGGCTCCCGGATGCCGGCGGCCCCGAGGATGCGCGTGAGGTCGCCGCGGTGCGAGCCGGGCCTGGGCGCCTCGGACGGCGGCGCGCCCGGCCCGGTGTGCAGCGTCGCCACCGCGGCCCAGAACACGCCGAGCGGGCCCGTGGCGTGGTCCCAGACGCACGCGGCGACGGTGCCCCCTGGACGGGTGACGCGCGCCATCTCGCGCAGCCCCTGCTCGGGGTCGCGCATGAAGTGCACGACGAGCTGCGCGAGCGACGCGTCGAACGTCGCGTCGTCGAAGGGCAGCGACTCCGCGACGCCCTCGAGCACCCGCACCGTGGGGTGGCGGGCTCGCGCGGCCTCGACGAAGCTCGCGGACGGGTCGATCGCGGTCGCCGTCGCGCCGCGCGCGAGCAGCTCGTCGGTGAGGGCGCCCGGGCCGCTGCCGACGTCGAGCACCGTGCGGTGCGTGGAGCCGGAGCCGACGCCCGCGAAGTCGGCGAAGACGGCCGCGAGCGGCGCGGAGAACCGGCCCATGAACCGGTCGTACGACTCGGCGGAGACGGCGAACCCCATGGGCTGAGGCTACGCATGCGCCGGACCACGCAGAAGAGGCCCCCTCGCGGGGGCCTCTTCGTGTGCCGCAGTTCGCGGACTTCTTGTTGCGGGGACAGGATTTGAACCTGCGACCTCCGGGTTATGAGCCCGGCGAGCTACCGAGCTGCTCCACCCCGCGGCACAAGATGAAACACTACCAGGCAGTCTGCCGCGGGGCAAATCGAGGCCGGCTCGCTAGGGCGCGGTGGTCTCCTCCGGCGCCGTCTCGGGTGCCGGCGTCTCGCCGCCCTCGACCGGCGCGCCCTCGGCGGGCACCTCGCCCTCGATCTGCGCCGACAGCTGGATGGCCTCGGCGAGCGCCGCGGTGAGCCGCTCGTCGGCCTCCGCCGCCGCCACGAGGTCGTTCTCGGCGTAGGCCGCCTGGCGCTCCTGGAGGGCCGTGCCCGCCTGCTGGATCGCCGCGTCGAGCTGCGCCTGCAGGTCGGTCTCGGGGGCGGGGGTCTCGCCCTCCTCCGGGGTCGGCGGCAGGTCGGCGTCGCCCGCCGGCGCACCGGAGTCGCCGCCGAAGAGCGAGTCGAGCGCCTCGTCGAGGGTGTCCTCGAAGGCGATGTCGTCGCCGAACGCCACCAGGATCTTCCGCAGCACCGGGAACGAGGTCGCGCCCGTCGACTGCAGGTAGACCGGCTGCACGTAGAGCAGGCCGCCGCCGACCGGCAGGGTCAGCAGGTTGCCGTTGAGCACCTCGGTGGAGCCCTGCTGCAGGATGTTGAGCACCTGCGAGACCTCGGCGTCGGTGTCGAAGTTGTTCTGCACCTGGCCCGGGCCCGGGATCGAGCCCTCCTTCGGCAGCGACTGCAGCGTGAGCCTGCCGTAGTCCTCGCTCACCTGCCCCGGCGTGCTGCCCGCGTCGGCGTTCACCGACAGGTAGCCGTAGAGCACCTCGCGGCCGTCGCGCGGGATGAACGTCGAGTAGAGCGTGAACGCCGGGTCCTGCCCGTCGACCGACATCGTCAGGTAGTACGGCGGCTGCGGCGGCGCGGTGACCTGCGCGTTCGACCAGGTCGGATCGGCGGGCGTCGCCCACTGGTCGTCGCCGGAGAAGAAGGTCGCGGGGTTCGTGACGTGGTAGTCGCCGAGCACGTTGCGCTGGAGCTTGAACATGTCGGACGGGTAGCGGACGTGGCTCATGAGCTCGCCCGACATGCCGCTCATCGGCTCGACGGTGCCCGGGTAGATCGCCATCCACGCCTGCAGGATCGGGTCCTCCGGGTCCCACGCGTAGAGCGTGACCGAGCCGTCGTAGGCGTCCACGACGGCCTTCACGGAGTTGCGCATGTAGTTGACGATGTCGCCGGCGGTGAGCTCGGGGTTCGCGTTCGTGACGTCGGCGATCGTCTGCGCGATCGACCGGTGCGACGAGTACGGGTACATCGACGTCGTGGTCATGCCGTCGACGATCCACACGAGCCGCTCGTCGACGACCGCCGGGTACGGGTCGCTGTCGAGCGTCAGGTACGGCGCGACGGCGGCGACGCGGTCGCGCGGGTCGCGGTCGTAGAGGATCTGCGAGTCGGCCGTGACCGCATCGGAGAGGATGATCTGCTCGGACTGGAACTTCAGCGCGTACACGAGCCGGTTGATGAAGCTGTCGAGCTTCGGGCCGCCGTCCTCGGAGAACGTCGTGTTCGCGTTGCCGCTGCCCTCCTCGGCGGAGCGCGGGTAGTCGAGCTCGAGCGGGGCGGAGCCCTCGGCGCCGCCGACGATCGAGTAGTCGGGGGTCGACTCGCCGAAGTAGACGCGCGGCTGGTACTCGCCGAGCGCGCCCTCGGTCGGGATGCCCTGCTGCAGGAAGACCGGCTGGCCCTCGGGTCCGCGCTGGTTGCCGTACGCGGCGACGACGCCGTAGCCGTGCGTGTAGACGATGTGGCGGTTGTACCAGCTGTCCTCCTCGAGCCCGGAGAGGTCGAGCTCGCGGACCGCGATGACGGTGTCCTGCGTCTGCCCGTCGACCTCGTACCGGTCGACGTCGAGCTGCTCGGCGAAGCCGTAGTACTGGCGGTACTCCTGCAGGTTCGCGAACGCGTCGGTCACGAGCGCCGGGTCGATGATGCGGATGTTCGCGGTCGTCTCCGCGTCCTCGCGCAGCGCGCCGGGCTCGGCATCCGTGCGCGCGTCCGACTCGGTCTCGACCATGCCGTCGATGTCCCACGCGGCACGGGTGGCGTCGATGTTGCGCTGGATGAACGGCTCCTCGAGCGTCCTGGCGCTCGGGTCGACCTGGAAGCGCTGCACGATCGCCGGGTAGGCGACGCCGACGACGAGCGACGCGGCGATGAGCAGCGCGGTGCCGACGATGGCGATGCGCCAGCGGCCGATGACGGCCGTGACCACGAAGAAGAGCGCGACGAGGGCCGCGATGCCGGCCATGATCTGCGCGCCCGGGATGGTCGCGTTCACCTCGGTGTAGCCGGCGCCGGTGGCGAGGAAGCCCTGCGAGGTCATCGCGAGCGCCGCGTACTGGCCGAGCCAGATGGAGACGGCGAGCACGAGCATGTAGAGGGCGACGATGATCGCGAGCTGGATGCGCGCCGACCGGGAGATGCGGAACTCGCGGCCGGTCACGCGGATCGCCCCGTAGAGGTAGGCGGTCGCGAGCGTCGCGACGCCGCAGATGAAGAGCACCGCGAGCGCGAAGCCGACGACCTGCTGGTAGAGCGGCAGCTCGAAGACGTAGAAGCCCAGGTCGAAGCCGAACTGCGGGTCGGTCTCGCCGAAGGGCGTGCGGTGCAGCCACAGCTGGGCCGTCTCCCACTGCGTGGCGGAGGCGATGCCGGCGAACAGGCCCAGCACGACCGGCGCCGCCCACATGACGACCTGGCGCAGCGGCTCGACGAGCTCCTGGTAGCGGTCGAGCTGCGAGTTGAGCTGCGCGTAGACGGGGCGAGATCGGAAGGCGATCTGCACGCTGAGCGCGAGCGGCACCGCCATCGCGAGGAAGCCGATGAGGAACATGACCGCCATCGACAGCCAGCGGGTCTGCAGCACCTGCACGAAGCCGAGCTGGTCGAACCACAGCACATCGGCGTAGAAGCCGGAGAAGAGCACGAACGCGCCGATGATGGCGGCGACGATCAGGATCGTGATGAGCAGCGGCGAAGGACGCTGCCTCCTGGTCGTCGCTGCGGGCGGTCGTTCGGCGTTGGCAGACACGTCGTTTGCTCCAAGCTGCGGTGCGGGCGGTGCCGCTCATCGTATCCGCCGCGGCTGTGTGCCGAGCGCGGCTAGGGCGCGGCGGCGGTGCAGGTCGGCAGGGCCGAGGTGTCGGCGTTCATGGCGACCGCCTCGACCGCGGCGATCGCGTCGTCGAGGGTGTCGACGGCGTACACCGTGAGCCCGGCGGGCACGTGCCCCACCACCTCGCCGCAGTTCTCCACCGGCGCGAGGAAGTGCGTCGCGCCCGCGTCGAGCGCGCCGTGCATCTTCTGCACGATGCCGCCGATCGGGCCGACGTCGCCGAGCGCCGCGATCGTGCCGGTGCCCGCCCACTGCGTGCCCGCCGTCATCGCGCCGGGCGTGAGCTCGTCGACGATGCCGAGCGCGAACATCATCCCGGCGCTCGGCCCGCCCACGTTGGGCAGCTGGATGTCGACCTGGAACGGGAAGTCGAACTCGTTCGACGGGTAGATGCCGACGATCTTCTGGTCGCCCTCGACCGCGGGGGTCACCTCGACCGTGAGCGGCTCCCCCGCCCGCTCGATCTCGAAGGTCGAGGGGCCGTCGACGGCGGCGATGGATGCGCGGATCGAGAAGACGTCGTACGCCTGCTCGCCGTTGACGCTCAGGATGCGGTCGCCCTCCTGCAGCACGCCCTCCGCGGGCGAGCCCGGGATGACGCCGGCGATGCGCACGTCGCTCACGACCTCGAGGCCCTCGTGCAGCAGCGCCGCGGCGACGGCGGCGGACTGCGAGTTCTGCATCTCGATGCGGCCGGCCTCGTTCGACTCCTCCACCGACCGGTCGGGCGGGAAGGCGGCCGACATCGGGATGATCGAGTCGGAGGGGTCGAGGTAGGCCTCGGCGACGTCGATCCACGTGAGCGGCCGCTGCGGGTTGCCGAGCAGCGACACGGTCAGCAGGCGCAGCTCGCCCTCGGTCGGGTAGGTCTCGGCGCCGTCGATCGAGATGAGCGGGCCGGCGTCGGTGGCGCCGAGCGTGTCGAAGGTCGGCCCGGGCGCCTCGACGACGTAGGGCGACGGCAGGAACGCGAGCGCGAGCGATGCGACGGCGGCGACGCCGAGCCCGACCCATCCGGCCCGGCGCACACGACGGGGCCGCACGTCCGGGAACCGGTGCTGCACCGGGTGTTCGCGGACGGCGGAGGACGGGATGGGCGGATTCCCCGCGGGTTCCAACATGCTGCGGCTAGCGTAGTCGCATGCCTGAGGACTCCGAGGATCGACGCCCTGAGGACGAGCTGCGCGAGATGCTGCAGCGCTTCCTCTCCGGCGATGGACCGATCGATCCCGCCCGCCTCGCCGGCGCCGCGGGGATGCCGTCCGACCCCGCGCAGCTGCAGGCCCTCATGGCCCAGCTGCAGGCGGCGCTGTCGCGCACCGAGGACGGCATCGACTGGGAGGCCTCGAAGCGGCAGGCGGCTGCGGTCGTGCAGCGCGACCCCGGCTCGGTCTCGAGCGCCGAGCGCGACGCGGTGCGCCAGGCCGCCGACCTCGCCGCGCTCTGGCTGAGCGAGACGACCGACATCGGCGCCGCCGCCACCGAGATGCGGCTGCTGTCGCGGCAGCAGTGGGTCGACGCGACGATCCCGGTGTGGCAGGAGATGAGCGAGCCGGTCGCGAACAGCATCTCCGACGCGCTCACCGCCGCGATGCAGGAGCACGCGCCCGAGGAGGCGCAGGAGATGCTCGCCGGCGCCGAGCGCATCCTCCGGAACGTGGGCGGCACGATGTTCGCCATGCAGCTCGGCAACGTGATCGGCCAGCTCGCGAGCGAGACCGTCGCGGGCGGCGACTTCGGGTTCCCGCTGCTCGACGGCGATGCCGCGCTGCTGCCCGTGAACCTGCGCGCGGTCGCCGAGGGGCTCGAGATCCCCGAGGACCAGGTGCGGATCTGGATGGCGGCGCGCGAGCTCGCGCACGCCCGGCTCTTCCACCACGCGCGCTGGCTGCGGCTGCACGTGCTGTCGTCCGTGCGCGAGTACGCCGAGGGCATCCGCATCGACGTCGACCGGCTCGAGGAGCTCGCGGAGTCCTTCGACCCGACGAACCCCGACGAGCTGCGCGAGGCGCTCAAGAGCGGTGCGCTCATCCCGCCGAAGACGCCGGAGCAGGTCGAGACGCTCGCGAAGCTCGAGACCACGATCGCGCTCATCGAGGGATGGGTCGACGCGGTCACCGAGTCGGCGACCGCGCGGTTGCCCAAGCGCGAGTCGATCGCCGAGATGGTGCGCCGTCGGCGCGCCACGGGCGGGCCGGCCGAGAAGGCGTTCAGCACGCTCGTCGGCCTCGAGATCCGCCCGCGCCGGCTGCGCGAGGCCGCCGCGTTCTGGCGCGCCGTCACCGATGCGGTCGGTGCCGACCTGCGCGACTCGCTCTGGGACCAGCCCGACCTCATGCCCGGCGGCGACGACATCGACGACCCCTCCGGCGTGATCGCGCGCCTGCAGGGCGGCGGCGAGCTCGACGAGATGGACCTCGCGCTGCAGGAGCTGCTCGACGACGCGGAGCGCGCGGAGGCCGAGCAGCCGCCCGCAGAGACCGACGCGCCCACGGCGGACGACGCCGACGACACCGACGAAGCCGACGACGGCACCGAGGAGCGCCCCGCCCAGGGCTGAACCGTGGCCTGACGCGCGGGCGGCTGTGGAGAGCCGCCGACGCCGCCGAGCGCGGAGGCGCACCATGCCGCCATGCTGCGCCTCGACCCGCACCTCGCCGTCTTCCGCTCCGTCGCCCGACCGGATCGTGATCGGGGCGCAGCAGCCGCTCGCCGAGCTCGACGCCGACGAGCCGACCCTGCGCGGCATCGCGGCGCTCTCGCGCGGCGTCGTGCGCCGCGAGCTGGAGCACCTGCTCGGCGACGAGCCGGCCGCCGCGCTGCTCGACGCGGTCGCGCCGGCGCTCCAGCTCGCGCCCGGGCTGCTCCCGGTGCTCGTGCGCGGACGCATCCCGCTCGCCGCCGCGCTCCATCGGGCCGCACGGCAGGCCGGGCACCCGCGGCCGCTCGGGTCGCGGCCGCCCGGCGATGCGCTGGTCGTGCCGGTCGCGGCCTGGAGGCTGCCCGACGCGGAGTCGCAGCGGCTGCTCGCCGCCGGCGACGCGCACCTGCCGGTGGTGGTCGGGGACGTGTGGGTGCAGGTGGGCCCGTTCGTGCCCGCGGGTGCCGGCTGCCCGCTGTGCCCGGCACCCGAGCAGCCGCTGCTGCTGCCGGGGCATCTGACGCCCGGCGCCGAGCGCGATCGCGGGCGCGCAGGCGGTCGTCACGGTGCTGGGCGCGCTGCGGCGTGCGAGCGACGGCACGCTGCCGCCCGGGTGGGCCGCGCGCATCCGTCAGCGCGATGCGGCGGTCAGCGCCGTACGGCGCTCGCGGGCGCGGTGCCCCCACCGATCTCGGCCAGGAACCGCGATGGCTGCCTGACGGCGTGCCCCGAGTGCCGCGCCCAGGTGAGCGACAGCGTGCGCTGCGCGCGCGTGATGGCGACGTAGAGCAGGCGCCGCTCCTCGTCGATCTCGGCGAGCGTCGTCGCGTGCGAGACCGGCAGCAGTCCCTCCGCGAGCCCGATGACGTGCACGTGCTGCCACTCCAGGCCCTTGGCCGCGTGGATCGTCGCGATCGTGACGGAGGAGAGCGTCGGCTCGTGCTCGGTCGCGGCGCGCCGCTGCAGGTCGTGCGGCGAACCCCGGCAGGTCGGTGCCGCCCGCCTCCTCGGCGAGCGTGACGAGCGCGTGCAGCGCATCCCACTGGGCGCGCTCCTCGCCGTGCGTCGCGGGCGGGGAGGCGCTGTAGCCGAGCCCCATGACGATGTCGGCGACGGCCTGGAAGAGCGGCCTGCCGTCGGCGGGCGCGCTGCGGAGCATGAGCACCGCGCGCTTCACGACCGGGATCTCGAAGAACCGCGTCGAGCCGCGCACGGTCGACGACAGCCCGACGCCGGCGAGCGCCTGCTCGACGAGCCCCGCCTGCGCGTGGAACCGGGTGA
Organism: uncultured Actinomycetota bacterium; assembly: GCA_963803465.1. Classification (GTDB taxonomy): domain Bacteria; phylum Actinomycetota; class Actinomycetes; order Actinomycetales; family Microbacteriaceae; genus Agrococcus. Next base: position 242,774 of record CAWDMS010000004.1, read on the forward strand.
GCACGGCGATCTGCCCGGGATCGGCGCCCGCGTCGACCTGCGCCCGGCACGCGGCGGCGACCGCGGCGGCCTCCGCCGAGTCGTTGCCGTGCACCGACACCGACGGCTCGCGCCCCGCCTGGCCGGACGCGGCCGTGAGCGTCAGCGCGTCGCGGCCGCGCATGAGCCGGTTGGCGCATCCGACGATCGCGGCCGTCGACCGGTAGGAGCGCTCGAGCCGCACGACCTCCGCGTCGGGGTGGTCGTGCACGAAGCGGCTGAGGCTCGCCGGGTCGGCCCCGGCGAACGAGTAGATCGTCTGGCTCGGGTCGCCCACGACGCAGACGTCGCGCCGGTCGCCGAGCCAGGCGGCCAGCAGCCGCTGCTGCATGGGCGAGACGTCCTGGTACTCGTCGACGGTGAAGTGCCGGTAGCGGGAGCGGATCTCGTCGGCGATGACCGGCTCGCGCTCGAGCATCCCGGTGGTGGCGAGCAGCACGTCCTCGAAGTCGAGCTGGCGCCGCTCGTCCTTCACGCGCTCGTAGGCCATGTGCAGGTCGATCATCGCGTCCGGCTGGATGCCGGTCGGCATCGGGCGGATGCGCGCCTGCAGCCCGTAGTCCTCCATCGTCATCGCCTGCGACTTGCGCCACTCGATCTCGCCGGCGGCGTCGCGCAGCTGGGCGGTCGGCAGCCGCAGCCGCAGCTGCGCGGCGGCGTCGGCGAGCAGCGAGGCCTTCTGCGGCAGCAGCTTCGGCATGCTCGACCCCGTCACGCGCGGCCAGAAGTGCGACAGCTGCGCGAGCGCGGCGGCGTGGAAGGTGCGCGCCTGCACCCTCCCCGCGCCGAGCCGCGCGAGCCTCGTGCGCATCTCGCCGGCGGCGCGGCTCGTGAAGGTGAGCGCGAGCGACGCGTGCTCCGCCTGCTCGCCGGTCGCGACCCCGTAGGCGATGCGGTGCGTGATCGCCCGCGTCTTGCCGGTGCCGGCGCCGGCGAGGATCGCGACCGGGCCGCCGAGCGTCGTCGCCGCCTGCCGCTGCTGCTCGTCGAGGCCGGCGAGGATGCGGTCCGCGTCGGTGACCGCGCTGTCGGTCACGGCCGCGGTGCCCCGCCGCGCTCGAGCCACGCGTCGAGGATCCAGGAGGCGATCGAGGTCGGTCCGGGCAGCCGCACCGCCCCGGCGCGCAGCTCGTCGCGCGTGAACCAGCGCACGTCGAGGATCTCGATGCCGTCGGGCCGGATGGCGTCGGGATCGACGGCGATGCACTCGAAGCCCACCATGAGGCTGCGCGGGAAGGGCCACGGCTGCGAGCCGAGGTAGTGCGGCTCGACGACCGTGAGCCCCGTCTCCTCGTGCACCTCGCGCGTGACGGCGGCCTCGAGCGACTCGCCCGGGTCGACGAAGCCGGCGATGAGCGAGTAGCGGCCGGCCGGCCAGGCGGCGTTGTGGCCGAGCAGGATGCGCTCGTCGGCGCGGTCGTGGATCGCGACGATCACCGCGGGGTCGGTGCGCGGGAAGTGCGCGCCGCCGGCGGCGTCGCGGCGGACCCAGCCGGACTCCTCGAACTCGGCGCGCGTGCCGTCGACGGGGCTGTGGTGGCTCTCCCGCTGCCAGACGCCGAGCGCGACGGCCTGCACGAGCACGCCCGCATCGGCGTCGTCGAGGTCGGCGCCGACCTCGCGCAGCGAGCGCCACTCGGCGCCGGGCACGTCGAAGGGCTCGTCGACGAGCATCGAGAGGATCACGCCGCCGCGCGAGCCGTCCGCGCCCGTCGCGCGGCCGAGCCAGCTGAGCGGCACGTGCGGCTCGACCGGCAGCGCGTGCTCGGGCAGCGCGTCGGGCGCGAACCGCACGAGGGCGCCGTCCCGCACCGGCGCGCGGTCGCCCGCGATGGTGACGATCCGGGTCGCGGGATCCTCGAGCGCGCGGACGACCGCGCCGGGAGCGAGCCTCGCCGCGTGGTCGCGGTCGAGCGCCGATCTGGCGAGCGGGGGAACCTGCACGTCACCTCCGTCGCGTGGCGCGACCGCCGGGGACCCGGGTCGGCCTAACCTGGCATCCATGAGCACGAACCCCTTCACTCTAGCCGCGCTCGCCACCACCGCCGTCGACGGCCTGACGGTCGTGGGCGCGACGGAGGACGGCTCGGACGAGCATCGCTCGGTCGTCGCCGCGCTCCTCGCCGACGGCGAGACCGTGCAGGTCGTGCTGCCGCGCTCCGTCGCGGCGCTGCAGGCCGCGCAGGCGCACGCGGCGGCCCTCGCCGCCCTCACGCTCGCGACCCGCGCCCGGCTGCCGTTCGACGTGCCGACGGTGCTCGGCACGGCCGGCGCGGGCCGCTCGACGCTCTTCGTGCTCACGCGCCTCGGCGGCACGACCATGCGGCTGCAGGACCTCTCCCCCGCCCGCCCCGGGCTCGCGACGAGCGTCGGCCAGGCGATCGCGGCGATCCACGAGCTGCCGACCTCGGTCGCCGCCGACGCCGGGCTCCCCCACGAGACCGCGCAGGCGCTCCGCCAGCGCCTGCTCGACACGTTCGACCGCGCGGCCGCGACGGGCTCGGTGCCGGCGGCGCTGCTCGAGCGGTGGGAGGGCGCGCTCTCCGACGACCAGCTGTGGCAGTTCAAGCCCGCGCTCGTGCACGGCGACCTGCAGGCGCCCGCGTTCCGCGTCGAGGGCGCGCGCGTCGTCGGCCTGGACGGCTGGCACGCGCTCGCCGTCGGCGACCCGGCGCGCGACCTCGCGTTCCTGCTCGGCTCGAACGAGTTCGGCAGCGTCGACGAGGCCTTCGAGGCGCATGCCGCCGCCCGCGGCATCGGCGACCGCCAGCTGCGGCAGCGCGCGATGCTCCACGCCGAGCTCGACGTCGCCCGCTGGCTGCTGCACGGCGTCGACACGGGCGACGCGGCCGTGGTGGCCGACGCCACCGACATGCTCGGCTCGCTCGTGCGCCGCGTCGACCGCGACCCCGGCACCGCGATCGCGGCGCAGCAGCCCGAGACGATGGACCTCACCGGCGTGCAGCAGTACCTCGGCGAGACCGGCCCCGTCGACGGCGCGACGAGCCCGCTGCCGCGCGTCGAGGGCGAGTCAGCCGACCGCTGACGCCTCGGCGACCGCCTGCTGCGCCCGCAGCCAGCGCGCCTCGAGCTCGGCGAGCGACTCGATGCGCGCGGGGCGCACGATCCGGTCGTGCTCGACGAAGTACAGCTCCGCGTCGACGAGGTCGGGGTCGAGCCTCGCGTGCGCGGCGTACGCCGCGCGATACAGCGCGAGCTGCAGCTGGCGCGCCTCGAGGTCGGCGTCGCCCGAGGGCAGCCGGCCGGTCTTCCAGTCGACCACCGTCGCGCGGTCGCCGTCGCGGTAGACGGCGTCGATCTTGCACACGACGGTCGTGCCGGCGAGCGGCAGGTGGATCTCGAGCTCGGTCTCGGCGGGCTCCCGATCGCCGTAGGGCGAGGCGAGGAAGGTGCGCTTGAGCCGCTCGAGCCGCTCCGCGTCGATGCCGACGAGCTCCTCGTCGAGCGCCTCGTCGTCGACGGCGTCGCCGAGCCCGATGGCGCTGCCGCGCCGCTCGACCCAGCCGTGGAAGAGCGTCCCGAGGCGCGTGGCGGCGAACGGCTCCTGCGGCATGGGCCGCGCGATCTGCCGCGCGACGGCGACCGGGTCGGCCGCCCAGTCCTTGAAGCCGGATGCCGCGATCCGGGTCGGCAGGGTCAGCGGCGCCGCCGAGCGGTCGGCCAGCAGCAGGTCGATCGCCGCGTCCCACGGCGTCGGGGCGGCCGGATCGGCGGCGTCGACCGCCGCAGCGGCCCGCTCGACCGCCCGGCGGCGGGTGCCGAGCGGATCGGCGGGCCAGACGGTGCTCGCGGCGGTGCCGGCGCGGGGGTTGCCGTCGAGCTTGCTGGCGGGCTCGAGCAGCGTCGCGCCCTGCGCCTCGGCGGCGAGCTCGAGCAGCCGCGCGGGCTTCGCGGGCGTGGGACCGGTGCCGTACCACTGCGCCCCCGACATCCAGAGCGCCCGCCGCGCGCGGGTGACCGCGACGTAGGCGAGCCGGTCGCGCTCGCTCTCGTCGAACGCGGCGAGCTGCTCGCGGTACGCGCCGCGCTCGGCGAGGTAGTCGTGCGAGGTCGGCTGGCGCCACCGCAGCTCGGCGAGCAGGCTGCGGTCGCCGCGCAGCTCGTAGGGCACCTTGCCCCAGTCGAGCCAGCCGCGCGTGCTCGGGTCGCTGCGCGACTGCGCCAGTCGCGGCAGCGCCACGACGTCCCACTCCAGCCCCTTGGCCGCGTGCATCGTCAGCACGTGCACGGCGCCGGGCGCGGGCTCCGGCTGCGGCGCGTCCGGTCCGCGATCGGCGTCGAGCGCGTCGAGGTAGGCGAGGAACGCGTCGAGCGTGCCGCGCTGGTCGGCGGCGGCGAACGCGTGCGCCTCGCGCGCGAACGCGTCGAGCACCGCGTGGTGGCGGTGCGCGCTCGCGCCCACCTCGATGTCGAGCCGCAGCGCCTGCTCCACGTGCCGCACGTACTCCGGCAGCGGCATGCCGGCACGGCGACGCAGGCCGCGCAGCAGCACGGCCGCCTCGCGGAGCCGCGCGAAGCCGGCATCCGTCGCCCCCTCGAGCGCGTCGGCGTCGACGAGCGCGTCGAGCGCGTCGACGATCGACGAGCTCGCCTCCGCGACCACCGCGCTGCGGTCGCGGGCGCGCTGCGCGTCGGTGAGGCCCGAGCCGGCGAGCCTGCGGGCATGGCGCTGCAGGGCCATGAGGTCGGCGACGCCGATGCGCCAGCGGCTGCCGGCGAGCAGCCGCACGAGGCTCGACCCCTCCTCCGGCCGGCCGAGCACCCGCAGCGCCGCGACCAGGTCGACCGCGGCAGGCTCCTGCAGCAGCCCGCCGCCGCCCCAGCGGATCACGTCGATGCCGAGCCCGCGCAGCGCATCCGCGAGCTCGATGCCCTGCTGGTGGGTGCGCACGAGCATGGCGGCGGTGACGTCCCCGCCGCCGGTGCCGGCGTCGTGCCCGCGCAGCCAGGCGGCGAGCTCGGCGGCCTCCGCCTCGAGCGTGGGCAGGTGCCGCACCGTCACGTCGCCGGGCCCCGCGGCCGCCCTCGCCTGCAGCCGCTCGACCGGCACGCCGGGCTGGGGCGGCAGGCCGCGAGCGATCGCGTCGGCGATGTCGAGCACGGCGCGGTCGTTGCGCCAGCTGACCGACAGCGTCATGGCGGCGGTGGCGCCGAAGTGCTCCGGGAAGAGCGCGAGCGTGCCCGCGCTCGCCCCGCGGAAGCCGTAGATCGCCTGGTTGGGGTCGCCGACCGCCATCACCGGCGCGTCGTGGAAGAGCCGGCCCAGCAGCTGCAGCTGCAGCACCGAGGTGTCCTGGAACTCGTCGAGCAGCACGAAGCGGTGCCGGTCGCGCAGCTCGTCGACCGCTGCCGGATGCGCGTCGATCGCGTCGAGCGCGAGCCGCACCTGGTCGCTGAACTGCAGCACCCCGAGGCTGCGCTTCTCGGCCTCGAAGGCGTCGACGAGGTCGGCGAGCGGCCCGAGCGCGGCGACGCGGCGGCTGTCGTCGGCGAGCTGGTCGCGCTGGGCCTTCGTGAGCGCCTTCGCGCCGGCCTCGGGCGGCAGGTCGTGCAGCGCCGCGAACGCGGCCGGGATGCCGCTGCGGCGCAGCCGAGCCGTGGCGACGCGGTGGTCGCCGAGCTCGCCGGCGAGCTGCAGCACCCGCTCGGCCACCTGCGCCGCCGAGCCGATCGCTGCGAGCCGCACGTCGTCCGAGGCGCGGGCGACGCGCAGCGCGAGCAGCAGCGCCGCCGGGTCGGTGAGCACCTCGGAGTCGGGGTCGCGGCCGATGAGCAGCGCCCACTCCTTGAACAGCGAGCCGGCGAACGAGTTGTAGGTCTGCACGACGGGCCTGCGCGTGCGCACGAGCTCCTCGTCGACGAGCCGCGCCTTCGCCAGCAGCGCGAGCTGCACGTCGAGGCGCTCGGCGAGCTCGCGGGCCGCCTTGCGCGTGAACGTGAGGCCCAGCACCTGGTCGGGAGCGGCATGCCCGTTCGCGACGAGCCAGAGCACGCGCTGCGCCATCGTGTGCGTCTTGCCGCTGCCCGCGCCGGCGACCACGAGCGTCGGTGCGAACGGCGCCTCGATGACCCGCACCTGCTCGCCGGTCGGCGGCAGCGGCGCACGGCCCTCGGCCTCGTCGAGCAGCGCGGCCAGCTCGAGCGCCGTGAACGTGCGCCGGGCGGTCGGCGCGAGGGCGGGGCGGGGGTCGGTCACTCGGTCACCTCGGGGAGGACGTGGATGGCGCACTGGCCGTGGGCGAAGCGCTCGAAGCAGTGCTCGGCCGGCACGGCGCGGAAGTCGGCGCCGCCCATCGCGGCGACGGCGTCGGCGAGGTGCGCCTCGAACCGCTCGCGCACGCCCTCGAACGGCTCCGCGTCGATCGCCTTCTCGCGGCGCTCGAGCCGCGGCAGGAACAGCCGCGCCTCGGTCGCGGCCTCCGGCGGCACGCCGGCGATGCCGCCGAGCGCGATGGCCAGCTGGTAGGCGCGCAGCTGCAGGTTGCCGAGCTCGGCGTGCTCGTCGGGCTTGCGCTTGCCGGTCTTCAGGTCGACCACCCGCACGGTGCCCTCGGGCGCGTGCTCGAGCCAGTCGATCGAGCCGTTGAGGGTCGCGCCGCCCTCGAGCTCGACCGAGAAGCGCGCCTCGCGGTCGGCGGTCTCGACCGTCCAGCCGAGCCCGCGCAGCCGCTGGAAGTAGTCGGCGATCGTCGCCGTCATGGGCGCGATGTCGCCGCGCTGCCGGGCGGCCTCCCACGTCGACTCGTGCGCGAGCTCGCCGAACCGGTCGCCGATCGCGTGCTCGAGCGCTGCGGGGTCGGTCGCGTCGTGCTGCTCGACCGCCTCGTGCACGATGGTGCCGAAGCCGGCGGCCTGGCCGCCCGTCGAGCCGGCCACCCGGTCGATCACCCAGGCGACCTGGCAGTCCTCGAGGCTCTGCAGCGAGGAGGGGCTCGCGTGCACGGCCTCGGCCGCGTCGAGCCGGTCGGTGGTCGAGATGGGCGCGAGCCCCGCCCACTCGGCGGTCGCGGCACCGGGGACGCCCGCCGCCGCGAGCCGACGCAGCGCCGCCGCCGCCTGCGCGAGGTCGCGCTCGTCGCCGTCGTGGGCGGCGCGCACCGCGCGACGACGCAGGCTCGCGACGAGCGATCGCAGCGAGTGCCAGCCGCCGTCGGGCTCGGGGGCCCGGTCGATGCCGGCGACGAACGGCGACGGCTGCTCGTCGTCGCTCTCGACGGCGGTGAGCAGCACCGCCGCCCGGGCGGTGGACAGCGCCTTGAGGAAGGTGCGCAGCTCGTCGTGGAGCACCTCGGCGCGCGCGTCGCCGACGCCGTCGGCGGCGCCCTCGCCGTCGCCGTCGAGCCGGTTCGCGCCCAGCAGCGAGCCGCGGGCGCGCAGGTTGGGCCAGACGCCGTCCTGCAGGCCGGCGACGATCACGGTGTCGAGCTCGCGGCCGACGAACTGCCCTGGCGTGCCGATCGCGACGCGGGCGGTCTCGGCGCGCGCGGCGAGCGAGTCGTCGTCGACCGACGACGTGAGCCACGCGTCGACGACGGCGCCCGTGTCGGCGTCGGGCCGGCGCTCGATGAGCCGGGCGACCTGGTCGAACAGCGCGACGACCGCGTCGAGGCGCCGGTTCGCGAGGGTGCGCTCGACGCCGGTGCCGGACTCGAGCGCGGTGCGCTGCCACGCCCCGGCGACGCCCGCGGCGCTCCAGACGGCCCAGAGCACGCGGTCGGCCGCCGCCGGGTCGTCGGCGGTGGCGAGCGTGCGCGCCTCGCCGAGCATGCGCGCGAGCCGGCGCGCCGCGTCGGCGCCCTGGCGGGCACCGCGCAGCCCCTCGAGCAGCGCGGGCGCCAGCACCGCCTCGCGCACCAGCTCGGCGCCCGGCACGTGCACCTCGCCGCCGTCGGCGATGATGCGGTGGCGCAGGGCGCGCTTCAGGCGCCGCACCGCGAGCGCGTCGAGGCCCAGCAGGTCGCTGCGCAGCAGCTGCTCCGCGAGCTCGGCCGTCAGCTCGCGGCGGCCGGTGGCGACGGCGAGCACCTGGACGAGCGCGTCGACCACCTCGGTGTCGCGCAGCCGGCTGGGACCGCTCGCGGCGACGGGCACGTCGAGCGCCGAGAGCAGCGACGCGAGCTCGCTCGCCGCCCGGCCGGTGCGCGTGATGACGGCGATGCCGTCGTGCGGCACGCCCGCGGCGCGCCGCTCGTGCACGAGGCGGGCGATGCGGCGCGCCTGGTCGTCGACGGAGGCGGTCACGTGCAGCGCGACCGCGTCGGCGCCGCCGGCCGCGGTCGCGCCGCGCTGCGTGCCGGCGAGGGCCGTGCCGACGCCCTCGGCGACGCGCGCGGCGAGCCCCCGCACGGCCGGGCCGTGGCGGTGGTCGAGCGCCAGCTCGAGCCGATGCCCGGGCTGGGCCGCGAACCCGAGCCGTGCCGGCAGCAGCGCGAGCAGCGCCGGGTCGGCGCCGCGGAAGCCGCCGGTGGTGGTGTCGGGGTCGCCGAAGGCGATCACGCTCGCGCCGCGGGCGCGCAGCGCCTCGAGCACGACGACCGCGCCCTCCGTGAGCTCCTGCGCGTCGTCGACGAGCACGAGCGCCGGCACCGCGGCCGCGTCGAGCGAGGCGATCGCGCGCGCCGCGCGACGCAGCAGCGATGCCGCGGTCACGGCGTCGGCCCCGCGGCGCTCGAGCCGCTGCAGCCGGTCGAACTCGTCCTTGAAGGCGGCGGCCGCGACCCACTCGGGGACGCCGCGCTGCCGCCCGCGGTGCGGCGAGCGCATCCGCCGTGATGCCCCGCTCGTCGGCGGCCGCGAGCAGCTCGCGCAGCTCGGCCCGGAAGCCGGCCTGCTCGCGCACCTCGGGCCCGAGGTGCGCGGGCCACGCGGGGCCGGACGGCTCGCCCGCGGCGGCGTCGTCGGCGTGCCCGGCGAGCATGGCGGCGATGATGCGGTCCTGCTCGGCGCCCGAGAGCAGCTGCGGCGCCGGCCGGCCCTCGGCGAGCGCGACGGCGGTGAGCACCGCGTGCGCGAACGACGGCATGGAGCGGGCGAGCGGGCCGGGCGTGACGAGCGCGGTGCGCTGCGCGAGCCGGTCGCGCAGCGCGGTCGCCGCCTGCCGCGAGCCGGCGACGACGAGCAGCGCGGCCGGGTCGAGCCCGCGGGCGAGGCGCTCGGCGGCGAGCTCGACGAGGGTCGTCGTCTTGCCGGCGCCCGACACGCCCAGCACGATCGCGGATGCGCCCTCCGGCAGCGCGAGCACCGCCTGCTGGGACGCGTCGAGCGGGGCCGTGCGCTCGGGGATCGCGACGTCGGGACCCCGGTCGTGGACGGGGTCGAGCAGGGTTCGCGATGCGGGCACGTCGTCACGGTATCGGCGGCCGCCCACGCGCCGGCGGCGCACGCGCCCGTCGGCCGCTCCGCCCTCGGCGGACGCGGCGGAACCGCGCGCCCGGATCGCCTATCCTCGGAACCATGGACATCCGCATCGGCATCAAGGACTCGGCTCGCGAGATCGCATTCGACTCGGCGCAGACCGCGCAGGAGATCGAGGCGGCCGTCGTCGCCGCCCTGGAGGCCGGCCCGCTCACGCTCGACGACGCCAAGGGCCGCCGCTACCTCGTGCCCAGCGGCCAGATCGCCTACGTCGAGATCGGCAGCGAGACGACGCGCAAGATCGGCTTCGTCGCTTGACGCCCATCCTCGTCCTCGTCCCGATGGTCATGGGCGCGGCGATCGGCCTCGTGGCGCGCTACCTGCTGCCGGGACGGCAGTGGGTCGGGCTGTTCCTCAACCCCGCCGCGGCCGCGGCTGCCGCGGGCGTCGTCTGGACGATCCTCGGCCTCACGGGCATGACGACCGACAACGGCTGGATCTGGGTCGCGAGCCTCGCCGCCGCCCTCGTCGTGGCGCTCGTGCTGCCCCGCGTGCTGCCGCCCCGCCGTCAGCGCGCGGACGCCGCGTACCTCTCGGAGCTCACGCGCACGACCGCCTGAGCGGCGGGCTCGCGCCGGTGGTCAGGCCGTGAGGCCCAGCTCGTCCATGCGCCGCGTGTGCGACGCGACGATGTCGTTGAAGGCCGGCTCGAGCCGCGGCTGGCTCGGCACCGCGCGACCGGCGTCGTCCGGGCCGTTCACGGCCAGGTACATCTGCAGCAGCGCATCCCCGACGATCCTGCGGCCCCAGACCGCGAGCCGGTCGGAGAGCCTCGGCGTGGCCTCGATCGCCTGCTGCAGCAGCCCGACGAGCAGCGCGTGCGTCGTCTCGCTCCGCAGCGTGCGCAGCATCGCATCCCGGTCGTCGCCCGGCAGCCCGGGCGCGATCGCGACGAAGAAGTCGACGAGCAGCCCGCTCACCACGTGCAGCGCGAGCACCTGCTCGTACCAGTCGGCGCCCTCGATCGCGTCGGCGAACGAGCGGGTGGTCTCGGCGTAGGGGCGCATCGCCTCGGCGGCGTCGACCGGCTCGCTCTCGAGGATCCGCGCGAACGCGGATGCGCGCGCGGCGTGGATGCGCACGACCTCCGCGAGCACGACGCGCGACTCGAGGGACGGCGCATCGGCGAGCACGCGGCCGGCCTTCGCGACGAGCTCGAGCTCGAGGCCGAGCGCCTGCCCGACGAAGGGCACGAGCGCGGGCCGCACGTCGGACAGCAGCACGCGGTCGCCCACGACCGGCATGCGATGCTGTCGGAGCAGCTGGCGCGTCACGTCGCGCGGCGTCCGGTCGAACCACTTCACCACGCTCAGGAGTCTATGGGCGCGAATCGCCCCGCTCCCGCATGCCGCCGGTAGGCTGGCCCGAGCAAAACGAACAGGCGGAACACTCCCTTGACTTTCCAAGACCTCTCCATCGACGCCGACATGGTCCAGGCGCTCGCCGACCGCGGCATCCTCGAGCCCTTCCCCATCCAGACGCAGACCATCCCGCTCGCGCTCTCCGGCCAGGACATCATCGGCCAGGCGAAGACCGGCACCGGCAAGACCTTCGCGTTCGGCCTGCCGCTCGCCCAGCGCCTCGGCGCCACCCCGGCGCCCGGCGTCCAGGCGCTCATCGTCGTCCCCACCCGCGAGCTCGCGGTGCAGGTGACCGAGGACATGGAGATCATCACCTCCAACCGTCCGACGACGATCGTCTCCATCTACGGCGGCAAGGCCTACGAGGGCCAGATCGAGCAGCTCAAGGCCGGCGCGCAGATCGTCGTCGGCACCCCCGGGCGGCTCCTCGACCTCTCGCAGCAGCGCATCCTCGACCTCTCGAACGTCACCGAGATCGTGCTCGACGAGGCCGACAAGATGCTCGACCTGGGCTTCCTGCCCGACGTCGAGAAGATCTTCTCGAAGGTCCCCGCGGTGCGGCACACGATGCTCTTCTCGGCGACCATGCCCGGCCCGGTCGTCGCGCTCGCGCGCCGCTTCATGTCGCGGCCGCTGCACATCCGCGCGACCGACGTCGACGACACCATCGCGCAGGCCAACATCGAGCACGTCGTCTACCGGGCGCACGCGCTCGACAAGGACGAGGTGATCGCCCGCATCCTGCAGGCGGAGGGGCGCGGCAAGACCGTCGTCTTCACGCGCACGAAGCGCGCGGCGGCGCGCATCACCGAGGAGCTGAGCGACCGCGGCTTCCAGACCGCCGCCGTGCACGGCGACATGAGCCAGGAGGCGCGCGAGCGCGCCATGGCGTCGTTCAAGGCCGGCAAGAAGGACGTGCTCATCGCCACCGACGTCGCCGCGCGCGGCATCGACGTCGACGACGTGACGCACGTCATCAACCACACCATCCCCGAGGACGAGATGGCCTACCTGCACCGCGTGGGCCGCACCGGCCGCGCGGGCCGCACGGGCATCGCCGTCACGTTCGTCGACTGGGAGGACCTGCACAAGTGGTCGGTCATCGACCGCGCGCTCGAGTTCGGCCGTCCCGAGCCGGTCGAGACGTACTCGTCGAGCCCGCACCTCTACACCGACCTCAACATCCCGGCCGGCGCCAAGGGCCGACTGCACGCGACGCCTCCCCACAAGGAGGCGAAGCGCGAGGGCGTGGCCCCGGGCGGTCGCGGCGAGCGCGGCGGCCGGGGCGGCGAGCGCTCCGGTGAGCGCAGCGGCGAGCGCTCCGGCGAGCGCGGCGAGGGCGGCCAGCGCCGCTCGCGCGGCGGTCGTGGCCGTGGCGCCGAGGGCGCCCCGCAGACGACGGATGCGACCACGGCCCCCGAGGGTCGCGGCACGCACGACGGCGGCGGCACCGAGCACCACGACGGCAACGCGGCGCCCACGCGCCGTCGCCGCCGCAGCCGCCGCTCCGGCGCCGGGGCACCGCCGCCCGCGCAGGGCTGACCCTCGACGGGCTGGGCCCCAGGCCGAGCCACCGAGCCACCGAACGGCCGCCCCCTCGCGGGGCGGCCGTTCGTCGTCCCCTGGCGCCCACAGTGGTCACGAATCGCGGCTCGGCGGACCGAAGAGCCGCCGATCGTGACCACTCTCCGAGCGCCCCACGCGGGCAGTGGTCACGAAGCGCGGCTCGGCGGACCGAAGAGCCGCCGATCGTGACCACTGCTCGGCGGGCGCCGGAGGGGGCCGCCTGCGTCGGCCGTCAGGCCGCGGGCACGACGGGGGCGAAGCCGGTCGCGCGGCGCACGATCTCGGCCAGCACCGCGGGCTCGGTGGTGTGCTCGCCCGAGCAGGTTCGGCTTGCCGGTGCCGTGGTAGTCGCTCGAGCCGGTGACGAGCAGGTCGAGGCGCTCGGCGTCGGCGAGCAGCTGCCGCCGCGAGCGCTCGTCGTTGTCGCGGTGCCACACCTCCACGCCGTCGAGCCCCGCGTCGACGAGGTCGCCCAGCACGCCCATCCGCATCACCGGTCGGCCGCGCGCGGCCGGATGCGCGAGCACCGCGACGCCGCCGGCCTCGCGGATGATGCGGATCGCCTCCTCGGGCGCCGGCGCGTGGTGCGGCTGGTAGTAGCCGCCCTGCCAGTGCAGGATGCCGTCGAACGCCGCGGAGCGGTCGGCCACGATGCCGAGCGTGACGAGCGCGTCGGCGATGTGGGGGCGGCCGATCGTGGCGCCGGGCGCGGAGTGCTCCTCGACGTGCTGCCACGTGAGCGGGTAGTCGCGGCCGATCGCCCGCACCATCCGCTCGGCGCGCTCGATGCGCTCGAGCCGGATGCGCTCGCGCTCCCCCACGAACGCCGCCGCGCCCGGGTCGAGCAGGTAGCCGAGCACGTGCACGCTCGCCGGGCCGATCTGCGACGAGAACTCGACGCCCGGGATGAGCGCGACGCCCGTCTCGAGCGCGGCGTCGGCCGCCTCCTGCCAGCCGGCGACCGTGTCGTGGTCGGTGAGCGCGACGACGCCGAGCCCCGCGGCCGCGGCGGCGCGCACGACGTCGCCGGGCGCATCCATGCCGTCCGACTCGCGCGAGTGCGCGTGCAGGTCGATCGGCCCCCTGCGCAGCCAGTCCGCGGTGTCGTGCTCCATGCCGCCACCCTATTCCGGCGGCGCGGGACCGGGGCCCCACAGCCCTCGCATCGAGCCGTGGCCTACCATCCGATGGTGCTCGCGATCCTCGGCTGGCTGCTCGCCATCATCGTCGCGGCGTGCCTGCTGGTCGCCGCGTGGCCGCAGGCGCTCGGCCTCGAGCAGGCGCCGATCGTCGCGCAGGTCGTGTCGATGCGGATCGGCGTGGTCGGCATCGCGCTCGTGCTCGCCGCGATCCTCCTGTGCTTCGTCGGGTGGCGGCGGGTGCGGCCGTTCGTGCTCGGCGTCGTCTCGCTGCTCGCGGTCTTCGCGCTCGTGTCGGGCGGCATCCACGTGTCGCGCGGCGCCGATGCGTCGCAGTCGATCGACGGCGACGGCGGCGATCTCGTCGTGCTCACCTGGAACACGCTCGGCGACGAGCCGGGCGCCGAGGAGGTCGCGCGGGTGATCGACGAGACCGGGGCGGATGTCGTGATGCTGCCGGAGACGACGCTGCCGCTCGGCGTCGGCGTGGCCGAGCTCCTGCGCGAGCGCGGCAACCCCTTCTGGGTGCACACGACCGGCTACTCCCCCGCGTACGGCGCGCTCAACACCACGCTGCTGATCTCCGCCGCGCTCGGCGAGTACACGACCGACCCGTCGGTCGGGGGCACGCGCACGCTCCCGACCGTGGTCGCGCGGCCGGACGACGGCGACGGCCCGGTGCTCGTCTCCACCCACCCGGTCGCGCCCGTGCCGCAGCAGATGCGCAACTGGCGCGCCGACCTCGAGTTCGTCGCGGGCCTGTGCGACGGCTCGTCGTCGGTCGTGATGGCGGGCGACTTCAACTCGACGCTCGACCACTGGGCGTCGCTCGGCGAGGACGGCGGCGACCTCGGCACGTGCCGCGACGCGGCGAGCCAGGTGGGCGCGGCGCGGTGGGGAGCTGGCCGACGTGGGCGCCGCCGTGGCTCGGGGCGCAGATCGACCACGTCGTCGCGACGCCCGACTGGCAGCCGGTCGCCGCGCGCGTGCTGACCGGGCTCGACGGCGTCGGCACCGACCACCGGCCGGTGCTCGTGCAGCTGCGCCAGACGGGCTGAGCCGCGCCTACGGGCGCGGGACCGCGGCCCAGACGGCGCGCTCGCCCGAGCCGGCATCGGCGCGGACGGCGGTGTGCCAGCGGCCGTCGAGCAGCACGGCGACCGCGAGCGACGGCTCGGCCTCGACGAGCGTCCAGTCCGGGCTCGCCGTCGCGTCGGCGGGTGCGGGCTGCGCCGCGGCGCCGCCCTGCGTCGCCTGCGCGGCCGGCTGCGCGGCCGGCTGCTCGGCCTGCGGCGCGGCCTGCGGCTGCTGCGCCGCGCGGACGGTGACGGTCCGGCACGCCGGGTAGTGGTCCTTGCCGGCGCCGAACCCGACCGCCACCGAGCAGATGAGGTGGTCGCCTGGCGCGAGCGCGTCGAACCGCCACGAGTAGCCGTGCCGGCCGGGGATCCCGTAGGCGAACAGGTGGTCGCTCGGCAGGTCCGCCTGCGTGGCGCCCATCCACCGGCCGTCGATCGTGACGCCGACCTGGATGGACCGGAACAGGTCGGAGTGGTCGGCCGCCCACCCGGAGACGGTCACGCTCCGCCCGCTCACCGCGACATCCATCGTCGAGATCGCGTCGAAGCGCGCCCGCACGGAGTCGAGGGTGGCGCCCTTCGTGACGAACCGGTCGAGGAGGCGCGCGGCCGCCATCTGCCCGGCGAAGTTCAAGTGGGTGCGGTCGCTCTCGTTGAGCCAGAAGGAGCGCGGGTTGAAGCCGCTCGCGATCGCGTCGCGATCGGCCTGGGTCGTCGTGATGCCCGACTCGTAGAGGGCGCCGTTCGCGAGGTACTCGTCGAGCGGGATGTAGCGCTGGCCGTACCAGCGCTCGAGCTGCGCGTTGATCTGGACGCGGTTGCGGCCGACGACGCTGGCGCTGTCGCTCCACGCGGGCGTCACCGACACCACCCAGACGGGGGCGTCCGAGACCGCCTGGTGCGCCTCGACGATCGCGGCGACGTCCTGCAGCACGCGGTCGGGGCGCTCGAGGTTGTTCGTGCCGGCCCAGACGATCGAGGCGGCGCCGGCTCGGGGCTGCTGCAGCGACTGGATCGGCGTGCCCGGCGGCAGCGAGACGGCCGTGCCCGCCGCGTCGCGCGTGAAGCGCCACGGCTGCGACAGGTCGGGCCGGTGGTTCAGCAGCCCCTCGATGCCGCCGATGGAGGCGCGCATCACGAGCCGGCCGGTGAGCTGCGCCGACTCCACGAGCCCGACGGGCTCGGCGAGCTCGACGGCCCCGGACGCGGGGATGACCGCGGCGCGGGACAGCGAGAGCTGGTGCAGCCCGGCCGCGATCGCGATCGACGTGGAGGTCATGCCGCCGATCGCGAAGTTGCGCAGCCCCACGCCGGGCATCGTCGCGCCGAGCGCCTGCGGGGCGGGACGGCAGAGGGCGTCGAGCATGCTGTCGCCGTAGCACTGCACCACGGTCGGCGCCTGCGCCGCGGCCAGCGGCGGGGATGCCTGCGCGGGCGGTGCGGCGAGCGACGTCACGCCCACGAGGGCGACGACGGCGGCCGCGAGCAGGGCGCGCAGGTGGCGGAGCTGTGGCATGGAGCGTGTCCTCGGACGGCGGGCGAGCCGGACGGATCGCGCTGTACCCCTAACCTAGTGACAGATCGTCAGCACTCGCTCGGTGTGTCGCGGTCCCGATCCACCGAAGGAGCGCCATGCCTGCTCGACGCCGCCGCGGTCCCGCACGGCCCAGGATCGCCGTCGCGGCCGGGCTCGCCGCGCTGCTCGTGTGGGGGGTCGCCGCTCCCGCCTCCGCCGACCTCTACTTCTACGACCGGATCGGCGGCGCGGATCGCTTCTCGACCTCGCGCCTCATCTCCGAGGCCATGCCCGACCAGCACAGCGGCACCGTCTACCTCGCCTCCGGCGTCGTGTCGCCCGACGCGCTCGCCGCCGCCCCGGTCGCGGCGGCGGCCGGCGCGCACCTGCTGCTCACCGACAGCGGCACGCTGCGCGAGCCGACCCGCGCCCGCCTCGCCGCCCTGCGCCCGTCGCGGATCGTCATCGTCGGCGGATTCCCCTCGATCAACGGCACCGTCGAGGCCGCGGTGCGGTCGACCGTGCCGGGCGCCGCGATCGAGCGCATCGCGGGCGTCGACCGCGTCGACACCTCCCTGCGGCTGCTCGAGCGGATGCGCCGCACCCAGGCCGTCGACCACGTCTGGGTCGTCGACGGCTGGAGCTTCGCCGACGCGCTGAGCGCCTCCGCGATCGCCGCGCGCGAGGGCCACGCGATCGTGCTCGCGCACGCCGACGCGCAGTGGTGGTCGGCGACCGCGCTCGGCCGCCTGGGCGCGGTGGCCGACGTCTCGATCGCCGGCGGGCCGACCTCCGTCTCGACCGCGATCGAGGAGCGCCTCCGGCAGCGGCCCGGGACGGTCGTCACGCGCTTCGGCGGCATCGACCGCTACGAGACGAGCGCGCTCGTGAACGCCGAGTTCACCGCGTCGGTCGAGCGGTCGCGCGTCTACATGGCCTCGGGCGAGAAGTTCCCGGACGGGCTCGCGGCCGCGCAGCTCGCCGCCGCGAACGGCTCGACGCTCTACCTCGGCCCGCGCGTGTGCCACCACCACGACGCGGTGCTGCGCGACGTGCAGCGGCTCGGCGCGACGCGGGTCGTGGCGGTCGGCTCCATCGAGACGCTGTCGGCCGGCTCGGTCATGCTCACCCAGTGCGGGCAGCAGCCGCCGTCCATCCCCGGCCCGACGCCGACGCCGACACCTGCGCCGGGCGGCTCGCAGACCGGCTGAGCGCGTCAGCGCGCGGTGAGCGCGTCGATCGCCCGCAGCACCGCCTGGGCCGCCTCCGCGGTCGCGAGCGGTCGGAAGTGGCCGCTCGCGCGCAGCCGCACCCCCTGCATCCCCTCCGGCACCTCGTTGCCGGGCACGTGCGGATCGATGCGGGGCAGCACGACGTGGATGCGCGCGTCGGCGCTGCGCTCCGCCGCGAGCGCGCGCAGCATCGCGTTCGACGGGTCGAACTCGCGGATCGCGGCGCCGCGCACCATCCACGCGCGCGACGAGCCGGCGAACGGCGTCGCGAGCGCGACGAGGCCGGCCGGCTGCGGCTGCGCCGGGTGCAGCGCCCGGTCGACCATCAGGCGCTTGCCGATCAGCCCGCCCTTCGAGTGGCCGACGAGCACGACCTGCGCGGCCGGATGCGCGGCCGCCACCCGGTCGACGACGCGGCCGACGACGGGCACCGACTCGAGCACCGGCGCGAGGTTGCGCCCCAGCTCCGGCACGAAGTGCACGCCGAGACCGGCCGCCGCGAGCCGGCGACCGAGCGGCTCCATGAACGGCCAGCGCTCGACGACCCCGGGGATGAGCACGACGTGCACGCGCGCGCCCGGCGTGCCGGTCAGCGAGGGCGGTCGCGGATCGAGGTTGCCGCGCAGGTGCATGCGGGCGGCGAACAGGTAGTCCCGCGCCCAGACCGCGACCTCGCCGGCGATCACGCGGCGAACTCCATCACCATGCGCGCCACCGGCTCGGCCGCCGTCACCATCGCCTCGTGGCCCTTGCCGCGGGCGATGCGCAGCTCGGCGTCCGGCAGCAGGTCGCGCACCTCCGCGGCCCACGCCGCAGGCACGACGCGGTCCTCGTCGCCCCGGATGACGAGCGTCGGCTGCCGCACGTGCGGCAGCACGTCGCGCAGGTCGTGCTCGAGCATCGAGCGGAGCTTCCGCAGGTACCAGCGGGCGCCCGTCTGCGCGTACAGGTAGGCGCCGACGATGGCGACGATCGGCGGGTCGTTCGAGAGGTCCTGCAGCAGCCGCAGCGCCTGCAGCCAGCCGTTGCGCTCGCGCGGGTTGACGGTCGGCGCGATGAGCACGACGCGGCTGACGAGCTCGGGGTGCCGCGCGGCGAGCTCGGCGACGACCTGCGTGCCCATCGAGTGCCCGAGCGCGACGATCGGCTCGTCGAGCATGCCCCGCAGCGCATCCGCGACGAGGTCGGCGAGCGCTGGCATGGAGCGGCTCTCGGCCGGCTCGGGCGACGCGCCGAAGCCGGGCAGGTCGAGCGTGATCACGTCGAGACCCTCGGAGAGCGCCTCGCGCAGCAGCCCGAAGTACTGCTGGCCCATGCCGATGCCGTGCACGAGGAGCACGATCGGCGCGCCCTCGCGCCGGAAGCGCCGCAGCAGCAGCACGTGGTCGCCGTCGACGTGGGATGCGACGACCGCGTCGTCCGCGGTGTCGGCGGCGGCTCGCCACTCGGCGACGCCGGCGGGCGTGGGCACGTGCATCCGATCAGCCTACGAGGGCGGGGCTGGATGCGCCCCGGATCAGTGCGGCCGCGTCGGGCAGCGCGCGCATCGACCAGAACGGCCCGACCACGACGAACGGCGGCCGACAGCAGCTGCCCGACGGCGCCGATCCACATCGTCGGCACGACGCCGAGCCAGGTGCCGAGCGCGCCGGCGAGAGCGCCGCGAGCGGCATGACGCCCCAGACGCAGAAGCGGATCGAGGCGTTCATGCGACCGAGCAGCCGCGACGGGGTGATGCGCTGGCGGAACGTGACCTGGGTGATGTTGTAGAGCAGCACCGTGGCGCTCGCGACGAAGAACTGGGCCACGAGCAGCGGGAAGGCGATCGCCGGGAACGCGGCCGCGAGCGGCAGCAGGCACGCGACGGCGCTGAACGCGGTCGCGCTGAGGGGGATGGCGCGCGCCTCGCCGATGCGCCGCACGATGTGCGGGGTGGCGATGGCGCCGAGCAGCCCGCCGACGGCGCCGAGCGAGAAGATGACGCCCATCGCCGCCGGGGTGATGCCCAGCTCGCGCAGCAGGAACATCGGCAGCAGGGTGAACGAGAGGGTGCTCGAGAAGTTCGAAGACGCCGGTCGTGCGCGACGATGCGGCGCAGCAGCGGGTTGCCGAAGACCCAGCGCAGGCCCTCGCCGATCTCGCGCAGCATCGGCGCGCGGTCGTCGGCGGCGCGGGGCTGCTCGTGGTCGCGCGTGAGCAGCAGCGCGACGAAGGACGCGACGTAGGTGCCGACCGTCGCGAGGATCGCGATCGGCGCGGCGACGATCGCCGATGAGCCAGCCGCCGACCGCGGGGCCGCCGATGTTCGCGAGCTGGTAGGTGGACTCGAGCTTGCCGTTCGCCTCGGCGATCTGCGCCGGCCGCACGAGCGACGGGATGAGGCTCTGGTACGACACGTCGAAGAACACGGTCGCGACGCCGACCACGAGGGCGACGGCGTAGAGGTGCCACATCTCGCAGGAGCCCGGCCCACCACAGCAGCGGCAGCGCCGCGAGCGCGACGGCGCGCACCGCATCCGCCCAGATCATGACGTGGCGCTTGCGCATGCGGTCGATCCACGCGCCCGCGGGCAGGCCGACCACGCAGGAACGCCGCGACGCCCGCCGCGTTGAGCAGGCCGACCTCGAACTCGGTGGCGTGCAGCAGCAGCACCGCGAGCACCGGGATGGCGAGCTCGGTGATCTGCGCGCCGAGCTGCGCGAGCGCCTGCCCGCCCCACATCGTGAGGAAGTTGCGGTCGCGCCAGAGCGAGCGTGGGCGGCGGTGCGTCGGCGGCGTCGGCCCTGGTCCGCGCGCCTCGGCTCGGACCGCGTCGTGGAGGACGGATGCCTCGGCCCGAGCCTCGGCGAGACGGCTCGTGCGTCCGCTCGATCGCCGGTGATTGGGACATGTCAATCAGTCTCGGCTACTGATTGAGGAATGTCAATCGTTGCCTAGCTGGAGCGTGAACGAGCTGCGAGCGCATCGGACGATCCGACGCGCCGAGGCGCAGGCGATGGCGCGCGCGCTCAGCTCGCCGCTGCGGCTGCGGGCGCTGCGGCTGTGCGCGTTCGAGTCGCGCACGAACAAGGAGCTCGCCGAGCTGCTCGGCATGAACCCGGGCACGATGCTCCACCACGTCCGCACGCTCGTGCAGACGGGCTTCCTCGAGGCGGAGCCGGAGCGCGCGGGCGCGCGGGGCGCGCGCGAGGTGCCGTACCGGGCGACCGGGCTGTCGTGGCGCACGTCGATGCCGGAGGGCCGCCGCGTGCTGGTCGAGATGTTCCTGCAGCAGATCGAGGGGCTCGCGCCCGAGGAGCTGCGACACCACCTGGCTCGGGCTGCAAGCTCAACGACGAGCACCGGGAGGAGTTCGAGCGGCGGCTCTACGAGCTGCTGGACGAGTTCAAGGAGCGCGGTCCGGATGCCGACGGCGAGACGCTCGGCTTCTTCTCCGCCCTCTACGCCGACCTCAACCCGCCGCCTGCCGCGCGTGAGCCTGGGGCTCCGGTGACTCCCACGCCCCCGGGCCGGGCGGTGGGAGGATGGCCGGCATGAGCGAGCCGACGACGACGCAGAGCACCACCAACCGTTCGACCACGCCGACCTCGACGGCGTTCACCGAGCACATCCAGTCGGGCTGGGCCGAGCGCGAGGCGGACGCGCCCGCGCCGCGCGCCGCCGCCGCACCCGCCGCCGAGCGCCGCGCTCGGCTGTCGGCGATGCACGCCGGCGTGCGGCTCGTGATCCCGGCGGGGTCGCTCAAGGTGCGCTCGAACGACACCGACTACCCGTTCCGCGCGCACGCCGACTTCACCTACCTGACCGGTTGGGGGTCGGATGCGGAGCCCGACTCGGTGCTCGTGCTCGAGCCGCGGGCGACGGCCACGACGCGACGCTGTACTTCCGCGGACCGGCGGGGCGCGGCACGACCGAGTTCTACGCGAACCCCGCGATCGGCGAGTTCTGGGTGGGTCCGCGCCCTCGCTCGAGCACGTCGCCGCCGACCTGGGGCTCGCGACCGCC
Source organism: uncultured Actinomycetota bacterium (assembly GCA_963803465.1). GTDB lineage: Bacteria > Actinomycetota > Actinomycetes > Actinomycetales > Microbacteriaceae > Agrococcus. The sequence goes on from CAWDMS010000004.1 coordinate 264,147, forward strand.
GACCTCGGCGAGCTCGACGCCGCGCTCGACGCCGACGGCCCGACGCTCGTCGTCACCGGCGCCGACCCGAGGTCGAGGCGCGGCTCGGCGGAGGCCGAACCCCGACGGCGACACCCTCGCCCGCGACCTCAGCGAGCTGCGGCTCGTGAAGGACGCGTGGGAGTCGCCGAGGTGCAGGCGGCCGTCGACGCGACCGCGCGCGGCTTCGACGACGTCATCGCCGACCTCACCGAGGCCACCCGGCACGAGCGCGGCGAGCGCGTCGTCGAGGGCGCGTTCCACCGACGCGCCCGGCTCGACGGCAACACCGTCGGCTACGACACGATCGCCGCATCCGGCCACCACGCGTGCTACCTGCACTGGACCCGCAACGACGGCGCGGTGCGCGAGGGCGACCTCATCCTGCTCGACGCCGGCGTCGAGGTCGACAGCCTCTACACCGCCGACATCACGCGCACGCTGCCGATCTCTGGCGCGTTCACCGAGGTGCAGCGCCGCGTCTACGACGCGGTCGTCGAGGCGGCCGACGCCGCCTTCGCGATCGTGCGCCCGGGCATCGTCTTCAAGGAGGTGCACGCCGCCGCGATGGAGGTCATCGCGCGGCGCACCGCCGAGTGGGGGCTGCTGCCGATCTCGGCGGAGGCGTCGCTCGAGCCCGACCAGCAGCTGCACCGCCGCTGGATGGTGCACGGCACGAGCCACCACCTCGGCCTCGACGTGCACGACTGCGCGCAGGCGCGGCGCGACTTCTACCACGACGGCATCGTGCGCGAGGGGATGGTCTTCACGATCGAGCCCGGCCTCTACTTCCAGGCCGACGACCTCACGGTGCCCGAGGAGCTGCGCGGCATCGGCATCCGGATCGAGGACGACATCGTCGTGACCGCCGACGGCGCCCGCAACCTGTCCGGCGGCGATCCCGCGCACGGCCGACGAGGTCGAGGCGTGGATGCGCGAGGTGCGCGAGCGCTGACGCGCCGCTGCACGGGCCTCAGCCGGTGACGAGCGTGACCGCGATGACGAGCATGATCGCTGCGATCGTGCCGTCGAGGATGCGCCACGCGCGCTCGGTGCGCAGCAGCGGCGCGAGGAAGCGCGCGCCGTAGCCGAAGCCGACGAACCAGAGCGTGCTCGCCGCGATGCCGCCGGCCAGGAACCACCAGCGGGCGTCGCCGTGCGTCGCCGCGACGGAGCCGAGCACGACGGTGGTCTCGACGATCGCGTGCGGGTTGAGCCACGTGACGGCCAGGATCGTCGCGAGCGTCGCCAGCCTGCCGCTGCGCCGGCGCGTCGCGACCGCGACGCCCGCCCTGCCGCCGTCGGCGCATCCTGGGCCGCGTCGGGCGCCGCCTCGAGCGAGCCGCCGCCGCGCCACGCGCGTCGCGCGCTCAGCAGCGCGAAGCCGACGATGAAGGCGGCGCCCGCCCAGCGGGCGACCGTCTCGAGCCACGGGTGGCGCGGTCACGAGCGTCGCGACCCCCGCGACGCCGATCGCCTGCAGGATGGCGTCGCTGACCACGCAGACGAGCACCACGATGCCGACGTGCTCGCGGCGCAGCCCCTGCCGCAGCACGACCGCGTTCTGCGCGCCGATCGAGAGGATGAGGCCGAGGCACAGCCCGAAGCCCGACAGCAGCGCGATGATCCCCTGGTCCATGCAGACGACGCTAACCGCCTCGCGATATGCAGTCCAACGCATGATCCTGCAGCATCTGAAGCGATCCTTCATCTACCATCGGAGCGTGGACCTCCCGCTCGACCTGCTGCGCACGCTCGCCGCGGTCGTCGACGCCGGCACCCTCGAGCGGGCCGCGGCGCAGCTCGGGGTCACCCCGAGCGCCGTGAGCCAGCGCATCCGCGCCATCGAGCAGCGCGTCGGCCGCGTCGTGCTGCAGCGCACGAAGCCGGTGCGCGCGACCGAGGCCGGGGAGGCGCTCGTGCGCCTCGCCCGGCAGCTGTCGCTGCTCGAGCACGACGCGCGCGTGGCGCTCGGCGACCGACTCCTCCGCGCAGCGCGTGCCGCTCGCCGTCAACGCCGACTCGCTCATCACCTGGTTCATGCCGGCGCTCACCGCCGTGACCGAGGCGCGCGCGTCGCAGCCGGGCACGGTCACCTTCGACCTCCACCGCGAGGACCAGGAGCGCACCGCGCAGCTGCTCGAGGCCGGCACGGTGATGGGCGCGGTCACGTCGCAGCGCGCGCCGGTCGCCGGCTGCACCGCGTCGCCGCTCGGCCGGATGCGCTACCTCCCGATCGCGGAGCGCCGCTTCGCCGAGCGCTGGTTCGCCGACGGCCTGTCGCGCGCGACCCTCGAGGCCGCGCCGATCGTCGACTTCGACCGCCACGACACCCTCCAGTCGCGGTTCGCGCACCGGCACGGCGCCCGCGGCGACGCTCCCCGGCACGTCATCTCCGCATCCGCCGAGTACGCCGAGGCCGTGCGCACGGGGCTCGGCTGGGGCATGCTGCTGCCCGGCCAGTTCGAGGACGGGATCGCCGACGGCACGCTCGTGCAGCTCCACGGCGAGGGCGTCGAGGTGCCGCTGTGGTGGCAGCGCTGGAACCTGTCGTCCCCGCTGCTCGACCTCGTCACGGATGCGGTGCAGGCGGCGGCGCGCACCTCGCCCGCGCTCGTCTGACCAGGCTGACCGCGGACGTCAGGCTGACGTGCTGTGATGGACCCGTGCCCGACACCGCGATCTCCCTCACGCTCGACGGAGCGCCCGACCTGGGCAGCGGCGTGCTGCAGGCGCTGTACCGCCTGACCGGGCGCTCGAGCGTCGAGCTGCGCCACGCGATCCGCGCCGGCGAGCCGGTGTGCACCGCCGCCCTCTTCGGCAGCGACCACATCGAGGTCGTGCCCCGGCTGCAGCGCACCGTCGGCTACCTGGAGTCCCTGGGACTCGCGTTCACGATCCACGAGTGGAGCGGGAGCGCACGCTCCGAGATCTCACCCGGCGTGCTGCGATCCATCCTCGAGCTGGCCGACCTCGACGAGCGCTGACCGCCCGACGGGTCAGTGCTGCGCTGGCGGGGCGGGCGGCTGATCGCCCGCGGCCGGCGAGGGCGGGGACGCGACCGCGGCGTCCTCGCGCTGACCGATGATGTGCATGGCCTTGCCCGCGGTCTCCTGCGGCGCGACGACGTCGTAGCGGGCGGCGAGCACCTGCTGCACGGAGGCGTAGTCGCGCTTGCGGCGCGTCATCGCGTGCGACGTGAGGCCCAGCAGGATGCCGAACGCGACGCCGAGCGCGGGGAACAGCAGCACCGAGGCGATCGCCTCCGGCACGAAGAGCAGGTAGACGAGGCCGATGAACGCGCCGAAGCCGAGCCCCCGCATCAGGCCCTGCAGCGCGACCTTGCCCCAGGTGAGCCTGCCGACGATGCGCTCGACGAGCTTCAGGTCGTTGCCGATGATCGCGAGGCCGGCGATCTCCGCCTGCGCCCCCGACACCTTCGTGACCGCCGCCTGCGCCTGGTCGTAGGTCTCGTAGGAGGCCACGACGACGCCGCGCGGCAGATGCTGGTCGCCGCTGGCGGATCGCTGGAACATGCTCACGGAGCCAGTCTCCCATGCGGCGCCGGAGCACCTCCCGGCGGTTCGCTCTCGGCGTCACACCGTGACGGAGGGTGCCGGGCGGTACGTTGGACGCCATGAGCGCACCCACCGTGTTCGTCGCGCGCCTCGCCGGCGCGGGCGTCTTCGACCCCGCTGGAGAGCGGATCGGCAAGGTGCGCGACGTCGTCACCGTGCCGCGCGTCGCCGCCTCCCCGCGGGTGGTCGGGCTCGTGGTCGAGGACCGCGGTCGCACGCGGGTCTTCCTGTCGATCGGTCGCGTGCTGTCGATCGGCGGCGGCCAGCTCATCGCCTCCGCCATCAGCGACCGCCGCTTCCGCCAGCGCGGCGGCGAGCGGCTGCTGCTCGCCGACGTGCTCGGCCGCAGCGTCACGCTCCGCGACGGCTCGCCCGCCATCGTCGAGGACCTCTCGATCGCCGAGCAGGGCCCCGGCGAGTGGGAGGTCGACGAGCTCTTCCTGCGCAAGCCCAAGGTCGGCCCGTTCGGCAAGGGGCCGACGACGCTCGCTCGCTGGACCGAGGTGCAGCACGCGCCCGACGCGGAGCACGACACCGACCACCTGCTCGCCTCGCTCGACGAGCTCCCGGCCGCCGACGCCGCATCCGCGATGCTCGACCTGCCGCAGCAGCGCATGATGGAGGTCGCGGAGGACCTCTCCGACGACCGCCTCGCCGACATCCTCGAGGAGATGCACGAGGACCGGCAGATCGAGATCCTCAACGCGCTGCAGGACGACCGCGCCGCCGACGTGCTCGACCAGATGGAGCCGGACGACGCCGCCGACCTCATCGCGCACATGTCGACCGACCGCGGCGAGACGCTGCTCGACCTCATGGACCCGGATGAGGCGGAGGACGTGCGCATGCTGCTCGCGTTCGGCGCCGACACCGCCGGCGGCCTGATGACGACCGAGCCGATCATCCTCGCCTCCGACGGCACCGTCGCCGAGGCGCTCGCGCTCATGCGCCGCCACGAGGTGGCGCCGGCGCTCGCCGCCGCCGTGTGCGTGACGCTGCCGCCGTACGAGGCGCCGACCGGCCGGTACCTGGGCATGGTGCACTTCCAGCGGCTGCTGCGCTACCCGCCGAACGAGCGCGTCGGCACGCTGCTCGACGAGCAGATCGAGCCCGTGCTGACGAGCGACACCGCCGCCGAGGTGACGCGGCAGATGGCCGCATACAACCTCGTCTCGGTGCCGGTCGTCGACACCGCCGGGCGGCTCGTGGGCGTCGTGACGATCGACGACGTGCTCGACCACCTGCTGCCGGCCGACTGGCGCGCCCAGGAGGACTCGCAGCATGGCTGACCGCGACGAGCAGTTCGCGCGGCCGAAGGCTCGCCGCCGCTTCACGATGCCGAAGTCGCAGGATCGCTTCGGCCGCTTCACCGAGTCGTTCGCGCGCGCCATGGGCACGCCCGCGTTCCTCATCGGGATGACGATCTTCGTCACGTTCTGGCTCGGCTACAACTCGATCGTGCCTGCCGAGGCGCAGTTCGACCCGCAGGCGCAGGGCTTCCCGCTGCTGACGCTCGTGCTGAGCCTCCAGGCGTCCTACGCGGCGCCGCTGCTGCTGCTCGCGCAGAACCGCCAGGACGACCGCGACCGCGTGCAGATCGAGCAGGACCGGCTGCGCGCCGAGCGCAACCTCAACGACACCGAGTACCTCGCGCGCGAGGTGGTCGCGCTGCGGATGGCGATGCGCGACATGGCGACCCGCGAGTTCATCCGCGCCGAGCTCAAGAGCTTCGTCGAGGACCTCGACGAGCGGCGCGAGCCCGCGTCCTGATGCGGCCGTGATCGACCCCCGGCTCGAGCGGGCGCTCGGCACCGTCGTCGACCCCGAGATCCGCCGACCGCTCGCTCGAGCTCGACATGATCCCGGCCGCGACGCTCGACGGGGGCCTCGCGCGCATCCGGCTCGAGCTGACGGTCGCCGCATGCCCCGCCGCCGACCGGATCGAGGCGGATGTGCGGCAGGCGGCCGCGTCGGTCCCTGGCGTCGACGCCGTCGCCGTCGAGGTCGCCGTGATGGACCCGGCGAAGCGCCAGGCCCTGGTCGAGCGGCTGCGCGGGTCGCGGCCCGCGCAGTTCGGCCCCGACACGCTCACGCGGATCATCGCGATCGCGAGCGGCAAGGGCGGCGTGGGCAAGTCGACCGTGACCGCGAACCTCGCCGTCGCGCTCGCGGCGCGCGGCCTCGCGGTCGGCGTCATCGACGCGGACGTGCACGGCTACTCGATCCCGGCGCTGCTCGGCTGCGACGCGAAGCCGACGCGGGTCGGCGACATGATGATGCCGCCGGAGGCGCACGGGGTCCGGCTCGTGTCGATCGGCATGTTCGTCGACGGCAACCGCTCGGTGTCGTGGCGCGGGCCGATGCTGCACCGCACGCTCCAGCAGTTCGTCACGGATGTCTGTGGGGCGACCTCGACGTGCTGCTCATCGACATGCCGCCCGGCACGGGCGACGTGGCGATCTCGCTCGGCCAGATGCTGCCGCACGCGCAGGTGCTCGTCGTGACGACGCCCCAGCGCGCCGCGGCCGACGTCGCCGAGCGCGCGGCGGAGGTCGCGCGGCAGACGGGGCAGCAGGTGCTCGGCGTGGTCGAGAACATGGCGGGGCTCGCGCAGCCCGACGGCTCGATCCTGGAGCTGTTCGGCGCCGGCGGCGGGGACGAGGCAGCGCGGCGGCTCGACGTGCCGCTGCTCGCGCGCATCCCGCTCTCCGTCGCGCTCCGCGAGGGCGGCGACGCCGGTGCCCCCGTGGTCGCGCACCGAGCCGACGGACCCCGCCGCGGCGGCGATCATCGCGCTCGCCGAGGCGCTCCGCGGCACGCGCCCGATCGCGGGCCGCGGCCTCCCCCTGTCCCCGGCGTGACGCGCGCCCGTGCGCGAGCGGTCACTTCTGCACGTGAGCGGTCACTCCCGCAGGTGAGCGGTCACTCCCGCGGGTGAGCGGTCATTCCCGCGGCTGAGCGGTCATTCCCGCAGGTGAGCGGTCACTCCCGCGGGTGAGTGGTCACGCCCGCAGGCGAGTGGTCACGCACGCGGGTGGCGCCTGCCTTGCATTGCGCCGCTCGCGGAGGGGTGATGCCGCCGGGAAGTGGATGACCGGCGCGGCATCTGAGGGAACGTTGCCCTGGGTGCGTCCCGCGCTTCACACGTGGGAGCGACCGCTCACGGGCAGGAGTGACCACTCACCCGCGGAAGCGACCATTCACGCGCGGAGCGACCACTCAGGCGCGGGAGCGACCAGTCACGGCGCGGGAGTGACCACTCAGGCGCGGGAGTGACCACTCAGGTGCGGGAGTGACCGCTCACCGGCCGCGGGCGTGCGGGTGCGGCGTAGGTGGCCTCGTCGTCGAAGCGCATCGGGCCCTGCGTCGCGGCGCGGGAGGCCCGTGACCGTCGCGACCGACGACGCCGCGGCCGCCGCCGCGAAGTCCTGCGGCTTCGGATCGTCGCGCAGCGCGTCCATCACGATGCGGCGCGGGTCGTACTGCCTCGGGTCGAGCCTGCGCCAGTCGACCTCGTCGAACTCCGGGCCCATCTCCTCGCGCATCCGCTCCTTCGCGCCGCCGGCGAGGTCGCGCAGGCCCCGCACGAGCGCTCCGAGCTTCTCGGCGAGCGCGGGCAGCCGCTCGGGGCCGATGAGGATGGCCGCGAGGACTGCGATCAGCAGCAGCTTGTCGAGGGTGATGCCTGCGAGGGACACGACTCCAGGGTAGTCGAGCACGACTCGGCGGCGAGCCTGGAGGCGGCGCCTGCGCCGCACGGCTAGGGTCGTGGGCGGAGGAACCGTGCCTACAGAATCGCTCATCGCCAAGTACCTCGACGACCTCGCGAGCGAGGACGAGGTGCTCACCGCCGCGCGCGACGCCTCCGTCGAGCTCGGGATCACACCCATCGCGCCCGCCGTCGGCGCGCAGCTCGCCGCGGTCGCCGCGTCGACGCAGGCCACGGCGATCCTCGAGGTCGGCACCGGCGCGGGCGTCAGCGGCCTCTGGCTGCTGCGCGGCGCGCCCGCTGCGACGCTCACGTCGATCGACACCGAGCTCGACCACCAGCAGCACGCGAGGGCCGCGTTCACGAAGGCGGGCATCCCCGTCACCCGCGCTCGCCTCATCACCGGCAAGGCTCGCGACGTGCTCCCCCGCATGAACGAGTCGAGCTACGACATCGTGCTCATCGACGCCGACCAGTCGGGGATGCTCGAGTACGTCGAGCACGCGCCTCGCGCTCGTGCGCGTCGGCGGCTCGGTGCTCGTCGCCCACGCCCTGCTCGGCGGCAAGGTCGCCGATCCCGCGCAGCGCGACGACGCGGTCGCCGACGTGCGCGCGCTGCTCAAGGAGCTCGCGACGAGCGACGCCGTGCAGGCGGCGGTCTCGCCGGTCGGCGACGGCCTGCTGCAGATCGTCCGCAAGCCCGAGCCGGCGGCCGCTCCGCAGCGGTAGGAGCCCGCGCTCCGCCACCGACGCGAACGGGGCCGATCCGCCATGGATCGGCCCCGTCGCATCAGGCCTGTCGGCCGAGCCGTGCTCAGGCGGTGACGACGACCTCGCCGAGCGCCTTGTGCAGCGCTGCGGCCTCTGCGTCGTTGACGGAGACGACCAGGCGTCCGCCGCCTTCGAGGGGGACGCGGACGACGATGACCCGACCCTCCTTGACGGCCTCGAGCGGTCCATCTCCGGTGCGTGGTTTCATGGCGGCCATAGAGGCACCCCTTTCGGTTCTCTGCTGCTGCCATTGTCTCACGTTCTCGTGACAGGTTTTTCGACCGGGATGCACGGGGAATCGTGCGTAGGACCGCCTACGGCACCGTCCAGTCGGCACCGTTCACGTGCCAGCAGAACCAGATCCACACCGGCTGCAGCACGATGCACGCGCCGAGCAGCAGCGCCCGCGCCCACGTCGGGCGCACGGCGGCGACGAGCACGGCCGCGGGGAAGATCGGCATGAGCAGCCGCCAGGTCGACGACTGCGGGAACCAGACCGCCGCGAGGTAGAGCAGGTACGCGATCGTCCAGAGCCTCGGCTCGAGCGCGACGCCGCGTGCGCCAAGGGCCCGCGAGCAGCGCGACCGCGGCGCCGACGATGCCGACGAGCCACAGCGGCCACCACGGACCGAACCACCACTCGAGCCCGATCGGCCAGGGTGTGAGCGGCACGAGCTCCTGCCGGCCGATGTAGGCGGAGCGCCAGCTCAGCTCGGTCTCGAGGTAGGCGCTCGTGCTGCCGGTGACGAGCGTGCACGCGAGCAGCCAGCCGAAGCCCCAGAGCGCGCTCCACGCCCCGAGCCCCACGAGCATCCAGCGCTCGCGAGCGGGGAAGCCGGCACGCTCGCGGCCGTGGCGGATGAGGAACCACAGCCCGAGCGCGAGCGCGAAGGCGAGACCGCCGGGGCGGGTGAGCGAGAGCACCGGCAGCAGCACCCACAGCCACGGCCACGCGCGCAGCCGCCACGCGAGCAGCGCGCCGGCGAGCAGCAGCAGGAACAGCGGCTCCGCGTAGCCGAGCTGGAAGACGGGCGCGGTGGGCGACAGCAGCACGATCGCGAGGGCGAAGCGCTCCCGGCCTGGCGCGATCTCGGCGAAGAGCCGGTAGGCGACGAGCGCGAAGGCGAGCGAGGCGGCGACCGACACGAGCACCGCCGCCGCCTCCCACGGCAGCCCGACGGCGGTGAGCACGCGCGCGACCATCGGGTAGACGGGCATGAACGCCCACGCGTTCTCGCCGACGTGGCCCTCGTCGTCGAGCGGCAGCTCCGACGGGTAGCCGGCGACCGACACGATGAAGTACCAGTGGGCATCCCACATGGTGGAGTAGTCGAGCAGGTCGGGGCCCGCGGGCGTCCACGAGCTCTGCTCCTGCCGGCCCGCGAACGCGGCGAGGAACGCCGTGCTGATGAGCCGCGACACGAGCCAGAGCGCGGCGGGCCACAGCCACCAGCGCTCGGCGCTCGTTCCAAGGCCGCCCGCGACGAGCGCCGGGCGGCGCTCGGTCAGGCGGGCGAGAGCCACGTCCGGAGGCTCTCCTCGGTCGCGATGATCTGCGCGACCGGCACGGACTCGTCGTCGGCGTGCGCCTTCGACGGGTCACCGGGACCGAAGTTGACGGCGGGGATGCCGAGGGCCGAGAACCGCGCGACGTCGGTCCAGCCGTACTTGGGCTGCGGCGTGGCGCCGACCGCGGCGATGAACTCGCGCGCGAGCTCGGCGTCGAGCCCCGGCCGGGCACCGGGCGCGGCGTCCACGACGCGCACCTCGAAGCCCTCGAACAGGTCGACCACGTGGGCGGTCGCCTCCTCGAGCGAGCGCGAGGGCGCGAACCGGTAGTTCACCTGCACGATGCACTCGTCGGGGATGACGTTCGTCGCGACGCCGCCGGAGATCATGACGGCGTTCAGGCCCTCGCGGAACGCGAGCCCCTCGACGTCGATCGTGCGCGGCCGGTACGACTGCAGCACCTGCAGCACCTCGGCGGCGTCGTGGATGGCGTTGTGGCCGACCCACGAGCGGGCGGAGTGCGCGCGCACGCCGCGCGTGCGGATCTCCGCGCGCAGGGTGCCGTTGCAGCCGCCCTCGATGTGCCCGTTCGACGGCTCGCCGAGGATGGCGAAGTCGCCCTGCATGAGCTCGGGGTGGGCCGCGGCGAGCCGGCGGAGGCCGTTGAGCTCCTCCCCCACCTCCTCGTGGTCGTACCAGATCCAGGTGAGGTCGACGATCGGCTCGGCGAGCTCGGCCGCGAGCTTCAGCTGCACGGCGACCCCCGCCTTCATGTCGACCGTGCCGCGGCCCCACAGGTGCGGCTCGCCGTCGACGTCGACGTCGCGGGTCGGCACGTTGCCGTTGATCGGCACCGTGTCGATGTGCCCGGCGATCACGACGCGGCGCTCCCGCCCCAGTGCCGTGCGCGCCACGACGGTGTCGCCGACGCGCGTCACCGTGAGGTGCGGCACGGCGTGCACCGCGGCCTCGATCGCGTCGGCGAGCGGCCCCTCGTTGTCGGAGACGGAGTCGATGTCGCACAGCACGCGCGTCAGCTCGACGCTGGTCGCGGTGAGGTCGAGCGGGAGGGCAGTCATGCGCCCAAGCCTAGACTTGGACCATGGCTCGCCCCGCACACGGACATGCGCTCGTCACCGTCTTCGAGGGGCGCGTGCTCGATGCCTGGTTCCCGGCGCCCGCGCTCGGCGCCGCGGCAGGCGACGAGGCGTGGATGGGCGGCGGGAGCCTCGGCGATCAGGCCGGCCCCGTGCCCGAGCGCGGGGTGGTGCTCGAGCACCGGCACGTCGAGATCGACCTGGATGCGCCGCCCGCGTCGACCGAGGACGCCTACCTGCGCCTCCACCTGCTCAGCCACCGGCTGGTGCAGCCGAACACGATCAACCTCGACGGGGTCTTCGCCGCGCTGCCGATCGTCGCGTGGACGAACGCCGGCGCCGTCGACCCCGACTGGGCGACCGCCCACCGCGTCCAGCTGCAGCGGGCGGGCATCCAGGTGCAGCTCGTCGACCGCTTCCCGCGCATGACCGACTTCGTCATCCCCGACGGCGTCCGCATCGGCGACGCCTCGCGCATCCGGCTCGGCGCGCACCTCGCGCCCGGCACCGTCGTCATGCACGAGGGCTTCGTCAACTTCAACGCCGGCACGCTCGGCACGTCGATGGTCGAGGGCCGCATCTCGCAGGGCGTGGTCGTCGGCGACGGCACCGACATCGGCGGCGGCGCCTCGATCATGGGCACGCTCTCCGGCGGCGGCAAGGAGCGCGTGCAGCTCGGCCGCCGGGTGCTGCTGGGCGCGAACGCGGGCGTCGGCATCTCGATCGGCGACGACTCGGTGGTGGAGGCCGGCCTCTACGTCACCGCTGGCACGAAGGTCACGCTCGTGCCCTCGGGCGAGGTCGTGAAGGCGGTCGAGCTGTCGGGCTCCCCCGGTCTGCTGTTCCGCCGCAACTCCGTCACCGGTGCGGTCGAGGTGGTCGCGCGCGACGGCAGCGGCGTCGAGCTGAACGCGCTCCTGCACTAGCGGCGCCGCGTCCGCCGTGCGACGGATGCGTCGTGCGATGCGCGCTGACAGGCTGGAGCCATGACGTCCACGACCCCCGCACAGCCCGTTCCTCCCCCGCCCGCGCTCGAGCTCGTGCAGCTCGCGAAGCGCTTCGGCCAGAAGGTGGCGGTGGATGGGCTGAGCCTCGCCGTGCCGCAGGGGTCGATGTTCGGGCTCGTCGGCCCGAACGGCGCCGGCAAGACGACGACCCTGTCGATGGCGACGGGGCTGCTGCGGCCCGACCACGGCACCGCCCGCGTGCTCGGCCACGACGTCTGGCACGACCCCGCCGCGGCGAAGGCGATCATCGGGCGTGCTGCCCGACGGCGTGCACCTGTTCGACCGCCTCACGGGCGCCGAGCTGCTGCGCGTACAACGGGCTGCTGCGCTCGATGCCGGAGGCCGACATCGTCTCGCGCTCCGCCGAGCTGCTCGCGGCGCTCGGCCTCGCCGACACCGCCGGCACGGTCGTCGCGGACTACTCCGCCGGGCATGCGCAAGAAGGTCGCGCTCGCGTGCGCGCTCATCCACGCACCGCGCGTGCTGATCCTCGACGAGCCGTTCGAGGCCGTCGACCCCGTCTCGGGCGAGGCGATCCGCGCGATCCTGCGCGGCTTCGTCGCCTCCGGCGGCACCGTCGTGCTCTCGAGCCACGTCATGGAGCTCGTCGAGTCGCTCTGCGATCGCGTCGCCGTCGTCGCCGACGGGCGGCTGATCGCCGCCGGCACGCTCGACGAGGTGCGCGCGGGCGTGAGCCTCCAGCAGCGGTTCGTGCAGATGGTCGGGCACGCTCCCCAGGAGACGGAGGCGCTCGCGTGGCTGCGCACTTCATCGCGCTGAGGTACCGGCTGCTGCTGGGCACGCTCCGGCAGAGCCCGTGGGCGATCGTCGCGGTCGTCGTCACCGGCCTCGGCGCGATCTCGCTGCTGGGCATGATGACGCTCGGCGCCATCGCCGTGCGCGCGCTGCTGCCGCAGCTCGGCGCGCCGCTCGCGGTGCTCGCCGGTGCGGCGCTCGTCGTCGGCCTCACCGCGATCGCGGTGCTCGTCGGCACGAGCGACCCGCTCGCGCCCGAGCGCTTCAGCCTGCTGCCGCTGCGCCCCCACGAGCTGCGGCGCGGCCTCCTGGCCGCACAGCTGCTCGACGCCTGGGGCATCGTGGCCGTGCTCGGCGCCGTCATCGGCCTGATCGTCTGGTCCACCTCGCCGCCCGCGTTCGTCGCGGCCCTCGTCGCGCTCCCGGTCGCCGTCGCGACGACGCTGCTCATCACGCGCGTCGTCGCCGACCTCGTCGCCCGGCAGCTCGCGAGCAAGCGGGCGCGCGACGCGATGGCCGTGCTGCTGCTCGTCGCGATCGCGGGGCTCGCGTTCGGCATGCAGGCGATCGCGGTGGGCGTGCGTGCGGTCGGCGACCTCGGCGCCGCGATCGACGGCGCCGCGCGCGTCGTCTCCTGGTCGCCGCTCGGCGCCGTCTTCGACCTGCCTCGCGCGGTCGCCGAGGGGAGCTGGCTCGAGGCCGCGGCGAAGCTCGGGATCGCGATCGCCACCGTCGTGCTGTGCTGGTGGGGCTGGGGCCGGCTGCTCGAGGAGCGGCTCACGAACCCCATCGTGCTGCGCGGTGGCGGACGCGTGCGCGAGGGCGGCCTGCTCGACCGCCTGCTCCCCGCCACCCCGGTCGGCGCGATCGCGGCCCGCAGCATCCGCTACCGCCGGCGCGACGTGCGGCACCTCATGAACGTCATCGCCGTGCTCATGGTGCCGGCGATCGTCGGCGGCCTGCAGCTGCTCGGCGACGAGGTGCCGCGCGAGCCGTTCGCGATGCTGCCGCTGCTCATGGGCATCATCGCCGCGAGCATGCTGCAGATCGACGTCGCCTACGACAACAGCGCCTTCGCGTGGCACCTGCTGACGGGCGTGAGCGGCGCGCAGGACCGCGCCGGACGACTGCTCGGCACCGGCGCCGTCTACCTCCCGGCGATCGCGGTCACGGCGGTCGTGTGCACGTGGGCGACCGGGCGGTGGGAGCTGCTGCCGGCGAGCCTCGGGGTCGGCCTGGGCTCGTTCGGGCTGCTGAGCGGCGTCATGCTCTGGCTCGGCGCCTACCTGCCCGGCGAGGCGCCGCCGCCCGGGGCGAACCCGCTCGGACGCGGCTCGTCCGGTGGCGTCCAGTCCCTCGCCGGCGTCGCGGTCGCGTTCCCCGTGCTCATCGTCGTGGGGTCGCCGTTCGTCGGCCCCGCCCTGTCCGCGTACTGGATGCCCTGGCTCGGCTGGGTGAGCCTCGCCGTCGCGCTCGCGCTCGGTGCGCTCTCGGCGTGGTTCGGCATCCGGGTCGGCGGCGCAGCGCTCGACCGGCGCGGCCCCGAGGTGCTCGCGCAGGTCTCGAAGTCGACCTAGCCGGCACGAGCCGAGGCGCTCCGGGGCAGCGCGCACGAGCCGAGGCGATTCCGCCCTCCGCCGGTGGGATCGCCTCCGCTTGTGACGGGTGCGAGCGGCCGAGCCGGCAGCCGGCGCGCCAGGCACCACGCGCAGACCGCCAGGGCCCGCCGACCCGACCGCGCGCATCCCCGTCCCGGCGTCCTTGCCCAGCGGCGGGATGCTCCACGACGGAGAAGTGATGCCGGGATGGATGGCGGGCCGGCCGGGTGCATCGGTGGCCGGCTGGTGCATGGAGGGTGCCGGGATGATGGCGTGGCCGGCCGGGTGCATCGGTGGCCGTCACCGGGAGAGGCGATGTTGCCGGCAGAGGCTGGAATCGCCTCTGCCGGTGCGTTGAGGCTGGAAACGCCTCTGGCCGTGGCTGGCCCGAGCATGGCGGAGGCCGGGACGGATGGCGTGGCCGGCCGGGTGCATCGGTGGCCGTCACGAGGAGAGGCGATGTCGCCGGCAGAGGCTGGGATTCGCCTCTCCTGGTGCGCGGAGGGCGGGATCGCCTCTCGCCGTGGCCGGCCGCAGCCGGCGGGTCAGCCGATCAGCGCCTGCAGCGGCCCGCGCACGAAGAAGACGACGAAGAGCGCCGCCACGATCCAGAGCAGCGGCGAGATCTGCTTCGCCCGGCCCGAGACCGCGTTCACGATCACCCACGCGATGAAGCCCACGCCGATGCCGTTCGCGATGTTGTAGGTGAGCGGCATGACCACGATCGTGAGGAAGGCCGGCAGCGCCACCCGGAAGTCGGTGAAGTCGATGTCGGCGATCTGGGCCATCATCATCGCGCCGACCACGACGAGCGTCGCCGCGGCGACCTCGAGCGGCACGATCTGCGTGAGCGGCGTCAGGAACATCGCCGCGAGGAACAGCACCCCGGTGACGACCGACGCGAGCCCGGTCCTGGCGCCCTCGCCGACGCCGGCGGCCGAGTCGACGAACACCGTGTTCGACGAGGCGCTCGCGCCGCCGCCGGCGACCGCGCCGAAGCCCTCGACGAGCAGCGCGCGCTTCAGGCCCGGGAACTGCCCGTCGGGCGTCGACAGGCCCGCCTGGCGCGCGAGGCCCGTCATGGTGCCCATCGCGTCGAAGAAGTTCATGAACACGAGCGTGAAGATGAACATCGTGGTGGCGAGCACGCCGATGCGCTCGAACGAGCCGAACGACACCTGGCCGACGAGCGAGAGGTCCGGCAGCGCGACGATGCTCGTCGGCAGCGCGGGCGCGTTGAGGTTCCACGCATCCGGGTTCTGCCCGAGCGACGGGCCGACCCGGAAGATCGACTCGAGGATGATCGCGATCACGGTGGTGCCGACGATGCCGATGAGCAGCGCGCCCTTCACCCGCAGCGCGAGCAGGATGCCCATGAGCACGACGCCGATGACGAACACGGCGGTCGGCAGCGAGGTGATCGAGCCGCCGTCGCCCAGCTGCACCGGGGGCGCCGAGATGCCGGTCGAGCGCACGAAGCCGGAGTCGACGAAGCCGATGAAGGCGATGAAGAGGCCGATGCCGACCGCGATCGCGCTCTTGAGCGCCGGGGGCACGGCGTCGAAGATCATGCGGCGCAGCCCGGTGGCGGCGAGCACGACGATGACGATGCCGTTGATGAGCACGAGCCCCATCGCCTCGGGCCAGGTCAGCTCGCCGACCAGGCCGAAGGCGAGGAACGAGTTGATGCCGAGGCCCGCGGCGAGCCCGAACGGCACGTTCGCGATGAGCCCCATGGCGAGCGTCATGAGGCCGCCGACCAGGGCGGTGACGGCCGCCACCTGGTTGTTGGGCAGCCATCCGCCCTCGACGTCGGTCGCGGCCTGCTCGGGCGAGAAGCCGCCGATGATGAGCGGGTTCAGCACGATGATGTAGGCCATCGCGAAGAACGTGACGAGGCCGCCGCGCAGCTCTTGCGGCACGCTCGAGCCGCGCTCCGAGATCTTGAAGAATCGGTCGAGCGCGCCCTTCGGCTGCGCCTGCGTGGTGTGGGTCACAGATGCTCCAGGGTGCTGGCCGCGCAGGCGGCGGGATGCGGGTGGACGAGCAGGCGGCGCTAGATGTGGCGCTCGACGGGGCCGACGTACAGCTGCTGGGGGCGGCCGATCTTCGTCTGCGGGTCGAGCATCATCTCGCGCCAGTGCGCGATCCAGCCGGGCAGGCGCCCGATCGCGAACAGCACCGTGAACATCCGCTCGGGGAAGCCCATCGCCTTGTAGATGACGCCGGTGTAGAAGTCGACGTTCGGGTACAGCTTGCGCTCGCGGAAGTAGTCGTCGGCGAGGGCGACCTGCTCGAGCTCCTGCGCGATGTCGAGCAGCGGGTCGCGCACGCCGAGCTGCGCGAGCACCTCCTCGGCGGACGCCTTCACGAGCTTCGCGCGCGGGTCGTAGTTCTTGTAGACGCGGTGCCCGAAGCCCATGAGCTTCACGCCCTGCTCCTTGCGCTTCACGCGCTCGACGAAGCGCTCCACGCCCTCGCCCGAGTCGCGGATGCCGCGCAGCATCGACAGCACGGCCTCGTTCGCGCCGCCGTGCAGCGGCCCGGACAGCGCGTGGATGCCCGCCGAGACGGAGGCGAACAGGTTGGCGTCGGTCGAGCCGACGAGCCGCACGGTCGAGGTCGACGCGTTCTGCTCGTGGTCGGCGTGCAGGATGAGCAGCCGCTCGAGCGCCCGCACCATGACCGGGTTCTGCACGTACTCCTCGGCCTGGATGCCGAAGTTCAGCTTGAGGTAGTTCTCGACGAACGACAGCGAGTTGTCCGGGTAGAGGAACGCCTGCCCGATCGACTTCTTGTGCGCGTAGGCGGCGATCACGGGCATCTTCGCGAGCAGCCGGATGGTCTGCTTGTCGACCTTCTCGGGGTCGCGCGGGTCGTGGTCGTGCTCGTAGTAGGTCGACAGGGCGCTGACGGCGCTCGAGAGCGCGCTCATCGGGTGCGCGTCGCGCGGCAGCGCGTCGAAGAAGCGGCGCAGGTCCTCGTGCAGCAGCGTGTGGCGGCGCACGCTGTGGTCGAAGTCGGCCAGCTCGTCCTCGTTCGGCAGCTCGCCGTGGATGAGCAGGTGCGCGACGTCGAGGAAGGTCTTCTGCTCGGCGAGCTCCTCGATCGGGTAGCCGCGGTAGCGCAGGATGCCCGCGTCGCCGTCGATGTACGTGATCGCGCTGCGCGTGGCCGAGGTGTTGACGAAGCCGTAGTCGAGCGCGGTCAGCCCGGTGTCGCGCGTGAGCTTGCCGACGTCGATCGCGGAGCGGCCGTCCGAGGCCTCCAGCACGTCCAGCTCGGTCGTCCGGCCGTCATGCTGCAGGGTCACGGTGCGGGGCGCCCGCTCCTGGACGGAAGCGGCGGGCTGGGTGGTGGTGTCCTCAGGTCTCACCAGGACAGCCTACCGATCGAAGGCCCGACGCTCCGCCACGGCCCTTCCCACGCCCGTGGCGCTCACGCGCGCAGGCGCGCCGCGGCCTCCGCGATGTCGTGGTCGGATGCGGTGAGCGCGAGGCGCACGTGCGTCGGGTCGCCGTAGAAGGTGCCCGGCGCGGCGAGGATGCCGAGCTCGGCGAGCGCGGCGACCTGCGCGAGCGCGTCGGTGCCGTCGGTCGCCCACAGGTAGAGGCCCGCGTCGGAGCGCACCGCGGCGCCGCGCGACGCGAGCGCCGGCAGCAGCATCGCGCGGCGGGCGCGGTAGCGCTCGCGCTGCGCGTCCACGTGGTGCGCGTCGCCGAGCGCGACCGCGAGCGCGTGCTGGACGGGGCTGGGCGCCATCAGCCCGAGGTGCTTGCGCACCGCGAGCACGCGCTGCACGACCTCGGGGTCGCCGGCGATGAACGCCGCGCGGTAGCCGGCGAGGTTCGACTGCTTGCTGAGCGAGTAGACGGCGACGAGGCCGCTGAGGTCGCCGTCGGTGACCCTCGGGTCGAGGATCGAGGGCGCCTCCGCGACCGCCCACGGCAGCAGCGCGTAGCACTCGTCGCTCGCGACCACGATGCCGCGCTCGCGCGCTGCCTGCACGACGCGCCGCAGCGCATCCACCCCGAGCACGTCCCCGGTGGGGTTCGACGGGGAGTTCAGCCAGACGAGCCGGGTGGCGGCGGGCCAGTCGTCGGGGTCGTCGGCGCGCACCGGGGTCGCGCCCGCCATCCGCGCGCCGATGTCGTACGTCGGGTAGGCGACCGACGGGTGCACGACCGCGTCGCCGGCGCCGAGGCCCAGCTGCAGCGGCAGCCCGGCGACGAGCTCCTTCGAGCCGATCGTGACGAGCACGCCGCGCTCGTCGAGGCCGGGCACCCCGCGCACGCGCGCGAACCAGTCGACGATCGCGCGCCGCGCCTCTGGGCTCCCCCAGTTCGTCGGGTAGGCGTGCGCGTCGGTCGCCTCCCGCAGCGCCCGCTGCAGCAGCTCGGGCGTGGGGTCGACCGGCGACCCGACGCTCAGGTCGACGAGTCCGCCGGGGTGCTCGGCCGCGCGAGCCTTCGCCCCGGCGAGCGTGTCCCAGGGGAAGTCGGGCAGCGCGATCACGGGGCTATGGGGCTGGCTGCGCCTGCGGGGGCAGCGCGGCCACGATCGGGTGGTCGAACTGCAGCACGCCCACCTTCGCGGCGCCGCCGGGCGAGCCGATCTCGTCGAAGAAGTGCACGTTGGCCTCGTAGTACTCGGCCCACTCCTCGGGCGTGTCGTCCTCGTAGAAGATCGCCTCGACGGGGCAGACGGGCTCGCACGCGCCGCAGTCGACGCACTCGTCGGGGTGGATGTAGAGCATCCGCTCGCCCTCGTAGATGCAGTCGACGGGGCACTCGTCCACGCAGGCGCGGTCCTTGAGGTCGACGCACGGGAGCGCGATCACATACGTCATCTCCGGTCCCCTTCCGTGGCGGTCTTCGACGCCATCCTAATCCGCCGCATCGCCTCCGCGTCCGGCCACGCCAGTGCGACGAACGACACGGCGGCCGGCACGAGCGTCCACAGCCACCCTGGCAGGTTCGCGGCGACGAGCGCGCGCTCGGTGCCGAACGCTCCGCGGCCGAGCGGATCGATCGCGACGATCGCGATGACGCCGAGGATCCCGAGCACCGCTGCGAACGTCAGCTGCCGGGAGCCGGAGGCGGCGCGCACGCCCACGATGAGCCCGATCGCCGCGAGCAGCGACAGCGCGATGCCCCACGGCAGCTGCTGGTGCGAGAACGTGCCCACCGCGCCCACGACGGCGCCCGCGAGCAGGGTCCCGATCCGCAGCCCCCAGCGCACGCGGCGGCGGGGCCGCGTCTCGATGAGCGTGTAGTGCTCCACCTCGTCGAGCGGGCGGCGCTGGCCGCCGACGTGCAGCACGTCGCCGCCGTCGACGACGAGCTGCGAGCGGTGCGCGTCGAGCGCCGCGAGCACGCGGTCGCGCACGGGCTCGAGCGCGAACGCCGCATCGCCCGCGCGCTTCGAGCGCACGTAGAGCGGCAGGTCGTACCGGCGGGCGGCGATGACGGCCGCCCGGTGCGCGGCGACGTGATCCGGATGACCGTAGCCGCCGTCGGCGTCGTAGGTGACGATCGACGTCGGGTCGACCTCCTCGATGACCGTGCTGAGCGCATCCGCCAGGGCGTCGGGGTCGGCCTTGCTCATCGCGGTGGCCGGCGCGTCCGGCGCGGCGCCGGCGACGCCGCTCGAGTGCCACGCCATCCCGGAGTCGTCCCAGCCGTGGATGCGTCGGCCTCGGGCGCCGAGGGCGCGCAGCGCCCCCTCGAGCTCGGCCCGGCGCACCTCGCCGACGCCCACCTGCTCGACGTCGGCGCGCCGCTCGTCGCGCACCTCGCCGCGCTCGCCGAGCGTGAAGGTGACGACGACGGGGTCGCCGCCGCCCGCGGCGACAGCGGCGATCGCCGCGCCGGTCGAGAGCGTCTCATCGTCGGGGTGCGCGTGCACGAAGAGCACGCGCTCGAGGCGGGGGTCCATTCCCCCCATCCAACCACCGCGCGCACGTCGCCGACGACCGGCGCGGCTCGTCCGCGCCCATCCGAGCCGACCGCCGCCCGCTGACGCACCGGACGACGAACAGGACCCCTCCCGCCGACCGGGACCCGGTGCACCGGGTCCCGCAGGGCGGGAGGGGTCCTGCTCGTGCTCGGGCAGCGCCCGGGTCAGCCCTGCTTCTTCAGGCGGCTCGCCTCGCGGCCGCGGGTGACCGCGTCGAGGTTCACCTTGCGGATGCGCACGTTCTGGGGCGTCACCTCGACGCACTCGTCGTCGCGAGCCCACTCGAGGCTCTCCTCGAGCGACAGCTGCCGCGGCGGCGTCAGGCGCTCGAGCTCCTCACCGGTCGACGACCGGATGTTGTTGAGCTTCTTCTCCTTGGTGATGTTGACGTCCATGTCGTCGGCGCGGGCGTTCTCGCCCACCACCATGCCCTCGTAGACGTCGTCGCCGGGCTGCACGAAGAACACGCCGCGGTCCTGCAGCGCCATGATCGCGAACGGCGTCGAGACGCCGGTGCGGTCGGCCACGAGCGCGCCGTTGTTGCGGGTCGTGATCGTGCCGGCCCACGGGCGGGTGCCGTGCGCGATCGCGTTCGCGATGCCGGTGCCGCGCGTGATCGTCATGAACTCCGTGCGGAAGCCGATGAGGCCGCGGCTCGGCACGACGAACTCCATGCGCACCCAGCCGGTGCCGTGGTTCTGCATGCCGTCCATGACGCCCTTGCGGGCGGCGAGCAGCTGCGTGACCGCGCCGAGGTACTCCTCGGGCACGTCGACCGTCAGGTGCTCGAACGGCTCGTGCAGCACGCCGTCGATCCTGCGGGTGACGACCTGCGGCTTGCCGACGGTGAGCTCGAAGCCCTCGCGACGCATCTGCTCGACGAGGATGGCGAGCGCGAGCTCGCCGCGCCCCTGCACCTCCCACGCGTCGGGGCGGCCGATGTCGACGACGCGCAGCGACACGTTGCCGATGAGCTCGCGGTCGAGGCGGTCCTTCACCATGCGGCCGGTGAGCTTCGAGCCCTTGACCTTGCCGGCGAGCGGCGACGTGTTCGTGCCGATCGTCATCGAGATGGCGGGCTCGTCGACCGTGATCGTCGGCAGCGGCCGCACGTCGTCGGGGTCGGCGAGCGTCTCGCCGATGGTGATGTCGGGGATGCCCGCGACCGCGATGATGTCGCCGGGGCCGGCGCTCTCGGCCGGCACGCGGTCGAGCGCCTTCGTCTCGAGCAGCTCGGTGATGCGCACGTTCTGCACCTCGCCGTCGTGCCGCACCCACGCGACCGTCTGGCCCTTGCGGATGATGCCCGCCTTGACGCGCAGCAGCGCGATGCGGCCGAGGAACGGGGATGCGTCGAGGTTCGTCACGTGCGCCTGGAGCGGCGCCTCGTCGTCGTACGTCGGCATCGGGATGTGCTGCAGGATCGCCTCGAACAGCGGCTCGAGGTCCTCGCTGTCGGGCAGCGCGCCGTTCTCGGGCTTGTTCGTCGACGCGCGGCCGGCCTTGCCGGAGGCGTAGACCACGGGCACGTCGAGGACGGCGTCGAGGTCGAGGTCGGGCACGTCGTCGGCGAGGTCGGAGGCGAGGCCGAGGAGCAGGTCCTGGCTCTCGCTCACCACGTCGTCGATGCGCGCGTCGGGCCGGTCGGTCTTGTTGACCAGCAGGATGACGGGCAGCTTCGCCTCGAGCGCCTTGCGCAGCACGAAGCGCGTCTGCGGCAGCGGGCCCTCGGAGGCGTCGACGAGCAGCACGACGCCGTCGACCATCGAGAGGCCGCGCTCGACCTCGCCGCCGAAGTCGGCGTGGCCGGGGGTGTCGATGACGTTGATCGTCACCGGACCGTCGGTGGCGTGCGCGCCCACGTACCGGATCGCCGTGTTCTTGGCGAGGATCGTGATGCCCTTCTCGCGCTCGAGCTCGTTCGAGTCCATCGCCCGCTCGTCGTGCGTGTCGTGCGCACCGAACGAACCGGTCTGCGTCAGCATCGCGTCGACGAGGGTGGTCTTTCCGTGGTCGACGTGGGCGACGATCGCCACGTTGCGGAGGTCTGATCGCGTGGCGATCGGCATGCAGGTGCCTTCCAATGGGGGATGTCGCGACGAACGGCCGCGGCGCCCAGTGTAGCGGGCGACCGCGGCCGTCGTGTCGAGAGGGGTGCGCGTCAGATGTTGCGCTCGTCCTCGACCGCCTGCACGTCCTTGCGCTGCTCGACGAGCGCATCCGGGTCCGCCGCCTCCGGCACGTCGGTCTCGGGCGACTCCTGCGCCGTCTGCAGCAGCACCTGCTGCCGCAGCCCGCGGCGGATGGCCTGCTGGTCGGGGTCGGGCACCGGGATCGCCGCGATCAGGCGCTGCGTGTACGGCTGCTCGGGCGCCCGCAGGATCGCGTCGCGCGAGCCCTGCTCGACGATCTTGCCGTGGTGCATGACGGCGATGCGGTCGCTCATCAGGTCGACGACCGCGAGGTCGTGGCTGATGAACAGGCACGCGAAGCCCTGCTCGCGCTGCAGCTCCTTGAGCAGCTCGAGCACGGTCGCCTGCACCGAGACGTCGAGCGCGCTCGTCGGCTCGTCGGCGACGAGCAGCTCGGGGCTCATCGACAGCGCCCTGGCGATGCCGACGCGCTGCTTCTGACCGCCGGAGAGCTCGTGCGGGAAGCGGTTGCGGTACGCCTGCGGCAGCCGCACCGCGTCGAGCAGCTCCTCGACGCGCTTGTCGAGCGCCTTGCCCCGGTGGATCTTCGCGAGGTACATCGGCTCGCCGATGGACTCGCCGATCGGCAGTCGCGGGTTGAGCGACGACGACGGGTCCTGGAAGACGATCCCGACCTTGCGGTTGAGGCTGCGCGCGATCTTGCGGTCGATGTGCGAGATGTCGACGCCGGCGACCTCGAGCCGGCCCTCGGCGATCGGCTGCAGCCCGATGGCCGCGCGCCCGATCGTGGACTTGCCGGAGCCCGACTCGCCGACGAGGCCGAGCACCTCCCCCGCGTGGATCTGCAGCGAGACGCCGTCGACCGCGCGGAAGGTGCCGAGCTTGCCCTTCTTGCCGTACTCGATCGCGACGTCCTCGAGCACGAGCACCGGCGGGGTGGTCGAGGCGGTCGCCTCTGCCTGCTTCGCCTGCTGCGCGGCGCGCGCGTTCGCCTCCACCCGCTGGGCGAGCTCGGCGTCGACGACCTCCTCGTTCGACACGAGCGCGAGGGATGCGGTGAGGTCGATCGCGTCGGACTCGCCGCTGCCCTCGCCGAGGCGCGGCACGGCTGCGAGCAGCATCTGCGTGTAGGCCGCCTTCGGCGTCGCGAAGATCTCGCGCACCGGGCCCTGCTCGACGATGCGGCCCTGCTCCATCACGACGACCCAGTCGGCGAGGTCCGCGACGACGCCCATGTCGTGCGTGATGAGGAGCACCGCGGAGCCGAGCCGGTCCTTGAGGTCGCGCATGAGCTCGAGGATCTCGGCCTGCACGGTGACGTCGAGCGCCGTGGTGGGCTCGTCGGCGATGAGCAGCTCGGGGTCGAGCGCGAGCGACTGCGCGATCATGGCGCGCTGCCGCTGCCCGCCCGAGAGCTGGTGCGGATACGACTTGAAGGCCTTCATCGGGTCCGGCAGCTCGACGAGCTCGAGCATCTCGAGCGCCCGCGCCTTCGCGTCGCTCGGCGACATGCTGCGGTGGATGCGCAGGGCCTCCATGATCTGGAACCCGACGGTGAAGACGGGGTTCAGCGCCGTCATCGGCTCCTGGAAGATCGCCGAGACGCGGTTGCCGCGCACCTCGCGCATCTCCGCCGGCCTCATGCCGATGAGCTCCTGGCCGTCGAGCTTGATCGAGCCGCGCACCCGGGCGTTCTTGGGCAGCAGGTCGAGGATCGCCATCGAGGAGACGCTCTTGCCGGAGCCGGACTCGCCGACCACGGCCACGACCTCGCCCTTGCCGATCTCGTACGAGACCTCACGGGCGGCGGGCACCCAGTAGCCGTCGACCGCGAAGTCGACGCTGAGGCCGGTGATCTGCAGGGCGGGGGTGTCCGTGCTGGACTGGTGCGTGCTGGTGTGGGATGTCATGCCGCCTCCTGCAGCGGGGTGTCGGAGTCGTCGCGCGACGAGGCGCCTGCGACGATGAAGCTGTGTCGAACGACGAACCGCATGCGGTGACCATCCATTCTCGCGTCAACCGCGGGACGGCGATCGCCTGCTGGCTGCTCGTGGTCGTGCTCGGTGTGCTGCTGGTGCTGCAGTCCGAGCCGCGCGGCGCGGTGGCCGCGGTGATCGTGGCGCTGTGGCTCGGCTACGCCGTGCTCGTGTTCCTGTGGTCCCCCGCGCTCGTCGTCGACGACCGCGGCGCGCGCATCCGGAACCCGCTGCGCACCATCGACGTCGTGTGGGACGCGCTCATCCACGTCGACACGAAGTACGCGCTGACGCTCTTCACGCCCGGCCGCAGCTGGCCCGTGTGGGTCGCGCCCCAGCCCGGCGCGCTCGCCGCCCGCCGGGCGGCGCGACGCTCGCGGGACGAGGATCGCAGCGCGCCCCGCAGCCCGCTCGACACGGGCGTCCGCGTCGGCGACCTGCCCGGCACCGAGTCCGGCGACGCGGCCGCGCTCGTGCGCCGGCAGTGGGCGAAGCGCGCGGACGGCGGCGCCGACGCGGATGCGATCGCGGTGCCCGTGACCGTGCACTGGGCGCGCGCCGCGGCCCTCGTGCTCGGCCCCGTGCTGGCCGCGACGGTGCCGCTGCTCGTCTGAGCGCACGGCGAGCGCAGCTCGCGTCACTGGCGCTGCTCCGAGCCCGCGGGCAGCTCCTTGGTGCGTCGCACCGAGAAGCGCTTCTGCCGCGGGTCGAACGCGTCGCGCAGGCCGTCGCCGACGAAGTTGATCATCAGCGCCGGCATCACGATGAACGCGGCCGGGAACCAGAACAGCCAGGGCCGGGTGGCGAAGGCGGACTGGTTCTGCGACACCAGCAGGCCGAGCGACGACTCGGGTGCGCGGATGCCGTAGCCGAGGAAGCTGAGCGCCGTCTCGAGCAGGATCGCCGCAGCCGCGATGAGCGACGCCGCGACGATCACGACGCCGACGGCGTTCGGCAGGATGTGCTTGAAGATGATGCGCATGTCGGACGCGCCGGCGACGCGGGCCGCCTCGACGAACTCCCGCTCGCGCAGCGACAGGAACTCGGCGCGCACGAGTCGCGCGATGCCCATCCACGCGACGAAGCCGAGCGTGATCGCCAGGAACTGCACGCCCAGGCCACCGGTCATGCGGCCGACCACGGCACCGACGACGATCGCCGGGATGACGAGGAAGACGTCGGTGATGCGCATGAGGAGCGCGTCGATCCAGCCGCGGTAGTAGCCGGCGAGCGCGCCGATGACCGTGCCGAGCACGGTCGCGACGCCCGCGAGCAGGATGATGACGAGGAACGAGTTCTGCACGCCGCGCATCGTCATCGCGAAGTAGTCGACGCCGATGCGGTTCTGGCCGAACGGGTGCTCGCCGAGCCCGAAGCCCTCGCCCGGGATGAGCGAGAGGGTGGGCCTGCCACCCTCGAAGGGCGCGCCCGGCGTGACGTAGTCGAACTTCCACCAGCCCGGGATCGGGCCGAGCCCGATCGCCGAGACCGAGAACAGGAAGGTGAGCACGAGGAGCACGAGCGAGACCATGGCCGTCTTGTTCCGCACGAAGCGGTTCAGGATCACACGGCCCTGGCTCTGGCCGACGGTGTGCTCTTGGGTCTTGCCGTTGTCGGGGGCCACGGTCGTCACTTCACCCTCACTCTCGGGTCGAGGAGCGCGTAGCTCAGGTCTGCGATGAAGTTGAAGAGGATCGCCGTGACGCCGATCACCAGGAAGTAGCCCATGATCGGGTTCACGTCCACGGGGCCGAGCGACCTCGAGAACAGCGAGCCCATGCCGCTGATCGCGAAGACCTGCTCGGTGATGATCGCGCCGCCGAGCAGCGCGCCGATGTCGGCCGCGACGATCGTCGTGATCGGGATCAGCATGTTGCGGAAGGCGTGGCGCGTGACGACGGTCCGCTCCGACAGGCCCTTCGCCCGAGCGGTGCGGATGTAGTCCTGGTTGAGCACCTCGAGCATGCCGGCGCGCGCGTACCGCGTGTAGCCGGCGAACGAGATGAGCGTGAGCGAGATGGTCGGCAGCAGGAAGTGCGTGAAGCCGTCGAGCCCCATGAACCACATGTCGCCCTGCAGGCCGACGGTCGCCTCGCCGACCGTCGCGATCGGACGGTTGTTGATGCGCGGGTGGGCGATGTAGCCCGCCCATGCCTGCAGGTAGCGGTCCGCGACGACGAGCAGGAAGGACAGGAAGCCGACGAGCATCGAGATGCGGATGACGAGGCTGCGATCGGGTCCGCCGATCAGCCAGCCGACCACGAAGCACACCGCGAGCACCGCGAGCGTGAGGATCATCACGGTCCAGATGGTCGAGATCGCGAACAGCGGCTGCAGCACGAAGTACGACACGTAGGCGAGCGCGCCCGCGATGCCGGCGGCGAGCAGCGCGCGCTTGTGGCCGAAGCCCGCGAGCAGCGCGACCGTGCCGAAGACGACGCCGCCGATGAGCAGGAGCAGGCCCACCGCGCCGAGGCCCGGCATCTGGAACCAGTTCGACGCATCCATGTAGACGAGCACGGCCGCGGTGGCCGCGGCCGAGACGCCGAAGGTGATGAGCCGGTTGCGCAGCGAGCCGGCGACGATCGCCTGCAGGAGGAACCCGAGCACGAGCGCGATCACCACCGTCGGCACGATGCCGAAGCTGGAGTCGCCGCTCGAGAGCCAGTTGTTGAAGTCGATCGCGATGAACTCCTTCAGCAGCACCGCGACGAGGAACGACGGCAGCGAGTAGAGGAAGAAGCTGACGAACGTCATGCCGAGGTCGAACGCCGAGTACTGCCGCAGCGCCGAGACGATGCCCGTGATGACGCCGAGCAGGATCGCGAGGATCGTCGAGGCGGCCACCAGCCTCACCGTCGAGGTGATGGCGCCCGGCAGGAGCTGGGTCACGGGGGTGAAGTTGAGGTCCACGCCCAGGTCGCACGTGCCGAAGGGCACGAGGCAGCCTGCGGCACCGGCGAGCCAGCCGAACCACCGCAGCGGCGGCGGCACGTCGAGGCTGAGGCGCTGGATGCGCGCACCGATCAGCTGCTGGGCGTTGGGGGCGTTGGACGCCTGGAGGTCTGCGAGCGGGTTGCCCGAGTTCGCGGCGAGCACGTACATGAGGAACGAGGCCACGAGAAGAGTGAGGATGGAGGCGATGATGCGCCTCACGACAAAGCTGAGCACGGCTCGGACAGCTCCGATCATTCGGAGAACGCGCGGCTTGTGGCTGCGCGGTCGAGGGACGGACATGGGATGGCCGTGATTGCCGGGACCGAGGTCCCGGCAATCACGGCCGGGTCTAACTCACGGGGAGTTGGTGACCGTCAGACTAGCTGACGGGCGTCCACTCCCACGTGTTCCAGATGGAGCCGGTCTGGCCGCCGTTGTACACGACGCCGTCCACGGTGCCGTTCGTCGCCACCAGGCCGGGGACCTGGAACAGCGGCAGGCCGTAGAAGTCCTCACGGGTCAGGCGGTCGATCTCGATCTGGATCTCCGTCAGTCGCTCCTCGTCGCCGATCGTGACCTGCGACTCGTCGACCAGGGCGTCCACCTCGGCGTTGGTGTAGCCGTTGTAGTTGCCACCGCCACCGGTCTGCCAGATCTGCGGCAGGCCGGCGTAGCCGACACCAGCCGAGATCCAGCCGAAGATGGTCGCGTCGTAGGTGCCGCTGCCGAGCAGGCTCGACCAGTCAGGCGAACCGGCGTCCTCGATCACGAAGCCGGCCTCCTGCGCGCTCGCCTGGATCAGCTGGAAGGCGTCGACGCGGTTCGGGTTGTTCGTGTTGTAGAGCAGGCTCACCGTCGGCGTCGCACCGTTGAGGAGCGCGCGAGCGCCCTCGATGTCCGGCTCGGCGAAGTCGGAGTAGCCGTTCGCCGCGACGGCGTCCTCGTACTGCGGCTGGTTCGCGACGAACTGCTGCGAGTTGAGCGACCTCGGCCGCGGGGTCGATCGGGGTCACGATGGACTCCAGGATCGCCTGGCGCGGGACCGTCATGAGGAAGGCCTCACGGACGGCCGGGTCGGAGAAGACCTCGGAGTCGAACGTCAGGTCGAGGTGGTCGTAGGACAGCTGCGGGCCCTGGATGAGGGTGCCGCCGAAGGCCTCGATCGCCGCGATGGTGTCGGCGGACGGCTGCGGCTCGATGACATCGACCTCGCCGTTCTGGAGTGCCGTGATCTGCGCGTTCGGGTCACCGATGAAGCGGATGATCAGCTCGTCGAAGGCCGGAGCCTCCTCGCCGCGCCACTCGGGGTTCGGCTCGAAGGAGATGAAGCCACCGTCGTCGGCCTGGAAGTCCTTGACGACCCACATGCCGGCCGAGACCAGCAGGCTCTCGTCCTCGGGCATCGCGGTGATGTTGTAGCCGGTGTTCCAGTGCTCTGCCATGGCCGTGAGCTGCTCGTTCGCAGCCGCGGGCGCTGCCGGGTCACCGGCGGGCGTCTCGGCGAGGAACGTGGCGAGCTCCGCGACATCTGCGAAGCCACCCTTCTCGGCGAACACGTGCGCGGGCTTGCCGATGAGGTTGACGAGGTTCCAGTCGACGTAGGGCTCGCCGTACGTCAGCGTGAGCGTGCCGGCCTCCTCGTCGATCTCGGGGAACTCGGTCGTGTCGAGGCCGGCAGTCGATCCAGCGAGCTGGAAGTACTGGTTGCCCTGGGTGACCTCACCGGTCTCCTCGTCGAGCGTGGCGTCGTCGAACCAGCCGGAGCCGATCGCCCATGCCAGGAGCATGTCGGTCGTCGTCATGGGCGTGCCGTCGGACCAGACAGCCTCGGGGTCGAGGGTGTACTTGACCACCAGCGGGCTCTCGCTGACGAGCTCGATCGTGCCGTTCGTCTCGTCCGGGACGACGTTGAACTCGCTGTCGACATACAGGAACGAGCCGGGGCCCGTCGCGTTGCCGGTCAGGTAGTCCACCATGCCGTTGGTGTTGAGGTTGGTGTCCGGGGTGGCCGAGGTGAGCGCGGTCGCAGCGTTGGTCTGCGCGACGCTGATCGTGCCACCGGCACCCGGTGCGGCGGAGCCCGACTCCGAAGGAGCTGGCGTGGTCGTGGTGCAGCCCGCGAGCGCGACCATCGCGGCAGTGCCGATGGCGAGCCCGGCGAGCGCGCGACCGCGACGCCTGTTCATGTCTGTCACTGATTTCCTCCTGTGCAAGGTGAGCACGCGGCCGTACAAGCCGCTCTGCTCGTTGGATATCCAGCAGTGTATGCACGGCCTCTCAGGCGGGCGGGCCAGGCAACACGATCGTTACCAAGTTGGTGCCAACCCGTTCCAGGGCGCTGGGCACGTACCGTGGGGACGTGCATCCGCCCCTGCCAGCGCCCCTGCCCGTCCCCGGAGCGGAGCCCGCGCCCCCGCGCGTCGGCACGCTGCCGTCGCAGCGCCGCCTGGTGGCGGAGCTCGCCATCGTGCTGCTGCTCTCGCTCGGCGCGAGCGCGCTCTGGTCGGTGCTGCAGTTCGTCGACCTCAGCACGCGGGCCGCGCCGATCGGCGAGCAGCAGGTCGCGCTCAACCCGACGCGGTCGGACCGCGCGTGGCTCGACCTGCTCTACCAGCTGACGGGCATCGCCCTCGACCTCGTGCCGGTCGCGCTCGTGTGCTGGCTGCTGTGGCGCTCGCGCCGGCCGCACCTGGGCGCGCTCGGCATCGACGCCGCACGCCCCGGGCGGGACGTGCTGTCGGGCGTCGCGCTCGTCGCGGTGATCGGCATCCCCGGCATCGCGCTCTACTTCGTCGGCCGGCAGCTGGGGCTCACGGTCGACGTCGTGCCGTCGCCGCTCGACGCGCACTGGTTCACCGTGCCCGTGCTGCTGCTGTCGGCGCTGCGCGCGGGGCTCACCGAGGAGGTGATCGTCATCGGCTACGTCTTCGAGCGGCTGCGACGGCTCGGCTGGGGCGGCGGTCGCGCCGGGATGTGGACGATCATCCTGGCCGCGGCGGTGCTGCGCGGCGTCTACCACCTGTACCAGGGCGTGCCCGCGCTGTTCGGCAACATCGCGATGGGCGCGCTGTTCGGCTGGCTCTACGCCCGCACGGGCAGGCTCGTGCCGCTCATCGTCGCGCACACGCTCATCGACGTGGCCGTGTTCGTCGGCTACCCGTGGGCGTACGCGACGTTCCCGGGGCTGTTCGGCTGACGCGTCCCGATCCGCGGACGACTCCGCCGGCAGCTGCTCGACGAGCGGGTGGGGTCAGGGCGCCTCGACGCGCCCACTCCCAGGCGTTCCAGGTCAGGGATGCGGCGCCCGGCCGGGGCGCGACGCCCTGGATGCCGGCGGCGCTGATCGTCAGCTGCTCGGGCTCGAGCGATCGGCAGCACCACCGCGTCGGCGACGAGCGACGCCTCGATCTCGAGCAGCGTCATCTCGAGCGCGTCCTGCTCGGCGGTGGCGAGCGCCTCGCCGAGCAGCGCCTCGCGCGCCGGGTTCGCGACGCGCGGCGAGGCCGCCGGCGGCCCAGCGGTCGGCGACCGCCGCCGCGTCCGCCGGCGCGGGGACGAGCCGCAGCACGGCATGCCAGTCGTCCTGCGCGAGCCCGGCCTCGAGGTCGTCGACGCCGCAGTCGCGCACGGCCCAGCCCGCGAGCGCGGCCTGCTCGGCGATCGCCGGCAGCGCCGCGGCCGCGAACGCGTCGGCGCGGTCGTAGCGCACGCACAGCTCGGTGCCGGCGGCGATGCCGAGCGCGTCGCGCTCCGCGGCGGCGCGCTCCTCGTCGGCGCCGCCGAACGCCTGCGGGAAGCCGGCGTCCTCGAGCGCGTACTCGTAGATGCGGGTGCCGGGGCGGAAGAGCACGGAGTCGACGCTCGTGGCGTCGGCGGCCGCCTCGCCGAGCGCCGCCTCGGCGATGCCGCGCCGGTCGAGCGCGTGCAGGAACGAGCGGCGCGCGTCGACGGGCTGCAGCGGCGTGCGGTCGGCGCGCAGCAGCAGCTCCCAGCGCGTGCCGTCCCCGGCCGTCGATGAGCGTCGCGTCGTCGCGGTCGAGGTCGCGGATCGCGCCGCGATCGGCGTCGGTGGGCCGGATCGTCGCGACGTCGACGTCGCCGGCGGTGAGCCCGACGAGCGCCGCGGCGTCGTCGGCGGTCGACGCGAGCGCGATCCGCTCGATCGCGGGCAGCTGCGCGCCGACGTACTCGCCGTTCGCGACGAGCTCGACCCGGCCGTCTCTGCACCGACTCCAGCCGGTACGGCCCGCTCGAGATGCGCGCGCCCGCGTCGAGGGCTGCGGGGTCGATCGTCAGCTCGCTGCTCCAGGCGGCGGCGAGCGTCGACAGCGCGAGCGGGTCGGCGCGGTCGATCGCGTCGAGCACGCGCTGCTTCGCCTCCATCGGGTCGGTGACGCCGAAGACCCGCTCGCCGAGCACGTGCGCGGGGACGGCGACCTCGAGCGCCGTGCGCCAGTCGGGCACGGCCTGCGCGAAGGGCACGTCGATCGATCGCGCCCAGTCGTCGCGCGCCGGCGCCTCGGTCGCGTGGACGAGCCCGCCGGGCGCTGCCGCGTCGAACCAGACGGTGGCCGCGGGCAGCGCGAGCGCACCGTCGGCGCCCCGCAGCTCGTCGAGGTCGAGGTCGGGCGTCGAGAGCGCGTTCGACGAGGCCGCCCACGCGAGCATGAGGTCGGCGGCGTCGATCGGCACGCCGTCCGACCAGCGGATGCCGTCGGCGAGGTCGTAGCGCACGGTGAGCGGGCTGTCGGCGACGATCGACGCGATGCCGAACGACGGGTCCTCGCGCACCTCGCCGTCGGCGTCGATCGTGGCGAAGCCCGCGCGCGTCATCGCGGCGACGTCGAGGTTGCCCGGTGTGCGCCCCGACGACGCTCGCCGCGTTCGCCGACGTGAGCTCGCCCGACCACGCGACGTCGACGCTCGTGCCGGCCTGCACGCGCGGCTCCACCTGCGGTCCGCACGCGGTGAGCAGCAGCGCCGCGATGGCCGCGCCCGCGATCAGGGCGCGGCGCACCGCGGGACGTGCTCGCGCAGGCATCAGGCGAAGGCCTCCACCGGCGGGCAGCTGCAGACGATGTTGCGGTCGCCGTAGGCCTGGTCGATGCGCGCGACCGGCGGCCAGTACTTGGCCCGCTCGACGCCCGCGGACCGGGAAGACCGCGTGCTCGCGCGAGTACGGGCGCTCCCACTCGCCGTGCACGATCGAGCCCGCCGTGTGCGGCGCGCGACGCAGCGCGCTCTCGGCGAGCGGCACCTCGCCTCGCCCGACGGCGTCGGCCTCGGCCTTGATCGCGATCATCGCGTCGATGAAGCGGTCGATCTCGGCGAGGTCCTCCGACTCGGTCGGCTCGACCATGAGCGTGCCCGCGACCGGGAACGACATCGTCGGGGCGTGGAAGCCGTAGTCGACGAGGCGCTTCGCGACGTCGTCGTTCGTGACGCCGGTCGCCTCCTTGAGCGGGCGCAGGTCGAGGATCGCCTCGTGCGCGACGAGGCCGTGCTCGCCGCTGTAGAGCACCGGGAAGTGCTCGCGCAGGCGCGCGGCGACGTAGTTCGCCGCGAGCACCGCGCTCGCCGTCGCCTTCGTGAGGCCCGTCGAGCCCCATCATGCGCACGTACGCCCACGAGATCGGCAGGATCGATGCGGAGCCCCACGGCGCCGCCGAGATCGGGTTCGCCCCGACGAGCAGCCCGTCGATCAGCTCGCCCTGCTCGCGCGGGTCGCGCGGCAGGAAGGGCGCGAGGTGCGCCTTCGCCGCGACCGGGCCGACGCCGGGGCCGCCGCCGCCGTGCGGGATGCAGAACGTCTTGTGCAGGTTGAGGTGCGAGACGTCGCCGCCCATGTCGCCGAAGGTCGCGTGGCCGAGCAGCGCGTTGAGGTTCGCGCCGTCGATGTAGACCTGGCCGCCGGCGGCGTGCACGAGGTCGGTGATGCGGCGGATGCCCGACTCGTAGACGCCGTGCGTCGACGGGTAGGTGATCATGAGCGCCGCGAGGTCGTCGGCGTGGGTGCCGATCTTGGCCTCGAGGTCGTCGATGTCGACGTCGCCCGTCTCGCCCGTCGCGACCACCACGACGCGGCAGCCGGCGAGCACGGCGGACGCCGCGTTCGTGCCGTGCGCCGATGCCGGGATGAGCACGACGTCGCGGTGCGCCTCGCCGCGCGAGCGGTGGTAGCCGCGGATCGCCATGAGGCCGGCGAGCTCGCCCTGCGCGCCCGCGTTCGGCTGCAGCGAGACGGTGTCGTAGCCGGTGATGCGCGCGAGCCAGTCGCCCAGCTGGTCGATGAGCGCGAGCGTATCCCTCGGCGTCCTCGACGGGCCCGTACGGGTGCAGCTGCGAGAACTCGGGCCAGGTGATGGCCTCCATCTCGGCGGCCGCGTTGAGCTTCATCGTGCACGAGCCGAGCGGGATCATGCCGCGGTCGAGCGCGTAGTCGCGGTCGGAGAGCAGCTTCGCGTAGCGCATGAGCTGCGTCTCGGAGCGGTGGGTGCGGAACACCTCGTGCTGCATGAACGCGGTGCGGCGCACGAGCGACGCGGGGATCGCGCGCTCCGCGCCGTCGAGCTCGGGCGTCGGCGCCTCCGAGGCCTCGAGCGCCTCGAGCGCAGCCGGAAGGCGTCGCGTCCTCGATCCACGTCTCGTCGAAGCTCACGTGCAGCGTGTCGTCGTCGGGCCGGTGCACGAGCACGCCCGCGTCGCCGGCGGTCGGTCTGCAGCTGCGCCGCCCGGCCGGGCACGCGCAGCCGCACGGTGTCGAAGAACGCGTCGTGCACGACCTCGACGCCCGCGTCGCGCGCGGCGCGGGCGAAGCGCGTCGCGACGCCGTGCACGCCCTCGCGCGATCGCGGTGATGCCCCTCGGCGCCGTGGTAGACGCCGTACATCGACGCCATCACGGCGAGCAGCACCTGCGCGGTGCAGATGTTGCTCGTCGCCTTCTCGCGGCGGATGTGCTGCTCGCGCGTCTGCAGCGTGAGCCGGTAGGCGGGGTAGCCGTCGGCGTCGACCGAGACGCCGACGAGGCGGCCGGGCAGCTGGCGGGTGAGCGAGTCGGCGACGGCCATGAAGCCGGCGTGCGGGCCGCCGAAGCCCATCGGCACGCCGAAGCGCTGCGAGGAGCCGACCACGATGCGGGCGCCCTGGCGCACCCGGCGCCTCGATGAGCGCGAGCGACAGCAGGTCGGCGGCCGCGACGGGCACGCCGCCCATCCGCGTCGACGCGTCGAAGATGCCGCTCGCGTCCCAGACGCGGCCGGATGCGCCGGGCAGCTGGGCGATGACGCCGAAGGAGTCGGGCAGGTCGGCGGGCGCGGTCTCGGCGAGCGGGAGCTCGACGAGCTCGATGCCGGTCGCGTGCGCGCGGTGGCGCAGCAGCGCCTTCGACTGGGGCAGCAGGTCGGTGTCGATGACGAGCGCCGACGACGCGGACTTCGAGGCGCGGCGCGCGAGCAGCATCGCCTCGACGACGGCCGTGCCCTCGTCGAGCATCGACGCGTTCGCGATGTCGAGGCCCGCGAGGTCGGCGACCATCGTCTGGAAGTTGATGAGCGCCTCGAGCCTGCCCTGGCTGATCTCGGGCTGGTACGGCGTGTAGGCGGTGTACCACGACGGGTTCTCGAGGATGAGCCGCTTGATCGGCGGCGGCGTGACGGTGCCGTGGTAGCCGAGGCCGATGGCGCTGCGGCGCACGCGGTTGCGGCCCGCGATCGTCCGCAGCTCGGCGAGCGCCGCCGTCTCGGAGGCGGCGTCGCCGATGCCGGTGCCCGCGGAGCGGATGCCGGCCGGCACGGCGGCGTCCATGAGCGCGTCGAGCGAGTCGAAGCCGACGGCGTCGAGCATGCGCTGCTGCGCCGCCGCATCCGTGCCGATGTGGCGGTCGACGAACGGGCGCATCAGGCGGTGAGCTCTCGGTAGGCGGCCTCGTCGAGCAGCTCGGGCTGCTCGCTGAAGCGCACCTTCACGAGCCAGCCGTCGCCCTCGGCGCCGGAGTTGACGAGCGTCGGGTCGCCCGCGACCTCGTCGTTGACCTCGACGACCTCGCCGGCTGCCGGCGCGATGAGCTCGCCGACCGACTTCGTCGACTCGATCTCGCCGATCGCCTCGCCGCTCGCGAACGTGCGGCCGACGCCGGGCAGGTCGACGAACACGACGTCGCCGAGCGCGGCCTGCGCGAAGTCGGTGATGCCGATCGTCGCGATGTCGCCGTCGGTGCGGATCCACTCGTGGTCGGCGGTGTACTGGGTCTCGCTCATGCTCGGGCCTCTCGGGTGTAGAACGGCAGCTCGGTGGCGCGCGCGGGCAGCTGGGTGCCGCGCACGTCGACGGTCAGGGAGTCGGAGGTCGCCGAGCCGGGCTCGACGAGGGCCATCGCGATCGGATGGCCGAGGGTCGGCGACAGCGCACCGCTCGTGACGGCGCCGACGACGCGGTCGCCGTCGAGCACGGGGTAGCCGGCGCGCGGCGGCGCGGCGGCCGTCGGCCTCGAGCCCGACGAGCACGGGCGCGTCGGCCGCGGGACCGGCCTCGACGGCGCTGCGGCCGACGAAGTCGCCCTTCGTCCTCAGCGCGACGACGCGGCCGAGCCCCACTTGCGCGGGCAGCGTGTCGAGCGACAGCTCGTGGCCGTAGAGCGGCATGCCCGCCTCGAGCCGGAGCGTGTCGCGCGCGGCGAGCCCGCAGAGCGCGAGCCCGTGCGCCTCGCCGGCGAGCACGAGGGCGCGCCAGAGGTCCTCGGCGGCGTGCGCGGCGATGTACAGCTCGAAGCCGTCCTCGCCGGTGTAGCCGGTGCGGCGCGACGAGCACGTCCTCGCCCTCGAAGACGGCGGGCAGGCTGCGGTAGTAGCGCAGCGCGTCGAGCGGCTCGGACTCGAGCCCGATCGCGCTCGACGACCGCGAGCGCCGCCGGGCCCTGCACGGCGATGAGCGCGGTGTCCTCGGTCTCGTCGACGATCGTCGCGTCGAAGCCGGCGATGCGCGCGGTGAGCGCGTCGAGCGCCGCGTGGCGGTTGGCGGCGTTGGCGACGACGAGGAACTCGGCCTCGGCGTCGATCGCACCACCGATGCGGTACACGATCACGTCGTCGATGATGCCGCCCTGCTCGGCGAGCAGCAGCGAGTACTTCGCCTGCCAGGGCTCGATCGCCGACAGCCTGCCCGCGAGGGCGTGGTCGAGGAACGCGGCGGCCTCGGCGCCGCGCACGCGCAGCTCGGCCATGTGGCTGAGGTCGAACAGCCCCGCGCGCTCGCGCACGGCGACATGCTCGGCGAGGTCGGAGCCGTAGCGCACGGGCATCTGCCAGCCCGCGAAGTCGATGAGCTGCGCGCCGGCAGCCTCGTGGATGGCGAGCAGCGGCGTGCGCATCGCGGGTGACTCGGTCTGCCGGGCCGTCATGAGTCCTCCTGTGGTCTGGACTCCCCCACTGTCGTCGACCGTCCATGGTCGGCTCCAGTGTGGCCTTCCCGCGCGGTTCGAGGACCTGAGAGTTTGGCGGGGAGGCTTGCTCCTTCGGTGCCCCCGGAGGGGCTCTCCCGCGCGGGCGTGCAGCGGCCGGCTGTGCGTGTGGCTCGATCCTACTGGTTCTGCGCATCCGGTCGGGGATCCGCGTCCGGGTCGTCGGCACGCTGGCGGTCGCCGTCGTCGACGACGAGGTCGGCGCGGTACTGGCCGGTGCGGTACGCCGCCTTCGCCATCATCTGGGTGGCGACGGGGGCGGTGACGAGCTGGAGGCCCGCGGCGAGCGCGAGCAGCGACGTCGCGCTGCCGTCGCGGAGCACGAGCGCGAGCCCGAGGCAGAGGGCGAGGAAGCCGAGCGTCTGCGGCTTCGACGCCGCATGCATCCGGTTGAGCACGTCGGGCAGCCGCACGAGGCCGATCGCCGCCGTGAGCGCGAGCGCCGCGCCGAGCAGGATGAGCACGGCGCCGGTGACGTCGAGCACGCCTTCGAGCGTCATGCGCGGTCCCTCTCGTCGGCGGGCTGCGGGCCCTGGTCGGGCTGGCCGGGGGCGTCGCCCTCGAGCCCGTCGACGTCGTCGGGGCCGCTGCCGACGACGCCCTCGCGGCCCGCGATGAAGCGCGCGATCGAGACGGTGCCGGCGAAGGCGAGCAGCGACAGCACGAGGATGACGGGGATGGTGTAGCCGTGGCGGTTGATGGCCGCCTCGACGGCGAGCGCGCCCGCGACCGCCGCGATGAGCACGTCGGTGGCGACCACCCGGTCGGCCGGGCCGGGCCCGCGGATGATGCGCAGCAGCGTGAGCGCCGCCGCGGCCGCGAGCATGAGCCCCGCGACGATGAGCACGACCCCCATCAGTCCCCCTTCAGCAGCGCGCGGTCGGCGGGCGTGCCGAAGGCGCGCAGCACGGTCGCCTCGGTGGTCAGCACCCGCTGCCGGGCGTGGTCGATGCTCGCCTCGTCGGAGGCGTCGAAGACGTGCACGAGCAGCCACCCGTCGCCGGCGTCGACCGCCACGGAGCCCGGCACGAGGGTGACGAGCTCTGCGGTGATGGCGGTGATGAACTCGGAGTCGCTGCGCAGCGGCACCCGGATGATCGCGTTGCGCGTGGGGCGCCAGAACGCGAGCACCTTCGCCGCCACCTGGAAGCTCGAGACGGCGAGGCCGACGAGCGTGACGAGCACGAGGCGCACGAACCCGAGCGGCCGGAACGACTCGAGCTCCGGCACGTCGGGCAGCGGGAAGACGACCTGGATGAACAGCGAGATCGCGAGCCCCCAGATGACGGCGCCGAGCGACAGGTCGCCCCACAGCAGCATCCAGATGACGGTGAGCCCGATGGTCGCGACGAGCGAGACGCGGTAGCGGAGTCCTGGGCGGTTCACGGCATGGCCTCCTCGACGGCCTGCTGGTAGGCGCCCCGGTGGATGTCCTCGGCCGCGCGGTCGGCGAACGACGTGAGGGGTCCCGCGAGCGCGGTGAGCGCGACCGTGATGCCGACGAGCGCGGACGCCGCGAACACCCAGATGCGGGGCAGCACGCGCAGCGAGTGCACGCGGTCGTCGTCCTCGCCCCGGTCCTGCCAGAACGCCCGCTGCCAGACGCGGATGACCGCGATGAGCGTCAGCAGGCTCGTGAGCACGCCGGCGATGACCGCGGCGAGGGCGAGCGGCGAGGGCGCCTCGAGCGCGGCGTCGATGAGCGCGACCTTGCCGAGGAAGCCCGAGAAGGGTGGGATGCCGCCCAGGTTGAGCGCCGGCAGCAGGTAGAGCGCGGCGAGCAGGGGTATCGAGGCGAGGCCGCCGAGCCGGGACGAGGCTCGTCGAGCCGCCGACCCGCTCGATCAGCCCCACGACGATGAACAGCGCCGTCTGCACGAGGATGTGGTGGACGATGTAGAAGATCGCGCCGCTGAGGCCCGCCTCGGTGCCGAGCGCGATGCCCAGCAGCATGTAGCCGATGTGGCTGACGAGCGTGAACGACAGCAGTCGCTTGATCTCGCCCTGCGCGAGCGCGCCGAGGATGCCGAGCACCATCGTGAGGGTCGCGACGACGAGCAGCAGGTCGGTGAGCGGGCTCTCCGGGAACAGCAGGGTCTGCACGCGGATGATCGCGAAGACGCCGACCTTCGTCAGCAGGCCGGCGAACACGGCCGTGACGCTCGCCGGGGCGGTCGGATAGGAGTCGGGCAGCCACGCCTGGAGCGGGAAGACGGCCGCCTTGATGCCGAACACGACGAGCAGCAGCAGCTGGATGAGCAGCTGCAGCTGCGGGTCGAGGGCCGCGAGCCGCTCCGGCAGCTGGGCGAAGCTCACCGTGCCGGTCGCGCCGTAGACGATCGAGAGCGCGAGCAGGAAGAGCGTCGACGAGACGACGCTCACGACCACGTAGGTGGAGCCCGCGCGCACGCGCTCCTTCGTCGCGCCCAGCATGATCAGCACGTACGACGAGAACAGCAGCATCTCGAACGAGACGAACATGTTGAACAGGTCGCCGGCGAGGAACGCGTTCGCGACCCCGGCGGTCAGCACGAGGAACGTGGGGTGGAAGACCGACACGGGTGCGCCGTCGGCGCTGTCGGCGATGTCGCGCCGCGAGGGGAAGATCACGACGATCGCGGTCACGATGCTCGAGACGAGCACCATGAGCGACGAGAGCCGGTCGGCCACGAGCACGATGCCGAGGCCGTCGGGCCACGCGCCCACCCACAGCACGATCGGGCCCTGCGCATCCGCGCCGATGCACAGGATGAGCGCGAGCACCGCGACGATCGCGAGCGTGGTGCCGGAGACGATCTTCTGCCAGGCGGGATGGCGCGCGAGGATGAGCGTGACGCCCGCCGCGAGCAGCGGCAGCAGCACGGGCACGGGCACGAGGTTGGCGAGGTCCATCAACGGGCTCTGCCCTCTCGAGCGTCGGGCGGATCGAAGAAGCGGCCGCCCGACTCCGTGTCGGGCTGCGCCTCGGGCGCGAGGTCGCTGTACGCCTCGCTCGACAGGTCGGCTTGCGCGCGGCGGCGCACGATGGCGTCCTCGACGTCGTCGGCGACCTCGTCGTGCCCCTCGAGCTGGAAGGAGCGGTACGACATGGCGAGCAGGAAGGCGCTCGTCGCGAGCGAGATGACGATCGCGGTCAGCACCATCGCCTGCGGCAGCGGATCGGCGATGTCGCCCTCCGGCTCGCCGACGATCGGGGCGAGCCCGGCGGGACCGGCGGAGACGAGGAAGAGCAGGTTGACGCCGTTGCCGGCCAGCATGACGCCGGCGAGGATGCGCATGAGGCTGCGCTCGAGCAGCAGGTAGACGCCCGCGGCGATGAGCACGCCGCCGGCGATCGCGAGGATGAGCGTGGGGGTCACGAGCGCACCCCCTCCCCCGGCAGCGAGCGGTCGGAGCGCCACTGCGGGCGGGGTGCGAGGTTCTGCTCGCCGTGCAGGTCGACGCCCGCGCCGAGCGAGCGGACGAAGTCGAGCATGGCGCCGATGATGATGAGCCAGACGCCGACGTCGAAGAAGAGGGTCGTGACGAGCTTCTGCTCGCCCAGCAGCGGCAGCACCGCCTCGATCGCGTACGACTCGCCGATCCGGCCGCCGAACAGCACCGGCCAGACGACGCTCGCCACCACGACCGCCATGCCGCCGCCGAGCAGCTTGCCGGCGTCGAACGGCACGGCCTCGATGAGCTCGTCGCGGCCGCCCGCGAGGTAGCGGACCGCGAGCGCGACGCCCGCGACGAGCCCGCCGGCGAAGCCGCCGCCGGGCGCGTTGTGGCCGACCGCGAGCAGGTAGACCGACACGAGCATCATGATCGGGAACAGCAGCCGCGTGACGATCTCGAGCACGGGCGAGGCCATCTGGTCGTCCGCGAACGAGCCGCGCAGCCACGAGCGCCGCCCGCTGCTCGCGTCGGTGGGCCGCAGCACGCCCTTGCCCGCGACGGGCCGGCGCACGAAGATGAGGCTCGCGACGCCGGTCGCCGCGGCGAGCACGACCGAGACCTCGCCGAGCGTGTCCCACGCGCGGATGTCGACGAGCGTGACGTTGACGATGTTCTCGCCGTGGCCGAAGTCGTACGCCCAGCGGTAGAAGCCGTCGGAGATGGGGGCGGCGGTGCGCGCCTGCAGCGCCGCGAGCGCGGCGAGCGCCGCGAACGTGCCCACCGAGGCGGCCAGCAGCGCGCGCAGGTAGCGCGCGGCCCGCAGCGGCCGGTTCGTGAAGTACTTCGGCAGCCGGCGCAGCACGAGCACGAGGATGACGAGGAAGACGGTCTCGGACAGCACTTGCGTGAGCGCGAGGTCGGGGGCGCCGTGCAGCAGGAACAGCAGCGCGACGCCGTAGCCGACGACGCCGAGCAGCATGAACGCCTTCAGCCGGCCGCGGGTCGTGGTCGCCCAGACCGCGGCGATGCTGATGAGCACGGCGGCGGCCACCTGGCCGGCGGAGTCGTAGAGCCGCAGGTCGGCGGTGACGAGGCCCGACAGCAGCAGCACGCCGCCGGGGAGCGCGACGACCACGAGCAGGATCGTCGACACGTGCAGGGGCAGCGAACCGGTCTGGATGCGACCGGTCACCTCGACGGCGAGACGGTCGAGGCCGCGCATGGTCGCGTGGTAGCCGCGCTCGAGCGGGTCGGTGCCGTGCGGCTGCCGGCGGCGGCTGCCGAAGGCGAGGAAGATGCCGGTGCCGGCGAGCCAGGCGAGCACCGACGCGACGAACGCCGGCGTGAACCCGTGCCAGAGCGCGAGGTGCGGGGCGTCCTCGCCGGCGGGCACGAGGTCGACGTGCGGGTGGAGCAGCTCCGAGAGCGTGTTGCCCGCGAAGCCGAGCACGAGGCCGCCGAGCGCGAGCGCGACGGGCGCCGCGATGAGCCACGGCGAGCGGCGCTTGGGCTCGGTGCCGACCGGCCCGAAGAAGGTGCCGACCACGAAGCGCAGCGAGTAGGCGACGGTGAGCGCGGCGCCGACGGCGATGCCGGCGAACGCGACCCAGCCGAGCGCGGCGAGCTCGCCGTCGGCGATCGCGGCGTCGAGCGCAGCCTCCTTGCCGAGGTAGCCGATCGCGGGCGGGATGCCGGCCATCGACGCCGCGGCGACGATCGCGGCCCCGGCCGCGAGCGGCATCCGCCGGCGCGAGGCCGCCGAGCTCGCGCAGGTCGCGGGTGCCGGTCGAGCGGTCGACCGCACCGACCACCATGAACAGGGCGGCCTTGAAGACGGCGTGGGCGGCGAGCAGCGTGAGGCCGGCCTGCATCGACGAGTGCGTGCCGATGCCGAGCACCGTGACGAGCAGGCCCAGCTGGCTGACGGTGCCGTGCGCGAGCAGCACCTTGATGTCGAGCTGGCGCATCGCCCGCACGGCGCCGAGCAGCATCGTGACGATGCCGAGGCTCACGAGCCCCCAGCGCCACCACGGCAGCTCGACGAACGCGGGCGAGAGCGCGGCGATGAGGAAGATGCCGGCCTTCACCATCGCGGCGGCGTGGAGGAAGGCCGAGACGGGCGTCGGCGCCGCCATGGCACCCGGCAGCCAGTACTGGAACGGCACGATCGCCGACTTGGACAGCGCTCCGACGACCATGAGCGCCGCGGCCCACGCGGCGGCGGCCGTCTGCGGCGGATCGGCGAGCGTCGCCGCGAGCGAGAAGGTGCCCGTCTGCGACTCGAGCAGCATGATGCCGACGAGCATCGACAGGCCGCCGACGGTGGTCACGATGAGCGCCGTCTGGGCGGCGCGGCGGTTGCTGGCCGAGCGGTGGTTCAGGCCGACGAGCAGGTAGGAGAAGATCGTCGTCAGCTCCCACCCGACCGTGAGCACGATGAGGTCGTCCGAGAGCACGAGCAGCAGCATCGACGCGGCGAAGCCGGTGAGGAGGCCCACGGTGCGGGGCGCGAGCTTGTTCGAGTCGAAGTACCACGCGCAGTAGACGAAGATCAGGCCGCCGACGGCGAGCACCACCATCGCGAGCAGCCACTGGAGCGCCCCGAGCCGCAGGTCGATCGCGATGCCGAGCGCCGGCATCCACTCGATGCGCTCCTGCAGCACCGCGCCCGAGGCCACGGCGGGGCCCTGCGCGCCGAACCAGGCGGCGGCGGCGAGGCTCGCGGCGGCGGGCAGCAGGAAGACGAACCGGCCCATCCTGCTGCTGAGCGCGCTGGCGACGACGCCGAGTACGGCGAGTGTCGTCACAGTGAGCAGCACGTGGTGCAGTCCCTCTCGAGCGCGCGGGCAGGGGCTGATTCCAGCCTACCGGCGCGCCGGAAGCGCGGATGACGTCGGCGGGCGGCCCTAGCGTGGTGGCATGCGGCTCCTGCACACCTCCGACTGGCACGTCGGGCGCACGTTCCACGGCGCTGACACCGTCGAGGCGCTGTCGGCGGTGCTCGGCGAGATCCCCGGGCTCGTTCGCCGAGAGCGCATCGACGTCGTGCTCGTCGCCGGCGACGTCTTCGACTCGGCGATGCCCGCCGGCCGGCACGTGGAGGCGCTCACGCGCGCGCTGCAGTCGATCCGGGAGGCGGGCGCGCAGGTCGTGCTCTCGAGCGGCAACCACGACTCCCCCGCGAGGCTCGGCGCGAACGCCGGCTTCGCGCGCGCGGGCGGCCTGCACCTGAGCACCTCGGCGACGGACCCCGCCTCGTGGCGCGTCGACCTCGAGGACGAGCACGGGCCCGTCGCGGTCGTCGCGATCCCGTACCTCGAGCCGGTCGTGCTGCGCGCGGTGCTGCCGGAGGCAGGGATCGGCTCGCAGGCCGACGCCATGCGCTGGGCGATGGATGCCGTGCGCGCCGAGCTGGCCGAGCGGCCGGCGCGCTCGGTCGTGCTCGCGCACTGCTTCGCCGCCGGGGTCGCGGTCGACGACGACGACGCCCCGCGCGAGATCCGTGCCGGCGGGCTCGACGTCGTGCCGCTGTCGGCGTTCGACGGCGTCGACTACGCCGCGCTCGGCCACATCCACTCGCGGCAGGAGCTCGCGCCGGCCGTGCGCTACTCGGGCGCGCCGCTCCACTACTCCTTCCGCGAGCGGTCGCCGGAGCGCGGGGGCTGGCTCGTCGAGCTCGGCGCCGACGGGCTCGAGCGCGTCGAGTGGCTCGGCCTCACCGTGCCGCGCGCGCTGCGGCAGGTGCGGGGCGAGCTCGAGGCGCTGCTGGCCGACCCCGAGCTCGACGGCACCGAGGACGACTGGGTGCGGGCGGTGCTCACCGACGCGGCCATGCCGCTCGACGCGATGCGCCGGCTGCAGCAGCGCTGGCCGCACTGCGCCCAGGTGGAGTGGGCCGGATCGGCGGGCCGCTCGGACGGCGAGGGCGTGCGCGAGCGCCTCGAGCGCCGCGGCGACGCGGAGATCGTGGACGACTTCCTGGCGCACGTGCGCGGCGAGGGACCGAGCGAGGACGAGCGGGCGCTCGTCGCCGACGGGCTCGCGCGCGTCGCGGCCGCAGAGGCGGCCCGATGAGGATCCTGCGGCTCGCCCTGCAGGCGTTCGGGCCGTTCCGCGACCGCTTCGAGGTCGACTTCGCCGCGTTCGAGAGCGACGGCGTCTACCTCATCGCCGGACCCACGGGCGCGGGGAAGTCGACGGTGCTCGACGCGATCACGTTCGCCCTGTACGGCTCGGCGCCCCGCTACGGCGAGCGCGCGCACCTGCGCAGCGACCTGGCGGGGCCGACGACGCCGACGCTCGTCGAGCTCGACGTGCAGCTCGGCGACCGCGTGCTGCGCGTGGAGCGCTCGCCGGAGTACGAGCGGCCGAAGGCGCGCGGCACCGGCACGACGCGCGAGCCCGCGCGCGCGAGCCTGCTCGAGCGCACCGACGACGGCTGGGCGCCGATCGCCACGACGACGAAGGAGGTCGGCCACGAGGTCGGCCGGCTCGTCGGGCTCACGAAGCAGGAGTTCCTGCAGGTCATCCTGCTCGCGCAGGGCGGCTTCGCCGAGTTCCTGCGCGCCACGAGCGACGAGCGGAAGGCGCTGCTGCTGCGGCTGTTCGGCACCGGCGACCTCGGGGGTCTGCGCGACCTGCTCGACGCCGACCGGAAGGCGCTCGCGGCGGAGCGGGAGGGCCACGAGGTGCAGCTCGCCGAGCGCGCCCGACGGGTGCGAGAGGCGGTCCGGGAGCTGCGCGTCGCCGAGGACGACACGGCGGGCGGACCGCTCGACGACGACGCGGCGGACGCGGCGCCCATCACCGCCGACGAGCTCGACGGGCTCGAGGCCGCGCTCGAGGCGGCGACCGAGCGCGCGGCGGTGGTCGCCGCCGACGCCGCCGACGCCGAGCGGCGGGCGCGGCTCGACCGCGACGCCGCGCGCGAGCG
This sequence comes from uncultured Actinomycetota bacterium, assembly GCA_963803465.1. GTDB lineage: Bacteria > Actinomycetota > Actinomycetes > Actinomycetales > Microbacteriaceae > Agrococcus. Next base: position 308,981 of record CAWDMS010000004.1, read on the forward strand.
GCGGGCGCTCTTGCGGCGGCGCGACGCGGCGCGCGACGCGCTCGCCGCCCTCGCGCTCGTCGGCGCCGAGATCGATGCCGGCAGGGCGCGCCTCGACGAGGCGGAGCGCGCGGCGGAGGCCGGTGGCGCGCTCGACCGCTGGGCGCGAGCCGACACGGCGGTCGGCAGCGCCGACGCCGGCGTCGAGCTCGCGGCAGCGGAGCTGCCCGACGACGTCGAGGCGGCGAGGGACGCGGTGGCGGCCGCCCACGACGACGCCGGCGACGACGTCGCGGTCGCGCAGGCCGCGGCGGAGCTCGAGCGGGCGATGCCGAGGCTCGCGGCCGCGACGGCGCGGGCGGCGGCCGCGACGGGCGTCGCCCGCGAGGCGCTCGCCGCCGCGCGGGCGGAGCGCGAGCGCGGCCCGGCCGAGCGCGAGCTGCTCGTCGGCGCTCGCGAGGCGGCGGCGACAGCCGCCGCCGGATCGGAGGCGGCGACGGCCGCCGTCGCCGCGGTCCGGACCCGGCTCGCCGCCGCGCGCGACGTCGCGACGCTCGACGTCGCCGTGGCCGCCGCCCGGGCGGCGGCGGTCGACGCGCTCGCGGGCAGCCGCGCCGCGTCCGCGCGGGCCGCGGCGCTGCAGGAGGCGCGCCTGGCGGGCATCGCGGGCGAGCTCGCGGCGGCGCTGCGCGACGACGAGCCGTGCCCCGTGTGCGGCTCGACGACGCATCCGACGCCGGCGGCGCCCTCCCCCGACGCGGCGACGCCCGAGGCGGTCGGCGCCGCGTGGGAGCACGCGGAGGCCGCGGCCGCGGCCGTGCGCGAGGCCGACGCGGCGCTGTCGGAGGTCGAGGCCCGCCGCGCCGCCCGCGCCGCGGTCGCGGGCGACGACGACGAGGCGGCGCTCGGACGCGCGCTCGACGATGCGACGGCCGAGCTGGAGCGCTGCCGCAGCGCCGCGACGGAGCGCGAGCGGCTGCAGGGCGAGCTCGCCGCGCACGACGCCGCGGCCGCCGCGCTCGGCGAGCGCATCCTCGTGCTCGAGGCGGAGGCCGCCGAGCAGGGCGAGCGCGCCGCGGCTGCCGCCGCGCGCGAGGCGGAGGCGCGCGAGCGGCTCGACGAGGCGCTCGGCGGCGAGGACGCCGCGACGCTCGTCGCGCGCTCGACCGTGCGGCGCGATGCGCTGCAGCGGTGGCTCGACGCCGACGCCGGCCGCAGGAGCGCGCTCGTCGAGCGGACCGAGGCGGCCGCGGCCGGCACGGCAGCGCTCGAGGCGCACGGCTTCGCGACGCGCGACGCGGCCGGCGAGGCGCGGCTGCCCACCGCCGAGCGCGCGGCGCTGCGCGCCCGCATCCGCGACCACGACGAGCAGGCGGCGAGCGCGCGCGGCGTGCTCGCGCAGCCCGAGCTCGCCGACCTCGACGGCGACGCACCCGACCTCGAGCCGCTCGAGGCGGCGCTCGAGGCCGCGACGACCGCGCACCGCGCAGCTGCGCGCGGCCACGCCGAAGCGGATCAGCGTCGCAGGCTCGCGCTCGCCGATGCCGCCGCCGCGCGCACCGCGCTCGCCGCGCTCGAGCAGGGTGCCGCCCATGCGCTCGCGCTCCGCGGCCTCGCGGGCGCGCTGCGGGGCGAGAACCCGCGGCGGCAGGACATCGAGACGTACGTGCTCGCGACCCGCCTCGCCGCGATCGTCGACGCCGCGAACCTGCGGCTCGCGGGCATGACGGGTGGGCGGTTCTCGCTGCTGCACGACGAGTCGACCGCGTACCGCGGGCGGGCGAGCGGCCTCGGGCTGCTCGCGCTCGACGCGCACACCGGCAAGCCGCGCACGACCGAGTCCCTCTCGGGCGGCGAGACCTTCCTCGCGTCGCTCGCGCTCGCGCTCGGGCTCGCCGACGTCGTCCAGGCGGAGTCGGGCGGAGTCTCGCTCGAGACGCTCTTCGTCGACGAGGGCTTCGGCTCGCTCGACGCCGACACGCTCGAGCACGCGATGGCGGTGCTCGACGACCTCCGCGCCGGCGGGCGCAGCGTCGGCGTGATCAGCCATGTCCAGCAGATGCAGGAGCGCATCCCCGCGCGCATCCGCGTCGTACCGGAGCCCGGCGGCGGCAGCCGGATCGAGGTCGCCCAGGGGGAGGCGCCGACCGCTGGGTAGGCTCCGGTCGCATGCATGACTTCGACGAGCGCCCGCAGCACGGCCGGCGCATCGACATCGGCTCGCTCGCGGCCTTCGACCGCCTCGCGGTGCACGCGCACAGCATGCGCGGCTGGCGGATCCAGGACGTCGACCTGCGCGAGCGGGCCGCCGAGCTCGAGCGGCTCGACGGCGAGGGCGCGCTGCTGCTCGGCGCCGAGCTCCCCGCCGGGGCGCGGGAGCGCCTCGTCGAGCAGGGCGCGCTCGTCTTCGCCGACGTCCCGGAGGTGCCGTTCAACGCGTACCCGTCGACGCTGTACTCCCCCGACGACCTCGTCGCCGGCCTCGAGCACGGCTACCCCTCGAGCTTCGACGCTCGCGTCTACGCGTGGTCGCGCACGCGCCACCACGACACCGCGCACACGCTCGCGGCGGCGCTGCACGACCACTCGATCGACGAGGCGCTCGCCGACTGGGTGCGGGGCAGGGCGATCGTCGGCATCATGGGCGGCCACGCGCTGCGCCGCGACTCGCCCGAGTACCGGCAGACGGCGCACCTCGCGCACGGGCTCGCCCGCGCCGGCCGCGTCGTCGCGACCGGCGGCGGCCCCGGAGCGATGGAGGCCGGGAACCTCGGCGCCCGCGCCGTCGGCGTCTCGACCGAGGAGCTCGACGCCGCGATCGACGAGCTCGCGGCGGTGCCGTCGTTCCAGGGCGCGATCCCCGAGTGGATCGCCTCGGCGCAGCGCGTCGCGGCGAGGCTCGGCGACGGCGTCTCGCTCGGCATCCCCACGTGGCACTACGGGCACGAGCCGCCCAACTCGTTCGCGACGTCGATCGCGAAGTACTTCCAGAACTCGGTGCGCGAGGACATCCTGCTGCGCGTCGCGAACGCGGGCGTGGTCGTGCTCCCCGGCGGCGGCGGCACGGTGCAGGAGATCTTCCAGGACGCGTGCGAGAACTCCTACGCCGAGGATGGCGCGTGGGCGCCGCTCGTGCTGCTCGGCGAGCGCTACTGGACCGAGACGATGCCCGCGTGGCCGCTGCTGCAGGCCGTCATGCGCGACCGGCCCGGCGCTGCCGGCATCGCGCTCGTCGACAGCCCGGCGGACGCGGTGGCGTTGATCGCGCGGTTCGAGCCGGCAGCGGCGTGACCCGGAGGCGTGACGCCCGTCACGCCTCCAGCTCGCCCGCGATCCGCCGCTCGATGTCGTGGGTCGTCGCCTCCGGCAGCGCGATGAGCCCGTCGAGCTCCTTCCGCGCCTGCTTGTAGGCGCTCTGCCGCTCGGCGGGCGTCGACGCCTCGCTCTCGGCGAGCGCCATCAGCCGCTGCGCCGACTGCAGGCGCCGCCGCTCCGGCTCGCTGAAGCCCGACTGGGCGCGCCGCTTCGCCTCGCGCACGGCCGCCTCGAAGGCGACCTCGTAGTCGCGCACCGCCTCGCGGTAGCGCTCGAGCGCGCCCGCGGGGCGGAGCGCAGCCGGCGACTCGGGCCGCAGCCCGTCGGCGACCCGCTTGGCCCGGTGGAACGTCTGCGTGAGCGGCTCGCGCATGTCGGTGACGAGCGGGTAGTCGATGAGCTTCGCGACGTCGAGCTCGAAGCCGAGCCAGCGGCGGTCGGTGTCGTCGTGGTCGGCGAGGATGCGCTCGATCTGCCGGTCGCGGTCGGCGAGGTCCACCTCGGCGGGCGTCGGCCCGGGCGGCGCGACGGGCAGGACGGGTGCGCGGCGGATGCGCTCGAGCTCGATGCGGTCGCGCCGGCGCTTCTCGTTGTACTTCGCGACACCGCCGAACCAACCGCCGACGATGGGGCCGATCACGAAGGCGAGCCACCAGTAGTTGCCGGCGAACTGCAGGATGTCGTCCACCCTGGCACCGTACCCGCGACGGTGCCAGGATCGGAGCCATGACCCAGCTGAACCCCATGCAGGGCGGCACGGATCCGCTGCGCACCCAGCCGACGCCGCCGTCGACCACGATCGCCGAGTTCGACACGTACGAGGAGGCGCAAGCGCTCGTCGACCGGCTCGCCGACGCGCGGTTCGCGGTCGAGCACGTGCGCATCATCGGCACGGGCCTCACCACCGTCGAGCAGGTGCTCGGCCGGATGACCTACGGTCGCGCGGCGCTGTCTGGCGGACTGGGAGGCGCGTGGTTCGGCCTCTTCGTCGGCCTGCTCTTCGGGCTCATCATCGCCGACTCGTGGGCCTGGGTGCTCTGGTCGACCCTCATGGGTGCCGCGTTCGGCATCATCGCGGGCGTCGTGCAGCACGCCATGTCGGGCGGCAAGCGCGACTTCGCGAGCGTCAAGGGGCTGCAGGCGGCCCGCTACGGCGTGCAGGTGACGAACGAGCACGCCGCCGAGGCCGTGCGCCTCATGGGGCAGGCGCGCTAGCGCCGCCTGCTCGACGTGCTCGCGCTCGTCGGGCACGACATCCGCGGGCTTCCGCAGCCAGAGCGTCGCGATGACGCCGATGGTCCAGAGCGCGGCGGCGCCCATGAACGCGATGCGCGCACCCTCGAGCAGCGCCTCCCCGGACGTGACGCCCTCGGCGACGAGCTGCGCCTGCCGGGTCGCCATGATCGTCACGAACGCGGCGGTGCCGGCTGCGCCGGCCACCTGCTGCACCGTGCTGAGCACGGCGGAGCCGTGCCCGTAGAGGTGCTTCGGGAGCGCGCCGAGCGAGACGGTGAACAGCGGCGGGAACGTGAACGCGAAGCCGAGGCTCAGCGTCACCTGCATCGCGAGCACGAGGTACCAGGGCGTCGAGATGTGCAGCTGCGTGTAGAGCACGAGCGCGGTGAGGATCACGAGCCCGCCGGGGATGACGAGCGGCCGCGGGCCGAAGCGGTCGTACAGGTTGCCGACCACGGGGCCCAGGAGGCCCGTGAGCAGCGCACCCGGCAGGGTGATGAGGCCGACCTGGATCGGCTCGAGCCCCATCGAGTCCTGCAGGATGAGCGGCAGCATGATGAGCGTGCCGAACATCGCCGCCATCGCGAGCCCCATCACGACGACCGCGGCGGTGAAGAGCGGGTGGCGGAAGGTGCGCAGGTCGAGCAGCGCGTCGTCGGTGCGCTGCAGCCGGCGCTGCCGGAGCACGAACAGCGCGAGCGACACGACGCCGACACCGAGCGCGGTGGGCAGCTGCCACGCGGGCAGGTCGGCCGCGCCGATGAGCGAGAGGCCGTAGACGAGACCGCCGAAGCCGAGCCCGGCGAGCGGGATCGAGACGATGTCGAGGTGCGGCGGCTGCTGCGCGGCGCCGCGCTTGAGGCTGCGCGCGCCGACGAGGAGCATGATGAGGGCGAGCGGCGCGACGCCGAGGAAGATCCAGCGCCACGACGCGAACTGCAGGATCGCGCCCGAGACGGTCGGGCCGAGCGCGGGCGCGACCGAGATCACGAGCGAGATGGTGCCCATGAAGGCACCGCGGCGCGCGGGCGGCACGAGCTGCATGACGGTCGTCATGAGGAGCGGGAACACGACGGCGGTGCCGGAGGCCTGCACGACGCGGCCGAGCAGCAGCAGGCCGAACGACGGCGCGATGCCGGCGAGCACCGTGCCGGTCACGAACGCGGTCATCGCGGCGACGAAGAGGGTGCGGGTCGTGAAGCGGGCCATGAGCCAGCCGGTGATGGGGATGACGATGGCCATCGTCAGCAGGAACGCGGTGGTGAGCCACTGCGCGGCGCGCTCGTCGATGTCGAGCACCGGGTCGGCGACGAGCGTCGAGATCGCGACGTTCATGGCCGTCTCGTTGAGGATGACGACGAACGCCGACACGAGCAGGGTGGCGATGATGACGGCGCCGCCCGCAGGCAGGCGCTCGGATGCGGGGCGCGCGTTCGCGCGCGTGGGCTGGGTCTGGGTCTGCATGGGTTCCGTCTCGCGAGTGATGCGTCAAGGCAACGCGGACCGGGCGCGCGCATTCCCGCGGGGTCCGCGCGCCAGTGCGTGGAGGACGGGGCAGGTCAGGCCTGCGGCGCCTCCATGTGGAAGAAGTCGATGATGTGGCCGTCAGGATCGGTGAGCTGGCCGCCGTACATGCCCCACTCGTTGTCCTCCACCGGCTTCGAGAGCCTACCGCCTGCACCGGTGCCCGCTGCCGCGAAGGCGTCGACCTCCTCGCGGCTGCCGAGCAGCAGCGCGAGCAGGTTCTCGAGCGTGCCCTCCGGGGCGCGGCGCTGGTCGCCCACGAGGAACTCGTCGAACCGCGCGTGCTCGAGCAGCATGATGGCGACCTGCTCGGTGAGCACCATGCAGCTCGTCGTCTCGTCGCTGAAGACCGGGTTCTTCTCGAAGCCGAGCGCCTCGTAGAAGGCGGTCGATCGCGCGACGTCGGCGACCGCGTGGTTCGGGAACACCATCTGGACTGCCATGACCGATCCTCCGGACGCTCGAGTGTGAACGGCGTTCACATTAGTGCGGGGCCCCTGTACCGTCAAGATGTGGCACGATCCGGCTACTTCCACGGCGACCTCCGCCGCGCGCTCCTCGACGCGGGCCTCGAGGCTGCGCGGGCCGCGGGCCCGGAGTCGCTCAGCCTGCGCGAGCTCGCGCGCGTCGTCGAGGTCGCGCCGTCGGCGGTGTACCGGCACTTCGAGAGCCGCGAGCGGCTGCTCTCGGCGCTCGTGCAGCGCACGCTCGGCATGGTGGCGGATGCGATGGAGGCCGAGATCGCCGCGGTCCCGCCGGTGGACGGCCGGGCGTGGGCGGACGGCGTGCTCGCCGCGGTGGGCATCGGCTACCTGCGGTTCGCGTGGCGCGAGCCGGGGCTCTTCCAGCTGGCGTTCCGCGCCCACCGCGACCTCGACTCCGCGCACGACCCGGAGGCGCGCGGCGAGAGCGGCCGCACGCCCTACGAGCAGCTCGAGCGGGCGCTCGACGCGCTGCGCGACGCCGGGGAGCTGCGCGACGAGGAGCGGCCCGGTGCGGAGGCGCTCGCGTGGTCGGCGGTGCACGGCTTCGCGATGCTCACCGTCGACGGGCCGCTGCGCTCGCTCGACGCGGCCGCGCGCGAGCACCTGGCGGCGCGGGTGGTCGAGATGGTGCGGCTCGGCCTCGCTGCCTCGGCGCCGGACGCGCCATGAGCCTGCGGGAGTACCGGGAGGCGCTGCTCGCGTTCGGGCCGCACGCGGGCGCGCACCGCGTCGCGATCCGGGCGACGGTCAGCACGCTCGTGCCGCTGCTCGTGCTGCTGCTGATCGGGCACAGCGAGTGGTCGGCCTGGGCGGCGTTCGGCGCGTTCACGGCGCTCTACGGCCGCAACCGCGTGCACCTGCCGCGCATCGTCATGCAGTCGACGGCGGCAGCGGTGATGGTGTCGGCGGTCGCCCTCGGCTCGCTCGTCGCGACCCTGCCCGCGCCGGTGTGGCCGATGATCGTCGGCGGCGCCGTCCTCGCCGGGCTCGTCTCGGTCGTGTCGGATGCGGAGGACTGGCACCCGCCCGGTCCGCTGTTCGCGCTCTTCGCCTTCAGCGGCTCCGCCTCCATCCCCGGCCTGTCGCTCGCCGACGCCGGCGTCGCGACGGCGGTCGCGGCCGCATCCGCCGCCTTCTCCCTGCTCGTCGGCGGCGCCAGCGCGGGGGTGCGCCGCATCCGACGGCTGCCCGCGCCCGCGCATGCGCCGGTCGAGCGCAGCTACCGACTCTCCCCCGGCCGCCGGGTGCAGCTGCGTCGCGTGGCGCGCTACGCGATCAGCGTGCTGCTCGCGGGCGCCGCCGCGACGCTCCTCGGCATCGGGCACCCGTACTGGGCGATGGTGTCGGCGGTCGTGCCGATCGCGTCGGGGACCCTCGCGGCCGGCCTCGCGCGCGGCACGCACCGCATCGTCGGCACCACGGTCGGCGTGCTGCTCGCCGCCGCCGCGCTGCTGCTGCGCCCCGCCGACCTCGTCATCGTGCTGCTCGTCGCGCTCTGCACCTTCGGCGTCGAGCTGCTCGTGGGTCGCAACTACGGCATCGCGATGGTCTTCGTGACCCCGCTCGCGCTGCTCGCGGTCCACCTCGCGACGCCGACGCCGGTGGAGCTGCTGCTCGTCGACCGGCTCGTGGAGTCGATCATCGGTGCGCTCATCGGCATCGCCGTGGGCTTCGCGACCCGACGATGGGGCGCCCCTCGCCGCTGAGGCGCTGTGCTATCAAGGGGGCATGGCGCTCACCCCGGCTCGCGAACGCGATCCGAACGACCCGTACTTCCAGCGCGTCTTCACCGTCGCGAACGCCATCACGCTCGTGCGCTTCGGGCTGCTCGTGCCCGTCTGCTGGCTCATCGTCACCGGCGCCGACGGATCGTGGGTGCCGGTCATCCTGCTCGCCGTCTGGGCGTCGACCGACTGGATCGACGGCGTGCTCGCGCGGGCGCTGCACCAGGAGTCGCGCCTCGGCGAGGTGCTCGACCCGATCGCCGACCGCATCGGCATCATCGGCGTGACGCTCTCGCTCGCGATCGCGGGCGTCGTCGACTGGTGGATCCTGGCCGTGATCTTCGGCATGGACGTGCTCGCGGTCGTCTTCGCCGGCCGCGAGGCGCGCGACGGCAGCATCCACGTGTCGTGGCTCGGCAAGATCCGCACGGCGCTGCTGCTCGTGGCCATCGTCGTGCTGCTGCTCGCGCACACGGTGCTGCCCTGGACGATGCCGATCGGCGTCACGCTCATGCTGCTGGGCACGGGGCTGCACATCGTCGCCGCGATCGACTACATGCTCAAGGCGCGTCGTCTCCGGCTGGTGCAGACTGGACCGACCGCGGCATCGGGCACTCCATCCGATCCCGCATCGACCACACCCGGGGAGGCGCGATGACCGATCTGCAGGAGGAGCGCGAGCGGCTGGCCGCCCTCGTCGAGGACATCCTGGCGAGCTGGCACGAGTCGGTGGAGCGCGTGCCCGGGGAGGACGGCGACGACGACACGATCGTCGCGCGCGACGGCACCAAGGTCGCCGCGATCCTGCCGCTCGACGACGAGAGCGTCGAGGCGATGGCCGACGCCGACGCCGAGGGCGAGCTCTCGCAGTGGCTGCGCGACGAGCTGGCGGAAGACGACGATCGCGACGACGACGACCTCGACGACGACGAGGACGACGACCTCGAGACGGCGGCGGATGCCTGGCTCGGCGACGACGACGACGACGAGGCCGACGACGACGACGACGCGGTCGCGACGCCCGTCGCGGTCGTCGACGACGACCTCGACCTCGACGACTGGGACGACCCGGAGGCCGACGCGCTCATCGACGAGCTGCCGCGCTGAACCAGACCGCGGGAATCTTCCGCGAGGGCGCGCGTTGGCCCTCAGCATGCAGATCGACATCTGGTCAGACGTGGCGTGCCCGTGGTGCTTCATCGGCAAGCGCCGATTCGAGACGGCGCTCGGCGCCTGGGAGCACCGCGACGACGTCGAGGTGACCTGGCACTCCTACCAGCTCGACCCGACCCTCCCCGAGCACTACGACGGCACCGAGGTCGAGTACCTCGCGAGCCGCAAGGGCATGCCGGAGGAGCAGGTGCGGCAGATGTTCGCGCACGTCACCGCGCAGGCCGCCGGTGAGGGGCTGCGCTACGACTTCGACAGGCTCGTGGTCGCGAACAGCCTGCGCGCGCACCAGCTGCTGCACCTCGCGAAGTCCGAGGGCAGGGCCGACGAGGTGAAGGAGGCGCTGCTCTCGGGGCACTTCGAGCAGGGCGTCGACATCGGCGACATCGATGCGCTCGTCGCGATCGGCGCCGGCGCGGGCCTCGACGAGCAGCAGATCCGCGATGCGCTCGCCGACGAGCGCTTCGTGCCCGCGGTGCGCGCCGACATCGAGCAGGCGCAGCAGCTCGGCGTCAACGGCGTGCCGTTCTTCGTCTTCGACATGCGGCTCGGCCTCTCGGGCGCGCAGCCCGCGGCGACGTTCACGCAGGCGCTCGAGCGAGCGCGAGAGCTCGCCCTCGAGGACGCTCCCGTCGGTTGAGCGTTCGCGTCCGAGTTGCCCTGCACTCGGACGCAAACCCTCGACTGACGGGACTGCCGGGTCGGGCGGGTCAGGCGGGGCGGCGGGCGAGGTAGACCCACTCGCGGCCCGGCCGGTCCGGGGCGTCGCGCACGTCGACGAGCTCGAGCCCCGCCGCGGCGATCGACCGCTCGATCGCCTCCCGCGGGCGGAAGCGCAGCGTCGAGGTCGACTCGATGCGGGCACCGTCGCGGTGGAAGATCGTCGGCGACGCGAACGTGACGAACTGACCGTCGACCTCGGTGACCTCGACCCACTCCTCCACGGCGCCCTCGTGGGGCACGTCGACGACGTGGCGGGTCGACTCGCGGGTCCAGCCCTCCCACGCGCGGCGCTCCGGCCGGCGCGACTCGAGCACGAGCGTGCCGCCGGGCCGCAGCGCCCGCCGCGCGGCGCTCAGCACCGCGTGCCAGTCGAGGTCGTCGAGGAACACCTGCGCGACGTTCGCCGTCATCGTGACGGCGTCGACGCCGCCCGTCGCCGCCATCGGCGCGTCGGCGGTGCCGACCACCCAGCGCACGTCATCGGCCCCGGGCTTCGCGCGTGCGACGTCGACGGATGCGGCAGCCGGGTCGACGCCGGTGACGTCGAGGCCGCGGGCCGCGAGCATGAGCGCGAAGGTGCCGGTGCCGCAGCCGATGTCGAGCACCGACCGCGCCCCGAGCTCGTCGACGACGATCCGCTCGTAGACCTCGAGGTCGGAGCGGTCGGGATCGAGCGCGTCGTAGACCGCCGCGAGCCGCGGGTCGCCGAAGACGGCGTCGGGCACGGGCGGGTCAGCCCTGCCGGATGCGTGCCGCGATCGCGTCGTGCAGCATGCCGGAGACTGCCTCGAGGCGCAGGTCGCCGCTCGTCGGCGCGTCGCCCGTCGCGCCGTCGATCGCCCGGCCGACGAGGCCGGCCTTCGCGTCGAGCAGCTCGGCGATGCGCGTGTCGATCGTCTGCGCGGCGAGGATGCGCCACACCGTGACGGGCATCGACTGCCCGATCCGGTGGATGCGGTCGATCGCCTGCGTCTGCTCGGCGTCGGTCCACGACAGCTCGGCGAGCACCATGTCGGCCGCCGCCTGCAGGTTCACGCCGACGCCCGCAGCCATGAGCGAGCAGACGATGACCTGCACCGAGGGGTCCTCGGTGAACGCGTCGATCGCCTTCTGGCGCTGCGTGGGCGTCTGGTCGCCGCGGATCGAGACCGTCTTGATGCCGGCCTTCGCGAGCGTCTGCTCGGCGGCGTCGAGGACGTCGATGTGCTTGGCGAAGAAGACGACCTTGCCGACCGAGTGGGCGAGCTGGCCGGCGTAGTCGGCAGCGAGCTCTGCCTTGGCGCGACCGATGCGGCGGGCGAGCGCGAAGACGTTCTCGCCCGTGCCGCCCTCCTGCGTCTCGACCTCGCTGCGGGCGATGCGGCGCACGAGCTCGTCGTCGACGCGGGTGTCGTCGCGCGCGTCGGCGGCGCGCTGCGACATCGCGGCGTCGTAGCGCGCGACCATCCGCTCGACCAGCACGCGCTCGGCCGTGCGGATCGATCGCACCGAGGCCTCGTCGAGCTCGACCGGGATGTCGGCGATGCGGCGGGCGGGGATGTCGGCGGCGACGTCGATCTTGCGACGTCGGACGATGCCCATGTCGATGACGGCCTTTCGGGCCGCCGGGTAGAAGCCGCGGTCCATCGGCGTCAGGCCGATCTCCTCGAGCTCGTCGGTGAGGCGGGCGTTGGGCTCCTTCTGGTCGATCCAGCCGAGGAAGCGCCAGATCGCGGAGAAGTCCTCGATGTCGTTGATGAGCGGCGTGCCGGTCAGCGCCATCAGCAGCGGGTTGCCGATGCGCTCGCGGAGCGCCGTGGCGATCTGCAGCACGTGGCGCGACCGCTTCGAGCGCGTGTTCTTGATGAAGTGCGCCTCGTCGACGACCATGCCGCGGAAGTTGAAGCGCTCGAGCCAGCCGATGTGCCGATCGAGCACCTCGAAGTTGACGATCACGACGTCGGCGAAGGCGTCGAGCTCGTCGCCGTCGCCCTGCAGCACGGCGGCGCGGCGGCCGGGCGTCCAGCGCTCGGTCTCGCGCGCCCAGTTGATCTTGACGACGCTCGGTGCGACGACCAGCAGCGGGAACGCATCCGCGGCCTGCGCGGCCAGCAGCGCCTGCGCGGTCTTGCCGAGGCCCGGCTCGTCGGCGAGCAGGAAGGTGCGGTGCCCGTCGCGCGCGGCCTGCACGAGCTGCGACTGGTGGTGCATCAGCTCCTTGCCGCCGGGCGCGAGGCGCTGCTTGGGCTCGGGGAGCGGCATGCACGCGGGCCTGCCGTCGGAGGCGACCTCGAACGAGAGGAACAGCGGCGACAGCAGGTCGAAGCCCGCGAGGCGGTCTCGCTCCGGCTTGCGGCGGATGTGCGTGAAGTCGGGCTCGAGGAACGGGTTCGCGAGCTGCACGCGGTGCACCGACGGGGGCACCACCTGCGGCGCGGCGGGCTCGGTGCTCTCGGGCGCTGGCGCGGAGGAGACCTCGGGCTCCGGCACCATGCCGGCGGCCTCGAGCATCTCGCGCTTGCGCTCGCGCACGGCGTCGGTGATGGGTGCGCCGTCGCCGAGCAGCGGGAGCAGCGTGGGCTCGCGGCTGGCGGCCTTCGCGAGGATGACCGCGATGCCGTCGAGCCGCTTGAGGTCCTCAGCGCGCTCGGCGTCGGTGAGCGCCTTGTCGGCGCGCACGCGCGCGCGCTCCTCGCGGGCGAGCATCGCCACGACCTGCAGCTTGACGCGGGTGGAGCGCGAGGCGCTGCCGCGCTTGACGCCCGCCTCGACCTGGCGCACGGCGCGGGCGAGCTGCGGGATGAGCGCGTCGCGGTCGCGCGCGGGCGCTTCGGGAGACGCGTCGGTCTCGGTGGATGCGTCGGTCTCGAGCGCATCGATGGTTGCGGCGTCGGCCACATGTCCTCCATTCGAGGCGGGGCCACGGGTACGGGCCCCGGTGTTCAGGCTGCGACGTGCTCCGGACCTCGGTGCGGCGGCTCATCGTGCCGGTGACGACGGCTGCGGTACACGGGAGAGCCACGATGCGGCTCTGACGGTGACCAGCGGGCTGTCGTCGGTGCCATGCTACCGGGTCGAGGCGAGGATGCGCTCGACAGCCCCGCCGACGGCCGCGATGGTGCCGGGCCGCCGTCGCATCCCCCGCGGTGGGCGGACGGGCGGGAGGAGGGTGCGGCGCACCCGCCACCTGCCGCCGACGCGCTCCACCCGCCGCCTGCCGGCGTGGATCTCGGTATGGCATCGGGTGCATACGAGGATGCCGTTGTCGACGTCGGTGTCGCCGCCGTCGGCCCAGGTCCGCACGTGGTGGACGTCGTTCCACGACGCGGGTGCCTCGCAGCCGAGGCAGTGCTTGTCGCGCAGCATGATCGCGAGCCGCTGCCAGCGGGTGAAGAGCCGCTTGCGGCGGCCGAGCTTGAGCACGTGCCCGTCGTCGTCGACGAGCGCCGTCTGGATGAAGGCATCGCACGTCATGCGCGCGGCGAGCTGCACCGGCACGATCTCGCCGGTCTCGACGATCTCGCACACCCCCGGCTCGCCGGCCGCGTGCCGCTCGAGCTCGGCGCGCGTGACCGCCACGAGCAGCGTGGGCGCCTCCTTGCCCGGCCGGGGCGCGTCGCCCGAGCGGGCGTGGGCGCCGAAGAGCCCGGCGAGCACGTCGGCGTTGCGCTGCTCCGCGGTGCGGTCGTCGCCCTCGACCTGCGGCTCGCCGCCGGGCTCGCCCTTCGACGTGCGGGGCGACGCGTAGGCGCCCAGCACCGCGTGCACGGCCGCACCCTGGTCGGGCGGCAGCGCGACGCGACCGCGGAACATGCCGTCGGCGCACTGCGCGAGCGTGAACGAGCGCTGCGCGATCCGCTCCTCCTCGCGCGGCTCCGCGCCGTCGGGGTCGAACGCCTGCAGCCACGCCCGCGCGACCGTCGCGAGCAGCTCGGGCGGCGCCGGGACCGGGTCGTCGTAGCCCCGCTCCCCCGCCGGCACCTCGCCGACGGCATCCGCGACGAGCGACGCCTCCGCCGCGAGCCGATCGTCCTCGGCCACCCGCAGCCTGCCCTCGTCGAGCCGTTCGACGATCACCTTGGCCTGGTCGAGACCGATGGCGCCCTCGAGGAGCGCGGCCGCGACATGCGGGAAGCGGGGCTCGAACGGCAGCCCGGCGGGCGAGCGCCGACGCGTGGCCGCGAGGGCGACGCGCACGATGCCCTTCGCGCGGCCCGCGGTGACGCCGAGCTCGTGCTGCAGCGCCTCCCTCGTGCTCCGGTAGCCGAACGAGCGGGCGAGCGACGGGGCATCGAACGCCGGCGACGCCTGCTCGACGAGCCCCGCCATGCGCACGGACGCGCCGTCGGCGCGCCTGGCGAGCTCGCCGACCGCTGCGAGCGCATCCCACCGCTGCGCGTCGCCGAGCAGCTCGAAGCGGTCGAGGACCGCGTCGATCCTGCTCTGGAGGAGGTCGAGCGCCGCGCGCAGCTCGGCCGCCTCCGGCGACCTGCCCTGCGGCTGCTGCTCCATCGGGACCCCCTCGGCGCCACCCCCATCGGTGGCCTCCTGCTGGCGCCCATCCTACCAACGCGCGTCGAACAGACGTTCGAGCTCTCCGCAGGATGTGGAGAACACGATCAGCCCTCGAGCAGTCCCGCGAGCCGATCGATCGACGCGAGCAGCTTGGCCGGCGTCGTGCTCCTCGCGCGCTCCAGCCGGCTCTCGTCGTGGAGCTCGGTCCAGTCGTACGTGTGCGTGACGCGCGTGCCCGCGCCCTCGGGCTCGAGCTCCCAGCGCCACAGCTGGCCGATCGGCGGCTTGCCGGGCTCCGCGGGCTTCCAGGCGATGCGCCTGCCCTCCGCGAACTCGACGACGTGGTTCTCGCGCACGGCGCCATTGCCCGTGAGCGTCATCGAGAACACCTGCCCCGTGGCATGCACGCGCTGACCCTGGGGAGCCTCCGCGAGGTTGTCGTTGCCGTCCCACGCGGGCTGCTTCGCCGGGTCGGCGATGTGCTCGAAGATGACATCGGCGGGTGCCGCGACGAAGCGGCTGGCCTGCACGACGCGGACCGTGTCTGGATCGCTCATGCCGTCATCCAAGCATCCTGCGCCGCCGCTGTCGTCGGGCGCCGCCGTCCGGGGTGCCCATCCATTGAGTCCGCTCGAGAACCGGAGTAGACATGGGGCACGACGCGAGGGGGCCCGACATGACCGCTGATGCTGCACGCAAGTACCCGGTCTTCCCGCCGTTCACCGAGTGGTTCGACGCGTTCGCGCTCATGGGCGGCTGGGACGGCAAGGGCCCGCTGCCCGGCATCCGGGTGGAGGAGCTCGTCGAGGGCGAGGCGTTCGTCGTGCACGCGGAGCTGCCGGGCCTGGATCCCGAGCGCGACATCGACGTCAAGGTCGAGCACGGCGTGCTGACGATCCACGCGGAGCGCCACCCCGACCGGCGCGAGAAGCAGCGCTCCGAGTTCCGCTACGGCGCGCTCGCGCGCTCCATCCGGCTGCCGATCGGCGCGAAGGACGACGACATCACGGCCGTCTACGAGGACGGCATGCTCACCGTGCGGGTCGCCCTCGATCCGGTGCCGGCGAAGGCCAGGCGCATCCCGGTCGAGCGGCGCTGACGGCGGATGCGCGAGACGAGCCGCACGGACGACGGCCGGTGGATCGTCGTCGACGGGCGGCGCTGGCGAGCAGAGGACCCCGCGCTGCCGGAGGATGCCGCCGCGCGGCTGCGCTCGCACCTCGGCCGGGCCCGCTCTGCGGTGCGGACCTCGACGAGCGACACCGACACGCAGCGCGCACGCGATCGCGTGCAGCTCGCGAAGGAGGGCCTCGGCGAGCGCGGCGATGCGTGGTGGGAGCTGCCGGAGACCGAGCGCGCCGCCCGTGCCGCCGACCGGCTCGAGCGGCTCGACGAGCTGGCGCCGCCGAAGCCCTGAGGCGCGAGCGGGCGGCTCAGGCGAGCAGCGAGAGCCCTGCTGCGACCGCGAACCCCACGACGGTCGCGAGCCCCGCCACCTGTCCGCCCTTCGCGCGCGCCTCGGGGATCATCGCGTCGACGAGCATCACGAGCAGCGCCCCCGCCGCGAAGCCGTCGACGACGCCGTGAGCGTCGGTGAGGCGAGCTCCGCGACCGCGCGCCCTGCCCCCGCCGCGAGCGTGCAGACCGCGGCGACGCCGAGCCAGAGCAGCAGCACGAAGCGCCGCGACCGCCCGCCGTTCAGCATGTCGGCCGACGAGCCGACCGACTCCGGAAGGTTCGAGACGAACACCGCGACGAGCAGGGCGAGGCTGACGCCGTCTCCCGTGCCCAGCCCGATGCCGAGCACCGCCTGCTCCGGCACGCCGTCGAGCAGGGCGCCCACCGCGAGCGGCACCCCCGCCGCGCCCCCGGCGCGGCGCCCCGTCCGCCGCTCGACGGCGCGATCGGCGAAGAAGTAGGCCAGCGCGCCGGCGGCGAGCCCGAGCCCGACCGCGAGCGGCCCGCCCTCGGTCACCCCCGCCTCGGCGAGCTCGAACGCGACGCCCGCGATCAGCGCGCCGGCGCCGAACGCCAGCACGATGCCGACCACCGCATCCGGCCATCGACGCACCATCGCGAGCCCCGCGCCCAGCACGAGCGACGACGCCGCGACCGCGCCCCACGCGAGCGCCTCGAGCATCGTCAGCACCGTCCTCGGCACGCGGCATCGACCGGCATGGCGGCAGGGTATCCCCCGCAGCTCACTCCTCGGTGGCATGGTGGAGGGCACGACGAGGAGGGGTCATGGCCGACTTCGAGATCCACCCGGCGACGCACGCGCGCTTCGACGACGTGACGATCATGGTCGGCCCGAAGCGCGCTGACGCATCCGTCTGCTGGTGCCTCAGCCACCGCATCGCCGCGAAGACGAACACCGAGCTGCGCGGACCCGAGCGCGGCGCCGTCATGGAGTCGCTCACGCGCAAGCGGATCGCGCCCGGTGTGCTCGCGTACGACGGCGACGAGGTGGTCGGATGGGCCGCCGTCGCGCCGCGCTCGGAGCTGCCGTTCGCGCGGTCGACGCGCATCCCGCACATCGACGACCAGCCCGCGTGGTCGATCTGGTGCATCCGCGTGCGGCCCGGGCATCGCGGCCGCGGCATCTCGCACGCGCTGCTCGCGGGCGCCGTGGACTACGCCGCGTCGAAGGGTGCTCCGGCGGTGGAGGGCTACCCGGTCGACAACGGCGACGAGCGCGTCGACCTGACGATGGCATTCGTCGGCACGCGGCGGCTCTTCGAGCGTGCAGGGTTCGAGCTGGCGGCCCCGACCGACGCGGTCTCCGGCGGCTTCCCGCGCGTGGTGATGCGCAGGCAGCTCAGCCCGCGCTGACCTGCCGCAGCTGGTCGAGCGCCTTCTCGAGCCGACGCTGCCGCGTCTCAGGCGCCTTGGCCTCCCCGATCGCGCGCGCCATCTCCTTGCGCTTCGACGGGGCGAGTCGATCGAAGGCCGCCTGCGCGGTCGGATCGGCGGCGAGCGCGTCGTCGAGCTCTCGCGGCATCTCGATCTCTCGCTCGTCGGCGTCGAGCGCGATCACGGCATCGACCTCGTCGCCCGCCTGCACCGCGAGCGCCTCGCGGCGCTCCTTGCTCAGCCCGACCATGTTGCGGCCGCCCATCCGGCCGATGCGCGTGCGCACGGTCGCGTCGCCGATCGTCAGCGTGACCGGGGCGTTCTTCGCGCCGCCGAGGGCTGCGACCTGCTCGTCCGTGAGGATGATGGCCGCGGCAGGGTCGTGCCGCTCGATGACGGTGCGGATGCGGAGCTCGCTCATGCGCGTCAGCGTAGGCGGCACGCGCGCATCGGCGCCAGGGTCAGGAGCGCTTGCGGAGCGCCGACTCCTTGTGCGCCGCCTTCGCCCCCGTCTTCGCCGACTCGACGATGTAGTACGGCTCCTCCTCGGAGGCCCGGAACTGCTGGCCATCGAACGTGAAGTCCCGCACGCGTCGCTCCTGCACGGCGCCGTGCGTCTCGCCCTGGCTCGTGCTCCAGCTGACCTCGTCGCCCTTGCGGAATCCCATCGACCGCTCCCCTCTCGTCGCTGACCCGAAATGTACCCCGCGCGGGCCCGCGGGCGTAGTGTCCCTGCATGGGTCGGCGGATGTTCGTGGCGGTGGTGCCGCCCGCGGACGTGCGCGAGGACCTGGCTGCGTTCCTCGAGCCGCGCGAGGGGCTGCGGTGGACGCCCGCAGACCGACTGCACGTCACGCTCGCCTTCCTGCCCGATGTGCCGGAGCGCATCCTCGAGCCGCTCGACGAGCGGTTGCGCGCGACCCTGCTCGACCTGCCGCCCTTCCCGTGCCGGCTCTCCGGCGCGGGCGCGTTCCCCGATCCCGACCGCCCCTCGGTGCTGTGGCTCGGCGTGGACCGCGGACGCGCGGAGCTCGAGCACCTGGCGCAGCGAGTGCGCAACGCCGCGAGCGCGGTGGGCACGTCCCCGGACGGGCAGCGCTTCGTGCCGCACCTGACGCTCGCGCGCCCGCCCCGGCAGCGCAGCGCCGTCCGCTGGCTGCGGGTGCTCGACACCTACGCGTCGCGCACCTGGCCCGTCGAAGAGGTGTCGCTCATCGAGTCGCAGCTGCGGGGCCACGGGCATCGCCCGCGGCACGTCGAGATCTCGGTGCTGCCGCTCGGTGAGTGAGCGTGCGTACCCTTGCGGCTACGTAACACAACGGGTACGCTCCTGGCATGGACGCTGTGCTGCACGCCCTCGCGGACGACAGCCGTCGGACGCTGCTCGAGATCCTGCGGGATCGCCCGGCGACCGCCGGGGAGCTCGCGAGCGCGCTCCCCATCGCCCGCCCCGGCGTCTCACGCCACCTGCGAGTGCTCCGGGAGGCCGGGCTCGTCGAGGTGCGGCAGGAGGCGCAGCGACGGATCTACAGCCTGCGAGCAGCGCCGCTCGCCGAGCTGGATGCATGGCTCGAGACCTATCGCGACCTGTGGGTGCAGCGATTCGACGCGCTCCACACCGAGGTCGCCCGAGGGAAGAAGGAACGACGATGAGCACCACCGCCACCATGCGCGCACTCGACGCCGATCGCGGAGCGGTCCGGGTCGAGGACGTCTACGACACGGGCATCGACGACCTGTGGGAGGCGTGCACCACCCCCGCGCGCGCTGCCCGCTGGATCGGCGAGATCTCCGGTGACCTGCGGGAAGGCGGCACGATCCGGGCGAGCTTCACCAGCACGTGGACGGGGCCGGCCAGGATCGACGCCTGCGAGCGGCCGCAGCACCTGCTGCTCACCCTCGAGCCGGGAGCCGACGACGAGACCCAGGTCGAGGCGTGGCTCAGCGACGAGGGCGGCCGCACCCGGCTCGTGGTCGAGGAGCGCGGGCTGCCGCTCGGCTCGCTGCACTTCTACGGCGCGGGGTGGCAGGCGCACACCGAGGACCTCGCACGCTCGCTGCGCGGCGAGGCGCCGGTGTGGCAGGAGCGCTGGAGCGAGCTCACGCCGGTCTACGCGCAGATGCTGCCGGTCGACTGACTCGCGCGGAGCGCGAAGGCATCGACGTGCGCCGCCGCGACCGCCACAATGCAGGTGGCGGGGAGGCGCGGATGAGCATGGTCACGTGCGACGTAGGGGTCTCGGTCGACGGATTCGTCGCGGGACCCGAGCAGAGCGAGGAGCACCCGCTCGGGAAGGGCGCCGAGGACCTGCACCGCTGGATGTTCGAGACCGAGGAGGAGAACGCCGCGGAGATCGCCGCCATCCTCGGGCACGGCGCGTACATCATGGGCCGCAACATGTTCGGACCGGTCCGCGGCGAGTGGGACATGCCCTGGCGCGGCTGGTGGGGCGAGGAGCCGCCGTACCGCGCGCCGGTGTTCGTGCTCACCCACTACCCACAGGAGCCCATCGAGATGGCGGGCGGCACGACCTTCCACTTCGTCACCGACGGCCCGGCTGCCGCGATGGCACGGGCGCAGGAGGCGGCCGGCGACCGCGGGGTGTCGGTCGCGGGCGGGGCGAGCACGATCGACCAGTTCCTCGCCCTCGGGCTCATCGACGAGCTCCGGCTCCACATCGCGCCCGTCGTGCTCGGCGCCGGCGAGCGGCTCTTCGCCGCCTCGGGCTCCGTGCGGCTCGAGCCGATCGCGGCCCGCACCGCATCCCTCGCCACGCACGTCACGTACCGCGTCGGCAGCGACTAGCGGCGAGCGCCGCACTGCAGTAGACACTGCTGCATGACACCTGCTGACCGATGGCTCGACGGCTACATCCGCGCCTGGGAGTCGAAGGACCCCGCCGACGTGCGCGCCATCTTCACGGACGACGCCGAGTACTGGTTCCGCCCGGACGATCCGGAGCCGACGCGCGGCATCGAGGCGATCGTCGCGATGTGGGGCGAGCCCGAGTCGGCCGACCCGCAGCACGAGCTGCGCGTGCTGATCGAGAACACCGAGCTCGGCATCGTCACCGGCACGATCTCGTACCCGGGCGCCGAGTCCTACTCGAACCTGTGGGAGGTCCACCTCGCGCCCGACGGCCGAGCCCGCCGCTTCGTCGAGTGGTACATGACGCCGCCCAAGCAGGCCTGACGCGAACGGCCTCAGTCCCGCGGCGCGACCTCCATCTGCCCCCAAGGGCTGCCGTACTCGACGAGCTTGTCGAGGAACGGCTTCGGCGGCATCGTCTCGGGCCCCTGCACGCCGGTGCCCGCCCACACGCCCGTCGCGATGAGCTCGAGCGCGATCACCGGGTTGAGCGCCGTCTGCAGCACGACGCACTGGTGCCCGTACTCCTCCATCGCCCAGGCGTTGTCGACCACGTGATAGAGGTAGGTCGAGCGCGGCTCGCCGCCCTTGCCGGTGCCGCGCACCCACACGCCCGCGCACGTCTTGCCGGTCATCACGGGACCGATGGATGCGGGATCGGGCAGGCAGGCGGCCACCACGTCGCGCGGCGACACCTCGACGCCGCCGACCCGCACCTTCTCGGTGCGGTCGAGCCCGAGCGTGTGGAGCGTCTGCAGCACGCCGATGAACTCCGACCCGAGCCCGTACTTGAACGTCACACGGTCGGCCTCGAGCCAGCGCGGCATCATGAGCACCTCCTCGTGCTCGACGTTCACGCACTCGACCGGTCCGATGCCCTCCGGGAAGTCGAAGACCTCCGGCTCGCTGAACGGCTCGGTCGTGTACCAGCCGCCGTCCTCGTCGGCGCGCGAGCGCTCCCAGATGACCGGCGGGTTGAGGCACTCCTCGATCGTCGTCCAGATCGAGAACGAGGGCGCGAAGATCTCGTTGCCGTCGTCGTCGTGCACGGCGAGGTTCGCGCCGTCGCGCGTGCCGAGCTCGTCGATGTGATCGAAGAGCTCGTCCGCGGCGTAGCGCGCGAAGACGTTCGACATGCCCGGCTCGACGCCGATGCCCACGAGCGCGAGCCGGCCGGCGGCCTCCCACGCCTCGGCCTTGGCGAACTGCTCGTCGCCGAGCTTCAGCCCGACCTGCTCGTAGGGCCGCTCGGGGTGGCGCTTCGACAGGCTCATCGCCATGTCGAGGTAGTCGGCACCCGCGGCGAGCGCGCCGTCGAAGATCGGCATCACGAAGCGCGGGTCGACCGCGTTCATGACGTGCGTGATCGCGTGCTCGCGGCAGATCGCCGCCACCGACTCCGGGTCGGATGCGTCGACCTGGGCGGAGGAGAACCGCGGGTCGACCGCTGCGGCCCTCTGCGCGCGCGCCTCGTCGTAGTCGGCGATGACGATGGCCTCGAAGAAGTCGCGCCGAGCGGCGATCGCCGCGAACGCGCCGCCGACACCTCCGGCGCCCACCAGCAGGATCCGCATCGACATCGCTCCTCTCGCTCCAGCATCGCGGCGTGCGGGATCGCACGGGCCTCCGACGCTGATTGAGCAGGACTCTAGTAGAACCGCGACGGAATCAGTAGTCTCGGCATCCAAGAAGGACGGATGCAGCACCCAAGACCCGGGTGAGGCACCGGATCCGCCGAACTGCGCACAAGGGAGCAGTCGTGACCGACCACAGCACCAGACCGGCGAGCACCGACCGGCCGAGCCTCAAGCCCAACGCCATCGGCTTCTTCGACGCCATGGTCATCGGCCTCGCGTCGACCTCGCCGGCCTACACGATCGCTGCGATCATCGGCGGGCTCGTGCTCTACAGCGGGGTGCACGCCCCGGGGATCATGCTCGCGAGCTTCATCCCGATGCTGCTCATCGCCTCGGCGTTCTACTACCTCAACACCGTCGACCAGGACTGCGGCACGACCTTCTCGTGGGTCACCCGCGCGATGGGGCCGTGGTTCGGGTGGATCGGCGGCTGGGCGATCACGATGACCGGCGTGCTCATCGTCGGCTCGCTCGCCGAGGTGGGCGTGCGCTACTCGCTGCTCACCGTCGGGCTCGAGGATCTCGCGTACGACCCCGTGGTCATCCGCATCCTCACCGTCCTCCTCATCCTCCTCATGACCGCGATCTGCGTCTGGGGCACCGAGATCTCGGCCCGGGTGCAGAACGTGCTCATCGTCTTCCAGGTCCTGTCGCTGCTGGCGTTCGCGATCGTCGCGTTCGTGCTCGTCTTCTCGGGCTCGTCGCCGCTCGACTCGCTCACGCCGTCGTGGGAGTGGCTCAACCCCTTCGGCGGCGGCTGGGAGGGCGTGACCGCGGGTCTGCTGCTGGGCGTGTTCGCCTACTGGGGGTGGGAGTCGGCCGTCAACCTCACCGAGGAGACGACCAACTCGTCGCAGTCGCCCGGCAAGGCAGCCATCTGGTCGACCGTCGTGCTGCTGGTCACCTACCTCTCGGTGACGATCGCCGTGGTCGCGCTCGCGGGCGACAGCTTCCTCGCCGAGAACGCCGACGAGGAGGACGCGATCTTCCAGATCCTCGCGAGCGAGACGATGGGGCCGTGGGCGTGGGTGGTCATGCTCTCGGTCGCGACCTCGGCGATCGCGTCGACGCAGACCACGATCATCCCCGCGTCGCGCACC
Source organism: uncultured Actinomycetota bacterium (assembly GCA_963803465.1). GTDB lineage: Bacteria > Actinomycetota > Actinomycetes > Actinomycetales > Microbacteriaceae > Agrococcus. The sequence goes on from CAWDMS010000004.1 coordinate 332,090, forward strand.
GGCCTCAGCATGGCCCGGCGCGGCGCGCTCCCGAAGATGTTCGGCCGCATCCACCCGCGCTTCCGCACCCCGGACGTGTCGACCTGGTGGGTCGCGGGCATCGCGATCGCCTACTACCTCGTCGTCGGCCTGCTCAGCGAGACCGCGCTGTGGGACACGCTCACCGCCCTCGGCCTGCTCATCGCGTTCTACTACGCCCTCACGGGCATCGCGTGCGCGATCTACTTCCGCAAGCGGCTGACGAAGAGCGTCAAGAGCTTCCTGCTCATCGGCGTCGGGCCCGTGCTCGGCTCCGCCCTGCTCATCTGGCTGCTCGTCGCCGCGATCATCGACTACGGCAACCCCGAGAACGCCTACACCGAGACCCCGTGGTTCGGCGTCGGCCCGCCCCTCGTGATCGGCGTCGGCATCTTCGCCACCGGCGTCGTGCTGATGATCATCTGGTACTTCCGCGACCGCGGGTTCTGGGAGGAGCGACCCAGCACCGCCGAGCAGCCGATCGTGCGCGTCGACGTCACGACCGGCCGCGGCGAAGGACCGCGCGCATGACCATCGTGCTCGGCTACGACGAGTCCCCCGGCGCGAAGGCGGCGCTCGCCACCGCGATCGACGTCGCCAGCCGCTTCGGCGAGCGCCTCGTGATCGTCTACGGCACCGAGCCTCCCGGCGCGCTCGGCGAGGAGCACCGCAGCCACGAGGCGGCGCTCGAGCAGCTCGGCTCCGAGGCCGTCCGGCACGCGCTCGACGCCGCCGCCGCGGCCGGCGTCGACGCGGTCACCGCGCTCGTCTCGGAGCGGCCCGTGGATGCCCTCCTGGCGCAGGCGGACGAGCACGACGCGCGCCTCATCGTCGTCGGCACCTGGGGCGAGAGCCCCATCCGCGGCGCGATCCTCGGCTCGACGCCGCACAAGCTGCTGCACCTGAGCAGCCGACCCGTGCTCTGCGTGCCGGTCCGCGCCTGACGCGAGCGGCGCATCCGCCGGCCACGACCCGACCCGTCCGACCCACCGACCAAGGAGCACCATGCCCTCCCCCGCCGACCACCTGTGGATGCACTTCACCCGCATGGCGAACGCCGACCAGGCGCCCGTCATCGTGCGGGGCGAGGGCGCGTACATCTGGGACGACCGCGGCAAGCGGTACCTCGACGGGCTGGCCGGGCTCTTCGTCAACCAGCTCGGCCACGGCCGCACCGACCTCGCGGCGGTCGCGGCCGAGCAGGCGTCGACGCTCGCGTTCTTCCCGCTCTGGTCGTACGCCCACCCGAGCGCGATCGAGCTCGCCGACAAGCTGGCGTCGCTCGCCCCCGGCGAGCTGAACCGCGTGTTCTTCACCAGCGGCGGCAGCGAGGCGGTCGAGAGCGCCTGGAAGCTCGCGAAGAACTTCTTCAAGCTCACCGGCAAGCCGATGAAGCACAAGGTCATCAGCCGCGCGATCGCCTATCACGGCACTACGCACGGGGCGCTGTCGATCACGGGGCTGCCGCCGCTCAAGTCGCAGTTCGAGCCGCTCGTGCCGTCGACCTTCCGGGTGCCGAACACGAACATCTACCGGGCGCCGCTGCACGGCGACGACCCGGTGGCGTTCGGCCGCTGGGCGGCAGACCAGATCGCGGTGGCGATCGAGCAGGAGGGACCGGAGACGGTCGCCGCCGTCTTCCTCGAGCCGGTGCAGAACGCCGGCGGCTGCTTCCCACCGCCGCCCGGGTACTTCGAGCGGGTGCGCGAGATCTGCGACGAGTACGACGTGCTGCTCGTCTCGGACGAGGTGATCTGCGCGTTCGGCCGGCTCGGCACGATGTTCGGCGCGGAGCGCTACGGCTACCAGCCCGACATCATCACGTGCGCGAAGGGGCTCACCTCGGGCTACGCGCCGCTCGGCGCGATGATCGCGAGCGATCGGCTGTTCGAGCCGTTCGCCCAGCCGGGCGCCTCGTTCGCGCACGGCTACACCTTCGGCGGCCACCCGGTGGCGACCGCGGTGGGGCTCGCGAACCTCGAGATCTTCGAGCGGGAGGGCGTGCTCGAGCACGTGCGCGCCAACGAGGGCGCGTTCCGCGCCACGCTCGAGGGGCTGCTCGACCTGCCGATCGTCGGCGACGTGCGCGGCGACGGCTACTTCTACGGGATCGAGCTCGTGAAGGACAAGCAGACCCGCGAGACGTTCGACGACGACGAGAGCGAGCGGCTGCTGCGCGGCTACCTCTCCGGGGCGCTGTTCGAGGCCGGGCTCTACTGCCGCGCCGACGACCGGGGCGACCCCGTCATCCAGCTCTCGCCGCCGCTCATCTGCGACCAGCGCCACTTCGACGAGATCGGCGACATCCTGCGCAGCGTCCTCAGCGAGGCGGGGTCACGGCTGTGAGCCTGCCCGACGCCCAGGACAAGGCGATCATCGCCGAGCTGCAGCGCGACGGGCGCGCGCCCTACTCCGCGATCGCCGAGACCGTCGGGCTCAGCGAGACTGCCGTGCGCAACCGCGTGAAGCGGCTCACCGACTCGGGCGTGATGCAGATCGTCGCCGTGACGGATCCCACCCAGCTGGGCTTCGCGCGGCAGGCGATGATCGGCATCCGCGCATCCGGGGCGCTCGAGCCCGTCGCGGAGGCGCTCGCGGCACTGCCGGAGGTGGACTACGTCGTCATCACCGCCGGCACCTACGACGTGCTCGTCGAGGTCGTGTGCGAGAGCGACGCGCACCTGCTCGAGCTCGTCTCGCGCCGCATCCGCTCGATCGAGGGCGTGCGCGACACCGACACGCTGCTCTACCTCAAGCTGCAGCAGCAGAGCTACGCGTGGGGCGTGCGCTGAGCGGCTCGACCAGGTGCAGCCGGTGGGTGCCGTGCGCCCGCGACCACCGATGCTGCTCGAGCATGAGCACCACCGCACGGCCACGGCTGTCGACGCCGCAGATGTGCAGGTAGGCGCGGCCCGCCGTCTCCTCGAGCGCGTCGGCATCGAGGCACGACCGCGCGACCCAGCTGCGGAGCGCCTCGACGCCCGTCTCGGATGCGTTCAGGTTGGCGACGATCGCCCGGACCTGCGCGTCCGTGTAGACGATCAGCGAGGTCTGCTCGGCGTCCATGGCGGCAGGCTAGCGAGCGCGCAGCACGCGCAGGCGCAGGGCTCTGCGCGCTTTCCCTCAGGTGCTGCGCCGCCACGCCCGCCCGCTCAGGCTAGGCGCACCACGGGCTGGGAGCCAGGCGAGCGCGACGCCGTCGCGGCCACCGGGCCATCAGCTGAAGCGGCGCCGCACCCGCTCAGCCTGCTCCGGGCTGAGCCGCCACAAGGTGCGGAACAAGTGGCCCGAGAACGGGCCGTACCCGTCGTCAGGGTTGCGGAGGAAGACGCGAATGGCTCGCCCGGCGTCGGTGTGCCCGAATTCGTCGGCGAGCTCGGCCACGCTGATCGATTCGTCCATCGATTCGACGGTAGCCGGGGCGACGGCGCCGTCGGGGCGTCTCGGCCCGCTGGCGCGCCGACGCTTGGCCCAGCGATCGCTGAGCGCTGAGCGACCCCCGAAGGGCAGCACAAGACCTGCTGAGACCCGCGCGATGCGCGGTCCGAGGGGCCACGGATGCGCTACACGTAGAGACAGCTCGGTCGATGTGCTCACAGGTGCTGGCAGGGCGGGGGCCCCGGCGGCCGCGTGCAACGGCCACCGGGGCGTCATCGTGCGCAGCGCCGCGTCCCCTAGTCTCGCCTCATGGAACCGGCCCTCGTCGTCGCGCAGATCGGCCTGGCGATCACGATCGTGCTGTGCCTGTGGGCCCAGCTCTTCCCCCGCTCCAACTGGCGGGTCTTCTGGGGCTGGCAGTACCGCTTCCGCCACGTGCCGCCGCGCGAGCAGGCGCAGTACGTGCGACGCCTGACCGTCGTGCCGCTCGTCCTGTGCGTGCTCATGACCGTGGTGATCCAGGTCTGGGGATGAGCGGGCGCCGACCTGCGGGCTGAGCTCAGCGCTCGGTGACCCTGCCGGCCTCGACGTGCCAGCGCCGGTCCGTCTCGACCGTCGCGAGCATCCGCCGGTCGTGCGTCACGAGCAGCAGCGTGCCGTCGTAGGACTCGAGCGCCTGCTCGAGCTGCTCGATCGCGGCGAGGTCGAGGTGGTTCGTCGGCTCGTCGAGCACGAGCAGGTTGACGCCGCGCGCCTGCAGCAGCGCGAGCGCGGCGCGCGTGCGCTCACCGGGCGAGAGCTCGTCGACCGCGCGGCCGACGTGATCGGCTCGGAGCCCGAACTTCGCCAGCAGCGTGCGCACCTCGCCGGACGCGAGCTCGGGCACGAGCGCCTCGAACGCCGCCGCGAGCGGCTGCGATCCCGCGAGCAGCGAGCGCGCCTGATCGATCTCGCCCACCTGCACGCTCGCGCCGAGGCTCGCCGTCCCCTCATCGGGCGCCTGCTGGCCGAGGAGCGCTCGCAGCAGCGTCGACTTCCCGGCGCCGTTCGGCCCGGTGATGCCGATCCGCTCCCCCGCGTTCACCTGCAGCGAGACCGGGCCGAGCGTGAACGATCCCTGCTTGACGACCGCCGCCCCGAGCGTCGACACGACGGAGCTCGAGCGCGGCGCCGAGCCGATCGTGAACTCGAGCTGCCACTCCTTCCGCGGCTCCTCGACCTCGTCGAGGCGAGCGATCCGGCTCTCCATCTGTCGCACCTTCTGCGCCTGCTTCTCGCTCGACTCGGTCGACGCCTTCCGACGGATCTTGTCGTTGTCGGGCGCCTTCTTCATCGCGTTGCGCACGCCCTGGCTCGACCACTCGCGCTGCGTCCGGGCGCGCGCGACGAGATCGGCCTTCTTGTCGGCGAACTCGTCGTACTGCTCGCGGGCGTGGCGGCGGACGGTGGCCCGCTCCTCCAGGTAGGCGTCGTAGCCGCCGCCGTAGATGCGGTTGGAGCTCTGCGCGAGGTCGAGCTCGAGCACGCGCGTGACGCAGCGCGCGAGGAACTCGCGGTCGTGGCTGACGAGCACGACGCCGCCGCGGAGGCCCTGCACGAACGCCTCGAGCCGCTCGAGCCCGTCGAGGTCGAGGTCGTTCGTCGGCTCGTCGAGCAGCACGATGTCGAAGCGCGACAGGAGGAGCGCCGCGAGCCCGACGCGCGCGGCCTGCCCGCCGGAGAGCGAGGTCATCATCGCCTCCTCGATCGAGGCGCCGTGCAGCTCGAGGCCGAGCTCGGCGAGCACGATCGGGATGCGCTCCTCGAGGTCGGCGGCTCCGCTCGCGAGCCAGCGCTCGAGCGCGGCCGAGTAGGCGTCCGCGGGATCGACGCCGGGCGCGGCGAGCGACGGATCGCCGAGCGCCTCTGCCGCCGCGTCCATGTCGCGCGTCGCCTCCGCGCATCCGGTGCGCCGTGCGATGTGCGCGGCGACCGACTCGCCCGGCACGCGCTCGTGCTCCTGCGGCAGCCAGCCGACGAAGGCGTCGGCGGGTGCGAGCGCGACCGTGCCGGCCTGCGGCTCGTCGACGCCCGCGAGCAGCTTGAGGAGCGTGGACTTGCCCGCACCGTTCGCACCGACGACGCCGATGACGTCGCCCGGCGCGACGGTCAGGTCAAGGGAGTCGAAGAGGGTGCGGTGGCCGTATCCGCCGGCCAGGCCGCGCGCCACCAGTGTTGCGGTCATCCTGCAAGTCTCTCAGCCCGCGGGGTCGCACCGGGCGGGAAGGGGTCGCGGGAGGAGAAGACAGCCCACGTACCCACCTCGACGCAGGGCGCTCAGCGCTCTTCGTCGAAGGTCGCGACCCCCGCGTCGCGGCATGCTGCCCTCAAGCGCTTGTCTCGCGTCCAGAGCCGAGCGCCCTCGATGAGCAGCGCCGAACCCAACAGGTGCGCATCGACGCTGCTCAGCCCTCGCCCCCAGAGGCGACGCCCGTCGACGAACGCGAGGAGTTCGCTGTGCGAGAGGACGGGCAGCGTCCGGAGGCTGCCCAGCAGCCGCAGCACTGCCTCGCGCTGTTGGAGCGAGCCCAGCGCGAGCTCCTCGATCACCAGCGGGTGGCACGCCACTGCGTCGTCGTCGAGCAGCGAGATCAGCGCCGGTTCGGCCGTGCGCAGGTGGTCGATCCAAACGGACGTGTCGACCAGGATCACGGCGCTTCGTCGCGACGACGTGATCCGGCCGATGCGGTCGCGTCGGAGCCACCGAGCGCAGCGAGCCGACGCGCGCTCTCGACGCGGATGAGCGTGATCAAGCCCGCGCGCAGCAGTGCCGAGCGCTCGCTCTCCCCGGTCAGCTCGCTCGCACGCGCCAGGAGCTCGTCGTCGATCGTCACCGTCGTCCTCATCGAGCCACCCCGCATCGTTCTCGTCATCATATGATGCTCGAATTGGTGCAGCAATGGGCGACGCCTGGATGTGCGATGCTCCCGCATGCTTCAGCCGATCATGTAGGCCATGCCGCGACCACTCGCGGCGAGCCCGGCGACGAACGCGCGCGCCGCTCGCAGGTACTGCTGGCCGTACGCGGCCTCGGCATCCGGATCGCGCCAGCGAGCGCTCTCGCGGAAACGTGCCTCCGCATCGCCATCGTCGATGCTCTCCAGATCACGTGCGATGGCCGCGACCTCGCCCGGCGTCAGCGCCCGCACCCACGACAGCCATCCCGTGTCGGTGTCGGTCACCCGACCCTCGAACATTCGGTACGCAGGCCGGGGCTCCTCGTCACCGTCCTGCGGTGCGGTGAGCGCCTGCAGCAGCGACCACGCCTTGTCGAGGTAGAGCAGATCGTCCTCAGGAACGCTCTGCTCGAAGCGTGTCGTGCCGCTGGTGAACCCATGCGGCAGCCCCCACGCATCGGCGAGCGGGTCGTCTGAGATCACGCTGCGCGGATCGGCGAGCGCCCGCTCAGTCATCTCGGCGTCGAAGGCGTATGCGTAGTACCTGATTCCCATGCGGCGAGTGTCGTCGCTCGCTGCATGGGTCAGGACGCGCGGACGACGCGACTGTGGAGAACGTCCGCGCGCAGGTCGGCGACTAGCCTGGCCGGATGATCGCTGCGTGCTCACGATTGGATGCGCTCGTGCGCGTCAGGTGTGCGCGGTGACGGGCAGCCGAGCGGACGGCATCGCCGAGCGTCGCGCCGAGCTCGTCGCGGCGCTCGCGGAGGTCGAGCGCGAGCTCGCCGAGCTGCGCAGCATGCGGGAGCGGCAGCACGACGACGACGAGCACGACCCCGACGGGGTCTCGCTGTCGTCGGAGTGGTCGAGGCTCGAGGGGCTGCGGCAGACGGAGGTCGCCGCGCTCGCCGCGATCGACGCCGCCGCGGCCCGGCTCTCCGCCGGCGACGACGGCATCTGCGCGGTGTGCGGCGGCCCGATCGCGCCGGAACGGCTCGAAGCGCGCCCCGACGCGACGACCTGCATCAGCTGCGCTCGCTGAGGCGGCGCTCCACGGCTCGACCCCCGCGATCGCCGGCGACCAGCGCGCCCTGGATCGATGCCGTCTCGCGATGGTCGCCCGTGACGAGCACGCGCTCCCCCGTCCACACGGGTCCGCGAGCGATCGGACCCGGTCGCTGCGCCGGCACGGCGTGCGGCACGACATGGTGCGCGAGCACCTCCCAGCCGACGCGTCGACGTGCGGAAGAGGCGCGCGAGGTCGCGGCGCACGTCGGCCTCGCTCGCGCGGCCGTCCGGACGGTCGAGCAGCGTGGTCGCCTGCACGAGGTGCTGCCCTCGAGGTGCGTACGACGGCGCGACCTCGGAGATGACCGCAGTGTTCCAGATCGGCCCCGCCGGTCCCCCGCCCGGGCGGGAGGCGTCGAGCAGCAGGAACGGGCCCGTGCGCGGCTGCCCCGTCGCTCGGAACCACCAGGTCGTCAGCCCGTGGGTGTCGGGGGCGGCGAGCGGGGAGAGCCCGGCGACATCCTGCGGTCCGACCGCGACGACGGCTGCCCTCGCGCGGATCGCACCGGCGTCGGTCATGACCTGCACGCCGTCTGCCGTCTCGCGGAGGTCGCGCGCCGCCGTGCGCAGCCGCACCGGCGCCGCGAGCGCTGCCGCCAGCTGCTCGGGCAGCGCCTGCATCCCCTCGCGCGGGAGCCCGGGCACGCCGAGCGCGAAGGAGCGGAGCAGCAGGCGCACGTAGTTCGCCGAGCTCGCGCCGGTGCTGTCGGCGAGCACGCCCGCGAGGAACGTGTCGAGCACGTCCCGTCGCAGTCGGCCCGTCAGCGCGGCCGTCGTCGAACGACGCACGGAGCGTCTGGTCGCGTGGGCGCGCGCGACGCGGTGCGGGCGCGCAGCAGCGTCGGCCCGAGCCAGCGGGCGAGCGCGAGGAGGTCGGACGCGGGGGTGAGCCCGCTCGTCGCGCGTCGCGAGCAGGTGCCGCGGGTGCCGCAGCGGATGCGCGAGGGTGACGGTGCGACCGCCGGTGCGCACGATCGCGCCGACCCCGAAGCGCTGCAGCCCGAGCGCATCCACATCGATGCAGCGCTGCACCGCGGGGTAGGCGGGGTTCAGCAGCTGGAAGCCCCGATCGCAGCGGAAGCCGTCGATCACGTCGGTGCGCACCCTGCCCCCGACCGCATCCTCGGCCTCGACGACCATCACGGTGCGGCCGCCGGCCTCGAGCCGCCGCGCGCTCTGCAGCCCGGCGAGGCCCGCCCCGATCACGATGACATCCGCGTCCATGCGGCCCCCCTCCGATCGCGTGCCGACCAGTCTCTCGCGCGTGACCTGGCTGCTCGGCGGCCCTATTGCCGGTCGGCTCCGGACGCCGGAGGCGTGAAGCGCTCCCAGTCGCCCTCGGAGACGACCTCCACCGTGCCGTCGACGACCGCGATCGCCGTCGCATCGTCGATCGCGTAGGTCGGGACCGGGATGCCGGACGCCCACCGCTCGATGTTGGCCCGCGAGGTGTCGGGCATGTCGGCATCGCCGAAGTGCGGATACAGCGTGAAGTCGACGAGCCCGAGCGGCTCCGCGTGCGATGCCATGTCGCTGCCGTCGGGCACGAACTCGAGGTCGAACTCCGCGTCGCAGTTGTACGGCGTCACCGCGATGCTGCCCGCGCTCATCGCCACGTAGACCGCCTCGAGCGACGGCAGGAGGTCCGCGAGCCCCGACCTCCGCATCCAGTGGCAGAGGTAGAGCACGTCGCCGCCCCAGACGAGCAGGGCGTCGGCCTCGCGGACCATCGGGACCCAGCTCTCGGGACGGATGGTCGGCAGCGCCGTGAGCTCGAGCACGCCGAGCGACTTCCAGCCGAGACCGGCCAGCGGGCTCGAAGCCGCTCCGGTGATCGCCTCGTACGCCATGCCCGCCGCCGCCCGGGAACGGGTGGATCGCGGTCGGGATGAAGAGCGCGGTCGACTCGGCGATGGGCTTGCCGAGCAGCTCGACGAGCGCCTCGGCGATGCTCGCGTTGCTGATGCCGGCGGAGGTGAGGAGGAGCTTCATGGTCGCCTTCTCGTCAGGGTCGTGCCGCCACGCTAGACCTGTGCTCGAGCGCTGCCGCGAGGTACGGGGCCGTCCGGCTCGCGTCGACCGCCGCGACCTGCTCGGGCGTGCCCTCCGCGACGACCGTGCCGCCCGCATCCCCGGAGCCCGGACCCAGGTCGATCACCCAGTCGGCCTCGGCGACGATCCGCATGTCGTGCTCGACCATGATGACCGTGCTGCCGCCGTCGACGAGGTGGTGCAGGTGCGCGAGCAGCCGATCGGCGTCGGCCGCGTGCAGCCCGGAGGTGGGCTCGTCGAGGAGGTAGAGGGTGTCGCCCCGCTGGCCGCGACGCAGCTCGGAGGCGAGCTTCACGCGCTGCGCCTCCCCGCCGGAGAGCTGCGGCGCCGGCTGCCCGAGCGAGACGTAGCCGAGGCCGACGTCGAGCAGCGCGTCGAGGTGGCGGTGCACCTCGGCGTCGGTGAACCATGCTCGCGCATCGCTGACGCTCATCGCGAGGACGTCGGCGATCGTCCGCCCGTCGAGCTCGACCTCGAGCGTCTCCGGGTTGTACCGGGTGCCGCCGCAGGTCGCGCAGGGCGCATGGACCGTCGGGAGGAAGAGCAGCTCCACCTCCATGGTCCCCTCGCCCTTGCACGTCGGGCACCGCCCGGCCACCACGTTGAAGGAGAACCGGCTCGCGCCGTAGCGGCGGCTGCGCGCCTCGGGCGTCGCGGCGAACAGCGCCCGCACCCGGTCGAAGAGCCCCGTGTAGGTGGCCACGTTCGAGCGCGAGGTGCGGCCGATCGGCTTCTGGCTCACCTGCACGATGCGCCGCAGGCGGTCCTTGGGGCCGCGGGCACGGCCGGTCGTCTCGGCGACCGTCGTCTGGGCGAGCGGGTCGTCGGGCGGACCGGCCGGCTCGTCGCTGCCGGACGCGTGCTCGTCGACCTCGGTGGCGAGGCTCGCGCGCAGCAGGTCGGGCAGCGCCTGCACGACGAGCGTGGACTTGCCCGATCCTGAGACCCCGGTGACGGCGGTGAGCGCGCCGAGCGGGAAGGCGACCGAGAGGTCGACGCACGTTGTGCCGCGGTGACGCCGCTCAGCTCGAGGCGGTCGTCGCCGGCCCGTCGCGTCCGCGGCTCCGGCGCGACCTCCGGCGCGTCGAAGAGGTAGCGCCGCGTCACCGAGCCGCTCGCGTCGCGCAGCCCGTCGAGCTCGCCGGAGTAGACCACGGTGCCGCCCTCGGCGCCGGCGCCCGGTCCGATGTCGACGATCCAGTCCGCCTGCCGGATCACGTCGAGCGAGTGCTCGACGAAGTAGACCGTGTTGCCGGTGTCGCGCAGCGTCGTGAGGATGCGGAGCAGCGACTCGGTGTCGGCAGGATGCAGCCCTGCCGACGGCTCGTCGAGCACGAAGACGACGCCGAACAGCTGCGACAGCACCTGCGTCGCGAGCCGCATCCGCTGCAGCTCGCCCGACGACAGGGTCGACGTGGCCCGGTCGAGCGAGAGCGAGCCGAGCCCGAGATCGATGATGGGTCCGAGGCGCGCGAGCACGTCGGTCACGAGTCGTCGCGCCGCGAGCAGCTGCTCGGGGGCGGCGATCGCCGGAGGCCGCGCGCGGCACCCAGCCGGGCTCGAGCACGGCGCGCAGCACCGCGGCGACGTCGTCGAGCGGCATCGCGGCGAGCTCGATGATGTCGCGGCCCTCGAACGTCACCGCGAGCGCCTCCGGCTTCAGGCGCCGACCGCCGCACTCGGGGCAGCGGACGCTCACCATGAACGCCGCGGCGCGCTCGCGCATCCGGGCGCTCTTCGAGGTCGCGAAGGTGCTCAGCACGAAGCTCCGCACACCCTGGAACGTGCTCATGTACCGCGGCTCGACGCCGGCGGCGACGGCCTTCCGCACCTCCGCCGGCCCGCGATCGGTGAACACCGGCACCTTGGGCGACTCCTCGGTGTACAGCGCCCACTCGCGCTGCTCGCGGGGCACCTCCCGCCACGGGATGTCGATGTCGTAGCCGAGCGAGATGAGGCTGTCCCGCAGCTGCTTGCCGTGCCACGCGGTGGGCCAGGCGGCGAGCGCGCCGTCGCGGATCGAGAGCGAGTCGTCCGGCACCATGAGCGCCTCCGGGACGTCGTGCACGCGGCCGAGCCCGTGGCACGTGGGGCACGCGCCCTGCACCGTGTTCATGGAGAAGTCCTCGGCGAGGAGCATCGGCGCGCCCTGCGGGTACGTGCCCACGCGGGAGTACAGCATCCGCAGCACGTTCGCGATCGTGGTGGCGCTGCCGACGGTCGAGCGCGCCGAACCGCCCGAGCGCTGCTGCGGCAGGGCGACGGCCGGCGGCAACCCACCGATCGAGTCGACGTCGGGGCTGCCGACCTGGCTGATCAGCCGCCGGGCGTAGGGCGCGACCGACTCGAAGTAGCGGCGCTGCGACTCGGCATAGATGGTGCCGAACGCGAGCGAGCTCTTGCCGGAGCCCGAGATGCCGGTGAACGCGACGAGCGCGTCGCGCGGGATGTCGAGGTCGACGCTCTTGAGGTTGTGCTCCCTCGCGCCTCGCACGCGCACGCGCGCCAGGCCGGGGTCGTGCGACGAGCGTCCTGGTGCATCCATCCGGCCAGTCTCTCGCGAGGTCGCTGTGACCTCGCGGGCTGCGCTCAGCCGAGTGCGCTGCCGAAGCCCTGGCCGCTGCCGAACATCGGATGCGCGAGGAGCACGCCCACGACGACGGCGAGCGGCCGCCGCGATGAGCACGATCTCGAGGGGCGTCTGACGCCGACCGGCGCTGGCCGAGCGCACGAGGTGCACGACGGTCGCGAGGGCGACCACGGCCGCCCAGACCAGCAGCAGCCACCCGACGACGTACAGGAGCGTCACGCCCGGCCCGTCGGCGGTGGGGATGCCGAACCAGACGGCATCGGCCGCGGCGAGCGCGATCGCGGCGCCGGTGGCGAGCCCGAGCGCGACCGCCGAGGCTCCCGCGCTGGAGCGCGGATCGGCGAGTGTCGTTGCCATGCCCGAATGCTAGACGCGCAGGCGGCCGCCGCGGGAGGGGCCCTCGCTCACGAACGGCTCAGGCTTGCTACCGCTCGGGCTTGCTGCGGCTACGGCTTGCGCTTCAGCCGCTTCTTCGTCGCGCGCTCTGTGAGCACGAGCAGGAAGTCCTGCACCGGGCTGTGCTCGAGCTCCGCGAGCTCGGCGCGCGCCACGCGCTCCACCTCGTCGCGGTCGTAGTCGGGGTGCTTCTCCGTCAGCTTCGCCACGATCTGCGCGACGATCTCTTCCCGGTCGACTATTCCGCTCACGCTCGAAGGTTGGCACAGCGGCGCGCCCCGCGCCAATCCGGTCCCCCTGTGCGCCTCGCACGGAGCTCAGCCGTGCGCGGCCTTGATGCGCTCGAGTCGCTCGATCGCCCGGTCGATGAGCGCCGGATCGGTGCCACGGACGACGATGTTGGTGCCGTAGCCGGCCCCGTCCTGGAACGGATAGGAACCGATGCTGAGGTCGGGCATCTCGGCGGCGAGGTCGCGCAGCGGTGCCGCGATGCGGCCCTCGCCCACCTCGAAGCGCACCTCGCGCGAGAGGACCGGTCGACCGGCCTCGAGGCTCGGCAGCAGCGCATCGAGCATGACGACGAAGATCGCGGGCACGCCCGCCATGACGTGCACGTTGCCGATGCTGAACCCCGGCGCACCGCTGATGCCATTGGCGATGAGCGCGGCGCCGTGCGGGATCCGTGCCATGCGCAGGTGCTCGGCGGTGAGCGTCCTCCCGTGGCCGACCGCCGCCTGCAGCAGCGCGCGAGCGTCGTCGCGCACGTCGATCCCGACACCGAACGCGTCGGCCACCGCATCCGCGGTGATGTCGTCGTGCGTCGGCCCGATGCCGCCGGAGGTGAACACGTGCGTGTGGCTCGCGCGCAGGGCGGTGAGCGCGTCGACGATGACGTCGTGGTCGTCGGGCACGACGCGGATCTCGCGCAGGTCGATGCCGACCGTCCCGAGCCGACCGGCGAGGTGGAAGGCGTTCGCCTCGCGCGTGCGCCCCGACAGGATCTCGTCGCCGATCACGAGCATGGCGGCGGAGGGATTCGTCATGGGTCCAGCCTGCCGTGTCGGGCTGGGGAGACGCCGATCACGCTGTGCCCGGCCCGCGATGCAGGACCCGGTCGCTGCTCAGGGGGCCTCTCGTGCGAACTGGGCCGCGGTCATGGCGAGCCGCCCGAGCTCGGGCGATGCCTCGCGGTTGGCGAGCAGGACCACGGTGATGTGGTCGTCCGGGTACCGAGCCATGAACGAGACGAAGCCGTTGATGCCGCCGTCGTGCTGGACGATCCTCGAGCCGTCGTCCTCGCCCACGAACTGCCCGTAGGCGTAGCCGAAGCCGGGGACCCCGGTCTCCTCCACGAGCGGGGTGAAGTACCGGGCCATGGCCGCCACGGGCGCCAGCTGCTCCGTGTACAGCGCCTCCTGCCACCGATGGAGGTCCAGCACCGTCGAGTACAGGCCGCCCGCCGCGTACGGCACCTCCATCGCGAGCGGATCCGCCACGTCGAAGTCGGTCGAGTAGCCGGTGGCCAGGCCCGGGGTGTCGCCGTCCTCGTATCCCGAGTCCTGCATCCCGAGCGGGCCGAGGATCTCGTCCTGCAGGAACGCCGCGTAGGGCTTCCCCGACACCGTCTCGATCGCCATGCCGAGCAGCACGTAGCCCGTGTTCGTGTAGCGGAACGACGCGCCGGGCTCGCCCATGAGCGGGATGTCGGCGACGCCCGCCACGGTCTCGGCCGGGGTCGCTGCCGCGAGGCCGTCGAAGTCCGGCTGCTCGGTGAAGTCGGCGATCCCTGACGTGTGGGCGAGCAGGTGCTCGATGGTCACGGCCTGCCATCCCGCGGGACACTCGTCGATGTGGTCGCAGATCGAGTCGCTGCGCTCGATGAGCGCTCGGGACTCGAGGAGGAGGATCGCCATCGCCGTGAACTGCTTGGTGATCGAGCCGATCCGGAACCGGGTCTCCGGGTCGTTGGCGCGATCCGAGGCAGCATCGGCCATGCCGAAGCCCTTCGCATAGAGGATCTCGCCGTCCCTCGCGACGAGCGCGGCGCCGTTGAGACCTGCGTCCAGGAGCCGGTCGAGGCTCGCCTCGAGGGCCGGTAGACCGGCCGTCGGGCTCGGCTGCACGGACGGCTCGATCGTCGGTGTGGCGCTCGCGCAGCCCACGAGGACGAGGACGGCGACGACGCAGAGCACCGATCGCTTCAGACGCATCGTGCGGATCGCTTCATGGAGCACCACCTCGGTCGGGCGCGGGGCCCGCTCTCCGTACTGTCCTCGCTCCGCATCGGGCCGTCAAAGGGCGAGTCCGACGAGATCAACCCTCGGGCGTCGCCACGCCAGCTGCGCTCGTCGCAGGCACGACGAGCTGACCCGACCGGCCCGTCGCCGTCCCAAGATCGCGGTAGTCAAGACTGGTTAGCCGGGCATATAGTTCGATCATGAACGAATCCGCGCCAGCAGATGCCGCGATCGCGGACGCGCGCTTCGTCGCTCCGGTGATGCTGACGATGATGGAGACGACCGAGCAGCGGCTGGTGCGGGCCGGCGACGGCGAGCAGCGTGCGTTCGCCCAGGTGTACGACGACACGTCGCTGCGCGTCTTCGGTCTCGTGCTGCGCATCGTCATGGACCGCGCGCACGCCGAAGAGGTCACCCGAGAGGTCTACCTCGACGCGTGGAGGCACGCGAAGCGGTTCGACCCGGAGCGGGGCACGGCGATCACCTGGCTGCTGCAGATCGCGCACTCGCGCGCCGTGAACCGCGTGCGCGCCGCGAGGACGCGAGGGGCATGCGTGGAGGCCGGCGGACTCGACGCCCGAGAGAGCAGGAGCGTTCATGCACGCTGAAGCGCAACTTCACCGGGTTCTTCCTCCGCGCGACCCATCATGCTCGGCGCGTCACGCGAGCGCGACGAGCGCCTCGTTTCGCTTCAGGAATCCGGGCTTCCAGGGCGGGTCGTAACGAGCGAAGTAGACCGATCCCTCGACTGCTCTGCCATCCCGAGCAAGTGCGGCCTCGAGTGCGTCGGCGTTCCGCTGGTATCGCGTCTCGTTCGATCCACCGCTGAACCTTCGGGCGGCGACATGTCTCTCGGGGACTGCCACGGTGCGGACGGAAGCGTCGGTCGGAGCCGGCACGCGCGTGGCACCGGCCGGCATCACGAAGCTCACCGTGTACCTCTTCGCGGCGCTGGGAGCCTGGATCACCGGTGCCGTCATCGAGATGTTCGACGATGTGATGTAGCGGATGAGCGGTCTGAAGCCCCGATTGCCCGCCTCGAAGAACGACCCTGCGGCGTCGACCTGCGCGAGCATGTGGGCGGGATACGCACGCACCTCGTAGCCGTCGTGCACGGACACCACGGTGTAGCGCTGCTGCTCCGTCATGCAGCCACGGTACGCTCGCCCGATCCCGACGTCGAGCGTTCCTACACGTTGAAGCGGAACTCCACCACGTCGCCGTCGACCATCACGTAGTCCTTGCCCTCGATGCGCACCCGGCCGGCGGCCTTCGCCTCGGCCATCGAGCCCGCAGCATCCAGGTCCTCGAACGAGACGACCTCGGCCTTGATGAAGCCGCGCTCGAAGTCGGTGTGGATGACGCCGGCGGCCTGCGGGGCGGTCCAGCCCTTGCGGATCGTCCAGGCGCGCGACTCCTTGGGGCCGGCGGTCAGGTAGGTCTGCAGGCCGAGCGTCTCGAAGCCGATGCGAGCGAGCTGGTCGAGCCCCGACTCCTCCTGGCCGAGCGACTGCAGCAGCTCGAGCGCCTCCGCCGGGTCGAGGTCGACGAGCTCCGACTCCACCTGCGCGTCGAGGAAGACGGCCTTCGCGGGCGCGACGAGCGCCGCCAGCTCTGCCTTCTTCGCGGCGTCGGAGAGCACCGCCTCGTCGACGTTGAAGACGAACAGCACGGGCTTCGCGGTGAGGAGCCCGAGCTCCTTGATCGGCGTCGTGTCGAACCCCGCTTGCGAGAGCGTGCGCCCCGAGTTCAGGATCTCGTTCGCCTCGACGGCTGCCGCGAGCACGGCGGCGTCGATCTTCTTGCCCTTCAGCTCCTTCTCGAGGCGCGGGATCGCCTTCTCGAGCGTCTGCAGGTCGGCGAGCATGAGCTCGGTGTTGATCGTCTCCATGTCGGAGGCCGGGTCGACGGCGCCGTCGACGTGCACGACGTCGCTGTCGCCGAATCCGCGCACGACCTGCGCGATCGCGTCCGCCTCGCGGATGTTCGCGAGGAACTTGTTGCCGAGGCCCTCGCCCTCGCTCGCGCCCTTGACGATGCCGGCGATGTCGACGAACGACAGGGCGGCGGGCAGGATGCGCTGCGATCCGTGGATCTCGGCGAGTCGCGTCAGCCGCTCGTCCGGCAGCTCGACCACCCCGATGTTCGGCTCGATCGTGGCGAACGGGTAGTTCGCCGCGAGCACGGTGTTCTTGGTGAGAGCGTTGAAGAGGGTCGACTTGCCCACGTTGGGGAGTCCGACGATGCCGATCGTGAGTGCCACAACAGGTCAGCCTACCGGCGACGCGGGAGGCGCCCGACCCGGCGAGCGTCAGCTGCTCTCGCCCGTCTCCTCGCCGATGACCGAGATGATGTTGCCGGCCGGGTCGGTGAACCATGCGATGTCGGGCCCCAGACCGCTCGCGATGCCCCGCTCGTCCTGGTCGAAGCCGTCGTACTGCTCGAACGCGGCGCCCCTGCCGACCAGGTCGTCGACGCTCGCCGCCACGTCGCCGACGACGAGGTTGAGCACCGTGAAGACGGCCGGCTGGTGGTCGTCCTTCTGGTAGACGAACACCCGCGCGCCGCCGGGCAGCGTGAGCGAGAGCTGCCCCATCACCTCGCCCACGTCGAGACCCACCACGTCGCGGTAGAACGCGCGGGCCGCCTCGAGGTCGGGCGCGGCGAAGCTGCTGAAACCATCTGTGAACTGCGCCATCTCGGCACCTCCTGCGTGCATCCTGCGCCGCATCCGGCTCCCGCGCCAGACGCGACTTGATCGCCCGCGCGACCGCCCGGCCGACGCTCTGTCGACCCACAGGCAGCGGCCGTACCGTGGTGCCACAGCGCCGCCCGGGCGCAGGTTCCCGGGCGCAGGTTCAAGGAGCGAACATGGCCACGCACGACGACAACCCCCAGCACGACAGTCGCGAGGGCGCCCCGGTCTACCGGGGCGCGGACGAGCCCGACGCGGGCGCGAGCCAGCCCGACCGCCACGACGACGCGCTCGGCCAGGACTCGACCGCCGCGCACGACAACCGCGAGGACGACCAGATCTACCAGCAGGCTCCCGCGGCCGGCACCGGCGGCGCGGACTCCTTCGACTCGCGGCACAACGAGTTCGACCCGTCCGAGGGCCAGGCCGGCGCCGGCATCGACGAGCAGACGGGCAAGCCCGTGCACGGCGACGGCATGCTGCACGAGCAGGCCGAGGAGCCGCGCCCGACCGGGTTCGACGCCGACCAGCCGCAGCAGGTCGACGAGGGCGCGGTCGAGCCCAACGCCGAGCAGCCGCGGGAGCAGCGCTGACGACCGACCGCATCCGACGCCGCTTCGTCGTGCACGGGAGCGTGCAGGGCGTCGGCTTCCGCTGGGCCGCGAGCGCCGAGGCCGACCGCCTCGGCGTCGCGGGCAGCGTGCGCAACCGCTTCGACGGCACCGTCGAGGCGGAGGTCGAGGGCACGGCGGATGCCGTCGACGCGATGGCTGCGTGGCTCGCGCACGGGCCGTCGTCGGCCAGGGTGGACCGGGTCGACGCCGTCGACGTCGAGGCGCGCGGCGACGAGGGCTTCCGCATCAGTTGAGCGCGCAGCGCTGTCATGGCGCGCTCAGGAAGCGGGCATACCGTCGCGGCAGGCATCAGCCGCCCTCGCTGGGCGGGTCGGGCCGCACGCCCGCAGCGCAGCGAGGAACCGCACCGATGGAGGTACATCGTGACGTTCCAAGGCAACATCGACGCGCTCCCGGGACGCGAGGTCTTCGGCAGCGACGGCCGCAGGATCGGCAAGGTCGGCCAGGTCTTCGTGCTCGAGGGCACGGATGACCCCACCTGGATGACCGTGCACACCGGGCTCTTCGGCACGCACGAGTCGTTCGTGCCCGTCGCCGAGGCCACCGAGCGCGGCGACGAGCTGCTCGTGCCCTACGAGAAGTCGTTCGTGCACGACGCCCCGCGCATCGACGACGCCTCCGAGCTGACCGTCGAGCACGAGGCCGAGCTCTACCGCTACTACGGCGTGCAGCCGCCGATGCAGCACGGGTCGGATGCGGGCGCGCAGGCGCAGCGGGGCCATCGGGATGACGAGCACGACGCGCACGGCTCGCGCGACACCGACGGCTCGCGGGACGAGCATCGGGACTCGGCCGCCGGCGCTCGCCGGTGCTGGCGCCGTCGCCGGCGCCAGTGCCGCCGGTGCGGGTGCGAGTGCGGCCGGTGCGGGTGCGACCGGCACGCCGCGCCTCCGCCGCCGGATCGTCACCGAGATGCAGACCATCCAGGTGCCGGTGCAGCGCGAGGAGATCGTGGTCGAGGGAGAGGGTCTCGACGGCGACCCGGACGGTCACCGCCCCGCGCGCTGACGCCGCGAGGAGCCGCGGCCAGCGCCCACCTGCCGCACTAGCCTCGGGGGCATGGCACCCGCGCAGGCCCCCGAGGCGCGCTCGAGCGTGCCTGCACGCATCCGGGCGCACCTGCGGGGTCTCGCCGGGCCCGATCGCTCGGTGCGCTCGAACCGCGACCTCGCGGTGCTCCTCGCCCTGACCGCCGGCATCGTCAACTCGGTCGGCTTCATGGCGATCGCCCTCTACACGTCGCACATGACCGGGCTCACCGCGATGCTCGCCGACACGCTGGCCACCGGCGCGCTCGACGTCGCGCTGCTGTGCCTCATCGGCATCGGCGCCTTCGTCGTGGGCGCGGCAGCGTGCGCGATGCTGTTCAACTGGGGGCGTCGACGCGGCCTGCGCAGCCGCTACGCCAACGTGCTGCTCGTCGAGGCCGTGCTCGTGCTGCTGATCGGCCTGGTCGCGCACGAGCTCTCGGCCACCGACCGCAGCTGGGCGCTGATCGCGCTGCTCGGCCTCACGATGGGCCTGCAGAACGCGATCATCACGAAGATCTCGGATGCGCAGATCCGCACGACGCACGTCACGGGCATGATCACCGACATCGGCATCGAGCTCGGCAAGCTCGCCTACCCGAACCGGCGAGGCGACCCGGAGCCGGTGCGCGCCGATCGCTCGCGGCTCGCACTGCACTCGCTCCTGGTCGGCACGTTCTTCCTGGGCGGCCTGCTCGGGGCGCTCGCCTACAGCGCGATCGGCTTCGTCACGGTCGTGCCGACCGCCTGCATCCTGCTCGCGTTCGCGAGCATGCCGCTCATCGACGACCTGCGGGCCCTCGCGCACGACCGGTCGACCAGGGCGCGGATGACCCCGCCCGGGTAGCGTGCGACGGCGGCGACGGGCATCGTGCGCGCCCGACTGCGCAACGCGGCAGGTCGTCCTGCGCATTCTCGAGCATCGCCGTGGCACCGTCCTGCGCGCCTCGCGCAACCCGGCTTCCGCCGCTTGCGCGGATCGCGCATCGGGGTGATGATCGGAGCAGCCGCGCGACCCGCGGCACACACTCACAGCGCCGTGAGATCCACGTCGCCATGCACCTAGGAGAGCTGCCATGAGCGCCATCCCCGAGTTCTCGCACGAACGCGTCCTGACATCGATGGGCGCGAGGAGCGGTCTCGTCATCACCGTCGCACTGCACTCGAGCGTCCTCGGACCCGCGCTCGGCGGCTGCCGCATGTGGACCTACCCGACCTGGGCCGACGGCCAGGCCGATGCGCTGCGCCTCTCGGCCGCGATGACGCTGAAGAACGCGGCCGCCGGGCTCGACGCCGGCGGCGGCAAGTCGGTCATCGCGCTCCCCCTCGGCACCCCGGTCGACGGCGACCGTCGCCGCGCGGCGCTGCTCGACCTCGGCGACATGATCGAGTCGCTCGACGGCCGCTACCGCACCGCCGAGGACGTCGGCACGACCGAGCACGACATGCTCGTCGTGCGCGAGCGCACCGCGCACGTCGTGGGCCTCCCGGCCGAGAACGGCGGTGCGGGCGAGCCCGCGGGCGCCACCGCACTCGGCGTCTACTCGTCGATCGCGCCGACGCTCGAGGCAGCCTTCGGCTCCGATCGCATCGACGAGCGCTCCTTCGTGATCTCGGGCCTCGGCCAGGTCGGCGGCCGGCTCGCCCGCATGCTCGCGGGCCACGGCGCCACGCTCGTCGTCACCGACATCGACGAGCGCAAGCGCCAGCTCGCCGACGACCTCGGCGCCCGCTGGATCGCACCGGATCAGGCGCTCACGACCCCCGCCGACGTCTTCGTGCCCGCCGGCCTCGGCGGCATCCTCACCGACGAGGCGATCGACCGGCTGCCCGTGCGCGCCGTCGTCGGCCCCGCCAACAACCCGCTCGCCGAGCACTCCGGCGCCGAGCGCCTCGCGGCGCGCGGCATCGTCTACGCGCCCGACTTCGTCGTCAACGCGGGCGGCGTCATCCACCTGCAGGGCATGGCCGACGGCCTCGAGTGGCCCGCGATCGCCGAGCGCCTCACGGGCATCGGCGACACCCTCCGCGACGTGCTCGCGAGCGCCCGCGAGCGCGGCATCACGCCGCTCGAGGCCGCCGAGGCACTCGCCGCAGAGCGCATCGACGCGGCCCGGGGCCGCATGACCGTCAGCGCCTGACGCATCCGCCGCCCGGCCGCTGCGCGGCGTGCGGCAGATGCGCTGGCGGCCTTCAGGGAGCGGGCGTACGGTCGGGCGTGTGCGGCGAGGGAGCCGCCCGGAGGGAGACACCATGAGCGACCAGCACGAGCAGCGCCGGCCACGACCACGCGAGCCAGGACGAGCCCGTCGTCGAGGGCGGCTACGGCGATCCCGGCGAGGCCGAGGCGCTCACCGGCGAGACCGACCCGGAGACCGACCCGAAGGCCGACCCGGCGGAGGGCGCCGACCCGCAGAACCCGCACGGGCTGTAGGTCGGCAGCGCGGGCGGCTTCGCCCGCGAGCGTCGAGCTGCTGCTCGGGTGTCGTGACGCTCGAGCAGCAGGCCGGACATCTGCCGATGCGGCGGCGTCAGTCGCCCGCCGCCTCGGCGGTCGCGCGCAGCCGCTCGACGTAGGCGGCCCACCACGCGGCGTCCTGCTCCGGCAGGTTCGAGACGCCGTCGCGCAGCCCCGCGGCGCCGTCGATCGACTCGCGCACGATGTCGGCGTGCCCCGCGTGGCGCGCGATCTCGGCGATGAGGTGCACGATCAGGCGGTGCAGCGTCGTGTCCCCTCGGTCGCCCCACCACGGCACGTGCGCGGGCGCGTCGAGCGGCAGCTCGGCGACCGAGTCGTCGGCGTGCGCCCACGCCCGATCCCAGAGCTCGAGCACCGACACCATCGACTCGTCGGGGCCCGCCCACATGTCGGCGTTGTCCTCGGCGTCGTCGTCGTTCCACGCCAGGTGCTCGGGGAACGGTCGCCCGACGCAGTCGCCGAGGTAGCCCGCGGTGACGGAGGCGACGTGCTTGACGAGCCCGAGCAGGTTCGTGCCCGTGGGCGTCATCGGCATGCGCGCCTCGCGCTCCGACACGCCCTCGAGCTTCCAGCGCAGCGCATCGCGCTGCACCGCGAGGTAGCGGACGAGGGTCTCCTTGGCGTCTTCGCTCATGGCCGCATCCTGGCAGGCGCCGCTGACCTCGCGGCACCCGCTTGTTGACATGTCCACTAGTCGCATGGTCGACTAGGGTCGTGATCCTCTCCCGCATCATCCTCGGCATGCTCGCGATCGCGCCCATGACCGGCTCCGACCTCAAGCGGCACTTCGACTCGACCGTCGCCCACCTCTGGTCGGCCGACAAGGCGCAGATCTACCGCACGCTCGCCGCGCTCGTCGAGCAGGGCCTCGCGAGCGTCACGATCGTGCCCGGCACGAACGCCGCCCGACCGGCAGGAGCACCACCTCACCGCCGCCGGCCGCGAGGCGCTCGTCGCGTGGCTGCGCTCCGACCTCGACCGGCAGCCCGAGCGCGAGGCGTTCCTCGCGCGCGTCTTCCTGGCCGACGCGCTCGACGACGCCGACGTCGCGGCGCTCGTCGATCGCCGCCGGGCGGCCGCGCTCGAGCAGCGCGCCGTCTACGAGGGCATCCGCGACGCGACGCCGCCCGCCCGGACGCGCGCGCAGCGCTTGCGGCTCGCCACGCTCGACCACGGCATCCGCCACGTGCGCACCGAGCTCGAGTGGCTCGACTCGCTCGAGGAGCAGCTCGCGTGACCGGGCCTTCCCCGAGGCGCACCCGCCGACCGACGACGGCGGGCACCGGCCCGTCGGTGTCCTGCTCCACGGCGGCAACGTCGCCAACTGGATGTGGGAGCCGCAGCTCGCCGCGCTCCAGGACCGGCTCACCCTCACACCCGCACCTGCCCGGCTTCGGCGCGCGGGTCGCCGAGCCGTGGCCGGGCCTCGCGGGCGCCGCGGACGACGTGGCCGCGCGCATCCGGCGCCTCGCGAGCGACATCCGGCGACCATCCCGGCGTCGACGTCGTCGGGCTCTCGCTCGGCGGCGTCGTGGCGCTGCACCTCGCCGCGCGGCACCCGGCCCTCGTCGCCTCGGTGCTCGCGAGCGGGGCGGCGGTCGAGCGCGTCGGCGGCGCGGCGCGCGCGACCTCGCGCGCTGCAGCTCGCGCTGTGGGATCGCCGCTGGTTCTGGAAGGCCCAGGCGGTGGCCTTCGGCCTGCCCGCCGACTCGCACGAGCCCTACGTCGACCACGGCGTCTCGATCCGCCGCGACACCGCAGCCGCGATGCTCGCCGAGGTGTACGCCGGCGGGATCCCCACGGACTGGCCGACTACCCGGGGCGGATGCTGCTGGTCGCGGGCGAGCGCGAGCCCGCGGTCATGCGCCGCTCCCTCGCCGCGCTGCGCCGCGCCGTGCCGCGGGCACGGACGCGCATCGCGCCGCGGATGCACCACGTGTGGAACGTGGAGGACGTCGAGCGCTTCAACGCCATGCTGCGCGCGTGGCTGCGCGGCGAGGTCGACCCGTGGCTGCGCGAGCCGCCCGACGGGCGGCGGTGAGCGGACGCCGGAGCGAGCGCCGACGCTGGCGGGATCTTGCCGATGCGCGGCGGCTGCGCGGCTCGTGGCGACGCGCGCGCGACCGTAGGCTCGCGAGGTGACCCCCGCCCCTCTCCGCGCCCGAGCGTCCGTCGTCGTCGCGATCGTCGTGACGCTGCTCGCGTGGGCGTCGGCGTTCGTCGTGATCCGCGCCGTCGCCGACCACTTCGACCCCGGCGCGCTCACGCTCGGCCGGCTCACCGTGGCGGCGCTCGTGCTCGGCGTCGCGCAGCTCGTGCACGGATCGTGGGTGCAGCCGACGCGACGGCAGTGGGGCCTGCTCGGCGTCTTCGGGGTGTCGTGGTTCCTCGTCTACAACCTCGCGCTCAACGCCGCCGAGCACCTGCTCGACCCCGGCACGGCCGCGCTGCTCGTCAACGTCGCGCCGCTCATCGTCGCGATCGTCGCGGGCACCCTGCTCGGCGAGGGCTTCCCGCGCTGGCTCATCATCGGCGCGATCGTCGCCTTCTGCGGCATCGCGATCATCGGCGCCGCCACCGCGACCGGTTCGCTCAGCCTGCTGGGCGTCGTGCTCGCGCTCATCGCCGCCGTCACCTACGCGATCGCGGTGCTGCTGCAGAAGCCCTTGCTCGAGGCGCTCCCCGGGCTGCAGATCACGCTCATCGGCGTCGCGATCGGCGTCGTCGTCAGCCTGCCCTGGGGCGGTTCGCTCGTGACCCAGCTCGCGGCCGCGCCGGTCGCCTCGACGATCGGCGTCGTCTACCTCGGCGTCGTGCCGACCGCGATCGCGTTCCTCGCCTGGGCGTACGCGCTCAAGCGGATGCCCGCGGGGCGCCTGGCCATCACCACCTACCTCGTGCCCGTCATCGCGACCGGCATGGCGTGGGCGCTGCTCGCCGAGGTGCCGCCGCCGCTCGCGCTGCTGGGCGGCCTCATCTGCCTGACCGGCGTCGCGCTCACGCGCATCCCCGGCCGCGCGACCCGCGACGCGGAGGTCAGTCGCTAGCTGCCGCCGGCCATCGGACGCCGCCGTCGGCGAGGACGGCCGCCTCGCTCACCGGATGCGGTCGCAGCGCACCGTCGTGCATGAGGTGCTGCACGTCGGCACCGTGCAGCACGGACGCGACATCGGCGACCACGCGGCGGTGGCATCGCCACCACACGGCCTCCGAGCACATGACCGCGGTGCGGCGCTCGGCCGCATCCGCGAGCACGGTCGCGAGCCCGGCCGCGAAGTCGTCGGTGCGGGTCCACGCCGCGTAGGCGCGGAACGCCGCGACGCGCCACCAGTCGTCGGGCGAGACGGCGTCCTCGGCCGCCAGCAGGCGTCGCCTGCCGCCGAGCCGCTCCTCCCAGCGCCACTCGATCCCCGCCGCACCCAGCTCGGCCGCGATCGCGTCGCGCGCCGCCGCGGGGTTGGCCCGGCTGCCCGGGAAGCGACGGATGTCGACCACGACCTCGACCCCCGCATCCGTCAGCAGCGACCGCAGCGCATCCCCGTCGAGCCGGCCGTGGCCGACCGTCAGCAGGGTGGCTATCGCTCCTCCTGCATGCCGAGCTCGATGAGCTCGGTGATGAGGTCGGCGTAGCCGATGCCGCTCGCCTGCCACAGCACCGGGAACATCGAGATCGCCGTGAACCCGGGCATCGTGTTGATCTCGTTCACGACGATCCCGTGCTCGGGCGAGACGAAGAAGTCGACACGGGCGAGGCCCGCGCCCTCGATCGCCTGGAAGGCGCGGATCGGCCGAGTGCTGCAGCGCCGCGAGCGTCTCGTCGTCGAACGGCGCTGGGCAGACGATCCGCGCCCCCTCGCCGCCGAGGTACTTGAGGTCGAAGTCGTAGAAGCGGCCCTCGTCGAGCACGATCTCGCCGGGCAGCGACGCGCGCGGCAGCTCGCCCGCGCGGCCGGAGAGCACGCCGAGCTCGACCTCGCGGCCCGCGACACCGGCCTCGACGAGCGCTCGGGAGTCCTCGGCGAGCGCGACCTCCATGGCGCGGTCGAAGTCGAGCACCGTCGCGACCCGGCTGACGCCGACCGACGAGCCCGCCCGCGCCGGCTTCACGAACACCGGCAGCGGGAAGTCGCCCAGTCGTGCGCGCACCGCGTCGGGATCGCGCAGCCACTCGCCGCGCGAGACGGTCATCCAGGGCGCGACGCGGATGCCCGCGTGCTCCAGCACCGTCTTCGTGTAGTGCTTGTCCATGCCGACGGCGCTCGCGAGCACGCCGTTGCCCACGTACGGCAGCGCCGCGAGCTCGAGCGCCCCCTGGATCGTGCCATCCTCGCCGAACGGGCCGTGCAGGATCGGGAACACGATGTCGACGGGGATCGAGCGCTCGCCGCCCTCGTCCTGCACGCTCAGCTCGCGCTCCCCCGCCACCTGCGGGAGCCGCACGCGCGTGCCGTTGTCGGCCAGGACGGGCATCGCCTCGAGGGTGAGGTCGGCCGGGTCGCCGTCCCACAGGGTCCACGCGCCGTCCGGCGTGATGCCGACGACCACCGGCTCGAAGCGCTCGCGGTCGAGGTGCCGCAGCACGCTGCCGGCGGTCGCGCACGAGATGGAGTGCTCGCTCGACCGCCCGCCGAAGAGCAGGGCGACGCGGATCCGCTGCGCGGCTCCTGGGAGGGTCTCTGGCACGGTGCTACTCCTCGATCGGCTCGTCGTCGGTCGTCAGGTGCGGGGCGATGTCGCGCGGGTCCATGCCGCCGTCGAGCACGAGCCGCACCTGCTCGAGGATGGGCATCCGCACCCCCTTCGCGGCAGCGAGCTGCGCCACCGGGTCGACGGACGCGAGGCCCTCGGCCACCTGCTCCATGCGGGCGATGACGTCGGTGCGCGAGTAGCCCATGCCGAGCAGCCGTCCCGCGGTGAAGTTGCGCGACAGCGGCGAGCCGCAGGTCGCGATGAGGTCGCCCAGGCCCGCGAGCCCGCGCAGCGTCTCGCGCTCCGCGCCGTGCGCGACGGCGAAGTCGGTCAGCTCGGCGAGGCCGCGCGTGATGATCGAGGCCTTCGTGTTCTCGCCGTGGCCGACGCCGTCGACGATGCCGATCGCGAGCGCGACGAGGTTCTTCAGCACGCCGCCGAACTCGGTGCCGATCACGTCGGCGTTGATGAACGAGTGGAAGTAGTCGTTGCGCGCCCGCTTCGCGACGTCGCGCGCCGTCATGGCGCTCACCGACGAGACGACCGCGGCGGTCGGCTGCTCCTGCGCGATCTCGAGCGCCAGGTTGGGCCCCGACACGACGGCGATCCGCCAGGGGTCGATGCCGAGCTCCTCGGCGATGACCTCGCTCATCCGCAGCCCGGTCCCGCCCTCGACGCCCTTCATGAGGCTCACGACCGGCGCCTCGGCCTCGATCGCCTCGCCGTGGTCGCGCAGCAGCTGGCGCAGCTGCTGGCTCGGCACGGCCAGGTACACCTGGGATGCGCCGTCGAGGGCCGCCCGGATGTCGCTCGTCGCGTGCAGCGACGCGGGCAGCGTGATGCCCGGCAGGTAGCGCGTGTTGCGGCGCGACTCGTCGATCTCGCGGGCCGCCTCGGGGCGGCGCGCCCAGAGCACGGTGTCCGCGCCCCCGTCGGCGAGCACCTTCGCGAACGTCGTGCCCCAGCTGCCGGCGCCCAGCACCGCGACGTCAGCCACCAAGCTGCCTGTCGTCGCCGTCCTCGAAGCGTCCGATCTCCGACTGTCCCGCGGACGTCGGGTTCCACCGCTCGGCGGGCGGCGTCTCGCCGCGCAGCTCGCCGAGCAGGGCGGCGATCGCGGCCATGAGCCGATCGGTCGCCTGCGTCATCGCCACCTGGTCGGAGCGCCCCGCGAAGTCGCTCAGGTCGACCGGAGGCCCGAAGAGGATGTCGATCCGCTTGCGCGGGAACGGGTGGATGGCCTTGCCGTACCGCGGCATCAGGTGCTGCGTGCCCCAGTGCGCGGCGGGGATGAGCGGGATGCCGGCCTCGAGCGCCATGCGCACGGCGCCGGTCTTGCCGCGCATCGGCCAGAGCCCCGGGTCGCGGGTGAGCGACCCCTCCGGGTAGACGATGACGCCGAGCTCGTCGCGCACGATGCGGCGCGCAGCCTCCATCGGCTCGCCGTGCGACGACCGACCCGCGCGCTCCACCGGGATCTGCCCGGCAGCGGCCAGGATGCGTCCGATCACGGGGATCCTGAACAGGCTCGCCTTCGCCATGAAGCGAGGGATGCGCCCGGACCGGTAGATCGCCACGGCCATGATGATCGGGTCGATCTCGCTGTAGTGGTTGGGCGAGAGCACGAACGCGCCCTTCGCCGGCACGTGCTCATGCCCGCGGATGGTGAGCTTCGCCATCGCGGCGACCGCCGGGAGGACGACGGCAGCGAGCCCGCGGTAGACGGGCTCACGCTCCTCGGCCGGCGGCTTGCCGGGCAGCGCCATCAGCCCTCCACGTCGAAGTCGGCACCCAACGTCTCGAGCTTCTCGATGAAGCGCTCGTAGCCGCGTGCGATGATCCCGACGTTCGAGATGCGGCTCGTCCCCTCCGCCGTCAGCGCCGCGACGAGGTGGCTGAAGCCGCCGCGCAGGTCGGGCACCACGACATCGGCGCCGTGCAGCTCCACCGGACCTGCGATGACGGCCGAGTGCTGGTAGTTGCGGGCGCCGAAGCGGCACGCGTGGCTGCCGAGGCAATCGGTGTGGATCTGGATGCGCGCGCCCATCTCGACGAGCGCCTCCGTGAACCCGAAGCGCTGCTCGTAGACGGTCTCGTGCACGATCGAGATGCCGTTCGCCTTCGTGAGCGCGACCACGAGCGGCTGCTGCCAGTCGGTCATGAAGCCGGGGTGCACATCCGTCTCGACCACGACGGGCTTCAGGTCGCCGCCCGGGTGCCAGAAGCGGATGCCGTCGTCCTGGATGTCGAACGCGCCCCCGGCCTTGCGGTAGACGTTGAGGAACGTCGTCATCTCGGGCTGGCGCGCACCCTCGAGGAAGATGTCGCCGCCGGTGGCGAGCGCGGCGCACGCCCACGAGGCGGCCTCGTTGCGGTCGAACAGCGCCGTGTGGCTGTAGCCGTAGAGGCGGTCGACGCCCTCGACGCGGATCGTGCGGTCGGTGTCGACCTGGATCTCGGCGCCCATCTTCTGCAGGATCGCGATGAGGTCCATGATCTCGGGCTCGACCGCGGCGTTCTTCAGCTCGGTGCGGCCCTTCGCGCGCACCGCGCCCAGCAGCACCTGCTCGGTCGCGCCGACCGACGGGTACGGCAGCTCGATCTTCGCGCCGTGCAGGCCGTTCGGGGCCGACATGCGGATGCCGCTCGGCAGCTTCTCGACCACGGCGCCGAAGTTGCGCAGCACCTCGAGGTGGAAGTCGATCGGGCGGTCGCCGATGTGGCAGCCGCCGAGGTCGGGGATGAACGCCTCGCCGAGCTGATGCAGCAGCGGGCCGCAGAACAGGATCGGGATGCGCGAGGATCCCGCGTGCGCGTTGATCGACGTCTCGTGCGCCGTGCGGACGTTCGACGGGTCGAGGCGGAGCGTGTCGCCGTCGCGCCGCACGGTGACGCCGTGCAGCTCGAGCAGCCCCTCGACGACGCGCACGTCGCTGATCTCGGGCACGCTGCGCAGCTCGCTCGGCGTCTCGCCCAGCAGCGCCGCGACCATCGCCTTCGTGACGAGGTTCTTGGCGCCCTTCATCTGGATGCGGCCGGTCAGCGGCTTCCCGCCGCGCACCGTGATGCGGTCGACGTTCATGCCGACCGCGGCGCCCGCGCTCTTGGAGAACTCGGTCAGGTTCACAGTGTTCCTTCCCTGACGGGCTGCGTCGTCGGCAGCCACGCCGGTCGGTTCGCTTCGAACGCGGTGATCGCGTCCTCATCGCGGAGGGTCAGGGCGATGTCATCGAGTCCCTCGAGCAGCCGCCAGCGAGTGTAGTCGTCGATCTCGAAGTCGTGCGCGACGCCGCCGGCGGTCGCCGTGCGGGCCTCGAGGTCGACGGTGACGGGCGCGCCGGACTCCGCCTTCGCGGCCGCCCAGAGCGCCTCGGTCGCCTGCTCGGAGATCTGCCCGACGAGCAGGCCCTGCTTGCCCGCGTTGCCGCGGAAGATCTCGCCGAAGCGCGGGCCGAGCACGGCGGTGATGCCGAAGTCCCGCAGCGCCCAGACGGCGTGCTCGCGGCTCGAGCCGGTGCCGAAGTCGTAGCCGACGACGAGGATGCCCCCGTGCCGGTACGGCTCCTGGTTGAGCACGAAGTCGGGGTCCTGGCGCCACGAGTGGAAGAGGGCGTCGTCATAGCCGGTCTTCGTGACGCGCTTGAGGAACACCGCGGGGATGATCTGGTCGGTGTCGACGTTCGAGCGCTCGAGCGGGATGATCGGCCCGGTCAGCGTGTGGATCTGCTCCATGTCAGGCCTCCTCGGCGTGCTGGCCGTGCTGGGTGTCGTGCGCCTCGGAGCTCTGCGCCTGCAGGTCCCAGGGACTCGAGAGGGTGCCGCGGATGGCGGTCGCGGCGGCGACGAGCGGCGAGACGAGGTGCGTGCGGCCGCCCTTGCCCTGCCGGCCCTCGAAGTTGCGGTTCGACGTGGAGGCGCAGCGCTCCCCCGGTGCCAGCTGGTCGGGGTTCATGCCCAGGCACATCGAGCATCCGGCGAAGCGCCACTCCGCACCGAAGTCCTTGAACACCTTGTCGAGCCCGGCGGCCTCGGCCTCGAGCCGCACGCGCGCCGAGCCCGGCACGACGAGCACGCGCACGCCCGGCGCCTTCCGCTGCCCGCGGAGGATGTCGGCGGCGGCCGTGAGGTCCTCCATGCGCGAGTTCGTGCAGGAGCCGATGAAGACGGTGTCGACCGGGATCTCCTTGAGCTTCGTGCCGGGAGCGAGGTCCATGTACTCGAGCGCGCGCTCGGCCGCCGCGCGGTCGGTGGGGTCCTCGAACGATGCGGGGTCGGGCACCTCGCCCGACAGCGACGCGCCCTGGCCCGGGTTGGTGCCCCAGGTGACGAACGGCTCGAGCAGGTTCGCGTCGATCGTGATCTCGGCGTCGAAGGTCGCGTCGTCGTCGGTCGGCAGCGTCTGCCAGTACTCGAGCGCCGCATCCCAGTCGGCGCCCTTCGGCGCGTGGGGCTTGTCCTGCACGTAGGCGTAGGTGGTCTCGTCGGGAGCGACCATGCCGGCGCGCGCGCCCGCCTCGATCGACATGTTGCAGATCGTCATGCGGCCCTCGATCGAGAGGGCGCGGATCGCGCTGCCGCGGTACTCGAAGACGTAGCCGGCGCCGCCGCCGGTGCCGATCTTCGCGATCACGGCGAGGATGATGTCCTTCGCGGTGACGCCCGGGCGCAGGTCGCCCTCGACGTTGATCGCCATCGTCTTGAACGGCTTGAGCGGCAGCGTCTGGGTGGCCATGACGTGCTCCACCTCGCTCGTGCCGATGCCGAAGGCCATGGCGCCGAACGCGCCGTGCGTGGAGGTGTGGGAGTCGCCGCAGACGACCGTGACGCCGGGCAGCGTGAGGCCCAGCTGCGGGCCGACCAGGTGCACGATGCCCTGCTCCTTGTCGCCGAGCGAGTGGATGCGCACGCCGAACTCCGCCGCGTTCTGCCGCAGCGTCTCGATCTGCTTCCGGCTCGTCGGGTCCTGGATGGGCTTGTCGATCTCGAGCGTCGGCGTGTTGTGGTCCTCGGTCGCGACCGTCAGGTCGGTGCGGCGCAGGCCGCGCCCCGCCTGGCGGAGCCCGTCGAAGGCCTGGGGGCTCGTCACCTCGTGCACGAGGTGGAGGTCGATGTAGATGAGGTCGGGCGCGCCGTCCTCGCCCTTGACGACGACGTGGTCGTCCCACACCTTCTCTGCGAGCGTCCTGCCCATATCCGTTCCCCCACTGCTGTCACGGTGCTGCCACGGTGCTGACCCACCTCGCGCCGGCGCTCCGGCACGAGCGGACCTCCGCGGCCCATCGCGCAAGTCTACGCGGCGCCCCGTGCTGCTCCTCTGACGGCGAACACGGGCCGCGCGCCGCGCCCCGCGCCCCGCCGGACGTAGAGTCCACCCGTGACCTCTCCGCATCCGGCGACCGCCGCCCCCGTCGATCGGGCCGCGCGTGCCCATCGCTGACGCCTCGATCTGGGCCGACAGCCGCCCGGTGGCCGGCGCGGTGCCGTTCGACCGCGTGTTCGAGACGGCCGCCGAGCATCACGGGTTCGCGTGGGTCGACCTCGTCGACCCGACCGAGGCCGAGCTGCGCGAGGTCGCCGCCGAGCTCGACCTGCACCACCTGCTGGTCGAGGACGTCGTCGCACGGGGCCAGCGGCCGAAGCTCGAGGCGTACGGCGGCACCGAGTACTGCGTCGTCCACCGGGTCGAGGCGCGCGACCACGGCCTCGACGACGAGCTCGAGGCGCACGAGGTGCACGCGATCCTCAGCGACCACTGCATCGTGACGGTGTCGTGGCGCGGCGACGACGCGCTGCGGCGCGTGCGCGACCGGCTGGAGCAGGGCATCGAGTCGCTCGAGCTGGGTCCGCGCGCGGTGCTGTACGCGATCCTCGACGACGCCGCCGACGCGCACGAGCGGCTCGCCCTGGCCGTGCACGGGCAGATCGAGGGCATCGAGGACGTCTTCTTCGGCGAGGAGCACCCGCCGACCGTCGACATCTACCGCGCGATGCGGCGCGTGCTGACGCTCCAGCGCGCCGCCGACCCGATGAGCGACGTGGTCGAGCGGGTCGCCTCGCGCGCCGACGAGCACGCCGTCGAGCTGCGCCGGCACCTGCGCGACGTGGACGACCACGCGCGGCGCACGGCGACGCGGCTCGGCGGCGACCGCGACCTCCTCGCGAGCATGCTGCAGCTCGCCTCGGCGAGGGTCGCCGAGCGCCAGAACGAGGAGCTGCGGGCGATGACCGAGCACCAGATCGAGCAGAACGAGCAGACGAAGAAGGTGACGTCGTGGGCGGCGATCCTCTTCGCGCCGACGCTCATCGCCGGCATCTACGGCATGAACTTCCGCCACATGCCGGAGCTCCACTGGCTGTTCGGCTATCCGTTCGCGATCGTGCTCATGCTCGCGTTCGCCGGGATCCTCTACCTCGTGTTCAAGCGGCGGCACTGGCTCTGACCGGACCCTGGCGGCGGTCAGGTGCGAGGGGCCACGATGGGGTCATGCGCGCACCCATCACCGTCGCCGTCACCGGCGGCGCAGGCCAGATCGGCTACCAGCTGCTCTTCCGCATCGCGGCAGGCGACATGCTCGGCCCCGACCAGCCGGTGCGCCTGCGCATCCTCGAGGTGCCGCAGGCCCTGCCGGCGCTCGAGGGCGTCGTGATGGAGCTGCAGGACGCCGCCTTCCCCCTGCTCGCGTCGGTCGACACGACGGCGGATGCCGAGGTCGCGTTCGAGGGCGCGGAGCACGCGCTGCTCGTGGGCGCCAGGCCGCGCTCGAAGGGGATGGAGCGGGCCGACCTGCTCGCCGCGAACGGCGCGATCTTCGCCGCGCAGGGACGCGCGATCCAGGAGCACGCCGCCGACGGCATCCGCATCACGGTGACCGGCAACCCCGCCAACACGAACGCGCTCATCGCGGCCGCCGCGGCGCCCGACATCCCCGCGCGAGCGCTTCTCGGCGCTCACCCGGCTCGACCACAACCGCGCAGTCGCGCAGCTCGCCGCGAAGACCGGCGCGGCCGTCGCCGACGTGCGGCGCATGATCGTGTGGGGCAACCACTCCGCGACGCAGGTGCCCGACGTCACGCACGCCACGGTCGGCGGGCAGCCGGCCGTCGACCTCGTCGAGCGCGAGTGGGTGACGGGGGCGTTCGTGCCGACCGTCGCGAACCGCGGCGCGGCGATCATCGAGGCCCGCGGCGCGTCGTCGGCGGCGTCGGCCGCGTCGTCGACCATCGACCACGTGCGCGACTGGGCGCACGGCACCGCCGACGGCGACTGGACCTCGATGTCGGTCGTCTCGCGCGGCGAGTACGGCGTGCCGGAGGGGCTCGTCTCGTCGTTCCCGGTCACGACCGCCGGCGGCGACTGGGCGATCGTCGACGGGCTCGCGCTCGATCCGGACGTCGAGGCGCAGCTGCGCGCGTCCGTCGCCGAGCTCGACGACGAGCGGTCGCAGGTGCGGGCGCTCGGCTTCCTGGGCTGAGCGGCTGCAGGCCCGCTCGCCTGGTCGGCCGAGCGCCTGCCCGACCGAGCGAGCGGCTCAGCCGAGGATGTCGCCGAGCCAGCCGCGGCTGCCGCGGCGCTGCTGATCGCGCTGACCCCGCTGCCCGCTCGAGCGCTCCTGCACGGTGCGCAGCACCTTGTCGGCGATCTTGCCGACCGCGTCGCTCGAGCCCGAGCGCTGGTCGTAGGGCTGCTGGCCGTAGGGCTGCTGGCCGTAGGGCTGCTGGCCGTAGGGCTGCTGGCCGTAGGACTGCTGCTGCTGGCCGTAGCCGGGCTGCTGTCCCTGCCCCGGCTGGCTCCTGGCCGTAGCCGGGCTGCGGCTGCTCGGAGCGCTCGATGAGCTTGTCGAGCTCGCCGCGGTCGAGCCAGATGCCGCGGCACTGGGGGCAGTAGTCGATCTCGATCCCGCTGCGCTCGCTCATCACGAGGGTCGCTGCGTCGTTGGGGCACTGCATGGGTGCGTCTCCTCTCAGACGCGTCCAGCCTCCCGGCTCCACCTGTGCGGCCGCCCTGCACTGCCGCCCTGCACGCCCGCCCTGCACTGCGGGACCGAGCACCGGGCGAGGCGATCCGGGCCGACCGCCACCGGGAGAGGCGATGGCGACCTCGGCAGCGCCGCGCCGCCTCCGCCCGTGACCGGACCCGCCCCCCGGCCATCCACAGGCCGCCCGCAGGCGCGCGCGGCGGCCGCACGCATCCGCATCATGGGCGCATGCGCGACCTCGGCATCGACATGCTCGCCGCCGGCGGAGCGGCCACCCGCTCGTCCCTCCACGGGCTCGGCCACTCCTACGACGGGATCCGGCGCGCGGTGCGGCATGGCGAGCTGGTGGCGATCGGCCGGCGCTGGGTGCTGCTCCCGGGCGCCGACCCGTCGATCGGGCTCGCGCTCGCGCTCGGCGGGGTGCTCGGCGGGGCCTCGGCGCTGCGCTCCTTCGGGATCTGGGTCACGCATCCCACGCCGCTCCAGATCGCGACCCCGGCGCACGCCGGGGTGGCGGCCACCGTCGACGGGCAGCGGATCTGGGGCACGTTCGCGCTCGACGCCAAGCCGTGGCGGGTGTCGCTCGTCGACGCGCTCGCGCAGCACTGCGCTCGAGCGGCTCGCGAGGATGCGATCGCGTCGATCGACAGCGCGCTGCACCAGGGCCTGCTCGGCGAGCACGACCTCGACCGCCTCCTGGCGCTGCTGCCGAGCCGCTGCCGGCCCTGGCGGCGGCAGCTCGACGCGAGCGCGGAGTCCGGGCTGGAATCGCTGCTGCGCGTGCCGTGCCGCGACCGCGGCTGGCGCGTCGAGAGCCAGCCGCCGGCTCCCGGCGGCGGGCGCAGCGACCTGCTGATCGACGGCTGGCTCTACGTCGAGGCCGACGGAACCGCATGGCACGACGATCCGAAGCAGGCTGCGAAGGACCGGCGCCGCAACGCCGCGATCACGGCTGCCGGCGGTCGGTGGCTGCGATTCGGCTACGCCGACGTGGTGCACGAGCGGGCACGGACGCTCGCCCTCATCGCGCTCGTGCTCTCGCAGGGCCGGCCCGCGACGCGCCTCGCCGGGTGACTCGCCCTCCGCAGGAACGGATGCGCACGGAACGAGGTGCCGACGCCGTGCGACGGCCACGCCCACCTCCGTCCGTGCAGCGCGCTCGGGATCGCCTCCGTCCGAGCGCGGACGCAGACCGGTGCTTGTCGCGGCCGGGCCGCGCCCGTATGCTCATACTCAGTAATTGAAGCGCGTATTCAGATAGAGAACACGCCAAGACGATGTCGTCTGACGTCCCCACAGAGAAGTGAGGCAGCTGCCGTGCAGTTCCACCACCACGGATACGTGTCCACCGACCCGCGCATGCAGCCCGCCGCCGGCATCGGCCTCGACCGACCCGCAGCCCTGCCGGACGAGGTGGACGTGCTCATCGTCGGCACCGGTCCCGCCGGCATGATCACCGCGGCGCAGCTCGCGCAGTTCCCCGACGTGAACGTGCGCATCATCGAGCGCCGCCCCGAGCGCCTCGCCATCGGCCAGGCCGACGGCATCCAGGCCCGCAGCGTCGAGACCTTCCAGGCCTTCGGCTTCGCCGAGCGCATCATCGCCGAGGCCTACCACCTCACCGAGATGGCGTTCTGGGCGCCCGACCCCGAGGACCCCTCGCGCATCGTCAAGACCGCGAGCCCGCCCGACGACCCGACCGGGGTGAGCGAGTTCCCGCACCTCATCGTCAACCAGGCGCGGGTGCTCGACTACTTCGCCGAGGCCGCTCACAACGCGCCCGGTCGCCTCACCCCCGACTACGGCTACGAGTTCAGGGCGCTCGAGGTGACGCAGGAGGGCGACTTCCCCGTGCGCGTGACGCTCGCGCACACGTCCGGCGACCAGCAGGGCGTCGAGCGCGTCATCCACGCCAAGTACGTCATCGGCGCCGACGGCGCCCGCAGCGGCGTGCGCTCGGCGATCGGCTGCACGCTCGCCGGCCAGTCGGCCAACCACGCGTGGGGCGTCATGGACGTGCTCGCCAACACCGACTTCCCCGACATCCGCACGAAGAGCGCCATCCAGTCGAGCACGGGGGGCAACATCCTGCTCATCCCCCGCGAGGGCGGCTACCTCTTCCGCATGTACGTCGACCTCGGCGAGGTGCCGGAGGACGACCAGGGCAACGTGCGCAAGACGACGATCGACCAGATCATCGCGAAGGCGAACGCGATCATCGCCCCCTACACGCTCGACGTGAAGAACGTCGCGTGGAGCAGCGTCTACGAGGTCGGCCACCGCCTCACCGACCGCTTCGACGACGTGCCCGCCGAGGAGCGCGGCAGCCGCACCCCGCGCGTGTTCATCGCGGGCGACGCGTGCCACACGCACAGCGCCAAGGCCGGCCAGGGCATGAACGTGTCGATGCAGGACGGCTGGAACATCGGCTGGAAGCTCGGGCACGTGCTCGACGGCCGCGCCCCCGAGCGCCTGCTCGACACCTACTCGCTCGAGCGGCAGGTGGTCGCGCAGAACCTCATCGACTTCGACAAGGAGTGGTCGACGCTGATGGCGAAGCCCGCGCACGAGCTGGGCAGCCCGCAGGAGGTCGCCGACTTCTACACGCGCACCGCCGAGTTCCCGGCCGGGTTCATGACCGAGTACGCGCCGTCGATGATCGTCGGCGGCACCGACCACCAGGAGCTCGCCACGGGGTTCCCGGTCGGCAAGCGCTTCAAGTCGGCACGCGTCGTGAAGGTCGCCGACACGAACCCCGCGCACCTGGGCCACTTCCACACGGCCGACGGCCGCTACCGCATCTACGTCTTCGCCGACCGCTCCGCGCCCGCCGAGGCCTCGTCGGTGCGCGAGCTCGCCGAGTGGCTGCAGGGCCCCGAGTCGCCCATCGCGGTGCACACGCCGGCCGGCCGCGACTCGAGCGCCCTGTTCGACGTGCGCGTCATCTACCAGCAGGGCCACCACGACGTGAACCTGAACGACGTGCCGGACGCGTTCAAGCCGGTCGTCGGACCCTTCGAGCTCGTGAACCTCGAGAACGTCTACGCGAAGCACCCGGACGTGGACATCTTCGACGAGCGCGGCATCTCGCGCGACGGCGCGATCGTCGTCGTGCGGCCCGACCACTACGTCTCGCAGGTGCTGCCGCTGACGGCGCGCGACGAGCTCGCCGCGTTCTTCCGCGGAGCGCTCTCGCCAGCCTCGTAGCGGCGTCGCCGCGCCCTCGATAGGGGGCTTGACACCGCACTTGCATTTTGCAAGTGTGGCCCGCATGAGCCTCTTCATCACCTGTCCGGTCGACAGCGTCGAGCGCGCGACCGCCTTCTACACCGCCCTCGGCTGGACGCTGAACGCCGAGATGTCGGACCACAACGTGTCGTGCTTCGCGATCGCCCCGGAGCAGTACGTCATGCTCGGCAGCCGCGAGATGTACGCGAGCGTCGGCGGCGCCGAGGAGCTGATCGGCGGACCCGGCACGCCCTCGAAGGTCACCGTCTCGTTCGACCTCGGCAGCCGCGAGGCGGTCGATGCGCTCGTCGAGCGCGCGGGCGATGCCGGAGGGCGGATCGGCGACGTCGACGACTACCCCTTCATGTACCAGCGCCAGTTCGACGACCCCGACGGGTACCACTACTCGCCGTTCTGGATGAAGCCGGACGCAGCGCCGACCGCGTGAGCGACCTCGCCGCGGCCCTCGACGTCGTCGGAGCGCGGTGGGCCCTGCTCATCGTGGATCGACTGCTCGAGGGGCCGCAGCGCTACGGCGATCTGCAGCGCGACCTCGGGGTGCCGACGAACATGCTCGCGACCCGGCTGCGCGAGCTCGAGGCGGCCGGCGTCCTGTCGCGCCTGCCCCTCCGGCACAACACGCGGGCCTACGCGCTGACCGAGCGCGGCCTCGCGCTGCGTCCGGCGATCGTCGCGCTCGGACACTGGGGCGGCGCATGAGCACCGTCGGCCGCCGGGCTGCGCCCGGCGACAGCGAAGCGCCCCCGGTCGATGACCGAGGGCGCTTGCTCACTGTGACCCCAGCGGGATTCGAACCCGCGTTACCGCCGTGAGAGGGCGGCGTACTAGGCCGCTATACGATGGGGCCGTGCTGCGCTCGCTTGCCGCGATTGCAACCTGGATAGTGTGCCACACCATCCAGCGCCGCGCAAAATCGAGCGCGCCTCCACCGCTCACGGCAGCCGCAGCACCTGCAGCGCGCCCGGCATGACGCTGCAGCGCACCGGCAGCCGGCCCACGACCTCGCCGTCGGCGCAGACGATGACCGTCTCGTCGCTCGCGATCTCGGCCGTCTCGCAGTCGGTCACCGTGACCCGGCGGTCGTCCACGTGCGTGCCGCGGAACACCCGGGCCAGCAGCCGCAGGAACGCGGGATAGCCGAGCTCGTCGGCGAAGACCGCCGTCAGCCTCCCGTCGCGCATCGAGGCGCCCGGCGCCACCGGGATGCCGCCGCCGAACGTGCGGTTGTTCGCGATCGCGGCGACGAGCGTGCGCCACGTGCGCTCCGCTCCCCCGTCGAGCCGCACGCGGAACGTGCGGTGCCGCGGCCGCAGCACGGTCGCGAGGATCGACACGGGGTAGCGGATGCGGCTCGGCACCCGGGTGAGCCGGAACGAGCGCACGTTGACGTCGGCGTCGAAGCCGACCGACACGATGCCGGCCGCGATCGTGACGCCGTCCGGATGCTCGATGCGGATGAGGTCGACCCGGTCGGGCTCGGAGGCGAGCATGGCCGCGAGGCCGTCGAGCGCCGCGCCCGTCGACCGGATGCCGAGCCCGGTCGCGAAGTCGTTGCCGCTGCCCGCCGGGATCACGAGCAGCCGCTTCGACGTGCCGCCGACGATGTTGACCCCGAGGTGCACCATGCCGTCGCCGCCGACGACGACGAGCACCTCCGCCCGGATCATCGCGAATCGCGTCTGCTCCAGCTGCCCGGCGTAGTCGGCCGCGGCGATGTGCTCCACCTCGTGGCCGAGGTCGGCGACGCGCGCCGCGACGATCGCGCCGAGCGCGCCGTTGCGACCGAAGCGAGCGGTGGGGTTCGAGGCGACGACGATGCGCACGGCCCCGAGCCTACGGAAGCGCGCGGCGGATCCGCGCAGGCGACGACACCGCGGCCCGCGCGCCGCCCGTCAGCGCCTATCGTGGACCCATGCGAGTGACCAAGCGAGAGCACGCCTGCATCATCCTCGACGAGGAGGGGTCGCAGCTCGTCATCGACCCGGGCAACCAGA
The DNA here is from genome assembly GCA_963803465.1 of uncultured Actinomycetota bacterium. Lineage (GTDB taxonomy): Bacteria > Actinomycetota > Actinomycetes > Actinomycetales > Microbacteriaceae > Agrococcus. Next base: position 371,510 of record CAWDMS010000004.1, read on the forward strand.
CGGGACCGATCCAGGCCCGCGGCCTGGTGGGCATCGTGATCACCCACGAGCACGCCGACCACTGGGATGCGCCGCACCTCGAGGCGCTGCGCGCAGCGCGGCCGTCGGTGCCGATCTTCGCGCCCGCCGGCGTCGCCGCGGCCGCCGAGGGCTTCGACATCACCGTGGTCCAGGCAGGCGAGCGCGTGAACGCCGGCCCCTTCCGGCTCCGCTTCTTCGGCGGCACGCACGCCGAGATCCACCGCTCGATCCCGCTCGTCGACAACCTGGGCGTGCTCGTGAACGAGCGCCTCTACTACCCGGGCGACTCCTACACGACGCCCGACGTGCCGGTCGCGCTGCTCGCGACGCCCGCGGGCGCCCCGTGGCTGAAGATCGGCGAGGTGATGGACTTCGTCGCCGAGGTCGCGCCGCGGGCGACCTTCGCCGTGCACGACGCGACGCTGTCGCCGATGGGGCTGTCGATGTCGCACGCGCGCATCGAGGGCGCCGTGCAGCAGGGCGGCGGCGAGCACCACCGGCTCGAGCCCGGCGACTCGGTCGAGGTCTAGGGGCGTGGCGGCGACGCCTCACCCGCAGGCGTCGACCGCGTGATCGACCCCGTCACGCTGCTGCTCTACGCGGCGGCCCTGCTCGTCGCGACCGTCGCCCAGCGCGTCATCGGGCTCGGCTTCGGGCTCATCATGGGCCCGGTCTCGGTGATGGTGGCCGGCCCGATCGCGGCCGTGCCGCTCAACTGCATCTTCTCGCTCGTCGGGTGCATCCTCATGCTCCCCGGCGTCTGGCGCGACGTCGACTGGCGCCGGCTCGCCTGGCTGCTCGTGCCGGCGATCCCCGCGAGCGTCGTCGGCCTGCTCGTGGCGCGCGTGGTGCCGACGGATGCGCTGCGCATCGCGGTCGGCGTCGTCACGATCGCGGGCCTGCTCGTCTCGGTCGCCTTCACCCGCACCCGCCACACGCTCGACGGCCCCGTCACCCGCATCGCCTCGGGCTTCGCGATCGGCGGCCTCAACGCCGCGGTCGGCGTCGGCGCGCCGCCGGTCGGCGTCTACGCGCTCGTGAGCCGCTGGGAGCCGCGCGTGCTCGCGGCGACGATGCAGCCCTTCTGGGTGGGGCTCAACCTCGCCACGCTCGCCGGGCGCGAGCTGCTCGTGCCCGCAGGGTTCCCGGAGTGGCCGTGGTGGGCGTGGCTCGGCGCCGCCGCGGCAGCGGCGCTCGGCACCCTGCTCGCGCACCGGATCGCGCACCTGGTGCCCGCGCGCGCCGCCCGCGTCACGATCGTGGTGCTGTCGCTCGCGGGCGGCGCCGCGGTGATCGCGAGCGGCGTCGCGGGACTGCTCGCCGCCGGCTGACGCGGCTAGCCGATCAGCTGGCGCACGACGCCGAGCGCGGCCAGCTGCCCGGCGGCGGCGCTCGCGATCACGGAGTGCCCGGGGCCGGCGGTCGCGCGGTGCGCCGCATCCCCCGCGGCGAAGACCCGCGGCACGCTCGTCGCGCCCACCTCATCCACCTCGATCGCGCCGTCGGGCAGCATCGCGCAGCCGAGCGACGCCGGCAGCTCGGAGCGCTGCACCCACGCGCCGCCCGCCAGCACGCCGTCGCACGCGAGCACGGCGCCTGCCCCGGAGGCCGCGCTCGACGCCGGGCCGTCCGCGACCGCGATGCCGACGAGCATGCCGTCCCGCTCGACGACCCCGGTCGCGCGCCGCTCGTCGACGACCACGCCGAGCCGCTCGAGCGCCGCGACGACCCCGGGCTCCTGCCGCACGCCATCCGTCAGCCACGTCAGGTGCTGGGCCACCCCGACCATCATCCGCACGGGGTGCTCCCGCATGGGCTCGCCGCCCAGCACGATGACGCGCGCCCCCAGCTCGTGCCCGTGGCAGAAGGGGCAGTGCGCGACCTGCCCGCCCCAGTGCCGCTGCAGGTCGGGCAGCGGCAGCGGGAGGTCGGCGACGCCGGTCGCGAGCACGAGGGCGCGCGCCTCGAGCCGCTGGCCGTCGCCGAGGTCGACGGCGACGCCGTGCTCGTCGGTCGCGGCCGATGCGACGGTGCCGTCGACGAGCCGCACGGTGGCGTAGGCGGCGAGCTCCTCGCGCGCGATCGCGCGGAAGGCCGCGGGCGGCGTGCCGTCGCGCGTGACGACGTTCTGCATGTGCGCGGCGGTCGCGTTGCGCCCGCGCCCCTCGTCGACGAGCGCCACGCTGCGGTGCACGCGGGCGAGGGTGAGGGCTGCCTGGAGCCCGGCGGGGCCGCCGCCGATGACGATCGCGTCGAGCTGGACCGGGTCGGGAGTTGCCATGTGCTCCATCATGTGACTTCATGTCGGCATGAGGTCAAGCCTGCTGTCGATCGGCGAGCTCGCGGCGGAGTTCGGGCTCGCGCCGCACGTGCTCCGGCACTGGGAGTCGCAGGGCGTGCTCGAGCCCGCCGCCCGCGTCGGCGGCAAGCGCCGCTACGACGAGTCGGCCCGGATGCGCGTCGGCACGATCCTGCGCGGCCAGGACGCCGGCATGTCGCTCGCCTCGATCCGCGCCGTGCTCGCCACGTCGAGCGCCGCCGAGCGGCACGCGATGCTCGCGGGCCAGGTGGCCGCGCTCGAGCAGCGGCAGGCGGAGCTCGAGGCCGCGCTCGCGGTCATCCGGCACCTGCAGTCGTGCGAGCACAGCGACTTCGCGCAGTGCCCGGGCTTCCGCGACCTCATCACAGCCGAGCCGCAGCCGATCGCGCACGCGGCGCGCACGCACGCGCGGCCTCGCCCGACCCGTGCCGCTATCTGAACGCCCTGTTCTATGCTTGCGACAGCGTCCGCTGGCGGATGCGTTGACGAGAGCGAGCGACGATGCCCGAGACCCGTGCCACGCGGCCGCCGGCCGGCGCCGAGACGAGCGGCTCGCAGACGCTCTCGCGCGGCCTGACCGCGCTCGCGCTGCTCGCCGACCACGGCAGCCAGTCGATCCAGTCGCTCGCCGAGCTGCTGGGGGTCCACCGCTCCGTCGCGTACCGCCTCGTGCGGACGCTCGAGGAGCACCGCCTCGTCGTGCGCGCCGGCGGCCTGCTGTCGCTCGGACCCCAGCTCGTGGTGCTCGCGCGCGACGTCGAGCACGACCTGCAGTCGGCATCCCTCCCCCACCTGCAGCAGCTCGCCGACGAGCTGGGCATGACGGCGTTCCTCACGGTGCGCGACGGCGACGACGCCGTCACCCTCGTGACGGCCGTGCCGCGCGGGGTGAACGCATCCGTCGCCCAGCACCCCGGCCACCGGCACCCGATCGCGCTCGGCGCGCCGGGCATCGCGCTGCAGGCGATGCTCGCCGACGCGACCTGGCGCGAGCTCGGCCACGACGGGCCGATGCACCCCCAGGTCGACGCCGTGCGCTCGCGCGGCTGGGCGGTGAGCGCCAACGAGGTGATCCAGGGCATCACCTCGGTGGGCGCGCCGCTCCGAGGCCGCCGGTCGACGGATGCGTCGGTCGCGGTCGTGACCGTCGGCGAGCCCGACACCGACATGCTCGGGCGGGCCGTCGTGGCGACCGCCGCCGCGATCGACGCGGACCTGCGCTAGCGGATGGACCTGGTCTCGTTCGTCGTCGCGGTCGTCGCGGTGCTCATCGGCGCCGCCGGCCAGCGGATGATCGGCATGGGCTGGGGGCTCGTCGTCACGCCCGCGATCGCCCTCGCCGCCGGTCCGCTCGCCGCGGTGCTGGTCGTGAACCTCTACGGCGCGATCGCGTGCCTCGTCATCCTGCCGAAGGTGTGGGGCGAGGTCGACTGGCGCCGCCTGCTGTGGATCGCGCTGCCGGCGCTCGCGCTCATGGTGCCCGGCCTGCTGCTCGCGAAGGGGCTCGACACCGACGTGCTGCGCGTCGCGGTCGGCGTCATCGCGATCGTCGGCGTGCTCATCAGCGTCGCGTTCACGAGCACGGCCCGCACCCACGACGGACCGGCGCTGCGGGTCGCGACGGGCACCGCGATCGGCGTGCTGAACGCGAGCGTCGGGATGGGCGCGCCGGCCGTGGGCGTCTACTCGCTCGTCTCCGGCTGGCAGGACCGCACCTTCGTCGCGACGATGCAGCCGTTCTGGGTGCTCATCAGCGGCGCGATCGTCGTGGTCCGGCCGTTCGTGGCGCCGGAGGGCGCGCCCGACTGGCCGCTGTGGGCGTGGCTCGTGCTCGCGGTGCCCGTGGTCGCCGGCGTGCTGCTCGGCAACCGGCTCGCGCACCTCGTCGACCGCACCGTCGTCCGGCGGGCCATCATCGGCCTGTCCGTGCTGGGCGGCGCGGCGCTCATCGTGACGGGCACGATGGGCCTGCTCGCCTGAGCGTCACGCCGCGAGCGCCGCGGCGAGGCTCGCCGCCACCCCGATCGCGAGCACGACCCGCACCAGGTTCCAGCGCGCCCAGCGCCGCTCGTCGAACGCACGGCGCACCGACGTCGCGTCGACGGCATCCGGGTCGCCCGCAGACTTCAGCGCGTCGTTGCGGGGCACGTGCACCGCGACGGTGATGAGCATCACCGCCACGTGCAGACCGCCCGCCGCGACGATCCACGCGAGCGCGCCGCGCTCGGCGACGCCGAGGTGCGCGATCGCGGCGCCGACGGTGAGCACGAGCGTGCCGACGAAGCATCCGCCGAGGAACAGCGGATTGACGATCGCGCGGTCCACCGCCTGGAAGGCGGCCACGAAGGTCCGATCGTCGACCCGGCGGAGGCCCGGCATGATCGCGTTCGCGTAGGCGAGGAAGACGCCGGCGGTCAGCCCTGCGGCGACCGCCGCGAGCACCAGCAGGACGGTGGAGGGCATGCCGCCAGCGTACGGCCGGCGCCGCCGCCGAGCGTCAGCGCTCGGCGCGCACGGCCGGCATCACCCCGGTGCCGATCGACTCGAACGCCTCTGGCCTGCGATGGCGGGCGTGGAGGGCGATCGCGACGCCGACGACCGCCGCGACCAGCAGCAGCCCCGGCAGCACGAAGGTGAGCGGCGTCGACGTCTCCTGCCCGAGCAGCAGGTTCCAGTTCGAGAGCGTCAGCACCGTCACCGTGGCGAAGAACGCGAACGCGATCGCCGGGGCGATCATCCGCGACCAGGGCGTCGTGTCGCGCCGGTCGCGGGCGAAGAAGCCGATCACCGCGATCGAGACGACCGCCATCAGGATGATGAGGCCGAGCGCGCCGAGGTTCGTCAGCCAGGTGAAGAGCGTGAGCACCGGGTAGAGCGGTCCGAGCTCGCTGCCGGTGCCCGCGATCGCGAACGCGATGACGATGACGGCGGCCGCGACCGACTGCGCGATCGAGCCGAGCGCGGGGGCGCCCCGGCCGTTCGCGCGGCCGAAGCCCCTGGGCAGCATGTGCTCGCGGCCGAGCGCGAAGGCGTAGCGGGCGACGGCGTGGTGGAACGAGATGAGCGCCGCGAGCAGGCTCGAGATGAAGAGCACCTGCCCGATGTCGGCGACGAGCGTGCCCGCTCGGGCATCGAGCTCGACGAACAGCAGGTCGGGGCCGTTCGCCTGCGCGTTCGCGATGATGGCGCTCGGACCGCTGCTCATCTGCATCGCCCACGCGCTGAAGGCGTAGAAGAGGCCGATGATGATGACGGCCGTGTAGGTCGCGCGCGGCACGGTGCGCTCCGGGTCGCGCGCCTCCTCGGTGTAGATCGCGCCCGACTCGAAGCCCATGAACGCGGCGATGCCCATCACGAGCACGACCCCGATGCCGGTCGCGAACAGGTCGCCCGGCAGGAAGCCGGACGCCGAGACGCCCTCGGGCGCGGCGCCCAGCGCGAGCAGGTCGTAGACGATGACGACGAGGAACTCGAGCGCCACGAGCACGCCGACGACCTTCACCGACAGGTCGACGCGGTTCACGCCCAGCACGGCGATGAGCGCGATCGTGACGAGCACGAAGACCCACCACGGGATCTCGACGCCCGTCTTCGCGGCGACGAAGCTCGAGGTGGCGAAGCCGAGCATGCCGTAGATGCCGATCTGCATCGCGTTGTAGGCGACCAGCGCCATCCAGGCGCTGCCGACGCCGGCCTCCGGTCCGAGGCCGCGCGCGATGTAGGCGTAGAACGCGCCGGCGTTGCGCACGTGCCGGCTCATGGCGACGTAGCCGACCGCGTAGACGAGCAGGCCCACCGCGAGCAGCAGCATGCCGAGCGGGACGCCGGGGATGCCGGAGACGGCATAGTTCGTCGTCACGCCGCCCGCGAGCACGGTGAGCGGGGCGGACGCCGCGATGATCATGAGCACGATGGCGGGCACGCCGAGGCGGGCGACACCGCCGCCGAGCGCGGAGCGCGAGCGCTCGTCGGCGCCGATCTGCTGAGGTGCGATGGCCATGGCAGCTCCCTTGCTGTCACCGGATGGTGCTCCCGATGCTCGTCGCACGCGATAGCGAACCGGGGCCGCCGACTTGACGCACCGTGCACGATCGGGCCGACCCGCCGCATCCCGGACGCCGGTATCCTGGAGGCAGCCGCGCCGTCGCGGCGTCGGGAGGATGCATTGGCCGGGATGTTCGACTTCCCGCCGCTCGAGGGCCCGACCTTCGACATCGCGGCGTGGCGACGCGAGGTGGCGACCAGCTTCGTCGCGCTCGACGTGCACCCGCTCGGCGACGAGCCGTTCTGGGCGCGCTGCTCCCGCGTCGATGTCGGCGAGGTGTCGGTGTTCCGCATCGAGCACGCGGCGAGCGTCGTCGCCCGCACGCCGAAGCTCGTCCGACGCGGGCCGAGCGACCTCATCAAGGTGAGCCTGCAGCTCGAGGGCGAGGAGCTCATCGAGCAGGACGGGCGGGCGGCGATGCTGCACGCCGGCGACCTCGCGGTCTACGACACCTCGCGGCCGTACACGCTGCGGTTCGACGGCGAGACGAGCCTGCTCGTGTTCACGTTCCCGCGCGGCTACCTCGACATCCCGCGCGACGAGCTCGCGGCCGTCACCGCGACGGCGTTCCCGCTCGAGTCGCCGCTCGGCCGCGTCGTGAACCCGTTCCTGGTCGGCCTCGCCCACAGCCTCGCCGAGCTGCCCGGCACCAACGGGCAGCGCCTCGCGCGCACGGGGCTCGACCTGCTCATGACGCTGCTGTCGACGCAGCTGCAGCAGGAGGTGCAGCGCGACCCGCGACGCCAGCTGCTGCACGAGATCCTCGCCACGATCGACCGGCTGCTCGACGACCCGGCGGTGTCTCCCGCGGCGATCGCCGCGGCGCACTTCATCTCGACGCGCCACCTGCACGCGGTGTTCGCCGAGCACGGCATCACCGTGGCCGGGTGGATCCGCGAGCGCCGCCTGGAGCACATCCGCCGCGACCTCGCCGACGCGTCGCTCGGCGAGGTGCCGATCGCGCGCATCGCCGCGCGCTGGGGCCTCGTCAACCCGGCGCACTTCTCACGGCTCTTCCGCACGACGTTCGGGCAGAGCCCGACCGAGTACCGGGCGGCCACCGCGCTCGAGCCGGTGCACCCCGACGAGCGGCGCCCTGCAAGCGCCCTGCACTGAGGGGCAACCCGACCCGCGCCGACGCGCCTAGCGTGAGGAGCACGCTGGACGAGGAGGTCCCATGCCCGACGCAACCCACACCCACGGTGCGCGCGATTCGCACGTGCTCGAGGCGACGCATCCGCTCGACGGCCTGACGCCGTCGGAGATCGACCGCGTGCGAGCGGCGCTCCACGCCGCCGGCGAGCTGCAGCCCGACACGCGCTTCCCGCTGCAGCTGCTCGTCGATCCGCCGAAGGCGACGCTCGCCGCCTGGCAGCCCGGTCAGCCGCTCGGTCGCCGGGTGCTGTCGACGCTGCTCGACACCGACACGGGACGGGTGCGCGAGGCGCTCGTGGCGATCGACGGCGACCGGGTCGAGTCGGTCGAGGTGCTGCCGACGGCCGAGCCGCCCTACGGGCAGCCGCCGTACCTGTTCGAGGAGTACGAGCTCGTCGACGCGATCGTGAAGGCGGATGCCGGCTGGCGGCGCGCGATGGAGGCGCGCGGCCTCACCGAGATGGATCGCGCGCTCGTCGTGCCGCTCGCCCCCGGCCAGTTCGGCGAGGCCGACGAGGTCGGCAAGCGCATGATGCGCTCCTTGACCTTCATGCCGCCGCGCGAGGGCGACAACCCGTGGTCGTTCCCGGTCGAGGGGCTCGTGCTCATGGTCGACGTCACCGCGAGGCGCGTCGTGAAGCTCGTCGACGAGCGCCAGGTCCCGATGCCCGAGCTCGACGCCAACTACGACGACGCCTCGGTCGGCGAGCGCCGCACGACGCTCAAGCCGCTCGAGATCACGATGCCGGAGGGGCCGAGCTTCTCGGTGGAGGGCTCCGAGGTGACGTGGGAGCAGTGGCGGTTCCGGGTCGGCTTCTCGATGCGCGAGGGGCTCGTGCTGCACCAGCTCGGCTGGCAGGACGGCGACGAGCTGCGGCCCGTGCTGCACCGCGCGAGCGTGCCCGAGATGGTCGTGCCCTACGGCGACACGACCGAGACGCGACGCTGGATCAGCTACTTCGACGCCGGCGAGTACAACCTCGGCAAGAACGCGAACGCGCTGCAGCTCGGCTGCGACTGCCTCGGCGCGATCCACTACTTCGACGCGCACCTCGCCGCCGACACGGGCGAGGCGATCACGATCCCCCGCGCCGTCTGCATGCACGAGGAGGACTACGGCGTGCTGTGGAAGCACCGGGAGCTCGACGGCGAGACGGTGCACGGGCGGCGGTCGCGCCGGCTCGTGATCTCCTACTTCGCGACCGTCGGCAACTACGACTACGGCTTCTTCTGGTACCTGTACCTCGACGGCTCGATCCAGTTCGAGGCGAAGGCGACCGGCATCGTCTTCGCGGGCGCCGATCTGCCGGGGCTCGACCTGCCCCACGCCACCGAGATCGCGCCGGCGCTGTACGCGCCGATCCACCAGCACATCTTCTGCGCGCGGCTCGACTTCGACATCGACGGCACCGACAACTACGTCGACCAGGTCGACCTCGTGCGCATCCCGATGGGCGAGGCGAACCCGTGGGGCAACGCCTTCGGCCACCGCCGCGACCGCATCACCGAGGCCGCCGGCGTCGAGGGCGACGGCGCCCTCGGCCGCACGTGGCACGTCGGCTCCGCGAGCCGCACGAACGCCGTCGGGCGGCCGACCGAGTACCAGCTCATCCCCGAGGCGCGCGCGACGCTCATGGCCGACCCGGCGTCGAGCGTCTGGGGCCGGGCGGCGTTCGCGACCAAGCACCTCTGGGTGACATCGCACCGCGACGACGACCTGTTCCCGGCCGGCCGCTACCCGAACCAGCACGCCGGCGGCGCGGGCCTGCCCGCGTCGGTCGCGGCGGGCGGCGACGTCGACGGCGGCGACCTCGTCGTCTGGCACGCGTTCGGGCTCACGCACATCCCCCGTCCCGAGGACTGGCCGATCATGCCGGTCGACTACTCCGGCTTCTGGGTGAAGCCCTACGGCTTCCTCGACCGCAACCCCGCGCTCGACCTGCCCGACGCGGGGCACGGATGCGGCGACGGCTGCACGTGCGGCGGCGACGACCACGGGGGGCACGAGGGGCACCACGGCCACGACGGCGAGGACCACGTGGCGGTCCGGTAGCGCCCCGGCGAGACGACGGAGGGGCCCCCGCGATGCGCGAGGGCCCCTCCGGCCGTGCTCAGCCGTGGATGACCTGCGGCACGCCCATCGCCTTGAGCCCCTCGACCCCGAACTCCAGGCCGTAGCCGGAGCCCTTCACGCCGCCGAACGGCGCCATCGGGTGGATGGTGCCGTGCGAGTTGATCCACACGGAGCCGGCCTGGATGCGCGCGGCCACCTCGCGCGCGGCCTCCGGGTCGGACGACCACACGCTCGCGCCGAGCCCCGCGTCGCCGCGGTTCGCGCGCTCGACCGCGTCGTCGATGTCGGTGTACTTCAGGATCGGCAGCGCCGGTCCGAACTGCTCCTCGCGCACGAGGTCGGCGTCGTCGTCGAGCCCCTCGACGAGCGTCGCGGGGTAGAACCAGCCCTTCGCGGCGCGGTCGGGCTCGCCGCCGAGCAGCACGGTGCCGCCGCGCGACTTCGCATCCTCGACGAGCCGGTCGACGACGTCGAACTGCTGCTGGGTGGTGAGCGGCCCGAGCACGTTCTGCTCGTCCGTGCCCGGGCCCATGGGCATCGCGCCCGCGACCGCCGCGAGCTCGCGCACGACGTCGTCGTAGACGTCCTCGTGCACGTAGAGGCGCTTGAGCGCCGCGCACGTCTGCCCGGTGTTGATGAACGCGCCCCAGAAGAGGCTCTCGGCGATCGCCTTCGCGTCGACGTCCGGCAGCACGATGCCCGGGTCGTTGCCGCCGAGCTCGAGCGTGAGGCGCGTGAGGTTGTCGGCCGAGGCGCGCATGATGGCCTGGCCGGTGCGCGCCGATCCGGTGAAGGTCACCTTGCCGAACGCCGGGTGGCTGCCGATCGCCTCGCCCAGCTCGCGGTCGCCCGCGAGCACGGTGAAGAGCCCCTCCGGCAGGTGGCGGTTCACGAGGTGGGCGGTCGCGAGCACGCTGAGCGGCGTGTACTCGCTCGGCTTCATGACGACCGCGTTGCCCATCCGCAGCGCGGGGGCGAACTGCCAGGTGGCGATCATCGCGGGCCAGTTCCACGGGCCGATCGCGCCGACGATGCCGATCGGCCGGTAGTACACGGTCGCCTTCGCCTGGCCGTCGTCGACGACGACCTCGGGCTCGAGCTCCGTGGCGATCGTCGCCCGCAGCCAGCCGACCACCGCGCCCACCTCGAAGCGCGCGCCCGGTCCGCTGAGCGGCTTGCCCTGCTCCCGCGCGATCAGCTGCGCGAGCGCCTCCGCGCTCGCCTCGACCTCGTCGGCGGCGGCGGAGAGCGCCGCGCGCCGAGCGTCGTCGCCGAGCGCCGCCCAGGCGGGCTGCGCTGCGCGCGCCGCCTCGATCGCGCGCTCCAGGTCGTCGAGCGTGGCGCGCGGGGCGTGCGCGAACGCCTCCCCCGTCGCCGGGTCGATGACGGGCGTGCCGTCCTCGGCGCTGACCGCTGCCAGCAGGCTCTCGTAGGTCTCCATGTTCCCTCTTCCTCTTCCTGGGGTGCTGTCGCTCACCGGTCTGCGGTGAGCACGTCGGATGCGCGCTCGCCGATGAGGATCGACGGCGCGTTGGTGTTGCCGCTCGGCACGCTCGGCATGATCGACGCGTCCGCGACGCGCAGCCCTGCCAATCCGTGCACGGCGAAGGTGGTGGGGTCGACGACCGACCCCTCGTCGGTGCCCATGCGGCACGTGCCGGCCTGGTGGTGGTAGGTCGTGAGCCACTCGCGCATGTGCCGGTCGAGCGCATCCTCGTCGAGCCCGCCGACGGCGCGCGGCAGCACGAGCCGCGCTCCCCACTCCTCCGCGAGGGCGGGGTGGGCCCCCGCCTCGAGCACCTGCTGCATCGAGGCGCGCAGGCTCGCGACGTCCTCCGGTCGCTCGAGCACGCGCGGGTCCATGAGCGCGACGTCGTGCGGGTCGTTCGAGGCCAGTCGCAGGGTGCCGCGCGACTCGGGGCGCACGAGGCCCGCCTGGAGCGTGAAGCACGTGCCGGTGACGTCGTCGTCGACCGGCGCCATCGGCACCGAGAAGCAGATCGGCTGGGTGTCGGGCACGTCGAGGCCCGGGCGGAAGGTCGTGAACGAGTGCACCATCGCGACCGGCTCGTACTCGACGCGCGCCGGGATGGGCCGAGCGGCGGTCTCGAACACGAACGGCACGAGCAGGTGGTCGTGGAGGTTCTCGCCGACACCGGGCAGGTCGGCGACGACCGGGATGCCGACGTCGCGGAGGTGCCCGGCCGGGCCGACGCCGGAGTGCAGCAGGATGCGCGGCGTGTCGAGCGCGCCCGCGCTGAGCACCACCTGATCGGCGCGCAGCTCCTCGAGCTCGCCGTCGACCTCGACCTGCACGCCCACGACGCGGCCCCGCTCGATGAGCAGGCGGTGGACCCATGCGCCGGTGCGCACCGTGAGCGCGGGGTGGTCGGCGACGGGCAGCATGTACGCGCGCCAGGTCGACAGCCGCACGCCGTCGCGGATCGTCAGCTGCATCCAGCTCACGCCGTCGATCGACGCGCCGTTGTAGTCGGGGTTCGCCGGCACGCCGACGCCGACGAAGGCGTCGTGGATCGACTCGAAGATCGGGTTGCGCGGATACCGGTCGGTCACGTCGAGGAGGCCGTCGCCGCCGCGCAGCTCGCTGGCTCCGCCCGAGTAGGCCTCGATGCGGCGGAAGACGGGCAGCACGTCGTCCCAGCCCCAGCCGGTCGCGCCCTCGCGCACCCAGCGGTCGTAGTCGCCGCGCGCCCCGCGCACGTAGATCGACGCGTTCAGCGAGTGGGAGCCGCCGAGCACCTTGCCTCGCGGCCAGTGGATGCGTCGGCCGAGCGCGTGCTCCTGCGGGGTCGTGTGGTAGCCCCAGTCATCGGGGCTCAGCCACAGCTCTCCGAGCCGGCCGAGGTCGTCGATGGTCGGCTTCGTGTCCGATCCGCCCGCCTCGAGCAGCGTGACGGTCGCTCCCGCATCGAGCAGGCGGCGCGCGATGACCGAGCCCGCCGAGCCCGCTCCGACGACGATGACATCCGGCATGCTTCCTCCGCCCGCCGCGCTCCGTCGCGCGACTACGGCCATGCTCACAGAGGCCCGAGCCGTGGCCTATCGCGTGCCGGTGCCGCGGTTGCCGATGCGTGCACAGCGGCGCGCGGTCAGCGGACGAGCTCTGCCGCCTTCCGCTCGAGCTCGAAGGCCGCCTCCCAGCGCGCGAAGTACGCGGCGCACTCGGCCACGAGCGCGGCATCCGGCTCGACGGTCGCGGCGCCGTCGCCGGCGAGCTCGACGAGCCAGGTCGCGAGCGCGCCGCGCGGCGCATCCGGATGGACGACGCGGAACGCGCCCAGCAGCGCCATGCCCCACGCGCCGCCCTCGGACGCGCCGCTGCGCAGCAGCACCCGAGCCTCGAGCGATGCGGCGAGCAGCGCCTGCGCCGCGCCCGCGGTGCGGAAGACGCCGCCGTGCGCGACGATCTCGTCGACCCGCACGCCCTCGTCGGCGAGCACCCGCATGCCGCGGCGGAGGGTCGCGAACGTGCTCAGCAGGTGCGCCTTCGCGAACCCGCCGAGCGTGAGCGGCGAGCCGGGCAGCCGGACGAGCAGCGGCCTGCCCTCCTCGACGCCCATGCTGTGCTCGCCCGCGAGGTAGTTGTAGAGCACGAGGCCCTGCGCGTCGCCCTCGACCGCGGAGCCGAGCAGCGCCTCGAAGACGGCGTCGGGCTCGACCGGGTGGCCGATCGCCGTCGCGAACGAGCCGAGCAGGCCGGCCCACGCGTCGAGCTCGCCGGCGCCGTTGTTGCAGTGCACCATCGCGACCGGGTCGCCCGACGGCGTCGCGACGATGTCGATCTCGGCGTGCGGCTGCGAGAGCGGCTCGGCGAGCACGAGCATCGCGAACACGCTCGTGCCCACGCTCACGTTGCCCGTGCCGGGGGCGACGGCCGCGGTCGCGACCATGCCGGTGCCGGCGTCGCCCTCTGGCGGGCAGAGCGGCACCCCGGGCTCGAGCGCGCCGGTCGGGTCGAGGTACGCCGCGCCCTGCGCGGTGAGGGCGCCGGCATCCGCACCGGCGAGCAGCACCGCGGGCAGCAGGTCGGCGATCGACAGCGAGGCCGCGCCGTGCTCGGCCGCGAGCGCGTCGAAGGCGGCGAGCGCCTCGGGGTCGTAGGCCGCTCCGGTCGCGTCGAGCGGCACCATCCCGGACGCGTCGCCGGCGCCCAGCACGTGCTGCCCGGTCAGGCGCCGGTGCACGTAGCCGGCGAGCGTCGTGAACGAGCGGATGTCGGGCACGTGCGGCTCGCGGTCGATGACGGCCTGGAGGAGGTGCGCGGCCGACCACCGCAGCGGCACGTTGCTGCCGAACGCCGCGGACAGCGCTGCCGCCGCAGCTCCCGTGCTCGAGTTGCGCCAGGTGCGGAACGGCACGAGCAGCTCGTCGTCCGCGTCGAACGCGAGGTAGCCGTGCATCATCGCCGAGACGCCGAGCGCCCCGAAGGTCGTCGGGCGGGTGCCGTGCGCGCGCTCGACCTCGTCGAGCAGTCGGGCGTAGACGTCGCGCACGCCGGCGTCGACGGCGTCGAGGGCGTACGTCCAGCGGCCGTCGCGCAGCTCGCTCTCCCACCCGATCGAGGCGGTCGCGAGCGGCGTCCCGTCGAGCGCGACGAGCACCGCCTTGATGCGCGTGGAGCCGAGCTCGATGCCGAGCGACGTGCGACCGTCGTCGATCGCATCCTGCGGTGGGACATGCTTGCTCGCGGTCATGGATCGCTCTCCTCGCGTCGACTGCGGTCGACCCTAGCGCGAGCCCGCCGGGGAGGCGGGCCGCCGGACGCCCGTCTCAGATCGCGCCCACCGCCGCCGTCGACAGCACGCCCTCGGCCCAGTCCCGTGCCGCCTCGGTCGCCAGCACCGGCCCGCCCGCGTCGTGGCGACCGTACTCGCCGGCGCGCACTGCACCGCAGGCGGTCAGCGCCTCGTCGATGAGCTCGCTGCCGCGCGAGTACGTCTTCGTGTAGCTGCGGTCCCCCATGCCGAACACGGCGTAGCGCAGCCCGGCCAGATCCGGGTGCTCCTGCAGCGCGGCGTGGAACGGCCTCGCCGCCGTCGGCACCTCGCCGTCGCCGTACGTCGAGCACACGATCAGGTGCAGCCGGCTCCTGTCGAGGTCGCCCGGCGCGACATCCGCGAGATCGTGCACCTCGACGTCCGCTCGGCCCGCCAAGGCGCGGCGCAGCTCCTCGGCGACGAGCTCCGCGCCGCCCGATTCCGTGCCGAACAGCACGGTCACGGGCGCGCCCCCGCCACCGGACGCATCCGTCGCTGCCGCGACCTCTGGCAACGGGATGCTGGTGTCGCCGGCCGCCGCGAGCATCTCGGCGATGCCGCGCAGCTTCGCTCGCGAGCGGCCGGGGGCCGCACCCAGCTGCTCGAGGATGTCGATGCGGCGCCAGCCGTCGAACGCGACCTCGCCGTCGCGCTGCGGCAGCCCGGCGGCGCCCAGGGTGATCGCGCCGGTCTCGATGTCGTCGGCGATCGTGCGGGCCAGCTCGCGCGCATCCGTGCGCTGATCCGGGATCGTCCCGCGCGGGCCCCGGCGCAACCAGCCGGCCGTGTAGAGACCGGCCTCGACGCGACCGTCGGCGTGCGCGCCCGGTTCGGCGAGCGCGCCGGCGTCGGCGGCGAAGCCCACCGCGGTCACGACCGAGTCGGCCGTCAGCGCGACCTCGCCGTCGCGGCCGCGGAAGACGACGCGCTCGACCGAGCCCTCGCCCTCGACGCGCTCGGGGGTCAGGCCGAACCACCAGTGCACCTCGATGCGCGGGGCCGTCGGACGCTCCGCCTCGAGCATGCGCACCGCGTCAGCGCGGGCGTCCTTCCCCGGCTCGACGTCATCGAGCTCGGCACCGTGCACGTGGTGCGCGACGCCGCCGAGGCTCGCGAGCTCCCGCACCATCACCGGATCGAACTTCGCCGCGGTGGGCGCGCTGCGACCCACGACGTGGATGGTGCGCAGCTGCGAGGCGAGCCGGTCGCGCGCCTCGTCGTCGACGTCGGAGCCCTCGAGCTCGTCGACGTCTCGCGCGAGCAGCCGCACGACGTCCATCGCGACGTTGCCGTGGCCGATGACGACGGTCGTCGCGCCGAGCGACGGCGCGCCTCCCTCGCCGGGGTGGCCGTTCAGCAGCCGGCTGATCCGTCCCGCGCCGTGCATGCCCTCGAGCTCGCAGCCAGGCAGGTCGAGCCCGCGGTCGACGTGCAGCCCCGTGGCGAGCACCACGGCGTCGTAGGCCGAGCGCAGCTCCTCGAGCGAGACGTCGGCGTCGTCCTCGGCGCCGACGCGCGTGCGGCCGCGGAAGCGGACGCCCTCGTGCAGGAAGAGGCGGTCGAACTGGCGCGCGACCGACTTCGTGCCGTGGTGGTCGGCGGCGACGCCGGAGCGGATGAGGCCGTAGGGCACGGGCAGCGCGTCGAGCACGTCGAGCTCGGCGCCCGGGAAGCGGCGGCGCAGCGCCTGTGCGGTGAAGCTCCCGGCCGGGCCGGAGCCGACGATGCCGATGCGCGGCGCGAGGCGCTCGGCGGCGACCGGCGCTGCGGCGGCGGGCGACGCGACCGACGACCATCGCACCGGCAGCTTCAGCATGCCGCGGAACACCCATCCGCCGATCTCGGCGGGATCCTCGGGCACCAGCTCGAGGCCCTGGAGCCGCTCGAAGAGCATCGGCAGCGCCACGTCGGCGATCTCGGATCTGGCGACCCAGGCGCCGAGGCACACGTGCACGCCCTTGCTGAACGCGAGGTGCGGCTTGACCTCGCGGCGCACGTCGAAGGCGGATGCGTCGTCCCAGACGCGCTCGTCGCGGTTCGCGGAGAGGATGCAGATGCCGAGTCGGGCGCCTGCGGGCAGCCGGACGCCGTCGAGCTCGGTCTCGCGGGTCGTCTGGCGCGAGTACAGGCCGATCGGGGCGATCCAGCGCAGCGTCTCGTCGAAGGCGGCGTGCCACAGGCTCGGGTCGGCCTCGACCGCCCGCCGCTGCTCGGGGTGCGTCAGCAACCCCCAGGCCGCGACGCCCAGCACGTCGCGCGGCTCGTTGAGGCCGCCGCCGATCGTCATCTTGACGTTGGCACGGATGCGCTCCAACGGCATCTCGTACTCGGGGATGCGCAGCAGCTGCGACAGCAGCGACTCGTTCGGGTTGGCCGCGTGCCAGGCCAGCATCTCGTCGAGCGCACCGTCGACCTCGTCGAACGAGCGCTTGCCCCTCGCCCACACCTCGGGATCGTCGGCGTAGTTGCCGGTCGCGTCGATCAGGGTCTGCGACCAGCGCTGCATGTCCTGCTGCGTGACGTTGTGGAGGCCGATGATCTGGCGCAGGCTCTCCGCCGCGAAGGGCGCGGCGAAGTCCCAGATGAGGTCGGCACCGCCCTGCGCCTGCCCCGTGGCGATCATGCGGTCGAGGTAGTGCTCCGCGGTGCGCTCGAACACGCCGCGCCAGTGGCGCTTGACGACGCCGGGCCGCAGCGTGGGCTGCCAGGCCTTGCGCTCGAGGTAGTGCTCGGGGTCGTCGCGCCGCAGCATCGAGTGGCCCATGGCGCGGATCTGCAGCGATCCCTGCTCGTTCGCCGAGTAGACCGACTGGTCGAGCTCGGTCTCGTGCACCGCCGCGTAGGAGGTGATGAGGTAGCGGCCGACCGCGGGCACCCAGTGCACGCCGCCCTCGGCGCGCAGGCGCTCGTAGATCGGGAAGGGGTCGCGGTACAGATCCGGGATCGTCACCCAGTCGGCGACAGGAGCTTCGTTGCTCGGCATGACACATCCTCGTGGTCGGTGCACGGATCCGATCCCTGCACTCCTGCGAGTGTGCACCCGCGACTACGGTGAGGAAAGCGGATTGATCGCCACATCAACATCGGAGGAACCGCAGTATGGATCTGCTCGATGCCCCCGGCTTCACCTTGCGGCAGCTGTCGTTCCTCGTGTGCGCCGCCGACGAGGGCACGCTCGCCGGCGCCGCAGCCCGGCTGCACGTCTCGCCGTCGGCCGTCTCGGAGGCGCTCAGCGAGCTCGAGCGCAGCCTCGGCATGCAGCTGACGGTGCGGCGCCGTGCGCGGGGGCTCACGCTCACGAGCACCGGGGCGGATGTCGTCGCTCGCGCCCGGGCGCTGCTCGCGTCGTCCCGTGAGCTGGAGGCCTCGCTGCGCGGAGCCCCTGGCGAGCTCGTCGGACCGATCACCATCGGCTGCTACCCGACGCTCGCCCCGACGATCCTGCCGTCGCTGCTGCAGGGCTTCGGCCGGCTGCACCCCCGCGTCGAGCTCGCGATCGTCGAGGCGACGCACGACCGGCTCGAGGGCCGCCTCGAGGCCGGTCGGGTCGATGTGGCGTTCGTCTACGACACGCTCATCCCCGGTGAGCCGCAGCGCGCGAAGCTGTTCGAGCTGCCCGCGCACGTCATCGTCGCGGGGGACGACCCGCTCGCGGCGGCCGCGTCGGTGCGGCTGGAGGAGCTGGTCGACCGCGACCTGATCCTGCTCGACGCGCCGCCCTCGAGCGAGCACACGATGTCGATGTTCGCGGCGCGCGGCCTGACCCCGCGCGTGCGCCACCGCGTGCAGAGCTCCGAGGCCGTGCGGGCGCTCGTCGGGCGCGGACTCGGCTACGGCATCCTCGTCCAGCGGCCCGCGAACCCCGCGAGCCACGAGGGCTACCCTGTCGTCATGCTGGAGATCGCACCGGCCGTGCCGCCTGTCGGGGTCGACGTCATCTGGCCGGCCTCTCCCGAGCCGACGGCCCGCACGCGCGCGCTCATCGACTACGCCATGGCCCTGCCGTGGCCGCAGCCGCGATGAGCGCGCCCGACGGCGGCGCCCTCCGCGGCTCGCTCCTGTGGGGCATCAAGGGGTCGCTCCTCGACTACGTGCGCGGCATGGGCGACGGCACGGTCGAGACGGCCGGCGGCGCCACGGCGGCCGAGGACGGGCTCCGCTTCCCCCGCGCCGACGGGCTCGCCTTCCAGGGCGCCGTCACGCTCACCGCCCACGGCGGGATGCTGCACGTCACGATCGCCGACCCGTCGCTCGTCGAGACCGCGACGGGCTGGGCGATCGAGATCGCCGACCCCCACGACCCCTCCAGCCGGATGACGTTCGCGACCGTCGCCGCGTTCGACGGTCGGCGCGCATCCGGCACCGCCCTCACGCAGGACGGCGCCGATCTCTTCTTCGGGCCGTACCAGCGCGGCACCGCCATCGACGACCCGCGCATCCTCGACTGACCCCGCGCACGCGAACGGGGGCCCCGCCGCAGCGGGACCCCCGTCGGATCTGCGTCGGTCGGCTCAGTTGGCCGAGTGCGCCGCGCGGTCCGCGGCGGAGAGCTCGACGTACTCGTCGCCCTTCTGCCACGACTCCCACTTGCCGGAGTGCTCGAAGTCGATCGACAGCGGCACGCCCGTGCGGTCCTTCATGAGCAGCGTGCCGATGATCGAGATGGCCACCGTCACGAGCAGGTAGCCGACGATCGACCACGTGGTGCCGGTCGCCTGCAGGAGCGCCTGCGCGATCGTCGGCGCGAAGGCGCCACCGATGATCGCACCGATCGCGTAGGCGATCGAGACGCCCGAGTACCGCACCGAGGCCGGGAAGGACTCGGCGTACCAGGCGGCCTGCGCGCCGTAGGTGAGGCCGAGGCCGGCACCCAGCAGGATCGTGCCGAGCGCGACGCCCCACACACCCTGCTCGACGAGCACGAACAGCGGGATGACCGTGATCGCGAGCACCGTCCAGCCGATGAGGTAGAGCTTCTTGCGGCCGATCCGGTCGGAGGCCCAGCCGGCCACGAACGTGAACACGAGCCACGAGAGCGATCCGGCGAAGGTCGCGAGCTGCACGCCAACGGGGTCGAAGCCGAGGCCGGGAGGCGTGCCGTCGGTCGGACGGGACGCGAGGCCCTGCACGTAGCCGCCGGTCGTCATGTAGCCGGTCGCGTTGTTGGCCATGAAGACCATCGCGGCGAAGAGCACGACGAGGCCGTACTTCTTGAAGACCTGGACGATCGGCGCGGACTCCTGCTGGGCGGTCTGCTTGATCTCCTGGAAGACCGGCGACTCGTCGACCGAGCGGCGGACGACGTAGCCGACCACGACGAGCAGGATCGAGACGAAGAACGGGATGCGCCAGCCGACCTCGAGGAACGCGTCGCCCGGGAAGGCGGCACGGATGCCGGCGAGCACGCCCGTGGCGAGCAGCATGCCGAGCGGCACGCCTGCCTGCACGAACGAGCCGTAGAGGCCGCGACGGCCCTGCGGTGCGTGCTCGATGGCCATGAGGACGGCGCCGCCCCACTCGCCGCCGGCAGAGATGCCCTGCAGGATGCGGAGGAAGATGAGGAGCACGGGGGCGAGGAAGCCCGCCTGCTCGAACGTCGGCAGCGCGCCGACGAGCGTGGTCGCGATGCCCATGAGGAGCAGCGTGAGCACGAGCATCGGGCGGCGGCCGATCCGGTCGCCGAAGTGGCCGGCGAGGAAGGCGCCGAGCGGGCGGAAGAGGAACGAGATGCCGATGGTGATGAGCGACAGGATCTGCATCATGCCCTCGCCGGCGGGCTGGAAGAACAGCTGCGCGAAGACGAGGTTCGCCATGAAGGCGTAGATGAAGAAGTCGTACCACTCGATGGTGGTGCCGACGACGACGGCCGCGAGGACCTTGTTGCGCTCCTTGGTGGAGGTATGAGGCGTCGTGCTCTGAGACACGCTGACTCCTTTGTCAGGGGTGGCCGGACCGGGCGGTCGGGTTCGGGACTGACTGGAACATATACGATTTCGTGCACGACGGCAAGGGCCTGCCGAACGGCGTTGCCGGAAGCCCGTCGTCCCGCCGCACATGCGCCCTTGCAGATGAGATTCGGAATCGTATACGATGCCCGCATGGATGCATCGTCGCACCGCATTGCGGGCACCCCCTCGGCCGCAGACGCCGCGTGGCAGCTGATCGGCACGAAGCCCGCGAAGGTCTTCGCGATGCACATCGGCTACACCGCGCGAGCCGCCCAGAAGGGCCGCACCCCCGAGGCGCCCGGCTTCTTCCTGAAGCCGGCCACGTCGCTCTCCACCGGCGGCGAGGTCGAGGCGCCCGCCGGCACCGAGATCTTCGGCTTCGAGGGCGAGATCGCGATCGTCATCGGCAGCCACGCGCGCCGCGTCGACGAGGCGGATGCCTGGGCGCACGTCGCCGCCGTCACCGCGGCCAACGACCTGGGCGTCTTCGACCTCCGCTGGGTCGACAAGGGCGCGAACCTGCGCTCGAAGGGCGGCGACGGCATGACGCCGATCGGGCCCGCGCTGCTGGCCGCCGACCGCCTCGACCCGGCCGCCATCGAGGTGCGCACCTGGCTCGACGGCGAGCTCGTGCAGGCGGACTCGACCTCGACGCTGCTGTTCTCGCTGCCGCAGATCGTGAGCGACCTGTCGCAGCTCATCACGCTCGAGCCCGGCGACGTGATCCTCACCGGCACGCCCGCGAACGCCTCCACCTTCTCCCCCGGCCAGACGGTCGAGGTCGAGGTGACGGCGACCGCGCTCGACGGCGCGCAGCTCTCCACCGGCCGGCTCGCCACCACGCTGCGCATCGGCGAGCACGCGCTCCCCGCCTACTCCGCGCAGCCGAAGCCGACGCCCGAGCAGTGGGCCGACGCATCCGGCCGCCCGATCGCCGACTTCCAGCAGCCCGAGGCGCCGGTGCTCGACGACGAGCTGCGCGCGAAGCTCGAGTCCGTCGCGCTCGCGACCCTCTCGTCGGGGCTGCGCAAGCGCGGCCTCAACAACGTCTCGATCGACGGGCTGCGCTCGACGCAGCCGGGCACGCGCATCGTCGGCACCGCGCGCACGCTCCGCTACGTGCCCAACCGCGAGGACCTCTTCCAGAGCCACGGCGGCGGCTACAACGCGCAGAAGCAGCTGTTCGACTCGCTGCAGCCCGGCGAGGTCGTCGTCATCGAGGCGCGCGGCGACAACCGCTCCGGCACGCTCGGCGACATCCTCGCGCTCCGGGCCCGGCACCTGGGCGCCGCCGGGCCTCGTCACCGACGGCGGCGTGCGCGACCTCGACGTCGTCACCGAGATCGGCGTGCCGACCTATCACGCGGGCGGACACCCGGCCGTGCTCGGCCGCCTCCACGTGCCGTGGTCGCACGACGAGACGATCGCGTGCGGCGGCGCGACCGTGCAGCCGGGCGACATCATCGTCGGCGACGGCGACGGCGTGCTCGTCATCCCGCCCGCGCTCGCCCGCGAGCTCGTCGACGAGGCGATCGTGCAGGAGCGCGAGGAGGAGTTCATCGCCGCGCAGGTCGACGCGGGCCACCCCGTGGAGGGGCTGTTCCCGATGAACGCCGAGTGGCGGGCGACGTACGAGGCGTCCATCGCGGATGCGGGCCGCGGGTGAGCGCGCGACGCGCACGTGCCGCGGCGGTGGCCGAGGCGGGCGGCGCCCCCTCGAAGTCGCAGCGCGCCTACACGCTGCTCCACGACCGGATCGTCGACGGCACCTACTCCCCCGGCTACCGGCTCGTGCTCGACGCGATCGGCCGCGAGCTCGACATGAGCGTCGTGCCCGTGCGCGAGGCCATCCGCCGGCTCCAGGCCGAGGGGATGGTCACCTTCGAGCGCAACATCGGCGCGCGCGTCGCCGAGATCGACGAGCTCGAGTACCACGACACGATGGAGACGCTCTCGATCGTCGAGGGCGCCGCCGTCATGCTCGCCGCCGGCCTCTACTCGAAGTCCGACGTCGACGAGGCCCGAGCGATCAACGCGCGGATGCGCGAGACGCTCGCGGCCTTCGACCCGGTGCAGTTCACCGCCCTCAACGAGGCGTTCCACCGCCGGCTGACCGACGTGTGCCACAACGAGGTGCTCACCGACGTCATCGACAACAGCTGGAAGCGGCTCGCGCGGCTGCGCCAGTCGACCTTCTCGTTCGTGCCCGCCCGCGCCGTCTCGTCGGTCGACGAGCACGACGCCATCCTCACGCTCATCGAGGAGGGCGCCGACCCACGCGGGATCGAGCTCGCCGTGCGCGAGCACCGGCTCGCGACCCCCGACGCGTACCTGCAGCGCAGCCGTCCGACCACCGCCTGACCAGCACGCACCGACCCAGCACGCACCGACCGCGCTCCGGCGCGCACGACTCGACAGAACGGAGCCATCATGGCCACCCAGCCCGCAGGCATCCCCGACCTGATCCCCCACTACATCGACGGCGAGCGCGTCGCCTCCGTCGACGGCGACACGTTCGGCGTGCTCGACCCCGTCACGAACGAGGACTACACGCGCGCCGCCTCCGGCAAGCAGGCCGACATCGACCTCGCCGTCGCGGCGGCGTCGCGCGCGTTCCACGAGGGCCCCTGGCCGCGGATGAAGAACCGCGAGCGCGCGCGCATCCTCAGCCGCATCGCCGACATCGTCGAGTCGCGCGACCAGGAGCTCGCGCAGCTCGAGTCGTGGGACTCCGGCCTGCCGATCACGCAGGCGAAGGGCCAGGCGCAGCGCGCGGCCGAGAACTTCCGCTTCTTCGCCGACCTCATCGTCGCCGGCCGCGACGACACCTACAAGGTGCCCGGCACGCAGGTGAACTACGTGAACCGCAAGGCCAAGGGCGTCGCCGGCCTCATCACGCCCTGGAACACCCCGTTCATGCTCGAGTCGTGGAAGCTGGGCCCCGCGCTCGCCTCCGGCTGCACGGTCGTGCTGAAGCCCGCCGAGTTCACGCCGCTCTCCGCCTCGCTGTGGGCAGGCATCTTCGAGGAGGCCGAGCTGCCCCGCGGCGTCTTCAACCTCGTCAACGGCTTCGGCGAGACGGCGGGCGACGCGCTCGTCAAGCACCCCGACGTGCCGCTCATCTCGTTCACCGGCGAGTCGAGCACCGGCAAGCTCATCTTCGGCAACTCGGCGCCGCACCTGAAGGCGCTCTCGATGGAGCTGGGCGGCAAGAGCCCAGCCGTCGTCTTCGCCGACGCCGACCTCGACGCGGCCATCGACTCGACGCTCTTCGGCGTCTTCTCGCTCAACGGCGAGCGCTGCACCGCCGGCAGCCGCATCCTCGTCGAGCGCTCGGTCTACGACGAGTTCGTCGAGCGCTACGCGGCGCGCGCCAAGCGCATCGTGGTCGGCGACCCCGGCGATCCTGCCACCGAGGTGGGCGCGCTCGTGCACCCCGAGCACTTCGACAAGGTCATGTCGTACGTCGAGATCGGCAAGGGCGAGGGTCGCCTCGTCGCCGGCGGCGGGCGCCCGGAGGGGTTCCCGGAGGGCAACTTCGTCGCCCCGACCGTGTTCGTCGACGTCGCGCCCGACGCGCGCATCTTCCAGGAGGAGATCTTCGGCCCGGTCGTCTCGATCACGCCGTTCGACTCCGACGAGGAGGCGCTCGAGCTCGCGAACAACACGAAGTACGGGCTCGCCGCCTACATCTGGACGAACGACCTGCGGCGCGCGCACACGTTCTCGCAGGACGTCGAGGCCGGCATGGTGTGGCTCAACAGCCACAACGTGCGCGACCTCCGCAGCCCCTTCGGCGGCGTGAAGGCCTCGGGACTCGGGCACGAGGGCGGCTACCGCTCGCTCGACTTCTACAGCGACCAGCAGGCCGTGCACATCACGCTCGGCGACGTCCACACCGCGCGCTTCGGCGCATCCGCGCACTGACCACACACCGCTTGCGAAGGAGCAGCACCATGAACGAGATCCCCAAGCCCGTCGCCCCCGCACCCGACATCATCCGCTGCGCCGCGATGGACCTCGTCGTGACCGACCTGGCCGCGAGCCGCGCGTTCTACGTCGACGTGCTCGGCCTGCACGTGACCGAGGAGGACGACGAGGCGATCTACCTGCGGTCGTTCGAGGAGTTCATCCACCACAACCTCGTGCTGCGGAAGGGCCCGGTCGCGGCCGTCGCCGCGTTCGCCTACCGCGTGCGCACCCCCGAGGACGTCGACCGGGCGGAGGCGTACTACCAGGAGCTGGGCTGCCGCACCGAGCGTCGTGCCGACGGCTTCCAGCGGGGCTTCGGCGACAGCGTGCGCGTCGAGGACCCGCTCGGGTTCCCGTACGAGTTCTTCTACGCCACCGAGCACGCGGAGCGCCTGCACCAGCGCTACGACCTGATCTCGGCGGGCGAGCTCGTGCGCCTCGACCACTTCAACCAGGTCACCCCCGACGTGCCGCGCGGCCGGAAGTACCTCGAGGACCTGGGCTTCCGGGTGACCGAGGACATCCAGGACGACCAGGGCGTCACCTACGCCGCGTGGATGCAGCGCAAGGGCACCGTGCACGACACGGCGCTCACGGGCGGCAACGGCCCGCGCATGCACCACATCGCGTTCTCGACCCACGAGAAGCACAACATCATCCAGATCTGCGACAAGCTCGGCGCGCTCCGGATGTCCGACCACATCGAGCGCGGCCCGGGCCGCCACGGCGTCTCGAACGCGTTCTACCTCTACATCACCGACCCGGACGGGCACCGCGTCGAGATCTACACGCAGGACTACTGGACCGGCGACCCCGACAACCCCGTCATCACCTGGGACGTGCACGACAACCAGCGCCGCGACTGGTGGGGCAACCCGGTCGTGCCCTCCTGGTACACCGAGGCATCCCCCGTGCTCGACCTCGACGGCAACGTCGTCGAGGTCGTCGAGCGCACCGACTCCAGCGAGATGGAGGTGACGATCGGCGCCGACGGCTTCTCGTACACCCGCGTCGGCGACGACGACGGCACCTACCGCGGCGAGGCCTCGAAGGGCTTCAAGATCGGCAACCAGCTGTGACGGCGGGGAGCGCCGCGAGCGGACCCGCCGGGCCCGGGCGCGGCCTCGACGACGCGACGGTGACGGCGATCGCCGACGAGCTCGCCGAGGCGACGCGCAGCCGCGGCACGATCGAGCGGATCTCCGCCCGCTACCCCGCCGCGACGATCGAGGACTCCTACGCGGTGCAGCGCATCTGGCGCGCACGCCGCGAGGAGGCCGGGGCGCGCCTCGTGGGCCGCAAGATCGGGCTGACGAGCAAGGCGATGCAGTTCGCGACCGGCATCACCGAGCCCGACTACGGCGTGATCTTCGCCGACCAGGCGCACCCGTCGGGCGCGACGGTCGAGCACGCGCAGTGGTCGAACGTGCGCGTCGAGCTCGAGCTCGCGTTCGTGCTCAAGGCGCCCCTCGAGGGTGACGGGCTCACCGTCGAGCAGGTGCTCGACGCGACCGAGGTCGTCGTGCCGGCGCTCGAGATCCTCGACTCGCACATCCAGCTCGAAGGGCGCACGATCGTCGACACGATCAGCGACAACGCCGCCCTCGGGGCGATCGTCGTCGGCGACGTCGAGGTCGGGCCGTTCGACCGCAACCTCGCGTGGGTCGGCGCCCAGTGCCTCGTGAACGACGAGATCATCGAGACCGGTGTCTCGGGCGGCGTGCTCGGCCACCCGGCGAACGGCGTCGCGTGGCTGGCCGGCAAGCTCGCGCAGCACGGCGACCGGCTCGAGGCGGGCGAGCTCATCCTCGCCGGCTCGTTCACCCGGCCGGTGTGGGTGCAGCCCGGCGACGTCGTCCGCGCGCACTTCCAGGACATGGGCACGGTCGAGGTGACCTTCCGGTGAGCACCTTCCGCGACGCCCTCGCCGCCGCCGACGCGCCGCTCGTCGGCCTGTGGAACGCATCCGGCAGCGCCATCGCCGCCGAGATCATGGCGGGCTCCGGGGCCGACCTGCTGCTCGTCGACGGCGAGCACGGGCCGATCTCGATCTCGGAGATGCTGCCGATCCTGCAGGCCGCGGCCGCCTACCCGGTGACCACGATCGTGCGGGTGCCGTGGAACGACCCCGTGATCGTCAAGCAGGCGCTCGACCTCGGCGCCGTCAACGTGCTCGTGCCGATGGTGTCGACGGCGGCGGATGCGGCAGCCGCCGTGCGCGCCGCCCGGTACCCGGGCGCGGAGGGCGAGCGCGAGGGCGTGCGCGGGCATCGGCTCGGCGCTCGCGCGCTCGTCGCGCTGGGGCCGCATCGCCGGCTACGTGCCGGGCGCGGATGCGCACGTGTCGGTCACGGTGCAGATCGAGACGGCCGAGGGGGTCGCGAACGCGGCCGCGATCGCAGCGGTCGACGGCGTGGACGCGGTGTTCATCGGCCCGGCCGACCTCGCGGGCTCGATGGGCTTCCCCGGTCGCCCGTCGGAGCCGGCCGTCGTCGCTGCGGTCGACGCGGCGATCGACGCCGTGCGCTCGGCCGGGAGCCCGTCGGGGTGAACACGTTCGCCGAGGCGGACGCGGATCGCTGCATCGCTCGCGGCGCCGCGTTCGTGTTCGTCGCGGCCGACGTGACGCTCATGGCGCGCGGCTCGGAGGCCGCGGTCGCGCGGCTGAAGCACCAGCGCCCGGCGGCCGACGCATACTGAGCGCCCGTACGACGGGTGGTGCCGCCGCCCGACGGGTGGTGCCGCCCCCGAGCGGTGGGGATGCCTGGCCACCGCTCGCGGGCCCGCCCACCCCTCGCTGAGCCCCGCCCGAGCGCGCGGCGGTGCGTTGGTGCGCGCCCGCGACGGGTGGGATCGCCCGCGAACGGTGGGGCTCCCCCCGAGCGGTGGGGATGCCTGGCCACCGGTCGCGGACCCGCCCACCCGTCGCTGATCACGGCGGCTACCCTCGCTCGTCCGACGCATCGTCGGCGGCGCGCCGCAACGCGGGGGCGCGCATCCAGGTCGCCTGGGGTACAGTTCTGCGCCACCAGGTCAACCGGCGAGAGGACACCCCGTGTCGAGCAGAGACCCCATCGACGCCACCCTCGACGCCGCGGACGCGCCGGCTCCCGACCACGACGCGAAGCCCGACGATCCGCCCAAGCTCGAGGGCTCCAGCTGGAAGTACGCCTTCAAGCGCGCGCTGAAGGAGTTCGGCACCGACCACGGCACCGACCTCGCCGCGATGCTGACGTACTACACGGTGCTCTCGCTCGCGCCCGGCCTGCTCGCCGTCTTCTCGATCATCGCCCTCGTGCTGGCGAACAACGCCGAGATCGTCACGACGCTCGTCGACGACGTCGTGCGGCGGTACGTGCCGGCGGACGCGCAGGACATCGTCGTCAACCTCGTCGAGACGATGATGGGCTCGGCGACCGGCGGCGTCATCGCCCTCATCATCGGCATCGCGACGGCGGTGTGGTCGGCATCCGCCTACGTCAAGGCGTTCTCGCGATGCATGAACATCGTCTACGGCATCGCGGAGGGCCGCGGGCTCATCAAGCAGACCGCGCAGATGCTGCTCATCACCGTCTCGCTGCTCGTCGGCATCGTGCTCATCCTGGTCTCGATCGCCGTCAACGACACGCTCGTCACCGGCGTGCTCGGCCCGATCGCCGAGCCGCTCGGCCTCGGCGGCTTCCTCGCGTTCATGGCGCAGACGTTCCTGCCCATCTGGGCGTGGGTGAAGTGGCCCGTGATCCTCGCCCTCGTGGTCCTCATGATCGCGCTGCTCTACTACCTCGCGCCCAACCTCAAGCAGCCGAAGTTCACGTGGGTGAGCATCGGCTCGATCGTCGCCATCGTCGGCATCGCGCTCGCCGCCGTCGCCCTCTCGATCTACTTCGCGCTGTCGTCGGGCTACAGCGCCTACGGCGCGATCGGCGGCGTGATGGCGCTGCTGTTCGCGCTCTGGATCTTCAACATCATGCTGCTGCTGGGCGCCGAGGTGGATGCCGAGGTCGAGCGCGCGCGGCAGCTGCAGGCGGGCATCGAGGCCGAGTCGACCATCCAGCTGCCGCCGCGCGGCACGAAGAAGGTCGAGAAGATGGCCGAGGCGCGCGAGAAGCTCGAGGCCGAGGGCCGCGAGCTGCGGGAGCAGCACGCCGACGACGGCTCGAGCGGCGACCTGCAGGGCAGCGATCCGGATGCGCGCGACGAGCACCGCGACGACGACGACGCCGCCGCGCGGCGCGAGGCGCCGGACCGGCAGCACGGCGCTCGCCAGGCGCGCCGCAACACCGCGCGGGCGGCCGGCGGCCGGCGCAAGCTCCTCGGGATCTTCCCGCTCAAGCGCCGCCGCTGACGCGAGCCGTCAGCCGCGCCGCTCGCGGGTCGACCACAGGGCCCAGGCGATGAGCACGGGCTGGAAGAACAGCCGGCCGAACCGCCGCTCGTCGGTGTCGAGCCCGAACGCATCGCGGTGATGCAGCCACTGCGCGATGTTGCCGGGGAAGACGGCGCCGAAGAATGCGGCGGCCACCTTCCCGACGAGCGGGCGGATGCCGGCGGGCGCGAGCGCGAGCGCGGTGCCGAGCGCGATCTCCACGACACCGGAGGCGAGCACGATGCCGTCCTCGTCGAGGGGCGCGAGCTCGACGACGGTGTCGGGCACCTGCGCTCGGAAGTCGCGACGCGCGAAGGTCAGGTGGCTGATGCCGGCGAAGACGAGCGCACCGCCGAGCATGAGCCGTGCGGCACCGCGGGCGCCCATCAGGCGGTCTGCCCGAGCGCGACGAGCCCCGCGATCACGGCGATCGCCGGGAAGAACCCCTGCATGACCGCAGCACGAGCCTTCGTGCGATCGGACATCACGAGGTAGAGCGCGGCGGCGAGCATGATGCCGGTGGCCGCGAGCAGCACCGCGAGCCCGGCGCCGCGCGCTCCGGCGACGATGATGACGACGCCCGCGAGCGCCGCGACGCCGAGCAGCAGGTTGTAGACGCCCTGGTTGGCGGCGAGCTGCTTCGACTGCGCTGCCTGCTCGGGGGTCGTGCCGAACACGCGGCGGGTGCCGGGCTCCTCCCAGCGCAGCGTCTCGAGCACGAAGATGTAGCCGTGCACGGCCGCGGCGAGCGCGGCGGCGATGCAGGCGATGACGGCGAGGTCCATGCGCCGCAGTCTAGGCGCGTCGATAGTCGCGACCCGGCGCCACGATCCGCACCTCCCGCGTCCTCGCTGCCCGGAGTACATTCCGACGTGCGCGGCCCCTCGTCGATGGAGGTGACCGGCCGGGCGGAGGCGAGGTGCGCATGCCGGCCCCAGGCATCCGCGAGAGCTCGCTCGAGGCGATCGGCGGCACGCCGCTCGTGCGCCTCCGCCGGCTCGTGCCCGAGGGCGCTGCGAACGTGCTCGTCAAGATCGAGGGCGGGAACCCGACGGGCAGCTACAAGGACCGCATGGCACTCGCGATCGTCGAGGGCGCCGAGCGGCGCGGCGAGCTGACGCCCGGTCGTCGGCTCGTGGAGTTCTCGGGCGGCAGCACCGGCTCGTCGCTCGCCTTCGTGTGCGCCGTCAAGGGCTACCCCCTGTCGATCGTGTCGTCCGATGCGTTCTCGCAGGAGAAGCTCGCGACCATGCGGGCCTTCGGCGCCGACCTCACGATCGTGCCGAGCGACGGCGGGCGCATCACACCGGACCTGTTCGTGCGGATGCGCGAGGAGGTCGACCGCATCGTCGAGCGCGACGGCGCGCACTGGGTCGGCCAGTTCCACAACGCGGATGCGCTCGTCGGCTACGCGGCGATGGGTCGCGAGATGCTCGAGGCGACGGAGGCTGCCGGGGTGCGCATCGACGCGTTCTGCGCCGGCGTCGGCACGGCGGGCATGCTGGTCGGCGTCGCCGGGGCGCTGCGCCAGCAGGCCGGGACGCTCCGGGTGGTGGCGCTCGAGCCCGCCTCCTCCCCCATGCTCACGCAGGGCCGCGCCGGCCCGCACCGGGTCGAGGGCATCGCGACCGGCGTCGTCCCGCCGTTGCTCGCGCCCGGCACCTACGACGAGGCGAGGACGATCGACGAGGCCGACGCCCGTGCGCTCGCGCTGCCGCTCGCCCAGCGGGAGGGGGTCTTCGCGGGCACCTCGAGCGCCCTCAACGTTGCCGGAGCCCTGCAGCTCGCGCACGAGCTCGGCGCCGGCGGCACGGTCGTCACGGTCGCGACCGATACCGGACTCAAGTACCTCGCCGGCGACCTGTTCCACGGCTGAACCGCCGCAAGGTCAGCGTCCGCGCGTGTGAGGTGTCCATCGCTGCGCCTCCCTTCCGTTCCGGAACCGCGCCACTAGACGGCGGTGAGGATCATCGCGAACATGAGGGCGTATCCATTGCCGCTCGGCGGCGAGCAGACGGGGCTGGTGCGGGCTCATGAAAGCGACTCTTCCCAGACTGAGGGGCACCCAGGCTGCTCCGCGGATGCCCGGAACCTATCGGGTGGTGCTCGGTGGCATCTTCGTCCTGCTCGTCTCGGCTTCAGCGATCCTCGGACTGATAGCTCTCGTGCAGATGAGCGCGGCCGACGGATCGGTCGATTGGCTCGCGGTCGGCACGGCATTCCTCGGTCTCTACAGCATCCAGACGCCGCAGTGGATAGAAGCGCTCGAGGAGACGCCGCCCATCTACCAGATCGCCAGCCTGCTCGCGCCGGTCTCCACCGCGTACGTCTTCGTGACATCCGTGGCGCACATCTTCTCGGAGCGCCGGCGAGTGCTCGGCGCTCGTCTGGCTCGGCATCACTCGATCGTCGTCGGCGGCGGCCGCCGTGGTGTGCTGCTCTCGCGGTCGCTCGCCCAACGCGGGGCGACGGTGGTGCTGGTCGACGTCGCCGCCGCGACCGAGCGCTTCGCCGCTGCCCTGCTGAAGAAGACCATCCCACTCTCTGGAGATCCCGTCGACGACATCGTGCTGCGTCGCGCAGGCATCGACCGCGGCACCGAGCTGTTCGCGGTCAGTGATGACAGCGAGCAGAACGCGTCCGTCGTCATCTCGGCGCGACGACTGCGTAGACGCGCCGAGCCCTTCACCTGCTACGCGCTCATCAACGACAGCGACATGCACGCTGCGTTCGAAGCCCGCCTGCTCTCGATGCCTCACACGACCGGCTTCCAGGTGAGCCTGATCGACAGGAATGAGCTGATCGCGCGAGGGCTCTCCGAGACGTCCGGCGCCGAAGCGGCGGAGACCGTCATGGTCCTCGGAGACGGGGGCCTGGTCCGGGCGCTCGCTCTCGAGGCAATGCGGTTGCACGAAGAACCGTCCCCAGACGGCCACTCGGGAGCGGCGCCCGCGCTGCGCGTCATCGTCGCGGGCCCTCACGCCGACCGCGTCGTCGACGAGATCCTCGGGTCGAATGCTGAGCGCTCATGGCCGACCGCCCTCCGCTCCTCGACGAACGACCTCGCAGCCTTCACGGAGGGTTCGACGATCCGAGACCTGATCCGGCCCGCAGCGACGGCGAGGGTCTTCGTCTGCGCGCAGCGCGACGAGGATTCGCTGCGGCTGGCGTTCGCGGTGCTCAAGCAGGCCAAGGACATCGCCACGGACGTGGTCGTCTGCGTCGAGACGGCCTCGGGATTCGCCGGTGCGTTCGCGGCCGACGGTGTGAGGATCTTCGACGACGCCAAGGGCGCGATCCGGATCATCGCATCGTCGGAGTTCGTCGGGGATGCGGCGAGGATCCGCGACGCGGCGACCACGGAGCGCCTGGCTCGGGCGATCCATGCAGCGTATCGCCGGCACATGAGCGAGCGCCCCACGGTGAGTCGCGACGCGAGGCACGTCGTGCAATGGCGTGAGCTTCCCCCGGCCGCGCGCGAATCCAATCGCGCGCAGGCGCGGCACCTCGGGGAGAAGCTGCGGCTGCTCGGTTGCGCGATCATGCCGCGGATGGCGGGTGGCGATGTGCAGCTGAGCGAACGAGACATCGAGCAGCTCGCGCGCGCCGAGCACGACCGCTGGACCGAGGAAGCGCGTGGTCGTGGCCTCGTGCACGGGCCGGAGCGCTCTGATCGCACCCACCCGGACCTCGTGCCCTGGGAGGAGCTCACGGAAGACGCCCGGGAGAAGGATCGCATCTTCGTGCGGGAGCTGCCGCTCATCCTCGCCCGAGAGGGGTATGCGATCGTGCGATTCCCCCACCACGGCTTGGCCGCCCCCACGAACACGACTGCGGCCGGTGTCGGCCCGAGTGCTCCTTAGACGAAAGGCAGGACATGCGGATCTTCATCAGCTACGCGCAGAAGGACCAAGCGCTCGCCGACACCGTGCGCAGGGATCTGACCCGCGCGCGCGCATCCGTGTGGATCGATGACGAGCTCACGGGCGGCCAAGCGTGGTGGGAGACGATCCTCGAGAACATCCGGACCTGCGATGTGTTCGTCTTCCTGCTCAGCGCGAACTCGCTGCAGTCGAAGGCCTGCCAGGCCGAGCTGCGATATGCCGTCGAGTGCCGCAGGCCCCTGCTGCCCGTCAAGGTCGCGCGTGTCTCGCTCCAGTTGGCACCACGCGAGATCGCCGACACCCAGATCGTGGACTACACGGAGCGCACTGCCGACAGTGCAGTGGCGCTCATCACGGCGGTCCAGACGCAGCCGACGGCGCCGCCGCCTGATCCTGCACCCGATGCCCCGCCGCCTCCGTTCTCGTACATGAACCCCTATCGAGAGCAGATCCAGGCGGAAGCGCTGTCATACCGAGATCAGGCGCAACTCGTGTTCGCGCTCCGTGGCCACCTGCAGTACGAGGAGGAACGGGACACGGCCAAGGATCTCCTGATCGAGCTGCGCCGACGCCCAGACATCGCGGAGCGTGTGGGGCGCGACATCGATGCGCTGCTGCCCACCGAGCGCAAGGACGATCGCGCGGCGCCGGCCGCTCCGAAGTCGACGCTCGAGCACGTCGCGCCGCGGCAGGAGCAGACCGCCCAGGCACCGCGCACCGCACCGGCCCCGGCGCCGCGTACGACCTCGGGGAATGCGCCGTCGCCCGCTTCCGTCCCGCAGCCGGCGAGCGGTGCACCGTCCGGTCCTCCGATCGCGGCCGGGTGGCGGCCGGATCCCGCGGGCCGCTACCCGGATCGCTCTCGACAGGGTGAGCAGTGGACCGATCGCGCCTTCGCCGGCGGAGGACGCGGCGTGGACCTGATCGGCGGCCCGTCTGCAGGATCACCCGCGCGCGCTCCCGGTCCGCCTCGCTCCCCATCGCCTGGCCAGGAGACGCAGGTGCGCGCGTTCTCCATTGGCGCGATGGTCGGGCTCATGCTCGCGACCATCGTCGTCGGTCTCGTCGGCGTGATCGTCGGTTCGATGAACCTCAAGCACGGCAGTCGTCGCAGTCAGTCGCTGCTCCTGCTCTGGGCGGGCATCGCATGGTCGGTGATCCAAGTCGTCTACATCGTGGTCACCACCTGGCAGCTCGTCTACTACTTCACGCAGTACGGCTAGCGGGAAGCGCGGCCGATCGATCTCGAGGCCATCCGTGAGCGGCGGCAGCGAGAACCGGCACAGCGGGACAGGGGAACTCCACCCCGTCCCGCCGTGCTCGGCGGTCTCGGTCACGCGATGCTGTGGCTCCGCTGCGCGACGAGCGGGCACGTGAACACGTCCCGCTCGCCCAGCCCCACCCGGTTGATGTACCGAATGACGATGCCGTACGAGGCGAAGAGCCCGGTCTGCGTGTAGGCGATGCCGTGATCGCGGCAGAAGGCCGCGATCACCGGGGCCGCCCGCCGCAGGTGCGGCCGGGGCATCGAGGGGAACAAGTGGTGCTCGACCTGGTAGTTCAGGCCGCCCATCAGCACATCGACGAACCGCGACCCGCGGATGTTGCGGCTCATGAGCACCTGGCGGCGCAGGAAGTCGAGCGTCACGTCGCGGGGCACCACGGGCATCCCCTTGTGGTTGGGCGCGAACGAGGCACCCATGTAGAAGCCGAAGAGCCCCAGCTGCACGCCGAGGAACGCGAAGGCGACGCCGGGCGAGAGCACGAGGAACACGAGCGTCAGGAACCCGCCGATGCGGACGACGAGCATGGCGAGCTCGATCCAGCGGCGGTCGAGCGGCTCGCGCACCGTGAGCCGCCGGACGCTCGACGCATGCAGCGAGATCGCCTCGAACACGAGGATGGGGAAGAAGAACAGCCCCTGGTGGCCGCGCAGCCACCCGAGCACGCCGCCGCGCGTGCGCGCCGCGGTCTCGGCCGTCACGGCGATGACGGGCAGTTCGATGTCGGGGTCGGCGCCGAGCTTGTTCGGGTTCGCGTGGTGGCGGGTGTGCTTGTGCTGCCACCAGCCGTAGCTCATGCCGACGAGCAGGTCGGCGATCACGAGGCTCGTCCAGTCGTTCCACTTGCCCGAGACGAAGATCTGGCGGTGCGCGGCGTCGTGGCCGAGGAACGCGATCTGCGTCAGCAGCACCGCGAGCGCGGCGGCCGTGACGAGCTGCCACCAGGTGTCGCCGATCACGACGAACGCCACGAGCACGCCGGCCAGCAGCAGGGGCGCCGCGATGAGCTTCGTCCAGTAGTAGCCGTAGCGGCGCCGCAGGAGCCCGCGATCGCGCATCATCTGCGCCAGCTCGGCGAACTGGCTGGGCGATCGCGATGCGATGCGCCCGGCGGTGGTGTCGGCCATCGTCGGCCTCCTCAGCTGTGCACCCCCAGGGTCGACCCGTCGTCGCCGACGGGCC
Source organism: uncultured Actinomycetota bacterium (assembly GCA_963803465.1). Lineage (GTDB taxonomy): Bacteria > Actinomycetota > Actinomycetes > Actinomycetales > Microbacteriaceae > Agrococcus. The sequence continues at coordinate 406,538 of CAWDMS010000004.1, forward strand.
AGTGCCATAGGTACTACGGGCGGCGGCGCCTCACCGACGCGAGCGCCGGGTGTCCTCGTCGTGCGCCCGCTCGGTCGCGCCGTAGGCGGCGACCTGTGCCCGGCGCTGCATGCCGAGCTTCGCGAGCAGGCCGGAGACGTAGTTCTTCACCGTCTGCTCGGTGATCCCGAGCCGCTCCCCGATCTGGCGATTGGTCAGCCCGTCGGTGATGAGCTCGAGCGCCTGCCGCTCGCGGAGCGTGAGCACCACGGGGATGGGTGCGCGCTCGGGATCCACCCGCGCGCGCACCCGTTCGGTCGCGTCCTGCGGGAGCAGCAGCGCGCCGCCCGCCGCCCGCCGGATGTCGGCGAGCAGCTGGTGGCCGGGCACGCTCTTGCGCAGGTAGCCGGACGCGCCGCCGACGACCGCCGCGAGCGCCGCGGTCTCGTCGTCGTCGTCGGTGAGGATGAGGCAGCGGATGCCGGGCTCGGTCGAGCGGATGCGCCGGCACAGGTCGATCCCGCTGCCGTCCGGCAGGTGGGCGTCGAGCACGACGACGTGCGGGTGGGTCGCGGCGACGATGCGGAGCGTGCCGCGCACCGCCGTCGACTCGCCGGCGACGACGATCTCGGGATCGGTGGCGAGCATCTGCGCGATGCCGCGGCGGACCATCTCCTGGTGGCCGACGAGCAGCACGCGGATGGTTCCGTCAGCCATCGCCCCTCCCCGAGCCCGTCACCGAGAGTGTACGAGGGGGCGGGCAGGCGCGGCCGGAGACGACGAAAGCCCCCGCGATGCGGGGGCTTCGAACTGCTGGGGTACCTGGACTCGAACCAAGAACAAAGGTACCAGAAACCTCCGTGTTGCCAATTACACCATACCCCAATGGTCGCGCACCGGAGCGAGCGAGCCAAGAGTCGAGCATAGCGGCTCCCGCGCCAGCGCGCCAATCGTGGCCGCCGCCGAGGGGTGTCGGCGCTTCGGGTGCCGATCTGCGGATGCGCGCCGGCGCGACCCGCAGATCGGTACCGGAGCCCGCCGCCCCACCCCGTCGATCTCGGGCGACCACGCGCCGTGGCGCGGCGGTAGCGTCACGCACATGGACGTGGATGCGGCGACGCAGTCGATGATCGACAACATGCCGGCGAAGACCGGCAGGAGCCTGGACGAGTGGTTCGCGGTGCTCGACAGCACGAGCCCCTCCCCGACGAAGCACGGCGAGATCATGGCGCTGCTGAAGGGCGAGCACGGCATGAGCCACGGCTTCGCGAACCTCGTCGCCCTGCGCCACCGCGCGCGGGCGGCCGGGCCGATGACGGCCGATGACCTGGTCGACGCGCAGTACGCGGGTGGCAAGGCGGCGCTGCGGCCCATCCTCGACCGGCTCGTCGCGGCTGCGACGGCGCTGGGCAACGACGTGGAGGTGGCGCCGAAGAAGACGAGCGTCTCGTTGCGGCGGCACAAGCAGTTCGCGGTCGTGGAGGCAGCGAGCGCGAAGCGCGTGCGGATCGGGCTGAACCTGGCGGATGCGCCCGCGAGCGGGCGGCTGCAGATCGCGGGCGGCATGTGCACGCACCGGGTGGACGTGGGGTCGATCGACGAGGTCGACGACGAGCTGCTGGGATGGCTGCGGGCGGCGTACGCGCTGGCGTGAGGCGGGGCTGGTTCGTCTCGATACGCCCGGCGGCTGGCGCCGCCGTGCCACTCGACGAGCATGTGGGCGCGCGGCGGCTGGCGCCGCCGTGCTACTCGACGAGCATGTGGGCGCGCGGCGGCTGGCGCCGACGCGCTACTCGACGAGCGGGTGGGGCCGGGCCTCTGCGGCGGTGCGGTGGGCGGTGAAGGCGAGGATCGATCCGGTGACGACACCGGCCGCGACGATGCCTGCCAGCACGACGAGCTGGAACCTGCCGGCCTCGATCGGCGAGAGCCCGGCGAACACCGCACCCACGAACGCGCCCGGCAGCACCACGATGCCCGTCGTGCGCGTCGTGTCGATGATGGGCAGCAGCGCCGTGCGCACCGCCTCGCGGGCGAGCGGCGCGATCGACTGCCTCGGCGTCGCGCCGAGCGCGAGCCAGCCCTCCACCTCGGGCCAGTGATCGCGGATGGAGGCATGGAGCACCCGCTGCACGAGGATGCCCATCGTCATCGCGTTGCCGATGACGATGCCGCCGACGGCCAGGAGGTACTGCGGCGTGAGCGCGATGGCGGCCGTGCCGAACACGACGAGCATCACCACGAGCGGACCCGCGGTGATCGCCACGGCGAGCAACAGCACCTCGGCCGCCCTCCCGCCGCTGCGGCGCGCGGCGGTCACGATCGCCGCGGCGAGCATCCCCACGAGGCCCAGCGCGACCCAGCGCACGTCCTGGATGATCCCGGTGAGGACGATGCTCAGCAGCGCGAGCTGCACGATCGCCCGGACGATCGCGACGACGGCCTCCCGCGGCGCGGCGACGCGGAACATGCGCTGCCCGACGTAGGCGATGGCCGCCAGCAGGACCAGGGCCACGCCGGTGCGCGCCCACGACGCGACGTCGATCGCGCCCGGGTCCACCGCCGTCGACCGGTCAGCGCTCGCGCGCGATGAGGTCCCGGTTGATCACCGACGCCGCCACCGTGCCGGCGCCGGCGGCCACGGCCAGCTGCCGGAACCCGGGCGTGATGTCGCCGGCGGCGTAGACGCCCTCGATCGAGGCGCGCTGGCTGCGGTCGACGACGACGAGCCCGTCGTCGTCGGTCTCGAGGCCGAGCCCCTCGGCGAAGCCGAGCTGCGGGTGCCACCAGGGGCGCACGAAGCCGCCGGTGCGCACGCTCCGCTCGCCGTCCTCGAGCACGATCGCGCGCATGCCGTCGCGGTCGCCCTCGATCGCCGCGATGGGCGTGCGCACGAGCGTCACCCCGTGCTCGGCGAGCCGCGTCGCACCCGCGTCGTCGACCGCATCCGACCCGTTCGTGAAGACGGCGAGGTCGTCGGTGTGGCGGCGGATGACCATGGCGCGGTCGACGAGGTCGGCTGTCTCGCCGATGAGCGCGAGCGCCTGGCCGCGCTTGTCGTAGCCGTCGCAGTCCATGCAGGAGTGCAGGCTCGTGCCGTACCAGGGGCGCACGTGCTTCGAGGCGGGCAGCGTCTCGGAGAGCCCCGTGGCGATGAGCACCGCCGCTGCCCGGGTCTCGCTCTCGGCCCGGGAGCCGGGCTGCTCGGCCTGCACGGCGAAGCCGTCGTCGACGGCCACGATCTGCCGCACGAGGGTGCGCTCGTGCGTCACCGTCGGGTAGCGCAGCACCTCCTCACGGCCGAGCGAGCGCATCTCGAGCGGCGAGATGCCGTCGCGCGTGATGAAGCCGTGCGACTGCAGCGTCGCCGCGTTGCCGCGGGCGGTTCGAGTCGACGAGCGCGACGGTGCGCTGCTGGCGCGCGAGGTTGAGCGACGCGGCGAGGCCAGCGGGTCCGGCGCCGATGACGACGACGTCGACGTCCATCAGACGCTCGCGGCCAGCCGCTCGATGCGCGCGAGCACGGCGTCGCGGCCCAGCAGCTCCATCGACTCGAACAGCGGCGGGCGAGATCCGACGGCCCGATCACGGCCACCCGCAGCGGCCTGAACGCGAAGCGCGGCTTGATGCCGAGCCCGTCGACGAGCACGTCGCGCAGCGCCTGCTCGATGCTCGCGGTGTCGAAGTCGTCGAGCTCGGCGAGTGCGCGGCGGGACGCCTCGAGCACCGCGTGCGCGTCGTCGCCCAGGCCTGCCACGCGCATCCGCGTCGTGCTCGAGATGTCCTCGGTGTCGAGGAACAGGAAGCCGAGCATGCCGCGGCCTCGCCGAGCAGCTGCATGCGCTCCTGCACGAGCGGTGCCGCCTCGCGCGAGGAGCGCCCGCTCCTGCGTCGCGTCGGCGGCTCGCCGAAGACCTGCCCGAGGTACGGCACGAGCCGCGCCGCGAAGTCGTCGGCCGCGAGCATGCGGATGTGGTCGCCGTTGATCGACTCGGCCTTCTTCAGGTCGAAGCGCGCGGGGTTGGGGTTGACGTCGGCGACGTCGAACGCCGCGACGAGCTCGTCGCGGGTGAACACGTCGCGGTCGGGCGCGATCGACCAGCCGAGCAGCGAGAGGTAGTTGAGCAGCCCCTCGGGGATGAAGCCCGCGCTCGCGGTGGAGGAAGAGGTTCGACTCGCGGGTCGCGCTTCGAGAGCTTCTTGTTGCCGTCGCCCATCACGTAGGGCAGGTGCCCGAACCGCGGGATCGCGGTCACGACGCCGATCTCGATGAGCGCCGCGGTAGAGCGCGATCTGCCGCGGCGTGGAGGAGAGCAGGTCCTCGCCGCGCAGCACGTGGGTGACGCCCATGAGCGCGTCGTCGACGGGGTTGACGAAGGTGTAGAGCGGGGCGCCGTTCGGGCGCACGACGACGAAGTCGGTGAACGAGCCGGCCGGGAAGGTGATCTCGCCGCGCACGAGGTCGTCGAACGAGAGGTCCTCGTCCGGCACCCGCAGGCGCAGGCGCGGCTGGCGGCCCTCGGCCCGGAGCGCCTCGCGCTGCGCGTCGGTGAGGTCGCGCTCGAAGTTGTCGTAGCCCTGGCGCGGGTCGCGGCCGTCCTCGAGGTTGCGCGCCTCGATCTCCTCGGCCGTCGCGAACGACTCGTAGAGGTGGCCGGAGGCGAGCAGCCGCTCGATCAGCTCGGCGTAGATCTCGCCGCGCTGCGACTGCCGGTAGGGCGCGTGCGGGCCGCCGGTCTCGACGCCCTCGTCCCAGTCGATGCCGAGCCAGCGCAGCGCGTCGAGCAGCTGCAGGTAGGTCTCCTCGCTGTCGCGCGCGGCGTCGGTGTCCTCGATGCGGAAGACCAGCTTGCCGCCGTGTGTGCCGCGCGTACGCCCAGTTGAACAGCGCGGTGCGGATCAGGCCGACGTGCGGGGTGCCGGTGGGCGACGGGCAGAAGCGGACGCGACGTCGGCGCCGGTGGCGGTCGAGAAGGGGACGCTCATGATGGCTCCATCCTAGGCGTGGGAGGATCGACCACGATGCCCGCTCCCGATCCCGTCGCCGACCTCCTCGCGCTGCTCGAGCGCGCCGTCGTCGCACCCGGTCGGCGCCGACGCGACGTCGTGGGCGAGATCGAGGGCGACCTGCGCGAGGCCGTGGCCGCGCGGACGGCGTCCGGCGAGCCCGGGCACGCCGCCGCATCCGCCGTCGTCGCCGAGTTCGGCGATCCCGCCTCGATCGGCGCCGAGCTCTCGCGCGAGCTGCTCACCGACCTCGGCCGCCGCTACTCCCCCGTCTCGGCAGGGCTCGTCGGGCTGCTCGTCGTCGCATGGGTCGTCGGCATGACGATCATCTCGGGGCTGCCCGGCTTCCGCGTGCCCCTCGACGCCGCCTGGATGCTGCCGGTCTCGCGCGCGCTCGACGTCATCGCCCCGCTCGTGGCCGTCGCCGCCGCCGTCGGGGCGGTCGCCATCCGCCGCGCAGGATCGATGCCCGCGCTCGTCGCGGTCGCGAGCATGCAGCTCGTCCTCGCGGCCGTGCTCGTCGGTGGCGCGATCGCGCTCGCGGTCGCGCTCCCCGTGCCGCCTGCGGGCGTCGCGGTCGCGGTCGCGCTCGTGGGGGCCACCGTCGTGGTGGGCTCCGCGGTCGGCGTCGGTGCCGGTGCGCTGCTGCTGCGCTTCGCCGCGGTGCGGCTCGTCGCTACGCCTTCGCCGCACCCAGCACGCGCGAGATGACCGAGGCGGTGGCCGCCCAGTCGTCGCGCTCGGCGGCGAGCTCGGCGGTGCCCGAGGGCGTCAGCCGGTAGACGCGCTTCGAGCGCCCCTCGGACGCCCACTCGCCCTCGATGAGGCCGCGGCGCTCGAGCCGCTTGAGCGCCGGGTACACCGTCCCGCTCGGGAAGTCGAGCTGGCCGCCGGACCGGTCGCGGATGCGCTCGATCGCGCCGTAGCCGTGCACGGGACCCTCGGAGAGCACCGCGAGCAGCATCGCGTCGACGTGGCCGCGGAGCGCGTCATTGGAAGCCATGCGCCGAGTCTAGAGGAGCCTGCCTGCATATGCAGACAGACTCCACCTCTCGTCGCACGCCGGCCGCCCGCCCGCCGTGAGCGTCGAACTTCCCTGAACTGCGGGTTCGCTGCCCGGAAACCCGAAGTTCAGGGAAGTTCGATCGTCGCCGGGGCCGGCGGGCTCGGCGGGGCCGGCGTCAGCGCCGGCCGCCGCCGAGGAGGCCGCCGAGGAGGTCGCCGAGCGGGCCGAGCGGACCGCTGCCGCCTTGCTGGCCGCTCTGCTGGCCCGCGCCGCCGCCCAGGATGCCGCCCAGCAGGTCGTCGAGGCCGAAGCCGCCCTGGTCGGGTGCCTGCGCCTGCGGCTGGCCCTCGTTCTCACCCTGGCCTGTCCCTGGGGCTGTCCCTGGGGCACGGGGATGCGCTGCTCGGCCCCGGGCGAGCCCGTGCCGAAGGGCGAGTCGGCGCCGGGCCGCTCGGCGGGTGCGGGCTGCTGCTGCGCGCCACCGCCCTGGGTCTGCCCGCCTTGGCCCTGGCCGCCCTGGCCGCCCTGGCCGAAGAACCGGTTCGCGATCCACGCGATCACGATCGGGGCGACGATCGGCAGGATCTTCTGGATGATGCCGCCGAGCGCCGAGCCGCCGCCGGCGGCGCGGGCGATCTGCTCGGTGTTGTCGCCGAACACGTTGTGGACGATCTTCTCGCCGTCCGCGGGGTCGATCGACCCCGAGAGGCGCTCGTCGAGGTGACCGGCGTGCGCGCCGAGCGCGCCCGCGAGCGATCGCGCGCCCGCCGGGTCGTGCGCGTTCGCCTGCATGCCGCCGACGAGCGCGGGCACGATCGCCTCGATCGCCTGCCTCGCCTCGTCCTCGCCGACGCCGGCCTGCTGTGCGATCTGCTGGATCGGCATCTGGCCGAGCAGCTGCTGGATCTCCGACATGACTCCTCCTCGAGTCCCGCGGCGGCCCGTGCCACCGGCGCCCCGATGCTAGGCGACGAGCCTGGGACTCCAACCCGAACGTCGAGCTTCCCCGAATCCCGGGATCCCGTGCCGGGAAGCCGAAGTTCGGGAAGCTCGACGAGCGCGGGCGGGGTCAGGCGGTCGCCTGCGCGACGACCGGGTTGCGCAGGATGCCGACGCCGGGCACCTCGACCTCGACGGTCTGGCCCGCGGCGAGCGGCCCGACGCCCTCGGGCGTGCCCATGAGCACGACGTCGCCGGGCAGCAGGGTCATGGATGCGGTGATCCACTCGAGCACGGTGGGCGCGTCGAAGATCCAGTCGCTCGAGACGCCGTCCTGCCGCACCTCGCCGTCGACCCGGGTGATGACCCGCAGGTCGCTCCAGTCGGGCTCGGTCTCGATCGCCGGGCCCAGCGGGCAGAACGTGTCGAACCCCTTGGCGCGCGCCCACTGGGGCTCGCGCTGCTGGAGGTCGCGCGCCGTCACGTCGTTGGCGACGGTGACGCCGAAGACGGCGTGCAGCGCGTTCGCCTTCGTGAGCCGACGCGCGACGCGGCCGATGACGATCGCGATCTCGCCCTCGAAGTGCACGTCGCTCGACTCGGGCGGCATCACGATCGCGTCGCCCGGGCCGATCACCGACGTGTTGGGCTTGAGGAACACGAGCGGCTCGGCCGGCACGTCGTTGCCGAGCTCGGCCGCGTGCTTGGCGTAGTTGCGTCCGACGGCGACGACCTTCGACCGCGGGATGACGGGCGCGAGCAAGCGCGCCTCGCCGAGCGGGATCCGCTCCCCCGTCGTGTCGAAGCCGGCGACGATCGGGTCGCCGACCAGCACGACGAGCGCATCCTCGTCGACGACGCCGTAGCCGATCCGGTCCCCGTGGGCGAAGCGGGCGACGCGCATGTCAGCGCCCTCCGCGTCAGCTGCACCATCCAGCCGTGCGGATCCTCCGCGCGGCCGTACTGGATGTCGGTGAGCGCCGCGCGGAGCGCGAGCGAGACGGGCCCTGCGGGTGCCGCCGGGTCGCCGATCGTCTCGTCGGTGGTGCGCAGCGCCGCGATCGGCGTGAGCACCGCGGCCGTGCCGCACGCGAACGCCTCGGTGATCGAGCCGTCGGCGACGCCGTCGCGCCACTCGGCGAGCGTGACCGGTCGGTGCTCGACGGCGTGGCCCGCGTCGGCCGCGAGCTGCAGCAGCGAGTTGCGGGTGACGCCGTCGAGGATCGACTCGGAGTCGGGGGTGACGAGGGTGCCGTCGGCCTTCACGAGCACGACGTTCATGCCGCCGAGCTCCTCGAGGTCGGTGCCCTCCTCGTTCAGGAACAGCACCTGCGCGCAGCCGTTCGCGACCGCGATCTGCGTGGGCAGCAGGCTCGCGGCGTAGTTGCCGCCGCACTTGGCCGCGCCCGGTGCCGCCGCGCCCCGCGCGGTTGTACTCGCGCGAGAGCCAGATCGACACGGGCTTGACCCCGCCCGCGAAGTAGGGGCCCGCGGGGCTCGCGATCACCATGAAGCGCACGGTCTGCGCGGCGCGCACGCCGAGGAACACCTCGTTGGCGATCATGAAGGGCCGCAGGTAGAGCGAGTCCTCGCCGCCGTCGGGCACCCACGCCTCGTCGATCTCGACGAGCCGGCGGATGGCCTCCAGGAACAGCTCCTCGGGGATCTGCGGCAGCGCGAGGCGCGCGGCCGAGCGCTGCATGCGCTTCGCGTTCTGGTCGGGCCGGAACGTCCACACCGAGCCGTCCTCGCGGCGGTACGCCTTCATGCCCTCGAAGATCTCCTGGCCGTAGTGGAGCACCGCCGAGGCGGGGTCCATCTGCAGCGGGCCGTACGGCTCGACGCGCGCGTCGTGCCAGCCGCCGTCGGCCGTCCAGTCGATCGAGACCATGTGGTCGGTGAAGTGCTTGCCGAAGCCGGGCTCGGCGAGCACGCTCGCGCGCCGACTCGTCGGCGACCGGCTGGGCGTTCCGCGTGACGGTGAACTCGAGTGTCATGCCTGCTCCTTCGAGGTGCTGATGCGATCGACGATGGCGGCGCCGACCTCGCCGGTGGTGCGGCGGGCGCCGTCGCGGGCGTCGAGGTCGGCGTCGACGGCGTCGCGGATGCGTCGGCCGGCGTCGGGATGGCCGGTGTGCTCGAGCAGCAGCGCGGCCGAGAGGATCGCGGCGGTCGGGTCGGCGATGGCCCGGCCGGCGATGTCGGGAGCCGATCCGTGCACGGGCTCGAACATGCTCGGGAACTCGCCGGACGGGTTGAGGTTGCCGGAGGCGGCCGCGCCGATGCCGCCGCCGACGGCGCCGGCGAGGTCGGTGAGGATGTCGCCGAAGAGGTTGTCGGTCACGATCACGTCGAAGCGGCTGGGCTGCTCGACGAGGAAGATCGTCGCCGCGTCGACGTGGAGGTAGTCGACCGCGACGTCCGGGTGCTCGACCGCCACCGCATCCACGATCCGCTGCCACAGGCCGCCCGCGTGCACGAGCACGTTCTTCTTGTGCACGAGCGTGAGGCGGCGCGAGCGCTGCTCGGCCAGCCCGAAGGCGAAGCGCACGACCCGCTCGACGCCGAACGCGGTGTTCACGCTCGTCTCGTTCGCGACCTCGTGCGGGGTGCCGGTGCGGAGCGAGCCGCCGTTGCCCACGTACGGGCCCTCGGTGCCCTCGCGCACGACGACGAAGTCGATGTCGCCCGGGTCGCGCAGCGGGCTCTCGATCTTCGGGTGCAGGCGGGTGGGCCGCAGGTTGACGTGATGGTCGAGGGCGAAGCGCAGGCGCAGCAGCAGGCCGCGCTCGATGATGCCGCCCGCGAGCCGCGGCGTCGGCCGGGTCGCCGCCGACCGCGCCGAGCAGGATCGCGTCGTGCTGCGACAGGCGCTCGAGCGTCCCGTCGTCGAGGATCTCGCCGGTGGCGAGGTAGTGCGCGGCGCCCAGCTCGAACTCGGTCTCGACCAGCTCGACGCCGTCGAGCGCTGCACGCATGGCCCGCCGGGCCTCCAGCGTGACCTCCGGGCCGATGCCGTCTCCTGCGATCACCGCGAGGCGCAGCTGCTGCACACTTCCTCCTTGTGGGCGCACCGGGTGCGCGTCGGTCGGCACCGCATCCGCGCGGGCCGCGCGCTCCAGCCTAGCCGCGCCGATGTTCGCATCCGCGTCTCAGGTGCGAGGCAGTACATTCGGCCCACAGGCAGCCTGCCCTTGGGCGGCCGCAACGAACGGAGAGCACCTTGAGCATCGGCTTCGGCATCTTCCTCATGGCCGTCGGCGCGATCATCGCCTGGGCGGTCCCCGCCCTGTGGCAGGTGGAAGGCGCCAACTGGGCGCTGATCGGCTACATCCTGCTGGGAGCCGGCGCGCTCGTCACGCTGATCGGCATCGTCATGGCCGCGCGCTCCGGCCGCACCTCGCAGGTGTCGCGGACGGCCGTCGACCCCGACACGGGCACGCGCGTCGAGCGCACCGAGCGCCGCGACGACGTGCTCTGACGCCAGGCTCGCGCACGACCGACGCGACGGGGCGCCACCGACCGGTGGCGCCCCGTCGCGCGTGTCAGGCCCGGCGGAGCGCGCGCAGCGCGACCACCACGGCCACCGCCATGAGCGCCGCGCCGGTGAGCGCGGTCGCGAGCGCGCCCGCGTCGAACGCGACCCTCGCTGCCTCGGCGAGCGCCTCGCCGAGCGCTCCCGGCAGCCGATCGGCGACGTCGAGCGCGCCGGCGAGGGTCTCGCGCGCCGCGGCGGCGTCCCCGGCGCCCACGCCCTCCGGCATGGCGAGCGACGACCGGTAGACCGCGCTCACGACCCCGCCGAGCACCGCGGTGCCGAGCACCGCGCCGAGCTCGTACGCGGTCTCCGAGACGGCGCTGGCCGCGCCGGCGCGCTCGGGCGGGGCGGTGCTGACGACGATCTCGTTCGAGAGCGTCTCCGCCGCGCCGACGCCGGCGCCCAGCAGGCCGTAGGCGACCGCGACGAGCAGCGGCGAGAGGTCGTCGCCGGCGAGCGCGACCACGAGGTACCCCGCCATCGAGCTGGCGAGCCCGAGCGCGACGACGCGGTGCGCCGGCATGTGCCGCACGAGCGCGACGACGCCGAGGCCGGTCGCGACCATCGCGATCGTGCCGGGCACGAGCAGCAGCGCGGCGTCGAGCGTCGAGAGGCCCTCGACGAGCTGCAGGTGCTGGGTGAGGAAGAAGAGCGCGCCGACGAGCGCCATGACGCTCAGCAGGTTGATGGCGATGGCCCCGGAGAAGGCGGGGATGCGCAGCAGGTCGATGTCGAGCATCGGCGCCGCCGACGCGCGCATCCGGCGCACGAACGCCCAGCCTGCCGCCACCGCGACCGCGGCGAGGCCGAGGGCGACGAGGTCGAGCCCGTCGACGGCGACGTGCTTGATGCCCGCCGCGAGCGCGCCGAGCGCGGCGATCGACAGCGCCACGCCGATCGGGTCGAGCCTGCCCGGGTTCGGGTCGCGGCTCTCGCGCACGAGGAGCGGCGCGAGCACGAGCAGCGGCAGCAGCACCGGCACCGCCATCAGGAAGACGGATCCCCAGGCGAAGTGCTCGAGCAGCAGCCCGCCGACCGTGGGGCCGAGGGCGCTGCCGACCGAGAACGCGGTCGCCCAGACGGCGATGGCGAGGCGCCGGTCGCCGCGGTGCGGGAAGGTCGAGCGGATGAGCGAGAGCGTCGACGGCATGAGCATCGCGCCGAAGAGGCCGAGCGCGGCGCGGGCGGCGATGAGCGCGGCTGCGGTGGGCGCGAACGCCGCCAGCACCGAGACGACCGCGAACCCGGTCGCACCGATGAGCAGCATGCGACGGCGCCCGAAGCGGTCGCCCAGGCCGCCCATCGCCACGAGCAGGCCGGCGAGCACGAGCGAGTACGCATCGACGATCCACAGCTGCTGCGCGGCGCTCGGCTCGAGGTCGAGCGCGATCTGCGGCAGCGCGAAGCCCAGCACGGTGTTGTCGATCGCGATCAGCAGCACCGGGAGCATGAGCACGACGAGCGCCACCCACTCGCGGCGACCGGCACGGCGCTCCGCCGGGGCGGCGACGTGCTGCTGCTCGATGTCCATGGTCGTGCTCCCTCTGCTCCGTCGGCGCGGGTGCGACGCGACCACGTTACTGTACCGTCTGGACGGTTGGGTGGCAACGCTATGCTCGATCCATGGCCCGTGACGCATCCGGCAACGTTCGAGCGCAGCTCCTCGACGCCTACGTGGCGATCCTCATCGACGAGGGCGAGCGCGCCGCGACCGTGCAGGCGGTCGCCGACCGCGGTGGTGTGTCGAAGGGCGGGCTGCTCTACCACTTCGGCTCGAAGGCCGAGCTCGAGGCTGGCCTGATCGAGCGGTTCCGGTCGCTCGGGACCGCCGACGTCGAGGCGCTGCGCGGCGCCGACGACATCGTCGCGACCTTCCTGCGCACCTCCGTGGCGGCCGGCTCCGAGCTCGACCGAGCGACCGTCGCGCTCGTGCGCATCGCGCAGTCGCCCGCGGGCGCCGCGGCGCGCGCCGCGCTCCAGCGCCTCGACGACGAGTACGTCGTCGCGCTCGCCGAGCGGCTCGGCGACGAGGAGCTCGCGCTCACGATCGTCCTGCTGGCAGACGGCGTGTACTTCCGGTCGGCGCTGAACGCGGTCGAGCCCGCGCGGGCCGGCGAGGAGATCGAGCTGCTGCTCCGGGTCGCGCGGCGACTGGGGGCGTGACCTCGACGCCGCGCGCGCCGCCGGTGGCGTCGCGCGGCGCTCGATAGCCTGGCGCCAGAGCTCGCGGCCCCTGACCGCGGCAGAGGGAGTCGTGCGTGAGCATCATCGACGACGTCGCGCGCCATGAGGCGATCGCCGACATCACCCGACGCGAGGCGATCGCCGAGTACCGGGTCATCGGCCAGCCCCCGGAGCCCGACCTCGAGGGCCTCGTGCAGCTCGCCGCCGCCATCTGCGGCGTCTCGACCGCCGTCATCAACATCATCGACGACCGCAGCCAGCACCAGATCGCGGCCGTCGGCTTCGAGCCCGCCGCTTGCGCTCGCGAGGACTCGATGTGCGCGGTCGTCTTCCGCCACCCGGGGCACGTCGTCGTGCCGGATGCGCGCGAGGACGACCGCTTCCGCGACAACCCGTTCGTGACGGGCGAGATCGCCGACGTGCGCTTCTACGCGTCGAGCCCGCTCATCACGCCGTCCGGCGTGCCGATCGGCACGCTCTGCGTGTTCGACGAGGAGGTCGGCGACCTCAGCGAGCAGGACAGCCGGGCGCTCGCGCTGCTCGCCCGCCAGGTGATCGACGTGCTCGAGCTGCGGCGGATCACCCGCGAGCTCGGCCGCTCGAACGAGCAGCTCGCCCACTTCGCCGGGCAGGTGAGCCACGACTTGCGGAACCCGCTCAGCGCGCTGGTCGGCTTCCTCGAGATCGCGGCGGACAGCCCGGAGCTCGCCGACGCGCCGGTCGCGGCACGTGCGCTCGAGCGCGCGGATGCGGCCGCGGGCCGCATGGGCGCGCTCGTCGCCGACCTGCTCGACTTCGCCCGCGTCGGCGGGCAGCCGCGCCGCGGCGTGGTCGACCTGGAGGCGCTCGTCCGCGACGTCCTCGACGACCTCGACTCGCCCATCCGCAGCTCGGCCGCCCGGATCACCGTCGGCGACCTGCCGCGGATCAGCGGCGACGCCACGCAGCTGCGCGCGCTGCTGCAGAACCTGCTCGCGAACGCCATCAAGTTCGCCGGGGCCCGCGGTGAGGCGCCGACGATCGAGGTGCGCGCGCATGCGCTCACGGGCGGCTGGCGCCTCACGGTCGACGACGACGGGCCGGGCGTGCCCGCGGAGCAGCGCGAGCGGATCTTCGGGCTGCTCGAGCGCGGCGAGGCCGCCGACGTCGATGGGCTCGGGATCGGGCTGTCGACGTGCCGCCGCATCGTCGAGGCCCACGGCGGCCGCATCGGCATGGATGCGTCGGCGCTCGGCGGCGCGAGCGCGTGGGTCGTGCTGCCGGAGCGCTGAACCGGCCTCGGGTCAGTGCCGGGCGGCGCGCGCGGCGACGTCGATGATCGCGGCCAGCTCGATCGGCTTCGACCACATCGGCCAGTGGCCGGTCGGCAGGTCGACGAGCGTCAGCGCGCGGTGCTCGAGCAGGCCGGCGAGGAACGGCGCCCCGTCCTGGGCGTACGAGCGGTAGTCGGCCGCCGAGAACGCGGTGCAGACGAGCGTGCCGGGCACGTCGAGCCGACGGTCGTCGGTGAGCCGCGCGGCATCGCGCACGGCGCCGGCCGGCTCCGGCACCGCGCGGCTGCGGAACTCGTCGAGCTGGACGGGCGTGAGGTCGCGCATCGAGCCCTGCTCGAGCTCCTCGTCCCACTGCGCGTCGAGCGGCAGCGCGTCGCCCTCGAACGACGCGTCCATCGCGTACCCGTCGACGACCGGCGCGGTGTCGACCCAGACCGTCGCGGCGATGCGGTCGACGTTGCGGTCGATCGCGACGGTCGCGGGCACCGCCGCGCCGCTGTGCGCGACGAGCACGACCGGGCCGTCGCCGTCGAGCGCGACCTCGATCGCGGCGACCTGGTCCTCGAGCGAGACGTCGCCCGGCGACGCGTGGTCGGGCTCGAGCCCCGGCAGCGTGAGCGCGACGACGTCGTCGCCCTGGGCGCGCAGCAGCGCTGCGACCTCGTCCCACGCCCAGGCGCCGAGCCAGAAGCCGGGGACGAGGACGATGCGTGCGGATCGGGTGGTGTCCATGGCCGCGAGGCTAGTCCCGGCGGGTGACGCTGCGCCAGTTCACGACTGCCGCGGGCGACCGGACCGGCGTAGCGTGATCGGTGCGATGGGGGTGATCCCATGACGCGGACGAGAGCCGCCGTCGTCGCGTGCTGCTGCTGACCGGGTGCACCGCACCGCCGCCGGTCACCACGGAGACGCCCGTCGCGTCGAGCGCTGCGGCCTCAGCGACGCCGGACCCGGAGCCGGCCACGCCCACCGCGACCGGAGCGGAGGCACCGCTCGAGGAGGGCTGGAGGATCTACGAGTCGGCGCGCTACGGCTTCCGCATCGGCCACCCGCAGGACTGGACCGTCACCCCGTCGGCCCGGACGTGGACGACCGCGGACGCCAGGCAGTGGAACAACACGGCACAGGAATGGTTCCTCTCGCCCGACGACAACGCGCTGGTGACGGCGTGGGCGACGCCCTACGCGGGCGAGGCGACGCCCGCGGGGGTGCAGGCGTGGGTCGAGCAGTACTGCGTCGACTCGGAGAACCTCGACTGCCCGAGCCTCGGTGAGCGCTCGGAGCGCCTCTGCCTCGGCCCGGACTGCCATCCGGGCGTGCTGGTGCGCTTCTCGAGCGACACCCAGGCGTTCTTCACGGGCGGCGAGCACGACGGACGCATGGTCGCCGTCGCGCTGGGGCGGCCGCACGACTGGCACGTCGCAGGCTACGAGGACGCGCAGGCGCTGCTCGAGGCCTTCCTCGCGACCATGGACGTGCGCGCGGAGCCGTAGGCGCGGCTCAGAGCGGGCGGATGCCGATCTGCCGGATCGTGGTCGCCTGGATCGCGGCGCCGACCTGCTCGACGAGCTCGTCGGGCGCCACCTGGTCGATCGTGATGATCGACAGCGCGTCGCCGCCGGCCGACCGGCGGGCGATCTGCATGCCGGCGATGTTGATCTGCGCCTCGCCGAACGCGGCGCCGTAGGCGGCGACGATGCCCGGGCGGTCGGCGTACTCCATCACGACGAAGTGGTCGGCCATCGGCACCTCGACCGACTGGCCGTTGACGCCGACGATCTTCTCGACCTGCTTCGGCCCGGTGAGGGTGCCCTCGACGCTCACGCGGCGGCCGTCGCTCGTCGCCGCGACGACCTCGACGACGTTGCGGTACTCGTCGCTGCGCTCGTCGGCGGTGAGCGCGCTCGTCACGCCGCGCGACTCGGCGATCACGGGCGCGTTCACGAACGTGACCTGCTCGCTCACGATCGACGAGAAGAAGCCCTTGAGCGCCGCGAGCCGCAGCACCTTGACGTCGTAGCCGGCGAGCTCGCCGTGCACGGCGACGTCCACGGCCTCGACCGGACCGGCGGCGAGGCCGGCGGCGAACTGGCCCAGCCGCTCCGCGAGCGGGATGCCGGGGCGCACGTACTCGTCGATGATCCCGCCCGCGACGTTCACCGCATCCGGCACGAGGTCGCCGGAGAGCGCGAGCCGCACGGAGCGCGCGACGGCGACGCCGGCCTTCTCCTGCGCCTCGTCGGTGGATGCGCCCAGGTGCGGCGTGACCTGGATGTTCGGGGCGCCGGTGAGGGCGTCGTCCTTCGGCGGCTCGGAGACGAACACGTCGATGCCGGCGCCGGCGATGGTGCCGTCGCGGAGCGCCTGCGCGAGCGCCGCCTCGTCGATGATCCCGCCGCGCGAGGCGTTGACGATGCGCAGGTTGGGCTTCGCGAGCGCGAACTGCGCCGCGCCGATGAGCCCGACCGTCTCGGGGGTGCGCGGGATGTGGATGGTGATGAAGTCGCTCTCGGCCATGAGCTCGTCGAGCGATCGCAGCTCGACGCCCAGCTGGGCGGCGCGCGCGGGGCTCACGAACGGGTCGAAGGCGATGAGCTTCGTGCCGAAGGCGGCGAGTCGCTCGGCGACGAGCACGCCGATGCGGCCGAGGCCGACGATGCCGACGGTCTTCTCGTAGAGCTCGACGCCGGTGTAGGCGCTGCGCTTCCACTCGCCCCGCTTGAGCGACGCATCCGCGGCCGGGATGTGCCGGGCGAGGCCCAGCAGGTGGGCGATCGCGAGCTCGGCGGCCGAGACGATGTTGGAGGTCGGCGCGTTGACGACCATGACGCCGGCTGCGGTGGCCGCGGGGATCTCGACGTTGTCGAGCCCCACGCCCGCGCGGGCGATCACCTTGAGCTGCGGGGCGTGCGCGATCGCCTCGGCGTCGAGCTGCGTGGCGCTGCGCACGAGCACGGCGGAGGCGTCGGCGAGGGCCGCGAACAGCGCCTGCCGGTCGGTGCCGTCGACGTGGCGGATGTCGAAGTCGGGCCCGAGGGCGTCGACGGTCGCGGCCGAGAGCTCCTCGGCGATCAGGACGACGGGCTTGGACATGCGGGACTCCTTGCGCGGTGCGATGGGGTGGCAGCACCTCGTCGTGCCGGGTCCAGCGTACCGAGCGACGTGTGCCGACCCCGCCCCCGCCGTCACGCGGGGCAACAGACAGGCTGCGGGCGCGATCGGGACCCCGTCCACCGATCGGGACCCGGTGCACCGGGTCCCGATCGGTGGAGCGGGTCCTCGGGGCGGCGCCGAGTGCGGGAGGATGGAGCCGATGGACGCCTTCGCAATCGCGCAGCTGGTGCTGCGCATCATCCTCGCCGCTGTCTTCATCGGCATGGGCGCCGCCCACTTCGTGCCCCGCGTCAAGCGGACGATGGCCGCGATGATCCCGGCCCCGCTCGCCGGGCCGGAGCGACGCTGGGCGCCCTCGCTCGTCGTCGTGTCGGGCATCGCCGAGATCCTCGGCGGCCTCGGGCTGCTCGCGCCGTGGTGGGGCGTGCGCTTCGCCGCCGCCCTCGCGCTCATCGCGCTGCTGATCGCCGTCTTCCCCGCGAACGCGCAGGCCGCCCGCGAGCCGGAGCGCTTCGGTGCCGTCGCGGTGCCGCTCGTGCCGCGCGCGATCGGCCAGGCCGTGCTGGGCCTGCTGCTGCTCATCAGCGTCATCTGACGCCGACGCGCGATCAGCCGACCGGCGCCGCGAAGTAGAGCAGGCTCGCGAGCTGCTCGGCGAGCAGGCTCAGCTGCGCGACGACGGCGAGCGCGACGAGCAGCACGCCCGCCTTCGCGACCAGCCGCATCCGCCGGCCGATCCAGAGCGCACCGGCGAACAGCGCGGCCGGGATCGCCACCTGCGCGACGAGGAGCCACCACGGGATGGATGCCTCGATGCCCGCGCCGATGAACAGCAGCGGCAGCTGCTGCAGGTTCGTGACGGCCTCGACGGTGTCGTAGCCGAACGCGAGAGCGAAGAGCGCCGCGACGATCAGGGCGTCGCCGGGCCGCTCCTCGCGCGGCGGCCTCGCGGCGCCCGCGTCGCCGCGCAGGCCGTCATCGTCCGCACCGCTGCTCGTCACGCCATCCCCTGTCATGCCACGACCCCGGCGACGAGCGGCCACGGCGCCGTCACGACGAGCCCCGCGAACCACAGCGCGGCGCGGCGGCGCGGCGGCGCCAGTCGGTCGACGACCAGCCACCACAGCGGCGGCGCGAGGACGGCGAGCAGCTCGCCGAGCTGGTACATCGCGAGACCGAGCAGGCTGGGCTGCTGCACGGGGTTCGCGATGATGATGACCACCCAGCCGACGGTCGACGCGAGCGCGAGCGCGAGCACCAGCCACCGGAGCGACCCGCGGCGGCCGTCCCGCGTCCGCGTGGTCCCGGCGGATCCGTCGGGCTCCGGCTCGTCGGCGCGCTCGGCCGCGCGCTCGGCGTCGCCGACGGACAGGCCATCGAGCTCGTCGTCGCCCTCCCAGCGGAGGGCATCCTCGTCTCGGCTCACTCGATCCAGCCTAGCCGCGAGCGCGCAGCCGCTCGCACCGTGAGTTAGGGTTGCCTTACTTATCCCTCAGGCTCGCGGTCGCGCGACGCCCCCACCCTTGGAGTTCCCGTGCCCCGTTCCTCGCGCGCCATCGTGCCCGCCGCCCTCGCCGCCGCCCTCGCGCTGGCCGGTTGCACCGCGACCGCGCCGGCGCCCGCCTCGAGCGCCGGCGCCACCGATGCGGCCTCCGCGGCGGACGGCACGTTCACCCTCTACGCCGGCCGCAGCGAGGACCTCGTCGAGCCGCTCATCACGCAGTTCGAGGAGAGCAGCGGCGTCGACGTCGACGTGCGCTACGCGTCGTCGACTGAGCTGGAGGCGCTGCTGCTCGAGGAGGGTGACCGGTCGCCCGCCGACGTGTTCTGGTCGCAGGACGCCGGATCGCTCGGCGCCATCGCCGCCGCCGGGATGCTCACCACGCTCCCCGAGGCGATCACCGGCCTCGTGCCGGCCGAGTTCACCTCGACCGACGGCAGCTGGGTGGGCGTCACCGGTCGCGCTCGCGTCATCGCCTACGACAGCGCCGACGTCGCCGAGGCCGACGTCCCCGCGTCGGTCGCCGACTTCACCGACCCCGCCTACCGGGGCCGCCTGGCGTTCGCACCCGGGAACGCCTCGTTCCAGTCGTTCGTGACCGCCCTGCGCGTGCTCGAGGGCGAGGAGGCAGCGACCGCCTGGGTCGAGGCGGTCGCCGCGAACGAGCCGATCCTCACCGAGTCGAACGGCCAGACCCTCGACCTCGTGCAGTCGGGCGAGGCCGACTTCGGGCTCATCAACCACTACTACTGGTTCGAGGACGCGAACGAGCTCGGCGCCGAGAGCATGCGGGCGCAGATCTCGTTCCTCCCGGGCGACCCCGGCGGCATCGTGAACGTGACCGGCGCCGGCCTGCTCGCAGGCGCCGCCGGTGACGAGGACGCGCTCGCGTTCATCGAGCACCTGGTCTCGGCCGAGGCGCAGGAGTACTTCGTGACGCAGACCTTCGAGTACCCGCTGGCCGACGGGATCGAGGCGGCGCCGGAGCTGCCCGCCATCGAGTCTCTCGCCGTCGCCGACTTCGACCTCGCCGACCTCGCCTCGCTCGCCGACACCCAGGCGCTGCTCGCCGAGCACGGCCTGCTCTAGGTGGCCGGGGCACCGCCCGGCGCGCGCCGCCCCACACGGGGCGGGGCGCGCTCCGCGGTCCTCGTCGTCGCCAGCGCCGGCACCGTGGCGCTGCTCGCCGCCCCCGTCGTCTACCTGATCGTCCGCGCGGCAGGCGCCGACCCGGCGAGCTCTCTGCCGCTGGTGCTGCGACCCCGCACGGGGGCGCTGCTGTTCACGAGCCTCGGGCTCGCGCTGACGGTCGCGCTGGCGGTCGGCGTGGTGGGCACGCTGCAGGCCGCGCTGCTGGCGCGCCTGCGACTCGCCGGCGGTCGCGCACTGCTCGTCGCCGCGGCGCTGCCGCTCGCGATGCCCTCGTACGTCGCCGCGTTCGGCTGGCTCGGCGTGCTGCCGTCGATGCAGGGCTTCTGGGCCGCCTGGCTGCAGCTCACGATCGTCTCCACGCCCTACGTGACGCTGCCCGTCTACGCGGCGCTCCGGTCGACGCCGGCGGGCCTCGAGATCGCCGCCCGCTCGCTCGGCCGCGGTCCCGTCTCCGCCGCGCGCCAGGTGACGTGGCCGATCGTGCGGCCGGCGGCGACGGCAGGCGCGCTGCTCGCCGGCCTCTACGCCCTCGCCGACTTCGGCGTCGTCTCACTCATGCGGGTCGAGACGCTGTCGACCGGCATCGCGCGGGCGATGGGCGCCGGGTTCGACCGCTCCTATGCGGCGCTGCTCGGGCTCGTGCTGGTCGTCGCCGCGATCGCGCTCGTGCTGCTCGAGCAGAGCGTGCGACGCGCGGCGGCCCCGCTCCCCTCCCGCGCCGCCGCGCCGCTGCGGCTCGAGGCTGGGCGGTGGGCGCCGCTCGCGATCGCCGCCGTGGTCGTGACCCCGCTGCTGGCGATCGGCGTGCCCGTCGCCGCGCTCGTCGCCCGCGCGCTGTCGGCTGACGCGATCCGCGCGCTCGACTGGTCGAGGCTCGTGGAGGCCGCCGGCACCTCGGTCGCGCTTGCAGCCGCCGCCGGCGCGATTGCCATCCTGCTCGCGGCCCCGGTGGCGATGCTCGCCGCGCGGCATCCGTCGCCGCTCAGCCGCGCGCTGGAGGGCGCTGCCACCATCGCGCACTCGCTCCCGGGCATCGTGGTCGGGCTCTCGCTCGTGTTCCTGTCGCTCGCAGTCGTGCCGTGGGCGTACCAGAGCGTCGGCGTGCTGATCGCCGCCTACGCCCTGCTGGCGACGCCGCGCGCGGTGGGGGGCGTGCGCGCGTCCATCGCTCGGGTGCCGGAGCGCTACGAGCACGTCGCCCGCTCGCTCGGCCGATCCCGGCTCTCTGCACTGGCCGGCACCACGGCGCGCATCGCCACGCCGGGCATCGCGGTCGCGGCGCTGCTCGCGGCCGTCGCGGCGCTCAAGGAGCTGCCGGCGACGCTGCTGCTGCGCCCCACCGGCGTCGACACGCTCGCCACCGGGCTCTGGGCGCGCACGGACATCTCCGAGTACGCCTCGGCCGCGCCCTACGCGCTCGCCCTGATCGCCTGCGCCGCCGTCCCTGCCATGCTGGTGCTGGCGGCGACCGGGCAGCGCGATCCCGCGCAGGCGGCACAGATCTCGGAACGGAGCACGCCATGAGCGAGCTGCGGATCACCGCCGCCACCATCGGGCACCCGGGTGGCGAGGCGGTCGTGCGCGACGTCGACCTGCACGTTCCCGCGGGCGGCGTCGATGCCGTGCTGGGGGCCTCAGGGTCGGGCAAGTCGACCCTGCTGCTCGCCATCGCCGGCATGCTGCCGTTGCGATCGGGCGAGATCGCGGTCGGCGATCGCGTCATCTCGTCCGCGCGGCGCACGGTGCCCCCGGAGCGCCGCGGCGTCGGCTGGGTGCCGCAGGACGCATCCCTCTTCCCGCACCTGTCGGTCGCGCAGAACATCGCCTTCGGCCTCCCCCGCGCCGAGCGGAGCCCGCGCGCCCCCAGGGTGCAGGAGATGCTCGAGCTCGTCGAGCTCGACGGCCTGGGCGACCGCTCCCCCGCCGATCTCTCCGGCGGGCAGGCGCAGCGCGTGGCGCTCGCCAGGGCACTCGCACCCGGTCCGTCCATCGTGCTGCTGGACGAGCCGTTCTCCGCGCTGGACGCGACCCTCCGGGTGGGGCTCCGGCGCGCGGTCGGCCGCATCCTGCGCGACGCGCACGCGACGGCGCTGCTCGTCACGCACGACCAGGAGGAGGCGTTCGCGCTCGCCGACCGCGTCTCCGTGCTCCGCGACGGTCGCGTCGAGCAGCACGGGACGGCCGAGGAGCTCTTCTCCCGGCCCCGGTCCGCATGGCTCGCCACCTTCCTCGGCGAGTCGACGCTCGTGCCGGCGCGCCGTGACGGCGACGCCTGGCTGACCCCGCTCGGCCGGGTGCCGATCGCGGCGGGCTCGCTCGACGCCGACGAGGCGCTGCTCGTCGTGCGGCCGGAGCAGCTGAAGCCCTTCGCCGCGGGGGTGGCGATCGTCGTGCGCGACATCGAGTACTCGGGCCATGACCGCCTGGTGCTCGCCGAGGCCGATGGCGTGCCCGACCGCGTGCTCATGCGGATGCCGTCGGCGATGCGGATCGAGGACGGCGCGCGGATCCCCGTGCGCATCCACGGCACCGCGCACGCGGTGCCGCTGCCCTCCTAGCGGGCGATGTCGTCGATCCAGGTGACGGCGGCGCCGTGCGGATCGGTCACCGCGATCGGCTGAGCATCGCGGCGCAGCACGAAGTCGCCGGGTCCGGCCCACGGCGCGGGCGGACCGATCTCGAGCGTCGCCCCCTCGTTCGCGACCCACGTGACCGGCAGCTCGCCCATGAGGTCGGCGAACGCGGCGCGCTCGAAGGCCGGGACGTAGGCGAGCACGGCCGAGTGCCAGACCACCACGGTCGGCGCGTGCTGCGCCGCCTCCGCCACGAGGGCTCGGGTGTCGGCGGTGAGGTCGCCGCGCCGCAGGTGCGCGGGCTCGCGTCGCGCGATCGCGAGCGCGGTGCGCAGCCGGTCGACGCGGGCGCCGTCGACGCCGCCCGTCGCATCCGGCCACACGAGCGCCTCGAGCCATCCCTTCGTGCCGGGCTCCCCCGGGTCGAGCGGCTGCAGGTCGAGGCCGCCGCGCCACGCGATCGTGGGCGGCCGCTCCGGCAGCGGCGTGCCGGGCGACGCCTGCGTCTCGAGCAGCGGCAGTGCGGCGTCGCCGACGTACTTGCCCGGCCCGAACCGGTAGCGCCAGCGGTCGGGGTAGAGGCACAGCCCCGCGGCGGCGCCCACCTCGACGAGCGCGATCGGTCCGCGCAGGTGCGCGATCGCGGGCAGCATGGTGGCCATCCGCCGCGCCTCGTTCGTCTGCGTCATGCGGGCGAGCATCGTCGCGCGGATGCCCTGCCACGCGCCGACGACCATGTCGCGCACGTCGATCCACGGCGCGATCGGCACGCCCTCGAAGCGCGCGGCCGCGAACAGCAGGTTGGGCTGCCGCTTGCCGGGCTCGAGCTCGGCGATCGCGGCGCAGAGCGCCGGATCCGCGGCGACCCCGCGCGCCCACTCGGCGTAGCGGGGCGAGCGGCTCTCGGCCTCGACGGCGGCCCACCGCTCGTACGCCCGGGCGACGGCCTGATCCTCGGTCACGTCCTGCACGCCCCCACCCTGCCATCCTCTCGCCGCCCGCGCTCGCGGCGCACCACCGCGGCGGACCCCGGGGCCGAGACGAGTCGAGGGTCTGCGTCCGAGCTGCCAGCAGCTCGGACGCAGACCCTCACCAGGCGCAGCGGCGGATCAGCGCTGGGCGCTGCCGTCGACGTAGTCGGCGTCGGGCTGCTCCCACGCGAAGAGGCTGCGCAGCTTCTGGCCGGTCGCCTCGATCGGGTGACCCTCGGCCTTGGCGCGGAGGGCCTTGAACTCGGGGCCGCCGGCGTCCTGGTCGCCGATGAAGCGCTCGGCGAAGGCACCCGTCTGGATGTCCTTCAGCACCGCCTGCATGTTCTCCTTGACGCTCGGGTCGATCACGCGCGGGCCGGAGACGTAGTCGCCGTACTCGGCCGTGTCGGAGACCGACCAGCGCTGCTTGGCGATGCCGCCCTCCCACATGAGGTCGACGATGAGCTTCAGCTCGTGGAGCACCTCGAAGTAGGCGATCTCGGGCTGGTAGCCCGCCTCGGTGAGGGTCTCGAAGCCGTACTGCACGAGCTGCGAGACGCCGCCGCAGAGCACGGCCTGCTCGCCGAACAGGTCGGTCTCGGTCTCCTCGGTGAAGGTGGTGGTGATGCCGCCGGCGCGGAGGCCGCCGATCGCCTTCGAGTACGACCATGCCGTCTGCCAGGCCGAGCCCGACGCATCCTTCTCGACGGCGACGATCACGGGCACGCCGCGGCCGGCCTGGAACTCGCGGCGCACGGTGTGGCCCGGGCCCTTCGGCGCGACGAGCACGACGTCGACGCCCTCGGGCGCGTCGATGTAGCCGAAGCGGATGTTGAAGCCGTGGCTGAACAGGAGCGTCTTGCCCTCGCCCATCGACTGCGCGATCTCGTCGTTGTAGATGTGGCGCTGGTGCTGGTCGGGCGCGAGCAGGACGACGACGTCCGCCCACTCGGCGACCTCGGCGGGCGTGCCGACCTCGAAGCCGGCCTCTGCGGCCTTGGCCCGGCTCTTCGAGTCGGGCTGGAGGCCGACGCGGACCTCGACGCCCGAGTCGCGCAGGTTCTGCGCGTGCGCGTGGCCCTGCGAGCCGTAGCCGATGACGGCGACCTTCTTGCCCTGGATGATGCCCAGGTCGGCACCGTCGTCGTAGATGACGTCAGTCATGGTGTCTCCTTGCTTGTGGTTCGAACTCTGGTGGTCAGCGGGCGTCGGACTTGAGGACGCGCTCGCTGATGGACTTGGCGCCGCGCCCGATGGCCAGCAGGCCGGACTGCGCGATCTCCTTGATGCCGTAGGGCTCCAGCAGCCGCAGGAACGCCTGGCACTTGGCCGAGTCGCCGGTCACCTCGATGACGAGGGCGTCGGTGGTGACGTCGACGACGCGGGCGCGGAAGAGCGTCGCGGCCTCGAGGATCTGCGAGCGCGTCGAGTTGTCGACGCGCACCTTCACGAGCAGGTGCTCGCGCTGCACCGACTGGCTCGGCTCGAGCTCGACGATCTTCACGACGTTGATGAGCTTGTTGAGCTGCTTCGTGACCTGCTCGAGCGGCAGGTCCTCGACGTCGACGACGACGGTGATGCGGCTCAGCCCCGGCACCTCGGTCTTGCCGACCGCGAGCGACTCGATGTTGAAGCCCCGACGCGCGAAGAGCGCGGCGACGCGGGTCAGCAGGCCGGGCTTGTCCTCGACCAGGAGCGACAGGACGTGCGTGCTCATCACTCCTCCTCCCACACCGGGCTGTGCTCCTTGGCGTACTGCACGAAGGAGTTCGAGACGCCCTGCGGCACCATCGGCCAGACCATCGCGTCCTTCGACACGATGAAGTCGATGACCACCGGGCGGTCGTTCGTCTCGAGCGCGAGCTTGATCGCCGGGTCGATCTCCTCGGGCTTCGTGACGCGGATGGCGAGGCAGCCGTACGCCTCGCCGAGCTTGACGAAGTCGGGGATCATCTTCGCGTCGTCGCCGGTCTCGAGGTCGGTGAACGAGTGCCGGCCCTCGTAGAACAGGCTCTGCCACTGCCGCACCATGCCGAGCGACGAGTTGTTGATGATCGCGACCTTGATCGGGATGTCGTTGAGGGTGCAGGTGGCGAGCTCCTGATTGGTCATCTGGAAGCAGCCGTCGCCGTCGATGGCCCACACGACGCGGTCGGGGTCCGCGACCTTGGCGCCCATCGCCGCGGGCACCGCGTAGCCCATCGTGCCGGCGCCGCCGGAGTTGAGCCACGAGTTGGGGCGCTCGTACTTGATGAACTGCGCCGCCCACATCTGGTGCTGACCGACGCCCGAGGCGTAGATGCCCTCCGGGCCGGTGAGCTCGCCGATGCGCTGGATGACGTGCTGGGGCGCGAGCTTGCCGTCGCTCGGCTGCGAGAAGCCGAGCGGGAAGCGCTCCTGCAGGCCGTGCAGCCGCTCCCACCAGTCGGTGAGGTCGGTGCGCGCGCTCGTCGCGAGCTCCTGGAAGGCGATCGAGAGGTCGACGAGCACGTCGCGCACGTCGCCGACGATCGGCACGTCGGCCGTGCGGATCTTCGAGATCTCGGCCGGGTCGACGTCGACGTGGATGACCTTCGCGCCGGGCGCGAACTCGTTCACCTTGCCGGTGACCCGGTCGTCGAAGCGGGCGCCGAGCGCGAGGATGAGGTCGCACTCCTGGAAGGCGAGCACCGCCGGCACGGAGCCGTGCATGCCGGGCATGCCGAGGTGCTGCGGGTGCGAATCGGGGAACGCGCCGCGCGCCATGAGCGTCGTCACGATCGGCGCGCCGGTCGCCTCGGCGAACTCGAGCAGCTCCGCCGACGCGTGGGCGCGGATGACGCCGCCGCCGACGTAGAGGAGCGGGCGCTTCGCCTCCGCGAGCATCGCGGCCGCGGCGGCGACCTGCTTGCCGTGCGCCTTCGTCACGGGCCGGTAGCCGGGCAGGTCGAGCGTCTCGGGCCACACGAACGGCGCCGACTCCTGCTGCGCATCCTTCGTGATGTCGACGAGCACGGGCCCGGGGCGGCCGGTCGAGGCGATGTGGAACGCGGCGCGCAGCACGCCGGGGACGTCCGCGGCGCGGGAGACCTGGAACGAGTGCTTCGTGATCGGCATCACGATGCCCGTGATGTCGGCCTCCTGGAACGCATCCGTGCCGATCAGGTGGCTGAAGACCTGGCCGGTGATCGCGACCATCGGCACCGAGTCCATGTAGGCGTCGGCGATCGCGGTCACGAGGTTCGTCGCGCCCGGGCCGCTCGTGGCGATGCAGACGCCGACGCGGTCGGTCGCCGCCGCGTAGCCCTCGGCGGCGTGGCCGCCGCCCTGCTCGTGGCGCACGAGGATGTGGCGGATCGCCGACTGCTGCATGAGCTCGTCGTAGAACGGGATGATCGCGCCGCCCGGGATGCCGAAGACGTCCTCGACGCCGAGCAGCTCGAGCGACCTCAGGACGGCACCGGACCCCGTCAGGGTCGGTGGTTCGGCGCTGCGCGGTGCGGCAGGCCTTGCTGCGATGGACATGGCTCTCCTGGCTTGTCTCTCGTACGGGCGTGCGTCAGCCCGTGACCGCGCCGGTGGCGGCGGACTGCACGAGGCGTGCGTACTTGGCGAGGACTCCGCGCGTGTAGCGCGGGGGCAGCGGCTCCCAGCCCTCACGCCGGGAGGCGAGCTCTGCCTCGTCGACGATCAGGTCAAGCGAGCGAGCGGCGATGTCGACCCTGATGCGGTCTCCGTCGCGCACGAAGGCGATCGGACCGGAGTCGACCGCTTCAGGAGCGATGTGGCCGATGCACAGGCCGGTTGTGCCGCCTGAGAATCTGCCGTCTGTCAGCAACAGTACATCCTTGCCGAGGCCCGCTCCCTTGATGGCGGCGGTGATGGCCAGCATCTCGCGCATCCCGGGCCCGCCCTTGGGCCCCTCGTAGCGGATGACGACCACGTCGCCGGCCTGCACCTCGCCGTTCGTGAGCGCATCCATGGCCGCCCGCTCGCGGTCGAAGACGCGCGCCGGGCCCTCGAACACCTCGGCGTCGAAGCCCGCCGTCTTCACGACCGCGCCCTCGGGCGCGAGCGTGCCGTCGAGGATCGTGAGCCCGCCGGTGGCGTGGATGGGGTCGTCGAGCGCGCGCACCACGGTGCCGTCGATCGGGGCCGGGTCGAGGTCGGCGAGGTTCTCGGCGAGCGTCCTGCCGGTGACGGTGAGCGCGTCGCCGTGCAGCAGGCCCGCGTCGAGCAGCGCCTTCATGACCACCGGCATGCCGCCGACCCGGTCGAAGTCCTGCGCGACGTAGGCGCCGAACGGCTTGACGTCGGCGAGGTGCGGCGAGCGCTGGCCGATGCGGCGGAAGTCCTCGAGCGTCAGCTCGACCTCGGCCTCGTGCGCGATCGCGAGCAGGTGGAGGACGGCGTTCGTCGAGCCGCCGAGCACCATCGCGACGGTGATGGCGTTCTCGAACGCCTCCTTCGTGAGGATGTCGCGGGCGGTGATCCCCTTGCGGAGCAGCTCGACGACGGCCTCGCCGGAGCGGCGGGCGTAGAAGTCGCGGCGACGGTCGGCCGAGAGCGGCGTCGACGAGCCGGGCAGGCTCATCCCGAGCGCCTCCGCGACGCACGCCATCGTGTTGGCGGTGTACATGCCGCCGCACGCGCCCTCGCCGGGGGCGAAGCCGCACTCGATGCGGTGCAGGTCCTCGGCCGAGATCTTGCCCGCCTTGAACGCGCCCACGGCCTCGAACGAGTCGATGATCGTCATCGACTGCGGGATCGTGCCGTCCTCGAGCTTCGCGAAGCCGGGCGCGATCGAGCCGGCGTAGACGAACACGCTCGCGAGGTCGAGCCGAGCGGCGGCCATGAGCATGCCCGGCAGCGACTTGTCGCAGCCGGCCAGCAGCACCGTGCCGTCGAGGCGCTCTGCCATCACCACGGTCTCGACGCTGTCGGCGATCACCTCGCGGCTGACGAGCGAGAAGTGCATGCCCTCGTGGCCCATCGAGATGCCGTCCGAGACGGAGATGGTGCCGAACTGCAGCGGGTAGCCGCCGCCGGCGTGCACGCCTTCCTTCGACGAGCGCGCGAGGCGGTCGAGCGAGAGGTTGCACGGCGTGATCTCGTTCCACGAGCTCGCGATGCCGATCTGCGGCTTCTCCCAGTCGCCGTCGCCCATCCCGACGGCGCGCAGCATGCCGCGGCTCGTGGTGGCCTCGACGCCGTCGGTGACGGCGCGCGAGCGCGGCTTGATGTCGATCTCAGGCATGCCTGCGATCCTACGCCGCCGGGACATGTCAGATCGGTTCGGGATCGCGGCTCGGGGCCGACGGATGCGCGTCGTCCAGCCGGGAGGGTCTACCGTCGTTCGCATGATCAAGGTCGGCCTGAGCACGATCTCCGTCTTCCCCAAGGGGGTCGAGGACGGCTTCCGGCTCGCCCACGAGGCGGGCTACGACGGCGTCGAGGTGATGGTCACGACCGACGCCAAGACGCGCAGCCCCGAGAAGCTGCTCGAGCTGTCGGAGCGCTACCAGCAGCCGATCATGGCGATCCACGCGCCCGTGGTGCTGCTGACCACGTTCGTGTGGGGCAGGGACCCGTTCGTGAAGCTCGACCGCTCGGCCGCCCTCGCGGTGGCGGTCGGCGCGCCCGCCGTGGTGGTGCATCCGCCGTTCCGCTGGCAGGGCAAGTACGCGCTGACCTTCGTCGACGCGGTGCGCGAGACCGAGCAGAAGCACGGCATCGAGGTCGCGGTCGAGAACATGTTCCCGTGGTCGATGGGCGGCACCGACCGGCAGGCGTACCTGCCGGGCATCGACCCGAGCGAGATGGACGTCGCCCACGCGACCCTCGACTTCTCGCACTGCGCGCTCGCGAAGCGCGACTCGATGGAGCTCGCGCTCGACCTGGGGCCGCGCCTGCGGCACCTCCACCTCACCGACGGCGTCGCCGGCGACGAGGACAAGGTCTTCGACGAGCACCTCATCCCCGGCCACGGCAACGAGCCGGTCGCGGAGGTGCTGCAGATGCTCGCGGCGCAGCAGTGGACGGGCCAGGTGGTCGCCGAGATCAAGACGCGGCAGGCGCGCTCGGAGCGCGACCGCCTGCGCCTGCTCGTCGAGACGCTCGACTTCGCGCGCGAGCACCTGGGGCAGGCGGCGCCGGCCGAGGAGGCGGCGGCCGACGCGAAGCCGCACGCCGCCGGCTGACACGGCTGCCTGGGCTGACACGGCTGCCCCGGCTGCCGCCGTCCTCTGCTGGACCCGTTTCCGGCTCGTCGACCCGAACATTCGGGTCCACGAGCCACGAACGGGTCGACCTTGGCCGCGGGCGCGGCTCCGCCGGCGTCAGTCGACGAGCGGCGCGACCAGCGCCACCAGCGCCGGGCGGTCGGGCTTGCGCATCCGGCCGCGGCGCGGGAGCGCGCCGATCGCGACCACGAGGTCGGGCAGCGCGCCGTGGTCGATGAGGCCGGGCAGGGCGGCCGCGACGCGCCGCGCGAGCGGATGCGCGGGATCGGGCGGCAGGTCCTCGGGCGCGCCCTCCGGCACGACCGCGATCACGAGCCGATCGTCGCCGATCGCATCCGGCACCCCCACCATGGCGGCGTCGACGACGCCGGGCAGCGACGCGATGATCGGCTCGTACAGGCCGACGTAGACGTTCTGGGTGCCGCGCAGCAGCATGTCCTTCTTCCGCCCCAGCAGCGTGAGCCGGTCGCCGCCGGCATCGCCGGGCGGTGCGGGGTCGATGCGCGCGAGGTCGCCGGTGCGCACCTCGGCGAGCTCGGCGGGCAGCTCGTGCAGGTAGGCGCGCGCGAGCCCCGGGCCCGACAGCACGAGCTCGCCGTCGTCGACGCGCGCTCGCACGCTCGGCACGATGCGGCCGACGACGTCGCCCTCCGAGCTGCGGCCGAGCTTCTCGGCGCCGTCGGCGATCGCGACGGGCAGGATCTCGCTCATGCCGTAGACGCAGCGGATGCGCGCGTCCGGGAAGCGCCGCAGCGCGCGCTCGATGAGCGGCGGCAGCACGGGCGCGCCGCCGAGCGCGATGAGCGAGAGGCCCCCGACGGGCGCCCGCCGGTCGTCGAGCAGCCGCAGCACCGCGTCGAGCGCGGCGGGCGAGCAGAAGATCGCCTCCGCGCCCTCGAGCAGCGGCAGGTAGCGCTCGGGCGCGGCGCCCGCGTCGAGCCCTGCCGGCGGGAGCGTCCAGTGGGCGCCCGCGATGAGGGCGGGGATGCCGATCATCAGCTGATCGGTGAGCACACCGAGGCCCGGGACGAGGCCGAGCCCCTCGCGCACGTCGGCGAGGCCGGCGCCGAGCGACGCGAGGGTGTGGACGACGGCCTTGGGCGTGCCGGTGGTGCCGGACGTGAAGATGAGCAGCGCGTCGGCACCCGGGTCGGGCATCGGCAGCGCGCGCGCAGTCGTGCGCGCGAGCCGATCGAGCCGCAGCGCGCCGCGCGGCGCCCCCGGCAGCGGCGGGCCGGTGACGATGTGGCGAGCGCCCGGCAGCAGCGTCGCGTAGGCGGGCAGATCGATGCCGCGCGCTCGGGCGATGCGGTGCAGGCCGGGCGCGGAGACCAGGTGCAGCACCGACTCGGCGGCCGTCCACCGGGGCGCCGCGAGCGCGAGCCGAGCCGCGAGCAGCTCCGGTCCCGCGCCGAGGTCGACGAACGCGATCGAGCCCCCCGCCCGGCAGATCGCGAGCGCGAGCACCACCGCGTCGAGACCCGGGCGCACCGAGAAGGCGACGCGGTCGCCCGACCGGAGGCCCGCATCCGCGAGCCCGACGGCGGCGCGCTCGATGCGGTCGCCGAGCTCGCCGAAGGTCAGCGTGCGGGCGCCGGCGGTGATGGCCGGCCGCTCGGCGTGCGCCCGGGTCGCGTCGAGCACCGCCGCGAGCATGCTCACGCGCTCGCCTCGAGCACGCACGTGGCGAGCGCCGGCAGCAGCTGCCCGCGGGCGGGGCGGCGCTCGACGATGCGGATGCGGCGGCCGGCCGCCTCGACACGGCGCAGCGCCCCGAGCGCGAGCCGCAGCTGCGCCATCGCGAGCGGTGCGCCGATGCAGAAGTGCGCCCCCGCCCCGAACCAGAGCTGCTTCAGCCCGGTGGCGGCCTGCCCCGCGGGGTCGAAGCCGCCGGCCGCGCGGTTCGCCGCGTAGGTCGCGATCACGATCCGGTCGCCCGGCGCCACCCGCAGCGGGCCGAGCTCGCGCGGGGCGAGCGTCGCGCGCAGCATCACCGGCGTGGGCGTCGTCCAGCGCAGCCCCTCCGCGATCGCGCGCTCGGCGGCGTCGTCGTCGTCGAGCTCGCCGAGGGTGCCGCTGTCGACGAGCAGCGCGACGAGCCGCGGCAGCGCCGACACGATCGTCTCGGTGCCGGTGAGCACGAACGCGCCGACCGCGCCGAGCGCCTCGCGCTCGTCGAGGCCGAGCGCGCGCAGCCTGCCCGGCACGGTCGACTCGTCGCCGCGGTAGGCGGCGGCGGCGTGCTCGGCGAGCTCGTCGAGCGCGGCCCGGGCGCGCCGCACCTGCGGCGGCGTGAAGCGCGGCCGCGTGAGCCGGACCATGCCGGTGATCGCCGTCACCTCGCGGAAGAGCCGGTCGTCGATCGCCCCGCGGTCGAGGCCGACGAGCAGCGCGATCGCGGCACCGGCCGCCTGGCGGACGTGCGCGACGAGGTCGACGCGCTCGCCCGCCAGCAGCCGCCGCTCCAGCGCGGCGGCACCCTCGCCGAGCGCCGCCTCGCACGAGCGGGTCGACGAAGGCGGGCGCGAAGAGCGGCGCGAGCTGGCGCCGCAGCGCGCGATGGTCGGCGCCGTCCATGTTGACGAGCACGCTCGGGCCGAGCACGGGCGTCCAGAGGTCGCTCGACGCGCCGCGGCCGCGCTTCGAGAACGCCTCGCCGTCGAGCAGCACCTGCCGCAGCAGGCCTGCGTCCTTGACGACGACGCCGATGCCCGGCACCCGCCGCACCGGTCCCGGCACCGCCTCGAGCAGCGGGTAGGCGATCGGGTGCGCCGCGCGCATGAGCCGCTCGTCCGCCCGCATCGCGAGCGCGAGGCGCCGCCGGCGGTCCTCGACGACCGCGGTCACCGGATGTCCACGTGCTCGGGCCGGTAGGCGTGGTCCTTGTACCAGAGCAGCGTGTTGCGCAGCCCCCACGCCTGCACCCGCCGGGAGGATCCGCGCACGACCACGTCGCGCCGGCTCGCGTACTCGCGCGTGAGGCGCCGCACCGCGTTCACGAGCGCGCGATCCTCGTGCAGCTCCTCGATCGCCGTGCGGGGGAAGCCGCCGCTCGCGGTGTACAGCTCAGGCGGTGATGCCGAGGTTGCAGCCTGCCGCCATGACGTACGGCCCGAGGTACTCGGGGCCGTTGTTGCCCGGCCGCACGACGCCGAACGCCGTCGCGAGGTGCACGGCACCGCGCAGCGCGGCGCGCGTCGCGAGCCCGAGGCCCTCGTCGCGGCGCGGCACGAGCAGCCCGCCGACGAGCTCGAGCCCGAGCCCGCCGTCGCTGCGGGGCGTGAGGGCGCGGCGGATGCGAGCCGTCCAGTCGAGCCGCGGCAGGCAGTCGGCGTCGGTGCGCGCGAGCATGGTCGGCGCCGTGCGCGATCGCCGTGCGCATGCCGGTGTCGGCGGCCGCGCCCGTGCCCTTCTGCGGCTCGTCGATGACGCGCCATCGGCCGAGCCCCCGTTCGGCGGCGAATCGCTCGATCGCCGCGCGGAGGCGTCGGTCGACCCGTTGTCGACGAACCACGGCGTCGAAGTCGCCGTCGCGCTGCGCCGCCAGCTGCTCGAGCGTCGGGCCGGATGCCCGCGGCCTCGTGGAACACCGGCACGACGACCGCGAGCCGCTGCCCGCTCACAGCCGCACCACCACGAGCGCCGAGGCTGATGCCGCCCGCGAGGCCGATCGAGCAGCACGAGGCTGCCGGGCCCGACGAGGCCCGCGTCGAGCGCCAGCCGCAGCTGCAGCGGCAGCGTCGCCGACGCGAGGTTGCCGTGCTGCGCGACGGTCGGCAGGATGCGCTCGACGTCGAGGCCGAGGCGCTCGGCGATGGGCGCGAGGTACGGCAGCGCCACCTGGTGGATGCGCGACGAGGTCGAAGTCGTCGAGCGCGACCCCGTTGCGCGCGAGCAGGCCCGTGACGAGCTCGGGCCCGAGCGCGAGGAACGCCCGCTGCAGCGCGCGCCCGTCGATGTCGAAGTAGGTGGCGTCGAGGTCGCGCGGCCGCATCGAGCCGCCCATCGGGAGCGTGCCGATCCGCCAGTGCCGGGACGCCGCCGCGAAGGCGAGGTCGAGGATGCCGCGGGCGCCGTGCCCGGCCGGCGCGGCCTCGAGCACGAGCGCGGCGCCCGCGTCGCTCATCGAGTAGCCGGGGAACGAGCGCACGAACTGGTGCCGGTCGGCGACCTTCCAGCGCACGGCGCTCGTCGGCGTCTCGCCGCTCGCGATGAGGATGCGCCGCGCCTGCCCGCTGACGATGAGCGCGTCGCGCGACCTGCATGGCGTTGAGCACCGAGTTGCAGGCGTTCTTCACGTCGAAGACGGGCACGTCGAGGCCGAGCTCGTCGGCGACGATGTGCGACGTCGCCGGCTCGAGCAGGTCCTGGCTCGCGCTCGCGAACAGCAGCAGGTCGACGGGCTCGGGCGATGCCGCGAGCGCCGCGCGAGCGGCGTGCGCGGCGAGGTCGGATGCCTGCTCGCCCGGCTCGCGCTCGTGCACGGACCGCACCCCGGTCATCCGCCGGATCAACCCGAGCGGCAGCGCGACGCCCGGGTTCTCGTCGCGGAGCCGGGCCTCGGTCTCGGCGGTGGTGCGGAGCCTCCCCGGCAGGTGCGCGCCGACAGCGGCGATGGCAGAGGTGAGGGGCACGCCGCGAGCGTATCGACGGGAGCGCCCGCGCGTGCTGGGAGCCGATGCGACCCGTGTCAGGCCCGGACCCACGCGTGGACGAGCCCCAGCAGCGCCGCCTCCTTCGCCTCGACGTCGTCCGCGCCGTGGAGCGTCACCTCGCCGCGCTCGCTCGTGAGCATCCGCAGCAGCCCGGAGGCGTCCTCGAAGGCGAACGGCGCCCCGTCGACGGCCTTCGCGCCGCGATGGAGGATCAGCTGGAGCCGGTCGGTCGGCCGCAGGTTGAAGGTGACCCGGTCGACCCCCGCGAGCGCGAAGCTCGGGGCGCGCCACTTGATGCGCTCCGCGAGCTCGGGCTCGCTGCGCAGGATCGCGAGGCGGATGCGCTGCACGAGCGGCGCCATCGGGTGGTCGAGCGCGTCCATGAACGCGTCGACGTCGGCGGACCGGTTCGTCGGCATGCGACCACGCTACGCGGGCGTCGCGGCCAGCGCGCCCAGCGCGCGCACCCGCTCCCCCGTGGCCCGGCGGCGCGCGCCGCGGAGCGCGAGGAACGCGGCGAGCAGGCCGCCGCCGAGCCACAGCACGAGCATCGCCACCGCACCTCCGATCCCGCCCGAGCCCGACGCGATGGCGACCAGCGCATCCACCGCCGGGGTCATCGGCAGCACCGGGGCGATCGCCTCGAAGCCCGGGCCGAGCACATCGCGCGGCACGATGCCGCCCGCCGCGACGGCCTGGAGGCCGAGCAGCACGACCGAGACGACGCCGCCGGCCGCGCCCCACCACCGAGACGAACGCGATGTGCAGGAGCGTCGCGACGGCGGCGAACAGCAGCGCGATGCCGAGCGTCGCCGGCGCGGACGCCCACGCGACCCCGCCGATGCCGTGCACGACGAGCGTCGCGAGCAGCGCCTGCACGACGACGACCCAGGCCGAGCGGATGAGCATCGTCAGCAGCACGCGGCCGTCGGACTCCGCCGACGCCGCGATCCGACGAGCGGAGCGGGCGAGCACGAGCACGAGCGCGAGCGCGCCGAGCCACAGGCCGATCGGCACGGCGAGCGCTGCGATGCGCGCCTCGCCGCTCGGCAGCGCGCCGCGCTCCTCGAGGTCGAAGCCGACGGGGTTCGTCGCCACGTCGGAGAGGTCGTCGAGCTCCGCGTCGCTGAGCTGCGGCATGGCCGCGATCCCCTCGCGCAGCCCGTCGCCGAGCTCGCTGCCGCCGTCGCCGAGCTGCGTCGCCCCCGACTGGGCGGAGCGCGCGCCGGCCGCGAGCTGCACGGCACCGGACTCGAGCTCGCCGATCCCGTCGGCGAGCGCCGCCGTGCCGTCGGCGAGCCGCTGCGCGCCGGTGACGGATGCGCCGAAGCCCGCGTCGAGCTGCGCGGTGCCGTCGGCGAGCTGCGAGGCGCCGCTGCGGAGCGCGGGCCCTGCGGCGACGATCTCGGTCGCCGCGCCCGACAGCTGCGACAGCGGCGCGGTCGCCTGCCCGAGGCCGGCGGTGAGCTGGCCGCCGATGTCCTGCTGGCCGAGCTGGCCGAGGCCGCCCGCGAGCTGCCGGGCCGTCGCGAGCGCCGCCGGGTCGGCCGGGTCGGCCTCGAGCAGCTGCACGAGCTGCGCGGCCGCGCCCGCCGAGGCGTCGATCGACTGCTCCAGCTGGCCGATGCCGCCTGCGTCGGCGGCGCCGGCGAGGCCGGCGTCGAGCTGCGCGACGGCCTGCTGGACGCCGCCCGCGAATCGGTCGACACCCGCGGTGTACTGGTCGACGCCGTCGCTGAGCGCCGCGCTGCCGTCGGCGATCCCGTCGATGCCGGTCGCCGCGGTGCCGAGCCCGTCGGCGAGCCGGTCGCCGCCGCTCGCGAGCTGCGTCGCGCCGTCCTGCGCGGTGCCGGCGCCGTCGGCGAGCTGGTCGACGCCGCCGGCGAGCTCGCCGAGCCCGGTCGCGAGCTCCGTGCCGCCCGAGCCGAGGGCATCCGCGCCGTCGGCCGCTGTGCCGAGCTGCTCGGCGAGCGTGCCGAAGCCGCCGTAGAGGCCCGAGATGAAGCCGCTCGTGACGAGGTCGCCGAATGAGGCGACGATCGACTCGCCGGTCTCGGTCGCGAGGCTCGTCGCCAGGCCGTTGGCCGACGCGTCGGTGACGATCTCGATGCCCGCCTGCCGCGGCTCGTCGCCCTGCAGGCTCGTCACCCGCTGCGAGAAGTCCGCCGGGATGGTGACGACCGCGTGCACGGTGCCGTCGGCGAGCGCCGCGGCCGCGTCGTCGGCGTTCAGGATGCGGAAGTCGAAGCCGTCGGCGTCGTCGGCGACGAGGTCGGTGACGACCTGGCGGCCGGCGAACATCGTCGACTCGGTCCCGTCGGCGGCGGTGGTCGTCAGCAGCTCGTCGAGGTTGACGACCGCCGCGGGCACGTCGCGCTCGCCGTCGGCGGCCGGCCCCATCGACCAGGCGGCGAGCGCCGCGATCGCGAAGGGGGTGGCGGCCGCGGCCGTCAGCGCGACGGCCTTCCTGAGGCCAGTGGCAGTGGTCATCGGTCTGCTCCCGTGGTCGCGAGCGCCTCGGTGGGCGTCGCGGTGTCGGTCGGTTCGGTGGTGGCGGATGCGGCGGCGCGGTCCTCGGCGGCGGCGTCGGCGGGTGCCAGGTCGAGCGCGGCTCGGCCGTGCGCCTCGGGCGATCGCTCGCTCGTGACGATGGTGACCTCGTCGCCGGCGAGCGCGGCCGCGACGCGGGCGACGCCTGCGGGGGCGCCGCCTGCCGCGTCGATCCAGAGCAGGCTCGGGCCGCGCTCCATCGCGATCGCGATGAGCACCGCCGCCCGCTCGACGGGCGCGAGCCGCGCGATCGGCGCCGAGGCGTCGATCGACGTGCCCGCGGCCGCGCCGGCCCGCTCGACGAGCGCGCTCGCGCGTCGGTCGAGCACGGGGCCGAGCGCGAACGGCGAGCGGAGCGCGAGCGCGCCGCGCGCGGCGTCGTGCGCCGACTCCGCGTGCCCGCCGGGACCGATGAGGTCGAGGTCGACGAGGCCGATCCGGGATCGCAGCGTGCCGACGTCGCCGGGCAGCGCCGCGCCGCCGAGGTGGGCGCCGCCGCGGGCCGGGACGTCGCCGAGCAGCGCGTGGACGAGCCGCTGCCGGTCGGCGAAGGGGGCGTCGAGCCGCACGACCGCGCCGCGCGGGGCGGTGACGGTCCACGACGCGCTGCCGGGCAGGTCGTGATCGATCTCCGGCCGCAGCCGCTCGAGCGCGAGGTGGCCGCCGGCATCCGCCGCCCACGCGAGCGCCGCGCGGTGGCGGCCGAGGCTCTCGCCCTCGACGTCCATGTCGGGCAGCGCCCGGTCCAGCCAGCGCGGCAGCCACCACGCGCGCTCCCCCAGCAGCGTCATGACGGCGGGGATGAGCGTCATGCGCACGAGGAACGCGTCGATGGCGACACCGACCGCGAGGCCGAGCGCGATCGCCTTGATCATCGCCATGCCCTCGGGCACGAAGGCGAAGAAGACGAAGAACATGATGAGGGCGGCGGCGGTGACGACGCGCGCATTGGCGGCGAAGCCGTGCCGCACCGCGCTCACCGCGGCGTGCCCGTGCGCGTGCGCCTCGCGCATGCCCGAGACGAGGAACACCTGGTAGTCCATCGCGAGGCCGAACAGCACCGCCATGAGCAGCACCGGCATGAACGACAGGATCGGGCCCTGCCTCGACGTGCAGCAGCTCGGCGCCCCAGCCCCACTGCATGACGGCGACGACGGTGCCGAAGGCGGCGAGCACCGAGAGCACGAAGCCGATCGCCGCCGTGACGGGCACGAGGATCGAGCGGAAGACGAGCAGCAGCAGCACGATCGCGAGCGTGACGACGACGAGACCGAACGGCAGCAGCGCATCCTGCAGCCGCTGCGAGACGTCGATCTGCACGGCAGTGGCGCCGGTCACCGAGATGGGCGTGCCGTGGGCCGCCTCGATCTCGGGTGCGGCGGCGCGGATCGCGCGGACGAGCTCGGCGGTGGCGTGGTCGGTCGGGCCGGTCTCGGCGATCACCTGGATGATCGCCGTGTCGGCGGTCTCGTCGGGGAAGGCGCTGCCGATGCGGTCCACGCCCGGGATCGCCCGGAGGTCGGCCGAGATGTCGTCCAGGACGCCGAGGATGTCGGTGACCTGGGTGATGTCGGCCATCACGACGAGCGGCCCGGTCGTGCCCTCGCCGAAGCCCTCCTGCAGCAGGTCGTAGGCGATGCGCTGCGTCGTGCCGCGCGCCTCGCGGCCGTTGTCCGGCAGCGCGAGCTCGAGGCTCGCGGCCGGGATGGCCGCGGTGCCGACGACCGCGAGCACGCCGATGATGGCGAGCACGGGCCGCTTCGTGATGCCGGTGACCCAGCGCATGCCGAGCGTGGGCGAGGCGTCGACGTCGCGCTCCGCGAGCCGGGCGGCACGGCTGCCGGGCCTGGGGCGGAGCCGCTCGCCGAGCAGCGCCATGATCGCCGGCAGCAGCGTCGCGGCGGCGGCGACGGCGATCGCGACCGACGCGGCGGCGCCGATGCCCATCACCGACAGGAACGGGATGCCGACGATGAGCAGGCCGACGAGCGCGATGACGACCGTGAGGCCCGCGAACAGCGACAGCGGTGCCCGCGGTGCCGACCGCGAGCGATCCGGACTCGACGATGCCCATGCCGCGCGCGAGCTGCGTGCGGTGCTTCGAGAGGATGAAGAGGGCGTAGTCGATGCCGACGGCGAGGCCGATCATGAGCGCCATGAGGGGCGCGGAGTTCGACACGGTCATGAGCGCGGAGGCGCCGAGCACCCCGCCCATGGTGATGCCGACGCCGATCAGCGCGGTGAGCAGCGGCAGCCCCGCGGCGAGCAGCGACCAGAACGTCACGAACAGCACGACGCCGGCGAAGACGACGCCGAGCCCCTCGACCCACGAGATCGGCACGCTCGTCGCCTGGAACACCTGGCCGCCGAACTCGACGGTGAGGCCGTCGGCGCGCGCGGCATCCGCCGTCGCCACGAGCTCGGCGAGCCCGGCGGGCTCGACGCCAGAGCCCTGCGGCTCGAACTGCACCTGGGTGTAGGCGAAGCGACCGTCCTCGGAGATCTGGTCGGAGGCGTACTCGCCCCACGGCTGGAGCACGGTCGCGACGTCGTCGATCGCGTCGATCTCGCTCGCCTGCTGCTCGATCGCCTCGCGGTGGTCCTCGATGGTGTCGCCGTCGGGCGCGCGGAACACGACCTGCACGCTCGAGCCGGCGACCTGCGGGAAGACGCTCGCGAGGTGGTCGAGGGCCTCCTGCGACTCGGTGCCGGGGATCGCGAACGACTCCTGCATGTTCGGGCCGAGGGCGAAGGCGCCGCCGAGGACGCCGGCGAGGATCGCGGCCCACGCCGCGATGACGAGCCAGGCGCGACGCATGGATGCGGCGCCGACGCGGGACAGCCAGGTGGCCATCAGCGGGCCTCGCCGGTCGTCGCCGCAGCGGGGGTGATCGCGGGCATGCACAGCTCCAGCAGGGTGTCGATGAGGATCTCCCGCATCTCGGCGGGATCGGGGCGCTCGAGGGAGTCGTGCAGGGCGTCGCCGAGGATGAAGGCGACGCCGGCGAGTCCGATCGAGAGGCGGGTGAGCACGCGCGTCGAGGGCGCCTCGAGCACGAGCGTGCGGGCGATCGCGTCGACGATGGCGTTGCCGCGCTCGATGACCGGCACCTGCTGCAGCGCGCCGCGCTGGCTGATGAAGATCGAGACGGCGGCGCTGTGCTGCATGAGGGTGTCGACGAAGCCGGTCACGAGCTCCGGCGCCGCGGCGACCTTGTCGTCGCGGAGCCGCGGCAAGGTCTCGATGAGGCCCGACAGCGCATCGAGCGCGGGTGCCATCGCCGCCTCGAGCAGCGCCTCCTTCGAGTCGAAGTGGTAGAGCACCGACGACTTCGAGGTGCCGACGTCGTCGGCGACCTGCTGGATGGAGGAGCCCAGGTAGCCGTAGCGGGCGAAGCGCTCGAGCGCGGCCTGGACGAGGGTGTCGCGAGTGGTCACGATCGATCAGCATACTGACCGATCGGTCAGAAGTCGACCGATCGGTCAGGATGAGCGATCCAGGCTGCGCGGGTAGGTTGTTCGCCATGATGCGCAGATACCTGTTCAACCCCGGGGTGCTCGGTTCGCTCGCCGGCGGCATCGGCGTCGCGAAGGCGACGAAGCAGGGCCCGAAGGACTGGCGCCTGGCGCTGCTGTGGGCGAGCTGGGCGATCGGCGTCGCCCTCGCGATCGGCGCGGTCGGCCAGCGCGAGGACGCCATCCGCCAGCAGGAGCTCGAGCGCGAGCTCAAGAAGGCCGCGAAGGGCCGCTGAGTGGATGAGCACGTGAGCGAGCGCGTCGTCGTCGTCGGGGACGCGCTGGTCGACGAGGTCGACGGCGCGTCGATCGTCGGCGGCGCCGCGCTCAACGTCGCGGTCGGGCTCGCTCGCCTCGGTGTGCCGTCGCGGCTCATCGCGATGGTCGGCGACGACGCGCCCGGCCTGCTCGTGCGCGAGCACTGCGCCGCGCACGGCGTCGACCTCGTCGCCACCGCCGCTCCGCGCGGCACGGCGGTGGCGACGGCCGTCCGCGACGGCGGCACCATGCGCTACGAGTTCAACGAGGCCGGCACCGGCCGCTTCGTCGAGCTGCGCGACCAGACCGCCGTGCTCGAGGCCGCCCCGCTCGTGCTCGTCTCGTGCCTCGCGCTCGAGCACGAGGCGCAGGTCGCACCGCTCGCCGCACTCCCCCGCTCGCGCGAGCGGCTCATGCTCGACCCGAACGCGCGGCCCGCGTACCTGCGCGAGCCCGGCGCGACCGCGCGCTTCGCCGCGGGGCTCGACCTGCTGGCCTCGCGGGCACTGCTCGTGAAGCTGAGCGACGAGGACGCCGAGCTCGTCTACGGCGAGGGCACCGAGGCGACGGCCGCGCGCCTCGTCGCCGCCGGCGCGGGCGCCGTCGCGGTCACGCGCGGGGCCGACGGCGCGACGGTGATCGCGGACGGCGGCCGGGTCGACGCCTCCGTGCCCCACCTCGACGCACCGCTCGTCGACACCATCGGGGCGGGCGACAGCGTGCTCGCCTCGCTCGCGGCATCGGTGCTCGCCGGCGAGCACGTGGGCGGATGGTCCGGTCCGCTCGAGCGCGCGATGGCCGTGGGGGTCGCCACCACCCGCGTCGCGGGCGGGCTGCTGCAGCTGCCGCGCTGAGCCGACCTGCAGCTGCCGCGCTGAACCACCGGTGCCACCGGCCGCCGAGTGGCCCGCAGGACCGCACCTAGCATGGTGCAATGGCACTCAAGTCCCTCGACCAGTCCTCGAAGCTGAAGCACGTCCTGTACGAGATCCGGGGACCCGTGGCCGCCGAGGCCGCACGGCTCGAGGCCGAGGGCCACCGCATCCTCAAGCTCAACATCGGCAACCCCGCGCCGTTCGGCTTCGAGACGCCCGACACGATCGTGCAGGACATCATCGCCAACCTGCCGCTCGCGGAGGGGTACTCCGACTCGAAGGGCATCCTCTCGGCCCGGCGCGCGGTCGTCACCCGCTACGAGGACGTCGAGGGCTTCCCGCGGCTGTCGGTCGACGACGTGTACCTCGGCAACGGCGTCTCCGAGCTCATCACGATGACGATGCAGGCGCTGCTCGACGCGGGCGACGAGGTGCTCATCCCCGCGCCCGACTACCCGCTCTGGACCGCCATGACATCGCTGGGCGGCGGCACGCCCATCCACTACCTCTGCGACGAGGCGCTCGGCTGGGCGCCGGACCTCGCCGACATCGAGGCGAAGATCACGCCTCGCACCAAGGCGATCGTCGTCATCAACCCCAACAACCCGACCGGCGCGGTCTACTCGCGCGAGGTGCTGCAGGGCATCGTCGACCTCGCCCGCAAGCACTCGCTGCTGATCCTCGCCGACGAGATCTACGACCGCATCCTCTACGACGACGCCGAGCACGTCTCGATCGCGACGCTCGCGCACGACCTGCTCGTGCTCACCTACAACGGCCTGTCGAAGACCTACCGCGCAGCCGGGTTCCGTGCGGCATGGCTGGCCATCACGGGCCCCAAGGAGCACGCGAAGGGGTTCCTCGAGGGCCTGACGCTGCTCGCGTCGACGCGGCTGTGCCCGAACGTGCCCGCGCAGTACGGCATCCAGGTCGCGCTCGGCGGGCACCAGTCGATCGAGGACCTGATCCTGCCCGGCGGCCGGCTGCTCGAGCAGCGCGACGCGGCCGTGCAGGGCTTGAACCGCATCCCCGGCGTGAGCGTCGTGACCCCAAAGGGCGCGCTGTACGCCTTCCCGCGACTCGACCCCGAGGTGCACGAGATCCACGACGACGCGCAGTTCGCGCTCGACCTGCTGCGGCAGGAGAAGATCCTCGTGACCCACGGCACGGGCTTCAACTGGCCGACCAACGACCACTTCCGCATCGTCACCCTGCCCTGGAAGCGCGACCTCGTCGACGCCGTCGACCGCATCGGCAGCTTCCTCAGCTCCTACCGGCAGTAGCGCGCCGCGCGTCGATTGTGCGGAGGGGTTTGTACCCCAGTATTGTTCGACGGTGGAAACATCCCGGTCGCCGCGAGCGATCCACTCCGACGAGGAGATCGCCCGCATCCTGCTGCAGCTCGCCGCGATCGCGACCGATCCCGAGAGCCTGCGGTCGTGGGGCACGGCGCCCGACGTGCCGATCGAGCGACTCGTCGCGATCGAGACGCTCACCTACGTGCGGCTCGCGGGGCGCGACGCCGACGGCGACCCGATCGTGCTGATGCTGCTGGACGGCGCCTGGGAGCGCATCTTCTAAGCGTCCCCGCGATCGTGGCGGCATGCACGGCTGGGGTACAGTGAGGCCATCACGGTCATCTCGAATCCGAACGTCGTTCACCCGGCCGCGCAGCTCCACGACATCGTCGCGGGTCTGCGTCCCGCCGCCGCAGGCTCCTCGAGCCTCCCGGGCCCCGCCCTCCTCTTCGACCCTGCCCTGCTCCTCGTCGCCGGGGCGTTCGCGGCCTTCACGCTGCTCGTCGTCCTCACGGTGGCGGCGCTGCGCTGGCACCTCCTCCGCCGGAACCCGGAGCTCGGCGACCGCTCGGCGCGCGCCGCGAGCGCGACCGCCACCCCAGCCCCCTAGGAGGCGGCGGCCCGGTCGACGGCCGCCACGAGCCGCGTCATGAGCTCGTGGAGCTGGCGCAGCTCGGCCTCCTCGAGCCCGAGCCGTGCCGCCATCGTCGTGGGCACCGCGAGCGCCGCCTCGCGCAGTGCGGCTCCGCGCTCGGTGAGGGTGATGCGGAGCGTGCGCTCGTCGTCGGGCCGCCGCGAGCGCTCGACCAGCCCAGCCGCCTCGAGCCGCTTGACGAGCGGCGAGAGCGTCGCGGGCTCGAGCCGCAGCCGCTCGCTCAGCTCGCGGAGCGACAGCGGCGACGAGCCCCACAGCGCGAGCATCACGAGGTACTGCGGATGCGAGAGCCCCAGCGGCTCGAGCACGGGCCGATAGGCGGCGACGACGCCGCGCGAGGCGATGGAGAGCGCGAAGCACACCTGGCGCTCGAGCGCGAGGTGGTCGACCTGCGGGTGCGCCGGCTGCGTGTTGGCCATGGTCGCATGGTAGCGGCGGAACATCAGCGCGCGTATGATTAGGGCACGAAGGAATGTTCCGCGAGCCGCAGGAGACCCCATGACCGAGCAGCAGCCCACCTCCGGCGGCGCGCACGCATCCCGCGATCCGCAGAGCTTCAACCCGAGCGACGTCCGCGCGATCAAGATCGCGATCGCTGGCGGCATCGTGCTCGCGGCCGCTGCGGCGGTCGCGATCTTCGTCGCGCTCGTGGTGCTGCCCGGCGCCTGAGCCGGTCGGGTCGACGACCACCCGGACCCCGTCGGCGCGGAGCTCCCCGACGATGCGGCCTGCAGGACGAGGACGCCTCTACCGCTGCCCCGACATCGACGACCGCGCCAACGACGACGAGCACCAGCCGCGCGATCACCGAGATGCCGGAAGCGCGCGCGATGCGACGCCAGCGGGGGCGACGGAGGTGCGCGTCGCCGTGGACATCCGGTGATGTCGATGCCGGCGGATCGTCGACCGAGGTGGTCATGAGCTGTCCTCGATCCATGCTCTGGTGGCTTCGCTTCACGGTAGAATCCCGTGCTGACCCACCAAGGACACGCTCTTCACGAGCTTGGCCACCGAGGCAGCACCGTGAGCGAACCGCGCGTCGTGATCGTCGGATTCCCCTCCGCTCAGATCCTCGACATCACCGGGCAGACTCCCACCCCAACAGCCACCCACCCCGAGGACTGTCGTATGCGCAGAAAGCTCCTTGCCCTGACAGCCGCTCTCGCGGTAGCTGTCACTGGTCTCACCCTCGCCCCCACCGCGGCGCTAGCGGACACGAAGGTTGCAGGTATGACCGCCATCCGTATCGCTGGCAGCGACCGTTACGCAACAGCCGCCGCTATCTCCCGGATAGCGAACACTGACCCGGCAAGCGTCCACACGGTCTACCTGGTCACAGGTGCGAACTTCCCTGACGCTCTTTCCGTCGCGCCAGCCGCAGCACGTCCAGGCTATGGGATCATCCTCACCCCAGGTGAAGTCTTCACCCAGGCAGCGATTGACGAGCTTCGGCGCTTGAACCCGAAGCACGTCATCTTCGTCGGTGGTCGAACTTCAGTGTCCAGCAACCTTGTCCCTAGCCTG
This sequence comes from uncultured Actinomycetota bacterium, assembly GCA_963803465.1. Taxonomy (GTDB): domain Bacteria; phylum Actinomycetota; class Actinomycetes; order Actinomycetales; family Microbacteriaceae; genus Agrococcus. The sequence goes on from CAWDMS010000004.1 coordinate 451,328, forward strand.
AGAGATTTCCTTCCAGGTGCTGCTGTGAGCCGTATAGCCGGAGCTGATCGGTATGAGACCAGTGCTCTCATCGCAGAGCATGCTTTCCCGGACGCCACCGAAGCGTTCCTCGCTTCCGGTGAGAACTTCCCTGACGCCCTCTCCGCAGCGCCAGCCGCTGCCCTTGCGAAAGCACCAGTTGTCCTCGTTCCACGGAACTCTGTTCCAGCAGCCACAGCTGCCTGGTTGCGAGAAGGACGTCTTGCCCGCGTGACCATCGCTGGTGGAACCCCATCTGTCTCCGCTACCGTCGCCCAGCAGATAACTGCCGCAGCCCCAGGAACTGCTGTGACTCGTATCGCCGGCTCTGACCGGTACGAGACGAACCGACTGTTGGCGCAGGTCGGTGCGAACGGCCCTCGCGAGCGAGTGTTCCTCGCTTCCGGCCAGAACTTCCCTGACGCGCTCGCTGCTGCTGCCGCCGCACCGAGAGTTGGTCCACTCCTGCTCACACCTTCCAGCTGCATCCAGCAGGGAACGTTCGACATGTTGGATGACACATACTCTCCTTCCCGACTCTATGTACTCGGTGGGGCCTCAACCCTCTCCGAGAATGTCTTCAACCAGGGCGTCTGCGGCAGCTCCCCCTCCACCCCCACCAGCTTCCCCTCTGCGGCCACCACCGGCGTGCCCGCGGGTGTCACGCTGACTCCATACACCGGAACGTGCGCGATCTCGATGCCTGACGTCGTGATCGACGCGAAGGTCATCAACTGCGACAACATGCGGGTGCTCTCGCCAGGTTTGGTGATCACCAACTCGATCATCAACGGTCGCATCTACAACGATGACAACGGGAGCTTCTCGATGACCGACAGCGAGGTGCGGGCACCACTGTCCACGGGAACAGGCGTGGGGGATTCCAACTTCGTCCTCACACGCGTCGAGGTCACCGGTGGCAGCCGCTCAGTGAACTGCGGCGCGTGCACCGTCCAGGACTCCTACCTCCACGGCCAGTACACGGACCTCCGAGGCATCGACCACGAATCGGCGATCCGGATGGGCGCCGGCAGCTCCATCCTCCGCAACACGATCACCTGCGACGCGCAGCCTGTGCCGCCGGACGCCGGATGCTCGGCCGCCCTGACGGGCTACGGGGACTTCGGCGTCGTGGAGCGCAACACCATCGACGGCAACCTCATCGACGGCGGCCCGGCCGGCTCCATGGGGTACTGCGCCTACGGCGGCTCCACCCCAGGGAAGCCCTTCTCCGAGGGTGTCAACAACATCCGGTTCACCAACAACACCTTCGTGCGCGGCCCCAGCGGCCAATGCGGCATCTGGGGGCCGATCGTCGCCTTCGACTCCGCAGCCCCGGGCAACGTGTGGAGCAACAACATCTGGGATGACGGGACACCCGTGCCACCGGCGAACTGACAGTCAGGTGAACGCCGCTCGAGGTGTGCTCCACCGCCTCGCGCTTCCTGCGGGCCGCGAGGCGCGTTCGCAGGTTCGCGGCCACGTCCTCGGGCTCGAGCGGTGTGCCGGGCGACAGCGCGGCAGGGTCGGTGTAGCGGGTGATCTCGGACGGGCTCGTCAGGGCGCCCGCGGACGTGCATCCACGAACGGCGAGCGGGTCTGCGCGAACTCGGCCGACACTCTGGCCTCCGATCATCAGGAGCCAGGGACCAAGAAAAGGGCCCCTGACCGGGCATTGCTGCCGGTCAGGGACCCTGTACTCCGTACACCTCCCCGGACTCGAACCGGGAACCGATTGATTAAGAGTCAACTGCTCTGCCAATTGAGCTAGAGGTGCATGGCCGCTCCACCGTCGTGGCGCTACCGAGGATCAAGCGTAGCACGACCTCGTGGCGTGTGCCCAGCGGTGCCGGCACGCTGGTTGGATGGAGGGGATGACGCACCTCGAGCCCGGCATGCCCGCACCCGACTTCACCCTCCCCGACCAGCGCGGCGAGCAGGTCTCGCTCGCGTCGCTGCGCGGCCAGCGGGTGATCGTCTACTTCTACCCGGAGGCGCTCACCTCCGCCTGCAAGCAGCAGGCGTGCGACTTCCGCGATGCGCTCCCCGACCTCGGCCGCCACGGCTACGCGGTGCTCGGCATCTCGCGCGACAGCGTCGAGAAGCTCGCTCGCGCGAGCGAGCTCGACGCGCTCCCCTTCCCGCTGCTGAGCGACGCCGACCTCGCCGTGCACCTCGCGTGGGGCACGTTCGGCGAGAAGAACAGCTACGGCCGGATCGTGCAGGGCGTGCGGCGCTCGACGTTCGTGCTCGACGAGGCAGGGGTCATCACGCACGCGTTCTACAGCACGCGGGCGAAGGGCCACCTCGAGATGCTCGACAAGCGGCTCGCCTTCAGCAGCTGAGCTCCGCGCGGCCGCCGGTCACGACTCGCGGCGCAGCCAGCCGGTGACGCTGCGACGCAGCACGAGCACGAACCCCGCGACCGAGAGCCCGACGAGGACGAGTGCGAGCGGCACCGGCCCCTCGCCGCCGTCGAAGGTTCCGAACCCGACGCCCAGCTGCAGCACCTGCCAGACGACCGTGGCGCTGCGCGACCACGCGCGGCCGTCGAGCATCGCCCGCCCCGCCGCGAGCAGGAAGGCCGCGGCTCCCGCGCACAGCACCGCTAGGAACAGGCCGCCGGCGATGTGCTCGACCGGATCCCCGAGCGCGCCGAGCGCCAGCCAGACGGCGACGCCGAGCATGCCGAGCGCCTCGACGAGCAGGATCGCCGCCGTCCATGTCGCCGTCCGCGGACGCTCGCTCGAACCTTCGCTCACGGAAGTGACCCTTGCCTCTCTGGGGGCGCTGTGAAACCATAGGACGTCGGGCAGCAGCGCTGCAGCGCCCGAAGACTTCCGCGCCGCGACTATCTCGCGAAGCGCGACCTCCCCCTCCAATGTACAAGGAGCACATGTATGGATTGGCGTGATGACGCTGCCTGCCTCACGGTGGACCCCGAGCTGTTCTTCCCGGTGGGCAACACCGGGCCGGCGCTCGAGCAGATCGAGAAGGCGAAGGCTGTCTGTGCGACGTGCCCGGTGACCGAGATGTGCCTGCAGTACGCACTCGAGACCAGCCAGGACTCGGGCGTGTGGGGCGGCCTCTCGGAGGACGAGCGCCGCGCGCTCAAGCGCCGCGCCGCTCGCGCTCGCCGCGCGGGCTGACAGCCACGGATGCAAGCGGGGTCGCCGGAAGGCGGCCCCGCTTCCGTGTGCGGGGCGGTCGTCGCTCAGGCCTCGTCGTCCTCGCGGATGTAGGAGATCGGCACCTTCACGGTGACCTCGGTGCCCTCGACCGCGCGTGCGCCCCAATCGATCGTGCCGGACAGCTCCCCCGTGACGAGGGTCTTGACGATCTGCGTCCCGAGCCCTGAGCCGACCCGCCCGGGCGGGAGCCCGGCGCCGTTGTCGCACACCTGCACGGTCAACCAGCCGTCGGCGCGGTTCGCCGTGATCCGCACGAGCCCGTCCTGGCGGCCCACGAGCCCATGCTCGACGGCGTTCGTGACGAGCTCGGTGAGCGCGAGCGCGAGCGGGGTCGCGTAGCCGCTCGGCAGCACGCCGAACGAGCCGATCCGCTCGGTGCGCACCCGCGCCCCGTGGATCGAGGCGAGCTCGCTCGTGAGCTTCATCGCCCGGTCGAACACGGCGTCGAAGTCGACCGACTGGCTCAGCCCCTCCGAGAGCGTGTCGTGCACGACGGCGATCGACGACACCCGGCGCTCCGCATCCTGCAGCGCCGTCCGCGCCTCGACGCTCTTCGTGCGCCGCGACTGGATGCGCAGCAGTGCCGCCACCGTCTGCAGGTTGTTCTTGACCCGGTGGTGGATCTCGCGGATCGTCGCATCCTTGGTGATGAGCGTCTGCTCCTGCAGGCGCAGGTCGGTCACGTCGCGCACGAGCACGATCGCGCCCAGCCGCGTCGCGCCCGAGCGCAGCGGCACCGCCCGCAGCGAGAGGGTCACCGAACGGGTCTCGATGTCGGTGCGCCAGGGCGCGCGACCGGTGACGACGAGCGGCAGCGCCTCGTCGACCTCGTGCGAGTCGTCGATGAGCTCGGTCGTGGTCTCGGCGAGCGACTCCCCCTCGAGCTCGCCGCGGAAGCCGAGCCGGGTGAAGGCCGACAGCGCGTTGGGGCTCGCGAAGGTCACGGTGCCGGCCTGATCGAGCCGGATCAGGCCGTCGGATGCCCGCGCGGCACCGCGCCGCGGGCCGCTCGGTGCCGCCTGGTCGGGGAAGTCGCCGTCGGCGATCATCCGGAACAGCTCGGATGCGCACTGCCGGAACGTGCGCTCCTGGCGGCCGGCGCTGCGGGTGTCGGCGTGGTTCGCGTGTCGGGTCACGACCGCGATCGGGTGCTGCACGAGCGCCGTGGACGGCTCGGCCTCGCGGCGGCGGACGGGGAACGCCTTCACCTTCGCGTCGGTCTCGACGCCCCACTCCGGCGAGTCGGCGTCGAGCGTCACGCCCTCCTCGAAGGCGCGCCCGACCTGCTCGCGCCACGAGTTGCGGACCGGCTGCCCGACGATGTCGCGGTAGAAGAGGGTCGCGGCTCCGGCGGGGCGCGCGTGCTGGACGGCGATGTAGCCGTCCTCGTCGCCGGTGGGCAGCCACAGCACGATGTCGCCGATCGCGAGGTCGGCCAGCAGCTGGAAGTCCGCCACCAGGCGGTGCAGCCATCGCAGGTCCTGCTCGCTCACTCGTCCGTAGCGCTCGGCGATCGACGTCAGGCTCGTCACCGGGTCAGCCTACCGTCGCGCGCCCCGACGCCCGGTCAACGCGGTGCCCGGCGCGACGCCCAGTCCGTCCGACGCCTGGTCAGCGCAGCGCGGCCCGCCACCCGCGGCGTGGGCGCTCCGCGGCCCGCAGGGTCGCGCGACGGACCGGCGCCGCCGGCTGCGGGACGAGCGTCGCAGCCAGCGCCTGCACCCGCCGGCGCAGCCTCGACCGGCCCGCGACGTCGGCGAGCGGTCGCCCCTCGAGCAGCGCCGCGTCGGCCGCTCTGCCGTCGAACGGCCAGCAGGCCTCGGGCGTCACCTGCGCGAGCCGGCGCAGCGTCTCGAGCACCGCGCGCTCGGGCGCGACGCCCATCGCGCCTGGCCGCACCTTGTTCACCACGACCCGCACCCGCGCCCGCGGCGCGACGTCGCGCAGCTCCGGCAGCGCGCGCACGAGCCGTGCGACCGCGACCGGGTCGCCGCCCGCGACGACGACCACGTCGTCGGCCGCCTCGAGCACCGCGAGCGTCGCCGCGTGCCGACGCGGCGCGAAGAGGTCGCTCGAGATCTCCTCGTCGCGCTCGAGGCTCGATGCGACGTCGACGACCGTCGCGTCGGCCCAGTCGCGACAGCGCGCGAGCACCTCTGCCACCCGGTCTCCGCCGAGCTCGGGCCACCGGCTCGCGCGCCCGATGCCGGTGAGCACGCGCACGACCCCGCCCATCGTCGGCACGGGCTGCGCGATCCGGTCGAGCTCGTCGACGGTGAGGCTGCCGGCTCGAGCGAGGCGGGCCGCGGCGGCGAACCCCGGCGACTCGTCGAGCAGCCCGAGCGAGGGCGCCACCGCGGCGCTCGTCGTGTCGGCGTCGACGAGCGCGACGCGCTGCCCCAGCAGCGCGAGCTCCGCCGAGAGCGCGATCGCGGCGGTGGTGCGGCCGGGCGCCCCGGCGGGACCCCACACCGCGATGATCCGCCCCCGCGGCGGATCCGCGCTCGGTGCCTCCATCCCGGGCACGACGGCCGCCTCGATCGCGCCGAAGCCGTCGACCCACGCGACGGCGTCGAGGCCCAGCGTCGCCGCTCGCGCCCGCTCGCCCTCGTCGTCGGCGAGCGCCACGAGCCGCAGGCCGCGCCCGTCGCACGCCTCGACGAGCTGCCGGTCCGCGTGCACGGCGTCGGCCACGACGAGCACGAGGTCGATCCGCGGCTGCGCGTCGCTGCCGCGGGCTGCGAGCCGCTCCACGAGGTCGGCCGCGGTGGCCGCACGGATCACCACCCGGTGGCCGTGCCGCGCCGCTTCGCGCACGATCGCATCCTCCCGCTCGAGCGGCGCGGAGACCGCGATGCCGATCACGGCGAGGCCTCCACGGGCTGCGCGAGCGGCACGACGCTGAGCGCGTGCTCGTTCGACACCGCCGCGAGCAGCGGCGCGATCTGCGATCGGGGCACGAGCAGCTCGAGCTGCACGGCGGCGGACGCGAGGATGCCCTCGTCCTCGACCACGCCCGCGACGATCGCGCCGTCGACGAGCACGGCCGGCGTCGCGAACCCGTCGTCGGTCGGCGGCGCGGTCCAGACGTCGACGAGGGCGCCGGCGCGGATCGCGCGCGGCAGCGCGCTGTCGACGTCGATCACGACCGCCGCGCGGTCGGCGCTCGAGGCATCCCCCACCGCGCGCAGCGGCAGCACCTCGCCCTCGCCGACGGTCGCCGCGACGACGAGCCCGACCGGGTCGGCCGAGCCCGCCAGGTAGCGGTGCTGCGACTGCGGCATGCGCACCGCGACCGGCTGCACGTCGCCCGCCGCGATGGTCTCGCCCGGCAGCAGCGTGCGCGTGGCAGACCATCCGGCCTCGGTGCGCGAGGACTGCTGCACGACGAGCCACACGCCGACGAGCGACACGAGCACCAGCGCGACGCCGATCGCGAGCCTCGGATCCATCCAGGTGCGGCGCGCGGCCATGGCCCCTCCCTCGTCCGCGCACCACGCTGGCAGGTCGCGGACGCCGGTCGCGGAAGTTCTCCACAGGCTCCGCTCGAGCTCGGAGCCGGCTGACCCACAATGGGGGCCATGGAGCTCGAAGCGCGCCGATTCCTCGCCGTGGCCGACGTGGCCGACCTGCTCGGCATCGCTCCCGCCGCGGTCGTCGAGCTGCTCGAGGCGGGCGAGCTGCGGGGCCTGCGCGTGCGCGGCGCGTGGCGCATCGCCGACGACGAGGTGCAGGCCTGGATCGAGCGGGAGCTCGAGCTCGAGCGTCGGCGCGGGCTGTGGCGCCAGGCCCAAGCGGCGAGCATCGCCGACCTGTTCGGCGGGCGCTGAGCACCGGCGGCGCGCAACGGTCAGGGCAGCCGCACCCAGTCGAAGGCCCGGAACGGCACGAGCCGCCACGAGCGCACGCTGCCGAGGCGGGGCGGCTGCCCGGGCTCGTGCTCGGCGAGGTCGAGGTGGTCGCGGCCCACCCGGTCGATCGTGCCGGCGAGCGGCATGCCGCCCTCGAGGATCACCGACGCGCGACGACGGGCGAGGTCGCGCAGCGCGAACGCGAAGCTCAGCCTGGCCTGCAGGTCACCGCCGGGTGCGGGCCGGAGGGACGCCGCCACGCCGTCCGCGTCGAGCCCGACGCTCGCGATGGCGTGCAGCGGCACGAGCGCGCCGGTCTCGGCCGGAGCGCCCTCGACCACGATGCCGTTCAGCCAGTCGCGGCCGAGGGCCATCCGGCGCAGCCGGAGCCGCCCGCCGCCGCGCAGCGTGAGGTCCAGCTGCCGGGGCGCTGCCGCGATGCGGTCGCGCAGCTCGAGCCGACCGATGCGGAACCGCTCCTCCTCCGCCTCGAGGTCGCGCCGCTCGGCGCCGAGCTCGGCCTCGAGCTGGCTCTCGAGGTCGTCGAACAGGTCGTCGAAGCGCACGCGGCCGAATCTACTGAGGCGCTCACGACGCGGGCGCGGGGTTCTCCACAGGACGGAAGTGCCCCATCCCCTCACCTTCGCGGTCGGCGCTATCTTCTCCCGCACACGAGGGGGGCCGGCAGTGACGAGACGACGCATGACGACGGTCGACGCGGAGGAGTTCTTCGACTTCCAGCCGTGCTCGTCCTCGGGGCTGCCCGACCCGGTCTCGCTCATCGAGAACCTCGCGATGAGCGTCGTCGAGATCCTGCTCGGCGTGCGCGACGTGCAGCAGATCGCGCGGTTCGTGACCGAGCCGACCTACGACATGCTCGCCAGTCGCGCGCTCGTCGCCCGGCGCGCTCGCGCCGGGGTCCGCGATCGGTCGGTGCCGGGCTTCGCGATCAGCTGCGTGCGCGCGTGCCACGCGGCCGACGGTGTCGTCGAGGGCGCAGTGGTCGTGCGCACCTCGGGGAGGTCGCGGGCGGTCGCGATCCGGCTCGAGGGGCTCGACGACCACTGGCGCGCGACGGCGGTCGCGGTGCTGTGACGGCTACGGCGCGGGGCGCGGCGCGTCGTCGATCGACGGGTCGGTGCCGGCGGCCGCCGGCGCGCCCTCGGCCTCTCTGGCCGCCAGCTCGGCGTCGATGCGCGCCTTGATGTCGGCGCGGTCGTTGATGCGGCGCACGCGGCGGTTGAAGTCGTACATCAGCAGCATGATGGCGACGCGCGACGACCGCGGTGACGGCGAAGCCGATGACGCCCGGCGTGACCTGGTTGGGGTCGAACGGCAGCGGCTCGGCGGTCAGGATGTGCATCAGTCCTCCTCGACGCCTGCGAACAGGTCGTCCTCCGGCACGGTGCGCGCATCGCGCGGTCGCACGAGCTCGTAGTCGTCGGTCGGCCAGGTGCCGAGCAGCAGCTCGTGCGGCCAGAAGAAGAAGCGCGAGTCGGGCTCCACCTGGCTCGCGTGCGCGCGCAGCGCGCTGTCGCGCGCAGCGAGGTGCGCGCCGACGTCCACGCGCGTCGTCATCGTCTCGCCGCGCTCGCCGAGCCGCTGCGCCCACTCCCGCATGAACGGGAGCCGATCGTCATCGGGCGTCTGCAGCCTCGACCGCCGCGAGCAGCGCGCGCAGCCGCGCGCCGCTCATGCTGCGGTCGAAGTACACCTTCGGCACCTCCCACGGCTCGCCGAGCTCCGGCAGGCCCGGCCGCGGCGTGCTCGACCGCCCACATCGTCACCTCGTGGCATCGGATGTGATCGGGGTGGGGGTAGCCGCCGGTCTCGTCGTACGTGACGACGACGTGCGGCCGGAGACGGCGGAGGAGCCGCACGAGCGGTCGGCCGGAGATCTCGAGCGGGATGGTCGCGAAGGAGAGCTCCCGCAGCGGCTCGCCCTCGTCCGGCAGCCCCGAGTCGACGTAGCCGAGCCAGACGTGGTCGACGCCGAGCGCGGCCTGCGCCTGCGCCATCTCGACGCGCCGCAGCCCGGTCATGTCGCGGTCGGCGCGGTGGGTCGGGCTCGAAGCGCTCGTTCAGCACGCTGCCGCTCTCGCCGCCGGTGCACGAGACGACCGTCACCTGGGCGCCCTCGTCCGCGTAGCGCGCGAGCGTCCCGGCGCCCTTGCTCGACTCGTCGTCAGGATGCGCATGCACCGCGAGCAGGCGTCGCACGGCTTCTCCTCCCCTGCCAGCGCAGGCCTCGCCGGACGGCGCGACGACTAGACTGGGCAGGCTCCCATCCTCCCACGACAGGCCCCGATGACCGACCTCGAAGCACGCTACGGGCGCACGCGCGCACGCACGCAGCGCGAGAAGACGCTGGGCTGGAGCGTCGGCCTCGGCATCCTGCTGATCGCGGTCGCGTGGGTGTGGTGGGTCGGCACCGATCCCGCCTCGACGCAGCTGCAGTCGCGCACCATCGGCTACGTCATCGAGGACGACTCGACGGTCGCCGTCACGTTCGAGGTCTCGGTCGACGCCGGAACGCCGGTGCGCTGCGCCGTCGAGGCGCTCAACACCGCCTACGGCGTCGTCGGCTGGGTCGAGCTCGACCTCCCGCCCGCGGACGCCCACACGTCCAGCCATCGCGTGGACGTGCGCACGAGCGAGCTGGCCACCACGGGATTGGTCTCGGAGTGCTGGGTGACATACGATGGCGAGTGAACCGGCCCACACGGGGCCGGTTCTCTGCATATCGGGAGACCACATGAACGGCACCACGGAGTCCTGGCTGTCCCAGGAGGCGCACGACCGCCTGCAGGGCGAGCTCGAGCACCTGCAGGGGCCCGTGCGCGCCGAGATCGCCAAGCGCATCGAAGAGGCTCGGGACGAGGGCGACCTCAAGGAGAACGGCGGCTACCACGCCGCCAAGGACGACCAGGCGCAGATCGAGGCCCGCATCTCGCAGATCACGCAGCTGCTGCGCACCGCCAAGGTGGGCGCCGCGCCCCAGGCATCCGGCGTCGTCGAGCCGGGCACCGTCGTCACGGCGACGATCGCCGGCGACGAGACGACCTTCCTCGTCGGCAACCGCGAGATCCACGAGGCCGGCGACGACCTCGACGTCTACAGCGAGGCGAGCCCGCTCGGCGCCGCGATCATGGGCCTGAAGATCGGCGCGAAGACGTCGTACCAGACCCCCACCGGCGTGACCATCGACGTCGAGGTGACGGACGTCCAGACGTACAGCGGCTGACGCATCCGACATCGAAGGGCCCCGCGGCGACCGCGGGGCCCTTCGTCGTGCAGCGCGGCTGCGCGCCGGCTACCGCACCTGCGGCTCGTAGCCGGCGCGGCGCAGCGCCGCGAGCACGCGCTGCGCGTGCTCGGGGCCGCGGGTGGTGACGGAGATGTCGAGCGAGACATCGGTGATCGACGTCCACGCGTCGTGCTGGGTGTGGAGCACCTCGACGACGTTGGCCTGCTCGTCCGACACGATCTGCGCGATGATCGCGAGCTGGCCGGGCCGGTCGGGCAGCGCGAGCCGCACCTTCAGGTAGCGCTCCGAGGCGGCGAGGCCGCGCGCGATCACCCGCTCCATGAACAGCGGGTCGATGTTGCCGCCCGAGAGCACCGCGACCGTCGGGCCCTCGGATGCGACGAGCCCGGTCATGATCGCCGCCGTCGTGACCGCGCCGGACGGTTCGACGACGAGCTTGGCGCGCTCGAGGAGCACGATCATGGCTCGCGCGATGTCGTCGTCGGAGACCGTCACGATCTCGTCGACGGCGGCCTGCACGATCGCGAACGGCAGCGTGCCGGGCCGCGACACGGCGATGCCGTCGGCGATCGTCGGCCGGGTGACGATGGTGGTCGGCTCCCCCGCCGCCAGCGAGTCGACGAACGAGGCGGCGCGCTCCGCCTGCACGCCGACGATCCGGACACGGCGGCCGTCCCGGGCGGCGCGCTGCCGCACGGCTGACGCGACCCCGGCGGCGAGGCCGCCGCCGCCGAGCGGCACGACGATCGTCGCGACGTCGGGCACCTGCTCGAGGATCTCGAGCCCGACGGTGCCCTGGCCGGCGATGATGTGCGGGTGGTCGTAGGGCGGCACGAAGGTGGCCCCGGTGCGCTCGACGTGCTCGACCGCGGCGGCGAGGGCCGACTGGAAGTCCATGCCGCGCAGCTCGACGTCGGCGCCGTAGTCGCGCGTCGCCTGCAGCTTCGGCAGCGCGACGCCGAGCGGCATGAAGATGGTGGAGCGGATGCCGAGCTCGGTGGCCGAGAACGCCACGCCCTGCGCGTGGTTGCCGGCCGAGGCGGCCACGACCCCGCGCGCGCGCTGGTCGTCGTCGAGCTGGGCGAGCATGTTGTAGGCGCCGCGGATCTTGTACGCCCCGGTGCGCTGCAGGTTCTCGCACTTGAGCAGCACGTCGGCGCCGAGCATGCCGCTCAGGTAGCGGGAGCGCTCCATCGGCGTCTCCTGCACGATCCCGCGGAGGCGCTCGCGCGCACCCTCGAAGTCGGCCAGGCTCGGGCCCGGCAGGGCGGCGTCGTGCGCCGAGAGCGTCGGCTGGGCCTCGCGATCGGTCATCGGACGACGTCCTCCTCGGTCGGTCTGGGGTTCGTGCGCCACGAGCCCGAGGCGACGGTCGAGATGAAGCTGTTCAGGAACGCGACGACCGGCACGGCGAAGAACGCGCCGGCGATGCCGGCGATCGTCGATCCGGCGCCGACCGCGAGCACGACGGCGAGCGGATGCACCTTGACGGCGGTGCCCATGATGAGCGGCTGCAGCACGTGGCTCTCGATCTGCTGCACGAGCAGCACGATGCCGAGCATGATGACCGCAGGCACGAAGCCGAACGAGACCATCACGACGAGCACGGCGATCGCGCCCGTGACGACGGCACCGATGATCGGGATGAAGGAGCCGAGGAAGACGAGGATCGCGATCGGCACGACGAGCGGCATGCCGCCCTCGAAGAAGAGGCCGAGGATGAAGGCGCCGAGGCCGATGCCGACGGCGTCGATGAAGGCGACGAGCACCTGCACGCGCACGAAGTTGCCGAGCGTGACCCAGCCGGTGCGGCCCGCCCCGTCGGTCGCGGCTCGCGCGCTCCTGGGCAGCACGCCGAGCACCCAGCGCCAGATGCGCCGACCGTCCGCGAGCGTGAAGATGAGGGCGAAGAGCGTGAGCACCGCGCCCGCCAGGAAGTGCCCGACCGACGAGCCCACCGAGACGGCGCTCGAGAGGATCGAGGAGAGGTCGTCGCGGACGGTCTCGAGCATGCCCTCGACCGACGCCTGCAGGTCGGCCTGGTCGATGCCGAACGGGAGCGAGACGACCCACGCCTGGGTCTCGGTCCAGAACTCGACGGCGCGCTGCTGCAGCGCCGGGTACTCACCGCGGATCTGCGACACGGCGAGCCAGCCGAGGCCCGACACGCACACGAGCAGCGCCAGGATCGAGAACGCGACGGCGAGCCCGCGCGGCCACCGTGCGCGGACGAGCGCGTCGACCACCGGCACGAGCAGCGCGGTCAGGAGCGCCGCGACGAGCACCGGGATGACGACGATGCGGAACTGCACGACGAGCCACAGCACGATCGCCGCGGCCGCCGCGATCGCGACGAACCGCCACGCCCACGCGCCCGCGACCTGCATGCCTCGCGGCACCAGCGGGTCGGTCGCGCCCGGCGACGGGCGTGGCGCCTCGGAGCGAGGGCGGCGGAGCATCATCCTGCGATCCTACGGCGCGCGGCTGTCACCCTCGTGGCATGCGTCGGTGGCCGTTGCTAGCCTCCGAGGCGTGACCCCTCCCGCCAGGATCCCCGCGGCGCAGGCGCGCCGCATCGCCATCGCCGCCGGGTTCCTCGACGGCGCGGTGCCCGGCGAGCGCGGCCGCACGGGGTCGCGCACGCTCGAGCGGGCGGTCGAGCGGCTCGGCCTGCTGCAGGTCGACTCCGTCAACGTGTTCGAGCGCAGCCACTACCTGCCGCTGCTGTCGCGCCTCGGCCCCTACGACCGCGCCGCGCTCGACCGCCTGCTGCACCACGATCATCCGCGCCGACCCCGCATCGGCGGCTACACCGAGTACGTCGCGCACGAGGCTGCCGTCATCCCCGTCGAGGACTGGCCGCTGTGGGCGTGGAAGCGGCGGCAGCCGATGCGCGCCTCCGACGAGCGGTGGGCCGCGGAGCACGCATCCGTCGTCGACGGGGTGCTGGACGAGTTCGCCGAGCGCGGGCCGATGCGACCGAGCGACATGGAGCATCCGGCGCACGAGCGGCTGCCCGGCGGCTGGTGGAACAAGTCGGACGCGTACTGGGCGACCGCGGTGCTGTTCCGGCGCGGGGAGCTCGTGACGGCCGGGCGCACGAGGTTCGAGCGGCAGTACGCGGTCGCGGATCGGGTGCTGCCGCGGGCGGCGCTCGCCGAGGTGGAGCGCACGGATGCGCAGCGCATCCTCGTCGCTCGCGCGGCGCGCGCGCACGGCGTGGCGACGCTCGACGACCTCGCCGACTACCACCGGCTGCCGATCAAGGACACGAAGGCGGCGGTCGACGACCTCGTCGACGACGGTCGCCTCGAGCCGGTCGAGGTCGAGGGCTGGGGCCGGCCCGCGTGGCTGTGGGCGCAGGCGCGGCGACCGCGACGGGTGCGCGCGACGGCGCTGCTGTCGCCGTTCGATCCGCTCGTCTGGCACCGGCCGCGCGCCGAGCGGCTGTTCGGCTTCTCGTACCGCATCAGCATCTACACGCCCGCGCCCGAGCGCCGGCACGGGTACTACGTGCTGCCGGTGCTCGTCGACGACGAGCTCGTCGGCCGCGTCGACCTCAAGAGCGATCGCCGCGCCGGTGTGCTGCGGGTGCAGCACGCCACGATCGAGCCTCCGCAGGCGCACCGCGCCGAGGAGCTCGCCGCGCGGCTCGTGCCGGTGCTCGAGGAGGCGGCGGCCTGGCAGGGGCTCGAGCGGGTCGAGGTGACCGGGCCGGGGACGTGGGCTCGCGAGGTGGCGGGGGCGCTGTAGCGCTACGGCGTCAGAACTGGATCCTGGGGGGCTCGGCGACCGCGCCCGTCTGGTCGACCTCGAAGAACTGGCGCGGCACCGCCGCCGCGTTCGCCCACAGCGACGTCGGGAAGCGGCGGCCCTTCGCGTTCAGCTCGCGCGCACCGGTGTTGTAGTCGCGGCGCCGGGCCTGCGCCTCGTCGTCGAGCGCGGCGAGCGCGGTGCGCGCCTCTGCCGCCTCCGACCCGAGCGGCTGCGCGGCCGCGGCCTGCACGATCGGCCGCAGCACGCGCTGCACCTCGGCCTCGGCCTCGGCCTTCGATCCCGGCAGCAGGGCGCCGTCGAGCGCCGAGAACGCCTGCTCCGCCTGCTGGCGCTGCGGCTCCGCCGCCGTCGCGAGCAGCGGCGCCGCGACCTCCCGACGACGCTCGAGGGTCGACGCGAGCGCCCGCCAGCGCTCGTCCACCGAGGCGCTCAAGCGGCGCATCGAGACGAGCGCGCTGCCCGTCCAGATGCCGCCGATGATGCCCAGGACGACGAGCGCGCCGACGACGATCCAGATGACGGTCAGCGTGTCCATGCCATCCACTGTAAGCGGCTCAGTCGCCCAGCACCCGCCGCGTCCAGCTGCTCGCGAACGTGCGATCGGGGTCGAGCTCGTCGCGCGCCGCGACGAAGTCCGCGAAGCCGGGGAAGCGCGCAGCGAGCTCCGGCGCGCGCAGGGAGTGGAGCTTGCCCCAGTGCGGGCGGCCGTCGTGCGCGAGCAGGATCGGCTCGACGAGGTCGAACAGCGGCCGCGGGTCCTCGCGCCACCAGCGATGCGCGGCGATGTACCCGGTGTCGCGCCCGTGCGCGGTCGACAGGTGCGCGTCGTCGGCCGCGCTCGTCCGCGCCTCGAACGGGAAGGTGAGCACGAGGTCCGCCCGCCGCAGGGCGCGGTCGATCTCGCGCAGCGCCTCCGGCACGGCCGCCACCGGCAGGCCGTACTCGAGCTCCCGGAACCGCACCGCGCGGGGGGCCGTGAACACGTCGTGGCTGGGCTCGGTGAAGCTGCCGCGCGGCATGAGGTGCGCGGAGAGGTGGTTGAGGGATGGCGCGAGCGGCGGGACGAGCGCCGCGAGGCCGAGCACCGCCCGGTGGCCCGAGACGGTGAGCACGCGCTCGTCGACGAACCGCCCGATCGCGGAGCGCGGCCGCAGCGGACCGGCCACGCGCGTGTTCGACTTCGTCGCCGCGCAGCGGGTGGCGGGGAACCAGTGGAACTCGAAGTGGTCGGTGCGCTCGATGAGGCCCATCCAGTCGTCCAGCACCACGTCGAGCCCGACCGTGGTCTCGACCGCCTCGAGCGCGAACGCGGGCACGCACTGCAGCGTGACGTCGACGAGCACGCCGAGCACGCCGAGCCCGAGCCGCACGGCCGGCAGCAGATCGGGGCGCTCGCGCTCGCTCACCCGCACGATCTCGCCGCTGCCGGACACGAGCGTGGCCGCGACGACGCTCGCGCCGATCGACGGATGCCGCAGCCCCGTGCCGTGCGTGCCGGTCGAGATGGCACCCGCGAGCGTCTGGGCATCGATGTCGCCGAGGCAGTCCATCGCGAGCCCGCTGGGCGCCAGCAGCGCGGGCACCTCCCGCAGCCTCGTGCCGGCGAGCAGGGTCGCGCGACCGAGCGCCTCGTCGACGTGGAGCAGCCCCGCGAGGCCGTCGAGCGTCAGCTGCGCGTCGTCGGGCCGCGCTGCCCCGGAGAAGGAGTGACCGCTGCCGACCGGGCGCAGCGTGCCCCCGCGAGCGCGCACGCCCTCGACGACGCGCTGCACGTCCTCGGCGGTGACGGGGGCGTGGACCTCTCGGGGCTCAGCCGACTGCGACCTCGCCCAGTTCCTCCACGTCACGCGTCGCCTCCTCAGCTCACAGCAGCTTCCTGCCCTCGCCACGATACGTGGCGACGGTGTCCACGACCTGATCGCCGCACACGACGTGGAGCGCATCCGTGCGCTCGCACAGCTCCCCGGACTTCGCGTGGCGCAGCCACACGCGGTCGCCGAGCGCGAGCCGGTCCGCTGCGGGGCCGAGCACGGGCGTCTGCACCTCGCCGGCGCCCTCCTGCGGGTCGATGCGCAGCCCGTCGGGCCATGCGACGACGGGCTCGCGGTCGGGGCCGTGCGGGCCGGAGGCGATCCATCCGCCGCCGAGCAGCGTGACGCAGCCGGGGCCGGGTCGCCGCACGACGGGCAGGGCGAAGGCGAGCGCGGGAGCCGGCGAGAAGCTCCGGTAGCCGTCGAACAGGTGCGGCCCGAAGAGCCCGCTGCCGGCGCCGATCTCGGTCACCGAGGCATCCGCCGCCGTCAGCTCGATGGAGCCGGTGCCGCCGCCGTTCACGAACTCGAGCGGTGCGACGCGCCGCGCCGCCTCGACGGCGGCCGCGCGCCGATCGCGCAGCTCTGCCACCGACATCCGCTGCATGACGCGCAGCGCCGCGGGCGGCGCGAGGCCGCGCCGTCGCGCGTCCTGCACGCCCGCGACCTGGGCCTCGTAGGCCATCAGCCCGACGAGCGCGAAGCCGGGCCGGGCCGCGACCGCCTCGGCGAGCGCGCCGAGCCGTGCCGGGTCGCGCACCGGTGAGCGGCGCACGCCCGCGCGCAGGTGCCAGCGCTCGAACGACGCGTCGAGCTCGAGCGCGACGCGGATCGGCGGGTGGCCCGGGGCGGCGGCATCGATCAGGTCGAGGTGCTCGAGCTGATCGATCATGAGGGTGACGCGAGCGAGCGCGCGCGCATCGTCGGCGAGACCGCGCAGCGCTGCGCGGTCGACCGTCGGGTAGCCGACGAGCACGTCCTCGACGGTCTCGGACAGCCACAGGCCCTCCGGCAGCGTCGCGGCGAGCACACCGCGGAAGCCGGGCAGTCGCAGCACCGCGTCGAGCACCGCGCGGCTGCGCACCGACTTCGTCGCGACGCGCAGCGGCGTGCCGGCCGCCCGTGCCACCATGCTGCGCGCGTTCTGCGCGAGCGCCTCGAGCGACAGCGCCGCGAAGGGTCCGTCGATCGCGGCCGTCGCGCGCTCCATCCGCTGCCAGTGGCCGTCCGCCCGCCACGGCGGCGCGTCGTCGAGCCGCAGCATCAGCCGCGCCCCGTCACGGCGGCCGCGAGCACGGGCACGCAGGCGTCGATCATGCGCCGGGATGCGGCGGTGTCGCGCGTGCGCAGCCACGCGTAGGTGATGCCGTCGGTGACGTGGATGAGGAGCGTCGCGACGTCGCGGGCCTCTTCTCCCCCGTCGTCGCCGAAGCGATCGCGCAGCAGCTCGACGGCACCGACCACGATCTCGAGGTAGCGCTCCTGCACCTGCGCCGGCAGGTGCGCGAGCGCGGGCGTGCGCGTGCAGAAGGCCATGATCTCCATGACCGCGAGCTCGTACTCGGGATGCTGCAGGAAGCGGTCGAACCAGTGCGCGAGCATCGCCCCGACGGCCTGCTCGGGCGTCACGTCGGCGGGCAGCAGGCTCGCGAGGTCCTCCTCCGGCTGCACGGCGACGTAGGCGTAGGCCTCGCCGATCATCTCCTCGCGCGAGGCGAAGACGTAGTGGAAGGTCGCGAGCGGCACGCCGGCCTCCGCGACGATCGCGCGCACCGTGGCGCCGTGCATCCCCTCGCGAGCGATGACGCGCAGCCCGGCCTCGATGAGCTGCGCGCGACGCTCGACCGCCGACGTGCGTGCCACGCTGCCTCCGACCCGGTTCGTCTTGGACAAGCGTCCGAGTACACCCTAGGACACGCCAGAGCGCCGCGCTCCCGAGGGAGGCGCGGCGCTCTGGCGTGTCGTCGGTCGCGTCGCCTACGCGTCGACCTTCGGCTTCGGGCGGGACGCGAACGTCTCGAACGCGAGGCGGGGGTGCTCGCGCTCCGACAGCTCGACGATGTCGCGGCCGAGCCAGAAGTTGTTCCACCAGCCGCCGAAGACGCGCAGCTTGCGCTCCCACATCGGCATGGCCATGCCGTGGTAGCCGCGGTGCGCGAGCCAGGCGAGCGGGCCCTTGATGGCGATCTTGCCGCTCTGGAACACGCCGTTGCCGACGCCGAGGCCCGCGACGGCGCCCAGGTTGTCGTGCACGTACTCGCGCGGCGCCTCGTCGCGGAGCACCGCGACGACGTTCTTCGCGAGCAGCTTGGCCTGGCGCACCGCGTGCTGCGCGTTGGGCACGCAGAAGCCGCCGGGGCCGGGCGTCTTCGACTTGTCGGGCACGGCCGAGACGTCGCCGGCGGTCCAGGCGTCGGGCACCACGACGCCGTCCTTCGCGACCTGCAGGGTCGCGAGGGCGGTGATGCGGCCGCGGTCGTCGAGCGGCAGGTCGGTCTGGCGCACGACCGGGTTCGCCATCACGCCCGCCGTCCAGATGATGAGGTCGGAGGCGAAGCGCTCGCCGGTCGAGAGCTCGCAGACGCCGCCGAGCGCGCTCTGGAGCTGCGTCTCGAGGTGCACGTCGACGCCGCGCTTGCGCATGTCGGCGACGACCCAGTCGGCCGTCTTGGCGCTGACCTCCGGCATGATGCGGCCCATCGCCTCGACCAGGTGGAAGCGCACGTCGTCGAAGCCGATCTCGGGGAAGCGCGAGAGCAGGTGAGTGGCGAAGTCGCGCAGCTCGGCGATCGTCTCGATGCCGGCGAAGCCGCCGCCGACGACGACGACCGTCAGCAGGCGGTCGCGCTCGGGGCCGACGGGCAGGGCCGCGGCACGGGCGAAGTTGCCGATCAGGCGGTCGCGCACGGCGGCGGCCTCCTCGATCGTCTTCATGCCGATCGCCTCGTCGGCGACGCCCGCGATCGGGAACGTGCGCGAGACGGAGCCGGCGGTCATCACGATGACGTCGTACTCGAGCGTCGACGCCTCGCCCAGCTCGGGCTGGATCGTGGCGACCTTGGCGGCGTGGTCGACGTAGGTGACCTTCGCCTGCACGACGCGCGTGCGCGCGAGGTGGCGGCGCAGCGACACCACGGCGTGCCGCGGCTCGATGGAGCCGGCGGCGACCTCCGGGAGGAAGGGCAGGTAGGTCATGTACGGCAGCGGGTCGACGATGGTGATCTCGGCCTCCGCGGCACCGAGCTGGCGCTCGAGCCCGCGAGCGGTGTACAGGCCGGCATAGCCGCCGCCGACGATGAGGATCTTGGTCAAGGCACGCTTCTTCCGCGGTATCAGATGGGGATGTGGGCCCAGTCTATCGCGGCTGGGGATGCGCCTCGCGGTCGGCTGCGCCGCGGGCGTCCGGCGCGCAGGCGCAGACCTCCGGCGACCAGTCGGCGAGGGCGAGCGCCGCGTCGCCGATGGGGTTCACGCCCGCGCCCGCCGCGAGGGCGTGCGCGATCACCGCGTGCAGGCACTTCACGCGGGTCGGCATGCCGCCCGCGCTGATGCCGGCGATCTCGTCGACGCGGCCGTGGGGCTCGCGGTCGGCGAGGTAGGCCGCGTGGGCCGCCGCGTACGCATCCGCCGTCGCCGGGTCGTCGAGGCGCTCCTGCAGCTGCGCCATCGTGCCGTCGGCCTCGAGCCGCGAGGCGGCCTGCGACGCCGCCGGGTGGGTCAGGTAGTAGAAGGTGGGGAACGGCGTGCCGTCGGGCAGCCGCGGGCTCGTCACGACGACCGTCGGCGCGCCGCACGCGCACCGCGCGCCGATGCCGAGCACGCCGCGCATGGTGCGGCCGAGCTGCAGCGCCATGATCTCGAGGTCGCGGTCGGAGGCGGGGTCGATCGCTGCGGCCTCCGTCACTGCGGCTCCGGGGGGACGCCGACGAACGAGCTGGGGCCCTCGTCGGTCAGGCCGGCGATGAGGAACGAGGTGGCCGCGGCGGACGCCCAGTCGCCGGTCGGCTCCTCGAGCGTCGCGGAGGGGACGTCGGCCGAGGCGGCGTCGAGCGTCGACCGGTCGTCGAGCACGACGAAGCTCGTCTCGCCCGGGTAGACGAAGAACAGCCGGTCGCGCGCCTCCGCCTCGATGTAGGCGGGATCGTCCCAGCGCGCCTGCTCGGTCTGGAGCGCGTCGACGTTGGCCTGCTGGGCCGCGACCTGCGCCTCGATCGCGGCGATGTCGCGGCGCTGCTCGAGCAGCAGGCCGACGGTCGGTGCGAGCACGACGAACCCCGCCACCACGAGGCCGACGACCACGAGCAGCAGCCACGACACGCGCAGCTGGCCGGTGGCGGCATCACGGGAGGAGGGCACCGACCGAGGATATCGGCGGGTGCCCTCCTTCGACGACAGGACTGCGGTCAGCCCTCGAATCGGGGGAACGCGGCGGCGCCCGCGTACTCCGCGGCCTCGCCCAGGTCCTCCTCGATGCGCAGCAGCTGGTTGTACTTGGCCACGCGCTCGCTCCGAGCGGGCGCGCCGGTCTTGATCTGGCCGGCGTTCACGGCGACCGCGATGTCGGCGATCGTCGTGTCCTCGGTCTCGCCGGAGCGGTGCGAGAGCACCGACGAGTAGCCGGCCTGGGTCGCGATGCGGATGGCGTCGAACGTCTCGGAGAGCGTGCCGATCTGGTTGACCTTCACGAGCAGCGCGTTGGCGGCGCCGCGCTCGATGCCCTGGATGAGGCGCTCGGGGTTCGTCACGAACAGGTCGTCGCCGACGATCTGCACGCGGTCGTCGAGGCGCTCGGTGAGCGCGGCCCAGCCGTCCCAGTCCTCCTCGTTCATCGGGTCCTCGATCGACACGAGCGGGTACGAGTCGACGAGGTCGGTGAAGTAGTCGGTCATGTCGGCGCTCGAGCGGTCCTGGCCCTCGAAGCGGTACACGCCGTTCTCGAAGAACTCCGAGGCTGCGACGTCGAGGGCGAGCGCGATGTCGCTGCCGGGCTTGAAGCCGGCCTTCTCGATCGCCTGCACGAGCAGGTCGAGCGCGAGGCGGTTGTTCGCCAGGTCCGGCGCGAAGCCGCCCTCGTCGCCGAGCCCGGTCGAGAGCCCCTGCTCCTTGAGGATGCTCTTGAGCGCGTGGTAGGTCTCGGCGCCCCAGCGCAGGCCCTCGCGGAAGGTCTCGGCGCCGATGGGCAGCACCATGAACTCCTGGATGTCGACGCCGGTGTCGGCGTGCGCGCCGCCGTTGATGACGTTCATCATCGGCACGGGCAGCAGGAAGGCGTTCGGCCCGCCGAGGTAGCGGAACAGCGGCAGCTTCGCGGAGTCCGCGGCGGCCTTCGCGACGGCGAGCGAGACGCCCAGGATGGCGTTGGCGCCCAGGTTCTTCTTGTTGTCGCTGCCGTCGAGCTCGATGAGCGTCGAGTCGACGATGCGCTGGTCGTCGGCCGAGAGGCCCTCGATCGCCTCGGCGATCTCCTCGTTGACGGCGTCGACGGCCTGCTCGACGCCCTTGCCGAGGTAGCGGGCGCTGTCGCCGTCGCGCAGCTCGAACGCCTCGAACGCGCCGGTGGATGCGCCGCTGGGCACGGCGGCGCGGCCGACGGTGCCGTCGGAGAGCAGCACCTCGACCTCGATGGTCGGGTTGCCGCGGGAGTCCAGGATCTCGCGGGCCTGCAGGGTGTCGATGAGTGCCACGGGTGCTCCTTGGTTCGCAGTGGACGGCCGCTGACGAGCCTAGTCTCCGCCGCATCCGCACACACCGCGCATCCGTCTGCGGTTCCCGCCTGCCGGGCGTGCCCGCGGGCGGGTCAGCCGATCGGCTTCACGTCCAGGGTCGCCGCCGCGTCGCCCGGGCGCACGAAGGCGAACTGCGTCGCCCCGGATGCGGCGAGCTGCTCGAGCAGACCCGTCACGTTCTTCGTGCGCCGCTGCATCCGCACCGTCTGGCCCGCCGCGACGAGGTCGCGCTTGATCGCGAGCGCGTCCGCGGGCGCCACCGCCTTGTCGACGAGCAGCGCGATCGCCTCGCGCCCGCCGCTCTCGGGCAGCGCGACGAGGTCGACGAGCCGCTCGAAGCCGAGCGAGATGCCCACCGCCGGCAGCTCCTGACCCAGGAAGCGCCCCACCATGCCGTCGTAGCGGCCGCCGCCGCCGATCGAGTAGGGCAGGTCCGGGTGCGCGATCTCGAAGATCGGGCCGGTGTAGTAGCCCATGCCGCGCACGAGCGTCGGGTCGAACTCGAGCCGGATGCCGACGCTCGCGCCGAGCAGCTCCCGCACCTCGGTGAGCGCCGCGTCGTCGAAGCCCTCGAGGCGCTCCGCCGCCGGGTCGTCGACGAGGGCGCGGATCGCGTCGAGCGTCGCGAGCAGCCGCGCACCGTCGATGCCGCGGCTGCCGAGCTCCTCCGTCACGCCCTCGCGGCCGATCTTGTCGAGCTTGTCGACCGTGACGAGCGCACCCTCGCGCAGCTCCTCTGCGACCCCCGCGTGCTCGAGCGCGGCGGCGAGGACGCGCCGATCGTTGATGCGGATGAACGCGTCCGGGATGCCGAGGCGCGTCAGCGCATCCGCCGTCGCCGCGAGCAGCTCGAGCTCGGCGGCGATGCCCGGCTCCCCCGCGATGTCGATGTCGCACTGCATGAACTGGCGGAACCGGCCGCGCTGGGGTCGCTCGGCGCGCCAGCACGGGCGCGATCTGGATGGCGCGGAAGACGGGCGGCAGCGCTGCGCGGTTGGAGGCGATGAAGCGCGCGAGCGGCACGGTGAGGTCGAAGCGCATCCCGAGGTCGGCGAGCGCGAGCGGCGCCTCGGCCGCGCGCAGGTCGTCGACGGTGAGGCCGCGGCGCATGACGGCGAACGCGAGCTTCTCGTTGTCGCCGCCGAGCCCCGCGTGCAGGCGATTCGCGTCCTCGACGACCGGGGTCTCGATCTCCTCGAAGCCGTGGTCCTCGTAGGCGTCCCGGATGACGCGGAGCATGCGCTCGCGGCGCCGCTTCTCGACGGGCAGGAAGTCGCGCATGCCGCGCGCCGGGTGCACCTGGTTTGCCATGCCGACCATTCTCCCGCACGCGCTCCGCACCCGACGCCGCCGCGGCATCCGCGCCGCTCGTCGCGTGCCATCATGACGGCATGCGACAGCGCTGGCCCCTCCACGATCGCTCGGTCCCCGTCGTCGCGTGGCGCATCGTCATCGTGCTCGCGGCCGTGCTCGCAGAGGCCTGGAACATCGTCAACATGGTGCGCGACGGCGAGCCGCCGACCGAGCACTTCGCCTACTTCACGGTGCAGGCCAACATCCTCGTGATCGTCCTCATGCTGTGGATGCTGCGCACGCGCGAGGAGCACCGACCGCGCTGGTTCGACCACGTGCGCGGCGCGATCACGGCCTACATCGTGCTCGCCGGCATCGTCTACGCCGTGCTGCTCGCGAAGCCCGACGAGGTGTGGTCGTGGACGATCGAGTACACGAACGCCGCCCAGCACCGCTTCATCCCCTGGATGGTCGGGCTCGACTGGCTGCTCGTGCCGACGGCCCGGCGCATCCGGGTGTCGCGGGCGGTGTGGTGGATGGCCTACCCGGTCGCGTTCCTCGTCGCGGCCTGGCTGCGCGGCGGCCTCGTCGACGGCTGGTTCCCGTACCCGTTCCTCGATCCGAACGAGCACGGCGGCTGGGCCGGGCTCGTCGGACCGACCGGGCAGGTCCTGCTCGCGTTCCTCGTCGGCATCCTGCTCGTGGCGGTGGTCGGCCGACTGCGCTACCGGGAGCCGGGCTCGATCGCGGCGAGCCTCGACTCGAGCCCGTCGAGCACGAGCTCGAGGCCGTACGCGAACTCGTCGCCGTAGTCGTACGCGCGACCCACGATCGCCTGCTCGATGAGGGCC
The DNA here is from genome assembly GCA_963803465.1 of uncultured Actinomycetota bacterium. Lineage (GTDB taxonomy): Bacteria > Actinomycetota > Actinomycetes > Actinomycetales > Microbacteriaceae > Agrococcus. The sequence continues at coordinate 475,114 of CAWDMS010000004.1, forward strand.
GCCATGTGGGGGAACGCGTCGGCCGGCACGGCGAGCTCCTGCGCGAGGGCGTCGACCCCGCCGCCGGGCTCGAACGGCAGGCTCTGCTCGGTGAGCACGAAGCCGTAGACATAGGCGTCGAGCACCGAGAACGCGTGCGCGGCCAGCTGCACGGGGAACCCGCCCCGGTGCAGGCACTCGAGGACCGACTCGAGGTGGCCGAGCAGCGCCATGCCCGGGGCTCGTCTCGACTCGACGATCGCCGGACCCCACGGGTGCTCGCGCATGACCTCGCGCAGCGAGGCGCAGCGTGCGCGGATGCCCTCCCGCCAGCCGACGTCGGCGGCCGGGCGCTCGACCCGCGCCATGAGCCAGTCGGCGAGCGCGTCGAGCAGCGCGTCCTTGCCTGCGACGTGGTGGTAGAGCGACATCGCCTCGACGCCGAGCTCCCGCCCGACGCGGCGCATGCTGACGCCGTGGAGGCCCTCGCGGTCGGCGACCGCAGCGGCCGCCTCGACGATCCGCGGGGTCGAGAGTCCGGGCCGCGCGACGGCGGGCCGTGGTCCGGCGGTGCTCGCCATCATCGCTCCCCTCCCTTGCGCTCTTACGAGTGTAAGGATACGCTCGCCTCACGGTGGACTTACAGGTGTAAGGAGTCAGGATGCGCGCAGTCGTCGTGGATCGATACGGGCCGCCGAGCGCTGCTCGCGTCACCGAGGTCGCCGACCCCGTGCCCGGGCGAGGCGAGGTCGTGGTGCGCGTCGCGGCCGCCGCCGTCACCTCGGGCGATGCGCGGATGCGCGCAGCCCGCTTCCCCCGCGGGATGGGGCTGCCGGCGCGACTGGCGATCGGCCTCCGCGGCCCGCGCCAGCGGATCCTCGGGGTCGCGCTCTCCGGCACCGTGACGGCGCTCGGCGAGGGCGTCACGAGCCTCGCGGTTGGCGACGAGGTGGCGGGCATGGCGAGCCGGGCGCACGCGGAGCTCGTGGCGGTCCGCGCAGACCGGCTCGTGCAGAAGCCCGCGGACGTCTCGCACGACGCCGCGGCGGCCGTGCTGTTCGGCGGCACGACGGCGATGCACTACCTGCTCGACGTCGCGCACCTGGGCGCCGGGCGGTCGGTGCTGGTGATCGGCGCCTCCGGCGCGGTCGGCTCGAGCGCGGTGCAGGTCGCCCGGATCACCGGCGCCCGCGTCACGGGCGTCACGAGCGGCCGCAACGCCCAGGTCGTGCGCCGGCTCGGCGCCGAGACCGTCGTCGACCACACCCGGACGCCCGTCGACCGCATCGCCGAGCGCTTCGACGTCGTGGTCCACACGGCGGGCGACCTCACCACCGCGACCGGCCGCTCGCTGCTCACCGACGACGGCACGCTCCTGCTCGTGCTCAGCACGCTCGGGCAGCTGCTCACCGCCCGCGGGCAGGTCAAGGCGGGCGTCGCGCGGTCGCGGCCGGAGCACATGACACGGTTGCTGTCGCTCGTCGCGAGCGGCGAGCTCGACCCCGTCGTCCAGGAGTCGATGCCGATGGCCGAGATCGCCCGCGCCTACGAGATCGTCGACTCGGGCCACAAGGTCGGCAACGTGGTCATCCGCCCGTAGCTGGGGTCAGTCGGTCGCTCGGCGCCGGAGGACGCCGTACGCCGCGGCCACGGCGGCGACGACCGCGACGACGAGGGCTGCGATCGCGACCGTCATCGCGGCGGGGCCGTCGCCCTGCACCCCTACCGCATCCACCGCGTCCGCAGCATCCGCCGCGGTGCCGGTGGCCGCGTCGTCGTGGCCGTGCTCGGCCGCCTGGCCGATCGTGAGGATGGGGGCCGGTGCCTCCGCCTCCTGGTCGAGGCTGCTCCAGTCGGTCTCGCCGACCTCGCAGGTCTGCAGCGCCGGGAACGCGAGCACCGTGCCGTCGGCGGCATCGTCGGGCAGCGTCACCTCGAGCTCGAGCGTCTCGCGGACGCCGTCGGGCAGCGGCTCGTCGGCCGTGAAGCGCACGACGCGCTGCGCGCCCGCGGCGTCGACGGCGACATCCCAGCCGGCGTTCGCGATGAGGCCGACCGCGGCGACCTCGTCGGGGATGGTGACGGCGACGCCGGTCGTGGGCGACCCGTCGCAGCCGTGGCCGAACGCGAACGCGAGCTCGCTCGTGGCGCCGGCCTCGGTGCTCGAGGGGGTGACGTGCACGTGCGCGCTCGCCGCGGTGGGGGCGAGCAGCACGAGCGCTGCGGCGGCGATGGTGGCCCCGAGGCCGGCTGCCACGGTGCGGGGGCGGGTGATGGACGACGGCACGGGTGCTCCAATGGCTCTTCGCGCCAGGTGGCGCGGTCGACGGGTCGGCGCCGCTCGCACGGTCGCCGAAGGGGTTCGCGGCACGGGCCCGCACGGATGGGATCAGCCGATCGAAGTGCCATGTTCCGGCCGCGGCCGGCGCGCACTACCGTGAGCCTCGTGGCCCGCGCCACGCCTGCGCGGGAAGTGGTCCAGGAGCGCGGGGGCTGCGGGGCAGGGTCGCGGCGCACCGGAACCGAGAGGGGACGGGACGATGAAGGTCTTCCATGGTCTTGCGCTGGCAGCCGCCACCGCGCTCCTGACCGTCGGGCTCGCGCCGCCGGCGCTCGCCGCGGTGCCGTCGAACGACACCTACGGCGGGGCCGAGGTCATCGCGGCCGTGCCGTTCAGCACGACGCTCGACACGACCGAGGCGACCACCGACGCCGATGACGTCGAGCTGAACGTCTGCGGCGCGCCCGCGATGGATGCGAGCGTCTGGTACAGCTTCACCGCGACCGCGGACGGCGCGTACATCGCCGACGCGACCGCCTCCGACTACTCGGCCGGCGTCTTCGTCGCCGTCGGATCCCCGGGTGCCTTCCTCGTGCTGGCATGCGGCCCCGGCGGAGCCGTCTGGGAGGCGGCGGCCGGCGAGACGTACTCGATCGTCGTCATCGACGACCAGCAGGACGGCGGCGGCAACGGCGGCACCATGTCGCTCGTCGTCGACGTCGCACCGCCGCCGCCCGACCTGGAGGTCACGGTCGACCCGACGGGTCGATTCGACGCCAGGACCGGCACCGCGACCATCTCGGGGACGCTCCTGTGCAGCGAGGACGCCGTCGTCGCCTCCGTGGAGGCGCAGGTGACGCAGCGCGTCGGACGGCTGCTGATCCGCGGGTTCGGCTTCACCCAGGTGCCCTGCGACGGCAGCGCCCAGCCGTGGAGCATGGAGGTCATCGGCGACAACGGGCTCTTCAAGGGCGGCAAGGCGGTGAGCGTGACGTTCTCGGTCGCCTGCGGGCTCGTCTTCTGCTCCGAGTACTTCGCCGAGCACACGGTCCAGCTGAAGGGCAAGCGGTAGCGGCGCCGCGCCGGACTAGCCGCGCTCGGCGCCGCGGATGCGCTGCTCGAGCCCGCGGATCGCGGCGCGCAGCGCGCGCTCGGCATCGAGGCCGGCGCCGCGCGCGCTCGCGACCGTCTCGAGCAGGTGCCGGCCGAGCGCCTCCTCGTCGGCGAACGCGGTGGCCGCGGGCGCGACGACGCCCGCATCCACGCCGCCGCGCTCGGCCCGCCCGAGCATCGAGTCGGCGCGCTGCAGCGACGGCAGCGACGCGGGGATGCCGTCGACGAGGCTGCTGCGGTCGGCCTTCTCGGCGGCCTTGATCGCGTCCCAGTTCGCCACCACGTCGGCCACGCCGTCGACGGCCACGTCGGCGAAGACGTGCGGGTGGCGCCGCCGCAGCTTCTCGGTGAGCGACCGCGCCACGTCGTCGAGGTCGAAGCGGCCCTCGGCGCGCGCGATGTCGGCGTGGAAGACCACCTGCAGCAGCACGTCGCCGAGCTCCTCGCGCAGGTGCGCGTCGTCGCCGAGCCCCGCCTCCCTCGCCTCCACCGCGTCGGCGAGCTCGTGGGCCTCCTCGATGACGTACCGCACGAGCGACGCGTGCGTCTGCTCCGCGTCCCACGGGCATCCGCCGGGTCCGCGCAGCCGCGCCATGACGGCGACGAGCTCGTCGAGCGCGCTCACGACGCGCGCCCGTCCGGTTCGGCGGCCGGCTCCTTCGGCGGCGGGAAGATCGCCGTCAGCAGCGCGTCGACCCATGCGACGAGCTCCGCGTCGGGCAGCGGCTCGGCCTGGGTGCCCGCGAGCCGGCCGCCGCCGGCGGTCGGGATGGGCACGACGACGGTCCTGGCCTGCGCGTTCACCTTCGAGTCCGGGTACATCCGGCGCAGCCGCAGCTGCACCGAGTCGGGCAGCTCCGCGGGGCCGACGCGCAGGTTCGGCCCGACGGTGATGACCTCCGACAGCTGCGCCTTCTGCGCCTTGCGCCGCAGCCGCGCCATCGCGATGAGCGCCGTCACCTGCGCCGGCGGCTCGCCGTACCGGTCGCGCAGCTCCTCGAGCACGTGGTCGATCGCCTCGTCGTCGCGCGACGACGCCGCGGCGAGAGCTTCTGGTACGCCTCCAGGCGCAGCCGCTCGGCGTCGACGTACGCCTCGGGGATGACCGCGTCGACGGGCAGCTCGAGCCGCAGCTCGCGCGGCCCCTCGTCCTCCTCGCCGCGGAAGACCGAGACAGCCTCCCCCACCATCCGCAGGTAGAGGTCGAAGCCGACGCCGGCGATGTGCCCGGACTGCTCGCCGCCGAGCATGTTGCCGGCGCCGCGGATCTCGAGGTCCTTGAGCGCCACCTGCATGCCCGCGCCGAGCTCGTTGTGCACTGCGATCGTCTCGAGCCGGTCGTGCGCGAGCTCGGACAGCGGCGTGTCGCCGTCGTAGAGGAAGTAGGCGTACGCGCGCTCCCGGCCGCGGCCGACGCGGCCGCGCAGCTGGTGCAGCTGGCTGAGCCCGTAGCGCTCGGCGTGGTCGAGGATGAGCGTGTTGGCGTTCGGGATGTCGAGGCCGGTCTCGACGATCGTCGTCGAGACGAGCACGTCGTACTGCTTCTCCCAGAAGTCGACGATGACGCGCTCGAGCGAGGTCTCGGCCATCTTGCCGTGGGCGACGCCGATGCGGGCCTCGGGCACGAGCTCCGCCAGGTGCGCGGCGACCCGGTTGATGGACGCGACGCGGTTGTGGACGAAGAAGACCTGCCCCTCGCGCAGCAGCTCGCGACGGATCGCGGCCGCCACCTGCTGGTCGTTGTAGGCGCCGACGAAGGTGAGCACGGGGTGCCGCGCCTCGGGCGGGGTGGCGAGCGTCGACATCTCACGGATGCCGGTGACCGCCATCTCGAGCGTGCGCGGGATGGGCGTCGCCGACATCGACAGCACGTCGACGTTGGCCTTCATGGCCTTCAGCTTCTCCTTGTGCTCGACGCCGAAGCGCTGCTCCTCGTCGATGATGACGAGGCCGAGCTCCTTGAACTGCACGCTCTCGGAGAGGATGCGGTGCGTGCCGATGACGACGTCGACGGTGCCGTCGGTGATCCCGGCGATCGTCTCTCGCACCTCCTTGTCGGGCTGGAAGCGGCTGAGCGCCCGCACCTGCACGGGGAAGCCCGCGAAGCGGGACGCGAAGGTCTCGAAGTGCTGGCGCACGAGCAGCGTGGTCGGCACGAGCACCGCGACCTGGGTGCCGTCCTGCACGGCCTTGAACGCGGCCCGCACGGCGACCTCCGTCTTGCCGTAGCCGACGTCGCCGGAGAGCAGCCGGTCCATCGGCACCGCGCGCTCCATGTCGCGCTTGACCTCGTCGATGGTGGTGAGCTGGTCGGGCGTCTCGGCGTAGGGGAACGCGTCCTCGAGCTCGCGCTGCCAGGGCGTGTCGGGGCCGAACGCGCGGCCCTTCGACGCCATCCGCTTCGAGTACAGCTGCACGAGCTCGATCGCGATGTCGCGCACGGCCTTGCGGGCCTTCGCCTTCGACTGCTGCCAGTCGCTGCCGCCCATCTTCGACAGCTGCGGCGCCTCGCCGCCGACGTAGCGGTTGAGCTGGTCGAGCTGGTCGGTCGGCACGGAGAGCCGGTCGCCGGGGTGCCCGCGCTTCGATGCGGCGTACTCGATGACGAGGTACTCGCGGGTGGTCTTCACCGGGTTGCGGCCGCCGGTCGACACGGTGCGCTGCGTGAGCTCGACGAAGCGGCCGACGCCGTGCGTCTCGTGCACGACGTAGTCGCCGGCCTTCAGCTGCAGCGGGTCGACGACCGATCGTCGGCGGCCCGCGAGCTTGTGCGGCTGGCGCGCGTCGACGCCGACGGCGCGGCCGAAGAACTCCGCCTCGCTCACGAGCTCGATGCGGTCGTCGGGAAGCGAGAAGCCGTGCTCGATCGACGCCTGCGTGACGTGCACGACGCCCGGCTCGAGCGCCGCCGGCAGCGCCTCGACCACGCGGGCAGCCACCTCGTGCTCGCCGAGCACCTGCGCCGCGCGCTCGACCAGGCCGTGGCCGGCGGCGGTGACGACCACGCGCCAGCCGTCGCGGGCGCGCTGGGCCAGGTGGTCGACCGCGCCGTCGGCGCGGCCGGCGAAGCTCGGCACCGGCAGCGCGTCGACGGCGGTCACCGTGTCGTCGGCCTGCAGCGTCGAGTAAGGTCCACCAGGGGCGCGCGCGACCTCGTCGCGCAGCTCGTCGAGGCTGAGGAATCCGCTGCGCAGGTCGACCGGCGCCTCGCCGCCCGCGGTCGCCGCGCTCCACGCGGCCTGCAGGAACTCCTGGTTCGTCTCGTTCAGGCTCGTGACGCGGTCGCGGATGCGCTCGGGCCCGAGCACGACGACGCCCGCGTCGGGCAGGTAGTGGGTGACGGGCACGAGGCGCGGCAGCAGCGCGGGCGCGAGCGACTCCATGCCCTCGACCGGGATGCCCTCGGCGATGCTCTCGAGCATCTGCTGGAGTGCCGGGAACTCGGCTGCAGCTGGCGCGCGCGGCCGCGCACCGCGTCCGTGAGCAGCATCTCGCGACTGGGCGGCAGCACGGCGCGGCTCGATCGGCTCGGCCTCGGAGCGCTGGTCGGCGACGTGGAACGGGCGCATCTGCTCGACCTCGTCGCCGAACAGCTCGATGCGCACCGGGTAGTCGTCGGCGGGCGCGAAGACGTCGACGATGCCGCCGCGCACCGCGAACTCGCCGCGGCGGGTGACCATGTCGACCCGCGAGTAGGCGAGGTCGACGAGCCGGCGCGAGAGCGCCGCCAGGTCGACGCCGCGGGCGCCGGCGGTGAGCTCGACGGGCGCGACCGAGAGCAGGTTGTCGGCGACGGGCTGGAGCGCCGCGCGCACGGAGGCGACCACGATCGTCGGCGTGCCGGGCTGCCGCTCGGCGACGGCGCGCAGCGTCGCACCGCGACGGCCGACGGTCTCGGCCGAGGGGCTCAGCCGCTCGTGCGGGAGCGTCTCCCACGCGGGGAGGTCGAGCACCTGCGCCTCGGGGATCCACGCGAGCAGGTCGTCGCGCACGGCCTCGGCCTCGCGACGGGTCGCGGTGATGACGAGCAGGGGCCGGTCGTGCGCGCTCGCGATCGAGGCGACGACCGGCGCGCGCATCGACTCGATGCCGGTGAGCGCGCCGCCGCGGCTCGCCTCCACGACGGGGGCGAGGGCGCCGCGCTCGAGCAGCTCGAGGAGGGGCCGGAGGCTCACCGTGCGATCACTGCGTCATGACGACGGCGCCTGCGGCGTCGAACACCTCGACGGTGTACGACCCCTCGGCCGCGACGGGGGGCATCACGCCGGCGAACACGGGCGGGGCGTCGGAGGGGCTCTCGCCGCGCTCGAGCTCGACGTCCTGGCCGTACCAGTGCATGACCGCGCGCTCCGCGCCGGCGGGCGCGATGACGAGCGCGCCGCGCGCCTCGTCGGTGCCGCCGACGCACAGCAGCGGACCGGTGCCGAGGCAGGAGGCGAACATGCGCCCGTCGGCGTCCTCGAGGATCAGGTCGGTGAGCCCGGACTCGGCGCCGCCGTCCCACCACAGCATCGAGCCGTCGTCGAAGGTGCCCGCGAGCGAGTAGCCGTTCGGGCCCTCGGGTGCGGCGCTCTCGGGCTCGGCGCTCGCGCAGCCGGCGAGCGCGAGGCTCACCGCCATGACGGCAGCGGCAAGCGGTGCGGTTCGGCGCAAGGGCGCGCTCCTCTCGATCGGCTCCATGCTAGCGGCGGGCGCTGAGGCTGGTCCGGCGCGGGGTCATGTCGGCGCGTGGATGCGCTGCTGGGCCTCGGCGAACCCCTCCGCGACGATGCGCTCGACCGCGTCGGCGCCGAGCTGCGACGAGCAGCTCGGCCTCCTCCTGCTCCGCCTTCGCGAAGGGCTTCAGCACGAAGTCTGCAGGGTCCTGCCTGCCCGGGGGCCGGCCGACGCCGAGCCGCACGCGCAGCACGTCGCCGCCGCGCGCGGCGATGATGTCGCGCATCCCGTTGTGGCCGCCGTGGCCGCCGCCCTGCTTGAGCCGCACGGTGCCGAGCGGCAGGTCGAGCTCGTCGTGCAGCACGATCACGTGCGCGGCGTCGACGCCGTAGAAGTCCATCAGCTGCGCGACCGGTCCGCCGGAGCGGTTCATCCAGCTGGTCGGGAACGCCGTGACGACCTTGGGGCCGCCGACGACGCGCGACTCGGCGACGAGCGCCTGCGCGCGGCCGTGGCGCTTCGGTGTCGGCACCGGCGCGGCGCTCCACCTCGGCGAGCGCGCGACGACCGATGTTGTGGCGGGTGCGCTCGTAGTCGGGCCCGGGATTCCCGAGCCCGACCACGAGCCACACGTCCGCCACGCGGTGAGGCTGCCGGTGCTACTCGGCCGGCTCGGCGGCAGGCTCTTCGGCGGGCGCCTCGGCGACGTCCTCGTCCTCCTGCGGCGCTGCCGGCACCATGATGCCGATGATGAGCGCCTCGGGGTCGGTGAGCAGCGTCGCGCCCGCGGGCAGCTCGATGCCGCCGGCGAGGATGTGCGCGCCCTCCTCGAGGCCCTCGATCGAGACGACGAGGTTGTTCGGGATGTTCATCGCGTCGACGTCGATCGAGATGCTCGTCGCCTCGAGGTTCGTGATGGTGCCCGGCGCCGACTCGCCCTCGACGTGGATCGGCACGTCGACGACGACCTTCTCGCCGCGCTTGACGATGACGAGGTCGAGGTGCTCGATCGCGCGAGAGCCCTCGAGCACGGGGTTGCGCTGGATGTCCTTCACGAGCGCGAGCTGCGAGTCGCCCTCGATGTCGAGGTCGAAGATCGCGTTCGAGCGGCGGACGAGCATGAACACGTCGTGCGCGTCGAGCGTGAGGTGCTTCGGCTCGGTGCCGTGGCCGTACAGCACGGCGGGGATCTTGCCGACGGCGCGCAGCTTGCGGGCCGCGCCCTTGCCGAATGCCGTGCGGATCTCGGTGACGAGCTTGCTGGCGTCAGTCATGGAAGTGCTCCTAGTGGGCCGCAGCCCGTCGATGGTCGACTCGAACGCGCGAAGCGTGAGGACTGGGTCCGCTGCTGCCACTGCGTCGATCACGGATGCGTCCGCACCCCTCGCCGAAGTTCAGCCTCCGACTCTAGCAGGCCCAGACGCCGACGGGGAGGGCGCCGTGCGGCGCCCTCCCCGTCCGGTGTGCTCGGCGTCAGCCGAACATGCCTCCCAGCAGGAAGATGACGTACGAGATCGCGAAGCCGACGATCGCCATGAGGCCCTGCGCCACGGTCCACGTCTTCAGCGTCGTCTTCACGTCGAGGCCGAAGAACTTGCTCACGAGCCAGAAGCCGGAGTCGTTGACGTGGCTGAAGCCGACAGAGCCGGCGGCGGTCGCGAGCACGATGGCGGCGGTCTCGACGGGGTTGAAGCCGCCCTCGATGACGACGCCGGCCATGAGCGATGCCGCGGTCGTGAGCGCGACGGTCGCCGAGCCCTGTGCGATGCGCACGATGAGCGAGATGAGGAAGGCCGCGACGATGACCGGCATGCCCACCGAGTTGAGCGACTCGGCGATCGCGTCGCCGATGCCGGTGACGCGGAGGACGCCGCCGAACATGCCGCCGGCGCCGGTGACGAGCACGACGGAGCAGATCGGGCCGAGCGCGCTGTCGGCGACCTTCTCCAGCAGCGAGCCCTTCTTGCCCATGCCCCAGCCGAGCAGCCAGAACGAGACGATCACGGTGATGAGCAGCGCGATCGGCGTCTCGCCGAGCGTGCGCAGCAGCGCGACGACGGGCTCGGCCTTGAACGCATCCGGGTCGGCGGTGGTGGCCGCGTACATGTTGAGGCCGGTGTTGAGCAGGATGAGCACGAGCGGCAGCACGAGCAGGAAGATGATCTTGCCGAACGCGGGGTTCGACTCCATCTCGTCGTGGTCCTCGGAGGTGCCGTCGAGGATCGTGGGCACGCCGACCATGTACTTGCGGCCGACGTAGCCGCCGAAGAGCACGCCGACGAGGTACCAGACGGGCAGCGCGACGACGAGGCCGAGGATGAGCACGAGGCCGACGTCGGCGCCGAGGATGGCGGATGCGCTGACGGGGCCGGGGTGCGGCGGCACGAAGATGTGCATCGAGCTGAAGGCCAGCGCGGCGGGGAACGCGACCGACAGCAGCGAGCCGCCGAGCCTGCGGGACACGGCGTAGATGATCGGCATCATGACGACGAGGCCGGCGTCGAAGAAGATCGGGAAGCCCATCAGCAGGCTCGCGACGCCGACGGCCATCCCGGCTCGCTGCTCGCCGAAGCGCGCGATGAGCTTGTCGGTCAGCACGCGCGCGCCGCCGGACGTCTCGATCATGCGGCCGAGCATCGCGCCGAGCGCCACCAGCAGCATGACGCTGCCGAGGGTGGGGTTGAAGCCGAACTGGATCGCGGCGATCAGCCGGTCGAAGGGGATGCCCGCGGCGACCGCGGTCAGCAGGCTCGTGATCATCAGCGCCAGGAAGGCGTGGATCTTGAAGGTCATGATGAGGACGAGCAGCAGCGCGATGGACGCGGCTGCCAGCAGCAGGAGCCCTCCGGTGCCGAGGTCCCAGTTGAGGACGAGATCTTCCATCGGTGTGTCTCCTGTGTGCGTGGTGGTGCGGTGGGGCCGGCGCTGGTCAGGCCGGCTGGACGTCGATCGCGCCGGTGACGGTCGCGCCGGGTCGCGGCTCGCACGGCGCGGCCGGCGGCGCGCCCGGTGAGGATGCGCGTGACCTCGTCGACGATCGCCTCGGGGCGCTGCTCGATGGAGATCACGATGCCCTGCTCCCACCCGGCGAGCGGCTCGAGCGTCTCGATCTGGCTGTCGAGCAGGGTGGTGGGCATGTACTCGTGGTCGCGGTGCGCGAGCCGGTCGGCGAGCAGGTCCTTGTCGCCGCTCAGGTGCACGAACACCAGGTCCTGGTCGCTCGAGCGCAGCAGCTCCCGGTACCAGCGCTTGAGCGCCGAGCACGCGACGATCGTGATGCGCCCGTCGGAGCGGCCATCGGCGATCGTCTTCCCGATGGTCTTGAGCCAGGGCACGCGATCCTCGTCGGTGAGGGGCGTGCCGGCCGCCATCTTGTCCTTGTTGGCCTTGGGGTGCAGGTCATCGCCGTCGATGAAGTCGATGTTCAGCCGCTCCGCGAGCGCCTTGCCGATCGTCGACTTCCCTGATCCCTGCACGCCCATGATGATCATGGGTGGGTACCGCGTCTCGCTCATCGCCTCGCTCCTGGGTCGGTCTCGGCTGCGAACGTCAGCAGCACCTTCGAGGATACGGATGCGTCGCGCGCGAGCGCGAGCGCGTCGAGCGCGTCGTCGATCGGCAGCTCGTGGCTGATGACGGCACCGGCGTCGAGCGAGCCGTCCGCGAGGGCGGCGAGCACGTCGTCGATCTCGTCGTTGAAGCGGAACGAGCCGACGAGGGTCAGCTCGCGCGTGATGGCGCTCGCCATCGGCACGGCGATGTCGCCCGCACGCTGGAGCCCGAGCATCACGACGGTGCCGCCGCGGCGCGCGCCGCTGATCGCGGCGGCGAGCCCCGGCACCGTGCCGGACGACTCGATGACGACGTCGGCGTGCACGGCCGCGATCGCATCCGCATCCGTCGCGTCGAGCGCGCGGGCGCCGAGCCGCTCGGCGAGCGCGCGCGGATGCTCGTGCAGGTCGGTGGCGACGACCTCGGCGGCGCCGTGGTGGCGCGCGACGGCGATCGCGAGCGCGCCGATCGGCCCGGTGCCGATGACGAGCACGCGGGCGCCGGCGACGTCGCCGGCCTGCCCGACGCCGTGCCACGCGACGGCGGCGGGCTCGGCGAGCGCCGCGAGCCGCAGGTCGAGCTCGTCGGGGATCACGCGCAGCATTCGGGCGGGCAGCGCCGCTCGCCGCGCGAACGCGCCCGCAGTGTGGGGCATGCGCGCCGCGGAGCCGAGGTACGTGCCGGCCGGGCTGAGGTTCGGGCGGTCGGCCGGGAACGGCGCGGAGCCGTCGTCGATCGGCGTCGCCGGGTGCACGGCCACGCGGGCGCCCGCGGCGGGGCCGGTGCCGTCGGCCGCAGGCACGAGCACGGTGCCGACGACCTCGTGGCCGAGCACCATCGGCTCGCGCAGGATCGACTGCCCGGCCGCGCCGTGCAGCCAGTAGTGCAGGTCGGAGCCGCAGATGCCGCCGTAGGCGATCTCGACGACCGCCTCGTCGGCATCGGGCGCGGGCTCGGGCAGCGCCTCGACGCGCACGTCCTCCTTCGCGTGGGCCACCAGTGCCAGGTTGTCGCTCATGTCGTCCCGTCCGTTCGTGCGTGGAGGCTCAGACGACGGCGGTCATGCCGCCGTCGACGTAGATGGTCTGGCCGTTGACGAACGCGCTCGCGTCGCTCGCCAGGAAGACGAGCGTGCCCACGAGGTCCTCGACCCTCCCCCAGCGTCCAGCGGGGGTGCGCTGCGCGACCCAGGCGGAGAACTCGGCGTCGTCGACGAGCGGCTGCGTGAGCTCGGTCGCGAAGTAGCCGGGCGCGAGCGCGTTCACGCTGATGCCGTGCGGCGCGAGGTCGGCGCACAGGCCCTTCGTGAGCATGACGATCGCGCCCTTCGTGGCGCTGTAGGGCGCGATCGAGGGGCGGGCGAGCTGCGACTGCACGCTGCCGATCGACACGATCCGGCCGGAGCCGCGCGCGATCATGCCGCGCGCGACGCGGCGCGAGAGCAGGAAGGCGCTCGTGAGGTTCGTGGCGAGCAGGTCGTGCCAGTCGTCGTCCGTGAAGTCCGCGATCGGGTTGCGCCGCTGGATGCCGGCGTTGTTCACGAGGATGTCGGGCGTGCCGAGGCGCGCCTCGACGTCGGCGATCCCGGCGTCGACCGCTGCCGCATCCGTCACGTCGAAGGTCGCGACGTGCGCCTCGCGGCCGGTCGAGGCGGTGATCTCCGCTGCGGCGCGCTCGGCCTTGGCGCGGTCGCGCCCGTGCACGACGACCGTCGCGCCGGCCTCGGCGAGGCCCTGCACGAGCGCGCGGCCGATGCCCTGGCTCGAGCCGGTGACGAGCGCGGTGCGCCCGGTGAGGTCGAAGAGCGCGGTGCCGGTGGGCATCAGTAGAACTCCTTCGTCGACATGACGTTCTGCAGCGGCTCGCCGTCGAGCATGCGGGTGGCGTTGGCGGCGAAGAGCTCGGCGATGCGGCGGGGCTCCTGCACCGAGAGCGCCGCCGTGTGGGGGCTCAGCAGCACGCTCGGGTGCTCCCACAGCCGCGACTCGACGGGCAGCGGCTCGACGGCGGTCACGTCGAGCGCCGCGAAGCCGATGCGGCCGGCGTCGAGCGCGTCGAGCAGCGCGTCCTCGTCGACGACGGTGCCGCGGCCGACGTTCACGAGGATCGTGTCGTCGTGGACGGCGCCGAGCACATCCGCGCCGATGAGGCCGGTCGTGTGCGCCGTGCCGGGCAGGGTCGCGACGATCGCGTCGACCTGCGCCGCCGCCTCGGCGAGCTCGCCGATCGGCACGAGGCGGTCGACGTGCTCGACGGGCTCGCCCGTGCGGGTGGTGCCCCACACGGTCGCGCCGAGCGCCGAGAAGCGCTCGGCGACGACCGTGCCGATGCCGCCGAGGCCGACCACGAGCACCGTCATCTCGCTCACGTGCCGCATGAGCCGGCGGCCGTCGCCCCAGGTGCGCGCGGCCTGGTCGGCCTCGAGCTGCCGCAGGCCCTTCGCTCCGGCGAGCACGCCGAAGAGGGCCCACTCCGCGAGCGTCGTCGCGTGCATGCCGGCGCTCGTCGTGACGACGACCCGCTCGAGCTCGTCGTCGGTGAGCTGCGCGGCCTTCACCTGGCCGCCGCCGCCGGCCGCGGTCGTGTGGACCCAGCGCAGCCGCGGGTTCGCGCGCACCGCGCGGGCGAGCGCGGGCGGCGCGACGTCCGGCACGCCGAAGATCGCGTCCGCGCCGTCGAGCAGGGCCTCGAACGCGGCCTGCTGCTCGGGGCTGCGCTCCCAGGCCGGGTCGCCCTCCCAGTCGCCGGTCCAGCGCCACGGCCGCGTGAGCGACGGGTCGCGCAGCAGCTCGACGCGCGGCTCGAGCTCGCGGATGCGGGCGGCGTTGGCATCGTCGAGGCTCACGGCGACGGCGACCTTCAGGGTGGGCTCGGGCATGGATGCTCTCCTTCGTTGCAAGGCTATCGAGGCGGGTGGGGCGGCGTGTCAGCGCAATGGCGTCTCGAGCCGCGCGTCGCCGGCGACGACCACGACGGTCGAGCCGGCGGCGGCCTCGTGGTTCGACAGCGGCGCGCCCGCCATGATGACGTCGCCGGGGCCGAGCCGCAGCCATCGGGCGACGTAGGCGATCGACTCGCGCACCGGCACGGGCATCGCCTCGGCGCTGGAGTCGCGCACGCGGCGACCGTCGATCTCGAGCGCGAGGGGCAGCGCGTCGATCGACGCGTCCGTGTCGATCCAGGGTCCGAGCGGCGTGGAGCCCTCGCCGCCCTTGGACTCGAAGTTGCGCACGTCGAGCTCGGCCCGATCGGGGTAGGAGATGTCGTTCACGGCCGTGATCCCGAGCACGAACTCGTGTGCGTTCGCCGGCGTGACGGCCGTGGCGGTCGGGTCCCCGGTGTCGCGGCCGATGACGACGGCGATCTCCGCCTCGACGACGACACGACCCGCGTCCCGCCGCACGTGCACGGGCTCGCCGTGCGCGATGACCGTGCGCGGGCTCTTCAGCCACGCCTGCACGGGCAGCGGGTGGTCGGAGGCGCCGCGGTTCTGCGCGATGCCGATCAGCACGGTCGGCACCGCGGGCGGGAGCAGGGTCGCGTCGGCGGCGCGGATGCGGTCGCCCGCGTCGCCCGCGTCGGCCGGGTCGCGACCGTCCGCGAGCGCCGCGTACGGGTCCTCGACGGGCGTCCAGCCGTCGCCGTCGGCGCGCGCGTGCACGACGCGGTCGCCGACGGCGATGCGGGCGATCCGCATCAGCGGGCGATCGGCACGACGGGCAGGTCCGCGTCGCGGTCGTGCCCCTCGTCGGTCGACACGTTGACGGCATCCTCGAGGCGCAGCAGGTCGCGGCCGCGCGTCTCGGGCACGAGGAACGTCGACGCGGTGGAGATGAGCGCGAGGGTGGCCATGTAGATGGCCGGCAGCAGCCAGTTGCCGCCGGACGTCGCGAGCAGGTAGGCGCCCAGCACGCCCGCGAGGCCACCGGCGAGCACGGCGGAGATCTCGCGTGCCATCGCGACGCCGAGGTAGCGGTGCCGGTTGCCGAACAGCTCCGGCAGCATCGCGCACTGCGGGCCGAGCATGGTGTTGACGGCGATGCCGATGCCGATCGCGATGACGATGACGACCGTCACCGGGTCGCCCATCGACAGCAGCCACCAGGCGGGGAACGCGTAGAGCAGCATGAAGACCGCGCCGAAGCGGTAGACGGCGCGCCGCCCGAACCGGTCGGAGAGGTGGCCGGTGAGCGGGATGGTGCCCATGCCGATCAGCGAGCCGACCGTGACGCCCCAGGTCGCGACGCCGCGGTCGACGGGGTTGGCGATGAAGGTGCCGGCCACGAACGCGAGCGCCAGGTTCTGGAACATGTAGGAGCCGCCGTTCTCGGCCATCCGGAGGCCGATGCCGACGACGACACCCGGGAAGCCCCTCGTGAAGATCTCGCGGATCGGGCGCTCGGCGACCTGCTCGTGCTTCTCGAGCTCGACGAACGTCGGCGTCTCGCGCAGCCGCATCCGGATGAAGAGCGCGACGAGGATGAGCACGAACGACAGCAGGAACGGCACGCGCCAGGCCCAGCCGAGGAAGACGTCCTCGGGCAGCGACGAGAGGAACGAGAAGACGACGGCCGCCATGAGCGTGCCGAGCTGGATGCCGATGAACGGCAGCGACGAGAAGAAGCCGCGACGCCGCACCGGCGAGTACTCGGCCATGAGCACCGTGGCGCCCGCCTGCTCGGCGCCGGCGCCGAAGCCCTGGGCGAGGCGCAGCGCCGTGAGCAGCACGGGCGCCCAGATGCCGATCTGGTCGTAGGTCGGCAGCAGGCCGATGAGGGTCGTCGCGCCGCCCATGAGCAGGATCGTGACGACGAGCACCCACTTGCGGCCGAGCCGGTCGCCGATGGTGCCGAAGAAGAGGCCGCCGAGCGGGCGGGCCGCGAAGCCGACGCCGAACGACGCGAACGCCGCGACGACGCCCATGGCCGGGTCGAGGTCGGTGAAGAAGAGCCGGTTGAAGATCAGTGCCGACGAGAGCCCGTAGAGGGCGAAGTCGAAGTACTCGAGGGCGCTGCCCACGCTCGAGGCGAGCGTCGCCCGGCGCAGGTTCGCTGCGTACTCCGGGTCGTCGGTGTGCGCGGGGTGCTGCTGCGCGGTGGTGTTGGTCACGGTCCATCTCCTTCGACAGTCGTGCAATGGCGTCGTTGCTGGAGCGACCGTACCAGCAGACTGAACGCCGTACAACCCTTTGGACGGTGGCGAGATCAGGGGCGCGAGCCCCGCAGCGGGTTCGTGAGCGCGCGGGCGGCCTCCAGCAGTGCGTCGCCGACCTGGCGGATGCGCGCGTCGTCCGCGTGCTCCACCGGCAGCGCCGCACCCATCGCGAGCGGCGGGTCGGCGGGCGCCCACGGCTCGAGGGCGACGGCGACCCCGGTGATGCCGCCGAAGGAGCCGCCCCGATCGATCGCGAAGCCGCGCTCGCGCACCTCGCGCACTTGCGGCAGCAGCTCGGCGACGGCCGTGATGCTGCCGGGCGTCAGCGCGGGGAACGGCTCGGTGGGCGCCAGCAGCGCGCGCACCTCGTCGTCGTCGAGGCGGGCGAGCAGGGCGAGGCCGGTGGCGCTCAGCGCGGCGGGCAGGCGCGAGCCCAGCGGCGTGCCGAGCCGGTAGGGCGAGCGGCCCTCGTGCCGGGCGAGGTAGAGGGCGTCGGTGCCGTCGAGCATCGCGATCTGCACCACCTCCCGGTGCAGCACCGGCGAGGCCGCCACCACCCGGTAGAACTCGCGCACCTGGTTGAACTGCTGCGCGAACGCGCCGCCGAGCTCGGCCGTGCGGCGCCCCAGCCGGTAGCCGTTCGCCTCGCGCTCGACCATGCCGCCCTCCTCGAGCGCGGCGCACAGGTTGGCGGTCGACGACTTCGCGAGCCCGAGCGCCCGCGCGATGTCGCTGAGCGTCATCGGCACGCCCTCCGCATCGGCGAGCGAGGTGAGGATGCGCAGCGCGCGCGAGACGGCGGGGGCAGGGTCGCGGTCGCCGGGGCGAGGGGTCGGGCCCTGCTCGTGCTCGTGCTGCGTCATGGTCCGCTCCTTCGCGGGTCGTGGTGTGGCCCCACCCTAGACGCCCATCCAGACGGTCGGACGGCGTACGACATGCTGGCCCCGGTGTGGCGGCGCCCGTACCCTGGCGGCATGAGCCGCGCATCCTCGACCCCTGACCGCGACGAGACGATCGGCGTCATCGGCCTCGGCGCGATGGGCGAGCCGATGGTGCGGCGACTGCTCGACGCCGGCCGCACCGTCGTCATCACCGGCCGCTCCGCGCGCCCCGGGCTCGTCGAGGCCGGCGCGGTCTGGGTCGAGTCGCCGCGCGAGCTCGCCCGGCGCGCCGGTGCGGTGCTGTCGATGCTGCCCGACCTGCCGGAGCTCGAGCGGGCGATCGACGGCTCCGACGGGCTGCTCGCCGGCGCGGGCACGGACGGGCTGCTCGTGCTCATCGGGTCGACGTCGTCGGCGACCGCGGTGCGCTCGCTCGCCGAGCGGCTGTCCGGTGAGAGCGACGGCCGCGTGCGCGTCGTGGACTCCCCCGTCTCGGGCGGCGTCGACGGGGCCGAGGCGGGCTCGCTCTCGATCATGCTCGGCGGCTCGGCCGACGACGCCGCGCGCGCGGCCTCGCTGCTCGCCCCGTGCGGGCGCCCCGTGCACCTGGGACCGCTCGGCGCGGGCGAGGTGGCGAAGGCGTGCAACCAGCTGGTCGTCGCCGCGACCATCACGGCGCTCGGCGAGGCGACCGTGCTCGCCGACCGCTCGGGGCTCGACCTCGAGGCGATGTGGACGCTGCTCGGCGGCGGCTACGCCGGGTCGAACCTGCTCGAGAGCCGGCGCGACAAGCTCGTGCACGGCGACGACTCGCCCTCGGGCATCGCCCGCTACATGATCAAGGACCTCGGCTTCGCCGCCGACATCGCCGCGGCGACCGGCACGAACGCCGCGCTGCTGCCGACGCTGCGCGCGTTCTTCGACGAGATCGTGGAGCGCGGGCACGGCGAGCGCGACATCGCGGTGTCGCGCCGCGTCATCGCCGAGCGCTGACGCTAGGCGGACGCGCGCAGCCGCGGCCCCAGCTCGTCCTGGAAGAACCCGAAGAACGCATCCGGGTCGGGGCCGCCGTCCATGAGCGCGAGGTGGTCGAAGCCCGCGTCGCGGAACTCGCGGAACGCCGCGACGTGCACCTCCACGTCGGGGCCGCACGCGAACGCATCCTGCATGTCGTCGACGCGCACGAACTGCGTCGCCTGGTCGAACGCGACCGGGTCTGGCAGCTCGGCGAGCACCTTCCAGCCCAGCGGCCCGAACCGGAACCGCGCGTGCGCCGCCTCCGCGCCCGCGCGGGCATCGGGCGCGAACGCCGTCGGCACCTCGCAGTAGCGCGGGCCGTCGCCGCCCGCCGCGGTCCACGCCTCGATGAGCGACGCATCCGGGTCGGTGGCGAAGACGCCGTCGCCCAGCTCGGCGGCGAGCGCCGCCGCCTGCGGGCCGCCCGCCGCGACGACGATCTCGGGCAGCGCCTCCGGCAGGTCGTAGACGCGGGCGTCCTCGAGCCGCAGGAAGTCGCCGCGGTACGAGTGGCTGCCGCCGCTCCACAGCAGCCGGATGATCTCGAGCGCCTCGCGCAGGCGCGTGTGGCGGTCGCCGACCTCCGGCCAGCCGTCGCCGACGATGTGCTCGCTGAGCCGCTCGCCCGCGCCGACGCCGAGGGTGAAGCGGCCGTCGGAGATGATCTGCAGCGTCGCCGCCGCCTGCGCGATGATCGCCGGGTGGTAGCGGATGGACGGGCAGGTGACGCCGGTCGCGAGCCGCAGCGTGTCGGTCTTCGCGGCGATCGCCGACAGGATCGCCCACGCGAACGACGAGTGCCGGTGCTCGGGCAGCCACGGGTGGAAGTGGTCGCTGATCTCGACGAAGTCGAAGCCGGCGCGCTCGGCCTCGACCGCCCGTCGGATCAGCTCCTTGGGAGCGACGTCCTCGGCGAAGAGCTTGTATCCGATCTGCATGGCGACGACGGTAGGAGCCCGACCTGGACGTCCGGTGGGGGACATCCGGGTCACGCCCCGCGGGTGGCCGTCCGGATCCGGTAGATGCTCGTGGTCGCGGCGATCCACAGCCAGCCGTCGTCGCCGAAGCACAGGTTCGCGACCGTCTCCGGCACCGGGATGTGCGCGAGGCGCTGCCCGTCCGGGTCGAGCACGTGCACCCCGTCGCCGCTCGACGACCAGATGCGCCCCTCCGCGTCGACGGCGATGCCGTCGGGCGTGCCGGCGTCCATCCGGTGCACGCGGCGGCCGTCGACCGCGCGCGTCGCCACGCCCTCCCCCTCGAGCCGGTAGGCGCGGATCGTGTGCGCCTCCGACGTCTCGTCCTCGCCCGCGGAGTCGGTGACGTAGAGGGTCGTGAGGTCGGGGCTGAACGCGATGCCGTTGGGCCTCGCCATGTCGGTGACGACCGCGCGGATGCCGTCGTCCGCGCTCCAGCGGAAGACGAAGCATCCGCCGTACTCCTGCTCCCCCGGGTGGCCCTCCTCCGGCTTCTCGATGCCGTAGGGCGGGTCGGTGAACCAGACGGAGCCGTCCGGGTGGACGGCGACGTCGTTGGGCGAGTTGAGCCTCGCGCCCTCGAAGCGGTCGACGAGCACGGTCGCCTCGCCGTCGACCTCGAGCTCGACCGCCCGGCGCCCGTGGGAGCACTGCACGACGCCGCCGAGGCCGAGCGCCCGCCCGTTCGTGAACTCCACGCCCGTGCGGTGCTCGCGCATGGCACCTGCCTCGTCGACCTCGAGGATCCGGTCGCCGTGGATGTCGCTCCAGCGCAGCACGCGCAGGTCGGGCAGCCACAGCGGGCCCTCGCTCCAGGAGGCGCCGGTCGCCATCCGCGCGAGGCGGGCGTCTGGGGCGAGCAGGCCGGTCGGGTCGTGCGGTGCGGCGGAGTCCATGGCGCGATGCAACCAGCCGAGGCTCCGCATCGCCCGAGAGCGCGGCGACCGGCCGGCCCGGCATGCCGGACCGCATAGCCTGGGACTGCCACTTCGAGAGGACTCCGCCATGCCTTCCGCCAACATCGCCGTCGTCGGCCTCGCCGTGATGGGTTCGAACCTCGCCCGCAACCTCGCCAGCCGCGAGGGCAACACCGTCGCCGTCTACAACCGCACGACGCAGAAGACCGACGACCTGATCGCCGCGCACCCGGAGGCGGGCTTCGTGCGCGCCGCGACGATGCAGGAGCTGGCCGACTCGCTGCAGACGCCGCGCACCGCGATCATCATGGTGAAGGCCGGCCGCCCCACCGACGCGGTGATCGACGAGCTCGTGTCGGTCTTCGAGCCCGGCGACATCATCGTCGACGGCGGCAACGCGCTCTTCACCGACACCATCCGCCGCGAGGCGGCCGTGCGCGAGACGGGCATCCACTTCGTCGGCTGCGGCATCTCCGGCGGCGAGGAGGGCGCGCTCAACGGCCCCTCGCTCATGCCCGGCGGCACGGCGGAGTCGTACGAGACGCTCGGCCCGATCCTCACCGGCATCGCCGCGATCGCCGAGGGCGAGCCGTGCGTGACGCACGTCGGCACCGACGGTGCCGGCCACTTCGTCAAGATGGTGCACAACGGCATCGAGTACGCCGACATGCAGCTCATCGCCGAGGCCTACGACCTCATCCGCCGCGGCACCGGCAAGAGCCCCGCCGAGATCGCCGACGTCTTCGACGAGTGGAACCGGGGCGAGCTCGAGTCGTACCTGATCGAGATCACCGCCGAGGTGCTGCGCCAGGTCGACGCCGCGACCGGGCAGCCGCTCGTCGACGTCATCCTCGACGCCGCCGGCGCGAAGGGCACCGGCGCGTGGACCGTGCAGACGGCCCTCGACCTGGGCGTGCCCGTGTCGGGCATCGCCGAGGCGGTCTTCGCCCGCTCGCTCTCGTCGAAGCTCGCGCAGCGCGCCGCCGCAGGCGACCTGCCCGGCCCGGCGGAGGGCTGGCGCGTCGACGACGCGGATGCGTTCATCGAGGACGTGCGCCGCGCGCTGTTCGCGTCGAAGATCGTCGCGTACTCGCAGGGCTTCGACGAGATCGTCGCCGCCGCCGAGGAGCACGGCTGGGACATCCAGAAGGGCGAGGTCGCCCGCATCTGGCGCGCCGGCTGCATCATCCGCGCCCGCTTCCTCAACGACATCACGAACGCCTACGCCGCCGACCCCGAGCTGCCGGCGCTCATCGTCGCCCCGTACTTCCGCGACGTGATGGCGTCGACGCAGGAGGCGTGGCGCCGCGTCGTGGTCGCGGCCGCGCAGGCGGGCATCCCCTCGCCCGCGTTCTCGTCGAGCCTCGCGTACTACGACGGCCTCCGCGCCGACCGCCTGCCGGCCGCGCTCATCCAGGGCCAGCGCGACTTCTTCGGCGCCCACACGTATCGCCGCACCGACCGCGAGGGCACCTTCCACACGCAGTGGTCGGGCGACCGCAGCGAGATCGAGGCGACCGACACCCACTGACGGGAACTCTCAACCGGCTGATCGGCATCACGAGGGCACTATCCCCTCGTGATACCAGGTTAGCCGGTTGAGATCGGTCAACGATCGAGATCGGTCAACGATCGAGATCGGTCAGCGGTCGAGATCGGTCAGCGGCGGAGGATGGCGCGGGCGACGAGGCAGGCGGCCGCGCCCGCCCACGGCAGCCAGGCCGGCAGCCACTTCTCGTCAGCGCTCGGGTTGCGCCTCCTCGTCGACGACCGTGATCGCGATCGGCGCGATCGCCCAGGTCTCGACCCGGTCGTGCACGTGGTCGAGGGGACGGATCGCCCCGCTCAGCAGCAGCGCGTAGGCGCCGTCCGGCAGCACCCCGGCCGACGCCGCCGCGCGCGGCGCGCATGCACCCAGCGCGATCCGCCACAGCACGCTCCCTGGCACGGGCGTGCCGTCGGCGCTCCGAACCGGCCACCGAGAACCCGACGACGAGCCCCGCGTCGTCGAGCACCCACGCGTGGACCGGACCCGCCTCGTGCGCGCCGTGCATGGTCGCGGCACCGATCTGGGCGTCGAGGACGAGCTCCATGCCGCCGGCCGACCAGCAGCGATCCGGTCGCCGCCTCCGCGGTCTCGTCGGCGATCGGGGCCGTGCCGCACGCCGCAGCGTCCAGGTCGACGGCGGTCGAGGGCACGAGCCGCCGCCCGCGCGGGCGTCGACGGGCGTTAGCATGGGACACGCAGGCCGCTCAGCGTCGGCCAGCATCAGCCCGGACAGCAGGACGACCGGGGCTGATGGCGCTGCGCACGGTGCGCAGCGTCAGATCGTCCTAGCTGGGTGCTCGTCGAGCCGGCTGCTGATCGGTCAGCGCCGGAGGAGGGCGCGGGCGGCGAGGCCGAGCGCGAGCCAGGCGGCGGTCGCGAGCACGCCCTGCCACGGCAGCGTGACGACCACGACGAGGCAGGCGGCCGACGCCCGTCCACGGCAGCCACGCCGGCAGCCACATCCGCCCGCCGCGCCGCCGCATCCGGATCGGCCGAGACGTGCGCGATCGCGTAGTAGGCCAGCACGCACGTCGACGACACGGCCACCAGGCTGCCGGCCGGCAGCAGCAGCGCCCCGACGATGGCGAGCGCGGCGACGGATGCCTCGGCCACGACGGGCGTGCGGGTGCGGTCGGCGATGCGCGACAGCGCGCCCGGCAGGTCGCGCTCGCGCGCCATCGCGAGGCCGGTGCGGCTGAGCCCGGCGAGGATGCCCATCAGCGAGCCGAGGCATGCGAGCGCGCCGGCGATGAGCACGGCGGCGTGCAGGGCGGGTGCCGCGACCAGGTCGGCGACCGGCGTCGCCGACAGCGGCAGCCGCGCCCCCAGCCGTGCGGTCGTCGCCCACGCGACGAGCCCGTAGAGCGCGAGCACGACGCCGAGGCCGACGACGATCGCGACCGGCAGCGTGCGGCGCGGGTCGCGCGCCTCCTCGCCGAGGGTCGCCATGCGCGCGTAGCCGGCGAACGCGAAGAAGAGCAGCCCCGCGGCCTGCAGCACGCCGATCGCGCCGGCGGGCACGGGCATCCCGAACGGCAGGCCCGGCGGTGCGCCGCCGACGAACCCGAACGAGCCGTCCCCGGTCGCGGTGAGCGTCGTCGCACCGCCGGTCGCCGCCCAGAGG
This sequence comes from uncultured Actinomycetota bacterium, assembly GCA_963803465.1. Taxonomy (GTDB): domain Bacteria; phylum Actinomycetota; class Actinomycetes; order Actinomycetales; family Microbacteriaceae; genus Agrococcus. Next base: position 498,814 of record CAWDMS010000004.1, read on the forward strand.
AGCGCGAGCCCGACCACGAGCAGCACGACCGCGACGATCGCCGCAGAGGCCCACGCGGTGACGCGCACGCCGAGCATGTTGAGCGCCGCGAGCGCCGCGACGGCGAGCGCGGCGACCAGCGGGGCGTGCGCGGGCCACAGGTGCTGGCCCGCGATCACGGCGATCGCCGCGGCCGAGGCGGTCTTGCCGGTGAGGAACAGCCAGCCGGCCGCGAAGCCCACCCGCTCCCCCACCTCGGCGCGACCGTAGGCGTAGGCGCCGCCGGAGACCGGATGCTCCATCGCGAGCTGCGCGGTCGAGAGCGCGTTGAGCACGGCGATCGCGCCGGCGAGGGCGATCGCGGCGGGCAGCCAGGCGGCCCGCGAGCGCCGCGGCCGGCGCCCAGACGAAGAAGAGGCCGGCGCCGATCATCGCGCCGAGCCCGATCGCGATGGCGCCGGGCACGCCGAGGCGCCGCTGCAGCTGGGTCATGCCGCCGACCCTAGGCGGACCGGGTGAACGCCGGGCGGCACGTCAGCGGCGGACGAGCTCGACGAGCACCTCGGCGTGCGTCGTGTGCGGGAACATGTCGAAGACGCGGCCGCGCACGGGGCGCAGGCTCGGCATCGCTGCGAGGTCGCGGGCGAGGCTCGCGGGGTTGCAGCTCGAGTAGACGACGCGCCGGACGGCGCTCGCCTCGAGCCGGTGGGCGAGCTCGCCGATGCCGCGCCTCGGCGGGTTGACGACCACGAGCTCGGGCGCGCCCTCGCCCTCGAGGTCGACGCCGGTCGCGTCGCCCACCGAGAACGACGCATCCGCTCCGAGCTCGGCGGCGGTCTCGCGCGCCGCGTCGATCGCCTCGGCGGTCACCTCGACGCCGGCGACGCGACGGCCGGGACGCGCCGCGTGGAGCGCGAAGCCGCCCACGCCGCAGTAGAGGTCGAGCACGCTCGCGGGCGCCGCCTCGTCGATCCAGGCGGTCGCCTGCCGGTAGAGCGCGGCCGCGACGGCGGTGTTCGTCTGGAAGAAGCTGCGGGGCCGCAGCCGCAGGCCGATGCCGTTCACGCGCATCCGCAGCACCCCCGCACCCGCGAGCAGCAGCTCCTCGTCGCCCTCGAGCACCGCCTTGTGCTCGGGCTGCAGGTTGGCCGAGACGCTCACGAGCGGCAGGTCGTCGAGCAGCCCCAGGTGCTTGGCGATGCGCGGCAGCGCCTCGCTCGAGCGGAGCACGATGCGCAGCGCGAGCTCGCCGTCGGGCGATGCGGTGAGGATGAGGTGCTTCAGCTCGCCGCGCCGGCTCGGCACGTCGTACGGGGTGATGCGCGCCGCGCGGACGAGCGCCTCGAGCGCCGGCATCGCGTCGACGAGCGGCTGCTCGTGCAGCGGGCACGCCTGCAGGTCGATGCCGGAGCCGTCGGCCGCGAGGATGCCGAGCGTCGGCGCGTCGACGGTGCCGGCGACGGCCATCTTCGCCTTGTTGCGGAACCCGCCGACGGCGCTGGGGTGCGGCGCATCCCACCGCATGGGCGGCAGGAGCGCCTCGATGCGCGCCTGCTGCTGCGCGAGCTGCTGCGCGTACGGGGTCGCGAGCAGCGAGCACGAGCGGCAGCGCCAGGCGTCGAAGTAGGCGCAGTCGAGCGCGACGCTCGTCGTGACCGCCGCGGGCGCGCTGTCAGTCCTCACGGGGCTCGATGGTCGCGGGTCCCCCCGCATCCTCGATCTGCTCGATGAGGAAGGCGTCGAGGATCTCGGCGCGGAGCGCGTCGATGCGGGCGCGCAGGCGCAGGCGGTCGGCGCGAGCGCTGCCGCCGCGGAGCATCTCGACCGCGTGGCCGAGGCGGGTCAGCGACGCCGACCACGCCTTGGCCCGCTCGCGCTCCGCGTCGTCGTCCGCGCTGTCGCGCAGGTACTCGACCTGCTCGCGCATCGCCTTCAGGCTCGCGCGCATCGCATCGGGATCCTGCCCGCTCGAGCGTCCGAGGCGCTGCACCTCGTGCTGGATGCGCTCGGCCACGTCGGGATTGCTGGCCAGCCACGACCACACGAGCGGGCCGTACTTCACGCCGTTCACACCGATCGTCCGCAGCGCGGGCAAGAACCAAGCAGGGATCGCCATGGGCACCTCCGGTCGATCGAATGCTACCGGGCGTCGCGCCGGCGCCGGTCGTCGGGCACGGGCAGGAGCGCCACGAGGAGCGCGCGTCAGCCTCCGGGCCGCTCGGACAGCAGCACGACGTCCCGCACCGCATCGGCGCGGCGGTCGGTCGTCCCGCTCGCGTCCTCTGCGGGCAGCGGGTCGCGCAGCAGCACCCGCTGCACCCGCGCGCGCCGCGCGCGCAGCCGCGCCGCGCCGATCGCGCCCAGCAGCCAGGCGAGTGCGACGAGCGCGAGCCCCGGCAGCGAGAGGATCGTCAGCCACCGGATGCCGGCGACCTCGTCCGCGGACTCGATGCCGACCATGAACGTCGGCGCCCAGCCGTACGACGCGAGGAGCCAGCCGACGACGCCGACGACGACCGACGCGCGCTCGAGCGGACCGCGGTCGACCAGCACGGCATCGATGTGCTCGAGGCGCACCCGCTCGCCCCGCTCGAGCGCCCGCACCGTCCGTGCGTCGCGCACGGCAGCCGACAGCAGCAGCCCGCCGTGGATCGCGAGCGCGAGCGCCGTGCACGCGACGATCGTCACGGAGCCCACCACGAGCAGCCCGTCGACCGTCCGCTCCCCGCGGTCGTCCCAGCTGATCGGATCGGCGAGCATGCCCGGCTGGCGCAGGAAGATGCCGGCCACGAAGACGTACACGCCGATCTGCAGCACGAGCCCCGTGAGCTCGAGCACGCGGTAGCGGCGCTGCGCGTGGGCTCGCGGCACCGGCAGGATCGCGCGGCCCCACCGACCGCTCGCGCTGTCCACCCGATGCGTCCAGCGGGCGCGGCCCGCCCCCGTGCGGCGGCTCGATCGCACGAGCGCGATGCCGCCCGCGAGCAGCAGCGCCGCGATCGTCGGCACCAGGATGCGGGCGAGCAGCGCCTCGCGATCATCGGCCGCGAGCAGCAGACCGATGGGCAGGCAGACCCCGCCGACGACGATCCCCGTGATGGCGGCACCCAGCAGCGGGCCGTGCGGGCCCTCGTGCAGCGCGCTGCGCTCGACGGCGGGGGGCGTCGCGCCCTCCGGTGCACGCAGCGCGTCGCGCAGCAGCAGCCGGCGCTCGGCGGCGATCCGGAGCGGCTCGCCGAGTGCGCACGCGAGCACGAGGATGGCGAGGCTCGCCATCGTGCCGCGGGCGGCCAGGTCGAAGTCGGCCGGCCCGTCGAGCGTCGACAGGAGGATGCCCGCGACCAGGGTGCCCAGCAGCAGCACCGCCGCCGCCGCGCCGGCCGAGACCGTGGCGGCCCGCGCCCCCTGCACGATGGCGCGGGCGACGCCCATCGGCGCCGGCGTCACCGGTTCCCGCGCGACCCGCTCGGCACCGTCGCCGGTCGGGTGCGCGCCGTCGGCCCGATGCCAGGTCATGCTGCAGCGTCGCGGGTCAGGCGGCGCCGTCGAACAGGCTCGTGACGGAGCCGTCCTCGAAGACCTCGGTGATGGCGCGCGCGAGCAGCGGCGCGATCGAGAGCACCTGCAGCTTCGTCGAAGCGCTGCTCGTCCTTCAGCGGCAGGGTGTCGGTGACGACGACCTTGTCGATGCACTCGGAGTTCAGGATCTGCGGCGCGGGGCCGGAGAAGATCGCGTGCGTCGCGGCGACGACGACGCTCGTGGCGCCGTTCTTCTTCAGCGCCTCCGCTGCCTTGACGATGGTGCGCCCGGTGTCGATCATGTCGTCCACGAGCAGGCAGACGCGGCCGTCGACCTGGCCGACGATCTCGTGCACCGAGACCTGGTTCGGCACGAGCGGGTCGCGGCGCTTGTGGATGATCGCGAGCGGAGCGCCGAGCTTGTCGCTCCACACGTCGGCGACGCGCACGCGGCCCATGTCGGGCGAGACGACCGTGACGGTGTCGGGGTCGAGCGCCGTGCGGAAGTGCTCGAGCAGCACCGGCATCGCGAACAGGTGGTCGAACGGGCCGTCGAAGAAGCCCTGGATCTGCGACGCGTGGATGTCGATCGACATGATGCGGTCGGCACCGGCGGTCTTGAACAGGTCGGCGATCAGGCGGGCGGAGATCGGCTCGCGGCCGCGCCCCTTCTTGTCCTGCCGGGAGTACGGGTAGTAGGGCATGACGACGGTGATGCGCTTCGCGGATGCGCGCTTGAGCGCATCCACCATGATGAGCTGCTCCATGAGCCACTCGTTCACCGGGGCGCCGTACGACTGCATGATGAACGCGTCCGAGCCGCGCACGGAGCCCTCGTACCGCGCGTAGATCTCGCCGTTCGAGAAGGTGCGGCTGTCGACGTCCATGAGGTCGGCGCCCATCTCGGCCGCCACCGACCTCGCGAGCTCCGGGTGCGACCTGCCGGTCGCCAGCACGAGGTGCTTGCGGTTCTTCGCGACGATCGATGCCACTCGGGTGCCTCCTAGGCGTTGGGTGCTTGCGTGTCCGCCGCCGCTGCCGCGTCGGCTGCCGTCGTCCCGGGGCGATTCGCAGCGACCCAGCCCGTCATGTTGCGCTGCGGTGCGACGTTGATCGCCAGCGCTCCCGGCTCGACGTCCTTGCGGACGACCGTGCCGGCTCCAGTGTAGGCGCCGTCGCCGATGGACACGGGGGCGACGAAGACGTTGTGGCTGCCGGTGCGCACGTGCGAGCCGACCGTCGTGCGGTGCTTCTGCTGGCCGTCGTAGTTGGCGGTGATGGTGCCGGCGCCGATGTTCGAGCCCTCGCCCACGACCGTGTCGCCGATGTACGACAGGTGCGGCACCTTGCTGCCGGCGCCGATCTGCGTGTTCTTCGTCTCGACGAACGTGCCGACCTTGCCGTCGTCGCCGATCACCGAGTTGGGGCGCAGGTAGGCCCACGGGCCGACGGTCGCGCGCGCGCCGATGACCGAGAGGGTCGCGTCGGTGCGCTTCACGACCGCGTCCTCGCCCACCTCGGTGTCGACGAGCGTCGTGTCGGGGCCGATGGTCGCGCCCGCGGCGATGGCGGTGGCGCCGTGCAGCTGCGTGCCGGGCAGGATCGTGACGTCCTCGGCGAGCGTGACGTCGACGTCGATCCACGTGGACGCCGGGTCCGTGACGGTGACGCCGGCGGCCTGCCAGCGGCGGATGATGCGGTCGTTCAGCTCGTGCGCGGCCGCGGCGAGCTGGATGCGGTCGTTGATGCCCCAGATCGCCCAGATGTCGGCCGCGGGCACCGCCTGGATGCGCCCGCCGCTGGACTGGATGCGCGTCGCCGCGTCGGTGAGGTACATCTCGCCCTGCGCGTTGTCGCGGTCGATGCCGCCGAGCGCGCGGCGGAGCGCTGCGGCGTCGAACACGTAGATGCCGCCGTTGACCTCGTCGATCGCGCGCTCGGCGTCGCTCGCGTCCTTCTGCTCGACGATGCGCACGAACGAGCCGGCCTCGTCGCGCACGATGCGGCCGAGCCCGGTCGGGTCGCCGAGGTGCGCGGACAGCAGCGTCATCTGGTTGCCCTCGCGCTCGTGGCGGTCGATGAGGCCCTGGAGCGTCTCGGCGTCGATGAGCGGCACGTCGCCGGAGAGCACGACCACGTGGCCCTCGAACCCGACGAGCGCCTCGAGCCCCTGCTCGACCGCGCGACCGGTGCCGGGCACGTCGTCCTGGTCGGCGATGCGCACGTGCGGGGCGAACTCGAGCACGGCCTCGGCCATCCGGTCGCGCTCGTGGCGGACGACGGCGACGATCGCCTCGGGGTGCAGCTCCCCCGCGGTGCGCAGCACGTGCGCGATGAGCGGCTTGCCCGCGAGCGGATGCAGCGGCTTGGGGGTGCGGCTCTTCATGCGCGTGCCGGCGCCTGCGGCGAGCACGATGACGGCGATCGAGGGCACGGGGTCTCCCAACGGTGTGCAGTGGTGCGACTCCAGGCTATCGGCGTCGGCGCGCGCGATCGGCGCGCACGGTCGCAGTACCCTGATGGCTGCGATCCGCCATGGTGTAACGGCAGCACAGCGGCCTTTGGAGCCGTTTGTCCAGGTTCGAATCCTGGTGGCGGAGCAGACGACGACGATTCGTCGTCTGCGACGCCACCAGTCGCGAGCGCAGCGAGCGAGGGCGGAGCAGACGACGACGATTCGTCGTCTGCGACGCCACCAGTCGCGAGCGCGCGAGCGAGGGCGGAGCGGACGACGACGATTCGTCGTCTGCGACGCCGCCAGTCGCGAGCGCAGCGAGCGAGGGCGGAGCGGACGACCGGGCGACCCGTGCCACCCTGGCGGGGTGTCGATCCCGCTGCTCACCGCGAACGCGCTCCCCGGCCGCCGCTGGGCGTCCTGGTTCGCGCGCGCCCTCAGCTGGCTGGGGGTCGCGATCCTCGCGGCGCTCGCGCTGCTGAGCGCCGGGTGGACGGCGCTCTTCGTCGTCGCCGTCGCGCTCAGCATCGCCGTGCGGGTCCGCACCGCGCGGCGGCGGTGGGAGCTCGACCAGCCCGGGCCCGAGGCGCGCTTCCGGTTCGGACCGCGTGCGGCCCGGAGCGTGCGGCTCGCCGACGTCGCTGGCGTCGTCGTCGTGCATGCGCCGGGCGCCTCGTCGCGCGGCATCCCGGTGACGCGCGACCACGAGCGGTGGTGGTTCGTCGACGACGCCGGGCGCGCGCTCGGGCAGGCGAACACCGAGGGCCTCGACCCCGTCGACGTGGAGCGGTTCCGTGGCGCGCTCGACGTGCCGTTCGTGCCGCTCGTGCTCGCCCGCCGCGCCGGTGCCCTGCCGCAGGGCATGCCGTGGCACCAGCGGCATCCGGCAGGCGCGCTCGCGGTCGCGATCCCGGTGACGGCCGCCGTCATGCTCGCGGTCGTGCTCGTGCCCCCGTACTGGGCCTGAGCTGGGCCTGCGCGGGTGCGAGGATGAGCGCATGACCGACGACGTCGACCGCATCATGGCGCAGTGGATGCGCGTGCGACCCGACGCGGACGTCTCGCCGCTCGCCGTGCTCAGCCGCATGACGCGGATCTCGCGCCAGCTCGGTCGGGTGCGCGCGGAGGCGTTCCAGCTCGCGGGCCTCGAGCCGTGGCAGTGGGACGTGCTCGCGGCGCTGCGGCGCGAGAACGGGCCGCTCAGCCCCAAGGACCTCATCGCGCAGACGATGGTGACGAGCGGCACGATGACGAACCGCATCGACAACCTGGTCGCATCCGGGCTGGTCGAGCGCGTCGACGGGTCGTCCGACCGCCGCGTGCGGCTCGTCGGGCTCACCGACGAGGGCATCGACCGCGTCGACGTCGCGCTCGATGCGCTGCTCGACGCCGAGCGGCGGCTGCTGCGCGGCATCCCCGCCGACGACCAGGCGCGGCTCGCCGAGCTGCTGCGCGTGCTCGCCGACGCGATGCTCTGAGCGCGCCCGCTCGACGTCGAACCTCCCCGGATCGAGGGTCCTCGGCGTCGAAGCCCGCGGTTCGGGGAAGCTCGGCGTTCGGGTGTCAGGCGCGCTCGAGCGGGACGTGCCAGAGCCGCAGCTCGGTCTCGAGCGCGCGCAGGTCCTCGTGGTGCAGGCCGAGGTCGGCGCCGCGCGCGAGCCTCGACCCGTCGCGACCGATCGCCTCCCAGACGTCGTACGAGGGGCCGTGCCCGCCGTTGACGCCCCGCCGCCGCACGACCGCGATCGCCGTCAGCGGCGCGCTCGCGCGGCCGAACACGCTGCCGAGCTCCAGCACGGGCTCCGGCGTCAGCGCGAGGGCGAAGCGTGCGCTGCCCGCCCGCACCGCGAACAGCGCGAACGTCAGCGCGAGCGCGCCGAACGCGATCGCGAGCGGCCACACGATCGAGGTCGCCACGAACGCGCCGAGCAGCCCGCACACCACCGCGAGGACGACGTGGACGACCGGCGGCCGCCCCTGCAGGCGCAGCTCCCGCACGTCAGTAGCGGTAGTGCTCGGGCTTGTAGGGGCCCTCGGCGGGCACGCCGATGTAGGCGGCCTGCGCGTCGGTCAGCGTCGTCAGGCGCGCGCCGAGCGCGTCGAGGTGGAGGCGCGCGACCTCCTCGTCGAGCACCTTCGGCAGCCGGAAGACGCCCAGCTCGTAGTCCTTCGTCGCGAGCTCGATCTGCGCGAGCACCTGGTTCGAGAACGAGTTCGACATCACGAACGACGGGTGGCCGGTCGCGTTGCCGAGGTTCATGAGCCGGCCCTCGGAGAGCACGAGGATCGAGCGGCCCGACGGCATCCGCCACTCGTGCACCTGCGGCTTGATCTCGATCCGCTCGGCGCCGGAGCGCTCGAGCGCCGCGATGTCGATCTCGTTGTCGAAGTGGCCGACGTTCGCGACGATCGCGAGGTGCTTCATGCCCTGCAGGTGCTCGAGCGTGATGACGTGCTCGTTGCCGGTCGTCGTGACCCAGATGTCGGCCTCGCCGAGCGCGTCCTCGACGCGCGCGACCTGGAAGCCGTCCATCGCGGCCTGCAGCGCGCAGATCGGGTCGACCTCGCTCACGATCACGCGCGCGCCCTGGCCCTTGAGCGCCTCGGCGGCGCCCTTGCCGACGTCGCCGTAGCCGACCACGAAGGCCGTCTTGCCGCCGATCAGCACGTCGGTGGCGCGGTTGAGCCCGTCCGGCAGCGAGTGGCGGATGCCGTAGCGGTTGTCGAACTTCGACTTCGTGACCGCGTCGTTCACGTTGATCGCCGGGAACAGCAGCCTGCCGTCGGCGAACAGCTGCTCGAGCCGGTGCACGCCGGTGGTGGTCTCCTCGGTGACGCCGCGCAGCTGCTCGGCGACGCGCGTCCAGCGCTGCGGGTCCTCCTCGAGCGTGCGCGCGATGAGCGCGTCGATCACGCGCAGCTCGTCGGGCGCGCCCTCCGGCGTGACCGGCGCGACGCCGGCGAGCTCGGCGTCGCGGCCGCGGTGCACGAGCATCGTCGCGTCGCCGCCGTCGTCGAGGATGAGCGTGGGGCCGTCGGGGAAGTCGAAGATGCGGGTGGTGCAGGCCCAGTACTCCTCGAGCGTCTCGCCCTTCCAGGCGAACACCGGCACGCCGGCCGGCGCCTCAGGGGTGCCGGCGCCGACGACGATCGCCGCGGCGGCCTCGTCCTGGGTCGAGAAGATGTTGCAGCTCGCCCAGCGCACGTCGGCGCCGAGCGCGACGAGCGTCTCGATGAGCACGGCCGTCTGCACCGTCATGTGCAGGCTGCCCGCGATGCGCTGCCCGGCGAGCGGCTGCTCGTCGGCGTAGCGGCGGCGCAGCTCCATGAGGCCGGGCATCTCGTGCTCGGCGAGGCGGATCTGGTGGCGGCCGGACTCGGCGAGGCTCAGGTCGCGCACCCGGTGGTCGAAGGGGGCGTGCTCGAGGGCGCGGGAGGCGGTGTCGGTCATGCCGACCATCCTCCCACCCGTCGGCTGTCGGCGGCATCCGCCCCACCACCCCGGCCGCCCCACCGACCCGACGGCCGCCACGGCCTCGACGGCCTCCAGCGATGACTGGTCACGATCTGCAACTCCGGGGACACCTCCACCGCATTCCCTGACCACTGCCGACGGTGGTGGACGAAACCGTGGTCACAGGCTGCAGCGGATGCGTCCGCCTGCCTGCCGATCGTGACCACCGCGCACTGCGGGCGTCGCACGCAGCTCTCCACAACCCGGTCGCGAGGGCCGGTGGCGAGCGGCGTCGACCGTCACCATGCGGGGATGGACCACCTGCCCTGGGCAACGTCGGTCGGCGCCGCGAGGGCGGCGGGCGCGACCTCGGCGGCGCTCCGTCGTCGTGCGCTGGCGGCCCCCGCGCACGGCGCTCGGGTGACGGCCGATGCCTTCGCCACCGACGAGGACAAGGCCTTCCTCGCCGCGCTGCGCGCGCTGCAGCGCGACGACCAGTGCTTCTCGCACACGACGGCGGCCCGGGCGCACGGGATGCCGCTGCCGTTGCGCCTCGCCGACGACCCCATCCATGTCGCATCCCCGACAGGCGGCAACCGGATGCGACGGCCGGGTGTCGTCGGACACCGGCAGAAGGCGCGCGCCGTGTGGGTCGACGGCCTGCGCGTCGAGTCGCCCGAGGACACCTTCGTCCACCTCGCGACGATCCTCGACGAGGTCGAGCTGACGATCGTCGCCGACTGGCTCATCTCGCCCCGCCGGCCGTCGCCGCTCACGATCGAGGCCCTGGCCGAGCACTGCCGTCGCTTCACCGGAGCGCGCGGGGTCCCCGCCGCCCTGCGCGCGCTGGCCGCCGCGCAGGTCGGGTCGGAGTCGCCGCGGGAGACGGAGTCGCGTCTGCTCATGCTCGACCTGGGTGCTCCACCGATGCTGCTGAACTTCAACGTCTACGACGAGCAGGGGCGGTTCCTCTTCCGCCTCGACGGCGGATGGCCGGAGCTTCGCGCGGGCTGGGACTACGACGGCCGCGGCCACCACGAGGATCCGGTGCAGGCGGCTCGCGACCTCGATCGCCTGGATGGTGCCGCTGCGCTCGGCTGGCGCCTTCGACGGTTCGGCACCGTCCACTTCCAGCGCTCCGGTCGGCCCGAGTTCGAGGCGTTCGTCGCTGAGGTGCGGTCGCGCCTCGCCGCCTTCGAGCGCGGCGACGGCCCTCCCCGGCGCGGCTACTGGTCGCTCGCCGCGCCGGGATCCCCGCTCCGCCGCTGAGCGGCGGCCCCCGGGCAGGCAGTGGTCAAGGAATGCAGTGCAGAAGCGGGCGGAGCTGTCGAAAATGACCACTGCGCCGGCCGGCGAGCGGGACAGTGGTCAAGGACGGCAACGGCGAGGCAGCGCGGAACTGCCGATCGTGACCACAGCGCCAGCCGGCGGGCGGGACAGTGGTCGAAGGATGGCAACGGCGAGGCAGCCGGAGCTGCCGATCGTGACCACTGCTCGTCCCGGGCGGAGCGCGGCGGACGCGGCGAGCGGGGCGCGGCGGCGAGCGGGCGGCCGGCGGCTCAGGCTGCGGGCAGGGTCCGCACGTACTCCTCGAGCATCTCGAACTGGTCGCGGGGCGTGAATCCGGTCGACTCGAGCTTCGCCAGCCGCATCGCGCTGTGCCGCGGGCGGGGGGCGATGCCCGTCTTCGACGAGAAGTACGCGTCGGTCGTCACGGGCGTCACCCTCGAGGCGTCGCTGCCGGCGAGCGCGAACACACGGCGGGCGATCTCGGCCCAGCTCACGGCCTCGCCGCCGTTCGAGACGTTGTACAGCCCGTGCGGGGCGCCGCTGTCGAGCAGGTGGTCGATCGCGCGCGCGAGCTCGCTCGCGAAGGTGAGCCGGCCGACCTGGTCGTCGACGACCTGCGGCGCGGTGCCGCGCGCCGCGAGCGACGCCATCGTCGAGACGAAGTTGCGCCCGTCGCCGACCACCCAGGAGGTGCGCACGATGTAGTGCTTGGGCGCGGCGGCGGCGGCGAGGTCGCCGGCGGCCTTCGTCTGCGCGTAGACGCCGAGCGGGCCGAGCGGATCCCGCTCGTCGTGCTCCCCCTCGCGGTCGTCGAAGACGTAGTCGCTCGAGACGTGGACGAGCGTGAGCCGGTGCTCGGCGGCGATCTCGGCGAGCCGGGCGGGGCCGGTCGCGTTCACGGCCCAGGCGGCGCGCCGGCCCTCGGGCGTCTCGGCGGCGTCGACGTCGGTGTAGCCGGCGGCGTTCACGATCGTGTCGTAGGTCGACCAGCGGATGCCGTCGAGCGACGCGGGCGCGGCGAGGTCGACCCGGTCGCGGCCGGCGAAGTCGACGTCGTGGCGGTCCGCCCAGCGCGACTGCAGCGCGCGGCCGAGCTGGCCGTTCGCGCCGATCACGAGGGTCCGGCGCGGCGGCATCGGCGCGACGTCCGCGAGCATCGGGTGCGCGCGGTCCTTGTCGCTCAGCTCTGCCCGCTCGAGCGGGATCGGCCAGGCGATCGCGGCGGTCGGGTCGGCGAGGTTGAGGAACGTGTACTCGCCCTGCGCCTCGGCCGACCAGTGGTCGTTGACGAGGTAGGAGTACGCGGTGTCCTCCTCGAGCGCCTGGAAGGCGTTGCCGACGCCCCGCGGCACGAAGACCGCGATCGACGGGTCGATCTCGATGCTGAAGGTCGCGCCGAACGACGGGCCCTCGCGCAGGTCGACCCAGGCGCCGAAGACGCGACCGGAGGCGACCGAGATGTACTTGTCCCACGGCTCGGCGTGGATGCCGCGCGTCACGCCCGGTGCGGCGTTGAACGAGATGTTGTTCTGCACCGGCCCGAAGTCGGGCAGGCCGAGCGCCAGCTGCTTCTCGCGCTGCCAGTTCTCCTTGAACCAGCCGCGGTTGTCGCCGTGGACCGGCAGGTCGATCACCAGGAACCCGGGGATCGGGGTCTCGCGCACGGCGAGCTGCTTGCCCGTCTGCATGGGCTCCATCCTCACGCGCGGGCTCTCAGTGCCCGGCCTGGGCGTACTTCGCCTCGGCGTCGGCCTTCTGCGTGCGCCACCATGCCTCGTTGGCGCGGTACCACTCGATCGTGTCGGCGAGGCCGGACTCGAAGTCGGTGAACGCCGGCTCCCACTCGAGCTCGTCGCGCAGCTTCGAGGCGTCGATCGCGTAGCGCAGGTCGTGGCCGGCGCGGTCCTTCACGTGGTCGAACGCGTCGGGCTCCTGGCCCATCAGCCGCAGGATCGCCTGCACGACCTCGAGGTTGTTCTTCTCGCCGTCGGCGCCGATGAGGTACGTCTCGCCGGTGCGGCCGCGCTCGAGGATGCGCAGCACGGCGCTCGAGTGGTCGTCGGCGTGGATCCAGTCGCGCACGTTCTCGCCCGCCCCGTAGAGGCGGGGACGCACGCCGTCGATGACGTTCGTGATCTGGCGCGGGATGAACTTCTCGACGTGCTGGCGCGGGCCGTAGTTGTTGGAGCAGTTCGAGATGGTCGCCTCGAGCCCGAACGAGCGCACCCAGGCGCGCACGAGCAGGTCGGAGCCGGCCTTCGTCGAGGAGTAGGGGCTCGACGGGTTGTACGGCGTCTCGGGCGTGAACTTCGCCGGGTCGTCGAGCTCGAGGTCGCCGTAGACCTCGTCGGTCGAGATGTGGTGGAAGCGCGTGCCGTGCCGACGTGCGGCCTCGAGGAGCGTGAACGTGCCGATCAGGTTCGTGTGGATGAACGGGGCGCGGGTCGTCGAGGGAGTTGTCGTTGTGCGACTCCGCGGCGTAGTGCACGACCGCGTCGGCGTCCGCGACCAGCGGGTCGGCGACCTCCGCGTCGGCGATGTCGCCGACCACGAGCCGCACGCGGTCCTCCGGCAGGCCCGCGAGCGTCGCGCGGTCGCCCGCGTACGTGAGCTTGTCGAGCACCACCACGTCGTGGTCGGTGTTCGCGACGACGTAGTGGACGAAGTTCGAGCCGATGAAGCCGGCGCCGCCGGTGACCAGGAGCTTGCTCATGCCTCTCAGCGTACTGGGAGGGACCGGCCGCCCGAGGTCAGCCGCGGATGAGCGCGAGCACCTCGTCGCGGATCGCGACCATCGTCGGCTCCTGCTCGGCCTCGGCGTTGAGCCGCAGCAGCGGCTCGGTGTTCGAGGGCCGCACCGAGAACCACCAGGCGCCGTCGGGCGCGGTCACGGTCAGCCCGTCCAGCTCGTCGAACTCGCCGCGTCCCGCGAAGGCCTCGACGACGCGCGTGTACGCGGCGGGCACGTCGGCGACGGTGGAGTTGATCTCGCCGGACGCGGCGTACGGCGAGTAGCGGGCCGCGAGCTGCGACATCGGCTCGGCCTCGGCGCCGAGCGTGGCGAGCACGTGCATCGCGGCGAGCATGCCGTTGTCGGCGCCCCAGAAGTCGCGGAAGTAGTAGTGCGCGGAGTGCTCGCCGCCGAAGACCGCGCCGGTCTCGGCCATCTTGTCCTTGATGAGCGAGTGCCCGACGCGGGTGCGCACGGGCGTCGCGCCGGCGGCCCTGATGACCTCCGGGACGACGCGGCTCGTGATGAGGTTGTGGAGCACGACGATGTCGCGCTCGCCCTCGGCGCGCACGCGGGCGATCTCCCGCTCGGCCACGATGGCGGCGACCGCCGACGGCGACACGGCGCCGCCGCGCTCGTCGATCACGAAGCAGCGGTCGGCGTCGCCGTCGAACGCGAGCCCGAGGTCGGCGCCGTGCTCGACGACGGCGGCCTGCAGGTCGACGAGGTTCTTGGGGTCGAGCGGGTTCGCCTCGTGGTTCGGGAAGGTGCCGTCGAGCTCGAAGTAGAGGGGCACGATCTCGAGCGGCAGCGCGCCGAGGCCGGCGGCGTCGCCGAGCACCGCTGGCACGGTCATGCCGCCCATGCCGTTCGCCGCGTCCACGACGACCTTGAGCGGGCGGATGCGGGAGAGGTCGACGAGCGAGCGAAGGTGCGCGGCGTAGCCGGCGAGCACGTCGCGCTCGGTGAGCTCGCCGCGGCTCGGCGCCTCGACGAGACCCTCGTCGAGGTAGCGCTGCGCGCCGTCGCGGATCGCGGCGAGGCCGGTCTCGAGGCTCACGCCGCGCGCGCCAGCGCGCGAGAACTTGATGCCGTTGTAGGCGGCGGGGTTGTGGGATGCGGTGAACATCATCGCGGGCGCGTCGAGCGTGCCGGAGGCGAAGTAGGTGGCGTCGGTCGAGCAGAGCCCGATCATCACCACGTCGGCGCCGCGGGCGCGCGCGCCGTCGGCGGCCGCCGCCGCGAGCACGGGCGACGACTCGCGCATGTCGTGGCCGATCACGATCGGGGCGGCCGTGCCGACCTCGTCGGCGAACGCCGCGCCGAGCGCGCGCACGACGTCGTCGGTCAGCTGGCCGTCGACGAGCCCTCGCACGTCGTACGCCTTCACGATGTCGGTCAGCGCCATGGTTCCTCTTCGGGTCTCGGGTGTCGGGTCGCGATCAGCGCGCGCGGTCGGGCTCGTGGCGCACGACCTGCCATCCGCTCGGTCCCGACGCGCGGTCGGCATGCGGGTCGCACAGGTCGTAGCTGCCCTCGATCGCGCCGCGCCGGCTGGCGGGCTGCACTGGGCCGACGACCAGCAGCTGCGCCGCGTAGTCGACGGTGACGGTGCGGTCGGCGTACCGGCGGCAGCCGGGCCGTGAGCACATCGCGTCATCCATCAGCCCCAGGGTACCGGCGCCGGAGCGGTGGGCCGGGCGACACGTAGGATGGCGCCATGCATGCGCGCACGCACTCCCGCGGCTCCCGCCACGGCCGGGAGATGCGCTCGTCGGTGGCCGGGCCGGTGCTGCCGTTCCTCTCCTCCCGCGAGACGCGCTTCGAGGACATCGCCGCGGATGCCGCCGACTACGTGATGGCGCTGTGGCCCGCAGAGCTCGGCGACGTGCTCTTCCAGTGGGCGGACATGCCGCCGCGCTCGATCGCCGATCGCATCGAAGAGGTGCCCGAGTGGGCCGTCGACACGGCGCAGCGCATCATCACGATCTACCGCCTGCCGCTCCAGCGGCTGCCGCGCGTGCACATCGACGATCCGTGGCACCGGCAGGTCGCGATCGAGGGCGCCGTCTTCCGTGCGGCCGCAGAGCTCATCGGGCGGGACCCGTGGGAGGTCGCGCCGGACCGCTGGCGCCACCACTGAGGCCGGAGCGCTCGATGCCGCGCAGCGGCGCCCCTCAGTGCAGGACGAGCACGCCCTCGGCCGCCGGACCCTGCGGGCTGGCGGTGAACCCGCCGACCGCGCCGTCGCTGCGGTAGCCGACGCCGACCACGAGCTGCTCGCCCTCGACCTCGACCGATCCCGGCTCGACGCGCTGCTCGAGCATCCCGTCCGCGGCGAGCGTCACCGGCTCGCCGTCGACGGTGATCTGCTGCTCCTCGGCCGACAGGCTGACGACGTGCAGGGTGGCGCCGGGGCCGGGCGGCACCGCGATCGCCGACATGCCGGAGCGCGGCTGCCCGCCCGCGGCCCAGTCGAAGTCGAGCCCGGCGGCCGAGGTCGCGACGGTGCGCGCGCCCGCGACGACCGGCGCATCCGACTCGACGAGGATCGCGACGGTGCCGGGCGGCAGCTCGTCGAGGGGGAAGTCGGTGACCATGCCGGCCTCGAGCTCGCCCTGCGACTCGAGCACCGAGCCGTCGGCCGACCGGAAGGCGAGCGACAGGGAGCCGCCGGTCGGCGAGAGCACGCGCAGCACGGGCACGGTGTCGTCGAAGTCGGGCTGCGTCTCGAGGCCCGACGGCGCGTCGACCCGCACGCCCGGCAGCACCGCCCGGGTGCCGATCACGACCGGGTCGATCACGTCGAAGCCACCGCGCTCGAGGCCGCGCGTCGTCGTCTGCTGCAGGTGGGCGGCGACCGGCGCGCCGCTCGCGGCGACGTGCACGACGGCGTCGGGCACGCCGGGCGCGATGGCCGCGAGGTCGAGCACCGTCTCGGTGCCGGGCGCGACGGCGAGACCGGTCGAGCCGACCGACTCGATGGGCCCGTCCGGCCCGTAGACGGTGACGTCGACGCTCGCGCCGACCTCGGCCGCGTTGGCGATCGTCAGCACCGTCTGCCGACCGGTGCGCGTGGAGCCGCCGACGAGCCACTGGTCGAGGCGGGTCTCGGCGCACTCGCTCGCCGCGAACCCGGCGACCGCGTCGACGTCGACGTCGAGCGACTGGGCGGCCGAGAGCGTCGATGCCTCGCCGCGCTGGGCGACGGCGTCGCCGCCGCTGACGCCCTCGACGGTCGGCACGACCAGCTGCGCCTGCGACACGTCGCCGCCGAGGCTGCCGACCTCGACCGCCGCGTCGGCGAGCCCCGAGATCGCGAGCGCGTCCACGCCGTCGGAGGTGCCGACGCGCAGCGCTGGCCCGGCGCACACGCGCGACTGCAGCGGCGAGGCGGGCTGCACGAGGGTGGACGGTGCGGTCGATGCGATGCGCGCGTCGTCGGGCAGCGCGTTCGCCCCCAGCACGGCGCCGAGGCCGAGCGCCAGCGCGGCGAGCCCCGCCGCGCCGCGAGCGCCCCAGCGGGCGAGGTCGCGACGATCGACGCGCCGCACCGTCTCGGCGGCGTCGTTCGCGGCCGCCTCGCGGTCGGTGAGCACGACATCGCTCGCGATGTCGCCGTCGCCGGGGGTCGCCGCCGCCTCGACGGCGAGCTCCTCCGCGGTCGGCTCGTGCGCGCGCGGCGGCTCCGGCTCGCCGATCGGCGACGGGTCGTCGAACTCCTGCGACTCGTCGAGCGGTGCGCCCGTGTCCCGGTCGGTCACTGCCACTCCCCCGCTCCCTCGAGCCGCCTGGTGCGCACGCGCGCTCCGCGGCGCAGCGACGGCAGCGCCGCCACCACCGCAGCGCCGAGCGCCACGAGCTGGCCGAGCAGCAGCCATCCCGCCCACGACGGCCGCTCGATCGGCGGCGTCGGCACGGCTTCGAGCCGCTGCCACAGCAGCCCGGCCTCGGTCTGGCCGATGGTCTGCAGGTCGCCGCGCGCGTCGAGCGAGCGCTGCGCGCGGTCGTGGAGGCCGGCCGCGCCCTCGCGCTCCTGCTCGAGCAGCACGAACCGCACGCCCTGCCCGTCGAGCAGCGCGTCGACGTCGACGTCGGCGCCCGAGGCGAGGTCGACCGCCGCCTGGCCGAGCTCGGCGTCGATGGGCCCGGCCGCGGACCGCACGAGCTCTCCGGTGGCGAGGTCGTCGAGGGTCGTGCCGTGCCCGCGCTCGATCTCGACCGCGAGCACGTCCTCGGCCAGCGGGTGCAGCACGACGGTGCCGACCCGGGGGTCGTCGGCGGTCGCGGCGTCGACGAAGGCGGGCATCCGCCGGTCGGGCGCGGGACCGACGACGTCGGGGGCGAGGAACGTCGCGACGACGACCGGCACGGCCGCGACCACGGCGAACACCGCGACCAGCCCGCCCGGCACGCCCGCGCGCCGGTCGTCGACCTCGGCGGCGGTGACGGCGAGCGCGATGAGCGCGGCGAGCGCGAGCGACGCGCCGGAGCCGGCCCAGACGGTCACGGGGTCGCCGTCGACGGTCGTGAGCGCGAGCCGGGACGCGCCGACGGCGGTGGCGTAGCCCGCGACCAGCAGCAGCAGCCACGGCCACGCGCGGGTCGGCCGCAGCACGACGCCGGCGAGCGCGGCGAGGGCGAGCGGCGCGAGCAGCGCGAGCGCGAACCACGTCGCGTCGAGCTGCGCGAGCGCGACAGCGCCCTCGAGCCCGGCGAGCGCGCTGTCGGGCGACAGCAGCGCCGCCTCGATCGCGGTCGGCGGGGCGGATGCGCGGGGCAGGCCGGGATCCGCGAGCGCGGCGAGCGGGATGCCGGCCATCCAGCGCGCAGCGACCACCGGGCCGAGCAGCGCGATCGCGGGCAGCGCGGCCGCGAGCGGGCGCAGCGGCGAGCGCCAGCCGACCGCGACGCCGAGCAGCACGAGGAGCGCCATCGCGGGCAGCAGCACGGGCGCTCCGGCGACGACGATCGCGAGCGGGATCGCGGCGGCCCCCGCCGCGCGCCACGACCGGTGCGCGAGCAGCACGCCGGCGGTGGCGAGCGGCAGCGCGAGGTGGGCGAGCACGGCGCCGAGCCGGCCGTCGACGACCGCGACGAGGAGCGTCGGCGACAGCGACCAGACCGCTGCCGCGACCGCGGGCACCCAGCGCGAGTCGGTCATGCGCCGCACGGCGAAGAAGGCCGTGACCGCCGCGATCGCCGGCGCGAGGCAGAGCAGGAGCACGATCGCGGTCGAGGGCTGCCAGGGCGTGAGCGAGCCGAGCAGCGCGAGCAGCAGCGTGAACGGGTCGGCCGGTCCGACGAGCTGGCCGAGCGCGTCGCGCGGACCGGCGAGCGCGTTCGCCCAGAGGTCGCCCAGCGAGTCGGACAGCGGCAGCAGCGCACCGCCCGTGGCGGCGGCGGCGCCGAGCAGCTGCGGGTGCAGCACGACGCCGACGACGAGTGCCGCGGCCGCCACCCAGAGCCCGGCGCCCTCGACGAACCCGACCCGCTCGTCCGCCGTGCGGTGCATCCGCTCGGGATCGCCCACCGCGCGTCGATGCGAGCGGACGGTGCGCCACGACGCGCGCAGCGGGCGCAGGGTCGACCAGCTCGCGGCCCGCGCCCGGGCGATGCGGCGCCGGGCGCGGACGACGGCAGGCACGTCGACGAGGGCGAGCAGGGTCGCGCGCCACTCGGCGAGCACGGCGGCCGGCCGCTTCGCGAGCAGGTGGGCGATCGAGCGCACGACGCCGTTCGGCAGCAGCAGCAGCCAGTGCACGAGCAGTGCGAGCGGGTTCGCGTAGGCGAGCCGGCGGTGCAGCTGGGCACGACGGGCAAGGGCGACGCGGCCGGCGTCGCTGACGGCGCGCGCCGAGAAGTGCTCAGGGCCGCCGGCCCGCCGCACCCGCGCGCGCGGCTCGACGGCCACGCGGTGCCCGGCGAGGCGGGCGCGCACGCCGAGATCGAGGCCCGCGTCGATCGACCGCAGCACGGGATCGAAGCCGCCGAGCGCCTCGAAGACGTCGCGGCGCACGAGCATGCCCGTCTCGGCCACGCCGAGCCGGTCGGAGTCGTCGTCGTGCTGGCCCTGGTCGAGCTCGCCCTCGTGCAGCAGCAGGCTGCGGCCGAACGGCGTCATCGACTGCCCGAACTCCGCGAACCGGTCGGGCTCGTCGGCGCGCATCACCTTCGCGCCGACGACGGCGACGCTGGGGTGCGACTCCACGTGCGCGAGCAGCGCCTCGAGCGCCCGCGGGTGCGGCGCGGCATCGTGCGCGAGCAGCCAGAGCCAGTCGCCGTCCTCGGCGGGCGGCAGCGCGGCGACGCCCTTCGCGATCAGCGCGCCGTAGGCGAGCCGCTGGGCGACGACGACGCTGCTCGCGTGCGAGGCCTCGAGCAGCGCCCGCGAGTCGTCGCGGGAGGCGCCGTCGACCGCGACGATCCGCTCCGGCGAGGCGGACTGCGCGGCGATCGCGGCGAGGGTCGCCGGCAGGTACGCGGCGCCATTGCTGGCCGCGAGCACGGCGAAGACCCTCGGATGCACTCGGCAAGGCTAGGTGCGATCGTCGCCGCCGCCCGGGGTTGCGGGCGGTGTGCCGCCCTATCGGACCGCCGGACCGCCCTCAGCCGCGGCCGATGCGCGCGACGCGCTTCACGACGCTCGCGGCGCGCACCGCGGGGTGCTCGCGGATGCCGCGCAGCTGCGCGGCGGCCTGGTCGCGCCCCGCGATCGCCCGCGCGGCCTGCTCGCGCGCGTCGGCCAGCTGGCCCTCGAGGGCACGACGGGCGGGGGCTCCCGCCTCGAGCCCCGCGAGCCACGCCTCCTCGCGCTCGGCGGCGATGCGCGCCGCGACGCCGGGGATCTGGTCGAGCGTCTCGCGCTCGAGCCGCAGCCGGTACAGCTCCGTGTTGCGCGCGTCGAGCTCGTCGCGGAGCGCGACGATGTCGTCCTGCGCGACCTGGTCGAGGGGCGCGAGCAGCTCGGCGAGCGCCCGCTGCTCCGCGATCTGGGCGGTGCTGAACGGCTCGTCGGCGTGGTCGTCGAGCACCGCGGCGAGCCGCTCGGGCAGCAGCGGCTCGAGCCGCTCGAGGCTCTCGAGCAGCGACGCGTCCTCGCGGTAGCCGGGCACGTCGAGCTCGTCGGCGGTCGGCATCCGCCGCGCCAGGAACGGCAGCAGCACGCCGGCGCGCATCCGCCGCCAGTCGCGCATGCCGTGGTGGTTCGCGCTCGGGCGCAGGTCGGGGTTCTGCTCGTACGCGCGGCCCATGTTCTCGGTCTTGCGCTCGAACTGCGACGAGGATCGCCACGGCAGGTGCAGCACCTCGAGCGCCGCCTCGGCGGGCGGCTCGCCCTGCTGCTCGATGGAGACGAAGTGGTTGCCGTGCGCGACCTCGACGTCGGCGCTGCCCACGTGGACGGCGTTCGGGGTCGGGTGCGCGTGCACGCCGGCGGCGCGGAGCGCGTCGAGGGTGCGCTCGTCGCGGAGCAGGAGCCGGCGCAGCCCCGAGCCGCGCACGGCCATCGGGCCGACGAGGTTGACGACCGGGATCGTGAACGCGCCGATCTCCCGCGGCGTGCGCGCGAGCGCCTCCGCGACCGAGAGCGACGGGTCGACCGCGCGCACGAACTCGTCCGCGTCGCCGTTGAGCACCCAGTCGGCGCCGTGCTCCTCGAACGCGAGCCGGGCCATCCGCGTGACGACCTGCGCCTGCTGCTTGCGATGCTCGGGGTCGTCGAAGATCGTGATCGGCGCGATGGCCGCGTACTCGGCGAGGATCTCCCTCGTGCCGTCGACGGACGCGTTGTCGGTCACGAGGATGCGATCGATCCCCTGGGCGAGGTGGTGCTCGATCGTGGCGGCGATGATGTCCGCCTCGTCGCGCACCATCATGGTCATCACGACGGTCATGGGCCGAGCCTAATGGTCAGCGGGCCCGGCTCCGGGCGGCGACACAGTCCCTGCGGAGGTGCTCAGGCGAGCTTGCGCAGCTTGCGGCGCTCGCGCTCGGAGAGCCCGCCCCAGATGCCGAAGCGCTCGTCGTTCTCGAGCGCGTACTCGAGGCACTGCTGCCGCACGTCGCACGACTCGCAGATGCGCTTCGCGTCGCGGGTGGAGCCGCCCTTCTCGGGGAAGAACGCCTCGGGGTCGGTCTGCGCGCAGAGCGCGTCGGCCTGCCAGGCGAGGGGTGCGTCGTCGACGTCGCTGCGCACGCCCGGGACGCCGAGCATCACCGGATCGACGAACCAGTCTCCCGGCACTCCGCGGCGCAGGCCGCTCTCGTCGATGGCCTGCGCTGCAGTGCTGCGCTGCACTCCTTCTCGCATGGCGTTCCCCCGGGTTCTGCAGGACCCCGGCCGGGCCTGCGTTGCACCAATTACACCGGTGTAGTTCGCTCCGCGTCAAGTCGGAGATTCTAGGAGTGTCGCGGCCCGTCGGCCCGGCACCACGCCGTCACGGCGTGTCGTGCTCGAGCGCGAGCCACGCCTCCGCGGCCTCGACGCGGAACGGCGACGACGTCTCGATCCACGCCGCTGCCGCGCGGCCCAACCGGTGCTGCACGCCGTCGACGGTCGCGGTGCCGCCGGAGACCGTCAGCAGCAGTCCCCTGCCGGCCTCCACGTCGTGCGCACCCGAGACGCGTCGCAGCTCGAACGGCGCGGCCGGCCGGTACGCGATCGCACCCTCGAGCGCGGTCGCGGGCAGCCGCGGATCGACGAGCGGCGTCGGGTCGACGACGGCGAGGAGCTCTGCGACATCGACGTGCTTGGGGGTGAGCCCGCCGCGCAGCACGTTGTCGCTCGGCCCCATGAGCTCCATGCCGAGGCCGGAGAGGTACGCGTGCAGGTTGCCCGCCGGCAGGAAGAGCGCCTCCCCCGGCGCGAGCGAGACGCGGTTGAGCAGCAGCGCGACGAGGATGCCCGGGTCGCCCGGATGCGTGGCCGCGAGCCGGGCGATGGTGTCGGCCTCGACCGGATGCGACCGGGCGAGCACCGGTGCGGCGGCGACGGCCGCCGCCACGATCGGCGCGACCTCGCTCGCGCCGGAGAGCAGCCAGGGCATCGCGTCGCCGGCGAGCACGTGCTCGTGCAGCGGGCGGAGGCGGTCGTCGACGGCCGCGAGCGCGGCAGCCACCGCCGACGCCTCGACCGCGGGCCGGAAGCCGCTGAGCGCCTCGAAGGGGGTGACCGCGACGATGATCTCGGGCTTCGGATGCGGGTCGCGGTAGTTGCGGTGCGGTGCGTCGCGCGCGATGCCCGCCGCATCCTCGCGCTCGAAGCCCTCCCGCGCGCGCGCCGCATCCGGATGCGCCTGCAGCGACAGCGGCTCCGCCGCGGCGAGCACCTTCAGCAGCATCGCGGGCGGCTGCCCGCCCTCGGCCGCGATCGCGGCGCCGAGGTCGCGCCCCGCGTGCGGGCCCGCGGTGACGACGGCGGGCGAGCCCGCGTGCGCGCCGAGCCACAGCTCGGCCTCGGGCGCGCCGGAGGCGTCGCGGCCCAGGTAGGACGCGAGCAGGGTGGTGCTGCCCCAGGCGTAGTCCCGCGGCTCGTTGGCGATCGGCACAAACACGGCCGCGGTCTCCTTCCGGCAGTTTGGCTCGAGCGTACCAACGGCCCGGCCCGACCCCCATGCGCCGTCGTAGCCTTGCCGCGACGGCCAGGTCGGCCGGGAGGAAGAGGATCCATGACGTTCACCCCGCTCGCGAGCGACTTCTACGGGTTCGCCGCCGACCTGACCGACGCGGAGCGCGCGTCGCTCGCCGAGATCCGCTCCTTCATGGAGGAGCGCGTGCGCCCGGTGATCCTCGACCACTGGCACCGCGACGCCTTCCCGACCGAGCTCATCCCCGAGCTCGGCGCGCTCGGCGTCGTGGGCGGCGCGTGGCCCGAGACCGCGCGGTTCGAGAACTCGGCCGTCTACCGCGGCTGGGTCGCGCTCGAGATGAGCCGCGTCGACGCATCCGTCTCGACCTTCATCGGGGTGCAGAACGGGCTCGTCGCCGGCACCATCGGCGTCACCGGGAGCGCCGAGCAGCGGGCCGAGTGGCTGCCCCGGCTCGCCGACTGCTCGGTGGTCGGCGCGTTCGGGCTCACCGAGCCCCTCTCCGGCTCCGACTCGGCGCAGGGGCTGCGCACCACCGCTCGACGCGACGGCGACGAGTGGGTGCTCGACGGCGAGAAGCGCTGGATCGGCAACGCGACGCACGCCGACATCGTCGTCATCTGGGCGAAGGACGTCGAGGACGGTCGGGTGAAGGGCTTCATCGTGCCGACCACGACGCCGGGCTTCTCTGCCAGCAAGATCGAGCGGAAGATCTCGCTGCGCATGGTCCAGAACGCCGACATCGTGCTCGAGGGCGTGCGCGTGCCGGAGTCGCAGCGGCTGCAGGGCGCCAACAGCTTCCGCGACACCGCGCGGGTGCTGCGCCTCACGCGCGCCGAGGTCGCCTGGAGCGCCGTGGGCGTGATGATGGGCGCCTACGAGGCGGCCGTCCGCTACACGACCGAGCGCGTGCAGTTCGGCAAGCCGATCGCGGGCCACCAGCTCGTGCAGGACATGCTCGCGAAGTCGCTCGGCCACATCACCGCGTCGATCGCCCTGTGCGTGCAGGTGTCGCGCATGCTCGACGAGGACCGCCAGGAGGATGCGCACTCGGCGCTCGCGAAGGCCTACGTGACGAGCCGGATGCGCGAGGTCGTCGGCTGGTGCCGCGAGGTGTGCGGCGGCAACGGCATCGTCACCGACTACGAGGTGGCGCGCTTCTTCGCCGACGCGGAGGCGCTGTACACCTACGAGGGCACGGCGCAGATGAACGCGCTCATCGTCGGCCGAGCCATCACGGGCCAGTCCGCGTTCGCCTGAGCGGGCGGCGATTAGGCTGGCCGGCATGGATGCCACCGCGCCCGACCGGGACGAGATCGAGCGACTGCGGAGCGAGCTGTCGCGCCTCGAGCGCGAGCGCGCCACCGAGGTCGCGCAGCTGCGCTCGGCGCAGCACCGCGTGATGGAGCTCGAGGCGCAGCTCGCGGCGAGCCGCGACCGGCTGCCGCACCCGCGCGCCGTCGCGGTGCGCGCGAAGCGCGTCGCGCGTCGCGGCGTCGGCTCGCTGCTGCGCCGGCTGCGGAACCGCTAGTGCGGCTCGCCAACCTCGACGCGGTGCGCCGCGTCGGCATCTTCTTCTTCTACGACGGCGACGGCGTCGCCGACGAGACGGTGCGCACGCTGCTGGACGGCGTGCAGCCGCACTTCGAGCGCACGATCGTGGTCGTCAACGGCGCCCTCGACGACGCGAGCCGGGCCGAGTTCGAGGCGCGCCCCGGCACCGAGCTGCTGCAGCGCGAGAACCGCGGCTTCGACTCGTGGGCCTACAAGACGGCGATCGAGCACATCGGCTGGGACGCCATGGCCGAGATCGACGAGCTCGTGCTCTACAACTTCACGATCCTCGGGCCGGTCGCGAGCGTCGCCGCGATGTTCGACGACATGGATGCGCGCGACCTCGACTTCTGGGGCGTCACCGTGCACCACGGCGCCCCGTTCGACCCGTGGGGGCTGCTCGAGACGCCGACGCTGCCCGAGCACCTGCAGTCGCACTGGATCGCGGTGCGCGCGTCGATGCTGCAGTCGGAGCCGTTCCGCCGGTACTGGGACGACCTGCCGCCCATCCCCGACTACGCGCACGCCGTCGCGAAGCACGAGGCGCGCTTCACGCACCACTTCTCGTCGTTCGGGTTCCGCTGGGAGCCGTTCGTCGACACCGCCGACCTGCGCCAGACGACGTTCTACCCGCTCAACTCGATGCCGGTCGAGCTCATCCGCGACCGCGGCTGCCCCGTGTTCAAGCGCAAGACGCTGTTCGCCGGCATCGACTCGGTCATCGATGAGCACGCGACCGGCAATGCCCGCGAGCTGTACCGGTTCCTCGCCGCGTCGGGCCGCTACGACATGGGCGTGCTCGACCGGCACCTCGCGCGCTCGGCCGACCAGCGCGACGTGCTCGAGACGCTGCACGAGTGGCGCATCCTGTCGCCGGCGCTCGCGCCCATGCCCTCGACGGTCGCGCTCGTGGAGGCGTCCGAGGGCTGGCAGGAGCGCGTCGCCGCCGTGCGCGGCGCCGACCGCATCGTGGTCGCGGGCGCGCCCGGCACGATCGCCGCGATCGGGGCCGGCGGCGAGCTCGACCATCGCGACCTCGGCGTCGTCGAGCTCGCCGGCGTCCGCGTGCACCCGCTCGAGGCGCTCGCCGGTGCCGAGGAGGCGCTCGCGATCCTCGCGCTCGCCGACGGCATCCCGGCGGAGCTGCCGGGGCTCGATCGCGACGACCGCCGCGCCGACGCGCGCGAGTCGCTCGGACTGCCCGACCGGCTCGCGGATGCCGCGGCCGCGTTCGAGGACGCCTCGGTCGGCGCGCTCGTGTCGGCGCCCGCGCTCCAGCGCGGCTGGTTCGGGGAGCTGGGCCACGAGGCCGACGGCGCGACCGCCCGCCTCGAGCAGGCCGCGAGCCGGCTCGCGATCCGCGCGCGATCGAACGCCCCGGTGGTGCCGCAGGCGGGCACCGCGATCCTGCGCGGCGCGGTCGCCGCATCCCTCGGCGCGCGCGTGCGCGACGCCGCCGCCGAGCTGCCCCAGCTGTCGGTCGACGAGTGGGCGCGGCTCATCGCGCTCGCCGTGCAGGACGCGGGGATGCGCGCGCGGGTGTCGATCTCGCCGCGCCTCGCCGAGCAGCGGCTGTCGGTCATGCAGCACCAGCTGCGCGGGCTCGCGGGCGCGGTCGGTCGCGGGAGCGGCGAGTCCTACACGCAGCTGCTCAGCAGGCTGCGCTAGTCAGCGCGGCAGCAGGGCGCGCAGCTGCGCGGCGCGGCGGCCGATGCCCCAGCCGGTGACCTTCGTGAGCGCCTCGCCGATGATCGAGCCCGACATCTTCGACTCGCCCAGCTCGCGGTCGCGGAACTGGATCGGCACCTCGCTGATGGTGGCGCCCGCGTCGTGCGAGCGCACCGTCATGTCGATCTGGAAGCAGTAGCCGCGGCTCTCGAGCGAGTCGAGGTCGAGCCGCTGGAGCAGGGCGGTGCTGTAGACGCGGAATCCGGCCGTCATGTCGTGCGCGGGCACGCCGAGCATGAGCCGCGCGTAGAGGTTCGCGCCGCGGCTGAGCGCCTCGCGGCGCTTCGGCCAGTCGACGACGCTGCCGCCGGGCATCCACCGCGAGCCGATGACGAGCTCGTCGCCCGCCTCGGCGCGCTCGAGCATCGCGCGCAGCCGCTCGGGCGGGTGCGAGCCGTCGGCGTCGATCTCGATCGCGTGCGTGTAGCCGCGCTCGATCGCGAGCGCGAAGCCGTCGAGGTAGGCGGCGCCGAGCCCCAGCTTGCCCGCGCGGTGGCGCACCGTGATGCGCGGGTCGACCGCGGCCATGCGGTCGGCGAGCGCGCCGGTGCCGTCGGGGCTCGCGTCGTCGAGGATCAGCACGTCGAGCTCCGGCACCGCGGCGAGCAGCCGGTCGACGAGCACCGGGAGCGACTCGATCTCGTCGTAGGTGGGGATGAGCGCGAGCGCCTTGATCATGGAGGGTCCCTTCACGGCTCGCCGACGATCGTTGGGCAGTCGAGGGCCAGCTCACGATTGTACGGGGCGATGAGCAGGAGGTCCGGCTCGCCGTCGACGGCGCACGCGGCCGCCTGGCGCTCGACCTGGGTGCTCCAGGGCTCGACGCCGATGCGGTGCGAGCCGGTGTCGGGCGACTGCCATGCCATCGCGCCGATGAAGGCCGCCAGCGCCGAGCGCGAGCACGGGCCTCGCGATCGAGCGCGCCCGACCGGCGAGCCGCTCGGCGACGACCGATGCCGCGATCGGCACGATCGCGGCCAGCAGCATGCCGGCCGCGCCGCCATAGCGCAGGTCGACGATCGCGGTGAGCCAGTCGTCGCCGCGCATCGACGCGTACTGGAACTGCTCGACCGGCGATGCGAGCAGCGAGCCCCCGAACGACGATGCGGAGGCGAGCAGCACGACCGCGCCGGCGATGCGCGCGCGCCACGAGCCGAGCACGATGACGACGAGCGCCGCGACCGCGTAGCCGGCCAGGATCGGCGCGGCGGCGATCGGGCCCTGGCTCGCGAAGGCCTCGCGGATGCCCTGCTCGGTCGGGCGCAGCGTCGGCATCACCACGTTCGCGAGCCAGCCGACCACCACATCCGGGATGCCGATCGGCACCCCGTCGTAGCCCGCCCGCGGGGCGAGCATCCAGGACAGCGCCTGCCCGCCGAGGCCGAGCAGGAAGCCGCCGATCACGGGCCACAGCAGCGGCCGGCGCACGTGGATGCGCAGCAGCAGCACCGGCAGCATCAGCAGCAGCTGCACCTCGGTCATCGCGGCGACGAACGCCGCCACGGCGACGAGCCACGACTCGGTGCGCGTCGCGGGCATCGAGAGCGCGATCCAGACGCCGAGCCAGAGCATGAAGGTGTGCAGGTCGGCGAGGTTGCCGATGATCTCTGGCGCGACGAGGGGCACGACGACCGGGACGAGCCCGAGCGCGATCCGCGCGGGCAGCCACGGGACCGCCCACCGCGCGAGCGGGATCGTCGCGGCGCAGACGAGCGCGCCGACCACGGCGCTCGCCCAGAAGACGACCGCGGCGTAGGTCGCGAGCGGCGCGAGCGCCACGATCGCGCCGGCGAGCAGCCTCGGCAGCAGGTGCTGGTAGCCCGCATACGGGGCGAAGACGGAGCCGGCCGGATCCTGCAGCGCGCCGAGCAGGAAGACGGCGCCGTCCTCGGCCCACACGACGTCGTGCTCGAGCGCCGGGATGCGCGCGACCTGGAAGGCGAGCGCGGCGAGGAAGACGGCGGCGGCGGCCACCCACGCGAGCCACGGCCGCGACCGCACGGTCGCCTCGGGCCCACGATCCACTGCCTGCTCCATCCGGACTCGCCCCTCTCGGAGCCGATCCGCTCCTCCGCGAGACTACGACACGGCGGTCGCCCGACCGCCGCGTGCGAGAATCGCCCTCATGCTCGTGCGCGCCCCCCATCGGCTGCTCGCGACCTTCATCGTCCTCCAGCTCGCGTGCGGCGACCTGGTGCGCAACCTGCTCGGCTGGCAGCTGTGGGCCGCGCTGAGCGGCGCGACGCTGCTGTGGACGCTCCTCGCGCTGCGGCGGTCGGGCGCGAGCTGGCGGTGGCTGCCCGCGCCGCTCGTCGCCTTCGTCGGCGTCGCGGTCGCGACGCTCATCGTCACCCCGCATCCGCTCGCGACCCTGCTGGGCATCGCCCTGCTGCTCGTGCACGTGCTGCTCGGCGTGCTGCTCGCGACGCTGCCGCTCGACGCGCTGCTCGAGGTGCTCCACCGCTGCCTGCAGGGACTGCTCATCGCCTCGCTCGCGTTCGAGATCGGCGTCGCCCTGTTCGTGCAGGGCCCGGTCTACCCGATCTGGCTCGTGCAGGGCAGCGGCCTGCCCATGATCCCGTGGTCGACCGGCGGCATCTTCTGGGGCCACCGCATCCAGGGCATCACCGGCAACCCCAACCTCACGGCCATGCTCGCGCTGCTCGCCCTCATCGTCGCGATCGGCCGGCAGCGCGCGGGCCTCGACCGCCGGCTCTGGCCGCTGTGGACCGTGCTGCCCGTGCTCGTGCTCGCGCTCACGCGCTCGATGACCGTGCTCGCCGCGGCGGTCGTGGTCGTGCTCTCGTTCTGGCTCGTCTACACGTGGCGCCGCCGGCCGCGCGGCGCCTTCCGCCCCGCCGTGCTGATCGCCTCGGGCCTGCTGGCCGTGCTGACGGCGTGGGCGATCACCAACTGGGACCGCGTCGTCGAGGCGCTCGGCCGTGAGGCGTCGATGGAGGACCGCTTCCAGATCTGGGCCGCGGCGCTCGACTGGTGGCGCGGCTCGCCGCTCCTCGGCCGCGGCTGGCTGAGCTACTGGATGCCGTGGGTGGAGCCGTACGACCGGCTCGGCCTGCAGGACGGCATCCTCTACCTGCAGGCGCACAGCGTGTGGATCGACGTGCTCATGCAGGCGGGCATCCTCGGCGTGCTCGCGTGGGCGTGGCTGCTCGGGTCGACCATGCGGGGCGCGGGGCGCGACCTCGCGGAGGCGCCGACCGGCGCGGGGCCGATCGCGGCCGTGCCGCTCATGATCCTCGTCGCCGAGGCCGTGCAGGGGCTCGCCGAGTCGCGGCCCCTCATCGAGCTCGGGATGGTGCTGCTGCTCGTGTTCGCCATCCGCCAGGAACGGGCGCGCGTCGAGGTGGGGAGGCTGCGCACGATGGCCCTCCCGCTCCCCCTGCAGCGCGACGAGTAGCATCGAACGGTGATGGAGAACACCCAGACTGCGCAGCACATCCTCGTCACCGGCGCGGGCGGCTACGTCGGACGGCACGTCGTCGCGGCCCTGCTCGACCGGGGCGCCCGCGTCACCGCCGTCGTGCGCCACTTCCGCGCCTACCGGATCGACGAGCGGGCGACCGTGGTCGAGGCCGACCTGCTCGACCCGCGCACCGACCTGGACGCGCTCATCGCGGACCGGCCGGATGCGGTCGTCCACCTCGCGTGGGAGGCGGGCTTCGCGCACAACTCGCCCGTGCACATGCTGCGGCTCTCCGACCACTTCCGGGTGCTGACGCACTTCGCGCACGCGGGCATCACGCGCCTCGCGATCCTCGGCACCATGCACGAGATCGGTCGCCACGAGGGCGCGATCACCGCCGAGACGCCCACCGCGCCCGCGTCGCTCTACGGGATCGCGAAGGACGCGCTGCGTCGTGCCGTGCTCGCGCACCTCGGCGACACCACGATCCAGTGGCTGCGGGCGTACTACATCTACGGCGACGACCGGAACAACCAGTCGATCTTCACGAAGCTGCTCGAGGCCGCGGAGCAGGGCAAGCGCACGTTCCCGTTCACCTCCGGCAAGAACGAGTTCGACTTCATCCACGTCGACGAGCTCGGCCGCCAGATCGCCGCCGTCGCGATGCAGGACGAGGTCGCCGGCGTCATCAACGTGTGCTCCGGCGAGCCGGTCGCGCTCGGCACGCAGGTCGAGCGCTTCATCGCCGACCACGGCCTCGACATCCAGCTCGAGTACGGCGCCTTCCCCGACCGCCCCTACGACTCGAAGGTCGTGTACGGCGACGCCACGGACATCCGCGCCCTGATGGCGAAGCAGGCATGACCGGACCGGGCGACCGCGACCGGATCGAGCTCCAGCAGCAGATCGACAGCCTGCGGGCGCAGCTCGAGCAGGCGGAGGCGCGGGCGGAGCGCCCCGACGCGTGGGACCCGAAGGTGTGGGCCTCCCGCGCGCGCCGCATCGGCTCGATGGGCGTGCGTGCCGCGCGCCGGGCCAAGGCGGCCGCGAGCGGCCCGCGCGCGCGCCGCGCGACCGACCGCAGCCGCCCGTCATCGTTCCCCGCGTGGCAGCGTCGGCTCGAGGGCGCGCGCTTCGTCGGCTTCCCGACCCACTGGCGCGAGCGCACCGGTCCCGCGGCGCCCGCGCCGATCGCGGTCGTGCTCCACTGCCACTACGCCGAGCTGCTCGACGAGCTGCTCGCCGCGCTGCCCGCGATCGGCGAGCCGTTCGACCTCTACGTCACGAACTCCTCGGGCGAGGCGATCTCGGCCGCGCGCCTCGCCGCCGCCGGTGCCGCGCACGCCGAGGTGCTCACCGTCGAGAACCATGGCCGCGACATCTGGCCGCTCGTGCAGGTCGTGAACGCCGGCATCCTCGACCCGTACGACGTGGTGCTCAAGGTGCACACGAAGCGCAGCGAGTGGCGCGAGGGCCACGGCGAGCTCTCGGGCTCGGGCGCCGACTGGCGCGCCGCGCTCGTCGGGTCGCTGCTCGGCTCCCCCGAGCGGACCGCGACGATCGTCGAGGCCTTCCGGCGCGACCGGTCGATCGGCATCGTCACCGCCGATGGCAGCGTCGCCGGCCCCGAGCACTGGGGCTCGAACCTCGACCTGGTGCGCGGCTTCCTCGAGCGCCTCTCGATGCCGCTCGAGCCCGACGACCTGCGGTTCGCCGCCGGCTCGATGTACTGGATCCGCGGCTTCCTGCTGCAGTCGCTGCGCGCCCTGCGCATCGACCGCGACGACTTCGAGGACGAGGCCGGTGCGATCGACGGCACCGCCGCGCACGCGATCGAGCGCATCATCGGCATCGGTGCGGTCGAGTCCGGCATGGACGTGCTCGAGCTCGGCGCGCTCGACGCCCGCCGCGACCGCGCATCCGCCGATGGCCGGGTCGTCGCCTTCTACCTGCCGCAGTTCCATCGCACCGCGGAGAACGACCGGTGGTGGGGTGCGGGGTTCACCGAGTGGGCGAACGTCGCGAAGGCGAGGCCGCTCTACCCCGGCCACCTCGTGCCGCTCCTGCCGGGCGAGCTGGGCTTCTACGACCTCGCGCTCGACGAGGTGCGCCAGCGGCAGCGCGACATGTCGGCCGCGCACGGCATCGCCGGCTTCATGTACTACCACTACTGGTTCGCCGGGCGCCGCGTGCTCGGGCTGCCGCTGCAGCGGCTCGCCGACGGCGACGTCGACCAGCCGTTCTGCGTCATGTGGGCGAACGAGAACTGGACGCGCCGCTGGGACGGGCGCGACGCCGACGTGCTCGTCGGCCAGGACTACGACCGCGTGCCGGCGACGGAGTTCATCGAGGACATCCTGCCGATGCTGCGCGACCCGCGCTGGATGCGCGTGGACGGCGCCGCGATCGTGGCGGTCTACAAGATCGGCACGGTGCCGGATGCCGCTGCCACGATCGCGCACTGGCGCGAGCGGGCACGCGCGGAGGGCGCGGGCGAGCTGCACGTGCTCGCCGTCGACATCGGCGAGCCGATGGGCGGCCTGCCGCGCGCCGAGCTCGTCGGGCTCGCGGACGGCACGCTCACGTTCGCACCCCACAACCTGCCGTGGATCCCGTCGGACCGCGCCGCCGAGGTCGACGAGCGCTTCGCCGGCAACCTGATGGGCTACCGCGGCACGGCGGACGCCGCGATCGCGCAGCTCGCGGAGCTCGACGAGCACCACCACCCGGGCGTGATGGTGACCTTCGACAACACCGCGCGGAAGCAGTGGACACCGATGGCGTTCACGGGCGCGAACCCGTGGACGTTCCGCCGCTGGCTCGCCGCCGCGCTCGAGGCGCAGGCCGATCGGCCCCTCGAGCGACGCATCGTCTTCGTCAACGCCTGGAACGAGTGGGCGGAGTCGGCGGTGCTCGAGCCGACCGAGCAGTTCGGGCAGACCTACCTGCTCGCCTGCCGACAGGTCGCGCCGCCGCGCTGAGCGGCAGCCAGCGGCCCTTGCCTGCGGTGACGTCCTAGAACGGCAGCGGCGGGTCGCCCGGTGGTGCGGGTCCGGCCGGTGCCGGGATGGCCCAGATGTCGCGGCTCGATTCGGAGAACACGGGGCCTTGCGGTTCGGGTTCGTCGCGGACGACGGTGCCGAGCGGTGAGGTCCACTCGAGCACCCCGCCGGGGAGCTGTCTGACGCGCCACGCGGTGGCGTGCTTCATGACGTGGTGCCGTCGGCAGAGGTGCGCGAGGTTGCCGAGGCTCGTCGTGCCGCCATCGGCCCACGCGAGGGTGTGGTCGAGATCGGCGCGGTGGACGGGGCTCGTGCAGCCGGGCCAGCGGCAGCGGCCGTCGCGCGATCGCAGCAGCCGCTTCTGCGCCCGCGTGGGCGTGTACGTGTCGACCGTCACCGGCAGTCCCGTCACGGGGTGGAGGAAGAGCCGCTCCCAGACGACGGTCTCAGCGGCGAGCTCGCGGATGGTCGCCGAGTCGACGAGGACCTTCCCATCGAGCAGCGCCGGGAACCGCCAACCAGCCTGCGTCGGCCTCGCTCCGACAGGTCGGGGTCTCGGAGGAGCTCGGTCGCGGGGATGGTGACGGTCACGGTCGCCCGGATCGGGGAGACACCGTGGAGGTCGTCCGGGCAGATGCCGGCGAGCAGCAGCTCGGAGAGGGCGTCGGCGCGGAACTGGTCGAAGGTGCGGTCGTCGTCCTTGGGCTTGCCCTTCGCCGCCTGCGTGAGCCGGTCGAAGATCGCGACGCCCACGAGTGCCGGCAGTCTGGCGCCGAGGTCGACCATCCCGTCGCCGGCATCGACCATCCACACCGCCCGCTGCTCGCGGGCGGCGTCGTGGCGCTGCTGCAGCGGCGCGGTGAGCGCCCGGTCGACGACGAGCTTCGCCCGGGACCGCAGCCTGCCCGGGGTGGTGGTCTCGGCGATCGCGACCAGCGCCCGCTCCACGGTCGCGGTCTCGGCCGCGATCGACCGCGTCGTCGAGGCGCAGCGGGTGCGTGGCCTGCTCGATCACGCGCAGGTGGCCGGCGCTGATCCGGCCGGCCTTGTGCGCGGCGTGCGCGGCGGGCAGCTGCGGTGACGATCGTCCACGCGTCGGCCATCCGCCGCTCGATGCCGCGGTCGGACTGCCGCAGCTCCGCCGCGAGCATCGACGCCGCCTCGCGCAGCCCGGCGACCGCGGGACCGCCCTCCTCCTGCACCCGCTGGAAGCGGGCGGCGAGCAGCTCGCGCTCCTCCGCCTCCAGCCGCGCGCGCTGCGCCTGCAGCGCCTTCACCCGGCCG
Source organism: uncultured Actinomycetota bacterium (assembly GCA_963803465.1). Lineage (GTDB taxonomy): Bacteria > Actinomycetota > Actinomycetes > Actinomycetales > Microbacteriaceae > Agrococcus. The sequence continues at coordinate 532,821 of CAWDMS010000004.1, forward strand.
GTGAACTGCTCCTCGACGCGCAACCAGGCAGCAGCCTCGGACTCCGCCGGGCGCGGCAGCGGCGGCACCGCCATGCGGCCCTCGACCACCGCGTCCAGCTCCTCCGGCGTGAGGGCGATGAGCCGCTCCGCCCACTCCTCGTCGAACGCGTCGAGCTCGGCCTGCAGCTCGTCCGCGGTGCGGCCGAACGGGTCGATCGCACCCGCGCGGATCGAGGCGATGTAGTCCTCCGCGCTCATGCCCCACTCGTCCATGCGCGCATTGGATCACAGGCCACCCACATGCGAGCGCGAGCGTGGACGGCCGGCTGCGACGACGGAAGGGGCCGACGGCGTCGCCGTCGGCCCCTTCCGTCGAGCGACGGTCAGTTCGACCAGATGACGCCGTTCGGGATCGCGGTGATGATCGTGCGGTCGACGTCGACGATGCGGTTCCAGCCGTTCAGGCGGGTGAGCGCCGGCCCGCCGAGCCAGTGCCGCACGCCGGCCTCGACGTAGTAGACGCGGCCGTCGGCCCCGCGGATGAACGCCGTCATCGGGGTCGTCGAGACGCGCAGCCGCTCGCACAGCGCGGCGCTCAGCTGCGTGAACGACCCAGCCGGGTACAGCGCCCGGACGTCCGCCGCCATGGGCCGCAGCGAGCCGCCGACGGCGGCATACGCCGTCGTGCCGCACAGCACCAGCGAGGACGGCAGCTTCGGCGCGGTCGGGAAGGCCGCGATGGCCTGGTTCGGCACCCGCGTGCTGGCCGTGGGCAGGCCCATCGCCTGCGCCGTGGCGAAGTCGCCCAGGTGCAGCAGGCGGTCGCCGTCGGCCATCCAGACCTCGCCCCGGCCCTCCGTGGTCACGAGCGATCCGGGCGTGTACACGGGCCGGACCCACAGGCCCTCGGGGATGCGCTGCATGAGCGCCGCGGGCACGAGCAGCCTGGGGGTCGCGTTGCCGCCGACGGCTGCGAAGGTCGCGCCGGAGTCGATGTAGCGGCGCTTGCCGGCCTCGAGCAGGTAGGTGCGGCCGGCCGCGTCGTAGACGAGCTGCGTCGCCGCCTGGGTCGAGATCGTCAGCGTGGACCCGAGGCTCGAGAGCGTGATCTCGGGGATGCCCCACGCCGTCTTGACCGCGGCGGACGCGAACGGGTGCAGGCTGCCGCCGACGGCGACGTACGACGTCTGCCCGATGCGGAAGCCCGCGGAGTTCAGCACGCCCTGTCGGCTCTGGAGTCCGTTGATGATGCCCGACGAGACCTCGGTGATGCGCGTCGGGAGGCCGAGCGCGGTGACGAAGTCCATGCTCGCGACGTGGATGCCGTTGCCGCCGTCCATGAGGTACACCGCGCCGGAGGGTCCGCGCACGAGCGTGCCGTCCGCGAAGGCCGAGCGCATCGGCACCGCGTCGATGGCGTTGCGCGAGACCTCCCAGACCTTCGTGGGGATCGCGTAGTTGCGCGCGTACCAGTCCATGGTCGACGCCGACATCTCCTCGGCGTAGCCGTGCGAGAGCAGATAGGTCGAGCTGGAGCCGTAGGGGCGGGCGAAGTGCGGGCCGGCCGGCGCACCGGCCGACGACACGGTCGCGCTGAGCGCATCCGCCACCTGCGTGAAGTACGCGGGCCCGCCGTAGTGCTGCGGGTCGACGCGCATCGCGCCGCCGGTCGTCAGCACCCAGGAGCCGGCGCTGTCGCGGAAGCGATCCGGCATCGCGCCGGCCGTGGCCGGCAGGAGCGCGAGCGAGCGGTCGTCGAACGTCGGCGCGAACCACAGGAACTCGAGGCCGATGTGCGACGGGTCGGAGGTGTAGACGCGGCCGGCCGAGGAGACGACGCGGTTCAGCAGCCGGTCGCTGCTGCGCACGACGTCGCCCGCCGCGACCACCGGGTGGCCGATCGGGATCGACGCGAGCACCGCGGTGTCGAGGGCGCTGGGCGCGGCGCGGTAGCCGAACGGGGCGACGCGCGCCGGGTCGGTCAGCTGCCGGCGGGTGCCCGACTGGACGAGCCAGAACGCGCCGTCGTTCGTGGCGACGAGGTCGTTGAGCGCGCCCATCTTCAGCAGGCGGGTCTCGTGGCCGGGCTCGAGCGTGGGCATGTCGCCGCACGCGAGCTTCCACGTCGCCATCTGCGTGCACGACTGGAAGTGCAGCAGCTGGCTGTTGTCCACGAGGTAGACGGCGCCGTTGGCGGCGCGCACCGTGCGACCGAGGTCGGGGCCCGAGGGGATGGCGGCGAGCGCCGCGGGCGTGCGGTCCTCGGAGCTGCCGAGCTGGCGGTACTCGGCGAGGATCGCGGTGCTCGGCACGTAGTACTTGCGGCCCGCGCTCACGAGGTAGATGCGGCCGTTCGACGAGTCGCGCGCGAACGCGCCGCCGGCGATCGCGGTCGGGTCGCCGAACCAGTCGGTCCACATGCGCCACGTGTTGCGGTTGCCGTAGGCGGAGCACGCGTCGCCGGTGCCGTAGAGGTTCGCGAGGGCGGCGGCGTTCGGCTGGTAGGGCGTGTAGTTGTAGAGGCCCGCGGTCGCGGTGTTGCGGATGAGCACTGGGCTCGACCCGCACGCGGCGTTCGGGTTGTAGAGCACGTTGTTGACGACGCCCGCGCGGTGGTTGTAGTTGCCCGGGTGCGCCGCGTACCGCTGGAACTGCCGGGCGCCGTAGTACACCTGGTAGAAGAAGCCGCCGACGCTCGGGTCGCAGGGAGCGGTGTCGGGGCAGCCGAATCCGGTCGCCTTCGAGTAGCGCGTCGCGTTCGGCGAGCGGTGCGTGACGAGCGACTGCTCCTTCTCGAGCAGCACGAGCAGGAAGCGCTGCGAGATGTCGCACGCGGCGCCGACGCGGGCGATGATGCTGGCCGCGGTCTCGTTCGCCCGGCCCGGGAGCGCCGCGCAGTAGGCGTCCGCCGACATCGAGGGCGTCGCCTGGCTGTACGTGTCGAGGCACGTGTACCCGGCGGTGCAGCCCGGGTGCTTCGCGGTGATGAACGCCTGCACCTGCGCTGCGGTCATGGCTCCGCCGGCGAAGAACTGCTCGTCCGAGATGATGTAGCCGGGGTCGAAGCTCGAGGCCGTGGCGGCCGACGCGTCGTCGGCGACGCCGACGGGCGAGACCACGGTGAGGAGCGCGCCGACGAGCGAGGCGATGACCGTGGCGACGAGGAGTCGGGGGCGCAAGCGCATCCTTCAACCATTCATAGAGGGTTAGAGATGCACTCAGGGTACATGCAGGACGCCCCCTGCCAAGGCATTGTTGCGGCTACGGCTCCGAGCGCGGCATCGTCATCGACGCGTCGAGCACCATCGAGCCGCCGGCGGCGCGCGGGTGGCCGCTCGTCACCTGGAAGCGCAGCGATCGCTCGAGGGCGTCGAACGTGCGCGTCTTGTGGTGGTCCTTCACGTCGGCGTTCACGTCGAACAGGTCGGGCATGAGCGCGAGCCGATCGATCTTGATGTCGAGCGATCCGGATCCCGCGTCGATGCTGTCGGGCACGGCGCCGGCCGCGAGGCCGTCGTAGCTCCACAGGTGCTTGCCGCCCGCCGTCGCGAGGCTGACGCCGAAGACGGGGCGCTCGACGCGCTGCCGCGCCGTGTACCGCAGCCGCAGCGCGACGGCGGAGCCGGTGGGCGCCGACTCGATCGGCTGCCCCTCGGCGTCGAGCAGGTGGATGTCGTCGATGCGGATCTCGCCGGTGCCGTAGCGCTTGCCGCCGCCGGCCGCCTCCTCGGCGCCGTGGCCGACGTCGGAGTAGCGGTCGACGATGTCGGATGCGTCGCCGATCGCCTGCAGCGTGCCGTGGTCGAGCCACGCGGCCTGGTCGCAGAAGCTGCGCATCTGCTCGACGCCGTGGCTGACCACGACGACCGTGCGGCCCTCGTCGCGGAACTGCGCGAACTTGTCGAGGCACTTGTCCTGGAACTCCATGTCGCCGACGGCGAGCACCTCGTCGACGAGCAGCACGTCGGGCTCGACGTGGATGGAGACGGCGAAGCCGAGGCGCACGTACATGCCCGAGGAGTAGTTCTTCACCGGCTGGTCGATGAAGGCCTCGACGCCCGAGAAGTCGACGATCTGGTCGAACTTGCGGTCGATCTCCTGCCGCGACATGCCGAGGATCGAGCCGTTCAGGTAGACGTTCTCGCGACCCGACAGCTCGGGGTGGAAGCCGGAGCCGACCTCGAGCATGGCCGCGACGCGGCCGCGGGTCGTGATCGAGCCGGAGTTGGGGTTGAGGATGCGCGCCATGCACTTCAGGAGCGTCGACTTGCCGGAGCCGTTGCGGCCGAGCAGGCCGAACGTCGTGCCCTGCGGCACGTCGAACGTGACGTCCTTGAGCGCCTGGAACGAGCTGTACTTCGCGCGCCGGCCCGAGAGCACCGTCGCCTTGAGCGACTGGTTGCGATCGGAGTAGACGCGGAAGTGCTTCGACACGTGGTCGACGCTGACGGCGGGCTCGCCCATCAGATCTCCTCGACGATGTTGCGGGCGAGCTTGCGGAACACGAGCGAGCCGATGATCAGGGAGATCGCGGACCAGGCGATGAGCTGCAGCCAGATGTCGAGCCCCGGCACGGTGAAGTCGTACAGGACGTCGCGGTAGGCAGTCAGGAACCGCTCCGCCGGGTTCAGCTGGAACAGCGTGACGAGCGGCAGCGACATGCCCGACTGCGCCTCGAGCGTCTGCTCGGCGTTGCGGACGATGTCGACCGAGAACATGACCCCGGAGGCGTACATCCACACCTGGGCGAGGATCGTCCACAGGTGCTGCAGGTCGCGGAAGTAGATGCTCGCGACCGACAGCAGCAGCGCGATGCCGAGCACGAAGACGCAGGTGAGCACGAGCAGCGGCACGAGCAGCACCGCGTACAGCAGCACGGCGGGCCCACCGATGACGAGCATGATGACGAGCAGCACGAGCAGCTCGGTGGCGAAGGTCGAGGCCTTCGCGAGCACGGTCGAGACCACGAGCACCCAGCGCGGGAAGTACACCTTCGTCAGCAGCCCGGCGTTGCTCATGAGCGAGCCCATGCCGGCCGAGATCGACCCGGAGACGAAGCCCCACACGATGACGCCGACGCCGATCCAGGCGGGGAAGAACCTGATGCCGGAGTTCTCACCGGGCGCGACCTGCACCTGCAGGATCAGGCCGAAGACGATCGAGTAGACGGCGATCTGCGCGAGCGGGTTGATGAGCGACCAGACGCGCCCCAGCGCGGTGCGCTTGTACTCGGCCCGGATCTCACGCAGCGTCAGGTTCTTGAGCAGGTTGAACGTGATGTCGCGCTCGGCGCGCGAGCCTGGCTTCGTGTCGGTCATCGTCCTCCGTAGGGCGCCCGGAAGCGCGCGCACGATGGATCAGGGTAGCACCGGGGCTCCGGCGTCCGGCCGGTCACGGCACGGGGCCGACGCCGGGGACGAGCGCCAGGTAGCGCTCCGTCATCACCAGCAGCACGACATCCGCATCGATCTCGGCGGCGAGCGACCGCGCGTCCGGCATGTCGGCCGGCCGGTCGAGCGCGTGCTCGACCTGCATCGTCTCGGCGAAGGTCGCCTGCAGCGGCGGGCCGAAGCTGTTGCCGGTCGAGTCGCGCAGCACGAGCGCCGTCAGGTCGGTGGCCGCGTCGGCCGTGCTCGTGGTGCCCGGCAGCTGGAGCATGTCGAGCTGTGCGCTCGAGTCGAGCTGCTGCGTGGAGCCGTCCGCGAGCGAGACCTCCATCGACGATGCCGGCTCGGCGTACGTCGGCACCGTCCAGTCCTGGCCGGGCTCCCCCGTCCAGCCGGCGCCGCCGTACTCGCTGTGGTCGGTGGTGACGGTGACCGCCTCGACCTCCGGCGCCCGCACCTGGCCGAACGCCGGCGACACCTCGCGCATGCAGTCCGCGAGCGCGTCGAACGCGACCTGCGCGCCGTAGTCGGTCCAGTGGCTGTTCAGCGGGCTGTAGAGGGCGTGCTCGTCGTCCGCGGCCTCCATGGCCGCGCGCACGTCGACGATCGGCAGCTCCGGATGCGCCGCGAGCAGCTGGTCGAGCACGGTCGGGCCGAGCAGCCCCTCGGTCCAGGCGGGCAGCGCCTCCGGGACGGTCTCCCACTTCGCGGGCGCGACGAGCACGAGCAGCTCGCGGCCGTCGGCCTCGAGGTCGGCGCGCAGGTTCGCGAGGTGGCCGTTCCACGCCTCGACCCGGTCGTCGGTGAGCTGGAACCGGCCGAGCGCCTGCGAGATGTTCTCGGAGTGCGGCTCCCCCAGCAGCAGGTGGCCGTCCCGCCCCTCGACGAAGTAGCCGGCGAGCTCCGCGGCGTGCTGCTGGAAGACGGCCTCGGCCGCGGCGGGGTCGGCGGCCCACGGGTCGGCGGCGCCCTCGCGCTCGAACTCGGGCGAGCAGGCGTCCGGCAGCGGCTCGCCCGGCGGCGCGGTCGGGCTCGGCAGCGCGACCCCGTACGGGTGCGACGCCTTCCAGATGTAGCCGCCCGCGAGCGCGAGCGCGGCGGCGAGGAACAGCACGATGAGCGGCACGAGCCGGAACCGCGACCAGTGCGACGGCTTCACCTCCTGGTCCGGCGGCAGCTCGCGCAGCGCGCTCACGCGGAGACCTCCGCGCGCTTGCGGGCGGCGCGGGGCGTCGACGAGAACCGCGGGTCGACGAGCCCGTCCGCGAGCCGGTTCCACGCCGGATCGACCCATCGGTCGAGCAGCGAGCGCAGCCACCCGGGCGTCCAGTTCTTGAGGCTCATCGCCGGCTTCTCGATCAGGTGCCACGACCCGAACGCGAACGCGTGCACGACCGCGACGATCACGAGGTGGTAGACGAACCAGCCGAGCGTGTGGAGGCCGGCTGCCGCGCCGAGCTGCATGAGCGGCCACGCGAAGATGTAGACCCCGTAGCTCAGGTCGCCGTGCTTCTCCCAGTGCTGCAGCTTCGTCGCGCGCACCGCGAACCACATGAGGAAGTACGCGAACGCGTGCATGCCCCAGATGTTCCAGCCGCCGAACGCGTACGAGGCCATCGCGAGCGCGAGCGCGCCGAGCGCGAGCCGATCGTCGATGGGGATCACGTGCTGCCAGATCGCGAACAGCATGCCGAACGCGAACGGGCCGAGGAACATGAGCATGAACGGGTCGGCGAAGATCGGGAACCACGCGGCGACGTCGCCCGCGCCCGACCACTGGAGCGCGTTCAGCAGCAGGATGGTGGTGGCGAAGACCGTCGTGAGCCAGCGGTACGCGAGCACGCCGACGAGGCCGAGCAGGCCGACGATGATGTAGGCGAAGAACTCGTACTGGAGCGTCCAGGCCGAGCCGTTCCAGTCGTAGCCGCCGTGCAGCTGCGCGTACGGCAGGGTCGAGCCGCCCTCGGCGATGTTGCGCTGCCCGAGCATGAGCCAGACGTTCGAGAGGAAGTACGTGAACGGCGACTGCGTCGGCGCATCCCAGTAGCCGTCGATCGACCCCGTCTCGAGCACCCAGGCGACCGGTCCGAACAGGAACGCGGTCGCGAGCAGCGCGGCCCAGAAGGCGGGGAAGATGCGCATCGCGCGACGCCACATGTAGCGGAAGATCGTCGAGCGGCCCATGCGCGAGAGCGTGATGAGGAAGCCCGAGAAGAAGAAGAAGCCCGCGACGGCGACGCCGCCGAGCGACTGCTCATCGGAGATCTGCGAGCCCAGGTCGTGCCCGCCGTAGAACCCGCCGAGCGGGCCGGCGTGGCTGAAGATGACGGCGAACGCGAGCAGCCAGCGGAGGAAGCCGATGCTGTTCGCGCGCGGGTCGAACGACTCCTCGAGGGTGACGGCGGTCAACGGCCGAGCACCCGTCGGGCGCCTCGGCGTGCGACGCGGGCGGCCCGCAGCGGCACGAGCAGGGCGCGGGCGGTGCCGGGGCTCGCGTCGGCGATCGCTCGCTTGATGCCGGCGATGCCGTTCGAGCCGCGCACGTGCGCCTGCACCCACGCGATCTGCTCGCTGGGCCAGCCGGGCACGCCGTCCGACATCGCGTCGAGCTTGTACTCGAGCCGCATGTGGCTCACCGCCGCGTTCCGCGTCGTCATGACGGTGCGCACCTCGAACCCGGCGCCGAGCACGGCGTAGGCGAAGAGCCGCTCGAGCGTGTGCGGCAGCCCGCCGTCCTCGTACCCGGCCTCGGTCGGGAAGTCCTCCCACGCGAAGCCGGCGTCGACGAGCAGCCGCAGCGACGCCGGGCGGGCGATGAACATCGAGCCGTACGCGGCGAGCGGGCTGCGGTCGTCGATGGGCACGCGGATGCCGAGCTGCGCGGCGAGCCGGGCCGCGGGCTCGCGGTTGGCGAACCAGCCGCGCCCCATGGTGGGGAAGCCCGAGTGGATCATCGGCGGGAACACCATGCCGAGCCCCGGCCGCTCGACGAAGAGCCGCAGCAGGTTGCGCACGTAGCCGGGCGAGCCCAGCAGGTTCTCGAACAAGTGCGCCTTGAAGTGGGCGGCGGGGCCAGCACCGTTCTGCGGGCTGCGCTTGGAGTGCAGCTTCACGATCAGGTCGAACCGGTCGGAGCGCAGCACGTCGTCGCAGCCGAGCAGGAAGGCCGAGACGTCGCGGCCCCGGTTCGAGCTGGACGACGCGCACCTCGTCGCCCGTGCGGCCCGCCGCCTCGAGCGCCGCCTCGAGGCGGTCGCGCTTCTCGTCGGTGTCGGTGGTCGCGATGAGGGTCCATCCCTCGGGCAGCATGCTCGCCTGCACGAGGATCTCGTCGAGCATGTCGTCGTAGAAGAGGTGCGCGAGCACGCCGATGCGCAGTCCCGACACGTCCGCGTCGCCCGTGTCGACATCCGGCATGATCTCGAGCGTCGCGAGGTTCGTCGCGAGGTCCCTCGGCTTCGACGTGCGGGCCATGTCGCGGTAGACGAGCTCCATCGGGTACCCGGCGGCGACCATCCGGTCCTCGACGTCGCGCGGCATGACGGCGAGGCCGTCGTGGTACAGCGGGTCGTGGAAGAACAGGCGGCGCTTCACGATCGGCAGGCCGTCGTCGATCATCTGCGTGGGCACGTCGAAGACGGGGTGCTGGGCGCCGTAGTCGGAGGCGGGGAACGCCGTCGCCGAGCTGAAGCCGCGCGACTCGAACCAGCTCGTGAACCGCGACTCGTGCTGGGTGATCGAGGCTTCGTACGAGTCGATCACCGGCATCGTCGACCAGTACTCGCGCCACGCGTCGCTCGTCGCCATGCGGCGGCGCACGGCGATCCAGTGCGACTGGATGTGGCGGGGCATCACCCCGGTGCCGGTGTACGGATGCGGTCGGACCTCGGCGTGGTCGGTGACGCCCCAGAAGTCGACCTCGGCGGCGTCCATGCGGGCGAACACCTCGTCGTACGAGCCGATCGGTCCGTAGAACGTGTAGTTCATGAGCACGATCTCGTCGAAGTCGGCCAGCCGGTCGCCGTGCCGCTCGAGGATGTCGCGGTAGGCGCCGACGTCGAAGCCGGTGTTCTCCCGCTCCCAGACGCTGTCGGCGACCTCCTCGAGCGCGACGCGGCTCTCGGTCGTGAGCGCGGAGTTCGAGACGATGGCGATCTCGTCGGCGTGCGGCCGCAGCGCGCGCAGATGGTGGGTCACGTGCTCACCGACGAGTCCGTCGGGGTCGTAGACCAGGAAGAACACCGCTCTGCGCATGAAGGGGACCTCGCTCACCGGCGCGAATCGCTCGCGCCGCCCTCCAGGGTACCGACCGAGGCCCACCGGCTACGCTGGGCAGGCCCGCGACAGGCGCGCGGGCAGGCTCGCCTGGAGGTGCCGTGCAGGATCGACCGCTCGTCGTCGTGCTGCTCGCGACCCACGACGGCGCCGCGTTCCTCGGCGAGCAGATCGACTCGATCCTCGCGCAGCGGGACGTCGACGTGCGGATCGTCGTCTCGGACGACGGCTCGACCGACGCGACGCCCGCGCTGCTCGGCGAGCTCGCCCGCGACCCTCGCATCGCGCTCCTGCCCGACGGCACCTTCGGCTCGGCGCATGCCAACTTCCTGCGACTCATCCGGGAGGCGCCGATCGAGGGCGCCGACGCGATCGCGTTCTCCGACCAGGACGACATCTGGCACGAGGAGCGGCTCGCGAGGCAGCTCGAGCAGCTCCGCCACGCCGACGCCGTGAGCGCGAACGTCGTCGCGGTCTACGACGACCGCCGGGTGCTGCTCGACAAGGCGCAGCCGCAGCGCTCGCTCGACTTCGTGCTCGAGAGCGCGGGACCGGGCTGCACGTTCGTGCTGTCGCCGCGGGCGTTCGCGAAGGTGCGCGACGTCGTGCGCGCCGACCCCGAGGCGGACGCCGCGCCCATCCACGACTGGCTCGTCTACGCGATCGTCCGCGCCGCCGGCATGCGGTGGCACATCGACGCAGCGCCGGTCATCGACTACCGCCAGCACGGCGCGAACGTCACGGGCGCCAACGTCGGCTGGGCCCAGGCGCGGACGCGGCTCCGCCAGCTGCACGCGGGCGACTTCCGGCGCGAGGCCGCGGTCGTGGCGCGCATCGCGTCGCGCGTCGCCGACGGCGCGCTGCGCGACCGGCTCGCGGCCCTCGCAGCGCTGCTCGAGCGCGACGACCTGCGTGCGAGGCTCACGCTCGTGCGCGGCATCGGCAGCCTCCGGCGCCGCGCCTCGGAGCGCGCGATGCTCGCGGGGATGCTGCTGCTCGGCGTCTGGTGAGCCGCTCGGCGCCGCGTCAGGCGCGCTGCGAGCGGGAGCGCTCCCGCTCCAGCAGTCGCACGAGGTAGCGGCCGTAGCCGCTCTTCACGAGCGGCTGCGCGAGCTGCTCGAGCTGCGCGTCGTCGATCCAGCCGGCGCGCCAGGCGATCTCCTCGATGCAGCCGATCTTGAAGCCCTGGCGGTCCTCGATCACGCGCACGTACTCGCTCGCCTGCATCATCGACTCGAAGGTGCCGGTGTCGAGCCACGCGACACCGCGGTCGAGCACCTGCACCTGCAGCTTGCCCGCCTCGAGGTAGCGCTCGTTGACGGTGGAGATCTCGAGCTCGCCGCGCGCGGACGGCTCGATCGTCTTCGCGATCTCGATCACGTCGTTGTCGTAGAAGTAGAGCCCCGGCACCGCGTAGTCGCTCTTCGGCTGCACCGGCTTCTCCTCGATGGAGATCGCCTTGAAGTCGTCGTCGAACTCGACCACGCCGTAGGCGGTCGGGTCGGCCACCTGGTACGCGAAGATGACGCCGCCGTCGACCTCGGCGTGCGCGCGCAGGCTCGAGCCGAGCCCCGTGCCGTGGAAGATGTTGTCGCCGAGCACGAGCGCGACCGACTCGTCGCCGATGAACTCCTCGCCGATGATGAACGCCTGGGCGAGGCCGTCGGGCGAGGGCTGGACGGCGTACTGGATGTCCATGCCGAGCCCGGAGCCGTCGCCGAGCAGCGCCTTGAACTGGTCGTGGTACTCGGGCGTCGTGATCACGAGCACCTCGCGGATGCCGGCCATCATGAGGGTCGACAGCGGGTAGTAGACCATCGGCTTGTCGTAGATCGGCATCAGCTGCTTCGAGATGCCCTTGGTGATCGGCCACAGCCTCGTGCCCGAGCCGCCAGCCAGGATGATGCCGCGCACGTGCCCTGCCCCTCTGCGACCGCCCGGCCGCGTCCGAGCGAGTCTAACCCGCGGGCTCGACGGGCCCTCGCCCGCGCGTCAGCTGCAGCGCGTGTAGGCGGCGGTCGCCTGGCCGAGGGTCGGCTCGCCGCCGAGCAGGACGACATGCTGCGGCTGCAGCTCGACGAGCGCGTCGAGCGTGGCACCCGGCATGCAGTCGCGCCGGGCGAGCAGCATGGGGACGCCCTCGGCGCCGGCCGCCGCTGCACCGCCGAGCGCGTCGGCGAAGGTCTCGCCGCTCGCGATGTACACGGTGCCGACGGGCGGGAACAGCGCGGTCAGCAGCGCCGCCGTCTCGAACCGATCGGCGCCCGCGAACCGCTCGACCTCCGCGCGCGGCGGGATGCCGAGGTAGGTGTCGTCGCTCAGGGCGTCCTGACCGCCCAGCAGTGCCACGTAGTCCGGGTCGATGTGCTGGAGCGCATCCCACGGCATCGACGGCGGCTCGATCCTGCCGCCGTCGCTGAGCAGCATCGGCGCATCCAGCAGCGCAGCGGCCGGCCCGCCGGCGAGCCCGTCGGGGAAGCGGAAGGCGTTGGTGAGGAACGCCGCGGACGTCTCCGCGTCGGGATACACGCGCTGCCACAGGAAGTAGTTCGTGTCGAACCTCCCTGCGCCCTGCACCCGCACGACGTCGCGGGCGGGATCGAGCGCCCGCACCGCATCCTCCACCGCGATCGAGACGCTCGGCCAGCTGCCGACGATCACGACCGTCGAGGGGTCGAGCCGCTCGAGCTCGGCCGCGGTCGCCGGCGCGAGGCTCGCGCCGGGCGTGAGCAGCACCGGCCCACCCTCCTCGGCTGCGGCGGGGCCGGCCATGAGGCCGTCCACGAAGCCCTCGCCCGTGACGAGGTAGGCGATGTCGGCACCGTCCGGGTACACGTGCTCGGAGACGCGGGCGGCCGTCTGGTAGCGGTCGGGGCCGAAGAGGCGCTCCGCGGCGGGGAGCGCGGCCACGGCTTCGGCGGCCGGCGGGGCGGCACCCACGGCGCTCGCCAGCGCGGCGACGGCGAGCGCGACTCCGGCGAGCGCCCGCCCGCGACGTCGATGGGATGTCCTGCGGGCTGTCGGGCTGTCGGGCACGGCGAACCTCCTCGTCGAGATCCTGGGCGCAGGATAGCGATTCCGGACGCCGTCCGGAATCCCCCGATCCGACGGGCTCAGCCCTGGCGCGCTGCCTGGATGACCGCGAAGTCGGCGCAGATGCGGGCGACGTCGGCGGGCTCGAGCGACTGCGCGAGCTGCTCGTCGTTCGCTCGCCCGGCGACGTTGAGCTGGTACAGCCCGCTCGCCTGCGTCGCGGGCACGAAGGGGAAGTTGCGCGCCTGCTCCTCGACCTGCGCGGTGCGGATGCCCATGCCGACCGCGGTCGCGTTGATCCAGACGTCGTCGGCGCGCGGCGCGCGCTCGAGGAAGGCCTCGCCGCGCTCGTGCAGCCGGTCGAGCAGCGCCGTCGGCAGGATCTGCCCGGAGACGCCGGTGCCGAAGTGGGCGAAGCTCGGCGCCGTCCCCGACGCCGGCATCCACAGGTGGTACGGCCAGATGGCACCGTCGGAGCACTGCATCTCGTGCACCCGGAAGCCGTGGACGAGCTCCGGCCGCGCCGCGTGCGCGTCGACGAGCACGCGCAGCCACCGCCGCGGGTAGATCATGTCGTCGTCCGCGACGGTGAGCGGCAGCTCGTGCCGCGCCGTCGTCGCGACGTGCGGCCAGTACTTCGCGTGCACGCGGAGCCCGGGCTTGGCGGGCAGGATCTCGAGGCCGCGCCGCTGCAGACGCCGCAGCGGGGCCGGCAGCGGCCGGGCCAGCTCCGGCTCGTCGAGGAACAGCACGAGCCGGCGGGGCAGCCGCTCGCCCCGCGCGATCGACTCGAGCGCGACCCAGACGAGCCGGATGCGCTCGCCGTGCGTCGTCATCGACACGACGGCAGTGCCCTGCGGGTCGACGACACGCCGTCGCGACGTCAGGTTCGCGATGCGCAGTCGGGCGATCTCGCGGAGCAGCTCCGGGCTCGGGCGATCGTCCTGCGCGGCCGACGGATGCTCCTCGAGCGGCACCCCGATCGCTCGTGCGGCGGCCCGTCGGGCCGTCGATCGGACTCGCGCGCGAGCGCCGCGAAGGACCGGTTGGAGCATGCGACCACGATAGCCATGCCATGCGCGGCACTTGACACGGCTGGGAACCAGCCGAGAAGGTAGCCAGGTTGCCCGCCCCCCGCGTGTCACGAACGAGGAGAGCCCATCGTGCGCTATGCATTCGCCACCATCGCCATGCTCGGCATGATCGCAGCGACGCTGCTGGGCCCCGCGCCGGCGGCGGAGGCCGCCACGGCCCGCCTCGACGGCGACGACCGATTCCAGACGAGCGTGCTCGCATCCCAGCGGCTCCCCGCGGGCCGCGCCGTCTTCCTCGCGTCCGGCACCGCCTTCCCGGACGCGCTCGCCGCCGCGCCGGTCGCAGCCGCGGAGGGCGCGCACCTGCTGCTCGTCCGCCCGGAGGGCATCCCGCAGATCGTGGCCGACGAGATCCGCCGGCTCGCGCCGAGCGAGGTCGTCCTCGTCGGCGCGGAGGCGTCGCTCTCGACGGCCGTCGCGCAGCAGGCGGCAGCGCCCGGCCGCACCGTCACGCGCATCGGCGGCACCGACCGCGTCGACACGTCGATGCAGCTGCTCGACCGCATGCGCGCGATGGGCTCGGCGGTCACCGACGTCTGGGTCGCGAGCGGCAACGGCTTCCCGGACGCGCTCGCCGCGGGCGCGGTCGCGGCGCGCGAGGGCCACGCGCTCGTGCTGACGCAGGGCGCGAGCGCCGGCTTCCGGCAGCACATCGCGTCGCGGCTCGCGGGCATCCAGCGCTTCCACATCCCCGGCAGCACCGCGAGCGTCGGCACCGACGTGCAGGCGGTGCTCGCCGACACCGGCCGCGTCGTCGACCGCTTCCCCGGCGCGGACCGCTACGAGACGGCGGTGCAGATCAACCAGGCCTTCACCGGCACCGGCAGCGGCGGCCACCTCGTGCTCACGAGCGGCACCGACTTCCCGGACGGGCTCGTCGGGGCCGTCTACGCGGGCATCCGCGGCGAGTCCCTCTACCTGACCGACCCGAGCTGCGCGACGAGCGGCTCGGTCGCGGCCGAGCAGCGGCGGATCGCGAGCACCGGCACGATGGTGCTCGGCGGCGTCAGCACCGTCTCCCCCGTGGCCGCCGAGCTCGTGCCGTGCGCGGCGCTGAACGCATCCGTGGACGACCTGCTCGACCGCATCAACACCGAGCGGGCGACGGCGGGCCTGCGGCCGCTCGCCCTCGACCCCTGCCTCGCGCGCATGGCCGGCGGATGGGCGACCTCGATGGCCGTCGGGAACCTCCCGGGCTCGTCCCACAACCCGTCGCTCACCGCGGAGGCGCGTGCGTGCGCGGTCAAGGGCTGGGGCGAGAACGTCGGGCGCACCTATGGGACGCAGCAGCCCGACACCGCACGCATCATGAGCGCGTGGATGGCGTCGACGGGTCACCGCGCGAACATCCTTCGCGGCTCCTTCACGCACATCGGCATCGGCATCGACCGCGGCTCCGCCGGCTACTGGAACTACGTGCTCGACTTCGGCACACGCTGAACCGCGCCGCGCGGCGGCTAGACTCGGCCGGACGTGACACCGACCGTTAGGCCTGCCTCCTCGTGAAGATCCTCCTGACCGGCGGCGCCGGCTTCATCGGCTCCAACTTCGTGCGGATGGCGCTCGAGGATCGGCTGCCCGGGCTCGAGGGCGCCTCCATCACGGTGCTCGACGCCCTCACCTACTCGGGCAACCCCGCCAACCTCGCCTCGGTCGCCGGGCACCCGCACTACGCGTTCGTGCACGGCGACATCCGCGACATCGGGCTGCTCGACCGCATCATGCCGGGCGTGGATGCGGTCGTCCACTTCGCCGCCGAGAGCCACGTCGACCGCTCCGTGCGCGACGCATCCGTGTTCGTCGAGACGAACGTCGTCGGCACGCAGCGGCTGCTCGACGCCGCGCTCCGCCACGACGTGCGGCGCTTCGTGCACGTGTCGACCGACGAGGTGTACGGCTCGATCGACGAGGGCTCGTGGAGCGAGCAGAGCCCGCTCGAGCCGAACAGCCCCTACTCGGCCTCGAAGGCGGGCAGCGACCTGCTCGCGCGCTCGTACCACCGCACCCACGGCCTCGACGTGCGCATCACGCGCTGCTCGAACAACTACGGGCCCTTCCACTTCCCCGAGAAGCTCATCCCGCTGTTCGTCACGAACCTCATCGACGGGCTGGGCGTGCCGCTCTACGGCGACGGCGAGCACGTGCGCGACTGGCTGCACGTCGACGACCACTGCCGCGGCATCGCGCTCGTGCTCACGGGAGGGCGGCCGGGCGAGGTCTACAACATCGGCGGCGGCACCGAGCTGACCAACCGGCGGCTCACCGAGGTGCTGCTCGAGGCGACCGGTCGCGACGCGTCGGCGGTCGAGCCGGCCGAGGACCGCAAGGGCCACGACCGCCGCTACTCCGTCGACATCTCGAAGATCGCCGACGAGCTCGGCTACGCACCGCAGGTGCCGTTCGAGCAGGGCATCGCGGAGGTCGTGCAGTGGTACCGCGACCACCGCAGCTGGTGGGAGCCGCTCAAGGAGCGGGCGGCGCTGTGACCGGCCTGCTCACGGTCGTGCTCGACGAGGTCGGCGAGCGCAGCCCCACCCCGGTCGGCCGCTACTCCGCCGCGCTCACCCACGCGCTCGCGATGACCGCCCCGAGGGGCTTCGACGTGGCTGCGCTCTCGGCCAAGGTCAGCGACAGCCGCCAGGAGCGCATCCGCGGGCTGCTGCCCGGTCTCGTCGAGCTGCGCCAGACGGCCGTGCCCGCCCGGGAGCTGCGGCAGGCGTGGCTCCACTCGCTCACGACCCTCCCGGTGCACGGCCTCGTCCACGCGACGAGCCTGCTCGCGCCGCTCGCGCGCGAGCGGGAGCCCGGCGACCAGGTGACCGTCACGGTGCACGGCCTGCAGTCGCTCTCCGACCGCTCCGAGCGCAAGCAGCGCTGGTTCGACCGGGCGCTGCGGCGGGCGCTGCAGCGTGCCGACGGCATCGTCGTCCCCACCACGGCCGTGGCCGAGGACCTGCAGCTGCTCCACGACGTCGGCGACCGCGTGCGCGTCGTGCACCCCGCGCCCGTCGCCGCGTTCTCGCTGCCGGCCGACGAGGGCGCCGCGAGCACGCTCGCGCTGCCCGACGAGTACGTGCTCGCCACCACCTCGCCCGGCGCGCGCGGGCAGGCCGAGGCGCTCATCGAGACGGTGGCGAGCGCATCGATGCCGGATGTCCGGGTCGTCGTCGCCGGGCCGGTGCAGTGGGGCGAGGCCACGCTCGCCGCGATGGCCGTCGAGGCGGGGCTGCCCGCCGGCCGGCTCGTCATGCTGGGCGACCTCGCCGAGGCGGACCTCGCAGTCGCGCACCGACGCTCCCTCGCGCACCTCCACGTCGCCGAGTCCGACGCGCTCGGCCTCAGCCTGCTCGACGCCGCCGCGCTCGGCTCGGTCACCGTGCACCCCGGCACGCGCTCGCTGCGCGAGATCGCCGGCGGCGCGAGCGTGCCGGTCGACGGCGGGCCGCACGAGCTCGCCGCCGCGCTCGCGGGCCTGCTCGCCGACGACGAGGCGCGCGCGCAGCTGGGGCTGCACGCGCAGGACCGCGCGCGCGCCTTCACCTGGGATGCCGCCGCGCAGCAGGTGTGGCGGCTGCACGCGGAGCTCTGATCGTGCGGGTCGCCGTCGCGCTCTGCACCCACCAGGGCGAGCGCTGGATCGAGGCGCAGCTGCGCAGCATCCTCGCGCAGACGGTGCCCGTGGCGGAGATCGTCGTCGGCGACGACGCGTCGACCGACCGCACGCTCGAGATCGTGCGCGAGGTGGCGGCCGGGACCGACGTGCCCATCCGCATCCGCCACCATCGGGTCGCCCTCGGCGTTGCGGGCAACTTCGCCGATGCGATCGCCGCCACGAGCGGCGACGTCGTGGCGCTGTCGGACCAGGACGACGTGTGGCACCCCGACCGGCTCGAGCGGCTGCTGCCGCACCTCGAGGGCGTCGCGCTCGTGCACTCCGACGCGCGGCTCGTCGATGCCGACGGGCGGCCGCTCGGCGCGACGCTCGAGGGGTCGCTCGAGATGACGCCGTGGGAGCGCGCGGCGATGCAGGACGGCCGCGCGCTCGACGCGCTGCTGCGCCGCAACCTCGTGACGGGCGCGACCGCCATCATGCGGCGCGACGCGGCGGTCGCGGCGCTGCCGATCCCCGACGGCTGGATCCACGACGAGTGGCTCGCGATGACGGCCGCGCTCGGCGCGGGCGTGCGCTACGTGCCCGAGCAGACGATCGACTACCGGCAGCACGGCGGCAACCAGATCGGCGTCGAGCGGCTCGGGATCGCCGCGAAGCTCGCGCGGCTGCTCGAGGCCGACTCCGGCAAGCACGGCCGGAAGGCCCTCCGCGCGGCATCCCTCGCGGTCGAGGCGGACCGACGCGGTCTCGCCGCGGGCGCGACGCTCGAGCGGCTGCGCCAGAAGGCCCGCCACGAGCGCGATCGGGCGCGGCTGCCGCGCCCTCGGGCGCTGCGCATCCCCGGCGTCCTGCGCGGGGTCGTCGCCGGCCGCTACGGCCGCTACTCCCGCGGCGTGCTCGACATCGCCCGCGACCTGCTCGAGGGGCACGCGACGACGACGCCCGAGGGCAGGACGCGCGGCTAGCTCCGGCTAGGGCTGCGGCGTCTCGGTCGGCGGCACGAGCGCATCGGCCTCGGCGAGCGACGCCTGCACCATCGCGTGGATCTGCTCGAAGTCGGGGTCGCCGGTGTTCACGCCCGAGTCGGGCACGAGCTCGAGGTTCGTGATCGGCAGCCGACGCGTCTGCAGCGCGAGCTGCGAGAGCCCGCCGATCATCGCCTGCGGCACATCCGTCTGCACCATGTCCTGCCCGGCGGACGACAGCTCGGAGTACTTCGTCAGCAGCGTCTCGGGCGTGAACTGCGAGATGACCGCCTCCTGCACCTGCCGCTGCCGCTCCATTCGCGCGTAGTCGGAGGAGCCCGCTCGGCTGCGCGCGTACCAGAGCGCGTGGTAGCCGTCCATGCGCTGCACGCCCGGCTCGATCCACTCCTCGATCGGCCCGCCCTCGATCGCGATCGGCACCCGCTCGGTCACGTCGAGCTCGACGCCGCCGAGCGCATCCACGAGGTCGGAGAAGCCGTGCATGTCGACGAGCACGAAGAACTGCAGCTCGAGGCCCGTGACACCCTCGACCGCGTCGCGCGTCGCCTCGATGCCGGGGCTCGAGCCGTTCGCGAGCGCGTCGGGGTAGAGCTCCGGGTGCGCCTCGCCGTAGGTGTAGGTGCCGTTGAGGTAGCAGTCGCTCGACTCGCAGTCGAAGCCGTTCGGGTACGGCCCCCACATGGGCGAGCCCTCCGAGAACGGCGCGTTGCGCAGGTTGCGCGGCACGCCGATCATGGTCGCGGCCCCGGTCTCGGCGTTGACGGTGACGACCGTCATCGAGTCGGCGCGCAGGCCCTGGCGGTCCTCCCCCGCGTCGCCGCCGAGCAGCAGGAACGTGTAGCGGCCGTCGACCGGCTCGACGGCCGGTCGCGCGAAGTCGAACAGGCCGGAGACGAGGCCGCGCGAGGCGTCGACGAGCGTCGCGCCGTAGCCGGCGAGCGCGGCCGGCGCGATGGTCGCGATGATCGAGAGCGCCGCGATGCCGGCGCGCGCGCCGCCCGCGACCTTCGGCAGCCGCGCGAGGCGGAGCGTGTCGAAGCCGAGCACGAGCCAGAGGATCGCGTAGGCGATGAGCAGCGCCTCGACGACGAGCAGGCCGATGGAGTTCGCGACCAGGGTGAGCAGCACGCCGCGCGCCGCGAACCAGCCGATCGCGGCGAGCACGAGCAGCACGAGCAGCACGACGGTCGCGGCGATGCCGAACCTGCCGAGGCGGCGGCTGCCCGCGAGCACCTGGGCGCTGCCGGGCAGCAGGAAGCCGATCCCGACGAGCCACCAGCCGCGCCGCTGCATGACCTCGGGGCGCGAGGCCTCCGGGTCGCGGATGGGTGTGCCGGTCTCCAGCAGCGTCATGCGCCCGCGTCCACGCGGTCGCGCAGGGCCCGTGCCTTGGCGTCGACCTGCTGCTCGAGGTCGGCGGCGAAGGCGTCGAGGCGCTCGGCGACACCGGTGTCGGTCGTGCCGAGGATGCGCGCTGCGAGGATGCCGGCGTTGCGCGCGCCGCCGATGGAGACGGTGGCGACGGGGATGCCGGCGGGCATCTGCACGATGGAGAGGAGGCTGTCGAGGCCGTCGAGGCGGTCGAGCGGCACGGGCACCCCGATGACGGGCAGCCGGGTCATCGACGCGACCATGCCCGGCAGGTGCGCTGCGCCGCCCGCGCCCGCGATGATCACGCGGACCCCGCGGTCGGCGGCACCGCGCGCGAAGTCGACCATCTTCTGGGGGGTCCGGTGGGCGGACACGACGTCGACCTCGGAGGCGACGCCGAGCTCATCGAGGACGGCCTTCGCCGCCTCCATGACCCGCCAGTCGGAGTCCGAACCCATGATGATGCTGACCTGCGCAGGCATGCGCACCAGGGTACGCGCGCCTCCTATGCGCCCCCGACCGCCTCGCCGCCTGGCCGCACAGCGGCGCGCGCATCCGCGACCGGTGGGCCCGCGACGGGTGGCCGCGACCGCGACCGGTGGCGCAGCAGCGCCACCCCGCGCGGGCGAGCCCACCCGTCGGGCGGGTCAGGCGTCGAAGTGGGCCGCGGCGGCACGGGCGCGGTACGCGACCTCGTCCATGTCGTCGCCGATCGCCGTCACGTGCCCGACCTTGCGCCCGGGTCGCGTCGCCTTCGCGTAGGAGTGCACCTTCACGTCCGGATGCGATGCGAGCGCCGCCGTGTAGCGGTCGGCCATCGCCCCCGAGGCCGGGCCGCCGATGACGTTCACCATCACGCTCGCCGCTGCGAGGTTCGCGGTCGAGCCGAGCGGCAGGTCGAGCACCGCGCGCAAGTGCTGCTCGAACTGGCTCGTCACCGACCCGTCGATCGTCCAGTGGCCGGAGTTGTGCGGACGCATCGCGAGCTCGTTCACGAGCACCCGCCCGTCGTCCGTCTCGAACAGCTCGACGGCGAGCACGCCCGTGACGCCGAGCCCCTCGGCGATCGCGCGCGCGATGTCGTCGACGACGGGCTGGATGCTCGCGGCGTGCGGCGCGGGCGCGAGCACCTCGGCGCAGATCGAGTCGCGCTGCACGGTCTGCACGAGCGGCCACACGACCGCCTCGCCCGAGGGCCGGCGGGCGACGAGCTGCGCGAGCTCGCGCCGGAACGGCACGAGCTCCTCCGCGAGCAGCCGCGGTCCGCCCGCGGCGGCGCCGGCGAGCCAGTCGGACGCCTCGGCCGCGTCGCGCACGACCCGCACGCCCTTGCCGTCGTAGCCGCCGGTGGCGGTCTTCACGACCGCGACGCCGCCGTGGTCGGCGAGGAACCGCTCGAGGTCGGCCGCGTCGTCGATGGGCGCCCAGTCGGGCTGCGGCGCGCCGAGCTCGGCCATCCGCTCGCGCATCGCGCGCTTGTCCTGCGCGAAGCGCAGCGCATCGGGCCCGGGGTGCACCGCGTGGCCCGCGTCGACGAGCGCGCGCAGCACCTCCTGCGGCACGTGCTCGTGGTCGAACGTCACCACGTCGACGCCGGCCGCGAACGCGAGCACCGTGTCGACGTCGCGGTAGTCGCCCACCGACGTCGCCGCGAGCGCCGCCGACATGCCGTCCGCCTCCGCGAGCACGCGCAGCTCGATGCCGAGGCCGACGGCCGCGGGGATCATCATCCGGGCCAGCTGGCCGCCGCCCACCACGCCGACGATCATGCTGCCTCCACCTCCGGTCGGCCGAGGCCGACCACCTTGAAGCCGGCGGCGCACCAGCGCGCCGGGTCGAGCGCGCTGCGGCCGTCGACGACGATCCGCGCCCGGGTCCGGGCCGCGGCATGCACCGCGCCCGGGTGCCCGCATCCGATCACGGCGATCCTCATAGGGCTCCTCCTCGGCGCGCGTCAGCCGCGGGCGCAGGTCTGGCGCCGTCGGCGTCCGCGACGACGATGCCGCGCGCCCCCAGCAGCTCGGACAGCATGCGCTGCACGAGCGATGCGCTCGGGACGTCGGCGAGGATGACCGCCCGGTCACCCCCGGTCGACAGCAGCAGGTCGCCGGCGCCGAACAGCGCCTGCAGCCCGCGCCGCCGCACCGTCACGTCGTGCACGCGCGACAGCATCGTCTCGCGGCGCGTGCCGCCGAAGCTGCCCCGGATGACGACGCGCTCGGTGGTGAAGACGAAGCCGCGCGAGAGCCACGCGAGCGTCGGCACGAGCGTGAGCAGGCCGACGACGAGGCCCGCGACGGTCAGCACCGCGACGTTCCAGAACGGCCAGTCGACGCGGTCGAGCAGCAGGGTCACGAGACCCGTGCAGCCCCACAGCACCAGCACGGGCACGATCAGCACGCGCGCATGCGGTCGCATGCGCGCGATCACGCGCTCCTCGCCGGTCGACACCCGACGATCATCCCGCATCAGCGCACGTGCACGACGTCGCCCGCCCGCACGTCGACGATTCCGTCGCCGGTGTCGACCTGCAGCTCGCCGTGCGGTCCGAGCCCCACGGCGCGGCCGACGAGCTCGCCGACCGGCAGCGCGACGCGCACGTCGCGGCCGATCGTGCTCAGCTGCGCGGCGATCGCCGCGCGCAGCGGCTCCGTGCCGAGCGCGGGCAGCAGCGCGTCGAGCGAGCGCCGCACGTGGCAGAGGATGGCGTCGGCGAGCACCGGCGCGGTGCCCTCGGCGCCCTCGAGGGTGAGCGAGGTCGCCTGCGCGGTCGGCAGCTCGGCGTCCGTCAGGGTGAGGTTCACGCCGAAGCCGACCGCGACCCCCGTGCGGCGACGCTCGCAGAGGATGCCGGCGATCTTGCGGCCGTCGACGAGCACGTCGTTGGGCCACTTCATCGACGCGCGGTCGGCGACGAGCGGGTCGAGCGCGTCCGCGAGCGCGAGCCCCGCGGCGAGCGGCAGCCAGCCGATCGCGTCCTCCCGCATCCGCTTCGTGCGCACCAGGATGGTCGCCGCAAGGCACTTCCCGGCCGGCGAGACCCACTCGCGGCCGAGCCGCCCGCGGCCGGCACGCTGATCGAGCGTCGCCCAGGTCGTCAGGTGGTCGGCGTGCTCGTCGACGGCGTCGAACGTGGAGCCGACGGTGCCGAGCTCGAAGACGGTGCCGGCGCTCGACGCGCCTGGGAAGAGCATGCCTCCAGCCTAGGCCGGTGGCCCGTCCGCCGACCGCAGGGAATGTCGAGGATCACCACCCGGATGCGGCATGACGCTGTGGGAGTCCACAAAGGCCGGGCATGAGGCGGCGTCTAGAGTGGCATCCGTGACCGACGACACCTCTGCAGCTGCGCCCATGTCGACGACGGCCGAGCGGATCGACGATCTGCGGACCCGGCACCGCGAGGCGGTGACCGACAAGGAGTCCAAGGCCAAGGAGCGCCAGGGCGCGAAGGGCAAGAAGACCGCCCGCGAGCGCGTCGAGCAGTTCGTCGACAAGGGCTCCTTCGTCGAGTTCGACGCCTACGTGCGGCACCGCACGACCGCGTTCGGCATGGAGGGCAACCGGCCCTACGGCGACGCGGTCGTCACCGGCATCGGCACCGTGCACGGCAGGCGCGTCGCCGTGTACGCGCAGGACTTCACGACCTTCGGCGGCTCGCTCGGCGAGGTCGCCGGCGAGAAGATCATCAAGATCCAGGACTACGCGATGAAGGTGGGCGTGCCCATCGTCGGCATGCTCGACTCGGGCGGCGCGCGCATCCAGGAGGGCGTCGTCGCGCTCGGCAAGTACGGCGAGATCTTCAAGCGCAACACGGCCGCGTCCGGCGTCATCCCGCAGATCTCCATCGTCATGGGCCCGGCGGCCGGCGGCGCCGTCTACTCCCCCGCGCTCACCGACTTCGTGATCATGGTCGACAAGTCGAGCCACATGTTCGTCACCGGCCCCGACGTCATCAAGACCGTCACCGGTGAGGAGGTCGGCTTCGAGGACCTCGGCGGCGGCCGCACCCACAACACCGTCTCGGGCGTCAGCCACTACCTGGCCGCCGACGAGGACGACGCGCTCGACTACGTGCGCACGCTGCTGGCCTACCTGCCCGACAACAACCAGTCGGAGGTGCCGGCCTACGACCACTCCGCGGAGCGCGTCGTGAACGACAGCGACCGCCGGCTCAACACGATCATCCCCGACTCGCCGAACCAGCCGTACGACGTGCTGGCGATCATCGAGACGCTCATGGACGACCGCGAGTTCCTCGAGGTGCAGCCGCTCTACGCGCCGAACATCGTGATCGGCTTCGGGCGGCTCGAGGGCCGCACCGTGGGCGTCATCGCCAACCAGCCGAACCAGATGGCCGGCACGCTCAACATCGAGGCCGGCGAGAAGGCCGCGCGCTTCGTGCGCTTCTGCGACGCCTTCTCGATCCCGATCCTCACGGTCGTCGACGTGCCCGGCTACCTGCCCGGCACCGACCAGGAGTGGTCGGGCGTCATCCGCCGCGGCGCGAAGCTGCTCTACGCCTACGCGGAGGCGACCGTGCCGATGGTCACCGTCATCACGCGCAAGGCCTACGGCGGCGCGTACATCGTGATGGGCTCGAAGCAGCTCGGGGCCGACATCAACGTCGCCTGGCCGTCGGCCGAGATCGCGGTGATGGGCGGCCAGGGCGCCGTGAACATCCTCTACCGCAACGAGATCCGCGACGCCGAGGCGGCGGGCCACGACGTGGCGGAGGTGCGCAAGCGCCTCGCGAGCGAGTACACCTACAACGTGGCATCGCCCTTCCTCGCCGCCGAGCGCGGCGAGCTCGACGGCATCATCGAGCCGGCCGAGACCCGCGTCATGATCACCCGCGCGTTCCGCGCGCTGCGCACGAAGCGCGTCCAGCGCCCCGAGAAGAAGCACGGGAACATCCCGCTGTGAGCGAGGCGCGCGAGGCCGACGAGCCGATCATGACCGTCGTGGGCGGCTCGCCCACCGACGAGGAGCGCGCGGCGATCGAGGCGGTGCTGACCGGCTCCGCCGACGAGTGGGCCGAGACGAAGCACCGGCGCGTGCTCGACACCGAGAGCGAGTGGCAGGCGAAGTCGCGGACGCCGACCGGCCACCGCTGGAAGCGCGACTGAGCGCGGCTCGCTAGCATCGCCCCATGGTGAGGCTGCGCAAGGCGCGACCGAGGGCGGATGCGGGCATCCGGCGCCGGCGATCGGGGCGCGGCTGGTCGTACCGGCACGACGACGGCGCACGGGTCGTCGCCGAGGAGCGCGAGCGCGCCGAGTCGCTCGCGGTGCCGCCCGCCTGGAAGGACGTGTGGATCGCGGCCGATCCGCTCGCGCACATCCAGGCGATCGGGGTCGACGACGCCGGGCGCACCCAGTACCGCTACCACCCGCACTGGCGCGAGCGCCGCGATCGCGCGAAGCACGAGCGGGCGCTCGACCTCGCCGAGTCGCTGCCGGCGATGCGCCGCCGCGTCACGCGCGAGCTCGCGCTCGAGGGGCTGCCGCGCGAGCGGGTGCTCGCCGCCGCGCTGCGGATGCTCGACACCGTCGCCATCCGCGCGGGCGGCGACACGTACGCGGAGGAGCGCGGCTCGCGCGGCCTCATGACGCTGCTGTGCCGGCACGCGACCGTCACGCGGCGACTCGGTGCGGCTGCGGTTCCCGGCGAAGTCCGGCCAGCGCTTCGACGTCACGATCGACGACGCCGGCGCTCGCGCGCTGCGTCGAGGAGCTGCTCGCCGGCCGCTCGCGCACGTCGCGGCTGCTGGCGTTCCAGGACGACGCGGGCGTGCATCCGCTCAGGGACTCCGACCTCAACGACGCGGTGCGGGAGGCGACCGGCGGCGAGTTCACCGCGAAGGACTTCCGCACCCTGCACGGCACGATCGTCGCGGCCGTGTCGCTCGCGCGCGCCCGCGACATCGGCACGAAGACGGCCCGCGCCCGCGCCGTGCGGGCGGCCGTCGTCGAGGTGTCGGAGGCGCTCGGCAACACGCCGGCGGTCGCGCGCTCGAGCTACATCGACCCGGAGGTCTTCGCCCGCTTCGAGGCGGGCGCGACGATCGGGCTCACCGGCTCGCGGGAGCGCGCGCTGCTCGACCTGCTGCGGTGATCAGTCGAGCAGCGGCGCGATCGCGTCGGCGACGACCCGCTCGCGCATGACGGCGGCGGCGGCGCCCATGTGGGTGCGGTCGACCCACGTGGGCACGCCCTGCACGATGCTCGGGCACGTCATCGCGTCGACGTCGCAGAACCACTCGATCGTGTCGACGACGTCGACGCCGCCCTCCGCGAGCGCCGCGTCGAGCACCACGTGCCGCTGCAGCTGCGCGTCCTGCAGGGTCGCACGGCACGCGTCGAGCGACGTGCCGGCGGCGTGCGCCTCGAGGCAGTCCCCGGGCTCGGCGCCCGGCGGCGGGCTGTCGAGCCAGAGCGTGCGGATGCCGAGGTCGTGCAGCCGGTCGGTGTACGCGAGCGTGCCGGCGGCGAGCTGCTCGCCGGTGTCGGCGGCGCGATCCTCGTAGCCCTCGCCCACCCACCACGCGCCGTAGCTGATGACGACCAGCTCGGGCCGCCGCTCCTCGGCGAGCTCGAGCACCGATTCGGCGTGCGCGTCGCACACGCGGCGTGAAGCGTGCCGATCTGCGCCTCGACGGCCGGCCCGCTCGAGAACGGGCACATCTCGCGGCCGAGCAGCTGCACGTCGGCCGCGCCGCCGAGCGCGCCGCGGACGGCGGGCGACCAGGTGACGGCCTGCGAGTCGCCGACGATCCACACCTCGCGGTCGCTCGGCGAGTCGTCGAACCGGCAGCCGCGCCTGCTCGTCGGGCCCGACGGTGAGGCACTCGTCGACGAGCCACTCCGCCGAGCGGCCGTCCTCGCCGACTCACGGCGCCGGGCGCGGGCGCCGACGGCGTCGTCGACGGCGTCGGCGATCCAGTCGGCGAGCTCGTCGGCGTCGGCGGCGACCGGATGCGTCGCGGCGGCCTCGGCGATCGCCGCGCGCTGCACGGCGGGTGCGACCAGGATGCCGACGGCGCTGATCGCCGCGACGACCGGCATCGCGTACGCGAGCACGGGGCGGCCGCGACGGGCGGCCTGCGGCGGCACCTCCGCGGGCTCCTCGTCGGGGTGGGCGTGCCGGCGACCGCGCGTGCGCGGGCGGTGCAGCCAGGCGATGAGCCGGTACGAGCCGTAGGCGAGCCCGATCGAGAGGGCCAGGATGATCGCGCCCTCGAGCGAGGTCGACCTCGAGCCCCGCGTTCGGGAAGAAGGCGACGAAGCCCTTCAGCACCGGCCAGTGCCACAGGTACAGCCCGTAGGAGATGCCGCCGATCCAGACGAGCGGCTTCCAGCGCAGCAGCCGGGTCACGGGCGCGGTCTGGTCGCCCTCGCCGGCGAGCAGGATGAGCAGCGCGCCGCCGACCGGGTAGAGCGTCACCCAGCCCGGCTGCTGCCACTCGGGCGGCAGCAGGCCGGCCGTCAGCACGAGCGCGAGGCCGACGACGCCCATCACGATGCGCGCGACGCGGTGCAGCGGGATGCGCGTGAGGATCAGCGCGGCGAAGCCGCCGAGCGCGAGCTCCCACGTCCTCGCGAACGTGTCGTAGTAGGTCGGGACGGGATCGATCGACAGCTGCACGAGCGCGTACGCGAACGAGGCGACCGCGGCGACGCCGAGCACGATCCCGAAGCCGAGCCGCGCGTCGCGCATCCGGGATGCCTTGAGCGCGAGCCCGAACAGCCCGGCGGCGATGATGCACATGGCCGTGAACTGGCCCTGCGCGCCCATCGCCCAGAAGTGCTGGAACGCCGACTTGTCGTGGCCGGCGGCGACGTAGTCGGTCGCGTCGGCCGCGAGCCGCCAGTTCTCCCAGTACGTCGCCGAGGCCAGGATGTCGGTCATCACCCGGTCCATGCCGAGCGGGCCGGAGAAGACGAGCGCGATCGTGCCGGCCACGACGAGCACGATGACCGCCATCGGGAAGAGGCGCTGCGCGGTGCGCCAGAGCGCCTTCGGCACGTGCACGCCGCCGGTGCGCTCGAGCTCGCGCAGGAGGCTCATCGCCAGCAGGTAGCCGCCGATCGCGAAGAAGACGTCCACACCGCCGGAGACGTTCCCGAACCAGATGTGGTAGCTCGCGACGAGCAGGGAGGCGATGGCGCGGAGACCCTGGATGTCGAGCCTGCGGTCCTTCGTCTGCGCTGCCATGGCCCCTTGGTGCTCGGTGGAGGGATGCGGTCGCGCGAGCCCGCGCGAACGACCCATCGTACCGGCGCGGCCGTCCTCGGCCGATTCCCGGCCGGCGGATGGCGGCGGGCGCTACCGTCGGCACATGCACGCGATCGTCTCCGGCGCCGGCATCGCCGGGCTCGCGCTGGCGGGCAGGCTCGCCCTCGACGGGTGGACCGTCGATGTCGTCGAGCGCGCCCGCGCGCCCCGCGCATCCGGCTACCTCATCGACTTCTTCGGGCCGGGCTTCGAGGCGGCGGAGCGGCTCGGCCTGCTGCCGGCGCTGCGCGCGCACGCCGAGAGCTACGACGAGCTGCGCGCGGTCGACGCGGCCGGGCGCGTGCGCGGGCGGCTGCCCATCTCGCTCGTCGAGCAGGCCGTCTCGGGCCGCTACCTGACGATCCTGCGGCCGCGCATCGTCGAGGCGCTGCAGTCGTCGCTGCCGGAGGGCGTGCGGATGCGCTGGGGCGTGCAGGTGGAGACCGCGCACGACGACGGCACCCGCGTGCAGGTGCTGCTGTCGGACGGCGAGCGGATCGAGGCGGATGTGCTCGTGGGCGCCGACGGCGTCGGCTCGCGCGTGCGGCAGCTGCTGTGGGGACCGCACGGGCCGTTCGTGCGGCCGCTCGCCGACCTGCTCGCCGTCGCGTGGACCGGGGAGGACGCCGCGCTCTCGGCCGACCTCGGCGGTCGGGTCGCGATGCAGGTCGAGCTCGACCGGCAGCTCGTGGTCGCGCCGCTGCGCGACGGCGGCGTGACGGGCTTCGCGGTGCTGCGCGGCGTCGCGCCCGCGCAGGCGCGCTCGTCGATCGCCGCGATGGGGTCGCTCGGGCGGCGCGCGGTGCGCGGCATCCGCGAGCCGTACGTCGACCACGTCGCGCAGACGGTCGTGGACCCGTGGGTGCGCGGCCGCGTCGCGCTGCTCGGCGACGCGTGCGCCGCCGTCTCGCTCGTCGCGGGGCAGGGCGCATCGCTCGCGATCGCCGGCGCGGAGAAGCTCGCCGAGGAGCTCGCGTGGGCGCGGCACCCGAACGACGTGACCGCGGGCCTCGCCGCCTACGAGCGCGACTGGCGCCCGATCGTCGAGCGCGAGCAGGCGCGCGGGCGGCGGGCGGCCGCGGCGTTCGCGCCGCACACGCGCATCGAGCTCGAGGCGAACCGCGCGCTGTGGAGGGCCGCGGCGATCCCCGGCGTCGTCCACCTCGTCGCGCGCGCCGCGACCGGCGTCACGAAGGCGACCTGACCGCATCCGGCCCGGGTCAGCGGCGGAAGCTCGCGACCGCCTCGATGTGGTGGGTGTGCGGGAACAGGTCGAACGCCTCGAGCGAGTCGACCTGCCAGCCGGCCTCGCCGAGCAGCTTCGCGTCGCGGGCGAGCGCGACCGGGTCGCACGCGACGTACACGATCTGCGCGGGCTCGAGCGCGACGACCTGCTCGATCACGTCTCGGCCGGCGCCGGCGCGCGGCGGGTCGAGCACGATGAGCCCGTTCGAGAGCCGCTCGCGCTCGGTCGCGCTCGCGCGCTTGCCGAGCTCGCGCAGCCAGCGGTCGACCCTGCCGGTCTCGGCGCTCGCGCCGAGCCACTCGGCGAGGTTCTCGCTCGCGTGGTCGGTCGCGACCTCGTCGGCCTCGACGCTCGTGACGCGGGTCCGCTCCCCCAGCGCCTCGGCGATGGTGGCGGCGAACAGGCCGACGCCGCCGTAGAGGTCGAGGCTCCAGCCCGTCTCGTCGACCCGGTCGACGTCGATGGCGCGGCGCACCGCGTCCGTCAGCAGCGCGGGCGCCTCGCGGTGCACCTGCCAGAAGCCCGAGCGGTCGAGCTGGAACTCGCGGCCGCGCACGGTCTCGACGATCGTGTCGGTGCGGCCCCGCTCGGGCTCGCCCTCCATCGCGATCACGTCGACCTCGCCCTCGCGCCACTCGACGTAGTCGACGGCGGTGACGCGCGGCAGCGGCTGGTCGAGCTGCGCGGAGCGCTGGATGCCCTCGGTCGCGAGCGGCAGGCTCGTCACCGGCACGACCTCGTGGCTGCGCGGCGCGAACGGCCCCTGGCGGCCGCGGTCGTCGACGTGCAGGCGCACGCGGGTGCGCCACGCCAGTCCGCGCCGCGCGTCGTCGCCGGGCGCGGCGGCGACGGGCACCTCGCGCGTCATCCCGCCGGTGCGCTGCAGCGCGTCCTCGATGACGCGCTGCTTGAGCAGGCGCTGCCGGGGCAGCCGGATGTGGCCGAACTCGGCGCCCCCGGCGCGCTCGGCGGGCAGCCGGTCGATGCCCGCCTCCTGCCAGACGTGCGGCACGCGGTCCGGGCTCGCCTCGACCACCTCGAGCGCGACGGCGGTCGCGAACGACTTCTTGACGTCGACGATCTGCGCGCGCACGGTCTCGCCCGGGATCGTGTCGGGCACGAACACGACGCGACCCTCGTGCCGGCCGACGAAGCGGCCGCCGTGGGCGACGTTGTCGATGGACAGCTCGACGATCTGACCGGGCTCGACCTGGCCGGGGGCGCTCTGGGGTGCGGACATGCCCCCATCCTCCCATCGACGCCGCCCGGCGCGGCGTCCGCTAGCCGCCGACGGAGCGCAGCGACGCGGCGATCGTCTCCGCCGACGCGTGCAGCCGCGCGAGCTCGCCGTCGTCCATCGGCACCTCGAGCACGCGCTCGATGCCGCCCCGGCCGACGATGGTGGGGAGCGAGAGCGCGACGCCCGAGAGGCCGTGCTGACCGGTGAGGATGCTGGAGACCGGCAGCACCGCGCGCTCGTCGCGCAGGATCGCCTCCACGATGCGCGCGCTCGAGACGCCGATCGCGCTCGAGGTCGCGCCCTTGCCCTCGATGATGCGGTAGGCGGCGTGGATCACGTCGTCGGCGATGCGGTCGAGGTCGGCCGCGGTGAAGCGCGCCGCCGCCGTCCTGCACCCACTCGCGCACGAGCACGGGGCCGATCTTCGCGCGCGACCAGAGCGGGAACTCGCTGTCGCCGTGCTCGCCGATCATGAGCGCGTGGACGCTCCGGGCGTCGACCTGGACGAGCTCCGACAGCAGCCAGCGCAGCCGGGACGAGTCGAGCACCGTGCCGGAGGCGAGCACCCGCGCGGGATCCAGGCCGCCCTCCCGCTGCGCGACGACGGTGAGCACGTCGCACGGGTTGGTGACGAGCACCACGATCGCGTCGGGGGCGTGCTCGCGCACCGCCGGCAGCACGGCCTTCAGGATGTCGGCGTTGCGGTTCGCGAGCGCGAGCCGCGGCTCGCCCGGCTGCTGCTTCGCGCCCGCGGTGATGATGACCACGTCGCTGCCCGCGAGCACGCGCGGATCGGTGCCGCCCTCCACGCGCTTCGACGCGAGGAACTGCGTGCCGTGCGCGAGGTCGAGCACCTCCGCCTCGACCTTCGGCCCGTCGAGGTCGTGCAGGGCGACGACGTCGGCGGAGCCGCGGATGAGCGCGGCGTAGGCGATGGCGACGCCGACGCCGCCCGCGCCGATCACCGAGAGCTTCGACGGACGGGCCTGGCCGGAGGAGGCGTGCATGCCCTCACGCTAGGCGGGGCGGGTGCCCGGCGCCAGGGCGCGCGTCACAGCAGGAACGACCACAGCAGCACGGCGATGCAGATGACGAGCATGCCGGTCGCGTTGACGAAGAGGTTGCGGCCGAGGTCGCGGGCGCGCACGTGCATGGCGATCGCGACGACGAAGTACGCGACGAGGCTCGCGCAGGTCACGAGCCCGAGCCACGGGATCCAGATGCCGGCGACGAGGCCGAGCACCGCGGCCGCCTTGATGGGCGCCAGCATCCACCAGAGCCGCCGCGGGAACCGCACCGCGTCCCAGCACTCGGCGACGAAGCGCACGGGTCGCCAGCTGATCGCCGCGTCGAGCGCCGTGATCGCGGCGAGCACGACGACGGGCCAGACGGGGTCGGGCAGGCTCGCCATGCGGTGACCATACCGTACGGTATGGTACGGAGCAAGGGCGAGGGGATGCGCATGCCGAGCAGGGACGACTGGGTCGCGGCAGGGCTCGACGCGCTCGCCGAGGCGGGCGAGCGCGCGATCCGGGTCGATCCGCTCGCCGAGCGGCTGGGCGTGACGAAGGGCTCCTTCCACCACCACTTCCGCGGCGCCGCCGACCTGCGGGGCGCCGTGCTCGACGCCCACGAGCGGACGCAGCTCGAGCTCGTCGGTCGCGTGCGGGCGGAGGTCGCGGGCCTCGACGCATCCGCCGCGCTCGACCTGCTGGGCCAGCTCATCGGCCGCCTGCCGGACGACCGCCTCGAGCGCGCCGTGCGCTCGTGGGCCGCGCACGACCCGACGGCGACGGGCGTGCAGGAGCGGATCGACGCCGCTCGCCTCGCCGCGATCGAGGCGCTCTGGCTCCAGGTCGTGCCCCCGCCGCACGCGCGCACCGCGGCGCTCGTGCCGCTGCTGGCGATGATCGGCGCGAGCGCCTCCGGGATCGCGACCCGCACCGACCTCGACGCCGTGCTGCGCATGCTCGCGCGGCTCGCGCGCCACGTGCCGGCCGTGATCGCGGAGGACTGACCCGCGAGGTGCGAGGATCGTCCCGTGCAGCTGATCCTCGCGTCCGCCTCCCCCGCCCGGCTCGCGCTGCTGCGCCAGGCCGGCATCGAGCCGATCGTCACACCCACCGATCTCGACGAGGACCTGCTCGTCGCCGCGCACGAGGCGGAGCACGGCCCGCTCTCCCCCGACCGCTTCGTGCTGCTGCTCGCCCGCGCGAAGGCCGAGGCGCTGCTCGACCAGGACCCGCTCACGGGCTTCGACGGGCTCGTGCTCGGCGGCGACTCGTCGCTCGAGCTCGACGGCGCGATGCTCGGCAAGCCGCACACGCCGGCGCGTGCCCGCGAGCGCTGGCTCGCCCAGCGCGGCCGGTCGGCGACGCTGCACTCCGGGCACTGGATGCTGCGGGTCCGCGAGGGTCGGATCCAGGACTCCGCCGGCGCCGCGACCGCGACGCACCTCGACTTCTCCCCCGACATCGACGAGGCGGAGATCGACGCGTACGTCGCGACCGGCGAGCCGCTCGAGGTGGCGGGCGCGTTCACCATCGACGGCCGCGGCGCCGCCTTCATCGACCGCATCGACGGCGACCCGTCGACGGTGATCGGCATGAGCATCCCGGCGGTCCGCCGCCTGGCGCGCGAGCTGGGCGTCGCGTGGCCCGCCCTGACCGCGACCGAGCAGGAGGACTGACCATGGCGAGCAGCGCACGCGCGATGTGGGTCTGGGTGCACGAGGCGACGCCGCCGGACCCGGCGGCGGTCGCCGCGTTCGCCGCCCAGCAGCGGGTCACCGAGGCGTTCGTGAGCGTCCCGTGGGGCGGCCCCAGCCCCGTCACGCACCAGTGCGCGGCGGCCCTGCGCAGCAGGGGCGTGCGGGTGTCGGCGCTCGGCGGCGACCCGTCGTGGACGACGGGCTCGGACGCGGTCACGTGGATGCAGCGCGCGACGGCCGCGTGGCTGTTCGACGGCATCCACCTCGACATCGAGCCGTGGACGCGCCGCGACTGGCCGGGGCGCGAGCTCGAGCTGCTCGCCGGCCTCGAGCGCACGGTGAAGGACGTCGCCGCGCGCACCGCGCTGCCCGTCGAGGTCGACCTGTCGCCGTGGCTCGCCGACGCGCACCCGGGTGCGTTCGCCGGCATCGTGCGCCGGGCGGACGCGGTCGGGCTCATGGCCTACCGCGACCGGGCGGCCGACATCCTGTCCGGCAGCGCCACCGCGCGCCGGCTGCTCGGCGAGGCGCGCAAGCCCTACCGGATCGGCGTCGACACGCTCCCCGTGCCCGAGCCGCGCGAGACGTTCGCCGACGACGGCCGGGCCGTGCTCGATCGGGAGCTCGCCGCCGTCGCCGCGCAGCTCGCGGGCGACCCGCGCTTCGCGGGCGTCGCGGTCCACGACTTCGAGCACTGGAGCGCGCTCCCGAGCTGATGCCCCGCGCGCCGCGTCGAGGGTTTGCGTCCGAGTGGAGCGCAACTCGGACGCAAACCCTCGACCGGCTAGGTGGACTGCTGGGAGGGGACGCCGCCGGTGCGGTCGGCGAGCGACGCGTCGAGCTCCATGTCGACCGCCGCCTGCTCGAACTGGGCGTTGAGCAGCCGCCAGTACGCGCCCTGCGCCCCGACCAGCTGCTCGTGCGTGCCCTGCTCGACGATGCGGCCCTGCTCCATCACGAGGATCAGGTCGGCATCGCGGATGGTCGACAGCCGGTGCGCGATCACGAACGACGTGCGGTCGGTGCGCAGCGCCGCCATCGCGTGCTGCAGCAGCAGCTCGGTGCGGGTGTCGACCGACGAGGTCGCCTCGTCGAGGATGAGCACGCTCGGCCTGGCCAGGAACGCGCGCGCGATCGTGACGAGCTGCTTCTCGCCCGCGGACAGGTTGGTCGCGTCCTCGTCGATCACGGTGTCGTAGCCGTCGGGCAGCGCGTGCACGAAGCGGTCGACATAGGTGGCCTGCGCGGCCTCCAGGATCTCGGCCTCGGTCGCGTCTGGCCGGCCGTAGGCGATGTTGTCGCGGATGGTGCCGCCGAAGAGCCACGTGTCCTGCAGCACCATGCCGGTCTGCGAGCGGAGCGCATCCCTCGTCATCGACGCCGTGTCGACGCCGTCGAGCGTGATGCGGCCGCCGTCGATCTCGTAGAAGCGCATGAGCAGGTTGACGAGCGTCGTCTTGCCGGCACCGGTCGGGCCGACGATCGCGACCGTCTGGCCCGGCTCCACGACGAGCGAGAGGTCGTCGATGAGCGGGCGGTCGGGCGAGTACGCGAAGCGCACGTGCTCGAACGTGACGCGGCCGGAGCCCTCCGCGGGGGTCGCGCCGCCCGCATCCGACCCCTCCTCGTCGGCGTCGAGCAGCTCGAAGACGCGCTCGGCGCTCGCGACGCCCGACTGCACCATCGTGACGGTCTGGCCGATCTGGCCGAGGTTCTGCGAGAACTGCTGCGAGTACTGGATGAACGCCTGCACGTCGCCGACCAGGATCGAGCCCGCCGCGACGAACAGCCCGCCGGCGACGGCGACCAGCACGTAGCCGATGTTGCCGACGAAGGTCATGAGCGGGAAGACGAGGCCGGAGAGGAACTGCGCCTTGAACGACGCCTGGAACACGCCGTCGTTCTCGGTGGCGAAGCGGGCGCGCACGGCCTCCTCGCGGCCGAACACCTTGACGAGCGCGTGGCCGGTGAAGGCCTCCTCGACGATCGCGTTGACGCGGCCCGTGCGGCGCCACTGCTCCTTGAACAGCCCCTGCGCCGGGCCCATGACGAGTGCGAGGATCACGCCGGTGAGCGGCACCGCGATGAGCGCGATGAGCGCGAGCCAGACGTTGATCGAGAGCATCATGACGAGCACGCCGACCACGGTCAGCAGGCCGGTCACGATCTGCGACATGGTCTGCGACAGCGTCTGCGACACGTTGTCGAGGTCGTTCGTGACGCGCGAGAGCAGCTCGCCGCGCTGCGTGCGGTCGTAGTAGGACAGCGGCAGGCGGTGGATCTTGTCCTCCACGTCGCCGCGCAGGCCCTGGACCGTGCGCTGCACGACCCGGTTGACGACGTAGCCCTGCAGCCACTGGAAGAGCGCGCCGATGGCGTAGACGGCGAGCACGACCAGCAGGATCCCGCCGAGCGCCTCGAAGTCGATGCCGCGGCCGGGCTGCAGTCCCTCCATCCGCTCGAGCATGTTCGCGAGCTCGGCCTGGCCCGCCTGGCGCAGGCCCTCGACGACCTGCGCCTGCGTGGCGCCCGCGGGCATGTCGCGCTGCACGAGGCCCTGCACGATGACGTTCGTCGCCTGGCCGAGCAGCTTCGGGCCGAGCACCACGAGCACCACGCCGACCGCGCCGAGCGCGAACACCAGCGCCAGCAGCCAGCGGTACGGGTGCATGAGGCCCAGCAGCCGCTTGGCGGATGCGCCGAACGACTTCGCCTTGCCGGGCGGGGGCTCCCAGTCGCCGGCGCCGATGCGCGCGGCCTCGGCCTGCTCGGCCTCGAGCCGCTCCTCCTCGGTGAGCTCGGGCTCGGCCTTCGCGGCGCGCGCCCTCCGCGCCTCGAGGCGCGCTTCCCGGGTCATCTTCTCGCGTGCCATCTCAGGCCTCCACTGCCATCTGGGACTCGACGATCTCGCGGTACGTGTCGCTGCTCGCGAGCAGCTCGTCGTGGGTGCCGGTGCCGACCACGCGGCCGGCCTCGAGCACCACGATGCGGTCCGCGTCGACGATCGTCGACACCCGCTGCGCGACCACGATCTGCGTCGTCGCACCCACCGCCTCGGTCAGCGCCGCGCGCAGGCGCGCATCCGTCGTCAGGTCGAGCGCCGAGAACGAGTCGTCGAAGACGAGCACGTCGGGCTCGGCGACGAGCGCCCGCGCGATCGACAGCCGCTGGCGCTGACCGCCGGAGACGTTCGTGCCGCCCTGGGCGATGCGCGAGTCGAGCTGCTCGTCCATCTGCTGCACGAAGCCGGCCGCCTGGGCGATCTCGAGCGCCCGCCACAGCTGCTCGTCGGTCGCCTCCTCGTTGCCGTAGCGCAGGTTCGTCGCGACGGTGCCGGCGAACAGGTAGGGCCGCTGCGGCACGATCGCGATGCCGCGCCAGAGCGTCTCGGCGTCGACGTCCTTGACGTCGGCGCCGCCGACGAGCACACGGCCGCCGGTGGCGTCGAACAGCCGCGGGATGAGGTTGACGAGCGTCGTCTTGCCCGCGCCGGTGGAGCCGATGATGGCGAGGGTCTCGCCCGGCTCCGCCTTGAGCGAGACGCCGTCGAGCACCGGGGTGTCGGCGCCCGGGTAGTGGAAGCTGACGTCGCGCAGCTCGACGGTGCCGGGGGTCGGCATCCGGTCGCCCACCGCGACGCGCTCGATCGACGGGGCCGTCTCGAGCACCTCGCCGATGCGCTTCGCCGAGACCGCGGCCCTCGGGATCATGATCGTCATGAAGGTGGCCATGAGCACGCCCATCAGGATCTGCATGAGGTACTGCAGGAAGGCCATCATCGTGCCGATCTCGAGCTCGCCCGAGTCGACCAGGCCGGCGCCGAACCACAGCACCGAGACGCTCGAGACCTCGACGATGAGCATGATGATCGGGAACATCAGCACGAAGATGTTGCCGGTGCGGAGCATCGCGTCGGTGACGCCGTCGTTCGCGACCGCGAAGCGCTCGCGCTCGCGGCGCTCCTGCACGAACGCGCGGATGACGCGGATGCCGGTCAGCTGCTCGCGCAGCACCTTGTTGATGCGGTCGATGCGCTCCTGCAGCTGCCGGAAGATCGGCACGAGCTTCCAGACCAGGAAGCCGAGCACCACGAGCATGAGCGGCACGGCGACCGCGATGAGCCACGAGAGCGTCGCGTCGGCGCGCACGGCCATGATGACGCCGCCGATCGCGAGCATCGGCGCCGACAGCAGCATCGTGCACGACATGAGGATGAGCATCTGCACCTGCTGCACGTCGTTCGTGTTGCGGGTGATGAGGCTGGCCGCGCCGAAGCGCTGCACGTCCTGCTCGCTGAAGTCGCCGACCTTGCCGAAGATGTCGGCGCGCAGGTCGCGGCCCGCGCGCATCGCGAGCCGGGCGCCGAAGAGGATCGCGAGGATGTTCGCGGCCACCTGCCCGAGGCTGAGGCCCAGCATGAGCAGGCCGAGGCGCCAGATGGTGTCGGTGTCGCCGCGCAGCACGCCCTCGTCGATGATGTCGGCGTTGATGGTCGGCAGCATGAGCGAGAGCACCGACTGGGCGAACTGGAACAGCACCACCAGCAGGAGCGGCCCCCACGACGGTGTGACGTAGCGGACGATGAGCTTCCAGAGCATGATCAGACCTTCTGGGTCTCGGGGATGGATGCGGTGGCCGCGCGAGCGGCCGGACGATCGTCGGTCACGACGACGCCGTGCAGGAGCACCTGGACGATATCGGCGGCCGATGACGCGGGCTCGGCCTCGCCCCAGCCGGCGGCGGCCGCCCACGCGAGCGTGCGGACCAGCTCCGCGGCGACGAGCGGCGTGACGCGCAGCTGCGCCTCGTACGGCTCGAAGTGCGCGGCGATCCAGAACTTCGACTGCTCGAAGTCGTCGCGCCGCTGCTCGGCGACCCGCTGCGCGATCGGCCCGAGCGCCATGGCCAGCCGGAACAGGAACCGCATGCGCTCCACGAGCACCGCGACCATCGTCGTGACGAGCTGCTCGAGCGAGTCGCTCTCGAACGACGCCGCCGCGTCGGCATCGATCATGTGCTGCTCGGCGAGCGCGACCAGCAGCGACTCCTTGTCGCCGAACGCCTTGAAGAGCGTGCCCTCCGCGACCCCGGCGGCCTCGGCGAGCTGACGGCTCGTGATGCCGACGCCGTGCTCGAGCACCGCGGGCGTCACGGCCGCGATGATCTGCGCGCGGCGGTCGTCGCCGCTGAGTCGAGGGATGGGAGGCACGCCGTCGATGCTAGTTGAGTGAGCGCTCACTCACCAGGGGTGCACCGGGCGGCGAGTCGCGACCTCAGATCCCGGGCCGCCGCCTGCGCCCTCGGTCGGCGCGCTGCCAGGCCTCGGCCGACCGGGCGATGGCGCTCTGGGCGGTGTCGAGCAGCTCCTGCGCGAGCGAGGGCCAATCGGTGCGGTCGGCGACGCTCGGCTGCCGCTCGCCGGAGCCGCGCCGGGCGTCGTGCTCCGCCGCGTCGAAGGCGTGCGTCGCGCGCCGCACGGCGTCGCGGTAGGCCGCGAAGTCGCCGGGCGCCATGCGGGCGTCGACGCTCGCGGGCCGCAGCTCGAGCGCGAGCCGCTGCTCGCGCAGGAAGCCCTGCAGCGCCGGCGACGCGGGGTCGCTCATCGACGGATAGTCGATCGCCTTCGCGGGGTCGGTCTCGTACGCGATCCATCGCGCCGGTGAGGCGGTCGTGCTCGGCGCGGAGCCGCGCGAGCGGCATGGCCTCGAGCGGCGCCCGGCTCGCCGGCAGGGTCGCGCGCGCGGCCCGCACCGACGCGCGCCTGGCCTTGAGCTCCGCGACCGCGACCTTCACGCCGCGCTCCGCCGCCTGCACGCGCCGCTTCGCCTCGAGCACCGCGCCGAAGCCCACGCGCGCGGCAGACTGCTCGGCCTGCGTCCGCAGCAGCTCGGCGCGCACGACCTTGAGGTCGGCGCGCGAGCGGGTGACCGCATCCTGCGCGCGCCGCACGTCGTGCACCGCGGCGTGGAGCTCGAGCCGGCGACCGACCGGCCGGCCCCGGCGCACGCCGACCACGCCGAGCGCGCCGGCTCCGACGCCGGCGGGCGCGATCCACCACCACTCTGCGACGAGTGCGAGCACCACGGGGTCCACGCGTCCATGCTAGGCGCGGCGGTGCTGATCGCACAGGGCGCTGCACCCCCGGCGGACGCCTGCGACTGTGGGAATCGGCAACGGAAGCGGCATCTGCTGTGTGCCGAGCACACGCATCCGTCATGCATCGCCGCCTAGGCTGAGGGATCATGCGCCGCATCTCCAAGGTCCTCATCGCCAACCGCGGCGAGATCGCCGTCCGCATCATCCGCGCCGCGCGCGACGCGGGGATCGGCTCGGTCGCCGTCTACGCCGAGCCCGATCGCGATGCGCAGCACGTGCAGCTCGCCGACGAGGCGTACTCGCTGCTGGGCGCCACGAGCGCCGAGAGCTACCTCGTCATCGACAAGATGCTCTCGATCGCACGCCGCTCGGGCGCAGACGCGGTGCACCCGGGCTACGGCTTCCTGGCCGAGAACGCCGACTTCGCCCGCGCCGTCATCGACGCCGGGCTGATCTGGATCGGCCCGAGCCCGACCGCGATCGAGCAGCTGGGCGACAAGGTCTCCGCCCGCCGGATCGCCGAGTCGGTCGGCGCCCCGCTCGCACCGGGCACGATCAACCCCGTGAGCGGCGCCGCCGAGGTGCTCGAGTTCGTCGACCTGCACGGCCTGCCGGTCGCGATCAAGGCAGCGTTCGGCGGCGGCGGGCGCGGCCTCAAGGTCGCGCGCACCCGCGAGGAGGTCGAGGAGCAGTTCGACTCCGCGACCCGCGAGGCGGTCGCGGCGTTCGGCCGCGGCGAGTGCTTCGTCGAGAAGTACCTCGACAAGCCGCGCCACGTCGAGACGCAGTGCCTCGCCGACGAGCACGGCGACGTGGTCGTCGTCTCCACCCGCGACTGCTCCCTGCAGCGCCGCCACCAGAAGCTCGTCGAGGAGGCGCCCGCGCCGTTCGTGACGCCCGAGCAGGACGCCGAGCTGCGCCGCGCGTCGAAGGCGATCCTGCGTGCCGCCTCGTACGTGGGTGCCGGCACCTGCGAGTTCCTCATCGGCGCCGACGGCACCATCTCGTTCCTCGAGGTGAACACGCGCCTGCAGGTCGAGCACCCGGTCTCCGAGGAGGTCACCGGCATCGACCTCGTGCGCGAGCAGTTCCGCATCGCCGAGGGCGAGGCGCTCGGCTACGACGACCCCGAGGTGCGCGGCCACTCGATCGAGTTCCGCATCAACGGCGAGGACGCCGGCAGCGGCTTCATGCCGCAGCCCGGGCCCGTGCGCATCTTCCGCGCCCCGTCGGGCCCCGGCATCCGCGTCGACTCCGGCGTCGTCGCCGGCGACGTGATCGGCGGCAACTTCGACTCGATGCTCGCGAAGCTCATCGTCACCGGCCGGGACCGCGACGAGGCGCTCGCGCGGGCGCGGCGCGCGCTCGCCGAGTTCGAGGTGGACGGGCTGCCCACCGTGCTGCCGTTCCACCGCCGGATCGTCGACCATCCCGCGTTCGCGCCCGCCGGCGACGAGCCGTTCGCGATCTACACGTCGTGGATCGAGACCGAGTTCGACAACGACATCCCCGCGTGGGGCGGCGAGCAGGGCGAGATCGGCGGTCCCGAGCCGCGGCGCACCGTCGTCGTCGAGGCCGACGGCAAGCGCATCGCGGTCTCGATGCCGAAGCGGCTGTTCTCCGACACGAAGGACGCCAAGGGCCCGGCGCCGCGCCGCACCCGCGGTGCCGTCGCCGGCGGCGTCGGCTCGGGCGCGATCGTCTCCCCCATGCAGGCGACGGTCGTGAAGGCCGCGGTGGCCGAGGGCGACCGCGTCGTCGCGGGCGACCTGCTCGTGGTGCTCGAGGCGATGAAGATGGAGCAGCCGCTCTCCTCGCCCATCGACGGCACCGTGACGGGGATGGACGCGCCGGTCGGCAAGACCGTGCCCTCGGGCCACACGCTCGTCACCATCACGCCCGACGCCGCCTGACGCGCCGCGGCGCTCGAGCGGCTCAGGCCTCGAAGCGGTGCATCGCCCTCGCGGCATCGGAGATCGAGCCGGTGAGCGAGGGGAAGACGGGGAAGACGCGCGCGATCTGGTCGACGGTGAGGCGGTGCTCCATCGCCATCGTCACCGGGAAGATGAGCTCCGACGCCTTCGGCGCCACGATGACGCCGCCGATCACCGTGCCCGAGCCGGTGCGCGCGAAGAGCTTCACGAACCCGTCCTCGACGCCCATCATCTTGGCGCGGGCGTTCGTGGCGAGGTCGATGCGGTAGATCTCGCCCTGGGCGACGCCCTCCTCGATCTCCTTCTGCGACCAGCCGACGGTCGCGATCTCGGGCTGCGTGAAGATGTTCGACGCGACGGTGCGCATCGAGATCGGGTCGACGGCGTCGCCGAGCGCGTGGAACATGGCGGTGCGGCCCTGCATCGAGGCGACGGATGCGAGCGGCAGCGCGTCGGCGCAGTCGCCGACCGCGTAGACGTTCGGCAGGTTCGTGCGCGCGACCCGGTTGACGAGGATGTTGCCCGAGTCGGCCATCTCGATGCCCGCCTCCTCGAGGCCGATGCCGGCCGTGTTCGGGATCGAGCCGACCGCCATCAGGCAGTGCGAGCCCTCGACGGTGCGCCCGTCGGTGAGCGTCACGATGACGCCGCGCTCCGTGCGCTCGACCTTCTCGGCGCGCGACTTCGACAGCACGTGCATGCCCTGGCGTCGGAAGACGTCCTCGATGACGCGCGCGGCGTCGGTGTCCTCGCCCGGCAGCACCTGCTCGCGGCTGGAGACGAGCGTGACCTCCGCGCCGATCAGGCTGTAGGCGCTCGCGAACTCCGCGCCGGTGACGCCCGAGCCCACCACGATGAGGTGCTCCGGCACCTCCTCGAGCCCGTACAGCTGCGTCCAGGTGAGGATGCGCTTGCCGTCCGGCATCGCCGTCGGCAGCTGGCGCGGCGTCGCGCCGACCGAGACGACGATGGTGTCGGCCTCGAACTCGTCGAAGTCGGAGCCCTGCTTGCCGGTCGAGACGACGACGCGGCCGGGACCCTCGAGGCGGCCCTCGCCCTGCACGATGGTGACGCCGGCCCGCTCGAGGTCGGCCTTCATGTCGAGCGACTGCTTGGCGGCGAGCGACAGCAGGCGGCGGTTGACGGCGCGCAGGTTGACCGCGACCTCCGGCTTCTGCGGCCGGCCGGAGTCGCCCCGCACCGAGAACTGCACGCCGAGCTGGCTCGCGTCGCGGATGGCGGCGGCCGACTCGGCGGTCGCGATGAGCGACTTCGAGGGCACGACGTCGGTGAGGATGGCGCTGCCGCCCACCCCGGTCCGCTCGATGAGCGTCACGACGGCGCCGAGCTGCGCGCCCGCGAGCGCCGCCTCGTACCCGCCGGGTCCGCCGCCGATGATGACCACGCGCTGCTTGCGCTCGAATGCACTCACGCGCACCATCATCCCGCATCCGCACCGCTGCCCCCGTCCGGGGGCCGATCAGCCCGCGCGGCGCTCGTGCACGGCCGAGGTGAGGGCGGTGCCGTTGACCTCGAGGTAGAGCACCGAGTCCGACAGCGAGACCACCATCGACGTGCGCCGCGAGACGGCGTCGGCGACCGCGTCGACGAACCCGGGGTCGAACCAGACGAGCCGCACGTCCTCGGCGCGGTGGATGCGCTTGCCCGCCCATCGCGCGGCCACCCGCTCGGGATCCCGGTGCGTGTAGACGGCCGTGCGCTGCGCGGCCATGCTGCCGCGGTGCACGCGCTCCGCCTCGGGCGCGCCGATCTCGATCCAGGCGACGAGCGCGCCGGTCGCGTCGCGCACGAGCACGGCGGGCTCGTCGCCGCCCGCGAGATCGGCGCCGAAGGCGATGCCGTCCTCGTGCTCGAGGCACCACGCGAGCACGCGCGTGACCATGAAGGCGGCCGTCTCGGACGCGTGCTGCGCGACCTTGAGCGTCACCTGCTCGTAGACCCCGCGGTCGACGTCCGAGAGCTGCACCTCGAAGGTGTGGATCGTCGCGCCGATGGCCATGGTCGCCGAGCCTACGCGAGCCGGGGCGGCGGGCCCGCCGCAGGGTGAGGAACCTCTCATCGTCGTGCGCGGGCTCGCCTCATCCGGCCGGTCGAGAGTGGGCAGCAGCCACTCGGCAGCAGCCGTCCGAAGGAGCCGCCATGACCGCCACCCAGCATCCGCCCGTGCTCCCGCCGCCGCGCCCGGCGCCCGTCGCCGCCGGGCCGGCATCCGACACCGAGCCGCTGCCCTGGTGGCTGCCCGTCGTGCCGGTCGCGCTCGTGCTCACCGGCATGCTCGTGCTGGCCGGCTTCGACGTCGTCGAGGCCGCCGAGACCGGCTCGGTCACCTGGTGGCTCCAGCTGCTGCTGGGCCATCTGCCGTTCCTCGCGATCCTCGGCTACCTCGCCGCGGGGCTCGCGGAGCGCGTCGGGTACCTCCGCCACGGGCGCGCCGCCGCGCTGCCGGGCGTGCTGCCGGTGCGGCTGCCGTCGGTGGCGGTGCAGCTGCCGATGTTCGAGGAGCCGGCGGTCGCCGC
Source organism: uncultured Actinomycetota bacterium (assembly GCA_963803465.1). Taxonomy (GTDB): domain Bacteria; phylum Actinomycetota; class Actinomycetes; order Actinomycetales; family Microbacteriaceae; genus Agrococcus. Next base: position 576,598 of record CAWDMS010000004.1, read on the forward strand.
TCGAGCGATCGCCGCGGCGGCGGCGCTGCGCTGGCCGGCCGACCGGCTCGTCGTCCAGGTGCTCGACGACTCCGTCGACCCGGTCTCGCGCGGCATCGTCGACGAGGCGGCGGCGAGCGCGCGGGCCGCCGGCGTCGACTGCCGGGTGCTGCGGCGCACCGAGCGCACCGGCTACAAGGCGGGCGCGCTCGAAGCGGCGCGGCGGCAGACCGACGCGGACCTGCTGGTCATCCTCGACGCCGACTTCGTGCCGCGCCCGGACTTCCTGGTCGAGGCGGTCGCGCACTTCCACGACGCGCGGGGCCGCCTCGTGCCGGGCCTCGCGCTCGTCCAGGCGCGCTGGGGGCACCTCAACGGCGACGCGTCGTGGCTCACGCGCGCCCAGTCGCTCTGGGTGGACGACCACCACATCGTGCAGAAGTCGTTCCGCAGCGCGCGCTGGCAGTTCGTGAACTTCACCGGCACCGCGGGCGTCTGGCGCGCGGACGCGATCGAGTCCGCGGGCGGCTGGCGGGCGGCGAGCCTCGTCGAGGACTGCGAGCTGAGCTTCCGGCACCTCTTCCGCGGCTGGCGCACGATGGCGGTGAAGGAGATCGTCGTGCCGAGCGAGCTGCCGGCCACGGTCACCGCCTACAAGGCGCAGCAGAAGCGGTGGACCTCCGGCTGGGTGCAGCTGCAGCGGCTGCACCTGGGCACGCTGCTCGGCGCGCTCCGCGAGCGCCCCGGCCGCCGCCTGCAGCTGGCGTACCACATGACGATCGCGTGGCAGTGGCCGCTCTGGGCGCTGTGGGTGTGCACGCTGCCCTTCCTCATCGCGACCGGGCTGTGGGCGGGAGCGCTCGGGGCCGGGGTCGGCGTGGCCGTCTACCTCGTGCCGACGCTGCTGTGGCTGCTGCTGTCGACGGTGCTCGCGAGCATCGAGGGGATGCGGCTCGACGATCCCCGCCCGACCGCGCTGGGCCTGCTGCGGCGGCTCGGGCGGGTCGCGCCCTACGTCGCCCTGAACACCGGCATGCTGCCGCACCAGTGCATGGCGTTCGTCGAGGGGCTGCTCGGGCCGCTCCACACCGAGTTCGAGCGCACGCCGAAGGCCGGCACGGGAGCGGCGAGGCAGGCTGTGCGCATCCACTGGCCGGCCGTGCTCGCGGAGGTCGGCTTCGTGGTGCTGCAGCTCGGGTGGGCGGTCGTCCTGCTCGCCGCCGGGCTCGGCTGGTGCGCGCTCGGCGCGGCGCTGCTGGCGGCGGCGGTGGTGTGGCTCGGATGGTTCTACGGCGACCACGCGGGACGTCGCGCGTTCGTGCTGGGCCGCTGAGCGAGCGCCCCTAGAGTGGGCGCCATGACGCACCCGCTCGACCAGCCCGCCGACCCGCGCGACATCGCCCGGCAGGCCGCCGACGACATCCGCCGCATCACCGGTGCGGAGTCGCACGACATCGCCCTCACGCTCGGCTCCGGCTGGGCGAAGGCGGCCGACCTCATCGGCGAGACGACGCACACGATCCCCGCGACCGAGGTCACCGGCTTCTCGAAGCCCGCCCTCGAGGGGCACGTCGGCACGCTCCGCTCGATCCTGCTCGACGACGGCCGCCGCGCGCTCGTCATCGGCGCGCGCACGCACTACTACGAGGGCCACGGCGTGCGCCGCGTCGTCCACTCGGTGCGCACCGCCGCCGCGGCCGGTGCATCCGTCATGGTGCTCACGAACGGGGCGGGCGGCATCAAGCCGCACTGGACTCCCGGCCAGCCGGTGCTCATCAGCGACCACATCAACCTCACCGCCGACTCGCCGCTCGAGGGCGCGACGTTCGTCGACCTCACCGACCTCTACGCGCCGCGGCTGCGCGACATCGCACGATCGGTGGATGCGTCGCTCGACGAGGGCGTCTACGTGCAGTTCCGCGGCCCCCACTACGAGACGCCCGCCGAGGTGCAGATGGCGAAGGCGATCGGCGGCGACATCTGCGGCATGTCGACCGCGCTCGAGGCGATCGCCGCGCGCGAGGCCGGCATGGAGGTGCTCGGGCTCAGCCTCATCACGAACCTCGCGGCCGGCATCCAGACCACGCCGCTGTCGCACGCCGAGGTGATCGAGGCGGGCCGCGAGGCCGAGGGCCGCCTCGGCCGGCTGCTCGCCGATGTCGTCGCCGCGATCGGCCAGCAGGCATGAGCCCGGAGCTGCTCGGCACCGCGCGCGCCTGGATCGCCGGCGACCCGGACCCCGAGACGCGCGCCGAGCTCGAGGCGACGATCGCGGCCGCCGAGGCGGGCGACGCCGCGGCGGCCACCGACCTCGCGGATGCGTTCCGCGGCCGCCTGCAGTTCGGCACGGCCGGGCTGCGCGGCAGGATCGCCGCCGGCCCCAACCGCATGAACCGGGTCGTCGTGCAGCAGGCGTCCGCCGGGCTCGCCGCATTCCTCGTGGGGCGGGAGCCGCATCCGTCGGTCGTCATCGGCTGGGACGGCCGTCGCGGCTCGGAGCGGTTCGCGCGCGACGCGGCGGAGGTCTTCGCGGGCGCCGGCGTGCGCGCGACGCTGCTGCCACGGCTGCTGCCGACCCCGGTGACCGCGTTCGCCGTGCGCCACCTGGGCGCGAGCGCGGGCGTCATGGTGACGGCGAGCCACAACCCGCCGGCCGACAACGGCTACAAGGTCTACCTCGGCGGCGACGACGAGGGCAGTCAGATCGTGCCGCCCGTCGATGGCGAGATCGCGGCGCTCATCGAGCGCGCCGCCGGCACCCCGGTGGCCGACTACCCGCGCGGGGAGCCGGAGATCGCGGGCGAGGGCGTCTGGGAGGCGTACGTGGCCGCCACCGCCGCCATCGGCCTGCCGTCCGCCGACCAGGACGCCGCATCCGCCCTCGCCGTCGTCTACACGCCGCTGCACGGCGTGGGGCTCGAGACCGTCGAGGCGGTGCTCGAGGATGCCGGCTTCCCGCCGCTCATCGTCGTGCCCGAGCAGGCGGAGCCCGACGGCGCCTTCCCGACCGTCGCCTTCCCGAACCCCGAGGAGCCGGGCGCGCTCGACCTCGCCATGGCGCTCGCCACCGCGAGCGGCGCCGACCTCATCCTCGCGAACGACCCGGACGCGGACCGGCTCGCGGTGGCCGTGCCCGATCGGGGCGCCGACCACGGATGGCGGATGCTGACGGGCAACGAGGTGGGGCTGCTGCTCGGCTGGGACGCCGCCCGCGCCGCGCGCGGCCAGGGCGTGCTCGCCGCCTCCATCGTCTCCTCCCCCGGGCTCGGCGTCATCGCCGCGGCGCACGGGCTCGAGTTCGTGCAGACGCTCACGGGCTTCAAGTGGGTCTCGCGCGTGCCCGACCTGCTGTTCGGCTTCGAGGAGGCGCTCGGCTACCTCGTGAACCCCGGCACCGTGCGCGACAAGGACGGCGTCTCCGCCCTCGTGCGCGTGCTCACGATCGCGTCGGAGCTGCATGAGCGCGGCTCGTCGCTCGCGGAGGAGCTGCTCGCCCTCGCCGGGGAGTTCGGCGCGTTCGAGTCGGGCCAGGTGAGCGTGCGCGTCACCGACCTCGACCGCATCCCCGCCACCATGGCGGCGCTGCGGGCGACGCCGCCGACCGAGCTCGCGGGGGCCGCGGTGCTCGCGGCCGACGACCTGTCGCTGCCGGAGCACGGCGCGATCGGCGACATCCTGCGCTTCACGCTCGACGACGGCTCGCGCGTGATGGTGCGGCCGAGCGGCACCGAGCCGAAGGTGAAGGTCTACATCGACGCGACGTCGACCGAGGGCTCGCCGTCCCAGCGCGTGCGTGCCGCGCGCGCTCGCGTCGACGCGATCGCCGAGGCCGTCCGCCCCCTCCTCGCCTGACGCTCGCTCAGCCGCGCAGCGCGGCGACCGCCTCGTCGCGGCTCGTGGCGGCGGCGACGGCATCGGTGACACCGGATGCGTCGAGCGCGTTGGCGAGCTCCGCCAGCATCCGCAGATGCTGCCGCGGGCTCGTCGCGGCCAGCCCGATGACGACCCGCACGGGGTCGTTGTGCGGGTGGCCGAACGCGACGGGCTCCTCGAGCACGACGATCGCGAGCGCATCGCGGCGCACGACCGCGCTCGCCTTCGCGTGCGGCACGGCGACGCCCGGGGCGACCACGCAGTAGGGCCCCGCCACCTCGATCTGCTGCACGAGCTCCTCGACGTAGGCGCGACCGACCGCGTGCGCGGTGACGAGGTCGACGCCGGCCGCGCGCACGGCGGCGCGCCAGTCGGCGGCCCGCACCCCTGGCGAGAACGTGGCCTCGTCGAGCGGCAGGGTCATCGGAGGTCGTCGAACCCGTCGGCGATCTCGTCGGCGAGGTCCTCGCGCTCCTCGAACGAGCAGAACGCGCTCGCGGCGGCGTTCTGGGTGACCTGCTCGAGGTCGTCGATGTCCCACTCGAAGGTGTCGACCAGCAGGCCGAGCTCGCGCGTGAGGGTCGTGCCCGACTGCAGCCGGTTGTCGACGTTCACGGTGACGCAGAAGCCGAGCTGGTGCAGCAGGTCGATCGGGTGGTCGTCGAGCGCGGAGCCCCACTGCGCGATCGTGCCCGTCTGCAGGTTGGAGGACGGGCTCACCTCGAGGGCGATCTGCCGGTCCTTCACCCACTCGGCGACCTCGCCGAGGCGCACGACGACGGCGTCGTCGGTCTCCTCCTCCACCTGGATGTCCTCGGCGATGCGGGTGCCGTGGCCCAGGCGCAGCGCGCGCCCGGCGAAGAGCGCGTCGGCGATGCTCGCGATCCCGTCGCCCTCGCCCGCGTGGACGGTCGCCGGGAAGTGCGCGCGGGCGAGGATGTCGAACGCCGACTGCATGCGGGAGGCGGGGAAGCCCGCCTCGGGGCCGGCGATGTCGAAGCCGACCGCGCCGCGGTCGCGATGGCGCAGGGCGAGCTCGGCGATCTCGTCGCCGCGGTCCAGGTGGCGCATGGCGCTGATGAGCTGGCCGACGCGGATGCGGCCGCCGTGCGTGGCGACGAGGTCGATCGCCTCCTCGACGCCCGCCTGCACCGCCTCGACCGCCTGGTCGAGCGACAGGCCGCGCTGCAGGTGCTGCTCGGGCGCCCAGCGGATCTCCCCGTAGATCACGCCGTCCTCGGCGAGGTCGAGCACGAACTCCTTCGCGACCCGGTGCAGGCCGCGCTCGGTCTGCATCACCGCGGTGGTGATGTCGAACGTCTTCAGGTACTCGGGCAGCGAGCCGGAGTTGGACTGCGTGGCGAACCACTCGCCGAGCGACGACGCGTCGGCTGCGGGCAGTGCGAGCCCGATCTCGTCCGCCAGCTCGAGGATCGTCTGCGGCCGCAGGCCCCCGTCGAGGTGGTCGTGGAGGCTGACCTTGGGCAGCGTCTGGATGTCGACGCCGTCGACCTCGTACCGGCTCATCTCGTCCCCGTCGTCGATTCGTGCTGGACCTCGATCGTATCGGCCCAACATGACGGGAAGGTTTCGGCGGGTCAGCCTGCGGTCGCGGCGAACCCCAGCGCGGCGAGGATGAAGGCGCCGGCGACGATCCACAGCAGCGCGCCGATGACGAGCGAGGCGACGCTGAGCCAGATGCCCCACAGCGCCATCGTGCGGCCCGCGGGCTCGCGCTTCCGCGCCATCACGCCGACGACGATGCCGGCGATCGGCACGAGGATCGAGATGCCCAGGAAGATGGACGCGAGGCCGAGCGCGAGGCTCGCGATGCTGAGCGTCTTCGGCTCCGCCGCTGGATACCCGGATGCGTACGACGCGGGCTGGGAGCCGGGGGTCTGGTAGTCGGTCACGTCGAGCTCCTCGGTGTTCGGGTGCGCCCAGTGAACCACCGGGCGCATCGCGGCGCCAGGAGGCGCCGGAGCGGTGCTGGGCGTCAGCGGATGCGCTCGCGCACGATCGGGGGCACGAGCACGTCCGGTGCCGGGCGCGGCGAGCTCCCACGCGCCCTCGAGCGCCTCGAGCGCCCGCGGGATGCGCGAGGCGTCGTCCGCCGAGATCGTCCAGAGCGGGTCGCCCTTCCGCACGGCGTCCCCGGGCTTGACGTGCAGGTCGATGCCCGCGGCGTGCACGACCGGGTCGGTCGCGCGGGCGCGCCCCGCGCCCAGCCGCCACGCGGCGATGCCGAACGGCAGCGCCTCCTGGCGCGCGAGCACCCCGTCGGCCTCGGCGACCACCGTGTGCGTCTCGTTCGGCGTCGGCAGCGCCGCGTCCGGGTCGCCGCCCTGCGCGACGACGAACCGCCGCCAGACGTCCATCGCCCGGCCGTCCGCGAGCGCCGCCTCGACATCCGCGTCGCCCTTGCCGACCGCATCCAGCATCTCGCGCGCGAGCGCGACGGTCAGCTCGACGACGTCGGCGGGCCCGCCGCCGGCGAGCACCTCGACCGACTCGCGCACCTCGTTGGCGTTGCCGATCGCGAGCCCGAGCGGCGTGTCCATCGTGGTCAGCAGCGCCCGCGTCTCGACGCCGGCGTCGCGGCCGAGCTCGACCATCGTGAGCGCCAGCTCGCGGGCCCGCTCGAACTCCTGCATGAAGGCGCCGGAGCCGAACTTCACGTCGAGCACGAGCGCACCGGTGCCCTCGGCGATCTTCTTCGACATGATCGAGGATGCGATGAGCGGGATGGCCTCGACGGTGCCGGTGATGTCGCGCAGCGCGTAGAGCCGCTTGTCGGCGGGCGCGAGGCCCGCGCCTGCCGCGCACACGACGCCGCCGACGGTGCGGAGCTGCTCGAGCATCGCCTCGTTCGACAGGTCGGCGCGCCAGCCGGGGATCGACTCGAGCTTGTCGAGCGTGCCGCCGGTGTGGCCGAGGCCGCGACCGGAGAGCTGCGGCACCGCGGCGCCGAAGGCCGCCACGAGCGGCATGAGCGGCAGCGTGATCTTGTCGCCGACGCCGCCGGTGGAGTGCTTGTCGACCGTCGGCGCGTCGAGCGACGAGAAGTCCATCCGCTCGCCGGAGGCGATCATCGCCATCGTCAGGTCGTGGATCTCGCGGCGGTCCATGCCGTTGAGCAGGATCGCCATCGTCGAGCGCCGCCATCTGCGGGTCGTCGACGTAGCCGCGCGTGTACGCGTCGATCAGCCAGTCGATCTGCGCCGTCGAGAGCGTGCCCCGATCGCGCTTCGTGCGGATGATGTCGACCGCGTCGAATGCCTCAGCCATGCTGCTCCTCGCCTCGTGCGTCGTCCCGCGTCGCCGCGTAGTCCGTGAGCTCCCGCGGGCCGAACGCATCCGGGAGCACCTCGTCGATGGTGCGGATGCCGCTGACGGTGTCGAGCAGCATGCCGGGCGCGGCGTGCTCCGACAGCAGCTGCCGGCAGCGGCCGCACGGCATGAGCCGCTCCCCCGCGCCGTTCACGCACGCGAACGCGACGAGCCGACCGCCGCCACCCATCACGAGCTCGCTCACGAGCGAGCACTCCGCGCACAGCGTGACGCCGTAGGCGGCGTTCTCGATGTTCGCGCCGGTGACGAGCCTGCCGTCGTCGGCGAGCGCCGCAGCGCCCACCGGGAACCCGGAGTAGGGGGCGTACGCCTTGGCGGCGGCGCCGACGGCGGCCGCGTGCAGCGCGGGCCAGTCGATCTCGGGCATCCGTCGCCCTATTGCTTCACGTAGGGCTTGCCGCTGGCGGCGGGCGCCCTCGACTGACCGATGAAGCCGGCGACGGCGAGCAGCGTGATGACGTACGGGAGCATGAGCATGAACTCGCTCGGCACCGGCGAGCCGATCGCGCCGAGCGTCTGCTGCAGCGCGGAGGCGAAGCCGAACAGCAGTGCCGCCGCGGTCGCCTTGATCGGGTGCCACTGGCCGAAGATGACCGCGGCGAGCGCGATGTAGCCGAGGCCCGCGGTCATCTCGCGCGTGAACGAGCCGTTCGAGTCGAGCGTGAAGTACGCGCCGCCGAGGCCCGCGACCGCGCCCGCGAGCGACACGTTCCAGAACCGCAGGCGGTTGACCTTGATGCCGACCGTGTCGGCGGCCATCGGGTGCTCGCCGATGGCGCGCAGTCGCAGCCCCCAGGTGGTCTTGAACAGGCCCCAGGCGATGAGCGGCACGACCACGTACATGGCGTAGACGATGATCGTCTGGTTGAACAGGGCCGGTCCGAGCAGCGGGATGCTCTCCAGCAGCGGGATGGGCAGCTTCGGCAGGCGGTCGGGCGAGTTGAGCGCCTGGTTGTCGGTCAGCACGGACGAGTAGAAGAAGTTCGTCAGTCCCGCGACGAGCACGTTGAGCACGACGCCGACGATGACCTGCTCCACCAGGTACCGGATCGCGAAGGCCGCGAGCACCATCGAGACGAGCACGCCGGCGAGCATCGCCGCGACGACGCCGACGAGCGTGCTGCCGGTCGCCGAGGCGACGACCGCGCCGGTGAAGGCGCCGCCGAGCAGCTGCGCCTCGATCGCGATGTTCACGACGCCCGCGCGCTCCGAGATGACGCCGCCCATGGCGCCGAAGATCAGCGGCACCGAGAGGCCGACGGTCGCGAACAGCAGGCCGGCGATCGGGATCATCGATCCCGCACCCGCCCAGCTCAGGAAGCCGATCGACGAACAGCAGGCCGAAGACGACCGGCAGCCATGCGCCCATCCGGCGCGCGGCTCGCCGCGGCCCAGAACGCGAGCGCCGTGAGCGCGGCGAGCAGGAGCGACGATCGACGATGCCGGTCGGGCGCGACGGGAGCACCGCATCCGGGATCGCGAAGAGGTCACCGGCGTCGGCGAGGCGCAGCGTGGCGCTCCCGTCGCGGCCGAGGCCGATCATGAGGATCGCCGCGACCACGGTGAGGACGGCGTAGGAGACCGGGCCCTTCCAGTGGCGCACGACCGCGCGCTCGAGCTCGACCGTCTGGACGGGCGCCGGGGACTGCGCGTCGATGGGCTGCTGCGTGGTCACGCCTGCTCTCCCTTGGTCTTGGTCGCGGCTGCGAGCGCGGCCTCGTCGCGGCGCTGCCGGCGCGACTTCTGCTGCCGGGCTGCGGCAGGCCGAACATCGCGCGCACGAGCGGCGGGGCCGCGATGAAGAGCACGATGAACGACTGCACGACGAGGATGATGTCGATCGGCACGCCCTCGGCGGCCTGCATGCGGAAGCCGCCCGCCTTGAACGCGCCGAACAGCAGGCCCGCGAAGAGCGTGCCCCACGGCGTCGAGCCGCCGAGCAGCGCGACGGTGATGGCGTCGAAGCCGATGCCGGCGTCGATGCCGGTGGTGAAGCCGGTGGTGACGGCGCCCGTGCACCTGCTGGGCGCCCGCGAGGCCCATGAAGCCGCCCGAGAAGAGCATCGCCAGCAGGCGTGATGCGCTTGACGTCGATGCCGGCGTTGAGGGCCGCGTTCGCGTTGAAGCCGACCGCGCGGAACTGGAAGCCCAGGCTCGAGCGGTTGATGAGCCACGAGCAGAAGATGACCGCCGCGACCGAGAGGACGAAGCCCCAGTGCAGGGTGAACGGCGGCCCGAAGATCGACGGCAGCATCGCCGTCTCGGGCATCCCGGGCGAGATGGGGTTGTTGCCGCCCGGGTTCTGCAGCAGGCCGGGCGTGCGCAGCATCCAGGTGATGAACCAGAGCGCGACGAAGTTGAGCATGATCGTGACGATCACCTCGTGCGCGCCGGTGTAGGCCTTGAACGCACCGGCGATGCCGCCCCAGATGGCGCCGGCGAGGATGCCGACGGCGATCGCGACGAGCACGTGGAGCACCGGCGGCAGCTCGAACGAGAAGCCGACCCAGCCTGCGGCGGCGGCGGCCCACAGCATCTGGCCGCGGCCACCGATGTTGAACAGCCCGACGCGGAACGCGAGCGCCACGCCGAGGCCCGCCGCGATGAGCGGCGTCGCGAAGTTGAGCGTGTCGGTGAGCGGCTTGATGAGCTGGGCGAAGCCCGCGTCGGCGCGCGACAGGTTGAGGATCGAGCCCTGGAAGAGCGCCGAGTAGGCGCCGAACACGGCATCCCAGGTCGCGCCCAGCATGTCCGCCGGCCGCGAGAAGAAGTAGCCGCTCGTCTCCTGCACGCGCTCGTCGGTGAATGCGATGAGCACGCCGCCGACGATGAGCGAGGTGATGATCGCGAGGATCGCCATCACGAGGTTGCCGCCCATGATGCGGCGGAAGGCGCTGCCCCAGGGGTCGTCGTCCTCGACCGTGCGGTCGTCGGTGGGCGCGACGGCGACGGGCGTCGCGACCTCCGCCACCTCGGGCGCGTGCACGACCGCGGGCGCGGAGCCCGAGTCGGGCGAGCCGCTCGTGCGGTGCGGGGCGTCGGGCTGGATCGGGTCGTCGGCGTCGAGCGGCTGGTCGTTCACGCGGCGGCTCCTTCGAGGTCGGCGGGTCGCTCTCCGGCCATCATGAGGCCGAGCGTGTCGCGGCTGGTGCTGGCCGGCACGATGCCGACGATGCCGCCGCGGTACATGACGGCGATCCGGTCGGCGAGCCCGACGACCTCGTCGAGCTCGGTGGAGACGACGATGACGGGGATGCCGGCATCGCGGGTCGCGATGATCTGGCTGTGGACGAACTCGATCGAGCCGACGTCCAGGCCGCGGGTCGGCTGGGAGGCGACGAACAGCGCGAGCGGACGGCCGAGCTCGCGGGCGAGCACGACCTTCTGCTGGTTGCCGCCGGAGAGCGTGCCGACGTGGGTGTCGATGCCCTGGGCGCGGATGTCGAAGCCGGAGAGCTTCTCCCCGGCGAACGCGTCGCGAGCGGCGCGGTCGACCGTGCCCGCCTTGACGAACGGCGCGCCGCGGTAGCGGTCGAGCATGAGGTTCTCGGCGATCGTGAAGTCGCCGACGAGGCCGTCGACCTTCCGGTCCTCCGGCACGAAGCCGACGCCGGCGTCGAGCACGTCGCGCACCGAGTCGCCGAGCAGCTCGTTGCCGTTGAGGTCGATGGAGCCCTTGGCGCGGGACTGCAGCCCGAGGATCGCCTCGGTCAGCTCGGTCTGGCCGTTGCCCTGGACGCCGGCGATGCAGAGCACCTCGCCGCCGTGGACGGTGAACGACACGTCGTTGACGACCTTCTGGCCGATCGCGTCGAGCACGGTGAGGCCCGAGACGGTGAGGGTGTTGTCGGTGAGCACCGGCGGGCTCTTCTGCACGGTGAGCTCGACCGGACGGCCGACCATCATCGAGGCGAGCTCGGTGCTCGTCGACGCGGGGCTCGCCTCCCCGACCACCTTGCCGAGGCGGATGACGGTGATGCGGTCGGCGATCGCGCGCACCTCGCGCAGCTTGTGGGTGATGAAGACGATCGCGGTGCCCTCGTCGCGCAGCTGCTGCATGATCGCCATGAGCTCGTCGGTCTCCTGCGGCGTGAGGACGGCGGTGGGCTCGTCGAACACGAGCACCTTCGCGTCCTGCGACAGCGCCTTGATGATCTCGACGCGCTGCTGCACGCCGACGGGCAGGTCCTCGATCTTCGCGTCGGGGTCGACGTGGAAGCCGAAGCGCTGCGAGATCTCGCGCACCTTCTGCTTCGCGCCGGCGAGCCCGCCGAGGGCCTTCTCGTGCCCGAGCATCACGTTCTCGGCGACGGTGAAGACGGGGATGAGCATGAAGTGCTGGTGCACCATGCCGATGCCCGCGTGCATCGCGTCGCCCGGTCCTGCGAAGCGCTGCTGCACGCCGTCGAGCAGGATCTCGCCCTCGTCGGCCTGGTAGAGGCCGTAGAGCACGTTCATGAGGGTGGACTTGCCCGCGCCGTTCTCGCCCAGCAGGCAGTGGATCTCCCCTGCCTTGACCTCGAGATCGATGTGGTCGTTGGCGGTGAGCGCACCGAAGCGCTTCGTGATGCCCCGGAGCTCCAGCGTGGCGTGCTCGAGGGTCGAGTGCTCGACGGTCATGGGCCTTCCTTCGACGACGCGGACGGTCTTGTGAATCTAGCCCCAACGGCGCGGGCATGCGCGCGGGGACCTGCGCTCATGGGTGTGGGGGCCGACCGGAGCCGACCCCCACATCCACGGTGCTGCTGCCCTACTCGACCGAGGGGCTGGCGTCGGACTCGACGGTGATCTCGCCGGCGATGATCGCCTCGCGGATGTCGTCGAGCTGCGTCTGCAGCTCCGGGTCGACCGAGCCCTCGAAGTCGTGGAACGGCGCGAGGCCGACACCGTCGTTCTCGAGCGTGCCGACGTACGGCGTGTTCGAGAACTCGCCGGCTGCGGCCTGCTCGACGACCGTCTGGACGCCCGTGGACATGCCCTTCAGCATCGACGTGAGGAAGAGGTCGGCGTTCTCGGGGGAGGTCTCGTACAGGTCGGCGTCGACACCGATCATCGCGATGCCCGAGTCGTCGCCCTGGTCGCGGATCGCCTCGGCGGCCGACAGGAAGATCGGGCCACCGACCGGCAGCAGCACGTCGGCGCCCTGGCCGATGAAGGTCTCCGCCATGGCCTTCGCCTCGACGCCGGCGGCGAAGCCACCCGTGAACGAGCCGGTCTGCGGCGAGGCCGGGTCCCAGCCGAGCACCTGCACGTCGGCGCCGTTCTGCTCGTTGTAGTACATGGCGCCGGCGTGGAAGCCGTCCATGAAGATCGTCACGGGCGGGATGGGCAGGCCGCCCCAGGTCGCGATGATGCCCGACTCGCTGTAGGACGCTGCGGCGTAGCCGGCGAGGAACGCGGCCTGGGCCGTGTCGAAGACGATCGGCTGCACGTTGTCCGCGGTGATCGAGCTGTCGTCGATGATCGCGAAGTTGATGTCCGGGTTCGCGGTGGCGGCGGCACCGGTGGCCTCGGCGAGCGAGAACCCGACGGCGACGACCATGTTGCAGCCCTCGGCGATGACGCTGTCGAGGTTCGGTGCGTAGTCGGCGGGCGAGGAGGACTCGACCTCGATCGGCTCGACGCCCAGGCCCTCGGCCGCGGCACGGAGGCCCTCGGCGCCGAGCTGGTTGAACGAGCGGTCGTCGAAGCCGCCCTCGTCGGAGACGATGCAGGGCTGGATCTCGGTGGTCGGCGCCTCGCTGGCGGCCGGCTCGGTGCCGCTGGGCGCCTCGGGGGCTGCGGCGCAGCCGGCGAGCAGGAGCGCTGCGCCGAGCGCGATGGCGCCGCCGCGCGCGGCGGATCGGGTGAACTTCCTCAAGGGATTCCTCCAGTGCAAAGGATGCTCGCCGCGTCGCGGCTGAGCGCATGTTGGTTGAGCATAGAGCCGCGTGAACGCGCGAACCGCCCGATTCTCGGCACCGCAACGCAATCGTTGCAATCCCGACGCATCAGGGGCTGGAGGGCGACTCCACGGTGATCTCGCCGGCGATGATCTGCTGCCGCAGCGCCTCCAGCTCGGTCTTCGTCTCGTCGCTCACGCGCGCGTCGAGGTCGTGGAACGGGGCGATGTCGACGCCGCCGTTCTCGAGCGTGCCGATGATCGGCTCGTCGGAGAGCGTGCCGTCGAGCGCGTCGCTCACGGCGCCCACCACGGCATCCTCGGTGTTCTTCAGCACGCTCGTCAGCAGCAGCGGGCGGAACTCCTCGGGGAGCGTGTCGTAGCCGTCGTTGTCGACCCAGAGCACGAGGGCGGTGCCGCCGGCGTCGAGCGAGGCGCGGAACGCGCCCTCCCCCACCTGGCCCGCGACGGGCAGGATGACGTCGGCACCCTGCGCGATGAAGGCCTGTGTCTGCGTCTGGCCGAGCTGCACGTTCTCGAAGTCGCCCGTGAAGGTGCCGTCCTGCGTCTCGGGATCCCAGCCGAGCAGCTGCACGTCGGTGCCCTTGGCCTCGTTGTGGGCGTCGATGCCGGCCGCGAAGCCGTCCATGAAGAGCGTGACCGGGGGCTGGTTGCCGCCGCCGAACGTCGCGACGATGCCGCTCTCGCTCACGGATGCGGCGGTGTAGCCGGCGAGGAACGCCGCCTGCGCCGTGTCGAAGACGATGGAGCGCACGTTGGGCTGCTCGACGATCTCGTCGACGATCGCGAACTGCACGTCGGGGTTGGCCTCCGCCTGCTCGCCGGTGGCGGCGGCGAGCTCGAAGCCGACGGTGAGCACGAAGCCGCAGCCGGTGTCGACCGCCGCCTGCACGTTGGGCGCGAGGTCGCTCTCGGAGGTGGAGACGAGCACGTTCGCCTCGATGCCGAGCTCCTGCTGCGCGCGCTCCATGCCGGCCCAGCGAGGTCTCGTTGAAGGAGCGGTCGTTGAGGCCGCCGGAGTTGGTGACCATCTGCGCGCACTCGAGCGCCTGCTCGGTGCAGCGGCTCCCGTGGGAGCAGATCCACGGCGGGCGGCCGTCGATCGAGCAGGACATCCTGGCGAGCGTCCGCCGGGGCGACCACCGGTGGCACGCGGCGCGTCATCCCGCTCCAGCGCCAGCGCAGGCCGCATAGTGCGCCTGCGCCCGCGCCGACGGCGGGTGGAGCGCGGGACCGTTCGCTACAGGGCGTCGGTGTTGCCCGATCGGCGCACCGCGTCGACGACCTGCTTGACGCGCTGGGCGTTGTCGGTCGTCGTGACGAGCAGCGCGTCGGGGGTGTCGACGACCACCACGTTCTGGATCCCCACCACCGAGATGATGCGCTTCGACTGCGAGATGACGATGCCCGGAGGCCGAGTCGGCGATCACCGTGCCCTCGCTGCCGAGGATCGCGAGGCGTCCCCGGTGCGAGCCGTTGTGCAGCTTCGCCACCGCGGAGAAGTCGCCCACGTCGTCCCAGTCGAAGTCGCCGGGCACGACGACCATCCGCCCGCGCGCCGCCGCGGGCTCGGCGACCGCGTAGTCGATCGCGATCTTCTTCAGCTGCGGCCACAGGCGGTCGACGGCGGGGCCGCGGCGGGCGGGCTCGTCCCAGACCTCCGCGAGCTCCTCGATCTGCGCGGCGAGCTCCGGCTCCTCGGTCGCGAGCGCCTCGAGCAGCACGTCGGCGCGGGCGATGAACATGCCGGCGTTCCACAGGTAGTCGCCGTCGGCGACGTACTCCCGTGCCACCTGCGCCGACGGCTTCTCGACGAACTCGCGCACGATCGCGGCGTGCGGGGCGCCCTCGACGCCGGCGGAGTCGCCCGCGCGGATGTAGCCGAAGCCGATCGCGGGCTCGGTCGGCGTGATGCCGATGGTCGCGATGTAGCCGGCGCGCGCCGCCTCGACGGCCTCGCCGACCGCGCGACGGAACGACCGCTCGTCGTCGATGACGTGGTCGGCCGCGAACGAGCCGATGATGACGTCGGGCTCGCGGCGCCGCAGGATGGCCGCGGCCAGCGCGATCGCGACGGTGGAGTCGCGCGGGTCGGCCTCGAGCACGATGCTCGCGTCGTCCAGCTCCGGGATCTGCGCCTCGACGGCCGCGCGGTGCGCGCGGCCGGTGACGACCATCGTGCGCCCCGGACCCGCGAGCGGCACGAGCCGGTCGTACGTCGCCCGCAGCAGCGTCTTGCCGCTGCCGGTCAGGTCGTGCAGGAACTTCGGAGCGTCGGCGCGGGAGAGGGGCCAGAGCCTCGAGCCCACGCCGCCCGCGGGGATGATGCTGAAGAAGTCGTCGATGCCGGTCACGCCCTCACCATACGCACCGGCCGGATCGCCGGGACCGCGTTCACACGCCGTTCACCGGACGCTCCTCGTGCCGGCGGCGCCCCCGTCGTACCGTGGCAGCGTGCGCATCGAGCGAGTCGCCATCGTGACCGAGAGCTTCCTCCCCACCGTCAACGGGGTCACCACCTCCGTGTGCCGCGTGCTCGACCGCCTCGTCGAGACCGGCCGCGAGGCGATCGTCATCACGCCGCGCTGCGGCGCACCGGTCCACTACCGGGGCGTGCCCGTGCACGAGGTGCCGTCGTTCGCGTATCGGCGGTTCCCGGTCGGCCTCCCGAGCCCGCAGGTCGCCGCGCTGCTCGGCCGCTTCCAGCCCGACATGCTGCACGCCGCCAGCCCGTTCATGCTCGGCGGCCAGGCGATCGCCGAGGCCGCCCGCATCGGCCTGCCGAGCGTCGCGATCTACCAGACCGACGTCGCCGGCTTCGCGCGCCGCAACCGGCTCGCGGCCGGGTCCCCCCTCGCGTGGCAGCTCATCCGCCTCATCCACAACGCGGCCGACCGCACGCTCGCGCCCTCGAGCGCGGCGATCGCCGACCTCGAGGCGGCCGGCGTCAAGCGCGTCCACCGCTGGGTGCGGGGCGTCGACCTCGACGGCTTCCACCCCGACAACCGGCACGGCCCGGCCGCGACGAGCCTCCGCCGCCGCATCGCGCCGCACGGCGAGCTCGTGATCGGCTACGTCGGCCGGGTGGCGCTCGAGAAGGGCCTCCATCGGCTGCGCGCGCTCGAGGGCATCCCCGGCGTCCGCGTCGTGATCGTCGGCGACGGCCCCGCGATGCCCGAGACCCGGCGGCAGCTCGCGGGCCTGCGGCCGACGTTCCTCGGGCAGCTGCAGGGCGCGTCGCTGCGGGCCGCGTACGGGGCGATGGATGTGTTCGTGCACACCGGCACGGAGGAGACCTTCGGCCAGACCCTGCAGGAGGCCGCCGCGAGCGGGATCCCCGTCGTGGCGCCGCGCGCCGGCGGCCCGGTCGACCTCGTCGAGCACGGCACGACCGGCCTCCTCTTCGATCCCGACGACGCATCCGCCCTCCGCGCCGCCGTCGAGCGGCTCGCCGGGGACGCGGCGCTGCGGGCGAGGATGGGCGAGGCCGGTCGCCGCCGCGTGCTCCCCCGCTCGTGGTCCGCGGTCGTCGACCAGCTGCTCGAGCACTACGAGCGCGCATCCCGCCGGGCGCTGCGCGGGGTCGACGGCCTGGTCGACGCCTGACGCGCCGGCCCGGCGCACCCGCCGCCGCCGACCCGCCGGGCCGAGCGGGCGTTCGCCGCGGGCATAGGATGGATGCATCTGCCCGGTCGAACAACGGAGGGATTGCGCGTGTCTGAGACGCAGAGCAGCCTCATCCTCCCCGATCCCACCCCCCGCAAGACCACGTTCAGCGGCACGCTGTATCGCGGCGACGAGGGCATGTGGTCGTGGGTCCTGCACCGCATCACCGGTGTGGCCATCTACTTCTTCCTGCTGGTGCACGTGCTCGACACGGCGCTCATCCGGGTCAGCCCGGAGGCGTACGACGCCGTCATGGCCACCTACAAGAACCCGATCATGGGCCTCGGCGAGGTCGGCCTGGTCGGCGCGGTCGTGCTGCACGCGCTCAACGGGCTCCGCATCATCCTCGTCGACGTCTGGCCCTGGGCGACGAAGCACCAGCGCCTGCTCTTCTGGATCGTCATGGGCCTGGTCGCCGTGCTGATGCTCTACTTCACGCCGAACCACCTCATGAACGTGTTCGCGCCGATGGAGGAGGGTCACTGATGAGCACCACCGTCCAGAGCCCGAACTACGCCTACCCGGCACGCTCGACGGGCCGCCGCGGCCCCAACCTCGAGAAGGCCGGCTGGATCTTCATGCGCGCCTCCGGCGTCGTGCTGGTCGTGCTGATCTTCGGCCACCTCGCCTACAACCTCATCTGGACGCCCGGCGGCATCCACGCCATCGACTTCGGCTTCGTCGGCGGCAAGCTCGCCCAGCCGTTCTGGCAGTGGTGGGATGCGCTCATGCTGTGGCTCGCGATCCTGCACGGCTCCAACGGCATGCGCACGATCGTCAACGACTACGTGCACAAGCCCCGCGTGCGCATGCTCGCGCTCGGCGCGATCGGCGTCGCCGCGGCGATGCTGATCCTGCTCGGCACGCTCATCACCTTCACGTTCGACCCCTGCCCGCAGGGCGCGGACCCCGCGCTGCTGCCGTCGTTCTGCGCCTCGGTCTAGGCGAGATTCGGAGAACCCCACATCCATGGCTGATCAGCATTCCGTCGTCGACGGCATCCACTACCACCAGCACGACGTCGTGATCGTCGGCGCGGGCGGCGCAGGCATGCGCGCCGCCATCGAGTCGGCGCCCAAGGCGTCGACCGCCGTGATCACGAAGCTGTACCCGACCCGCTCCCACACGGGCGCCGCGCAGGGCGGCATGGCTGCCGCCCTCGCGAACGTCGAGGAGGACAGCAACGAGTGGCACACGTACGACACGGTGAAGGGCGGCGACTACCTCGTCGACCAGGACTCCGCCGAGATCCTCACGCGTGAGGCGATCGACGCGGTGTACGACCTCGAGAACATGGGGCTGCCGTTCAACCGCACCGAGGACGGCAAGATCGACCAGCGCCGCTTCGGCGGGCACACGCGCGACCACGGCAAGGCGCCGGTCCGCCGCGCGTGCTACGCCGCCGACCGCACCGGCCACATGATCCTGCAGACGCTCTACCAGAACTGCGTCAAGCACGGCGTGGAGTTCTTCAACGAGTACTACGCGCTCGACCTCATCATGACCGAGGTCGACGGCGTCAAGCGCCCCGCTGGCATCGTCGCGTACGAGCTCGCCACCGGCGAGATCCACGTGTTCCAGGGCAAGTCGGTCGTGTTCGCGACCGGCGGCTTCGGGAAGATCTACAAGACCACCTCGAACGCGCACACCCTCACGGGCGACGGCGTGGGCATCGTCTGGCGCAAGGGCCTGCCGCTCGAGGACATGGAGTTCTACCAGTTCCACCCGACGGGCCTGGCCGGCCTCGGCATCCTCCTCACCGAGGGCGCCCGCGGCGAGGGCGCGATCCTGCGCAACGCCTCCGGCGAGCGCTTCATGGAGCGCTACGCGCCCACGATCAAGGACCTCGCGCCGCGCGACATCGTCGCGCGATCGATGGTGCAGGAGGTGCTGGACGGCCGCGGCGCCGGCCCGCACAAGGACTACGTCTACCTCGACTGCACCCACCTGGGCGCCGAGGTGCTCGAGACGAAGCTGCCCGACATCACCGAGTTCGCGCGCACCTACCTGGGCGTCGACCCGGTGACCGAGCGCGTGCCCGTCTACCCGACCGCGCACTACGCGATGGGCGGCATCCCGACGAACAACGACGCGCAGGTGCTCTCCGACAACGAGACCGTCGTGCCGGGCCTCTACGCGGCCGGCGAGTGCGCGTGCGTCTCGGTGCACGGCTCGAACCGCCTGGGCACGAACTCGCTGCTCGACATCAACGTCTTCGGCAAGCGCGCCGGCAACAACGCGGTCGCGTACGCGCAGACCGCCGACTTCGTGCCGCTGCCCGCGGACGCGGCGGACGGCGTCGTCAAGATGCTCGCCCAGCTGCGGGAGTCGGACGGCAGCGAGTCGGTCGCCGAGCTGCGCAAGGCGCTGCAGGAGACGATGGACCGCAACGCGCAGGTGTTCCGCACGGAGGAGACGCTGCAGACGGCGCTCGCCGACGTCGAGCGGCTGCGCCGCCGCTACCCGAACGTCAAGGTGCACGACCGCGGCCGCCGCTTCAACACCGACCTGCTCGAGGCCGTCGAGCTGGGCTTCCTGCTCGACCTGGCCGAGGTGCTCGTCTACTCGGCGATCAACCGCAAGGAGTCGCGCGGCGCGCACATGCGCGACGACTTCCCGAAGCGGGACGACGTCAACTTCATGCAGCACACGATGGCCTACCTGACGGCAGGGCTCGAGAGCCCCGCCGCCGACCACATCCGCCTCGACTGGAAGCCGGTGCGGGTCACGCAATACGAGCCGACGGAGCGGAAGTACTGATGACCGAGAGCGAGAAGAAGAACGAGGACAGCGTCGGCACCGAGCTGGCCGCCGAGACCGGCGACCCGGGCGCGCAGGCGCAGGCGGCCGTCGACGCGACGACCGCCGACTCGCAGGCCGTCTCGGCCGGCAGCGCATCGCGCTCCGAGCCGGCGCAGCCGGGCGCGGCCGTCGCCGACGTCGAGCCGGCCGAGCCGGTCGCGGAGCCGCAGAGCTTCACCGTCACCGTCATCGTGCGCCGCTTCGACCCCGAGGTCGACGAGGAGCCGCGCTGGGTCGACTACGACGTGCAGATGTTCTCGACCGAGCGCATCCTCGACGCCCTGCACCGCATCAAGTGGGAGCAGGACCCGTCGCTCGCGTTCCGCCGCTCGTGCGCCCACGGCGTCTGCGGCTCCGACGCGATGCGCATCAACGGCAAGAACCGACTCGCGTGCAAGGCGCTCGTGAAGGACTTCGACACGTCGAAGCCCATCTACGTCGAGGCGATCAAGGGCCTGCCGCTCGAGAAGGACCTGATCGTGAACATGGAGCCGTTCTTCGACTCCTTCCGCGAGATCCAGCCCTTCCTGCAGGCCGCCGGCAAGCCCGACAAGGAGCGCCACCAGACGATCGCGCAGCGCGAGCGCTTCGACGACACGACCAAGTGCATCCTCTGCGCCGCCTGCACCACCTCGTGCCCGGTGTTCTGGACGGACGGCCAGTACTTCGGCCCGGCCGCGATCGTGAACGCGCACCGCTTCATCTTCGACTCGCGCGACGAGGCGAGCCAGGTGCGCCTCGACATCCTCAACGACCGCGAGGGCGTGTGGCGCTGCCGGACGACCTTCAACTGCACGGATGCGTGCCCGCGCGGCATCCAGGTGACGAAGGCGATCGCCGAGGTCAAGCAGGCCATGATGACGGGCGTCAAGCTCTAGCGGTCCGACCGCGGCCGAGGGCCGGCATCCGCGAGGATGCCGGCCCTCGACACGTCCGGGATGCTCGGTGGATGTGTAGGCAGGCGATGTATCGTCCGGGGCATGAACGCTCCGATGACGACCGCCGACCGCATCCGCCCGTGGGTGGTGCTCATCGCCCTGCCCGTGACCCTCGTGGCCGCGGCGCTCGGCTCGGGCCTCTTCGGCGGCATGGAGGTGCAGGCCTCGTCGAGCGGCGCGCTGTCGGACTCCGCGACCCCGCTCGCGCCCGACGGCCCGGCCTTCTCGATCTGGTCGCTCATCTACCTGGGCCTCGCCGCGTACGCGATCTGGCAGGTGCTGCCGAGCCAGCGCCACGACGTCCGCCAGCGCCGCATCGGCTGGCTCGCCGTGGCGTCGCT
The DNA here is from genome assembly GCA_963803465.1 of uncultured Actinomycetota bacterium. Taxonomy (GTDB): domain Bacteria; phylum Actinomycetota; class Actinomycetes; order Actinomycetales; family Microbacteriaceae; genus Agrococcus. The sequence continues at coordinate 597,450 of CAWDMS010000004.1, forward strand.
CGTGCTGAACGCCGCCTGGATCCTGTGCGCGCAGGCCGGGCTGCTGCCGCTCACCGTCGTGGTGATCCTGCTGCTGCTGGCCGTGCTGCTGGCGATCTTCGAGCAGCTGCGGCGCTCGCGCCCGGCCTCGCTCATCGAGACGGTCGTCGTGGACGGCACGTTCGGCCTGTACCTCGGCTGGGTCTCCGTCGCGACGGTCGCGAACATCTCCGCGTGGCTCGCGGATGCCGGCGTGCGGCCCGCAGCGTGGGAGCTGCCCGCGATCGGCGTGCTCGCGCTCGTCGCGATCGTGGCCGCCCTGCTCGCGATCCGCTACGCCGGGCGCGTCGCCCCGGCGCTCGCGATGGTGTGGGGCGTCGCCTGGATCGGCGTCGGCCGCGCCATCGGCGAGCCCGGCTCCGCGTCGGTGGCGATCGCCGCGGCCGTCGTGTGCGTGCTGATCGGCTTCGCGACCGTCGCCGCGCGCCTCCGCGCGCCCGCGCCGCGACCGGTCGCCCGCCAGGCGAGCGCGACGCGGGGTGGGGCAGACTAGCCGCGTGACCCCGACCATCGCCGCGCTCGACCGGCTCGACGCGCTCCGCTCGGCGCTCGACGCCGTGGCGCTGCCGCTCTCGATCGCCGGCGCCGACGCCGCGCGCGATGCCCGCAGCGCCGCCGTGCGGCAGATCGACGACTACGTCGAGCCGCGGCTGCGGCACCTGGACGCGCCGCTGCTCGCGGTCGTCGGCGGCTCCACGGGCGCCGGCAAGTCGACGCTCGTGAACGCGCTCATCGGCGTGCCGGTCACGCGCACCGGCGTCATCCGGCCGACCACCCGGCAGCCGATCCTGCTCCACTCCCCCGCCGACTCGGCCTGGTTCGGCTCCACGCGCATCCTGCCGGGGCTCGCGCGCGTCACGGGCACGGTGCGCGAGTCGACCGCGAACCGCGCGGGCGAGGATCCCGACGCGGCCCAGATCGGCTCGGTCGTGCTCGTCGCCGATGACCGCGTGCCGCGCGACCTCGCGATCCTCGACGCCCCCGACGTCGACTCCATCGCCGACGAGAACCGCCTGCTCGCGGCGCAGCTGCTCGCCGCCGCCGACCTGTGGCTGTTCTCGACCACCGCGAACCGGTACGCCGACGCGGTGCCGTGGCGGCTGCTCGACGATGCGGCGGCGCGCGACATCACCGTCGGCGTGGTGCTGAACCGCGTGCCGCCCGGCGCCGAGGGCGAGGTCGAGGCCGACCTGCGCCAGATGCTGGGCGAGCGCGGCCTCGGCGCCGCACCCGTCTTCGTCGTCACCGAGTCGCCGCTCGACGAGCGCGGCATGCTGCCGCCCGCCGCCGTGGCGCCCATCCGCGCGTGGCTCGCGGGCATCGCCGGCGACCGCGCGGAGCGCGCACGCATCGCGGGGCGCACGCTCGCGGGCGCCGTCGGCCGGCTCGGGGTCACCGCCCGCGCGGTCGCCGACGCGCGCGACGAGCAGGTCGTCACGGTGCGCGACCTGCGCGACACGGTCGAGACCGCCTACGGCGACGCCGCCGACCGCGTCGGCGACGCGACCCGCGACGGGGTGCTGCTGCGCGGCGAGGTGCTCGCGCGCTGGCAGGACTACGTGGGCACCTCCGACGTGTTCCGCACGATCGAGTCGTGGTACTCCCGCGCTCGGGACCGCGTCGTGGCATGGTTCCAGGGCCAGCCGACGCCGCCGGTCGAGGTCGAGCACGAGATCGAGAGCGGCCTCCACGCCGTGATGGTCGACGAGGCCGGCCGGGCGGCGTCGGATGCGTGGCAGCGGGTGCGCCAGTCGGCCGTCGGCCGCGAGCTCACGGCAGGCGCGGACCTCGCGCATCCGTCGCAGCCGCTCTCGGAGCGCGCGAGCCAGCTGGTGCGCGACTGGCAGCTCGCGCTCATGGAGCTCATCACCGAGCAGGCGGCGGGCAAGCGCACGAAGGCGCGCGTCATGTCGCTCGGCCTCAACGTCATCACGGTCGCGCTCATGGTCGTGGTGTTCGCCTCCACCGGCGGGCTCACCGGCGGCGAGCTCGCGATCGCGGGCGGCTCGGCCGTCGTGGGCCAGAAGCTGCTCGAGACGATCTTCGGCGAGGACGCCGTGCGCCGCCTCGCCGCGCAGGCGCGCGACGACCTCGACGCTCGGGTGCGGTCGCTCATGGACGCGGAGGCGGCCCGCTGGGATGCCCTGCTCGAGCCGGTCGAGCGGGGCACGTCGGGCGACGCGCTGCGCGACGCGGCGAGCGAGCTCGAGGCCGCGATGCGCGAGGTCGTGCGGGCGCCCGATGCCCCCTCGCGGGCGCTGCTGCGCAGCGACCTCGTCGAGGGCGAGGCGCTCGACGACGACGCGGAGCCGCCGCTCGCCGGCGAGGCCGACGACGTGCGCGAGCTCGGGCCCGGCTCCCCGTCGGAGCACGACCGGTGAGCGAGCCGACCGTCGACGCGCTCCTCGGCGCGCTCTCCGAGGCCGCGGAGCTCGGTGCCGGGCGGGTGCCGCAGGACGAGCTCGAGGCCGTGCGCCGCATCGCCGCGAGCGCGAGCGAGCGCCGAGCGCTCTCGGCCGAGCACACGGTGGTCGGCTTCTTCGGCGCGACCGGGTCGGGCAAGTCGTCGCTCATGAACGCGCTCGCAGGCTCCGCCATCGCGCGCACCCACGTGCGGCGGCCCACCACCTCTGAGCCGCTCGCGGCGATCTGGGACCCGCGCGGCGCCTCCGCGCTGCTCGACTGGCTGCAGGTGCGCGACCGCCGCATCATGGACCGGCCGTTCGCGCCCGGGCAGGAGCTGTCGCTCATCCTCATCGACCTGCCCGACTTCGACTCGGTCGCGCTCGAGCATCGCGCGATCGCCGAGCGGCTCGCCGGGCAGGTCGACGTGCTCGTCTGGGTGGTCGACCCGCAGAAGTACGCCGACGCCGTCATCCACCGCGACTTCATCGCGCCGCTCGCGACCCACGCATCCGTCACGACCGCGGTGCTCAACCAGGTCGACCGGCTGCCGGAGGCCGAGGTCGGGCACGTCGTCGACTCGCTGCGCGGCCTGCTCCGCGGCGACGGCCTCGAGGGCGTGCAGGTGCTGCCGGTGTCGGCGACGACCGGCGCGGGCATCGACGTGCTGCGGCACCGCATCGCCCGCTTCGCGGCCGAGCGGAAGGCAGCGTCGCAGCGGCTCGCCGCCGACGTGCGGAGCATCGCCGCCCGGCTCGAGCACGCCGGCGTGCCGGGCAAGGTCCGCTCGGTCGACGCGCAGGCGCTCGAGCGCGGGCTCGCGGCGGCCGCGAACGTCGACGCGGTGTCGCAGGCGGTCGCGGGCTCGTACCGCAAGCGCGCCGGCCAGGTCACGGGCTGGCCGCTCACCGCGTGGATGCTGCGGCTCGCCCCCGATCCCCTGCGGCGGCTGCACCTGGCGTTCGGCCGCGACGGCGGCCGCGACACCGAGGTGCATCGCACGAGCATGCCGCCGATGACCGCCGCGCAGCGCGCGCAGGCCGGCACCGCCGTGCGCGCCTACGCCGACACGGCGGCGAGCGGGCTCGGCGAGGGCTGGTCCGCGGCGATCCACGAGCACGCGGCGGATGCGCTCGAGTCGCTGCCGTCGGAGCTCGACCGGGCGGTCGCGCGCACCGACCTCGGTGCGCGCGGCTCGTGGTGGTGGCCGCTGCTCGCCGCGCTCCAGTGGCTCGCGCTCATCGCCGCGGTGCTCGGCGGCGTGTGGCTGCTGCTGCCGCTCCTGCTGCCGCTGTGGGGCATGGTCGCGCCCGGCATCCCGCAGGTCGAGGGCACGCAGACCTGGCTCGACGGCTGGCCGATCCCGCTCGTCGCGCTCATCGGCGGCGTGCTGCTCGGGATCGTGCTCGGGATCATCGGCGCGCTCGTCGGCGGCGCCGTCGGTGCCGCCCGACGCTCGCGAGCCCGGCGCCGGCTGCGGCGCGAGGTGCACGGGGTGGCGCAGGCGGTCGTGGTGCTGCCGATCGAGGGCGAGCGGGAGCGCGCCCGCGAGTTCGCGGTCGCCGTCGCGCGCGCCGCCGGGCGCAAGCGCTGAGCGCCGCAGCAGCGCACCCGGTCGGCACGAGCAGAGGCGATCCGAGCCGCCGGCTCCGAGGAGCGGCGATCGTGCATGCCGCGAGGCCGACCGACCTCTCCTCGTGACGAGCGCGTCAGCCCGCGGCAGCCAGGGCTCGCGCCTCCGCGGCCGACCGCGCGCCGAGCGCCCGCTCCGCGCGAGCCCTCGCCTCCTCGCGGGTGACCGTGAGCAGCTCCGCGCGCACGTCGGCGAGCGCCGACGCGCTCATCGACAGCGACGTCGCACCGAGCCCGACGAGCACGACCGCGAGCGCCGGATCGGCCGCGGCCTCGCCGCACACGCCGACGCCCTTGCCGGCGCGCGCGCCCGCATCGCCGAGCATCTTGATGAGCCGCAGCACGGCCGGGTGCCAGGGGTCCTGCAGCGCCGCGACCGATCCGAGCTGCCGGTCGGCGGCGAGCGTGTACTGCGTGAGGTCGTTCGTGCCGATCGAGACGAAGTCGGCGATCTCGAGCACCTGGTCGGCGAGCACCGCGATGGACGGCACCTCGGCCATCGCACCCACCACCTCGAGCCCGAGCTCGCGCCCGAGCGCGACGAAGTACTCGGTCTCCTCGGCATCCGCGATCATCGGCGCCATCACGTACAGCTGCGCCTCGGTCGCCGCCTGCGCGTTCGCGAGCGCCGTCAGCTGGTCGCGCAGGATGTGCTCGCTCGCCCGCAGCGCGCGGATGCCGCGCAGGCCGAGCGCGGGGTTCTCCTCGTGCGCGTCGTTGAGGAACGACAGCGGCTTGTCGGCGCCCGCGTCGAGCACGCGCGCGACCACCCGCTTGCCGGGGAACGCCGCGAGCAGCTCGGTGTACGACGCGGTCTGCTGCTCGACGGTCGGCGCGGTGTCGGAGTCGAGGAAGAGGAACTCGGTGCGGAACAGGCCGACGCCCTCGGCGCCGAGCTCGACGGCCTTGGGCGCATCCTTCGGCGACCCCACGTTGGCCATCAGCGGCACGAGGTGGCCGTCGGCGAGCGCGCCCGGCGTGATGGGCGCGGATGCGGCGGACTGGCGCTCGGAGCGCTCGGCGTCGGCGGCGGCGACGGCCGCGTCGTCCGGGTCGAGCTCGACGGTGCCCGCCCGGGCGTCGACGATCACGCGCTGCCCGTCCTGGACCGCGGCGAGCAGCCCGACGACGCCGACGACGGCCGGCAGCGACTTCGAGCGGGCGAGGATCGCGGTGTGGCTCGTCGGTCCGCCGTCCTGGGTGACGAGCGCGAGCGTCTTCTCGAGGTCGAGCGTCGCGGTGTCGGCGGGCGCGAGGTCGCGGGCGACGAGGATGAACGGCTCGTCCGACTGCGGCACGCCCGGCGCCGGCACGCCGCGCAGCCGGGCGACGACGCGCTGGGCGACGTCGTCGAGGTCGGTCGCGCGCTCGGCCATGTAGCCGCCCATCGCGGTGAGCATCTCGCGGAAGCCCGCGTACGCGCCCCAGGTCGCGAGCTCGGCGTTCGCGCCGCGCTCCATGCGCGCGCGCACGTCGTCGAGGATCGCCGGATCCTGCGCCATGAGCGCCGCGGCCTCGAGCACCTGCTGCGCGTCGCCGCCGGCCGCGACGGCGCGCGCGTTCAGCTCGTCGGCGACCGCCGCGAGCGCGGCGCGCACCCGTTCGTGCTCGGTGTCGACGTCGGCGGCGAGCGGCTCGTCGCTCGGCGGCGCGAGCGGTTCCGGCATCTTCAGCACCTTCGCGGCAGCGATGCCCCGACCGACTCCGACCCCTGCGAGCGCACTCATGCGGCCACACTACGCTGAGCGCCTGGGCCGAGCCAGGGCCGGCCGCAGCCGCGTCGAGAGCGCAAGGGGACACCGCATGGGCAAGCTCATCGAACGGCTGCATGCGGTCGCTGGCCAGCTCCGTGCCTGGCAGCGCTACCTCGAGCAGCGCGGGCCGGTGCTCGCGCAGGGCATGACCCTGCAGGCGTTCCTCTCGCTCTTCGCCGCGCTGTTCGTCGCGTTCGCCGTCTTCATGGCGGTGCTCGGCGGCAACGTCGGGCTGCGCGACGCCGTCATCGGATCGATCGCCTCGGCGATCCCCGGCCTCATCGGCGAGAACGGCGCGCTCGACGTCGAGCAGCTGACGCAGTCGAGCATCGTCGGCTGGGCCGGCGTGATCGCGGCCGGCGCGATCCTCGTCACCGCGATCGCGTGGATCGCGGTGAGCCGCGAGGGCTTCCGCGCGATGTTCGACCTCGGCGCCCCGCCGTCGAACTTCCTGCTGCTCAAGCTGGGCGACCTCGCCGTCGCGATCGGCATCGGCCTGCTCGTCGTGGTCTCCTCCGGCATCCTCGTGGTCTCGCAGGCGCTCGCCGACGCGCTCGGCCTCGGCTGGGCCGGCCAGGCTGACCGGCTTCGTCGGTGCAGCTGCTGCTCGACACCTCGGTCGTGCTGCTGCTCTACCGGTTCGGCGGCCGGCTGCGGCTGCCCGCCAAGGTCATCGTGCCCGCCGCGGCCGTCTGCGCCGCCGCGTTCGTCGTGCTCAAGCTGCTCGCGACCACCCTGTTCCGCGGCGTCGAGAACAACCCGCTGCTCGCCGGCATCGCCGCGCCCGTCATCATCCTCATCTGGCTCGGCTTCATCATGCAGATCGTGCTGCTGGCGCTCGCGTTCGTCGCCGTCACCGACACCGGCCGCGCCTACACGCGGCTCGTCGAGATCGGCGGCCTCGACGCGCGCCTCACGCCCGATCGCGCGCAGGCGCTGCTCGACGAGGTGCGCGCGAACCGGCGGGAGGGCGGCGACGCGGTGCGGCTGCACAAGCGGCTGGCGAGGCGGATGCGCTGACCGGGCCGGGCGGACCCCGTCGGCGACCCTCGGTAGGCTCGAGGGCATGGTCCGCATCGCCTCCGTCAACGTCAACGGCGTGCGCGCCGCGTTCCGCAAGGGCATGGGCGAGTGGCTCGAGGCCGGCGGCTTCGACATCGTCGCGCTGCAGGAGGTGCGCGCGCTCGACGAGGATCTGCTGCCGCTCGTGCCCGGCTGGCACGTGCTGCACGACCCGGCCACCGCGAAGGGCCGCGCGGGCGTCGCCGTGCTCTCGCGCGAGCCCTCGATCGAGCACCGCACCGACATCGGCCTGAAGACGTTCGACACGAAGGGGCGCTGGCTCGAGGCCGACTTCCTGCGTCGGCGAGACGCTGCTGACCGTCGTGTCGGCGTACGTGCACTCGGGCGGCGAGGTCGGCAGCCAGAAGCAGGACGACAAGTACCGCTTCCTCGACTCGATGACGAAGCGCCTGCCGCAGCTGCGCGCGCACACCGACCACGCCCTCGTGATGGGCGACCTCAACGTCGGCCACACGCCGCTCGACATCAAGAACTGGAAGGGCAACCAGAAGACGGCCGGCTTCCTGCCTCGGGAGCGCAGCTACTTCGACCGGTTCTTCGGCACGGGCATGGTGACGGGCGTCGACGGCAAGCGCGGTCGCGGTCACGGCTGGGTCGACGTCGGCCGCGCCGCGCATCCGGAGACGTCGACGGCCCCTACACCTGGTGGTCGCAGCGCGGCAAGGCGTTCGACACCGACACCGGCTGGCGGATCGACTACCACATGGCCACCCCCGCGCTCGCGGCGGTCGCGGGCGGCTACCGGATCGACCGCGCGAGCGCGTGGGACACCCGATGGTCCGACCACGCCCCCGTCATCGTCGACTACGACCTGTGATCACTCGACTGGAAGCATCATGCCCAAGCCCCGGCTCTACTCCGGGATGCAGCCCTCGTCGGGCTCGCTCCACCTCGGCAACTACATCGGCGCGCTGCAGCAGTGGCGCAGGATGCAGAGCGACAACGAGGCGTTCTTCTCGATCGTCGACCTGCACGCGATCACCGTGCCGCAGGCGCCGAAGGTGCTGCGCGAGCAGGTCCGCACGCTCGCCGCGCAGTACATCGCCGGCGGCATCGACCCGTCGGTGTCGTGCCTGTACGTGCAGTCGCACGTCGCCGCCCACGCGCAGCTGCAGTGGCTGCTGTCGACGCTCACGGGCTTCGGCGAGGCCAGCCGGATGACGCAGTTCAAGGACAAGGCCGCCAAGGGCGGGCAGGACGCGGCCTCCGTCGGGCTGTTCACCTACCCGATGCTGATGGCCGCCGACATCCTGCTCTACGACACCGAGGTGGTGCCGGTCGGCGACGACCAGAAGCAGCACGTCGAGCTCACCCGCGACCTGGCCGAGCGCTTCAACAAGCGGTTCGGGAAGACCTTCGTCGTGCCGAAGCCGGTCATCCTCGCCGGCGGCGCCCGCATCTACGACCTGCAGACGCCCGAGGCGAAGATGTCGAAGTCGGCCGACAACGACAAGGGCGTGGTCTGGCTGCTCGACGAGCCGGCGAAGACGGCGAAGAAGTTCCGCTCGGCCGTCACCGACACGGAGGGCTCGATCCGCGCCGACCGTGCGCAGAAGCCGGGGGTCACGAACCTGCTCGACATCCTCTCGGCGATGACCGGCCAGCCGGTCGCGGCGCTCGAGGCGGAGTTCGACGGGCAGGGCTACGGCGTCTTCAAGACCGCGGTCGCGGATGCCGTCGTGGCGGAGCTCGCGCCCGTGCGCGAGCGCACGCTCGAGCTGCTCGACGACCCGGCGGAGCTCGACCGCCTGCTCGCCGCCAACGCGGAGCGCGCCGCCGAGGTGGCGGATGCGACGCTCCGGCGCGCGATGGAGGCGATGGGCCTGCGATGACCGCGCTCGCCGGCCCCTCGCTGCCCGTGCTGGGCGGCAGGGTGTGCCTGACCGCGCTGCGCGAGACCGACATCGACCGCGTCGTGGAGGCGTGCTCGACCGACGACGCGCGCCGGTTCCTGCTCACGCCGTGGCCGTACGCCCGGGCCGACGCCGAGGGGTTCGTGCGCGAGTTCGCACCCGCGGGCTGGCGCGGGGAGCACGACGAGCGCGTCTGGGCCATCCGCGAGTCGCTGCGCGGCCCGCTCGTGGGCGTCGTCGGCCTGCGGGGCGAGCGCACCGAGGTCGGCTACTGGCTGCACCCCGACGCGCAGGGCAAGGGGCTGATGGCGGATGCGCTGCGGACGCTCGTCGGGCACGCCGAGGGCTGCCTCACGTGGCCCGAGGTGCAGTGGCGCTGCTTCGACGGCAACGTCGCCTCGATGCGGGTCGCTCGGGCCGCGGGCTTCAGCTACCTCGGCACCGCGGCGGTCGCCGAGCCCGACGAGCGCGGCGACGGACCCCGCCGCCTCGAGCACCGCGCCGTGCGCGTCGCGGGCGGCATGCCCGCCGACGCCCGCCCCTGGCCCTCGCTCGACTGACCCGCCCCCGCACCGCCCCGGCGAGTGTCGACCCGCTGCCCGAGTGTCGCGACGCTCCCGCACCGACCCGACACCCGCGGCCCGAGCGGCCGAGCGGGAATGGGGTTGCGAGGGGGCGAGTTGTAGGGTGGCAAGTGCAACGTGCCCGGGGTCAGTGCAAATCTGAACCGGCGGTGATAGTCCGCGACCCGTGGATGCCGCTCGATCTCGAGCGGTGCGAGCGGTTGAGCTGGTGGAACTCCAGCACCGACGGTGAGAGTCCGGAGGGGAGGCGCACGTGGGGTCGCTCGCGACCCCTCGTTCCCCGCGCGCGCTTCGGAGAGGAACGTCATGGCCGGGAACCCCGTCGCAGAGCGCGACGCGATGGCTCGCGCGCGCGACCTCGCGCGCCGCGGCCCGCGCGGCGTGAACCCGCAGGTCGGTGCCGTGATCCTCTCCCCCGACGGCCGCGTGCTCGGCGAGGGCTGGCACCGCGGCGCCGGCACGCCGCACGCCGAGGTCGACGCGCTCTCGCGCCTGCGCCCCGACGAGGCCCGCGGCGCGACCGCGATCGTCACCCTCGAGCCCTGCAACCACACCGGCCGCACCGGGCCGTGCGCCGAGGCGCTCGTCGAGGCGGGCGTCGCCCGGGTCGTGTTCGCCTGCGCGGATCCCGGCGAGGTGTCGAGCGGCGGCGCAGCCCGGCTGCGGGCCGCGGCGGTCGACGTCGACCGGCTCGACGAGTCCGAGGGCGAGGCCGTCATCGCCGACTGGCTGTTCGTGCAGCGCACCGGTCGGCCCCGCGTGACCGTGAAGTGGGCGCAGTCGCTCGACGGCCGCGCCGCCGCGGCCGACGGCTCGAGCCAGTGGATCACCGGACCCGCCGCCCGCGCGCACGTGCACCGCGAGCGCAGCGCGCACGACGCGATCGCCGTCGGCACGGGCACGGTGCTCGCCGACGACCCGCAGCTCACCGCACGCGTCGACGGCGACCCGGATGCGCCGCAGCCCGTGCCCGTCGTGTTCGGCACCCGCACCATCCCGTCCGACGCCGCCGTGCGCCGGCATCCGCGCGGCCACCGCACCGCGGGCCACGACCTCGAGCGCGAGCTCTTCGCGCCTCGCGGCCGACGGCGTGCAGAGCCTCTACGTCGAGGGCGGCCCGACGCTCGCGAGCGCCTTCATCGCCGCGGGCCTCGCCGACCGCTTCACCATCTACCTCGCGCCGACGCTCCTCGGAGGTCCGCGCACCGTGCTCGACGACATCGGCGTCGGCACGATCGACGAGCAGCGGCGCCTCACGGTGACGCGGCTCGAGCAGCTCGGCCGCGACCTCCTGGTCGAGGCCACGACAGAGGAAGTGCACTGATGTTCACCGGCATCATCGAAGAGCTCGGCGAGGTCGTCTCGCTCGAGCGCAACGGGCAGGCGTGGCGCCTCACCGTGCGCGGCCCGCTCGCCGTCAGCGACGCATCCCACGGCGACTCCATCGCCGTCGACGGCCTGTGCCTCACCGTCGTCGAGCAGACGACGGAGGCGTTCACCGCCGACGTCATGCAGATCTCGGTCGACATGTCGACGCTCGGCGACCGCCGGACGGGCGACCGCGTCAACCTGGAGCGGGCAGCCGCCGTGGGCGACCGCCTGGGCGGCCACATCGTGCAGGGCCACATCGACGGCACCGCGCGGGTGCTGTCGATCGTCGAGGGCGACGGGCAGCGCACCGTGCGCATCTCGCTCGACCCGGAGCACGCGCACCTCGTCGTGCGGAAGGGCTCCATCGCCGTCGACGGCATCAGCCTCACGACGTCCGCGGTGAGCGACCCCGCCGAGGCCCAGCAGTGGTTCGAGGTCTCGCTCATCCCCGAGACGCTCGCCTCGACGACGCTCGGCTTCCGGGCCGTCGGCGACCGGGTCAACATCGAGACCGACATCGTCGCTCGCCACGTCGAGCGCATGCTCCAGCGGGAGGCATCATGAGCATCACCACCATCGACGTCGCGCTCGCGGCGCTGCGGGAGCGCAAGCCCATCATCGTCGTCGACGACGAGGGGCGCGAGAACGAGGGCGACCTCATCATGTCGGCCCAGCTCGCGACCGCCGAGCAGGTCGCCTTCATGGTGCGCCACACCTCCGGCTACCTGTGCGCGCCGCTCACCGCCGAGCGGGCCGACGCGCTCGCGCTGCCGCTCATGGTGCTCGACAACGAGGACGCACGGCAGACGGCGTACACGGTCACCGTCGACGCCGCCGACCGCGACTCCACCGGCATCTCGGCGGACGACCGCGCGCACACGCTGCGCGTGCTCGCCGACCCCGCGTCGACGCCGGCGAGCCTGCGCCGCCCCGGCCACATCGTGCCGCTGCGCGCCGTCGAGGGCGGCGTGCGCGAGCGCAAGGGCCACACCGAGGCGGCCGTCGAGCTCATGACGCTCGCGGGCCTCGAGCCCGTCGCCGTGATCGGCGAGCTCGTCGAGGACGGCGGCGAGATGCGCCGCCTGCCGTCGCTCATCGCCTTCGGCGAGGAGCACGACCTGCCGGTCATCACGATCGAGGACCTCGTCGACTACCTCGACGCCGGCGGCCTGCCGACCGCCTGCCGCGGCGCCAACGACGAGTCCGCTCGCGTCTCGTTCGAGGTGGAGACCGACGTGCCGACGCGCTTCGGCTCCTTCCGCGTCGCCGCGTACCGCGACCGCCAGACCGGCGCCGACCACGTCGCGATCATCGCCGGCGACGAGCTCGCCGACGGCGCGCTCGTCCGGGTGCACTCCGAGTGCCTCACGGGCGAGGCCCTCCACTCGCTCAAGTGCGAGTGCGGGCCGCAGCTCGACGCCGCGCTGCAGCAGATCCAGGATGCGGGCAGCGGCATGGTCGTCTACCTGCGCGGCCACGAGGGGCGCGGCATCGGCCTCATCAACAAGCTGCGCGCGTACCGGCTGCAGGAGGACGGGCTCGACACGCTCGACGCGAACCTGGCGCTCGGCCTGCCCGCGGACGCCCGCGAGTACGGCGCCGCCGCCGACATCATCCGGCAGCAGGGCGTGCAGTCGATCCGGCTCCTCTCGAACAACCCGCTCAAGCAGCAGCAGCTCGAGCAGCACGGCGTCGAGGTCACCGAGCTCGTGCCGCTGCTGGTCGGCGTCGGCGAGCACAACGAGCAGTACCTGCAGGCGAAGCGCGACCGCATGGGGCACCAGCTCCCGGACGTGATCGACGCCCGCGACGAACAGGGAGAAGGCTGAGATGGCTGGAGCAGGAGCGCCCACGCGCGACGGGCAGGGCAACGGGCTCGACGCCACGGGCCTCAAGATCGCGGTCGTGCACGGCCGCTGGCACGAGCAGATCGCCGGGGGCCTCCTCGAGGGTGCTCGCCGTGCGCTCGCCGAGATGGGCGCGGAGGTGCTCGAGCTGCCCGTGCCGGGCTCGTTCGAGCTCCCGGTCGTCGCGCAGGCGGCGCTCGAGGCGGGCGCCGACGGCGCGGTCGCGCTCGGCGTCATCATCCGCGGCGGCACCCCGCACTTCGAGTACGTGTCGCAGGCCGCGACGATGGGGCTCACCGAGGTCGCCGTGCGCACCGGCAAGCCCGTCGGCTTCGGCGTGCTCACCCTCGACGACGAGCAGCAGGGCATCGATCGGGCCGGGCTGCCCGGCTCGAAGGAGGACAAGGGCCGGGAGGCCGCCGAGGCGGTCGTCGAGGCCGCGCTCGCCCTCCGGTCGCTGCGCGCCTGACCGGGCGCGCGGCAGCGCAGCGGGCGATGGCGAGCCCGCTCGGTAGAGTGGACCGTCGTCCCCCGGAGCCGAAGCAGTCTCCGACGCGGCCGGTCCGTCACGAGCGGGCCGCTCACCCGCGCGCTGCGCACCCCGCACCCGAGCGCGCGCCCCCGTCCAGGAAAGCAGCATGTCCCTCTCAGCAAGCCAGGCGACGGCGCAGTCGTCGCAGCAGCAGCCCGCCAACTCCCGCGGTCGAGTCCTCTTCGCCAGCCTCGTCGGCACGACGATCGAGTTCTACGACTTCTACGTCTACGCGACCGCCGCGGTGCTGGTGTTCCCGCACCTCTTCTTCCCCACCGGTGACGACACGACCGCGCTGCTGTCGTCGTTCGCCGTCTTCGGCGCCGCCATGGTGGCGCGCCCGATCGGCTCGATCGTCTTCGGCCACCTCGGCGACAAGCACGGCCGCAAGCTCACCCTCGTCGGCGCGCTGCTGACGATGGGCATCGCGACGTTCCTCATCGGCGTGCTGCCCACCCACGAGCAGATCGGCTGGTTCGCCGCGGCGCTGCTCGTCGTGATGCGCCTCGCGCAGGGCTTCGCGCTCGGCGGCGAGTGGTCCGGCGCCGCGCTCGTCGCGACCGAGAACGCCCCTGCCGGCAAGCGCGCCTGGTACGGCACCTTCCCGCAGCTGGGCGCGCCGATCGGCTTCATCATCGCGAACGGCCTGTTCCTCATCATCGCGGCCGCGCTGCCGAGCGACGACCCGGCCGTGCCCTCCGAGGCGTTCCTCGCATGGGGCTGGCGCATCCCGTTCCTGTTCTCCGCCGTGATGGTGATCGTCGGCCTCTGGGTGCGGCTGAAGCTCGTCGAGTCGACCTCGTTCGTGAAGGCGAAGGAGACCGGCACCATCCAGCGCCTGCCGCTCGGCACGGTGCTGCGCGGCAACTGGCGCGAGCTGCTCCTCGGCACGTTCTTCATGCTCGCGACCTACGTGCTCTTCTACCTGATGACGACCTTCTCGCTCACGTTCGGCCGCACGCCCACGGACGCGGCGATCCCCGGCCTCGGGTACTCCTACAACACGTTCGTCGTCATGCTCATCGTCGGCGTCGTGTTCTTCGGCATCTTCACGCTCGTCTCCGGCCCGCTCGCGGACCGGTTCGGCCGCCGCACGACGCTCATCGTCGTGACGCTCGGCATCATCGCGTTCGGCCTGCTCTGGGTGCCGCTCACGGGCGCCGGCTTCGTCGGCGTGATGCTGTGGCTCATCCTCGGCATGTCGCTCATGGGCTTCACGTTCGGCCCCATGGGGGCGCTGCTGCCGGAGCTGTTCCCGACGAACGTGCGCTACACCGGCTCGGGCATCTCCTACAACGTCTCGTCGATCCTCGGCGCGGCCGTCGCACCGTTCATCGCCGTGGCGCTGTGGACCGCGGGCGGCGGCAGCGTCTTCTGGGTCGGCGTCTACCTCGCCGGCGCGGGCGCCCTGACGCTCATCGCCCTGCTCATCTCGAAGGAGACGAAGGACATCGACATCGAGCGCTGACGCAGCGGATGCGCACGGCCCGTCACCGATCGGTGGCGGGCCGTCGCTCGTCCCGCGACCGTCAGTCGCCGGACGCCCGGAGCGCCTGCACGGCGGTGACCGTGGCGAGCCCCGCCGCGAGCCGCTCCATGTCGGTGCCCGGCGCATCCGTCGCCCGATGCTCGCGGATCGACAGTCGCACCTCGTCCCCGTCGATCTCGGTCATCGTCGTCTGCACGATCCCGAACGGCGCCAGCGGCGCCTCCACGAGCTCGAGCGACTCGGCATCCGCCACGTCGGGCACGTTGAGGTTGTGCACCGCGCCCGCGGGCGCACCGAGCAGCCCTGCCAGCGCTCGACCGGCGAGCGCCGCGGCCGTCTCCCAGTGCTCTCCGCCGCCCTCGCGCAGGCCCACGTCGAGCGAGACGGCCAGCGCCCGCACGCCGCCCTGGCCGGCCGTGAGCGCCGCCCCGACCGTGCCCGAGTGCAGGATCGCCGTGCCGACGTTCGCGCCGCGGTTGATGCCGCTCAGCACCACGTCGGGCACCGGCCCGAACGAGCCGTGCAGGGCGAGCAGCACGATGAGCGCGGGCGCGGCGTGCACGGCGTGCGCCTCCCCCTCGTGCCCCGCGACGGTGCGCCGCTCGGAGCGCACCGTGCCCTTGCCGCCCGCGGCGGTGACGGCCGTGCCCTGCGTGGCGATGATGGATGCGCTCGCACCCGAGTGCTCGTGCGCCGGGGCCGCGATGACGACCTCGAAGCCCGCCGCCGACGCCGCGCGCGCGAGCGCTGCCAGCCCCGGCGAGTCGATCCCGTCGTCGTTCGTGATGAGCGCGCGCATCAGTCCTCCTCGATCTCGTCCAGCCGCACCTGCTCGGCGATCGCGCGGATCGCCTCCGCGTCGCCCGTGCCCAGGCCGCGACGCGTCGCGTTCACGGCGCCGGCCGCCGCGCCCATCCGGATGGCGTCGTCGTGCGCGCCGCCGACCGCGAGCACGGAGGCGACGCCCGCAGCGTAGGAGTCGCCGGCGCCGCGCGTGTCGACGGGCTCGAGCTCCGGCGCCGACACCCGCCAGGTGCCGCCGTCGCCCACCACGATCGAGCCCGCGTCGGCGCGGGTGACGGCGACGAGGCCGATGCCCGATGCGTGCAGCTCGCGCGCCGCGTCGACCAGCTGCGCCTCGTCATCGCCGTCGTCGACGCGGCCGTCGGCGACGAGCTCCTCGTGGCTGACCTTGAGCGCGTCGACACCGCCCTCGAGCGCCGCCTCGAGCCTGGCCCCCGCGAGGTCGACGAGCACGGGCGTGCCGAGCGCGCGCACGTCGCTCGCGAGGCGCCGGTAGACGTCGGGCTCGAGCACGTCGTCGCCGTCCGGCCCGGAGAGGATCACGAGGTCGGCGCCCGTCGCCTCGCGGAGGGTCGCCGAGCAGAGGTCGTCGAGCGCGTGGCGCTCGAGCCGCTCGCCGTCCTCCTCGACGACCGCGACCCGCTCTCCGCCGCGGCGGTCGTGCACGTAGGCGGGGCTCACGCCCTGCCGCTCGATCGCCACGACCTCGAAGCCCTCGTCGTCGAGCAGGTGGCGGATGACCCGCCCCACCTCCCCGGTGACGGTGCAGGTGAGCACCACGTCGATCCCGAGCGCCGTCAGCATCCGCGCCTGCCACACGCCCTGGCCGCCGACGTGCACGTGCACGTCGGCCTCGTCGTGGAGGTCCTCGATCGTGACCGTCATGGTCGGGAGCCGGGGCGAAGACGAGCACGCGAGCCATGCCCACCACCCTACGAAGGGGAGCCTGGACGCGGGATCGGGGGCGTCAGCGCAGGAAGAGCGCCCGCAGCCGCACGGTCGTGAACCACAGCCCGAACACGATCATCACGGCGAAGTACAGCAAGTGGAGCCAGATCGACGGCTGGATGAGCCCGGTCGTCAGCTGCCGGATCATGTCGACGCCGTGCCAGAGCGGCATCGCCTGGATGATCCACTGCAGCCCCTGCGGGTACACCTCGATGGGGAAGAACGTGGCCGACAGCAGGAACATCGGCATCATCACGAAGTAGACGTAGTCGAGGTGCTGGAACGTCTTCATGTAGCTCGTCACGGCCATCCCGAACGAGGCGAAGCCGAACGCGATGATGAGCGCCGCCGGGATCGCGAGGATGGCGGTCCACGACAGGTTGAGCCCCATGAGCGTGGTCACGAGCATGAAGCCGCTCGCGTAGAGCAGCCCCCGGAACAGCGCGAGCAGGATCTCACCGAGCGCGACGTCGAGCGGGCCGAGCGAGGTCGACAGCATCTGCTGGTACAGCTTCGCGAAGTTCATCTTGAAGAAGACGTTCATCGTCGAGTCGTAGACGGCGCCGTTCATCGCGCTCACCGCCATGAGCGCGGGTGCGATGTAGGCGGCGTAGGGCACGTCGACCCCGTAGAACTCGACCGCGCCGATGAGCGCGCCGAGGCCGATGCCCATCGAGAGCAGGTAGAAGACCGGCTCGAAGAAGCCGGTGACGACGATGAGCCAGTTGTTGCGCGCGATCACCTGCAGCCCGCGCGCGACGACCGAGCGGGTGTTGCCGGCGTAGAGGCCGCGGAGCGGTCCGCGGATGGTGGGCGCCGGCGCCTCGAGCAGCTGCTCGGTCACTTGTCGAGCCTCTTCCTGAAGGTGCGGATCGAGAGCAGGCACGTCACGAGCGCCAGCACGGCGAGGAAGCCGACGTGCAGGAGCAGCATCGCGGCCGGCAGCGGGGCGCCGTACAGGGCCGCGCGGCCGAGCTCTGCGCGCGTGCCAGAGCGGCGAGATCCAGCCGATCCACTGCAGGAACGCGGGCAGCGTCTCGAGCGGGAAGTACGTGCCCGAGAAGAGCGTGAGCGGCACGACGACGAAGCGCTCGATGAACGAGAGCTGGCCGCGATCCTCGGTCTGCGTCGCGACCCACGACATGACGGCGAAGCCCACCGCGGCGCCGAGCAGCAGGCCGATCGGCACGAGCAGGAGCGCGCCCAGCGGGGTGCCGATGCCGAACACCGCCATGACGGCCACGAACGCGACGAGCGGCAGCAGCACGCGCACGAGCACGGAGACCTGGAAGCCGACCACGATGTGCGCGGGCGAGATCGGTGTGCCGTTCATGGCGAGGAACATGGGGAACCACTTGAACCCGCCGAACACGCCGTAGGTGTTCTCCTGCGAGGCCGTCTGCATGACCGTCGCCATCGCGAGCGCCGGCGCGAGGAAGGTGAGGTACGGCACGCCGTCCACGCCCGTCTCGCCCTGGTTCGCGTCGACCAGCAGGCCGAGCCCGACGCCGAGGCCGAGCAGGTAGAGGAACGGCGAGCCGACGCCGATCGCGACCCACGACACGACGTACGAGCGCATCGCGCGGATGCGGTGCTCGGCGACGAACCACCAGCCCCACGAGCGGGACCGGCGCGCGACGGCGGCGTGGTCGACGCCTCCGACGTCGACGAGGCCCGGGCTCTGCACGTGCGTGCCGCTCATTCGATCAGCGACCTTCCGGTCAGCCGCAGGAACACGTCCTCGAGGCTCGAGCGGCGGACGAGGCTCGTGATCGGCTGCAGCCCGCGCTCGTGCACGGCCGACATCGCGGCCTCGCCGTCGTCGTCGTAGACGAGCACCCGGTCGGGCAGCACCTCGATGCGCGAGCCGATGCCCTCGATCCTCGTCGCGGCCTCCGCGTTGCGGCTCGAGCCGAAGCGCACCTCGAGCACCTCGCGCGTGGAGTACTGGCGGATGAGCGCGGACGGGCTCCCCTCGGCGACGATCCTGCCCTTGTCGACGACGACCAGCCGGTCGCACAGCTGCTCGGCCTCATCCATGTAGTGCGTCGTGAGGACGAGCGTCGTGCCCTCCTCCTTCAGCCGGAAGAGGCGATCCCACAGCACGTGGCGCGCCTGCGGGTCGAGGCCGGTGGTCGGCTCGTCGAGCAGCATGGCCTTCGGGCTGTTGATGAGGCCGCGGGCGATCGTGAGGCGGCGCTTCATGCCGCCGGACAGGCCGTCGACGCGCGCCTTGCGCTTCTCGGTGAGCTGCGCGAACTCGAGCAGCTCCTCGGCCCGGCGCTTCACGTACGGCAGCGGCAGCCCGAAGTAGCGGCCGTAGACGATGAGGTTGTCGACGACGCGCAGCTCTTCGTCGAGCTGATCGGCCTGCGGCACGATGCCGAGCTGCGCCCGGATCTCCGGCCCGTGGGTCTCGGGGTCGAAGCCGAGCACCTGCAGGTCGCCCGAGGTGCGCGTCGACGTGGCCGCGATCATGCGCATGGTGGTCGACTTGCCGGCACCGTTGGGGCCGAGGAACCCGAAGGCCTCCCCCGGCTCGATGGCGAAGTCGATGCCGTCGACGGCGGTGACGTCGCCGTACTGCTTGCGGAGGCCCTTGGCCTCGATCACGGGTGCTGGCACGAGAGTCAACGGTAGACCGTCGCGCCCACACGGCGCATCCGCCCACTCCTGTCAACACGGGTTGACGCACTCCGCCTTGTCAACCATCATTGACACATGGACAAGGTCACCGCATCGTCGGAGCACCCGCTCGGCGTGCTCGAGCTGCTCTCGGAGTCCGCGGCCGCCCGCCGCGAGATCGAGCGCGAGGAATCGGCGCTCGTGCGACGCGCGAGAATGGAGGGGTTCCCCTGGCAGGCCATCGCCGACGCGCTCGGCGTCTCGCGCCAGGCGGTCCACAAGAAGCACGGCAAGCGGTAGATGGGACACCACGGCAGATGAGCGAGCGACGAGGGATGTTCGGGCGACGGCGGGGCGCGGACGACGGGCCGCGCGCGAGCCTGCGCGACCTGCTGCCGTACCTCTTCCCGAAGAAGGGGCTGCTCGCGGGCGCGATCGTGCTGTCGGTGGTCGGCGCCGCCTTCGCCCTCGCGCAGCCCGCGCTCGCGCAGGAGCTCATCGCGCGCGTCGAGCAGTCGCGGCCGCTCGAGTGGCTCCCGGTGCTGCTGCTCGTGATCGTCGTCGTCGGCGCCGTGCTCGACGGCTTCCAGCACTTCCTGCTGCAGGTGCTCGGCGAGCACGTGGTGCTGCGCACCCGGCGCACGCTCGTCGAGCGCATGCTGCGGCTGCCGATCGCGCAGTTCGACGAGCGCCGCGTCGGCGACCTCGTCAGCCGGGTCGGCAGCGACACGACGCTGCTGCGCGCCGTGCTCACCCAGGGGCTCGTCGAGTCGGTCGGCGGCCTGCTCACGCTCGTCGGCGCGGTGATCGCGATGCTCATCATCGATCCGCTGCTGCTCGGCCTGACCGTGCTCGTGCTGGCCGGCGCGATCATCGCGATGCTCGCGGTGATGCCGCTGCTCACGCGCGCCTCTGGGCAGGCGCAGGAGCAGGTCGGGCACCTCACGAGCGCGCTCGAGCGGGCGATCAGCGCGGTGCGCACGGTGCGCGCGGCGGGCGCGACCGATCGCGAGGTGGCCGGCATCGGCGAGCGGGCGAGCGGCGCGTTCGACGCCGGCGTGCGGGTCGCGCGCATCTCGGCGCTCGTCGTGCCGATCTTCGGCATCGCGCTGCAGCTCGCGTTCCTGGTCGTGCTGGGCGTCGGCGGCCTGCGGGTCGCGACGGGCGAGATCGGCATCGCGCAGCTCGTCGGCTTCCTGCTGTTCCTGTTCCTCATGATCATGCCGCTCGGCCAGCTCGCCGGGGCGATCTCGGCCGTGAGCGTCGCGCTCGGCGCGCTCGGACGCATCCAGGAGATCGTCCGGCTGCCCGGCGAGACGGATGCGGATGCCGGCGTCGCGCTCGTGCCGCGGCCGGGTGCGCCGATGGTCGCGTTCGAGGACGTCACCTTCGGCTACCCCTCCGCGGACGACCCGCGCACGGTGCTCGAGGGCGTCTCGTTCTCGGTGCCCGCGGGCACGCGCACCGCGCTCGTCGGCCCGTCCGGCGCCGGCAAGTCGACGAGCTTCGCGCTCATCGAGCGCTTCTACGACGTGACCGCCGGCGTGTGCTGGTGGGCGGCGCGGACGTGCGGGAGGTCGACCGCGCGTCGCTCCGGGCGCTCGTCGGCTACGTCGAGCAGGACGCGCCGGTGCTCGCCGGGTCGCTGCGCGACAACCTGCGGCTCGGCGCCCCCGACGCGACGGACGAGCAGCTGCTCGCCGCGCTCGAGGCCGTGAACCTCGGCGACCTCGTGCGGCGCGCGAGCGTGGGCCTCGGCGCGGAGGTCGGCGAGGGCGGCGTGCTGCTCTCGGGCGGCGAGCGCCAGCGCCTCGCGATCGCGCGCGCGCTGCTGGCGGCGACGCCGATCCTGCTGCTCGACGAGTCGACGGCCAACCTCGACGCGCGCAACGAGGCGTCGCTCAAGACGGCGCTCGACGTCGCGAGCGAGGGCCGCACGACGCTCGTCATCGCGCACCGGCTCGCGACGGTCGTCGACGCCGACCAGATCGTCGTGCTCGACGGCGGCCGGGTGCTCGCGCGCGGCACGCACGCCGAGCTGCTCGACGCCTCGCCGCTCTACCGGGAGCTCGCCGCCCACCAGCTGCTGGCCCCCGCCGCCTGAGCCCCGCCGCCGCCGCAGCCGCGCAGTCGAGGGTCTGCGTCCGAGTTGCCCTCCACTCGGACGCAAACGCTCAACGCACCGGCCTGCCTCGCGTCGCTGTTGAGGGTCTGCGTCCGAGTTGCCCGCCACTCGGACGCAAACCCTCGACCGGCTGGGCTCGCGTCGCTGTTGCGGGCGGGCGGGCCGCCGCCGGACGACGGAGGGCCGGCCCGCGCGTGCGGACCGGCCCTCGAGCGTCAGCTCAGGCGAACGGGTTGGGCATGAGCGTGTACTTCGTCTCGAGGTACTCGTGGATGCCCTCGGCGCCGCCCTCGCGGCCGAGGCCCGACTGCTTGACGCCGCCGAAGGGACCGGCCGCGTTCGAGACGACGCCCACGTTGAGGCCCATCATGCCGGTGTCGATGCGCTCGATCATGCGCTGGCCGCGCTTGGCGTCCTCGGTGAAGACGTAGCCGACGAGGCCGTACTCGGTGTCGTTCGCGAGCCGGACCGCGTCGTCCTCGGTCGAGAAGCGCTGGATCGCGACGACCGGGCCGAAGATCTCCTCGATCGAGACCGCCATGTCGGCCGTCACCGCGTCGAGCACGGTCGGCTCGAAGAAGGAGCCGGGACCGTCGATCGCCTTGCCGCCGGTGACGAGCGTCGCGCCGTCGGAGACCGCGGCCTCCACGAGGCGCACGGCGTTGTCGACGGCCTTGTCCTCGACGAGCGGCCCGATGGTGACGCCCTCCTCGGTGCCGCGACCGATCTTCATGCCCTTCACCGCATCCCCGATGCGCTTCGAGAACTCGTCGGCGACCGACTCGTGGACGATGAAGCGGTTCGCGGCGGTGCAGGCCTGGCCGATGTTGCGGAACTTCGCCAGCAGCGCGCCCTCGACCGCCTTGTCGAGGTCGGCGTCGCCGAAGACCACGAACGGCGCGTTGCCGCCGAGCTCCATCGACGCCTTGAGCACGTTGTCGGCCGCGAGCTTCAGCAGCTGCACGCCGACCGGCGTCGAGCCGGTGAACGAGACCTTGCGCAGGCGCGGGTCGGCGAGCAGGCGCTCCGAGAGCGCGCCGGTCGACTTCGTCGTGATGACGTTGACGACGCCCTTCGGCAGGCCGGCCTCCTCGAGCAGCGCGACGAGCGCGAGCGTCGTGAGCGGCGTGAGGGTCGCAGGCTTGACGACCGCCGTGCAGCCGGCGGCGAGCGCGGGGCCGAGCTTGCGGGTCGCCATCGCGAGCGGGAAGTTCCAGGGCGTGATGAGGAAGCACGGACCGACCGGGCGGTGGGTGACGATCATCTGCCCGGTGCCCTCTGGCGTCATCGTGTAGCGGCCGTCGATGCGCACGGCCTCCTCCGAGAACCAGCGCAGGAACTCGCCGCCGTAGGCGACCTCGCCGCGGGCCTCCGCGAGCGGCTTGCCCATCTCCATCGTCATGAGCAGCGCGAACTCCTCCTTGCGCTCCTGCAGCAGGTCGAACGCCTTGCGCAGGATCTCGCCCCGCACGCGGGCGGGCGTGCGGCCCCACGACTCCTGCGCCTCGACTGCGGCGTCGAGCGCGCGCACGCCGTCCTCGACCGAGCCGTTCGCGATCTGCTTGATGACCTCGCCGGTCGCCGGGTCGCGCACGTCGATGGTGCCCTGCTCGCCGTCGATCCACTCGCCGCCGATGAACAGCTGGCCGTGGACGCCGTCGAGGACCTCGGACTCGCTGGTCGCGTTCGCGGTGGTGGCGCTCATGAGGGACTCCTTCGTCGAGAGGAACGGTGCGATCGTTTACGATCCCCCGGCCTGTGCGCCAGGGTCGTCGACCCGGCCTCCAAGCCTACGCGTCGACCCGTGCCCGCTCGTCCGCGGGATCCTCGGGGCGTGCGCTCGCGGCGCCCGCACCGTCCTTCGCGAGCTTCGACGGCCACCACGTCTTCGGGCCGATCTCGAGCGCGAGCGCCGGCACCAGCAGCGATCGGACGATCGTGGTGTCGATGAGCACGCCGAGCGCCACGATGATCGCGAGCTGCAGCAGGAACAGCACCGGGATGACGCCGAGCGCCGCGAACGTCGCCGCGAGCACGATGCCCGCCGAGGTGATGACGCCGCCGGTCACGCGCAGGCCGCGCAGCACGCCGCGGCGGTGACCGATGGCGGCCACCTCCTCGCGCACCCGGGTCATGAGGAAGATGTTGTAGTCGACGCCGAGGGCGACGAGGAACACGAACGCGAACAGCGGCACCGACGGGTCCATCGCGGGGATGCCGAGCGCCGAGAGGATGAGCGCGCCCACGCCGAGCGCCGTGCCGTACGAGAGCACGGTGGTCGCCAGCAGCAGCAGTGCGGCGACGATCGAGCGCAGCAGCAGCATGAGGATGAGCGAGATCACCGCGAGCACGATCGGGATGATGAGCAGCAGATCGCGCGTCGCCGCGTCGTTCGTGTCGATCGCCGTCGCGGTCGGGCCGCCCACGATCGCGTCGGCGGACGTCGCATCGACGACGTCGCGCAGCTCGCGGACGACCGCCTGTGCGGCATCCGAGTCGGGCGCGTCGACGAGCGTCGCCTGCATGAGCACCCGGCCGTCGACGACGGTCGGCGTCGCCGCGGCGAACGGCGACATCGGGTCGACGGGCAGCGGGATCGAGCCGGACGGCGAGTCCTCGCTCGCGAGCGCGATGCTCTCGACGCCGTCGACGTCGGCGAGCGCCTCGGCGACCGCATCCTGGTCGTCCTCGGGCACGACGATCTGCGTCGGGCTGCCCGAGCCGCCCGGGAAGTGCGCGGAGAGCAGCGCCTGGCCGTCTCGGGCCTCCGACTCCCCCACCACGAACTCGCTGGACGGCACGCCGTTCGCCTGCAGCTGCGTGATGCCGGCAGCGCCGGCGGCGAGCACGAGGGCCGACACGATCCAGACCGTGCGGCTGCGCCGGTCGACGAGTCGCGACACCGCGCCCCACAGGCCCTTGTCGGCAGCCTTCGTGCGCGGGCGCTCGGGCGTGGGCGCGACCGGCCAGAAGGCGACGCGTCCGAAGGCGAGCAGGAGCGCCGGCAGGAGGGTGAGGCCGGCGAGGATCGAGGTGGCGATGCCGATCGCGGCCACCGGGCCGAGCTGCTGGTTGGTGACGAGGTCGCTCAGCAGCAGGCACAGGAGGCCCGCGATGACGGTGCCACCGGAGGCGATGATCGGCTCGGTCGCGCCGCGCAGCGCGGCGAGCGTCGCCTCCCAGCGCGACCGGGTCTGCCCGAGCGCCTCACGGAAGCGCGCCGTGTAGAGCAGCGCGTAGTCGGTCGCGGCACCGACCACGAGGATGAAGAGGATGCCCTGCGTCTGGCCGCTGAGCGTGAGGATGCCGGCCTGCGCGAGCGCGAAGACGATGAGGATCGCGAGGCAGAGCGCCGAGACCGAGGTGAAGAGCACGAGCACCGGCAGCAGCGGCGAGCGGTAGACGAGCACGAGGATGACGAACACCGCGCCGAGCGCGACGAGCAGCAGCAGCCCGTCGATGCCGGCGAAGGCCGCCCCGATGTCGGCGGCGAAGCCCGCGGGCCCCGTGACCGCGGCCTCCACCCCGTCGCCCAGGTCGGTGCCCGCGACCTCCGCGCGCAGCCCCTCGGTGAAGGTCGACAGCTCCTCGGAGGAGCCGGTGCCGTCGAGCAGGGCGACGATCTGCACCGCCTGGCCGTCCTCGCTCGGGACGACCGGCGAGGCCTCGACGACGCCGTCGAGCCCGGCGATCGTCTCCTGGAGCGCCGTGACCGCCTCGATCGTGGAGGCGTCGAGGTCGGCGTCGCCTGCGACCACGACGATCGCGGGCACCTCGTCGGCGCCGAGGAACTCAGGCAGCAGCGCCTGCACCTCAGTCGATTCCGCGCTCGCCGGCAGGAAGCTCGTCTGGTCGTTCGACACGACCGTGGAGAGCCGCCCGAAGGTCGGGCCGCCGACGCCCGCGGCCGCGAGCCATCCGAGGATGAGGATCGCGGGGATGAGCACGCGCGCCCACGTCGGGACACGACGGCGGGATCGGGCGTCGACAGCAGGCGTAGTCATGCAGACAGCCTACTTGTTGCAGGCTAACTAATCAAAGCCCGCATCGCCTCGCCGCGCGCGAGCCTCGCGTCAGTGGCGCCGGACGACCTCGACGCCGCCGTCGCGCATCTCGTCGAGCGCCGTCTGGCGCGTCTCGGGCGTGACCGCGGACGTCAGCGCGTCGATGACGCGCACCGTGAGGCCGGCGAGCGCCGCGTCGAGCGCGGAGGCCTTCACGCAGTAGTCGGTGGCGATGCCGACGACGTCGAGCTCGTCGATGCCCTGCTCCTCGAGCACCTCTGCGAGCATCTCGTCGTCGTCCGTGACGCCCTCGAACGCCGAGTAGGCGGGCTTGCCCTGCCCCTTCTTGACGTGCACGTCGATCGCGAGCGCATCGAGGGCCGGGTGGTAGTCGGCACCCGGCGTGCCGGCCACGCAGTGGACGGGCCAGGTGTCGACGAAGTCGGGCGCGCCGACTGCGAAGTGGCCGCCGTTGTCGCCGTCCGCGTCGTGCCAGTCGCGGCTCGCGACGACGAGCGCGTACTCGTGGGTGCGGAGGTGCTCGGTGATGGCGGCGGCGACGGCAGCGCCGCCCTCCGTGGCGAGGGCGCCGCCCTCGGTGAAGTCGTTCTGCACGTCGACGATGAGGATGGCGCGAGTCATGCGCTCAGGGTAGCGAGGGGCGGGCCGGCAGCCGTCACGTCCTCAGTCCTCGCCGAGGCGCTGCGCGAGCTCGGCCGCGGCGTCGGGGCCCAGGCCGCTCTTCAGCTGCGACGCGAGCGCCCCGACGTCGATGTCGCCGCGCGCCTTGATGCGGCCGACCGTGCCGATCAGGCCCTGCACGAGCGACAGGATCGCGGCAT
Organism: uncultured Actinomycetota bacterium; assembly: GCA_963803465.1. Taxonomy (GTDB): domain Bacteria; phylum Actinomycetota; class Actinomycetes; order Actinomycetales; family Microbacteriaceae; genus Agrococcus. Next base: position 623,385 of record CAWDMS010000004.1, read on the forward strand.
CGTAGGTGTAGCCCTGCGGCGTGACCTGACCCTCCCGGATCGCTCGAGTGATCGCGAGGGTCGTGTCGATGTCGGCGCCCGACTCGTCGAGGGCACGAGCCATCGCCCGCAGCTCGACGAGGATCGCGTTGTCGAACGAGTACTTGGCGCGACCGTTCGGGCTGAGCAGGTTGTCGAGGTGGTCGCGCAGCGCTGCGATGTCCCTGCGGATGTCGTCGGCTTCGGACATGGTGAGGTCTCCTTCGGTCTCGCTCCCGGCCAGGCTCCGGAGCCCCCTGACGCCGCGGAGGCGCTTGAGGGGTCGGAGGTAGCCGAGCAGGTGCTCCTTGCTGATCGTGCTGCGCTCCGCGTAGTCATGACCGGCGAAGTTCTGGTTCATGACCGCGAGCTCGGCGCCGAGATCCGACTCGACGACCGCGACGTGGCCCGACGACGAGCCCCACGGCAGCGTCATGTCCGCGGACCAGACGGCGACGTCGCCCCAGTGCGCGGCGGCGGCGCGATCGACCTTGCGGAGCCAGTCACCGGGGTGATCCCTGTCGGTCTCGAACTCGGTCCACCACTCCCACGCGAACCTGTCGACGTGCCCGATGCCCCACGGCGCACCGAGCACGCGCATGTAGTAGTCGCGCACCAGATCCGTGCACTGCGGCGCGTGCGCGGTCGAGTTGTCGATCGACTCGCCCTCGACGGCCTGCAGCCACCGCTCGAACGTGAGCGCCACGGCTCCTCCAGCTCGCGGACCGCGCTCGCGCTGGCACGCGCGACCGCGACGCCCGTGACCTGCGCGCTCCTGTTCATACTCCCTGCGGGCGCGCTCGTCCAGGCATCATCTCGGGAACGACGAAGGCCCCGCAGCTGCGGGGCCTTCCGGGTGGTGCCGCCTCGGAGAATCGAACTCCGGACCTATTCATTACGAGTGAATCGCTCTGCCGACTGAGCTAAGGCGGCGTGCCGAGGCACGATCAACGATCATAGCGCATCCGTCGACCCCGCCTCGACTCCTGGCGGCGGGCCGCCGGGCCTCAGCAGTCGATCTGCGCCGTCGGGGCGGTGCCGTTCAGGAAGTAGTCGTTCACGGGCCGGTCGACGCACTCGTTGCCGACGAAGTACTGGCCGTGGCCCTCCGCATCGACCGAGATCAGCACACCCGACTCGAGCATCCCCGCGAGGTCGACGGCCTGCTGGTAGGGCGTGGCCGGGTCGTTGATGCCGCCGATCACGATGATCGGTGCGGCGCCCGGCGCCGTGATCTCGTGCGGCTCCCGCGTCGCCTCGAACGGCCAGGCCGCACAGCTGCCGAGGCCCACGAAGTCCGGGCCGAGCGTGGGGGCGGCGGCCATGATCTGCTCGGCGTTCGCGCGCACCTCGTCGAAGTCGGTGACGGCCGGGTAGTCGAGGCAGTTGACCGCGATGAGCGTCTCGAGCGAGTTGTCGGCGAACGTGCCGTCGGGGTTGACGCCGTAGTAGTCGTCGGCCTCGAGGAACGCGGACTCGCCGTCGCCCGCGAGGGCGTCGCGCAGCACCTCGCGCAGCGTCCCCCACTGGGCGTCGGCGTAGAGGTTCGCCGCCATCGCCGTGAAGAGCGCGCTCGAGCCCAGCTGCCGCCCGTCCGCGACCGCGATCGGCTGCGCGTCGAGACGATCGAGCAGGTCGCGCGTCTGCTGCAGCGCGTCCTCCTTCGTGCCCTGGAACGGGCAGTCCTGCTGCTGCAGGCAGTCGGCGACGAAGTTGCCGTAGGCGAGCTCGAAGCCCGCCGCCTGGTAGAGCGTGCCGTCGAAGTCGGTCGAGTCGGGCGCGACGGCGGCATCCAGCACGAAGCGGCCGACGTTCTCGGGGAACAGGTCGGCGTAGGTCGAGCCGATGAGCGTGCCGTACGAGACGCCGAGGTAGTTCAGCTGCTGCTCGCCGAGCAGCGCGCGCAGCAGGTCGAGGTCGCTCGCGACCTGCTCGGTGCCGATGTGCTCGAGCAGCGCTCCCGTGTGCTCGAGGCAGGAGTCGCCGAACCACTGCGCGTCGTCGAGCTGCTGCTGCAGGCCCTCGTCGCTGAGGGGCTCGGGCTGCGGACCATCCGGGATCTCCCACAGCCAGTCGTAGAGCTCCTGCGGGTCGTCGTAGCAGGAGATGGGCGTGGAGTCACCGACCCCGCGGGGGTCGAAGCCGACGAGGTCGTAGTGCTCGCGCACCTCGGGGCGCAGCAGGTAGTCGGCGTACTGCTGCACGTACTCGACGCCGGATGCGCCCGGGCCGCCCGGGTTGTACAGGATCGCGCCTCGCCGCTCGCCGGTCGCGGGTGCGACCGTCACCGACAGGTCGATCGTCTCCGGCCCGACGTCGAACCAGTCCATGGGTGCGCTCACGGTGCCGCACCAGTTCGCGCCGCAGTCCCGCCAGTCGACGTCCTGCGCGAAGAAGCCCTCGAGCTCCGGCGCGACGTCCTCCCCCGTCGGGCTCCAGCTCGGGGCATCGGCCGTGGTCGTGGTGGGCAGCGGCGGCGGCAGGATGACGCACCCCGCCAGTGCGATCGTCGCCGCGGCGACGGCGGCGAGAGCGGCGAGGGGACGGGAAGCGCGGGGCATGGCTCCAACGGTACGCGGCGCCGGCCGTGCTGCGGCCCCGATGGCGAGCGCGCGTCGTGTCAGCGGCGCTGCGCGGCGCGCGCCGCGCGCACGAGCATCGCCTCGAGCGCGAGCACGGGCGGCACGTTCGCCTCGATGCGCTCCCGCGCGACGCGGATGCTGTCCAGCACGTCGATCACGGCGGCACGCTGCAGGAAGTCGGCGGCGGCGAGCACCGTCGGCCGCATCGCCTCGTTGACGAGCTCGCGACCGACGCCGAGCTGGGTCATGAGGATGTCGCGGTAGAGCGAGAGCAGGTCGACGAGGATGCGGTCGACGCCGTCCCGCATGCCGCGCTTCGCGCGCTGCTTCTGGGCGTCCTCGAGCTCCTTCAGCTGTCGGCGGAGCGCGGGCGGCACGGTGCCGCCCGGCTCGATGCCCAACTGGTGGAGCGCCTGCGCGCGCTCTGCCTCGTCCTTCTCCGCGGAGAGCGCGTCGGCGTCGGCGGTCGCGATCTCGACGTAGCGGGCGGCGGCCAGCACCGCGGAGGCGGCGGTCGACACGCGCATCGCGATCTGCAGCGTCTCTGCCCGACGCGCGCGCGCCTCGTCGCTCGTCGCGAGCCGGCGGGCCATGCCGATGTGGCTCTGCGCCTCGCGCGCGGCGCGCTCGGCGACCGCGGGCGCGACGCCGTCGCGCTCGACGAGCAGCTGCGCGACCTCCCGCGGGTCGGGCACCTGGAGGGTGAGCGTCCGCACCCGCGAGCGGATGGTCGGCAGCAGGTCGGCCTCGCTGGGCGCGCACAGGATCCACACCGTCTCGGGCGGCGGCTCCTCGAGCGCCTTCAGCAGCGCGTTGGAGGTGCGCTCGGCCATCCGGTCGGCATCCTCGACCACGATCACCCGGTACCGCGAGCTCGAGGGGGCGAGCGAGGCCCGCTGCACGACCGAGCGCGCCTGCGCGATCGTGATGAGCACGCCCTCGGTGGAGAGCGTGACGAGGTCGGGATGCGTGCGCGCCTCGACGAGCGTCGCGACGCGCTCGTCGATGCCCGACGGGGACGACAGCAGGGCCGCCGCGAACGCGTAGGCGAGGTTGGAGCGCCCGGAGCCGGGCGGGCCGGTCAGCAGCCAGGCATGCGTCATCGCGCCGGAGCCGTCGGTGTCGGGATCGACGGCGGCAGCGCGCTGCAGCTGCGCGACGGCGTCGGCCTGCCCGACGATGGCGCTCCAGCCGACCGTCATGCGCGCCCCCTCGTCCGTGGCCGTCATCCGCGGCCGATCAGCGGTTCGCGTCGAGCATCGCACGCACGTGCGACACCACGCGCGCGTGCACGTCGTCGGCCGAGCCGGATGCGTCGACCACGGCGAAGCGGTCGGGCTCGGCGGCGGCGAGCTCGAGGTACGCGGCGCGCACCCGGTCGGCGAACGCCTCCCCCGCCTCCTCGAGCCGGTCGTAGGGCGCGTCCTCGCGGGCGGCCATCCGCTCGCGGCCCGCTGCCGGGTCGAGGTCGAGCAGGATCGTGAGGTCCGGCAGCAGGCCGTCGGCGGCCCACAGCGAGAGGTCGCGGACCTGCCCGCCGTCGAGCTCGCGCCCGGCGCCCTGATAGGCGACCGACGAGTCGAGGTAGCGGTCCTGCAGCACGACCTCGCCGCGCTCGAGCGCCGGGCGCACGAGCGTGGCGACGTGATGGGCGCGATCGGCGGCGTACAGCAGCGCCTCCGCGCGCGGGGCGACGTGCCCCTCGGTGTGCTGCACGAGCCGGCGGATCTCCACCCCGAGCTCGGTGCCGCCGGGCTCGCGCGTGCGCACCACGGTGCGGCCGCTGCGCCTCGAGCCACGACTGCAGCATCGCCGATCTGCGTCGACTTGCCCGAGCCGTCGCCGCCCTCGAGCGTGATGAACGCCCCGGTCACGACGCGTCGGGGCTCGGCTTCGGCGCGGCCTTCTTCGCGGCCGGCTTCTTGGCGGCCGTCGTCTTGGCGGCGGTCGTCTTGGCGGCGGGCTTCTTCGCCGCGGGCTTCTTCGCGGCCGGCTTCTTCGCGGCCGTCTTGCGCACCGGCTTCTTGGCGGGGCCCTTGTCGCGCTTGATCTGCAGCAGCTCGACGGCTCGCTCGAAGGTGACCGCCTCGACCTCCTCGCCGCGCGGGATGGTCGCGTTCGTCTCGCCGTCGGTGACGTACGGGCCGAAGCGGCCGTCGCGCAGCTTGATGGGCTTGCCGGAGACGGGGTCGGCCTCGAACTCCTTCAGCGCGCTGGCGGCCTTGCGGGCGCCGTACTTCGGCTGCGCGAAGCGCTCGACCGCCTGCTCGAGCGTGATCGAGAAGATCTGATCCTCCTCCTCGAGCGACCGGGTGTCGGTGCCCTTCGAGAGGAACGGGCCGTAGCGGCCGGGGCGCGCGGTGATCTCGACGCCCGACTCGGGGTCGACCCCGACGACGCGCGGCAGGCTCAGCAGGCGGAGCGCCGTCTCGAGGTCGACCGACTCGGGCTCCATCGCCTTGAAGAGGGATGCGCGTCGCGGCTTCGGCGCGGCCTTCCCCTTCTTGGGCACCACGGGCTTGCCCTCGTCGTCGAGCTCGACGGGCAGCGCCTCCTCGATGTACGGGCCGAAGCGGCCGTTCTTGACCACGACATCCAGTCCGGTCTCGGGGTGCGGGCCGAGCACGCGGTCCTGCACCGGCTCGGCGGCGAAGAGCTCGGCAGCCTTCTCGGGCGTCAGCTGGTCGGGCGTGAGGTCCTCGGGGATGTTCGCCCGCTTCAGCTCGCCCTCGGCGTCGGTGCCCTCCAGGTAGGGCCCGTACTGCCCGACGCGCAGCATGACGCCCTCGGCGACCGGGATCGAGTTGATGGCGCGCGCATCGATGTCGCCGAGGTTCGCGACGGTGCTCTGGAGACCGGGGCGCTGCTCGTTGCCGAAGTAGAAGCGCTGCAGCCAGTCCTGCCGGTCGAGCTCGCCGTCGGCGATGCGGTCGAGGTCGGCGAGCATCTCGGCGGTGAAGTCGTAGTCGACGTAGTCGCCCAGGTGGTCCTCGAGCAGCTTGATGGTCGAGAACGCGATCCAGTTCGGCACGAGCGCGCCGCCGCGCTGCGTGACGAAGCCGCGCCGCACGATGGTGTCGATGATCGACGCGTACGTCGAGGGTCGGCCGATCTCCAGCTCCTCCAGCGCCTTGACGAGGCTCGCCTCGGTGTAGCGCGGGGGCGGCGTGGTGGCGTGGTCCTTGCGCTCGAGCTCGGCGAGGCCGAGCGGGTCGCCCTGCTTCACGTCCGGCAGGGTCGCGTCGTCGGCGGCCGCCTCGTCGACGTACCGGGCCGCATCCGACGACTCCTCGTAGGCCTGCAGGAAGCCGGGCTCGGTGATGACCGTGCCGGATGCGGTGAACTCGGCGATGCCGCGGCTGGTCTTGTCCGAGGCGATCGTGATGGTCGCCGTCGAGCCGGTCGCGTCGATCATCTGGCTCGCGACGGTGCGCTTCCAGATGAGCTCGTACAGGCGCTGCTCGTTCGGGGTGAGCGATCCCTTGACGTCGCGCGGCGTGCGGAAGCGCTCCCCCGACGGGCGGATCGCCTCGTGCGCCTCCTGCGCCGACTTGGACTTGCCGGCGTAGTGGCGCGCCGCGGCCGGGATCGAGCCCGGTCCGTAGAGGCTCGTCGCCTGCGCGCGGGCCGCGGCGATCGCCTGCGACGACAGCGACGGCGAGTCGGTGCGCATATAGGTGATGTAGCCCTGCTCGTAGAGCGACTGCGCGACCGACATCGTCTGCTTCGCGGAGAGCTTGAGCTTGCGACCCGCCTCCTGCTGCAGCGTGGAGGTGGTGAAGGGCGCCGACGGGCGGCGACGGTAGGGCTTCGACTCGACGCCGGAGACGGCGAACGCGCTGCGCTCGAGCTCGTTCGCGAGCGCCTCGGCGCCCTCGGCGTCGAGCACGGTGCGGACGCCCTTGATCTGGCCGCGGTCGTCGAAGTCGCTGCCGGTGGCGACGCGAGCGCCGTCGAGCCGCACGAGGCGGGCGCCGAACGCGGCGCCAGGAGGCGTCGACTCGGCGGTCTCGAAGCGGGCCGTGAGGCTCCAGTAGCCGGCGGAGACGAACGCCATCCGCTCGCGCTCGCGGTCGACGATGAGGCGGGCGGTGGGCGACTGCACGCGACCGGCCGACAGGCCCTGCCGCACCTTGCGCCACAGCACCGGGCTCACCTCGTAGCCGTACAGGCGGTCGAGGATGCGGCGGGTCTCCTGCGCGTCGACGAGCGGCATGTTGAGCTCGCGCATCGAGTCCTTGGCCTGCTGGATCGCGTCCTCGGTGATCTCGTGGAACACCATCCGCTTCACCGGCACCTTGGGCTTCAGCACCTCGAGCAGGTGCCACGCGATGGCCTCGCCCTCGCGGTCCTCATCCGTCGCGAGGATGAGCTCGTCGGCGTCCTTGAGCGCCTTCTTGAGCTCGGCGACGGTCTTCTTCTTCTCGTCGCTGACGACGTAGTAGGGAGCGAAGCCGTTGTCGACGTCGACGGCGAACTTCCCGTACGACCCCTTCTTCAGCTCCGGGGGCAGGTCGCGCGGGCTGACGAGGTCGCGGATGTGGCCCACGGAGGCCAGCACCTGGTAGCCCTCGCCGAGGTACCGCTCGATCGTCTTTCCCTTCGCCGGGGACTCGACGATGACGAGCTTCTTGCCCATGCTCACGCTCACTGCTTCTTCTTGGGGAGGTTGTCGGCCCGACCGGGCCACGCCTCGCCACAATACACACGGTGTCATGGTGCCCTGCCAGCGGGTGGGCCGGCGATCGCGGTGGCGGATGCCGTGAGCGGGCCGACCGGGACGGCCGTCGTGACGCGCGCGTCGAGCCCGTCGAGCAGGCAGGCGGCGAGGCGGGCACCGCTCGCCGCGGCGACCGCTTGGGCGAGCCCGCACGGGCTGCCGTCGGCGTAGCCGGCCAGCGCATCGGCGGCCGCGAGCGCCGCGGCGTCGGCCGATGCCGAGGCCCTGGCCTGCGCGATCGAGGCCGTGCCCGCCCCGACCACGAGCAGCCCCAGCAGCAGCACCGCGGCGGCGATCCCGAGGGCGAGCGCGGCACCGGCGCCCTGCTCGTCGCGCAGGCGCGCGGCGCCCCTCGCCCGCGCATGGGCGCGGCGCGGCGCGCCGCCTCGGGACGCCATCCGTCACCGCCCGCCGGCGTGCGCGCAGCTCGTGGCGTGGAGCGTGAGCGCCCCGCCGAGCGCCTCCCTCGACAGCTCGACGCACACGAGCTCGCCCTGCGATCCCAGGCGCAGGCCCGCGCCCTCGGCGTAGCGGGCGGGGTCGTCACCGCGACCGGCGGCTCGCGCCGCTGCGCCCGCGGACTGCTCGAGCCCCACCTGCGCCGCGACCGCGGCCACAGCACCGACGGCGATGCCGAGCGCGAGCACCGCGGCGGGCAGCGCCGCGGCGAGCTCGGCCGTGACGGCGCCGACCTCGCCGCGCCGCGCGCTCGTGCGCTCCTCTCTATTGCACCGTGAGCGCACGCTGCACCATGCCGGTGAGCATCGCGCGCACCTCGTCGGAGCGCAGGATCACCACCAGCAGGCCGGCGAACCCGACCGCGGCCATCGTCGCGATGACGTACTCGGCGGTCGCCGCGCCGTCCTCCTCGTGCACCAGCCTCTCGAGCATCCGCATGCTCGCCTCCTTCCCTCAGGAGCGCCAGCATGCGGGATCGGGCGTTGGCGGCGTGCGGCTGTCAGCGCCGCCTGTGGATGGCGGAGCGCGGGGGCGGGGCGCCCGCGGCTCAGCGGCGGCGCTTGGGTGTGCGCGCCGTGCGGGACCTGCGCCTCGGGCGCACGGGGTCGGTGGCGACGATCGGGTGCGCGGCGCCGCCGTTGGCCGCGAAGAGCGCGGCGATCCCGTTGACGAGCGCGCTGAAGAGGTTCCGCATGTCGGCGACGCTACGGGTGGCGGCTGGGCGTCCGCCCGACGTCGGCCACCCGGCTCCGCGCGAGTGTCGGGTCCGTGCTCGAGTGCCGCGACACCGGAGCGATCAGCCGACACTCCCCGGGAGCGCCCCGCGGCGCCGCCCGCGAGTGTCGAGTCCTTGCTCGCGGGTCGCGACACCGGAGCAGCCAGCCGACACTCGTCGCCGGGCCGAGCGCCGCCGTGGCGCTACGCGAGCGGTGCGAGCGCTCCCGAGAGCATCGACAGCACGAGCGGCACGATGACGAGCAGCGCGAAGGCCGGCAGCACGCAGGCGCCGAGCGGCAGCGCGAGCTGCACCGCCGCCCGCTCGGCCTGCGCCTCCCCCTCGAGCCGTGCCCGGGTGCGCGCGGCGGTCGCCTCGGCGAGCAGCAGGCCGCGCACGGGCACCCCCGCGCGCCGCGCGAGATCGAGCGCCGCGTCGACGTCGTCCCAACCGCTCGCGGCCACGCCCGCGTCGATGAGCGCTCCGGCCGCGGCGGTGCGCGCCCGATCGGCCGCGCCGCCGCCGGCGAGCGCCACTGCGACGAGGTCGAGCGCGAGCCCCGGAGCCTCCTCGCCGCGCGCCGCCCGCCGGACGATGGCGCGCGACCACGCCCACGCCGCGCCGAGCAGCGCCGCCCCGGCGAGCACCGACCAGGTGCCGAGGCCCCCGCCGAGGGCGGCGCCCACCACGTCGAGCCCGAGCGCGGCGCCGAAGCCGAGCCCCACGAGCGGCAGCACCATCACGAGCCGTGCCGTCGCGCGCGGACCCGCGAGCGCCGCCTCGAGTGCACGGCGCTGCGCCGCCCGCTCGCGCAGCAGCCCCGCGAGCCGCTCGAGCGTCGGCGCCGTCGGCGCGCCGCTCTGGTGGGCGACGGCGAGCACCGCGGCGACCACGCCGCCGCCCGCCTGCGCGTCGAGCGCGTGCGCATCCGTGCCGAGCACCGCCCACGCCCGATCGAGCGGCAGGCCGCCGGCCACGAGCGCCGCGAGCCGGTGCACGGTGGCCGCCGCGGCCTCCTCCGCCGCCGCCTCCTCCGCCGTGGCCGTCATCGCCGGCGCACCGCCAGCCGCTCGCCGAGCAGCTCGAGCTCGCCGACCGCGGCGACCCGTCTGCCGTCCGCGTCGCGCTCGACGTGCAGCACGGCGTCGATCGCGCTCACCGCCTGCCGGGCGAGCGCAGCGGGCGTCAGCCCCGCGAGCGCGCCGAGCGCCTCGAGCCGGGCCGGCACGTCGTCGAGCGAGTTCGCGTGCAGCGTGCCCGCACCGCCGTCGTGCCCGGTGTTGAGCGCCGCGAGCAGCTCGCGCACCTCTGCTCCGCGGCACTCCCCCAGCACCAGCCGGTCCGGCCGCATCCGCAGCGCCTCCCGCACGAGCTGCTCGAGGCCGACGGCGCCGGCGCCCTCGGCGTTGGCCTGCCGCGCCTCGAGCGCCACCACGTGCGGATGGCGGATGTGCAGCTCGGCGACGTCCTCGATCGTCACGATCCGCTCGGTGCGCGCGGCGTCGGAGAGCATCGCACCGAGCAGCGTCGTCTTCCCGGAGCCGCCCGCGCCCGTCACGAGCACGTTCGCGCGCCGCGCGACGAGGCCGCGCACGAGCGCGAGCGGCACGACCTCGAACGCGCCGGAGGCGGCCAGCTCGTCGAGCGAGAGCGCGCGCACCCGCGGCAGCCGGATCGACAGCTGGGTGCCCGAGACCGCGATGGGCGGCAGCACGGCGTGCACGCGGATGCCGTCGTGCAGCCGCACGTCGACGCACGGGGTCGCCTCGTCGACGTGCCGCCCGCCAGCCGCCACGAGCGCGACCGCGAGCGCCCGCGCGCGCCCGGGGTCGAGCTCGATCGCGGCGCGCTCGGCGCCCTCGCCGCGATCGACCCAGACCCGGCCGCCGGTGACGAAGACATCCGTCACCGCCGCCTCGGCCACGAGCGGCGCGAGCTCGCCGAACTCGCGGAGCGCCGCGCCGTCGACGGCCGTGCGCACCGGCCCCGGGACGGCCGCGCGCTGCGTGCCTGCGACGAACGGGATGCCGCGAGCCGGGCGACCTGGGCGGCTGCATGCCCGCACGCTAGGACGCGGGCGCCGCGCGCCGCGGCAGCGCCGCATCCGCCTGTGGAGGGCCGAGCCGAGGAGGAAGGCGGCGCCCGCCTGGGGGGAGGGGGCGCCGCCACAGGGAGGCGGATGGGGGATCCGCCGGTCACCTGCCCGCGTCGGCCAGGCCGACGCGCTTCATGCTAGATCCCGCCGAGCCGCGGCGCCGGGCGCAACACGACGCGACCTGGGTGCCCGCGGACGGCGTCCTCCGCCGGCTGGGTAGGCTCGACGCGACGACGACGTCTGGAGGAATGCCCGTGTCCGACCGCATCGACCACCTGCTGCACGAGACCCGCCGCTTCGCGCCCCCCGAGGACCTCGCGGGCGCGTCGGCCACCACCGCTGCGCTCTACGAGCGGGCGAGCGAGGACCGGCTCGGCTTCTGGGCCGAGCAGGCGCGCGAGCTGCAGTGGGAGACCCCGTTCACCGAGGTGCTCGACTGGCAGCCGCCGCACGCGAGGTGGTTCCACGACGGCACGCTCAACGTGGCGGTCAACTGCCTCGACCGGCACGTCGAGGCCGGCAACGGCGACCGTGTGGCGTTCCACTGGGAGGGCGAGCCGGGCGACCGCCGCACCCTCACCTACGCCGAGATGACCGCGGAGGTCAAGCGCCTCGCGAACGTGCTCACCTCGCTCGGCGTCACGGCGGGCGACCGGGTCGCGATCTACCTGCCGATGCTGCCGGAGGCGGTCGCCGCGATGCTCGCGTGCGCGCGCATCGGGGCCGTCCACACCGCCGTGTTCGGCGGCTTCTCCCCCTCCAACCTGCGCGGCCGCATCGACGACGCGGGCGCGACGCTCGTCATCACGACCGACGGCGCGCACCGCAAGGGCAAGGTCTTCGCGCTCAAGCCGACCGTCGACGAGGCGCTGCGCGAGCCGGGCCACGGGGTCACGAACGTGCTGGTGGTCAAGCGGGGCGAGAACGAGATCGACTGGGTCGACGGCCGCGACGTCTGGTACCACGAGGCGATGGCCGGGGCCGAGGCCGAGCACGTCGCCGAGGCGTTCCCCGCCGAGCACCCGCTCTTCATCCTCTACACGTCCGGCACGACGGGCCGCCCGAAGGGCATCCTGCACACGAGCGCCGGCTACCTGACGCAGACCTCGTTCACGCACCGGCACGTGTTCGACCTCAAGCCCGAGTCGGACGTGTTCTGGTGCACGGCCGACATCGGGTGGGTGACGGGGCACAGCTACATCGTCTACGGACCGATGGCGAACGGCACGACGCAGGTCATGCACGAGGGCACCTTCGACACGCCCACGCCCGAGCGGCCGTGGCAGATCATCGAGCGCTACGGCGTGACGGTCTTCTACACGGCGCCCACGGCCATCCGCACCTTCATGAAGCTCGGCCGGCAGCACACGCAGTCGAGCGACCTGTCGAGCCTGCGCGTGCTCGGCACGGTCGGGGAGCCCATCAACCCGGAGGCGTGGATGTGGTACCGCGACGTGGTCGGCGGCGGCACCACCCCGGTCGTCGACACGTGGTGGCAGACCGAGACCGGCGCCGTCATGATCTCCGGCCTCGCGTCGGTGACGACGCTGAAGCCGGGCAGCGCGCAGGTGCCGATCCCCGGCATCGAGATCGACGTCGTCGACGAGTCGGGCCAGCCGGTGGGCGACGGCGACGGCGGGCTGCTGGTCGTCACGAGCCCGTGGCCGTCGATGCTGCGCACCATCTGGGGCGACGACGAGCGCTACCGCGAGACCTACTGGGAGAAGTTCGGCGACCGCTACTTCGCCGGCGACGGCGCCCGCAAGGACGAGGACGGTGAGATCTGGCTGCTCGGCCGCGTCGACGACGTCATGAACGTGTCGGGGCACCGGTTGTCGACCGCCGAGATCGAGTCGTCGCTCGTCGCGCACGACGGCGTCGCGGAGGCGGCGGTCGTGGGCGCGACGGATGCGACGACCGGCCAGGCGGTCGTGGCCTTCGTGATCCTGAAGCAGTCGGCGTCGAAGGAGCACTCCGTCGAGGAGGCCGAGCAGATCCTGCGCTCGCACGTCTCGACCGACATCGGCGCGATCGCGCGCCCCCGACAGGTGTTCATCGTGCCGGACCTGCCGAAGACCCGCTCGGGCAAGATCATGCGGCGGCTGCTGCGCGACCTCGCCGAGCGGCGCGAGATCGGCGACACCACGACGCTCGCCGACCAGTCGGTCGTCGACGCGATCCAGTCCCAGCTGCGCTAGCGCGCCCGCCCGCCCGCCCCCGCCCGCATCCGCCGAACTTCCCTGAACTGCGGGTTCTCGGCTCGAGAACCCGCAGTTCGGGGAAGTTCGGCGATCGCGGGCGCTGCGCTCCGGGACAGAGCGGGCGCGGTCGTCCACAGGGCGGGAGCGCGCGAGAGGCCCTCGGGCGCGGGCTCCGGCAGGATGCCGCCGTGGATGACGGATGGGCGCTGCCGGAGCCGCTGCGCGACGGCCTCTTCACGAGCGCGGATGCGCGAGAGGCGGGGGTCGGTGCGGAGCGCCTGAGCGGTCGACGCACGGTGCGCCTGGCTCGTGACGTGTACGTCGATGCGTCGGCGCCGATCGATCTGCGACAGCGCGCGGCTGCGGCGCTGCGTGCCGTCGATGCCGGCGCGTGGGTCAGCCACGCCACGGCGGCGACCCTGTCCGAGCTGCCGCTGCCGCCGCGGCTGCGCGAGCTCGACCGGATCGACATCACGGTGCCGAGCCCGCAGCACGCACCCCGCGGCACCGGCATCCGCGGGCGGCAGCGCACGCTCGATCCGGCGCAGATCCGCGTGGTCGGCGGGCTGCGGATGTCGAGCCCCGCGCAGATGTTCGTCGATGGCGCCGACTACCTCGGCTTCGAGGATCTGGTGGCGCTGGGCGACTCGATCGTGCAGGAGCGCTCGCCACTCGCGTCACGTGACGAGCTGCATGACGCCGTGGCCGCGCACGCCGGACAGCGGGGCCACCGACGACTCCTCGCCGCTGCGCACGCGCTGCATCCTCGAGCGTGGTCGCGCCCGGAGACGATCGTGCGGCTCGGGTTCGAGGCGCTCGGGCTGCCCGAGCCGTGGTGCAACGTGCCGGTCGTGCTCGCAGGCGTCACGCTCGCTCCCGATGTCGCCTTCTGGCGCTCCGGCGTCCTGATCGAGGTCGAGGGCGACCAGCACCGCACCGACCGGGCGCAGTGGCTCACGGACCTCGCCCGGTACAACTTCCTGCAGCGCCTCGGCCTCGAGCAGTACCGAGTGACGGTCACGACCCCGACGAAGACCGCCGGCGACCTCGCCCCCATCGCCGAGCGCATCCGCGTGCGCCACCGCCCCGACGTCGAACTTCCCCGAATCGCGGGATTCTTCGACGGAATCCCGGAGTTCGGGGAAGTTCGGTGGTGGGAGGGCGGCTAGGCGAACTCGGCGATGACCTCGACCTCGACGGGGGCGCCGAGCGGCAGCTCCGCGACGCCGACGGCGCTGCGGGCGTGGCGTCCGGCGTCGCCGAAGATCTCGCCCAGCAGGTTGCTCGCGCCGTTGATGACGCCGGGCTGGCCGTGGAAGCCCTCGGCCGAGGCGACGAAGCCGGTCACCTTGACGATGCGGGTGATGCGGTCGAGCGAGCCGATCTCGGCGTCGATCGCGGCGAGCGCGTTGAGCGCGCACTGGCGGGCGTCGGCGGTCGCCTCGTCGGCGGAGACCTCTGCACCGACCTTGCCGGTGCGCGGCATCGCGCCGTCGACCATCGGCAGCTGGCCCGAGCTGAACACGAGCCGGCCGCTCGCGACGGCGGGCACGTAGGAGGCCACCGGCGGCACGACCGCCGGCAGCGCGAAGCCGAGGTCGCGGATGCGCTGCGCGATGCTCATGCCGACGCCTCGACCGGTCGCTTGAGGAAGGCGACGAGGCCGCCCTCGGGGCCGTTCGCGACGTGCACGAGCTCCCAGCCGTCGCCGCCCCAGGTGTTGAGGATGGCCGTCTCGCGGTGGATGAGGAGGGGCGTGGTCGCGTACTCCCAGGTCGTCTTCGCCATCGGTGTGCTGTCCTCTGTGCTCATAGGTGGGTGCCGTACCCTCGTATGCTATGGCCGCCACTAGACACAAGCCAGGAAGCCTGCTGGGCTCCCTCCTCGGGCTCATCGGGTTCAGCGCGATCGCGGGGATCCTCGTCTCCGCGACCCTGACCCCTGCCCTCGCCGTCGCATCCACGACGGCGAACAGCGGCCTGGACGTGTTCGAGAGCCTGCCCTCGTACGCCCAGATCACCCAGCAGGCCGAGCGCAACCGCATCTACGGGCTGCGCGACGGCCAGCCGGTCGAGATCGCCTCGTTCTACGAGCAGGACCGCCAGGTGCTCCAGTGGCAGCAGGTGCCCCGCACCGCGGTGGAGGCGCTCATCTCGGGCGAGGACCGCCGCTTCTACCAGCACGGCGGCGTCGACGCCCCCTCGGTGGTGCGCGCCGGCCTCTCGCAGCTCGGCTTCGGCGGCGACTCCGGCGCCTCGACCCTCACGATGCAGCTCGTGCGCCAGCAGATCGCGATGGATGCGTTCATCCGCGGCGACGAGGAGACCTACCAGCAGCAGTACGAGGCGAGCTATCAGCGGAAGCTCGCCGAGATGCGCCTCGCGATCGGCCTCGAGCAGCGCTACACGAAGAACGAGATCGTGCTCGCGTACCTCAACATCGCGAACTTCGGCGGCAACGTCTACGGCATCCAGTCGGGCGCCCAGCGCATCTTCGGCAAGCCCGCGTCGGAGCTCTCGATCGCCGAGTCCGCCGCGCTCATCGCGACGGTGCAGAACCCGTCGACGCGCAACCTGTTCTCGGCCGACAACTGGCCGCGCAACCAGGAGCGGCGCGACTTCATCATCAACCAGATGGCGAACGAGGGCCACATCACGGCCGAGCAGCGCGACGAGGCGCTCGCGATCCCGGTGGACGAGGCCTTCGTCAACATCCAGCCCTCGAACAACGGCTGCATCGCCGGCTACGACTCGGCCCGGTTCTTCTGCGACTACGTGCAGCGCGTGCTGCGGCAGGACCAGGTGGACGGCCACCACATCCTCGGTGCGACGCCGGAGGACAACTCCGCCGCGCTGTTCCAGGGCGGCTACCAGATCTACACGTCGATCGACCTGAACCTCAACGACTCCGTGCAGGCGATGCTCGACGAGCAGGTGCCGAACGACGAGACGCGATGGCAGTCCGGCGCGGCGGTGACGCAGCTCGAGGTCGGGACCGGCCGCATCCTCTCGATGGCGCAGAACAAGGACTACTACCCCACCCAGGACGCGCCACCGACCGCGACGAGCGTGAACTTCAACGCCGACTACGCGCACGGCAGGTCGGGCGGCTTCCAGCCCGGCTCCGGGTTCAAGATCTTCACGCTCGCGCAGTGGGTGATCGACGGGCACTCCGTCAACGAGCAGCTCGACGCGACGCGCGAGCAGTGGCCGAGCGGTGCGTTCACCGCGTCCTGCACCGGGCTCGTCTCCGAGGAGTGGGACCCGCAGAACAACGAGGGCCAGGAGTACTCCCGCATGACGCCCACCGAGATCATGGTGAACTCGGTGAACACGGGCATCGCGCGGATGGCGAGCGAGATGGACCTCTGCGACATCCACGACACCGCCGAGCGCATGGGCACGAGCCCCGCGGACGGCGGCGACTGGCAGATCTTCGCGCCCGCCGTCATCGGCTCGGGCTCGAACGTGACGCCGATGGGCATGGCCGAGGCGTTCGCGACGATCGCGAACGGCGGCATCCACTGCGAGCCGCTCGCGATCGACCGCATCGTGGCGCGCGACGGCACCGAGGTGCAGCCGCCGTCGCAGCAGTGCCAGCAGGCGATCACCCCCGAGGTGGCGTCGGTGCTGCAGCTCGTGCTCGAGACCGTCACCGAGCGCAACCCGCTCAACAACCCCGCCGGCGCGACGCCCGTCATCTCGAAGACCGGCACGTCGAACGGCGTCGTGCAGACGTGGGTGAACGGCGCGAGCCCGACCGTCGCCACCTCGGTGTGGGTCGGCAACATCGTGGGCAACTACTCGCTGCAGCCGCGCTGGAACGTGCGCTCCACGCTGTTCCGCGGTGCGATGAACGAGGCGATCGCGCGCTACCCCGGCGGCGAGTTCCTGGCGCCCGACGCGGAGACGGTGCGCGGCAGCGCGAGCGAGCTGCCGAACGTGGCCGGCCAGCCGGTCGCCGACGCGCAGGCCGCGCTCGAGGCGCTCGGCTTCACGGTGCAGGTCGCGAACCCGATCGACGGGCTGCAGGCGGAGGGGCTCGTCGAGTACACCGCGCCCGGCGCCGGCTCGCTCGTGACCACCGCGACGCCGATCATCATCTATCCGTCGAACGGCCAGCTGGCCGCCGGCGCGGAGGAGACCGAGGCGCCCGCCGACCCGAACGCGCAGACGTGGCCCGACCTCGTCGCGCAATCGCTCACCGACGCGAGGGCCACGCTGTCCGGGGCCGGGTTCGACCCCGCCAACCTGCAGGTCTCGTGGCAGGACTACGGCGAGGCGAACCTGTGCCGCGTGCTCGCGCAGAACCCGCTGCCCGAGACGGCGGGCGCACCGGGCGATCCGATCTCGGTCGTGGTCGGCACGAACGCCAGCGGGGGCGACCCTGGCTGCTAGCCCCAGGGCGATCGGCGCGGTCGCCGGCGGCGTGCTCGCCGCCGGCGCCGCCGTCGCCGCCTACGCGACCGCCATCGAGCCGCGCGCCTTCCGCATCCGCACCGAGGAGCTGCGCGTGCTGCCCGTCGGCGCACGCCCGATCACCGTGCTGCACCTCGCCGACATCCACCTCGCCCCCTGGCAGCGCACGAAGCTCGACTGGCTCGAGGGGCTCGCGACGCTCGAGCCCGACCTCATCGTCAACACGGGCGACAGCCTCGGGCACCGCGCCGCCCTGCCGGCCCTGGCGGATGCGCTGCGCGTGTTCCAGGGCGTGCCCGGGTTCTTCGTGCACGGCTCGAACGACGTGTACGGGCCGGTGCTGAAGAACCCGCTGCGCTACTTCGGCGGGCCGTCGAAGCTCGCGGCGGCCGGCGACGTCGAGCGGCTCGACACGGCAGGCCTCGAGCGGGCGTTCGAGGGGCTCGGCTGGCTCGACCTCAACAACACCGCCCGAGCGATCGAGGTGCGCGGCACGACGATCGCCGCGTTCGGCGTGGCCGACGCGCACCGCGCACTGGGATCGCCTCGACGAGACCGAGGCGGCGATCTCGCGGATGCGCAAGGCGCTCGGCGACGTGCCGCGCGTCACGCTCGGCATCACGCACGCGCCCTACCGGCGCATCCTCGACGCGTTCGTGGACCTCGGCGCCGACGCGATCCTGGCCGGCCACACGCACGGCGGACAGGTGCGGGTGCCCGGTGGGCACGCGCTCGTGACGAACTGCGACATCCCGCGCGGAGCAGGCGTCCGGGCTCAGCTCGTGGTCGCACGAGGGCCGCTCCGCGCCGCTGAACGTGTCGCAGGGCATCGGGTCGTCGATCTTCGCGCCGGTCCGGCTGGGGACGCCGCCGGAGGCGGTCGTCGTGTCGCTCCTGCCTCGCGACATCGGGTAGACTGGTCCGGTTGCACACCGGGGCCCAGGCTCCGGATAGCGACATCGGGGTGTGGCGCAGCTTGGTAGCGCGCGTCGTTCGGGACGACGAGGTCGCAGGTTCAAATCCTGTCACCCCGACCAGAGAGGAAGGCCCCCGCCGAGAGGCGGGGGCCTTCGTCGGTCGGTGGGGCGGTCGGTCTCGATACGCGGCCGGCTTCGCCGGCAGCTACTCGACCATCGTGGGCGCGGCCGGCTTCGCCGGCAGCTACTCGACCAGCGTGGGGGCGGTGTCAGCCCAGGCGGCCGCCCGACTCCTCCAGGTAGCAGGTGGCGCAGAGCGACTCGTAGGTGACCGCCTCGCCGTCGATCGCGACCTGGTCGCCGTCGAAGACGAACCGCTCCCCCACCTTGCGGCCGTTGAACAGCGCCTTGCGCCCGCAGCGGCAGATCGTCTTCAGCTCCTCGAGGGAGTGCGCGAGCTCGAGCAGCCGCGCAGAGCCCGGGAACGCGTGCGTGAGGAAGTCGGTGCGGATGCCGTAGGCCAGCACGGGCACACCGCGCTCCACGGCGATCCGCAGCAGCTCGTCGACCTGCCGGGGCTGCAGGAACTGCGCCTCGTCGACGAGCAGGCACGCGACCGGCTCGTCCCGCTGCGCGGCGGCCTCCTCGAACGCGTCGAGCACCGACTCCTCGTGCCCGACGATGACGTCGACCGTCCGCGTCATGCCCAGTCGCGAGACGACCTCGCGCTCGCCCTTGGTATCGGTCGCGGGCTTCGCGAGCAGCACTCGCTGGCCGCGCTCCTCATAGTTGAAGGCCGCTTGCAGCAGGCCCGTGGACTTGCCGGAGTTCATCGCCCCGTAGCGGAAGTAGAGCTTCGCCACCGCTAGAGGATGCCGTCCTCTTCAGCGCGGACGATGAGCTCCGCGCGCTTGCCGGCCGGTCGCTCGACGGCCGCGTACTTGGCGCGGACGCGGCGGAGGAAGGTCTTGGCGGTCTCGTAGCCGACGCCCATCTCGGCGGCCACCTGCACGGTGGTGAGGCCCTGCACGTAGTGCGCGAGCGCACGCCGCTCGCCCGAGGAGAGCCGCGGCCGGCGATCCGCTGGTCCGCGCGCCTGCCGCCGCCGGGAGCGCCGGATCTCGCCCGCTGCCGCGATGCGCGCGGCGACGGCGGAGGCCGGCTCGTCGCGGGACACGACGAGGGCGCCCATCGCCTCGAGCGACTCGAGCAGGTCGGCTTCGGCGTCGGCGTGGACGACCACGGCCGCGCCGGCGGCGACGGCGGTGCGCGCGTGCGCGAGCAGCGGGCGGCCGGGCTCCTCGGCCAGCACGACCACGTCGCCGGGGAAGCCGGCGGCGACGACCAGCGCGGCGAACCGCCCGGCGACGGCCGACAGGTGCAGCGACGGCTCCGCGATGATCGCGTCGCGCAGCTCCGCGCTGCGATCCGCATCGTCGGCGACGAGGCTGACGACGCGGCGTGCACCCTCGGCGGGTGCGGGTTGGGTCTGCATGTTCGTTCCTGGGTCAGGCGGTGACCGCGGCCGAGCCGGCGGCCTCGAGCTCGCGCTCGGGCTCGTCGACCAGTCGCAGCACCCGCGCGGTGCGCGAGAGGGTCTCGCGCGCGGCACCCGGGTCGGTGTTGAGCTTCGTACCGTAGCTGGGGATCAGCTCCCGGATGGTGTCCCGCCACCGGGGCATCTGCTCGGGGAAGCAGCGCTCGAAGATGGTGAGCATGATGTGGACGGCGGTGGATGCGCCGGGCGAGGCGCCCAGGAGGCCGGCGATGGTGCCGTCCGCCCCGGTGACGACCTCGGTGCCGAACTGCAGCACGCCGCCCTTCTCGGGATCCTTCTTCATGACCTGCACGCGCTGGCCGGCGGTGATGAGGCGCCAGTCCTCGTCGCGCGCATCCGGCATGAACTCCTTGAGCGCGTCGAGGCGCTGCGCCCGCGACGCGAACACCTGACCGGCCAGGTAGCCGACGAGGTCGAGGTTCGCGAGCCCGGCGCGCACCATCGGCCAGATGTTGTGGCCCTTGATCGTCTCGAACATGTCGGTGTACGAGCCGGTCTTGAGGTACTTGGGGCTGAAGCCGGCGTAGGGGCCGAACAGCAGGCTCGACTCGCCGTCGACGACGCGCGTGTCGAGGTGGGGCACCGACATGGGCGGCGCGCCGACGCTCGCCTTGCCGTAGACCTTCGCGTTGTGGCGCGCGACGACGTCCGGATCGTCGGTGCGCAGGAACGCGCCGGTGATCGGGAATCCGGCGAAGCCCTTCGCCTCGGGGATGCGGGCCTGCTGCAGCAGCTTGAGCGCGCCGCCGCCGGCGCCGACGAACACGAACCGCGCCTCGATCTGCCCGGGGTTGCGCCCGACCTCGCGGCGCACCTTCAGCCGCCAGGTGCCGTCGGCCTGGCGCTTGAGCCCCGTCACGGTCGTGTCGGTGTGCACCTTCGCGCCGTCGTCCTGCAGGCGTGCGAGCAGCATCCGCGTCAGGGCGCCGAAGTCGACATCGGTGCCGTCGGTCGAGCGGGTCGCGGCGATCGGCTGCGACTTCTTCCGGCCGGGGATGAGCGTGGGCGCCCACGTGCGGATGACCTCGGCGTCCTCGCTGTACTCGAGCCCCGCGAACAGGGGCTCGTCCTTCAGCAGCTCCCAGCGGCGACGCAGGTAGTCGACGTTCGCCTCGCCCCACACGAAGGTCATGTGCGGGGTCGGCGAGATGAAGCCGCGCGGGTCGGGCAGCGTGCCGTCCTCGACGAAGGAGGCCCACAGCTGCCGCGAGAGCTGGAACTGCTCGTTGATGTCGATGGCCTTCGCGCTCGACATCGAGCCGTCGGGACCCTCGGGCGTGTAGTTCAGCTCGCAGAGCGCGGCATGCCCGGTGCCCGCGTTGTTCCAAGGGTTCGAGGACTCCTCGCCGACGCGTGGGAGCCGTTCGAAGACCTCGATCGTCCATTCGGGCTCGAGGCGGTGCAGGAGCGCGCCGAGCGTCGCGCTCATGATCCCGCCGCCGATCAGGGCGACATCGATGGTCTTCGTCACGCCCCGAGTCTACGACTTCCAGGTGTACCCCGTTCGCGCGGATCGCACACGGAGCAACGCGGCCTAGCATGGGCGCGTCGACACCGGACGAGAGGAGCCCGACATGGGACTGCTGGACGACGCGAAGGACAAGCTCGGCGACGCCGCGGAGTGGGTCAAGGACAAGGCCGAGCACCTGGGCGACCAGGCGCAGGGCGCGGGGCAGTCGCTGGGCGAGAAGGCGGCCGACGCTCGCCACTGGGTCGGCTCGAAGGTCGGCGGCGACGCCGAGGCCGACGCCCGCGTGGGCGGCGGCGGCACGTTCGGCGGCCCGACCGCCGACTCCTCCGCCGAGGCGCCCACGACCGCGGCGTCCGCCGCCGCCGGCCCCTCGCTCACGGACGAGTGGGTCGAGGTGACGAGCGACGGCAGCACGGTCGACGCGGGCGCGTCAGACCCGAGCCCGGCCGCGCTGGACGACGAGCCGGAGCAGGACCGCTCGGTCTGAGCGACGGGCAGACGACGAGGGCGGGACCGATCGGTCCCGCCCTCGTCCTGTTCGCGCCCGTCCGCGCGCTCGGTGTCAGCCGAGCCGCTGCGCGACGAGCTCGGCGAGCTGGACCGCGTTGAGCGCCGCGCCCTTGCGCAGGTTGTCGTTCGAGACGAACAGCACGAGGCCCCGGCCCGGCTCGGCCGACTGGTCGGCGCGGATGCGTCCGACGAGGGACGCGTCGCTGCCTGCGGCCTGGAGCGGGGTCGGCACGTCGACGAGCTCGACGCCCGGCGCGTTCGCGAGCAGCTCGCGGGCCTCCTCGGGGCTGAGGTCGCGCTCGAACTCCGCGTGGATCGCGAGCGAGTGGCCCGTGAACACCGGCACGCGCACGCACGTGCCCGCGACCCGCAGCTCCGGCCGCTCGAGGATCTTGCGCGACTCGTTGCGGAGCTTCTGCTCCTCGTCGGTCTCGGACGACCCGTCGTCGACGATGGAGCCGGCGAGCGGCAGCACGTTGTGGGCGATGGGCGCGGTGTAGACGTTCGGCGTTCCGAGGTCGACCGCCGAGCCGTCGAGCGCGAGCCGCTCGGGCTGCTGACCGGCCGCCGCCGCCAGCTGGCCGCGCAGCTCCTCGACGCCCGCGATGCCCGAGCCGGAGACCGCCTGGTAGGTGGCGACGACGAGCCGCTCGAGGCCGGCCGCGAGGTCGAGCGGCTTCAGCACCGGCATGGCGGCCATCGTGGTGCAGTTCGGGTTCGCGATGATGCCCTTGACCGCGCCCGCGATGGCGTGCGGGTTCACCTCGGAGACGACGAGCGGCACGTCGGGGTCCATCCGCCAGGCGGACGAGTTGTCGATCACGATGACGCCGGCCTCGGCGAACCTCGGCGCGAGCCGGCGGGAGGTGGCTCCACCGGCGGAGAAGATGGCGGCGTCGAGACCGGTCGGGTCGGCGGCATCCGCGTCCTCGACCGATGATCTGGCGGCCCTGGAACTCGATCGTCGATCCCGCCGAGCGGGCCGAGGCGAACAGGCGCAGCTCCTCGATGGCCAGCCCGCGGTCGGCGAGCAGCCGCAGCACGACGCCGCCGACCTGACCGGTGGCGCCGACGACGCCGAGCCGGAGCGCACGGGCCTCGCCGGGCTCCTCTGCCAGTCGGCGGATCATCGGCCGGTCCCGCCGTGCACGACAGCATCCTCGTCGCCGTCGAGCTCGAACGCCGAGTGCACGACGCGCACGGCCTCGATCAGCTGGTCGGCGCGCGTGACGACCGAGATGCGGATCTCCGACGTCGAGATCATCTCGATGTTGATGCCCGCATCCGACAGCGCGTTGAACAGCCGCGCCGAGACGCCCGCGTTCGTGCGCATGCCGGCGCCGACGAGCGCGAGCTTGCCGATCTGGTCGTCGTGCTGGAGCGACTCGAAGCCCACATCGGCCCGGCGCGACTCGAGCGCCTCCAGCACGCCGCCCGCCTCCTGCTTCGGGAGCGTGAAGGAGATGTCGGTGCGGCCGGTGGCGGCCTCCGACACGTTCTGCACGATCATGTCGACGTTCGCGCCGGCCTCGGCGACGATCGTGAAGATGCGTGCCGCGGTGCCCGGCACGTCGGGCACGCCGACGACGGTGACCTTGGCCTCCGACAGGTCGTGCGCGACGCCGACGATCATGGGCTCTTCCATGGTGGAGCCTGCTCTCTCTGGGTCGTAGACGATGGTGCCGTCGTCGTTCGTGTACGACGAGCGGACGTGGAGGGTGACGCCGTGCCTGCGGGCGTACTCGACGCTGCGGTTGTGGAGCACCTTCGCCCCGGCCGCCGCGAGCTCGAGCATCTCCTCGCTCGTGATCCGCGGGATCTTGCGCGCCTTCGGCACGATGCGCGGGTCGGCGCTGAAGACGCCGTCGACGTCGGTGTAGATCTCGCAGACGTCGGCCTCGAGCGCCGCGGCGAGCGCGACGGCGGACGTGTCGGAGCCGCCCCGGCCGAGGGTGGTGATGTCGCCGGTGAGCTTGTTGAAGCCTGCGAAGCCCTGCACGATCGCGATCTGGCCCTTGTCGAGCGCGTGCCGCACGCGGCCCGGCGTGACCGAGACGATGCGGGCTGCGCCGTGCTTGTCGTCGGTGAGCATGCCGGCCTGGCTGCCGGTGAACGAGACCGCGTCCGCACCTTGCGACTTGATCGCCATCGCGAGCAGCGCCATCGAGATGCGCTCGCCTGCGGTCAGCAGCATGTCGAGCTCGCGGCCGACCGCGGGCAGGCCTGGCACGACCTGGTGCGCGAGGTCGAGCAGCTCATCGGTCGTGTCGCCCATGGCCGAGACCACCACCACGACGTCGTCGCCGCGCTTCCGCGTCTCGACGATGCGCTTGGCGACGCGCTTGATGCTGTCGGCGTCGGCCACGCTCGACCCGCCGAACTTCTGCACGATGAGGCTCACGCCACTCCTTGAGTCCTGGAAGCCTCAAGTCTAGGCTCAGGCGCGTGCCGGACCCCGCCGGGGGCTACCGCTCGACGGTCCTGCGGCCCTCGAACGCCCGGCCCAGCGTCATCTCGTCGGCGAACTCCAGGTCGCCGCCCACGGGCAGGCCGCTCGCGAGCCGGGAGACGCGCACGCCGAGCGGCAGCAGCGAGCGGATGAGGTAGGTCGCGGTGGCCTCGCCCTCGACGTTGGGGTCGGTGGCGATGATGACCTCCTCGACCGCCGGGTCCTGCAGCCGGGTCATGAGCTGCGCCACGCGCAGCTGGTCGGGGCCGACGCCCTGCATCGGGTTGAGGGCCCCGCCGAGCACGTGGTACAGCCCGCGGTACTCGCGGGTGCGCTCGATCGCGACGACGTCCTTCGCCTCCTCGACGACGCAGATCGCCGTCGGCACGCGGCGCGGGTCGCGGCAGATGGCGCACCGCTCCTGCTCGCCGATGTTGCCGCAGACGACGCAGAAGCGCACGCGCTCGCGCACCGTCTGCAGGATCGTCGCCAGCCGGTCGACGTCGAACGTCTCGGTCTGGATGATGTGGAATGCGATTCGCTGCGCCGACTTCGGACCGACGCCGGGCAGCCTGCCGAGCTCGTCGATCAGGTCCTGGACGATGCCGTCGTACACGCGCTCAGCGCTCCCCTCGCACCCGTGGGCGCTCCTCGATCAGCTCGGCTCCGAGCTCCTCCCGCACGACGGACTCGCCGTAGCGGGCGGCCTGCGACGCCGACAGCTGCGGCTCCGGCGCGACCGGGCCGCGCTCGGCGGCCGCGCGCATCTGCGACGGCGCCGCGGGCCGCGCCTCCACGACGGGCGCGACGGGCACGCCCTCCGGCGCATCCGGTGCCGACACGAACGAGAACGGGTCGGGCTCCGGCTGGTCGGGCAGCGCCTGCTCCGGCAGGTCCTCCGGCGGCGCCTCGTCGTCGGTGGGGATGACGGCGACCGCCCAGCCCGTCACCGGCGTCGCGGCGGCCTCGGGCTCGGCCGGCGCGGGCCGGGATGCGGTCGGCGCGGCCGCGGCCTTCGGCGCGGCGGCCTTCGGCGCCGGGACGGACGGCGCAGGCTCCGCGGCAGCCGTGGTCGGCGACGGCTTCGCGGCCTGGGTCGGCGTTGCCGTCGTCGCGGCCCGCGCGGCCTCGGAGGGCTGCGGCGCGGCCGCGGGCGGCTGCGGCGCGGGCGCGATGGACTGCGTCGGGGCGGACGCGCGGGCGGGCGCCTCGGCGGCGGGCGCCTGCTCGCGAGCGCCGCGCGCGGAGGGCTCCGCCTTCGCGACGTACTTCACCTCGATGCCGAGCAGCGACCGGATGGCTGTGCGCAGCAGGTCGGCGATGCTCGGCTTGCCGGGCTGCGACTCGCGGAACCGCTGCACGTCGGCGTCCGACTGGAAGCCGAGCACGAGCACGTCGCCGGGGCGGAGCTCCTTCGGCGTGATCGTCGCGGCGACCATCCACGCGGAGCGGTTCTGCTCGGCGAGCTGCTGCAGCACCTCGTCCCACGAGTCGCGCAGCTGCGCGAACGCGACGGGCTCCGACGGTGCGACGGCCGGTGCGGCGGCCGGCGCGGCGGGCGCGGGGCCGGCGGCCTCGGCGGCGGCGGGTGCGGGAGCGACCGCGGGTGCCGCCGCGGGAGCGGATGCGGGCGCCGGAGCGGCGGTCCCCGCGCCGCTGGACCCCGTTCTGGATGCGCGACCCGAACGTTCGGGTCCACCATCCAGATTCGGGTCCGCGTTCGGGGTGGCCGTCGCTGCGGCAGGCGCGGCAGCGGGCGGCGCAGCAGGCGCGGCCGCCGCGGGCGCGCCGTCGAGCCGCTGCTCGATCCGCTCGACGCGCGCGAGCGTGCCGACCTCGGGGTCGCCGGACTCGGGCACGAGCAGCCGCGCCGCCATCAGCTCGAGGTGCAGGCGTGGGCTCGTCGCGCCCGCCATGTCGGTGAGCGCCTTCGCCACGATGTCGGCGGCGCGCGAGAGCTCGGCGCTGCCGAAGCCGGCCGCCTGCTCGACGAGCGTCGCGAGCTCGTCCTCGGGCACGCCGTGGAGGATCGCGGCCGGGTCGCTCGCGGCGTGCGCCACGATCAGGTCGCGGAGCCGCTCGAGCAGGTCCTCGACGAAGCGGCGCGGGTCCTGGCCCGACTGCACGACGCGGTCGATGGACGAGAACAGCCGGGGCGCATCCGCCGCCGAGAGCGCCTCGATGATCTCGTCGAGCAGCTCGCCGTGCGTGAAGCCCAGCAGCGCCACGGCGTGGCCGTAGGTGACCTGCGCCTCGGAGCCGGCGATGAGCTGGTCGAGCAGGCTGAGCGTGTCGCGCGCGGAGCCGCCGCCGGCGCGCACGACGAGCGGCAGCACGCCCGGCTCGACCTCGACGCCCTCCTGGACGCACAGCTGCTGCACGTACTCGAGCATCGGCGCCGGCGCGATGAGGCGGAACGGGTAGTGGTGGGTGCGCGAGCGGATCGTGCCGATGACCTTCTCGGGCTCGGTCGTCGCGAAGATGAACTTGATGTGCTCCGGCGGCTCCTCGACGATCTTCAGCAGCGCGTTGAAGCCGCCGGAGGTCACCATGTGCGCCTCGTCGATGATGAAGACCTTGTAGCGGTCGCGGCTGGGCGCGAAGGTGGCGCGCTCGCGCAGGTCGCGAGCGTCGTCGACGCCGCCGTGGCTCGCCGCGTCGATCTCGACGACGTCGAGCGAGCCGCCGCCGTCGCGGCCGAGCTCGATGCACGAGTCGCAGACGCCGCACGGGTCCGGCGTCGGGCCCTGGGCGCAGTTGAGGCAGCGGGCGAGGATGCGCGCGCTCGTCGTCTTGCCGCAGCCGCGCGGCCCGGAGAAGAGGTAGGCGTGGTTCACGCGGTCGGCGCGCAGCGCGGTGCGGAGCGGATCCGTGACGTGCGCCTGCCCGATCAGCTCGGTGAACGACTCCGGTCGATAGCGACGATAGAGGGCAGCGACCATGCGCCCAGGCTACTTCCCGCCGGTGACGTGCGCCGACGCATCCACAGCACCGCCGGCGCGGCACGGGCGGACGCGGACATGGAGGACTCCCCGCGCACCCGCCAGAGCCCGGTTGCCCTTGCTTCGTCTCCGACCTGGGGGATTTGGCCTGGATGGCGCCACGCGGGGAGCCGCACACATCGTATCGAACGCGGCGCCCGCGCGCGAAGCGGGCAGGCCACTAGCGTTGGCGCATGCTCACGTTCGCCGCCTCCGGCAGTCCGTTCGACGCGGCGTTCGGCCTGCCCCTGCATCCGCTCGCGGTGCACGTGCCGGTCGTGCTGCTGCCGCTCGGCGCCCTCTCGCTGCTGCTGCTCCTGCTCGTGCCGCGCTGGCGCGCCGTCCTCGCATGGCCGACGGTCGCCGTGCTCGGCATCGCCGCGGTCGGGTCGCTGGTCGCGAAGCTCTCGGGCGAGGCCCTCGCGGAGCGGGTGGGCGAGCCCGGCCGGCATGAGGAGCTCGGCAACTGGCTCGTCGCGCTCGCGTGGGTGCTCTTCGCCGGCGCGACCGCGTGGTGGCTGTGGCAGCGCAAGCGGCAGAAGCAGCGGCGCCCCACCGGCGTGGTCGGCCTGCTCGTCGGGGTCGTGCTCTCCACGGTCGCGGCCACCGCGCTCATCGTGGCGGTGCTGACCGGCCACACCGGCGCGACCGCCGTGTGGGGCGGGCTCGTGAGCGACGGCGCTCCTGCCGTCGCGCCCTCGGCCGGGTCCGACGCCTCCGCCACCCCCGGCGCGACACCGGTCGCCACACCGGGCGCCACCGGCACCACCGGCATCTCGATCGCCGAGGTCGCGCAGCACGACGACTCCGCCTCGTGCTGGGCCGCCATCGAGGGCACCGTCTACGACCTCACCGACTGGATCACGCAGCACCCCGGCGGGCCCGACCGCATCCTGGGCATCTGCGGCACGGATGCGTCGGAGGACTTCGGCGCGCAGCACGCCGGCCAGGCGGAGCCCACCGAGCAGCTGAGCGAGCTCGCGATCGGCGCGCTCGAGGAGTGACAGCCGCGGCGGCCGTGTCAGCCGATCAGGTCGGCGACCTGCCGCGCGATCTCGAGCTCCTCGTTCGTCGGCACCACCCACACCTCGATGGCCGAGCCGTCGGCGGAGATGCGCCGCTCCCCACGGCCGGCGTTGCGCTCGGGGTCGAGCACGATGCCGAGCCCCTCGAGCCCGGCGAGCGCCACCTCGCGCACGCGGGCGGCGTTCTCGCCGATGCCGGCCGTGAACACGATCGCGTCGGTGCGCCCGAGGTGGGCGAGGTAGGCGCCGACCGTGCCGCGCAGCCGGTGCCCGACGATCTCGAGCGCCTCGACCGCCCGCTCGATGCCGGCGTCCGCCGCCTGCAGCACGTCGCGCATGTCGCCGGTGCCCGTCAGTCCGAGGAGGCCGGAGCGCTTGTTCAGCAGCGTGTCGATCTCGTCGATCGAGAGCCCCGCCATCCGGTGCAGGTGGAAGATCACGCCGGGATCGATGTCGCCGGAGCGCGAGCCCATCACGAGCCCCGCGAGCGGCGTCATGCCCATCGACGTCTCGACGCTCCGCCCGCCGCGCACCGCGGTCGCCGACGCGCCGTTGCCGAGGTGCAGCACGATCGAGTTGACGTCCTCGAGCGGTCGGCCCGAGCAGCTCGGCCATGCGGCGCGAGACGAACTGGTGGCTCGTGCCGTGGAAGCCGTACTTGCGGATGCGGTGCTCGGCCGCGACGCGCGCGTCGATCGCGTAGCGGTGCGCGGCGGGCGGGATCGTCAGGTGGAACGCGGTGTCGAACACCGCCACGTGCGGGTAGCCGGGGAACGTCGCCCGCGCGGAGCGGATGCCCTGCAGGTTCGCGGGGTTGTGGAGCGGTGCGAGCGGCGCGAGGTCCTCGATCTGCTGCTGCACGTCCTCGTCGATGCGCACTGCGCGGTCGAAGCGCGCGCCGCCCTGGACCACCCGGTGGCCGACGCCGAGCAGGTGCGCGCCGTCGAGCGAGGGGCCGTGCGCGTCGAACTGCCGCAGCAGCCAGCCGAAGGCGTGCTCGTGGTCGGGGATCATGCGACGCTCGACGACGGTCTCGATGCCGGGCGCCTCGTGCTTCGCCTCGCCGGTCGTCTCGCCGATGCGCTCGATCAGGCCGGCCGCGAGGGCCGCGCCGGAGTCGACGTCGACGAGCTGGTACTTGAGGCTCGACGAGCCGGCGTTGATGACGAAGACGGAGCGGGTCATGCGCGCTGCCCCGCGGCCTCGGCCTGCGCCTGGATCGCGGTGATCGCGATGGTGTTGACGATGTCGCTCACGAGCGCTCCGCGCGAGAGGTCGTTGACGGGCTTGTTCAGCCCCTGCAGCACCGGCCCGATCGCGAGCGCGCCCGCGGAGCGCTGCACGGCCTTGTAGGTGTTGTTGCCGGTGTTGAGGTCGGGGAAGACGAACACCGTCGCCCGCCCCGCCACCTGCGAGTCGGGCATCTTCTTCTGCGCGACCGTCGCATCCGCCGCCGCGTCGTACTGCAGCGGCCCCTCGACGAGCAGCTCCGGCGCGCGCTCGCGCACGAGCGCGGTCGCCGCGCGCACGCGGTCGACCTCTGCGCCGGTGCCCGACTCGCCCGTCGAGTACGACAGCATCGCCACGCGCGGCTCGATGCCGAAGTCGCGCGCGGTCTGCGCCGACGAGATGGCGATGTCGGCGAGCTCCTCGACCGTGGGCTCGGGGATGACGGCGCAGTCGCCGTAGACGAGCACGCGGTCGGCGAGCGCCATGAGGAACACGCTCGAGACGACCGAGACGCCCGGCTTCGTCTTGATCGTCTCGAACGACGGCTTGATGGTGTGCGCCGTCGTGTGCGCGGCGCCGGAGACCATGCCGTCGGCCTCGCCCAGGTGCACCATCAGGGTGCCGAAGTACGACACGTCGAGCAGCCGCTCCATCGCCTGCTCGATGGTGACGCCCTTGTGCGCGCGCAGCCGCTGGTACTCGGCCGCGTAGCGCGGCCGCAGCTCTGCGTCGTCCGTCGCGACGATCCGGGCGTCGGCGATGTCGAGGCCGAGCGCGGCGGCGCGCTGGCGGATGGATGCCTCGTCGCCGAGGATCGTGAGCCGTGCGATGCCTCGGGCGAGCACCGTGGACGCGGCCTGCAGGATGCGGTCGTCGTCGCCCTCCGGCAGCACGATGTGCCGCACGTCGGCAGCGCGCCCGCTCGACGAGGCTGTGCTCGAAGATGAGCGGCGTCACGACGTCGCTCGTGGCGACCTCGAGGCGCTCGAGCAGCGCCGCCGCGTCGACGTGCTGGTCGAAGAGCGCGAGCGCCGCGTCGCGCTTGCGCTGCGTGCCGTCGATGAGCGAGCCGCGCGTGGTCGCGATGCGCCGCGCGGTCTCGTACGTGCCGTGCGGGCTGCGGCCGATCGGCAGGTCGAGGTCGAGGCCGTCGAGCAGCCGCTGCACGGCCGGGTGCAGCTCGAAGCCGCCGTTCAGCACGATGCCGGCGATCGACGGGAAGGTGTCGGACTGCTGCGCGAGCAGCGTGCCCACGACGACGTCCGACCGGTCGCCCGGCATCACGAGGATCCCGCCCTCGATGAGGCGCTCGAGCACGTGCTCCATCGACATGCCGGCGACGACGGTGCCGAGCGACTCGCGCTGGAGCAGCTCGGGGTCGCCGCGCAGCAGCTCGGCCTCGGTCGCCCGGAAGAGCGTGCCGACGCTCGGGGCGCTCAGCAGCGCGTCCTCGGGGATCGACCAGACCGGCACGCCGGCGGGCACCGCGCCCGCGATCGCCGCGGGGATGCCGTCGATCGCGTCGGGGTCGGCGCGGTTCACGATCACCCCGGCGATGGACGCGTGGGCCGCGGCGAGCTCCGCGGTCGTCACCTCCGCGAGCTGGCGCAGCTCGTCGGCCGTGCGCGGGCCGTCGGTCTCGGGATCGCGGCCGCCGAGCACGAGCAGCACGGAGGCGCCGAGGTTCGCGGCGACGCGCGCGTTGAACCCGAGCTCGGTGGGGCTGCCGACGTCGGTGTAGTCGGAGCCGAGGATCACGATCGCGTCGAAGCGCTCGTCGATGCGGTGGTAGCGGTCGACGATCGTCGAGAGCGCCGCGTCGGCGTCGTCGTGGACCGCGGCGTAGGTCGTGCCGATCGCGTCGTCGTACGGGAGATCGACCGCCTCGTGCGCGAGCAGCAGCTCGAGCACGAGGTCTCGCTCCTCGGCGGAGCGCGCGATCGGCCGGAACACGCCCACCTTCCCCACCCTGCGAGCGAGCGCCTCGACGAGCCCGAGGGCGACGATCGACTTGCCGGCATGGCCCTCTGGGGACGCGATCACGATGCGGGTCGGCACGCGCCCCAGGCTAGCGCCAGGTCGTTAGGTCACGAAACGGTAACGCTTCCCCGACCCGGTTCCATCGACCACAGCACGCCCATAGATTCGGGGGCATCCGTCCCCAGCCTTTGGGGGCTTCGTCCTGAACGAAGGATCACCCTGTGAGCACACCCATCACGAAGCGTGTGCGCCTTCGCAGCGGCATCGCACTCACCACCGCCCTCGCGCTCAGCGCGGGGGCGTCGGTGCTTGGTGCGGCCGCGGCGAGCGCCGCGCCAGTACAACCACCGATCGACACGAGCGGCTTCGACAGCGGCCGCTACATCGTCGTCCTCGACGAGGACCCGATGGCCACCTATCGCGGGCACCTGCCCAACCTCGCTCGCACCGCGCCGCTCGGCACGGACGACATCGACGTCGACTCCGCTGCGGCGAACGCGTACGCCGCGCACCTCGAGACCGAGCAGTCGCAGGTGGCATCGGCCATCGGCGCCGACATCGCGACCAGCCTCACCGTCACCATGAACGGCTTCATCGCCGACCTCTCGGCGGACCAGGCGATCGAGCTGTCGCGCGACTCGCGCGTCTCCCACATCTTCCCGGACGAGATCCAGCAGATCCAGGCGAGCCCCGCGAACGAGTACCTCGACCTCGAGGGCCTCTGGGCGCAGGTCGGCGGCGTGGACGAGGCAGGCGCAGGCGTCGTCGTCGGCGTGCTCGACACGGGCATCGCTCCCGAGAACCCGCTGTTCGCAGGCGACCCGCTCGGCGTCACCGCCGGCGCTGAGCCGTACCTCGCGGGCACCGAGATCCGCTACACGAAGGGCGACGGCAGCACGTTCACCGGCGTCTGCGAGACGGGC
Organism: uncultured Actinomycetota bacterium; assembly: GCA_963803465.1. Classification (GTDB taxonomy): domain Bacteria; phylum Actinomycetota; class Actinomycetes; order Actinomycetales; family Microbacteriaceae; genus Agrococcus. The sequence continues at coordinate 655,637 of CAWDMS010000004.1, forward strand.
GTCCAGTTCACGGTCGCCGACTGCAACACCAAGATCGTCTCGGCGCGCTACTACATCGACGGCTTCGGCGCGTCGCGCATCGGCACCCCGGCGACCGGCGAGTACCTCTCGCCGCGCGACGGCGACGGCCACGGCTCGCACACCGCCTCCACGGCGGCCGGCAACGCCGACGTGCCCGTCACCTCCGCCGCCGGCGCCGACCTCGGCACCATGTCGGGCGTCGCGCCCGAGGCGCGCATCGCCGCGTACAAGGTGTGCTGGTCCGGTCCCGACAACTCGGTGACGACCGACGACGGCTGCTCCACGGCAGACTCCGTCGAGGCCATCGAGCAGGCCACGATCGACGGCGTCGACGTGATCAACTTCTCCATCGGCGGCGGCGCGGCGAGCTCGGTCGTCACCGCTGACGACATCGCCTTCCTCGGCGCTGCAGCAGCCGGTGTCTTCGTCTCCGTCTCGGCCGGCAACTCCGGTCCGGACGCGTCGACGCTCGACCACGCAGCCCCCTGGTACACGACGGTCGCCGCGGCGAGCGTCCCCAACTACGAGGCCACGGTCCTGCTCGACAGCGGCGAGCGCCTCCCCGGCGGCTCCGTCACGGTGCCGCTCGGCGACGACGCCGAGGTCATCACCGGCCCGTTCGTCTACGCCGGCGACATCCCCGCAGCCGGTGCGACGAACGCGAACGCCGCGCTCTGCCTCCCCGGCACGCTGGACGCCGCTGAGGCTGACGGCGCGATCGTGCTCTGCGACCGCGGCAACAACGCGCGTGCGGAGAAGTCGCAGGTCGTCCAGGCGGCCGGCGGCATCGGCATGGTGCTCGGCAACCCGACGCCGAACTCCATCGACCTCGATGACCACGTGATCCCGACGATCCACATCGACGCCGCGTACTACGCCGACGCACTCGCAGCCGCCCGCATCCCGGGCGCGACCGTCACGTTCGAGCAGGGCAACACGTCCGGCATCGAGACGATCGCTCCTGTGGTCGCCGGCTTCTCGTCGCGCGGTCCGGTCCAGGCTGAGGGCAGCGACATCCTCAAGCCCGACATCGCGGCTCCCGGCGTCGGCGTCATCGCCGCCTCCGCGAACGCGGCAGGCGCCGAGCCGACCTACGCGCTGCTCTCGGGCACGTCGATGGCCGCCCCGCACGTCGCGGGCCTCGGTGCCATCTACCTCGGTGCGCACCCGGACGCGTCGCCGGCGGAGATCAAGTCCGCCATGATGACGACGGCGACCGACACCCGCAACCTCGACGGCACGGTCTCGACCGACGTGTGGGCGCAGGGCGCAGGCTTCGTGAACACGCAGTCGATGCTCGACGCCGGTCTCGTCTACGAGAACGACACCACCGACTGGTTCGGCTACCTCCGCGGCCTCGGCTACGGTCTGCCGGACTCGTGGGTCGGGCAGCGCGATCGACCCCAGCGACCTCAACATCGCATCCATCGGGATCGGCTCCCTCGCGGGCAGCCAGACGATCACGCGCGAGGTCACGGCGCTCGAGGCCGGCACGTACACGCCGAGCATCGACGGCGTCCCCGGCGTCGACGTCGAGGTCTCCCCGTCCTCGCTCGCCTTCACGGAGGCCGGCCAGACGCTGTCCTACGAGGTGACCTTCACGACCACGACCGCCGACCTCGGCGCGTGGACGTCGGGCTTCCTCACCTGGACCAGCTCGGAGCACACGGTCCGGTCGCCCATCGCGGTGCAGCCGGTCGCAGTGGCAGCCCCGGAGTGGGTCGAGGGCATGGGCACGGTCGGCGAGACGCCCATCTCGGGCATCTCGGGCCTCGACGGCCAGATCGCGCTCGAGGCGAACGGCCTCGCGCCGTTCACCGAGCTCGGGGCTGACGGCGGCGCCGCAGGCGACTCGTTCGCGTTCGAGTTCTCGATCCCGGCTGGCGAGCTCGTGCACTACTTCTCGCTCGACGCGGTGGACGACACGGCGGATCTCGATCTGTTCGTGTACCGCCTCAACGCGCAGAACCAGCTCGTCGAGGAGTGGGTCGCCGGCACCAGCGCTGCGGATGAGCAGCTGCTGATGCGCGACCCGCAGGCCGCCAACTACGTCGCGTACGTCGACGTGTTCGCGACCGGCGAGGCCGGCGCTCCCGCCGACTTCACGCTCGACCACGTCGGTGTCGGCGAGGGTCAGCAGGAGGGCTCGTTCCGCACGGAGCCGACCTCGGTCGACGCCAGCATCGGTGAGGAGTTCACCTACACGGCCAAGTGGAACGGCCTCGACACGAACGCCGAGTACCTCGGCGTCGTGGGCTACGGCGGCACGGACGTCGAGACGATCGTGCACGTCACGACCGGCGACCTGACGATGCCGGTGCCCGAGCGACTCGCAGGCGACGACCGCTACGAGACCGCTGTCGAGGTCTCGCAGCACGGCTACCCGGACGGCGCTGACGTCGTCTACGTGGCCAGCGGCGAGAACTTCCCCGACGGTCTCGCAGCAGCTCCTGCCGCGGCGCACGAGGGCGGCCCGCTGCTCCTCTCGTCGCGTGCGGAGCTGAACGACGTCACCATGGCGGAGATCGAGCGACTCGCACCCGAGCGCATCGTCATCGTGGGTGGAGAGCCCACGCTGACGGCTGCTGTCGAGGATGCGCTCGAGCCGCTCGCCACCACCGTCGACCGCCTCGCGGGCGCGGACCGGTATGAGACCAGCCGTCTCATCGCCGCCTACGCCTTCGACGCATCCGGCTCGGCGTTCATCGCGACCGGTCGGGCATTCCCCGACGCCCTGACGGCAGGCTCCGCAGCCGGCTCGATCGGTGCACCGGTGATCCTGGTCGACGGCATGGCCGGCGGTCTGGACGACCCGACCATGGCTGAGCTCGACCGTCTCGGTGCGCAGACCGCGTACCTGATGGGCGACCAGGCGTCGATGTCGAACGGGATCGAGCTCGCGCTCGACAACCGCGGCTTCCACGTGAACCGCTTCGGCGGCTCCGACCGGTTCGACACCGCGGTGCTCGTCAACCGGGCCATGTTCAGCGCACCGGTGCCGGCGATGTACATCGCCAGCGGCCTGAAGTTCCCGGACGCCATGGCCGCTTCGGCGCTCGCGGCTGCCGAGGGCTCGCCGCTGTACCTGACCCGTGCGACGTGCATGGACTCGTCGGTGGTCACGGAGAGCCTGCGGCTCGACCAGCCCCCGGTGTACCTGCTCGGCGACGAGCAGACGCTGTCGGCCGAGGTCGCGGAGTACGCGATCTGCCCGTAGTGCAGCACTGACGGGAGGGGGCGGGGACCGCGAGGTCCTCGCCCCCTTCCGTCACCCGGTAGGATCACAGGGTTGGCCTCTCGAGGTCAGCCAGGAGGATTCGCCTAGTGGCCTATGGCGCACGCTTGGAAAGCGTGTTGGGTGCAAGCCCTCGGGGGTTCGAATCCCCCATCCTCCGCAGCGTGACCCGTCACGCATCGAGAGCCCCCGGCACCGCCGGGGGCTCTTCGCGTCGGCGGCGCGCGGGACGGTCCGCATTCATGCCGTCCGGTGTAGCGTTGCAGGACCGGCAAGCACAGTCACGATGGAGCATCGATGCGCCCCAGCACTCCGCGACCGCTCACCAGGCGCCTCGGAGCAGGCGCATGAGCACTCGCATCCTCGTCGTCGACGACGATCGCGACATCCGCGACCTCGTGGCGATCAAGCTCGAGTCGGCTGGCCTCGACGTCGAGACGCGCGCCGACGGCTCGCAGGCGCTCGAGGCGGCGGCCGCCGGCGGCTGGTCGGTGATCGTCCTCGACGTCATGATGCCCGGGATGTCGGGCATCGACGTGCTGCGCGCGATGCGCACCCGCGGCGACCGGACGCCGGTCATCCTCCTCACCGCGCGCGGTCAGGAGAAGGACATCGAGGCGGGCTTCGCGGCCGGCGCCGACCACTACGTCACGAAGCCGTTCAGCCCCAGGGCGCTGCTGGCCCGGGTCACGGCCGCGCTGGGATGATCCTGCTGCCGCCGACCCTGCTGCAGGTGCTGCTGCTCCTCGCCGGGCTCGCCGTCGCCGGCATGCTCGTCGCACTCGTGACGCAGCGCGTGCTGCGCCACCGCCGCGAGCGTCGCCGGGCCGAGCTCGACGTGCGGCTGCGACCGCTCGTGCTCGCCGCCACGATCGCGGAGGACGACGAGGTCGACGAGCTGCTCGTGGGCATCCGCGCGCTCGGCGCCGCCGAGCGCCGTCACGTGGGCCGCACGGTCTCGCTCATGCTGCGCGGCGTCACGGGCGAGGCCGCGGACCGGCTGCGCGCGGTCGCCGACGCGGCCGGCCTCCCGCCGATCGTGATCGCGGGCGCTCGGCACCGCGACGCCGTGGTCCGCGCCGACGCCGCCGAGGCGCTGGGACTGCTCGCGCCCGAGGGCGCCGTACCGCTCCTCCTCGGGCTCGCCGACGACCCCTCCCCCGAGGTCCGCACCGTCGCGGTGCGCGCGCTCGGCGCCTTCGACGATCCGGCCGCGATCGACCGCGTGATCGGCGCGCTCGCGGAGTCGAGCGGCATCCCCACGAGCGTCGCGGCGAGCGCGCTGCTGCAGCAGGGCGCTGCGGTCGGCGATCGGGTCCGCGTGGCCCTCGACGACGCCGACGCCGGCGTGCGCCGCGGTGCCGCTCGCGTCGCCGGCCTGCTGCAGGCGCCCGGCTCTGGCGAGGCGCTCGCGCGGCTCGTCGACGACGAGCACGAGTCGGTCCGACTCGCCGCGATGCGCTCGCTCGAGCGGATGCCCGTGCGCGCCGCCGTGCCCGCGCTCGGCGCCGCTGCGCTCGCGGGCGGCACCGTCGGCGAGGCCGCGGCGCGCGTGCTCCTGTCGATGCCCGACGGCTGGACGGGCGAGGCGCTCGAGCGCGTCGCCGCGGCCGCGCAGCCCGGGGTGCGCCGCGCCGCCGGCATCCACCGATCGGAGGCGAGCGCATGACCTGGCTGCACGACGTCATCGAGGCGATCTTCACCGCGGTCGCGTGGCCCGCCGCCGTCTACTTCGTGCTCGCGAACACGTCGATGCTGCGTGCTGGTGCTGCTCGCGGCGCGGCACTTCGCCCGCTACCTCCGCCGCAGCGAGCACCGCGGCGAGGACGCCATGGCGGCGTCGCCGCTCAGCCTCGGCGTGAGCGTCATCGTGCCCGCCTACAACGAGGCCGCCGTCATCCTCACGAGCGTGCGCTCGGTGCTCGACCTGCGCTATCCCGACCACGAGGTGATCGTCGTCAACGACGGCAGCGCCGACGACACCATGCGGCTGCTGCGCGACGCGTACGGCCTGGTCCCGGACGAGCGCGACCTGCCGGGGCGGATCCCCGTCCGGGGCGCGCTCCGGGGCGTGTGGCGCTCCCCCGACCCGGCCGTGCCGCTGCTCGTCGTCGACAAGGAGAACTCGGGCCGCTCCGACTCCGTCAACCTCGGGCTCGACCTCGCGAGCAAGGAGCTCGTCGTCATGGTCGACGCCGACTCCATCCTCGAGCCCGACGCGCTGCTGTCGGTCTCGAAGCCGTTCGCCGACGACCCCGAGCGCGTCGTGGCGACCGGCGGCGTCGTCCGCATCGTCAACAACAGCCGCGTGCAGAGCGGCCGCATCGTCGACATCCGGATGCCGAAGGAGCTCATCGCCCGCATCCAGGTGGTCGAGTACCTGCGCGCGTTCCTGCTCGGCCGCACCGCCTGGTCCGACCTCAACGCGCTGATCCTCATCTCCGGCGCCTTCGGCATGTTCCGCCGCGACGTGCTCATCGACCTCGGCGGCCTCGACGCCGACTCGATCGGTGAGGACTTCGAGCTCGTCATGCGCATCCAGCGCTGGATCCGGAACGGCCACCGCGACTCGCGCGTGGAGTTCGTCGCCGAGCCCGTCAGCTGGACGGAGGCGCCGTCGACGCTCCGGGTGCTCGCTCGCCAGCGCCGGCGCTGGCACCGAGGGCTGTGGGAGGTGCTGTGGGGCTACCGCGGCATGCTGCTCAACCCGCGCTACGGCCGGGTCGGCATGCTGGCGCTGCCCTACTACTGGCTCTTCGAGCTGTTCGCGCCGCTCATCGAGCTCATCGGCCTCGTGCTCGTCGTGGTCGGCCTGCTCGTCGGCGCCGTGGACCCGGGCATGGCGCTGCTGCTGACGCTCGTCGCCTACGGCTACGGCACGCTCGTGACGCTCGCGGCCGTCGTCGTCGAGGAGGCGAGCTTCCACCGCTACGACCGCTGGCGCGACATGGGCGCGACCCTGTGGGCGGTCGTCGCCGAGAGCCTCGGCTACCGCCAGCTCACCGCCGTCTGGCGGCTGCAGGGCTGGTGGGCGGGCCTCACGAACCGTCAGCAGGTCTGGGGCGAGATGACGCGCACCGGCTTCGTCGAGGCGGATCCGGTGGCGCCGGCCCCGTCAGGCGGCGGGCAGTCGGACCGTCGCGACTGATCCCTCGCCGACGACGCTGTCGAAGGCGATCGATCCGTCGTGCGCCTGCACGATCATGCGGCAGATCCAGAGGCCGAGCCCCGCGCCCTGCACGCCGGAGGCCCGCGCGGTGGACGATCGGTAGAAGCGCTCGAACACCCGCACCGACTCCTGCTCGGCCACGCCGGGGCCGTCGTCGGCGACCTGCACGCGCGCATCGGCCGCGTCGAGGTCGACGCGCACCTCGACGAAGCCGCCGTCGCGGGTGTACTTGATGCCGTTGGAGATGAGGTTCTCGAGCACCTGGCTGACGCGCCGCGGATCCGCGACGAGCGCGACCGCCGGCCCGTCCGCGAGGCGCAGCTCGATGCCGCGGTTCCTCGCCCGGTGGTCGAGCAGCGCGACGGCGTCGGCCGCGAGCTGGCGCAGGTCGGCCCGGGCGGGCTCGAGGTGCAGCTCGCCCCGACTCATCTCGCCGACCATCAGCAGGTCCTCGACGAGGGTGCGCAGGCGGTCGCTGTTGCGCTGCACGATCCTGAGCCACGAGTGGAGCTCCGCGGGCATGGACTCGTCCATGATGAGCTCCATGTAGCCGGCGATCGACGTCAGCGGCGTGCGCAGCTCGTGCGAGATGAGCGCCACGAAGTCGTCCCGGTCCTCGAGCATCCGCATGTACGCGGTCACGTCGTCGACCGACGCGATCGAGCCGCGGAACTCGCCCGCCACGATCAGCGGTCGCGACGACACGGTCACGGCGAACATGTCGTGCCCCGGCCGGGCGATCCAGAACCTGGCGTTGTCGAACGACTCGCCGCGCGCTGCGCGGACGAAGGGCGTGTCGCGCCGGGTGATCGGCTGCCGCGACTCCAGGTCGAGGAACCGCGCGCCCGCGAGGACATCGCCGATCGTGCTGCCGGTGAGGGCCGGGTGGTCGCTGAGCGTCGGGTTGACGCGCACGACGCCGCCGTCGGCATCGAGCAGCAGCAGGCCGACGCGCGCCGTCTCGAAGATCGCGTCGAGGAGCGCCCCGTCGGCGACGAGCTGGTGCGCCATCGCCGTCTTCTCGCGCTCCCGCTCGAGGATCGCGAGCTGCTGGTGCTCGATCCTGCCGGTGTAGTTGTCGGCGAAGAACGCGGCGGCGATGAGGGCGACCGGCACGACGACCGCACCGACCGCGTTCGCCGTCGTGGTCGTGCCGGTCGAGCCGGCGATCTGGAGGCCCATCGCGACACCCATGGCGGCGCCGCCCGCCGCCGCGATGACGACACCCCGGCGACGCCCGACGAAGCCCAGCCAGAACGCCGGCACGACCGCGAGCATCGCCACGATCCGGGGCACCCCCGGGTCGCCGAGCAGCAGCATGATGGTCAGCAGGTCCATCGCCGGCACGAGCACCGGCAGCCACCTCGCCTCGTACAGCGGGCCCTGCCCGAGCAGGGCGAGCCCGGTCGCGGCCGTGACGACGGCGACGCTCGCCCAGATCCAGGGCCGGTCCCAGACGCCGGCGGCCATGACCGTCAGCACCACGAGCACGAGCGCGAGCACCCCGAGCGACAGGAGCTGCCCTCGCAGCGTCTCCGTCAGGGCTGCCCTCCGGCGCGGTCGCGCTCGTGCCTCGGGGGCCTCGGTCGTGCTCACCGGCGCCGGTTGCCGAACACGCCGCGCACGATCTCGCGGATGATCGACTGGCCGGTGCGCGATCCGATGAAGTCGGTCACCACGCTGCCGCCGGAGCGCTCGCGGCTCTGCCGGCCGGTCGGGCGGTTGCGCGCCGCGTCCTTCTCGAGCCTCGCCGCCTCCTGCTCGGCGGCCTCCCGCGCCGCCTCGTCCTGCTCCGCGCGCTCCGCCGCGGCGAGCCGCGCCTGCAGCAGCTCGTAGGCCGACTCCCGGTCCACCGCCGTGCCGTAGGCGGGCAGCAGCGGCGACGACTCGACGCTCTGCCGCATGGCCGCCTCGGGCGTCGGGTCCATCGAGCCCTGCGGAGCCCGCAAGCGGGTCCAGGCGACCGGCGTGGGCGCGCCGCGCTCGTTCATCACCGTGACGATCGCCTCCCCGATGCCCAGGCTCGTCAGCACCTGCTCGAGGTCGTAGCCGCTGTTCGGGTAGGTGCGCACCGTCTGCCGCAGCGCGGTCGCGTCGTCCGGCGTGTGCGCGCGCAGCTGGTGCTGCACCCGCGAGCCGAGCTGGGCGAGCACGTCGGAGGGCACGTCCTTGGGCGTCTGGGTGACGAAGAAGATGCCGACGCCCTTCGAGCGGATGAGCCGCACGGTCTGGGTGATGGCGCTGAGGAAGTCCTTCGACGCATCCTTGAACAGCAGGTGCGCCTCGTCGAAGAAGAACACGAGCTTCGGCTTGTCGATGTCGCCGACCTCCGGCAGGTCCTCGAACAGGTCGGCGAGCAGCCACATGAGGAACGTGGAGAACAGCGCGGGCTGGCTCGCGACGCCCGGCACCTCGAGCAGGCTGATGACGCCGCGGCCGTCCTGCGTGGTGCGCATGAGCTCGCGGCTGTCGAACTCGGGCTCGCCGAAGAAGATCTCGGCGCCCTGCTCGGCGAAGGCGGTGATCTCGCGCAGGATGACGCCGGCGGTCTGGGTGGAGATCCCGCCGAGCCGCTTCAGGTCGCCCTTGCCCTCATCGCCCGTGAGCCACAGCAGCAGCTCGCGCAGGTCCTTGAGGTCGACGAGCGGCAGCCGCTGCTCGTCGGCGTAGGCGAAGACGATGCCGAGGCTCGACTCCTGGGTGTCGTTGAGGCCGAGCACCTTCGCGAGCAGCGTCGGGCCGAAGGAGAGCACGGTCGCGCGCACCGGCACGCCGATCCCCTTGCCGCCGAGCGCGAAGTACTCGACCGGGAACGCCCGGGCCTCCCACGCCTGCCCGATGCCGGCGGTGCGGGCCAGCAGCCGCTCGTCCGACTCCCCCGCCGTCGCGACGCCCGAGAGGTCGCCCTTGATGTCGGCGGCGAACACCGGCACGCCCGCCGCCGAGAGCTGCTCGGCGAGCACCTGGAGCGTCTTCGTCTTGCCGGTGCCGGTCGCTCCGGCGATGAGGCCGTGGCGGTTGACCATGCCGAGCGGGATGCGCACGGGCGTCTCGGCGTCGGCCTCGCCGTTGACGAGCGCGCCCATCTCGAGCGCGGGACCGTCGAACGCGTAGCCGGCGCGCACCGCCGCGACCTCGTCCGCGCTGAGCGGACCGTCGCTCGACGTCGGCTCGATCGTCTCGCCGGGTTCGACCGGCTGATCGGGATCGGCGGGCACCGCGGCCTCGGGTGCCTCGGCGTACGAGTCGGCGACGGGCGGCGAGCCCGCCGGCGTCGCGTCGTCGGCCGCGGACGGCGGCAGGTCGGCCTTCGCGCGCACCTCGTTCGCCCGCAGCTGCGCCAGGCGCGCCTCGGCCGCCGCCTGCGCCTGTCGCGCCGCCTCGAGTTCCGCCTGCACCTGCGCCAGCTCGTCGGTCATGTCGCCATCCTAGGTCGGCGCCGCGCGCGAGCATGACGGCACCGCGACCGGATCGGCGCATCCGTCATTCGATCGGCGGCACGCGGTGGGGTCGCACGACGAGCCAGAGCGAGCAGGTCGCGAGTACGCCGCACAGCAGCATCACGACGCCCATGGGGATGGCGTTCTCGATGCGGAACAGGCCGACGATCGGGCTGACGAGCCCCGCGATCGACATGTTGAGGGCGCCCAGCAGCGACGCGGCGGTGCCGGCCTCCGCGCCGTGGTTCGCGAGCGCGAGCGTCTGCACGCACGGCATGGAGAGGCCGAAGGCGAACGCGAACAGCGCGAGCGGCGGCACGAGCCCGACGACCCCGAGGCCCGCGAGGTCGAGGGCGATGATGCCCGACGCGCCCACGATGAGCAGCGACGTGGAGACGGCGAGCACCCATTGCGCACCCCACCGGTTCGCGGCGCGACCCGCGGTCTGCGTGCCCGCGAGCACCGCGACGGAGCAGATCGCGAAGATGAGCCCGAACTCGCCGGGGGTGAAGCCGTAGACCTCCTGCAGCAGCAGCGACGCGGTCGCGAGGTAGGCGAACATGCCGCCGAAGATGCTGGCGCCGATGACCGCGACGCCGACGAAGACGCGGTCGCTGAGCACGGCCCGGTAGCGCTGCCGCAGCGTCGTGTGGCCCGGAGCGTGCCGCAGGTGCGGCGGCAGCGTCTCGCGCAGGAACACCAGCTGCAGCACGATCACGAGCACGGCGTAGCCGGCGAGCACCCAGAACAGCCCGCGCCAGTGGAGCACGCCCAGCAGCCACGAGCCCAGCACCGGGGCCGCGATCGGGGCGATGCCGATCACGAGCGCGAGCCGCGAGAGCGCGGTGACGAGCCTCGAGCCGCTGAAGAGGTCGCGCACCATCGCCATCGCGACGACGGTGCCCGCCGCGGCGCCGAAGCCCTGCACGATGCGGAGCACGGAGAGCGACACGATGTCGGGCGCGAGCGCGACGCCGACGCTCGCGAGCACGTGCACGGTGGTGGCGATGAGCAGCGGCCGCCGGCGCCCGATCCGGTCGGAGAGCGGACCGACGACGAGCTGCCCGAGCGCGAACCCGATCGTGGTGGCCGACAGCGTGAGCTGCACGGCCGCATCCGTCGTGTCGAACTCGTCCTTCACCGCCGGGAAGGCTGGCAGGTAGAGGTCGATGGTGAACGGCCCCAGCCCGGCCAGCAGGCCGAGCACGAGCAGGGTGGTGAAGCGACGGCTGGGGCTCAGCGCGTCTCCGGGGTGCGCGGTCACTCCGCGCTGAGCCGCAGCGGCACGTCGTCGCGCGATGCGACGCGCTCCTCGCCGGTCGCGACGTCGTGCTCGAACACGACGCGGCCGTCGATGAGCACGGTCCGCGGGCGGGCCATGGGGTCCATCCAGTCGCCGCCCCAGACGACGATGTCGGCGCGCTTGCCGACCTCGAGCGAGCCGACCTCAGCGGCGACGCCGAGCGCCTTCGCCGGATTGATCGTGATCGCGCGCAGCGCCGTGTCGCGGTCGAGGCCCTCGCGGACGGCGAAGGATGCCTGGTGCGCGAGGAACGAGATGGGGATGACCGGGTGGTCGGTGATGAGCGAGATCTCGACGCCGGCTCGCGCGAGCTTGCCGGGGTTGGCGATGGAGCGCTTGCGCAGCTCCATCTTCGACTTCGTGGTGAACAGCGGGCCGATGAGGACCGGCACGCCGCGCTCGGCGAGGAGGTCGGCGACGACGTGCGCCTCCGTGCCGTGGTCGATGATGAGCTCGTAGCCGAACTCGGCCTGCAGCCGCAGCGCCGTCACGATGTCGTCGGCGCGGTGCGCGTGCTGGCGCCACGGGATCTCGCGGCGGAGCACCTTGACGAGCGCCTCCATGGTGAGGTCGACGTCGTGGGTGCGGTCGTTCTCGGGGTCGGCGAGGCGACGCTGGTAGTTCTGCGCCGCGACGAACGCGTCGCGCAGGATCTTGGCCGTGCCCATCCGCGTCGACGGCGTCACCTTCTTGTCGCCGTAGACGCGCTTCGGGTTCTCGCCCAGCGCGCTCTTGAGGCCCGCCGGCTCGCGCAGCACCATGTGGTCGACGATGCGGCCGTGCGTGTGGATCGTGGTCGCCTGGCCGCCGATCGGGTTGCCCGAGCCGGGGTTGACGTTCACCGTGGTGACGCCGCCTGCGAGCGCGAGGTCGAAGCCCTCGTCGAAGGGGTCGATCGCGTCGATCGTGCGCACCCCCGCGGTGTTGGGGTTCGTCATCTCGTTCGTGTCGCTCGCGGTCGCGCCGTCGCCCTCGGGGTGCACGCCGAGGTGCACGTGCGCGTCGATGAGGCCGGGCGTCACCTGCGCGCCCTCGACGTCGAGCACGTCGGCGCCGTCGGGCACGACCACGTCGGCGCCGAGCTCGGCGATCCTGCCGTCCCGCACGAGGATGGTGCCCTCGAACTCCTCGCCCTCGACGGGCACGACCTTGGCGTTGACGATGGCGAGCAGCATGCGGGTCCTCTTCGTGTCAGGTGTGGTCGCCAGCCTACCTCCTTAGCCCAACGAACGACCCGTGCGTGGTCGGATGCGCCCGGCTGCGGCGCGGCAGGCGTCAGAGCGCGACCGGCAGCTGCTCGAGCGTCTCGCGCCAGCCGACCTCGTAGTCGGCGGCGCCCGACGCGCGGTCGCGTGCACGACCGTCACGAGCGTGCCGTCGCCGTCGTCGGCGAACCGCACGGTCACGGTGTCGACCGCGTCGCCCTCGACCCCGTCGTCGATCCATCGCCACGTGAGGACGAGCAGCTCCAGGGGCTCCACCTCGAGGTACTCCCCGGTGACGCCGAAGCCCGCATCGCGGTTCTCGAACCGGTAGCGCCCGCCGACCCGGGCATCCGCCGCGATCGTGGTGCCCGGGATGCGGTGCCACCACCAGCGGGCGATCGCCGCGGGGTCCGTCCATGCGAGCCACGCATCGGCGCGCGGGGCTGCCACGCGCTGCGACAGCTCGATCTGCGTCTCGGTCATCGCTCCTCCTGGTCGGGGCCCGTCGGCTGATCGCGGCCCGTCGTGTGATCCGGGGCCGAGGGCTGCGTCCCCACGTGCGCGGCGAAGTCCGCCAGCCGCGCACGCCACATCGCGCGCACCCCGGTCGCCCAGTCGGCGAGCAGGTCGAGGCCGCCGGGCTCGAGCGTCACGACGGCGCGGCGACCGGCGCGGCGCTTGCGGGCGAGCCCTGCCGCCTCGAGCACGCGCACGTGCTTGTCGATGGCGGGCAGCGTGACGCCGAGACCGCGGCGAGCTCGCTCATGCTCGCCGGGCCCTCGGCGAGCCGGCCCGACGAGCAGGCGGCGCGGCGCGGACGCGATCGCGTGCGCGACCGAGTCCACCGTTGACTTCACCATGTGGTGAAGTCTAGGCGTGCGCTCGACCGCTCGCCGCAACGCCGACGGCCCCGGGCGTGCGCCCGGGGCCGTCGTCGTCGATGCTCGTCAGCCGAGCGAGCGCGCGCGCCGCTTGTTGTAGACGTCGAAGGCGACGGCCAGCAGCAGCACCATGCCCTTGATGAACTGCTGGTAGTCGGTCGAGACGCCCATGAGCGACATGCCGTTGTTGAGCACACCCATGATGAGACCGCCGGTGATCGCGCCGACGACCGTGCCGATGCCGCCCTGCACGGCAGCGCCGCCGATGAACGACGCCGCGATCGCGTCGAGCTCGAACAGGTTGCCCGCGCCCGGACCTGCCGAGTTGAGGCGGCCGGTGAAGACGATGCCCGCGAGCGCCGCGAGCATGCCCATGTTGACGAACAGCATGAAGTCGATGCGCTTCGAGCGGATGCCCGAGAGGTCGGCCGCGTGCCGGTTGCCGCCGACGGCGTAGATGTGGCGGCCGAAGCGGGTGCGCTGCATGACGATCGAGTAGGCGACGACGAGCGCGCCGAGCACGATGAGCACGATCGGCGTGCCGCGCGAGCCCTCGGCGATGCCGAGCAGGTAGGTGAGGAGCACGATGAGCAGCGCGCCGAAGCCCGTGCGGGTCCAGAACCACCAGGCCGGCTCGGCCTCGACGCCGAGCTTGATGCGCTTGCCGCGGCCGCGCAGCTGCGAGCCGACGAACAGCACGAGCGTGAGCAGGCCGAGGCCGACCGTGATCCACTCGGCGGGGCTCGTCGACGCCGGGAACAGCTGCGGGAACAGGTAGCCGCCGCCGAGCTGCCGGTACTCGGTCGGGAACGGCGTGATCTGCGTGTTCGAGAGCGTGATCTGCGTGAGGCCGCGGAAGATGAGCATGCCCGCGAGGGTCACGATGAACGCCGGGATCCCGACCACCGCCACCCAGAAGCCCTGCCAGGCGCCGACGAGCGCGCCGAGCAGCGATGCCGACGAGGATCGCGAGCCACCACGGCCAGCCCCACTGCACGACCATCACGCCGGTCGCGGCGCCGACGAACGCGGCGACCGAGCCGACCGACAGGTCGATGTGGCCGGCGATGATGATCATCACCATGCCGATCGCGAGGATCAGGATGTAGCTGTTCTGGACGATGATGTTGGCGACGTTGCCCGCGGTGAGCAGGCGGCCGCCCGTCAGCCCCTGGAACAGCAGCACGATCACCACGAGGGCGATGAAGATGCCGATCTGCTGCACGCGCGAGAGCAGGAACGAGCCGCGGTGCGCAGCGGCGAGGGCGCCAGGTCGCCGGCTCGGCCGCGTCGCGGCGAGTGGGGGTGCCGCGGTCGACGGGTCACTGGGCGAGGACATGGTCCGCCTCCTTCTCCTGGGTCATGCGCTGCATGAGCGCCTCGGGGGTCGCCTGGGCGATCGGGAACTCACCGGTCATCCGGCCCTCCGACAGCGTGTAGATGCGGTCGCAGATGCCGAGCAGCTCGGGCAGCTCGGACGAGATGACGATGACCGCCTTCCCGGCGCGGCGAGCTGGTTGATGATCGTGTAGATCTCGTACTTCGCGCCGACGTCGATGCCGCGCGTGGGCTCGTCGAGGATGAGCACCTCGGGGTCGGTGAACAGCCACTTCGACAGCACGACCTTCTGCTGGTTGCCGCCGGAGAGCTTGCCCGACCACCGCGTCGACCGTCCGGCGTCTTGATGCGCATGCTCTTGCGGTAGCCCTCCGCGACGAGGATCTCCTCCTCGCCGTCGACGAGCACGCGCTTCACGAGCTTGTCGAGGGCCGCGGCCGAGATGTTGCGCTTGATGTCCTCGATGAGGTTGAGGCCGTAGAGCTTGCGGTCCTCGGTCGCGTACGCGAGGCCCGCGCGGATGGCCGCCGGCACGGTGCGCACGTCGATCTGCTTGCCGTGCAGGTAGGCGGTGCCGGTGATGTGCGAGCCGTACGAGCGGCCGAAGACGCTCATCGCCAGCTCGGTGCGGCCCGCGCCCATGAGGCCCGGCGATGCCGACCACCTCGCCGGCGCGGACGGACAGGTTGGCGTCGTGGATCATGACGCGGCCCGACTCGGTGGGGTGGTGCACCCGCCAGTCCTCGATCGCGGAAGACCTCGTCGCCGATCGTCGACGTCACGGGCCGGGTAGCGCGACTCGAGATCGCGGCCGACCATGCCCTTGATGATGCGGTCCTCGGTGACGCTCGTCGGCGACGAGCGTCTCGATCGTGCGGCCGTCGCGGATGACCGTGACCTTGTCGGCGATCGCCTTGATCTCGTTGAGCTTGTGGCTGATGATGATCGACGTGATCCCCTGCTGCTTGAGGTGGCGGATCAGGTCGAGCAGGTGTGCGGAGTCCTCGTCGTTGAGGGCCGCGGTGGGCTCGTCGAGGATCAGCAGCTTCACGTCCTTCGAGAGCGCCTTCGCGATCTCGACGAGCTGCTGCTTGCCGACGCCGACCTCGTTGGCGCGCACGGCCGGGTTGTCGCCCAGCCCGACGCGGGCGAGGAGCTTCTGCGCCTCGGCGTTCGTGGCGTGCCAGTCGATCAGGCCGCCGCGCCCGGCGCGCTCGTTGCCGAGGAAGATGTTCTCGGCGAGCGACAGGTGCGGGCTGAGCGCGAGCTCCTGGTGGATGATCACGATGCCGTTGTGCTCGGAGTCGGGATCGAGCGGAACTGCACGGGCTCGGCCTCGAAGACGATCTCGCCCGTCGTAGGTGCCGTGGGGGTAGACGCCCGAGAGCACCTTCATGAGCGTGGACTTGCCCGCGCCGTTCTCGCCGCAGATGGCGTGGACCTCGCCGCGCTCGACGGTGAGGTTGACGTCGGAGAGCGCCTTGACGCCCGGGAACTCCTTGGTGATGCCGCGCATCTCGAGGATCGCCGTCATGGCGCCCCTCCTTCCGCTTCGATGCCGCTGATGGGGGATGGTGCGGGGCGGGGGCTCGCGCCCCCGCCCCGGACCGTCAGGAGAGCTCGTCCTCGGTGTAGTACTCCGAGTCGATGAGGACCTCCTCGTAGTTGTCGACCGTGACGATGGTCGACTCGAGCAGGTACGACGGCACGATGTGGTCGCCGTTGTCGTAGGTCTCCGTGTCGTTCACCTCGGGCTCCTCGCCGTGGCAGGATCGAGTCCACCATGGTCACGGCCTGCTCGGCGAGCAGTCGCGTGTCCTTGAAGATGGTCGAGTACTGCTCGCCGGCGATGATCGACTGCACCGAGCCGACCTCCGCGTCCTGGCCGGTGATGATCGGCAGGGCGTCGGTGGAGTAGCCGCCGGAGGTGAGGGCCGAGATGATGCCGATCGACAGGCCGTCGTAGGGCGAGAGCACGCCGTCGAGCTGCGTGTCGCCGATGACGGTCAGGATGTTCTCCATGCGCTCCTGCGCCGTCTCGGGCAGCCAGCGGAGGATCGCCGCCTGCTCGAACGTCGGTCTGGCCGGAGGGCACGACGAGCACGCCCTCGTCGATCAGGGGCTGCAGGACGCTCATGGCGCCGTCCCAGAAGAACGTGGCGTTGTTGTCGTCGGGGCTGCCGGCGAAGAGCTCGACGTTGAGCGGACCGGTCGACGTCGGTGCGCTCGCCGTTCTCGTCGACCACGCCGAGGCCGGTCAGCAGGCTCGTCGCCTGCTGCACGCCCACCTGGAAGTTGTCGAACGTCGTGTAGTAGTCGACGTTCGGGCTGCCGTTGATGAGGCGGTCGTAGGCGATGACCGGGATGCCGGCGTCGCCCGCCTGCGCGAGCACGTCGGTGAGCGTCGTGCCGTCGATCGAGGCGATGATCAGGGCCTCAGCGCCCGAGGAGATCATGTTCTCGATCTGCGAGACCTGCGTGGGGATGTCGTCGTTCGCGTACTGCAGGTCGACGGTGTAGCCCATCTCCTCCAGCTGCGAGCGGACGTTGTCGCCGTCGGCGATCCAGCGCTCCGACTGCTGCGTCGGCATGGCGACGCCCACGATCTGGCCGGAGCCGCCGGGCTCCTGCGCCCCGTCGGTCGCAGCCGGGTCAGCGGTGCCGCCACGGCCGCAGCCGGTCGCGAGGAGCGCGATCACGCCTGCAGCGGCGACAGCGCCGAGGATGCGGTGCTTCTTCACTGTGGTTCCTTTCATGGGTGCCGCGATGCGGCGAGGGTAGGTGCGACCGTTCGGTCGCGGGAAGGGTCCGGGCGTCAGCCCAGGCCCTGTGCGAGTCGGTGGTAGGCGGCGTTCCAGCGCACTTCGCGCTCGAACCCGTCGGCGGTGGTGGCCTCGTCGATCGCGAGGAACTCGATCCCGGACTGGCGGGCGAGCTCGCGGAAGGCGTCGATGCCGACCTGGGTCGACATCACGGTGTGGTGCGCGGCGCCGGCGGTGAGCCAGGCCGTCGCGGAGGTCGCGAGATCCGGCGCGGGACGCCAGATGGCGTGGCCCACCGGGAGCTTCGGCATCGGCTCCGGCAGCGCGACGTTCTCGACCGCGTTCGCGGTCATGCGGAACCGCTCGCGCATGTCGCTGAGCGCGACGACGACGGCGGGCCCGGGGTCGGCGGTGAAGACGAGCCGCACCGGGTCGTCCTTGCCGCCGATGCCGAGCGGGTGCACCTCGAGCCGCGCCCGGGAGGTCGTGAGGCTCGGGCTCACCTCGAGCATGTGCGCGCCCAGGATCACCTCCTCGCCCTCGACCAGGTGGTACGTGTAGTCCTCCATGAGGCTCGCGCCGCCCGGGAGGCCCGCGCCCATGTGGGCGGCGGCGTGCACGAGGATCGCCGTCTTCCAGTCGCCCTCCGCGCCGAAGCCGTAGCCGTCGGCCATCAGCCGCTGCACCGCGAGCCCCGGCAGCTGCGGCAGGGTGCCGAGGTCCTCGAAGCTCGTCGTGAAGGCGCCGAAGCCGCCGTCGACGAGGAAGCCCCGCAGGCCGACCTCGATGCGCGCGCCGTCGACGAGCGACTGGTGCCGGTCGCCGCCGGGCAGCAGCTCCTCGGCGACGTCGTAGGTCGCGACGTACTCGTCGACGAGCGCGGCGACCGCCGCGTCGTCGGCGGCGGCGACCGCATCCGCGAGCTCGGTCACGCCCCAGGTGTTGATCTGCGTGCCGAGCCGGATCTCCGCCTCGGTCTTGTCGCCCTCGGTGACCGCGACGAAGCGCATGTTGTCGCCGAAGCGCGCCACCTTGAGCGAGCGCAGCGCGGCGGTGCCGAGCGCCGCGCGCGACCAGGTGCCGACCTGCGCGCGGACGCGAGGGGCGGATGCGTGGCCGACGACGATCGTGCGCGGCACCCCGAGGCGCGCGGCCAGGTAGCCGAACTCGCGATCGCCGTGCGCGGCCTGGTTGAGGTTCATGAAGTCGAAGTCGATCTCGGCCCACGGCAGCGCGACGTTGTGCTGGGTGTGCAGGTGCAGCATCGGCTTCGCGAGCGCCTCGAGGCCGGCGATCCACATCTTCGCCGGGCTGAACGTGTGCATCCAGACGATCACGCCGATCACGGCGTCGTCGGCGTTCGCCTCGAGCGCGGCCCGGCGGATCGCGTCCTGCGACGTGAGCACCGGTCGCCACTCGATCGTCACGGGGATCTCGTCGGCATCGGCGAGCAGCGCCGCGACCTCCCGCGACTGCGCGGCGACCTGCGCGAGCGTCTCCTCGCCGTACAGCCCCTGGCTGCCGGTGAGGAACCAGACCGTGCGGGTCGTCGGGTCGGGGATGATGCTGGTCACTCGGTTGCCTCCTGCTGGCCGTAGACGTGCTGGTAGCGGTCGAAGAGCGCGTCGATCGCCGCCGGGTCGATGGGGATGGTCGCGCCGCCCTGCCGCGCGAGGTGCATGGTGCGGGCGACGTCCTCGCACATCACCGCCGCCTTCACCGCGTCGCGCGCGTCGCTGCCGATCGTGAAGGGGCCGTGGTTCTGCATGAGCACCGCGCGGGAGCGGTGGCCGGCGAGGGTCTCGACGATGCCGCGGCCGATCGAGTCGTCGCCGATGATCGCGAACGGGCCGACCGGGATCTCGCCGCCGAACTCATCCGCCATCGCCGTGATGTGGCACGGGATCGCCTCGGCGCGCGCAGCCCACGCGGTCGCGTAGGTCGAGTGGGTGTGGACGACGCCGCCGACCTCCGGCATGTGCCGGTAGACGTAGGCGTGCGCGGCGGTGTCGCTCGAGGGCGAGCGCTCGGAGCCCTCGCTGCCCGGCACGACGACGCCGTCGAGGTCGCACAGGATCATCGACTCGGGCGTCAGGTCGTCGTAGTCGACGCCGGACGGCTTGATGACGAACAGGTCCTCCCCCGGCACCCGGCCGGAGACGTTGCCGCCGGTCCAGACCACGAGGCCGTAGCGGACGAGCTCGGCGTGCAGGCCGGCGACCTGCGTGCGCACGGCTGCGATCGCGTCGGCTCGGCGCTGTTCCATGGGACTCCGTCGTCTCGTGCGGCCGGTGCCGCGGTGCAGTGGGTGACACTGAGTGGACGACACTGTATGCGAAACGGTCACATGCGCGCCACTCCGTGGCCGAACCGTGACCTTCCGCGTGTCCTCGAGGTGCGTCAGCGCGGCGGCGCGACCGAGTCGCGCTGCACGAGCACCGGCGGGATGCGCAGGTGCACGGGGCCGGAGCGACCGGCCAGGTCGTCGAGCAGCACGCGCATCGCGGCGGCCCCCACCTGCTCGAACTCCTGCCGCACCGTCGTGAGCGGCGTCGGGTAGTGCGCCGCCTCCGGCACGTCGTCGAAGCCGACGATCGACACGTCGCCCGGCACGGCGAGCCCCGCGTCCCGGCACGCGTGCATGAGCCCGAGCGCCATCTGGTCGTTGCCGACGACGATCCCGGTCGCCCCCATGGCGAGCAGCCGAGGGCCGGCTCGATGGCCGGAGTCCGGCGTCCAGTCGCCCTCCACCGTGCCGACGAGCTCCAGCCCGAGCTCGGCCACCCGCTCGTCGACCCCGGTGGAGCGTGCGCTCGCGTCGATCGACCCCCTCGGGCCGCGCAGCTGCGAGATCCGACGGTGCCCTGCGCTCGCGAGCACGTCGACCGCCATGCGCGCGCCGAGCCGCTGATCGATCGCCACGCTGTGCCCCGACGCGAGGCCGGTCGGCTCGAGCGTGACGTAGGGCACCTCGACGCGCAGCTGCGCGAGCGCCTCGAGCATCGCGGTCTCGGCGACCGAGACGACGAGCGCATCGATGTTCGTCTCGCGCAGGAAGGTCACCCCGGCCGCGAGGTCGTCGACGCTCCCGGAGGTCGCGTTCGTGAGCGCGATCCGGTACCCGGCGTCGCGGGCGGCCGTCTCGATCGCGATCTGCTGGGCCTGGGGCCCGTAGTCGGTCGTCGGCAGCGTCAGCAGCCCGATCGTCTGCGAGCTGCGGCGCACGAGCGCCCGCGCGGCCGCGTTCGGACGATAGCCCAGCTCCACGATCGCCGCCTCGATGCGCGCGAGCGTGTCCGGGCGGATGTTGGGATGCCGGTTGAGCGCACGCGACACGGTCTGGTAGCTGACCCCGGCGGCGGCCGCGACGTCGCGGATGTTCGGTCGCCTGGTGGCCTCGTTCGCCATCGCGCCTCCATCGGTCTGCGGGTCGTCACCCAGCATCCCATGGATGTGACCGTTTCGCCTCTCGGCGGCCCGGCACCATCGCGGTCATCCCTCGTCGTCGACGAGCTCCTCGAGCCGAGTGAGGATGTCCTGCCAGCCCTCGCTGATGGAGTCGACCTCGTCGAGCGGCACGGTCTGCGCGACGCGGATGAGCGTGCCGCCCTCCTGCTCGGTGAAGTCGATCGAGACGATCTGCTCGTACTGCCGCGCGTCCTCGTCGCCGCCGAGCCACAGCCAGGTCTGCACGATCCGGCGGCCCTCGTCGAGCTCGAGGTAGCGGCCCTGCACGCCGAAGCCCCCGCTGGACGTGCTGATCCGGTACCAGCCGTCCTCGCGGGCATCCACCTCGTAGCGCGCGTCGTCGAACTGCGGCCACCACCACCGCTCGAGGCCCTCGGCCGTCGTCCACAGCGGCCACAGCGCATCCGCCGACGCGGTGACGAAGGCGGCGACCTCGGCCCGCTCGACGTCCGGGTCGCCCTGCTCGCTGTCGGCTGCCATGCCACCACGCTAGCCGCACTATCGTGGTGGCGACCGAGCCCCGCTCCGAGAGGCCTCCGCATGACCGCGCTGCCCCCTCCCGACGGGCTCACCCGATCCGAGCGCCTCGACGCGCTGCCGTTCACCCCGAAGCACGGGCGGCTGCTCGGCACCGCCGGCATCGGCTGGGCGCTCGACGCGATGGACGTGGGCCTCATCTCGTTCGTGATCGCGGCGCTCGCGCAGCAGTGGGCGCTCACGACGACCGAGACGAGCTGGATCGCGTCGGTCGGCTTCGTCGGCATGGCGATCGGCGCGACGGTCGGCGGGCTGCTCGCCGACCGCATCGGCCGCCGCAGCGTGTTCGCGCTCACGCTCATCGTCTACGGGCTCGCGACCGGCGCCTCGGCGCTCGTCGGGTCGCTCGCGGCGCTGCTCGTGCTGCGCTTCGTCGTCGGCCTCGGCCTGGGCGCCGAGCTGCCCGTCGCGTCGACGCTCATCAGCGAGTTCGCGCCCAAGCGCATCCGCGGCCGCGTCGTGGTGTGGCTCGAGGCGTTCTGGGCGGTCGGCTGGATCGCCGCTGCGGTCATCGGCACGTTCGTCGTCGGCGCCTCGGACGACGGCTGGCGGTGGGGCCTCGCGATCGGCATGGCGCCGGCGGTCTTCTCGATCGTCGTGCGCTGGGGCATGCCCGAGTCGGTGCGGTTCCTCGAGTCGAAGGGGCGCCTGCCCGAGGCGGAGCGCACGGTGCGGCGCTTCGAGGAGGCGGCCGGCGTCGAGGCGCCGCGGCACCTGCCGGACGTCCCTGCCGCGCCCGCGGCGGCGGCGGGTGCGCGGGCGGACGCCGCGACGGCGCGCGTCTCGATCTGGTCGCGGCAGCTGCGCGGCCGCACGATCGCCCTCTGGATCGTCTGGTTCTGCATCAACTTCTCGTACTACGGCGCGTTCATCTGGATCCCGTCGCTGCTCGTCGCGCAGGGCTTCTCGCTCGTGCGCTCGTTCGAGTTCACGCTCATCATCACCGTGGCGCAGCTGCCCGGCTACGCCGTCTCGGCCTTCCTGATCGAGCGGTGGGGCCGCAGGCCGACGCTCACGGTGTTCCTCGTCGGGTCGGCGCTCGCCGCTGCCTGGTACGGCACCGCGTCCACCGAGGCGATGATCATCGCCGCCGGCTGCACGCTGTCGTTCTTCAACCTCGGCGCGTGGGGCGCGCTCTACGCCATCGGCCCGGAGCTGTACCCGACGGACGTGCGCGGCACCGGCACGGGCGCGGCAGCCGGCTTCGGCCGCATCGCGTCGATCCTCGCGCCGCTCGCGGTGCCGCTGCTGCTCGGCATCGGCGGCTCGATCGCGCTGTTCGGCGTCTTCGCCACGGCGTTCGCGATCGCCGCGATCGCCGCCTGGACGCTCCCCGAGCGCCGCGGCCAGCCGCTCGAGTAGGAGGGTCAGGACACGCCGTCCAGCCTTCGGCCCGGCGGCGTGTCGTGACCACCCGCGGTGCGGAGGCGGGGCTCAGGCCTCCTGGTCGCGCCGGGCGCCCTGCGACGCGCGCACCGCGAACACGACCGGGCGGGCGTGCCCGGCGGCCGAGACGGCATCCGCCACCGCCGCGCCGATGCGCGCCGACGCCGCGGCGTCGACGAGCGCGATCGCCGCGCCGCCGAACCCGCCGCCCGTGAGCCGCGCACCGAGGGCGCCGGCCGCGACCGCCGCCTCGACGGCGGCGTCGATGGCGGGCACGGAGTCCTCGAAGTCGTCGCGCTGCGAGACGTGCCCGTCGGTGAGGATCGGCCCGATCTCGCGCGGCCTCCCCTCGCGCACGAGCGCGGCCACGCGGGCGGCGCGATCGGTGTCGGTGACGATGTGCCGCAGCCGGCGGTGCACGTGGGGCGGCATCCGGTCGGCCCAGGACTCCACCTCGTCGACCGCGATCTCCCGCAGCGTCGGCACCCCGGCGATCCGGGCGGCCTCCTCGCACTCGCGCCGCCGGTCGCCGTAGCCGCCGGTCGCGTGGTCGTGGCGCACGAGCGAGTCGATCACGAGGATCTCGAGGCCCGCAGCCTCGAACCCGAGCGGCACCTGCTCGGCGGTGTCGGCGCGGAAGTCGAGCAGCACCGCATGGTCGCGCTCGCGCGAGCAGCACGGCCGACTGGTCGAGCGTGCCCGTGGGTGCGCCGACGACCTCGTTCTCGACCAGCTGCCCGAGCCGCACCATCTCGCGCCGCTCGATGCCGAGCCCCCAGAGCTCGTCGAGCGCGACGATCGCCGCCGACTCGAGCGCCGCCGACGACGAGACGCCGACGCCGACGGGCACGTCGCTCCACACCAGCGCGTCGAAGCCCATCCCCTCGACGTCGAGCTCGCGCCGCAGCACGTGCACGACGCCCAGCAGGTACCGGCTCCAGCCGGTCGCGTCGCCGGCCGTCGCGAGCGTCGCGGTGACGACGCCCCCGCCCTCGTCCGCCTGCGCCTGCGCCGAGTCGGTCGCGACGCGCACGACGTCGTCGTCGCGCAGCCGCACCGCCACGCGCGTGCGCCGGTCGATGCCGAACGGCAGCGCGAGGCCGCCGTTGTAGTCGGTGTGCTCGCCGATGAGGTTGACGCGGCCCGGCGCCGACCAGATCCCGTCGGGCTCGGCCCCGAACGCGGTCGCGAACGCCTCACGCATCTGCGGCACCGCCGTCCGCGGCGATGACGAGCGGCTCGACCGGGCGTGTCTCGTCGGCCTTCGCGATCGCGTCGCGCAGCCGTGCCGCACCGTCCTCCGGTCCGATGTCGGCGACCCACGCGCCCATCGCGGCCTCGGAGCCGGCGAGGAACTTCAGCTTGTCGGCGGCCCGGCGCGGGCTCGTCACCTGCCAGGTGAGGCGCACGTCGTCGCGATGCCGGCCCGCAGGCGCCTGCAGCCAGCCGGCGATGTAGGGCAGCGGAGCGTCGTAGAGCGCGTCGAGGCCGCGCGCGAGCCGCAGGGTGAGCTGCGCGAGCTCGTCGCGCTCGGCGTCGGTCGTCTCGGCGAGGTCGGGCACGTGCCGGTGCGCCATGAGCTGCACCTCGACCGGCCAGCGCGCCGCGAACGGCACGAAGGCGGTGAAGTGCTCGCCCGCGATGAGCACGCGCGGCCCCGTCCGCTCGCTGTCGAGGATGTCGGCGAACAGCCCCCGCCCGTACTGCTCGACCGAGTCGCAGATGCGGCGGATGCGCTGCGGCACGTACGGGTAGCCGTAGATCTGCCCGTGCGGGTGGTGCAGCGTCACGCCGATCTCGACGCCCCGGTTCTCGAACGGGAACACCTGCTCGATGCCCGGCACCGCGGAGAGCGCCCGGGTGCGCTCGGCCCACGCCTCGACGACCGTGCGGGCGCGGAGCGTCGACTGGGTGCCGAAGGAGCCCTCGTGGTCGGGGCTGAAGCAGACGACCTCGCAGCGGCCGATCGCCGACCGGCTGGCGCCGATGGCGATCCGGTCGGCATCCTGGTCGTCGTCCGCCCGCGGCAGGTCGGAGGCGGTGCCCGGCCCGAAGGAGGGCGAGCGGTTCTCGAACACGGCGACGTCGTAGTCGTCGGGGATCTCGCTCGGGTTCGTCGGCGACTGGGGCGCGAGCGGGTCGAACTCCGCCGGCGGCAGGTGCACGCGGCCCTGACGGGCGGTCGCGACCGTCACCCACTCGGCGCTCAGCGGGTCGAGGCGCATCGTCGGCGTCGCCGGTCGCGGATCGAGGTCGCGGCCATCGGCCCGGCGCGGTCGCGCGGGCGTGCCTGCGTCGTCGAAGTAGACGATCTCGCGCCCGTCGGCGAGGCGGTCGGAGGTCTGGCGGATGCGGCTCACCCCTCGATCATGCCTGACGCTGTGCGTTCGTGCGTGGTCCTGTGCGAAAGTGTGCGCATGGGCGGCAATCGATCATCGTCGGCGCGGGCCACCGCTCGAGCGGCGGCGCCCCGCCGTCCGGCACGCCGCTCGAGGCCGGCCTGCTCGACGTCGAGCGCCGCGAGCGCATCCTCGGCCACGTCCGCGACGCGGGCATCACGCGCATCGCCGATCTCGCCGAGGCGCTCGGGGTCTCACCGATGACCGTGCGGCGCGATGCCGATCGGCTCGTCGCCGAGGGGCGAGCGGAGCGCGTCCGGGGCGGCGTGCGGCTCGCCCGCTCCCCCGTGACGGATGAGCCCGGACCGCTCGCGAAGGCCATGCTGCATCGCGACGAGAAGGAGCGCATCGCTCGAGCGGCCGCCGCGCTCGTGCGCCCGGGCACCGCCATCGGCATCGGCGCAGGGACGACGACGCTCGCCTTCGCGCGGCGGATCGCCGACGTGCCGGGGGTCACGATCGTGACGAACTCGCTCTCGGTCGCGCTCGCGCTGCCGAACCGCGACCAGGTCGTGCTCACCGGCGGCGAGCGCACGCGATCGGATGCGCTCGTCGGCCCGGTCGCGAACCGCAGCGCCGCATCGATCGGCCTCGACATGCTCTTCCTCGGCGCGCACGGCATCGATGCCGAGCGCGGCTGCACCGCACCGAACCTCGCGGAGGCCGAGACGAACCGCGCGCTCATGGCGGCCGCGCGCGAGACGGTCGTGCTCGTCGATGCGTCGAAGTGGAGCGTGCAGGGCCTGTCCACGTTCGCGGCGCTCGACGAGATCGACGTGCTCGTCAGCGACGCGTCGCTCCCCGCCGCCGCGACGCGCGCAGCACGGCGCGCCGTCGAGCGGCTGCTGCTCGCGTAGCGAGGCTCGAGCCGACGATCAGCGCACGAGCGCCGCCATCCGCTCGGCGATGCTGTCCGAGATCGCGTTCGCGTCGCCCAGCACCACCACCTGCGCCGGCGCGCCGGCCTCGATGCGCTCCTGCGTCGACGGCGGGAGGTGGTCGCGCAGCGCCAGCAGCACCGGCGCCCGCTGCCCACCGGCGAGCGCGGCGCCCGCGAGCGCATCCGGGAAGTTGCCGCCGGAGGCGACGTACACGCGATCGACGTCGCCGAGTTCGGCGGCGACGAGCGACGCGGTCTCGAAGCGGTCGGCGCCCGCGATGCGCTCGACGGCGCCGAACGTCGCCAGCTGCGCCTCGACGGCGGCGCTCACCGAGGGCGTGCCGCCCAGCAGCACGATGCGAGCGGGGTCGAGCCGGTCGAGCTGCGCGGCGACCGACGACGGCAGCTGCTCCGGGTCGGTCAGCAGCACGGGCGATCCGGTCGCGCCCGCGACGGCCGCACCCGCGAGCGCGTCGGGGAAGTTGCGTCCCGACGCGACGTACACGGTGTCGACGCCGGCCTCGAACCGGTCGGCGATGAGCGCGCCCGTCGCGTAGCGATCAGCGCCGGCGATGCGCGACACCGAGCCGTACGGGGCGAGCTGGTTCGCGACCGCCTGGCTGAGCGTCGGCAGCCCGCCGAGGATGACGATGTGCTGCGGGTCGAGGCGCTCGAGCGCTCGGAGCGTCGATGCGGGCACCTGGTCGTGCAGCGCGAGCAGGATCGGCGCGCCCTCGCGGCCCGCGAGCGCGGCGCCTGCGAGCGCATCCGGGAAGTTCGCGCCGTAGGCGATGTAGACGGTCTCGACGCCTGCGGGGAAGCGCGCCGCGACGGCCGCGGCCGTCGCGAAGCGATCGGCTCCCGCGAGCCGCTCGAGCTCGCGCGGCGGGGCGACCGTGAACGACGCGGTCTGCTGGGCGCCCGAGGCGACGTTGCCGGCGTAGTCGCGGAGCGAGTCGAGCTGGGCGGTCCACCGACCGGGGAACTCCCACGCCCCCATGGGCGTGCCGGTCCACTCGTAGACGCCGTCGTTCGCGGAGCCGGACACGCGCTCGAGCACGACGGTCTCCCAGTAGCCGGCGCCCGCGTCGGCGGCGGTGTCGGCGGGTGCGTCGGGGCCGGCGGGGGTCGCCGCGATGGCCCCTGCGGGGCGCTCGAGGACGGCGCGCGTGCCGGCATCCATCCACCCCGTGGACTCGGGCGAGAGCAGCACCTCGGGCGGGACGACGCCCGCGCCGGCGTCGGTGAGGCGAGCGCGGATCGTGATGGTCGCGAACGGGTCGCCGGCGTCGAGCGTCGAGGGCGTGACGGTGAGCGACTCCACCCGCGGTGCGGTGACGTCCGCGCTGGTGCTGTAGTACACCTGCAGCATGGTGCTGAAGTGGGTGCCGTCGAACCAGCCCTCGTTGCCCTGCTGATCGACGATCCCCCAGATCGCGACGTCCCACACGCCAGCCAGGGTGCCGCGCGGCACCACCATCGACCACTCGTACCAGCCGTCCTGCGCCGTGCCCGAGGTGCGCTCGAGCTCGCCCCACGCGAGCGACATGCCGGTCTCCGGCAGCCACACGTCGACGAAGGGCGCGACGGCGCCGGTGCCCGCGTCGACGATGCGCGCTCGCACCGACACGCGCTGGTCGGCGGTGCGCACGTCCACCGCGGCCGGCGACACCTCGAGCGCGACGACCTCGGGCGCCGTGATGTCGGCCACCCCGCGGTTCACGACGGACAGCACCGCGTCGCCGTAGCTCTCGTTGCCGGCGGTGTCGGAGACGCTGATGCTCGCGGTCCACGGGCCGGGCGCCGCGCCGCGCGGCAGCGACCAGGTCAGCTCGTAGGTGCCGTCGAACGCGTTCCCGGAGACGCGCCGCACCGTCGGCTCGCTCGCGTACTGCGGGGCCGAGTCGCTCCACAGTCCTGCAGAGATCGGCAGCGCGACGCCCGACCCGCCGTCGATGATGCGGGCTCGCGCCGTGGCCGACTGCGCGGTCGACGTCACGTCGACGCTCGGTGCGGTGAACGAGAAGGAGACGACGGCCGGCGGCGTGGCGTCCTGCCCGGCCGCGGCGGCGGCAGTGGGCACGAGCGCGGTGGATGCCACCAGCACGACGGCCGCGAGGGCGGAGGAGGACCAACGGTGGACAGCCGACATTGGCGTGGCCTTTCGTGACGCCGGCGCTGGGGAGCCGGAGGACGCTGACGTCCGCTCAGTCTCACATCCGGAATCCTGCCGGATCGGCACTTCAGCGGATCCTGAGCATCGGCCCTCGCCTCGCGGCCCGCGCCCTACAGCGAGGCGAGCGCCTCCACCAGGTCGGCGATCTGGTCGTCGGAGTCCTCGAGCCCGACCGAGAGCCGCAGCAGGTCGTCCGGCACGGCGAGCTCCGTGCCCTTCACCGAGGCGTGCGTCATCTCGGACGGCAGGCAGACGAGGCTCTCGACACCGCCGAGCGACTCGGCGAGCTGGAACACGCGCGTGCGCCGCACGAGCTCGAGCGCGGCCTCGTGGCCGCCGACCAGCTGCATCGAGACCATGCCGCCGAAGCCGCGCATCTGCCGGCCCGCGAGGTCGTGCTGCGGGTGGTCGGGCAGTCCCGGGTAGTGCACGGCCGTGAGCGCGGGGTTGCCGACGAGCGCCTCGGCGACGGCCTGGGCGTTGCTGCAGTGACGGTCCATGCGGACGGCGAGCGTCTTCAGCGAGCGGGACGTCAGCCAGGCGTCGAACGGGCTGTTGACGGCGCCGACCGCGAACTGCTGGAACGCGATCCGCTCCGCGAGGCCCGCGTCGGCCGTGATGGCCGCTCCCCCGACGAGGTCGGAGTGGCCGCCGATGTACTTCGTCGTCGAGTGCACGACGACGTCGGCGCCGAGCCCGAGCGGCTGCTGCAGGTACGGCGTCGCGAACGTGTTGTCGGCGACCACGATCGCGCCGGCCGCGTGGCCGATCTCGACGAGCCCCGCGATGTCGGCGACCTTCATGAGCGGGTTCGACGGCGTCTCGACCCACAGCACCTTCGTGTTCGGGCGCATCCCGGCGCGCACGGCGTCCAGGTCGGATGCGTCGGCGGTCGTGATCTCGACGCCCCAGCGCTCCCACACCTGCGAGACGAGCCGGTGCGTGCCGCCGTAGACGTCGTTGCCCATCAGCACGTGGTCGCCGGGCTCCAGCGCGGCGCGCAGCACGGCGTCCTCCGCAGCCAGCCCCGAGCCGAACGTGTACGCGTGGCTGCCGCCCTCGAGGCTCGCGAGCTGCACCTGCAGCGCGTCGCGCGACGGGTTGCCGCCGCGCGAGTACTCGTAGCCGTCGCGGAAGCCGCCGACGCCGTCCTGCACGAAGGTCGAGGTCATGAAGATCGGCGGGATGACGGCGCCCGTGCGGGGGTCGAACGCCTGGCCCTCGTGGATCGCGCGAGTGGAGAAGCCACGCTCGGGCGCGGCGGTGGGCAGGGATTCGGGCGCGCTGCGGTCGGTCACCGTCAGGCCTCCTTCGCGAGATGGGTCAGCAGGTCGGTGCGGGTGATGACGCCCACGGGCTTGGCCTCGTCGAGCACGAGCAGCGCGTCGGCGTCCTTCAGGGCCGCGCGCAGGGCATCCACCGACTCGGAGATGCCGATCTGCGGCAGCCGCGGGCCGAGGTGCTTCGCGATCGGGTCGGCGAGCTCTGCCCGCTCGGCGAAGACCGCGTCGAGCAGCGAGCGCTCGTCGACGGCGCCGGCGACCTCGCCGACGACGACGGGCGGCTCGGCCGTCAGCACGGGCAGCTGGCTCACGCCGTACTCGCGCATGATCTCGACCGCGTCGTGCACCGTGTCGGTCGGATGCGTGTGGACGAGCGCGGGCAGCGCATCCGGTCCGCCCTGCCCGGCCTTGCCGCGCAGCACGTCGCGCACGGTGGTGCCGCCGTCCGCCGCCGCGAACCCGTAGGAGCGCATCCACGCGTCGGAGTAGACCTTCTGCAGGTAGCCGCGGCCCGAGTCGGGCAGCAGCACGACCACCACCGCGTCGGCGGGCAGGTCGCGCGCGACGCGGAGCGCCGCGACGACGGCCATGCCGCTCGAGCCGCCGACGAGCAGTCCCTCCTCGCGGGCGAGCCGGCGGGTCATCGCGAACGACTCGGCGTCGTTCACGGCGATCACCCGGTCGACGACGCTCGGGTCGTAGTTGCCCGGCCACATGTCCTCGCCGACGCCCTCGACGAGGTACGGCCGGCCGGTGCCGCCGGAGTAGATGGACCCCTCGGGGTCTGCGCCGATGACGGTGACGGCGCCGTCGGACGCCCGCTTGAGGAACCGGGAGGTGCCGGTGATGGTGCCGCCGGTGCCGACGCCGGCGACGAAGTGCGTGAGTCGGCCGTCGGTGTCGCGCCAGATCTCGGGCCCGGTGGTGGCCTCGTGCGCGGCCGGTGCCGCCGGGTTGAAGAACTGGTTGGGCTGGTAGGCGCCCTCGATCTCCTCGGTGAGGCGGTCGGCGACGCCGTAGTACGACTCGGGACTGTCGGGCGCGACCGAGGTGGGCGTCACGACGACCTCGGCGCCGTAGGCGCGCAGCGTCGCCCGCTTGTCGTCGGAGACCTTGTCGGGGCAGACGAACACGCAGCGGTAGCCGCGCTGCTGGGCGACGAGCGCGAGCCCGACGCCGGTGTTGCCGCTCGTCGGCTCGACGATCGTGCCGCCCGGCTGCAGCAGCCCGCGCTCCTCGGCGTCGAGGATCATCGCGAGCGCGATGCGGTCCTTCACCGAGCCGCCCGGGTTGAGGAACTCGACCTTCGCGAGCACCGTCGCGGCGATCCCCTCGGTGACCTTCGAGAGCCTCACGAGCGGGGTGTCGCCGATGGTCTCGAGGATCGACTCTGCGTAGCGCATCGTGCCTCCTGACTGACGTCCGAGCCTACCGGCCCGCTCCCCTGCCACCCGTCCGCGCAGCGCAGGCCCCAGCATCGGCGCGCGCGCTGCGAGCCGGGCGGCGGCCAGGCGGCAGGATGGGTGCGTGGACGCCAGGCGGGAGCTCGTGATCGAGCGGGTGCTGCGCTGCGTCGAGCTCGTGCCGTCCGGTCGGGTCGCCTCCTACGGCGCCATCGCCGCGATCTGCGGCATCGGCCCCCGGCAGGCGGGCTCGATCATGAAGGCGTACGGCCACGACCTGCCCTGGTGGCGGATCACGAACGCCGCCGGCGACCTGCCGCCCGGCCTGCTGCCGCGAGCGCTCCCCCACTGGGACGCGGAGGGCATCCGCGTCAAGCCCAACGGGCTCGGCTGCCGCTACGCCGACTTCGCGGCCGACGCGGATGCGCTCGCGAGCGCCTGGCGCGACGCGACGGCCGACCTGCCCGAGCCGGAGGCCATCGGCGACGACGCGTCAGCCTGAGCGGCGCCGATCGTGCCTCAGCCGCGCGCCTGCTGCGCGAACAGCGTCGCATAGGTGCCGCCGCGGGCGAGCAGCTCGTCGTGCGTGCCCTGCTCGACGACCTGCCCCGCGTCGATGACGAAGATCACGTCGGCGTGGCGGATGGTCGAGAGCCGGTGCGCGATCGCGATCGTCGTGCGGCCGCGCGCGGCCTCGTCGAGCGCCGCCTGCACGACGCGCTCCGAGACGGTGTCGAGCGCGCTCGTCGCCTCGTCGAGGACGAGCACGGCCGGATCCTTCAGCAGCACGCGCGCGATCGCGACGCGCTGCTTCTCGCCGCCGGAGAGGCGGTAGCCGCGCTCGCCGACGATCGTGTCGTAGCCGTCGGGGAACCGGTGGATGGTGTCGTGGATGTTCGCGGCGCGCGTGGCCGCGTCGAGCTCCTCGTCGGTCGCGTCCGGCTTCGCGTAGCGCAGGTTCTCGGCGATGGATGCGTGGAACAGGTACGGCTCCTGGCTCACGATGCCGATGTTGCCGGTGAGCGCCGCGGGGTCGAGCTCCCGCACGTCGGTGCCGGCGAACCGCACGGCGCCGGAGGTCGCCTCGTGCAGCCGCGGCAGCAGGTAGCCGATCGTCGTCTTGCCGGCGCCGGAGGGTCCGACGAAGGCGGCGAAGGTGCCCGGCGCCAGCCGGAACGAGACGCCGTCGAGGGTCGCCCGCTCGCCGTCCTTCGCGTCCGGGTAGCGGAACTCGACGTCGTCGAACTCGACCTCCCCGAGCCGCGCGGGATCGATCGGCTTCGGGTCGGCCGGCGGCTCGATCGCCGGCACGAGGTCGAGGTACTCGAAGATGCGGGCGAAGAGCGCGCCGGAGGTCTGCAGGTCGAGCGCGACCCGCAGCAGGCCCATGAGCGGCATGAGCAGTCGCGCCTGCACCGTCGTGAACGCGACGAGCGTGCCCGCCGTGACCCCGACATCCCCGCCCACGATCAGCCAGCCCGCGACGAGGTAGACGACCGCTGGCAGGATCGAGATGAAGATCGACACGAGCGCGAAGAACCACTGGCCGCTCATGGTGAGCCGCACCTGCAGGTCGATCTGGCGGTCGTTCTCGGCGCGGTAGCGGTTCGACTCGTCGGACTGGCGGCCGAACGCCTTCGCCAGCAGGATGCCGGAGACCGACAGCGACTCCTGCGTGATGGCGGTCATGTCGCTCAGCGACTCCTGCGTCTTCGTGGCGATGCGCGCGCGCACCTGGCCGACGCGGCGCTGCAGCAGCACGAGCAGCGGCGTGAGCAGCACGGCGACGATCGTCAGCTGCCACGACAGGATGAGCATCGTCACGAGGCTCGCGATGACGGTGACGGTGTTGCCGACCACCGACGAGACGGTGCTCGAGAGCACGTTCGCGACGCCGCCGACGTCGTTCTGCAGCCGCGACTGGATGACGCCCGTCTTCGTGCGCGTGAAGAACGCGAGCTCCATGCTCTGCAGCCGGTCGAACAGCGCGTTGCGCAGCTCGCCCATCACGCGGTTGCCGACGCGCGAGGTGATCCAGGTCTGCCAGACGCCGAGCAGGTTCGCCGTGACCAGCAGCCCGACCATCGAGCCGACCAGCACGAGCAGCAGGTCGAGGTCCGGGCCGCCCTGGGCGGGGAAGAGCGCCTCGTCGAAGACGCGCTGCGTGAGCAGCGGCGGGAACACCGAGATCGCGGCGACGACCAGCACGAGCACGATCGTGAGCACGAGCGCCGGCTTGTGCGGCGCGAACAGCGCCACGATGCGCTTGCCGAGGTACGGCACCTCCGGCGCGTCGGCGTTCGCCGCCTTCTGCGCCGCCTCGTCGCGCATCGCGACCCGACCGCCACCGCCGCGGCCACCGCCGCCACCCATCATGCTCATCGGGTCAACCGTAGCCCCGGGCGCTGATCGGATGCCCCGCCCCGGCCCGCGGAACGCATGGCGGAGCGCTCGATGCGGTGCGCGCCGGCCTCAGGCCCGGAAGCGGAGCCCTGCCTTCGCGAGCGCCGCACCCAGGATCGCGACGGCCTTCGGGCCGACGCCGTGCAGCGCGAGCAGGTCGGCCTCGCGCCACTGCGCGACCTGCGCGAGCGACGTGACGCCCTGCTCGAGCAGCGCACCGGTCGCTGGCCGGCCGATGCGGGGAAGGTCGCCCAGCTGATCGGGCAGGTGCTTGGTCGACATGCGTCCGATCCTGCCGCGCACGACGAAGGGCCGCACCCTCTCGGATGCGGCCCTTCGCGCTGTGCGGGGTGACTACTTGACGGTCACCGTCGCGCCGACCTCTTCGAGGTCAGCCTTTGCCTTCTCGGCGTCGTCCTTCTTGACACCCTCGAGCACCTTGGCGGGCGCGCCGTCGACGACGGCCTTCGCCTCGCCGAGACCGAGGGACGTCAGCGAACGGACGACCTTGATGACCTGGATCTTCGAGGAACCGGCGGCCTCGAGCACGACGTCGAACTCCGTCTGCTCCTCGACCTCCTCGGCAGCAGCAGCGGCAGCGGGGGCTGCAGCAGCGGCGACCGGGGCGGCGGCGGTGACCTCGAAGGTCTCCTCGAATGCCTTCACGAACTCGCTGAGCTCGATGAGGGTGAGCTCCTTGAACTGCTCGAGCAGCTCGTCAGTCGACAGCTTTGCCATCGTCTTCTCCTTGTTTCTGGTTCAGTCCGGGCCCTACTCGGCCGCGGACTCCTGCTTGGCCCGCAGCGCGTCGACCGTGCGAACGGCCTGTGCGAGCGGAGCGTTGAACATGTAGGCAGCGCCGAAGAGCGAGGCCTTGAAGGCGCCGGCCAGCTTGGCCAGCAGCACCTCGCGGGACTCGAGATCGGCGAGCTTGTTGACGTCGTCGGCCGTGAGCGGGTTCCCGTCGAAGAAACCGTTCTTGACCACGAGCGCCGGGTTCGCCTTGGCGAAGGCACGCAGCTCCTTCGCGACGGCGACAGGGTCGCCGTGCACGAAGGCGATCGCGGACGGGCCGGCAAGCGACTCGTCGAACGCCGAGATGCCGGCGTTGTTGGCAGCGATCTTGGTGAGCGTGTTCTTCACCACGGCGTACGTCGCGTGCTCACTGATGGATCGGCGCAGCGTCTTCAGCTGGCTGACCGTGAGACCGCGGTACTCGGTCAGCAGAACGGCGTTCGAGGTCTCGAAGAGATTCGAGAGCTCGGCGACCGCAGCTTCCTTGTTCGCCATGGTGCTCCTTGCGTCGTTGCTGGCTTCCCTGGCTCGAACATGAGAAAGAGCTCCGGCGCACGCGCACGGAGCTCGGCCCTCGACGGGGCAAAACACCTGCGCGGGACGTCGCTCCTAGGCGAGCCTTCGGCTGCTGCACGCCCTTGCGAGCACGCACCAGCGACCAGCGGTCTTTGGTATGCGTTCAGACTAGGGCATGCGGGATGCGTCGCGCAAACCCGGGCACGGAACGGGGCCCGGCGCTACGCGTCGGTGCTCAGCGGCACGTCGCGGAGCGCGTCGCCGGCGCCCGGCGTCGACGCCGTCTGCCAGAGCGGCAGCCGCACGGTGAAGGCGGTGCGCCCCGGCTCGCTCTGCAGGTCGATCGAGCCGTGGTGCGCGTCGACGAGCGCCTGCACGATCGCCAGCCCGAGCCCCGACGAGCCGGTCGCCCGCGAGCGCGACGAGTCGCCGCGCGCGAAGCGCTCGAACACGGTGCGCTGCTGCTCCACCGAGATGCCCGGGCCGGCGTCGACGACCTCGACCACGGCATCCGCGCCCTCCACCCGCAGCGTCACGTCGATCGCCGTGCCGTCGGGGGTGTGCACGCGCGCGTTCGCGAGGAGGTTGGCGATCACCTGCTGCAGCCGCAGCGCGTCGCCGGCGACCACCACCGGCTCCTCGGGGAGCTCGAGGGCGATCGGATGCGCGCGGCCGGCGGCCTGCGCGTCGGCGACCGACTCGACCACGAGCAGCGACAGGTCGACCTCGCCGCGCTCGAGCTCCCGGCCCTCGTCGAGGCGCGCGAGCAGCAGCAGGTCGTCGACGAGCGCCTGCATGCGCCGGGCGGCCGCCTCGATCCGCTCGAGGGACTCGCGCGAGTCGGGGCGCAGGTCGTCGTCGTGCTTGCGCGTCACCTCGGCGTAGCCGCGCACGGCCGCGAGCGGCGTCCGCAGCTCGTGGGAAGCGTCGGCGACGAACTGGCGCACGCGCCGCTCGCTCGCGGAGCGCGCGTCGAACGCCTCCTGGATGTGGTTGAGCATGCGGTTCATGCTCTCCTGCACGCGCTCGACCTCGGACGCGGGCTCCTCGATCGCGACCCGGTTCGTGAGCTGCGCGTCGCCCGAGGCGAGCGGCAGCTGCGAGATGCGCTCGGTCGTCGCGATGACCGCCGTGAGCGGCCGGAGCGCTCGGCGGATGATCATGTCGCCCAGCATGAGCACGATCGTGACCGCGGCGAACGCCGCCACCGCGATGACGAAGGCGAGCGCCGCGAGGGTCTGGTTGCTCTCGGACAGCGAGAGGCCGACGATCACGCGCGCATCCGCGACGTCGTGGGCGACGATGCGGTAGGAGCCGTAGCCGGGCAGCGTGACCGTCGAGATGCTCCCCGACGGGATCGCGGCCACGGCCTCCGCGTCGCCGTCCGACAGCGCGAGCCGCTGCCCGATGCGCGTCATGATGAACGCCTCCTCCAGGTCGTCGCCCCGCTGGACGGCGATGAGGGTGGCGGTCGGCGCCGTGCGCGGATCGACGAGCGCCTGCGTGCCCGTCGCCATCGCGCGCTCGACGTCGACGGCGGTGCGGTCCGCGATCTCGGTGAGCTGCTCGTCGACGCGGGTCTCGAGCACGACGCGCATCGTCATGACGCTCGCGATCGCGACGGCGGCCGTGAGCGCGGCGAAGAGCGTCACGACGACGACGAGGAGCCGTCGACGCAGCGACCACGACGACGGGTTCTGGATGCGCCTGGCCTGCGCGCTGGCCGTGCTCGCGGGCGGGTTCACGGGCGCGGGCCGCCGGGCGTCACTCTGCAGCGCGCAGCTGGTAGCCCACGCCGCGGACCGTGTGGATCATGGGCGGACCGAGCGTGTCGATCTTCTTGCGCAGGTAGGAGATGTAGAGCTCGACGACGCTCGCGCGACCGCCGAAGTCGTACGACCAGACGCGGTCGAGGATCTGCGCCTTGGACAGCACGCGCCGGGGGTTGCGCATGAGGTAGCGCAGCAGCTCGAACTCGGTGGCCGTCAGGTCGACCTGCTTGCCGCCGCGACGCACCTCGTAGGAGTCCTCGTCCATCATGAGGTCGCCCACCCAGAGCACGCTCGACTCCTCGGCCGTCTGCGCGGTCCGGCGGATGAGGCCCCGCAGGCGAGCGACGACCTCCTCGAGGCCGAACGGCTTCGTCACGTAGTCGTCGCCGCCGGCGGTGAGGCCCGCGACGCGGTCGTCGAGCGAGTCCTTCGCGGTCAGGAACAGCACGGGCACGTCGAAGCCGGCCGAGCGGAGGCGCTGGAGGACGGTGAGCCCGTCGATGTCGGGGAGCATGATGTCGAGCACGACGGCGTCGGGGCGGAACTCGCGCACGGCCTGGAGCGCCTGCTGGCCGTTCGCGGCGGTCTTCACGTCCCAGCCCTCGTACTTGAGGCCCATGGCGACGAGGTCGGCGAGGCTCTGCTCGTCGTCGACCACGACGACCCGGATGGGCGATCCGTCCGGGCGCGTGAGGCGGGGCTGCGCACGCAGCTGCTGCTGGGCTGTATCGGTCATGCCATCCATTCCGCCAGAGTCTCCTGTGCGTCCATCCAAGCAGAGTCTGTGCACTTCCTGTGTGCTTGCCCTCACACCTCGACCGGTGGCAGCGCCCGCGTGAACGACCCCGTGTCGAGCCAGTGCCGGAGGCGGGCGACCGAGACCCGCGTGTAGTCCTCGGCCTGCGCCCGCAGGTCGGCGGTGGTCGTCACGAGCAGGCTGTTCGCGAGCAGCAGCTGCCGAGCGGCGATGAGCGCTTCGAAGTCGGCGGGGTCGATGGGCGGGAGCTCGGCGACCTCGGCGTAGCCCTCCAGCATCCGCTCCTCCAGCGTCGCGTCGTCGGCGCGCAGGTAGAAGGCGGAGATCGCGAGGTCGAGCACGGGCAGGCCGAGCCCCGCGTCGTCGAAGTCGAACACCGCGAGCCGGCCCTCGTGCCACTTGAGGTTGCCGCCGTGGAGGTCGGCGTGCAGCGGCCGCAGCGCGGCGCCCCGGTGCAGTCGCTCGAACACCGCCGCCGTGCGCGACCGCGACTCCGCGAGCACCCCGCGGTCGGCGGCAGCGAGGCCGGGCGCGCGGTCGAGCGCATCCTCGTCGCCGAACAGCGGGGTGTCGAAGCGCGGCAGCAGGGCGTCCGGCGGGAGGGCCCAGCCGACCGCATGCCCGTGGAGTGTCGCCATGGTGCGCCCGAGCGCTCGCGCGGCCTCCGGCTCCAGCGCGTCGGCGTCGTCGCCCTCGAGCCAGCTCGCCACCGTGACGAGCAGTCGCCGATCGAGCGCCGGCGCATCGACCTCGACGAACCACCGACCGTCCTGCGCGCGCAGCGGCTCGGGCACGTCGACGTCGGTCTCGTCGGCGATGGCGCGCACCCACGCCTGCTGCGCGACCGCGTGCGCGGGGGTGCTGAGCGAGTTCGTGCCGACGCGCAGCGCGAAGCGGCGGCCGTCCTCCGCATCGATCGCGAACGTCGTGTTGAAGGCGTGGAGCACGAGCTCGATGCGCTCGACGTCGAGCCCGAAGGCCGCCGCACCGCGCAGCGCGATCGGGCGCAGCGCCGCCACCTGCTCCGCCTCGCCGAGCTCCTCGTACCGGTCCGCCATGCGGCCATCCCACCACGCCGGGCCGCATCCGCGGGCACGTCAGCGGCATCCGCGGCGCGGGCGAGCCGGGCGGGCCGCGTCGGCCCGGCGTGGGACGATGGAGCCATGCAGCTCCAGCTCGACATCTTCGGCGATCAGCCGACGGTGCTGGGGCACACGACGCGCATCGTGGCCCGCTCGAGCGACCGCATCGCCTGGCTCCGCGCGCGCTCGCAGGGCGTCACCGCCACCGACGCCGCACGGCTGAGCACCTCGCACGCGGTGATCGCCGTCGCGCGGGAGAAGCTGGGGCTGCGCGGCTTCTCCGGCAACGCCTTCACCGACCACGGCCGCGCCAGAGAGCCGCACATCGCCAGCTGGGTGCACGACCACTTCTCGCTCGTGCCGTCGGATGCGCTGTTCCACTCGGTGCCCGATCGTCGCCACCTCGCGACCCCCGACTGCGTGAGCGACGACGGCAGCGTGCTCGCCGAGATCAAGACCACGTCGAAGCCGTTCGACCGGGTGCCGAAGCAGTACCTGCGGCAGATCTGGTGGCAGCAGTACGTGCTGGGCGCCGAGCGCACCCTCTTCGTCTGGGAGCAGCACAGCGAGTTCGTGCCCGTCGGCCCGCCGAAGCACGTGTGGGTCGAGCGCGACGAGGACGAGATCGCGATGCTCGTCGACCGCGCGGACCGGCTGCTCGAGCTGCTGCGCGGCTGATGCTGCTCGCCATCCACGGGCTGGGCTCCGACTCCGGCGCGATGCGGGCCTACCTGGAGGGCGCGGTGCCGGCCGGCGTGCGGGTGCTGGCGCCCGACCTGCGCGCCCACGGCAGCAGCCACGCTCGTCGGCGAGCCCGACGACTTCGCCCTCGAGGCGCTCGCCGGCGAGGTCGCCGACGAGCTCGAGCACCGCCGGGCGCACGCGGGCGACGACTCCCCCGTCTCGATCGTCGGCGTCTCCCTCGGCGCCGCGCTCGGCGCGATCATCGCCCGCTCCGGGCGCTTCCCGCTCGACCGGGTCGCGCTCGTCCGGCCCGCCTTCACCACCGAGCCGCTGCCGCCCAACCTGGCGATCTTCCCGGTGCTGGGACGGCTGCTCGACGAGCACCGGCCGCAGCGCGCGCTCGCCGAGCTCCACCGCTCGGGCGCGTGGCGGGCGATCGCGCACGAGTCGCTCGCCCATGCCCGCGGGCTCGAGGCGCAGCTGACCCAGCCGCTCGCGCGCGAGCGGCGCATCCGGATGCTCGAGATCCCCCGCAACGTCGGCTACCGGTCGGGCGAGCTGCGCATCGCCGCGCCGACCGTCGTGCTCGCGAGCCCGCGCGACCCGGTGCATCCGCTGCACGTCGCCGAGGCGTGGAGCGCCGAGCTCGGCTGCCGCATGCTCGTCTCCCCCGCACGGGACGACGGCGAGGCCGCGATGTACGCGTGGTTCCGGCAGCAGCTGGGCAGCTTCCTCGTGGGGCTGCGCTAGCGGGGATCGACGAGCGCCGCCGCGGGCGCCGGCACGGCCGCCGGCCGAGCCGCTCGCGCCGGCACCGCGTGCACGACGACCATCGCGAGCATCCAGACCACGCCGAGCCCCGCCGCGATGTACTCGAGCGTCGAGCCGATGTCGGTGTTGCCGCGCGCGAGCGAGATGATGCCGCCGGTCGCGGCGATGACGCCCACCGAGAGCCCCGCGGCCGTCGACAGCCGCGCCACCCAGCGGTCGCTCGCGGTCGCGAACTGCAGCATCGCCACGCAGCCGGCCGCGAACGCGAGCACGGCAGCGACGATGTGCACCCAGTCGCGCCACTGCGCCTCGGGCGTGAGCAGCGACGGGCAGCCGAGCGAGCACGGCACCGCCGCCGCGACGAGGAACAGCGCGCCGGCGGCGACGAGCGACGCCGCGGGTGCCCAGCGGCGCAGCAGCGGCAGCCTCGTGCGCACGTCGCGCACGACCACGCCGACGAGCAGGATCCCGCCCACGACGAGCACGAAGCCCACCTGGAACAGCTCGGCGGTGGGCATCGTCAGCGCGCCGAGCTCGGAGATGTAGAGGTACTGCCCGAGCTCGACGCGGGCGATGCCGATCACGATCGCGCCGGCGACCAGGCCCGCGACGGCGAGCGCTGCGACGACGGCGTCGGCGGTCCCTCGGCGCTGGAGCACATGAGCACTGTAGTCGCGCGGTGGCGGCAGCCCGGCAGTCGTCACACGTCGTCATCCCGACATCTGCCCGTCACACGCGTGCGCTAGCGTCGAACGACGTGGAAGGACGGATGATGCGAGCAGTGCTGGTGCGGGAGTTCGGGCCGACAGGGCAGGTCGAGGTCGGCGAGGCCGAGGCGCCGCTGAAGCTCGGCACCGAGGTGATCGTCGACGTCCACGCGGCCGGCATGAACCCCATCGACTTCAAGACCGTCACCGGCAAGGGCGCCGCGAAGGCGATCGAGCCGCTGCTGCCGTGGATCCCCGGCGGCGACGTCGCCGGCGTGGTCGCGCAGTCGCCCTACGAGGCGCACGACCTGCAGCCGGGCGACGCCGTCTACGGCATCGTGAACCACTGGCGCACCCGGGGCTCCTACGCGGAGCAGGCGGCCGTGCCGAGCCTCGCGCTCGCGCTCAAGCCGGAGACGCTCAGCTTCGAGCAGGCGGCGGCCGTGCCGTGCGCGGGGCTCACGGCGTGGGATGCGGTGGTGCGGATCGCGAAGGCGCGCGCCGGGCAGCGCATCCTCATCCACGCCGGCGCCGGCGGCGTCGGCCACTTCGCGGTGCAGTTCGCGAAGTACTTCGGCGCGCACGTGTCGACGACCGTCTCGACCCGCAACGTGGACTTCGCGCGATCGCTCGGCGCCGACCAGGTCATCGACTACACGCAGCAGCGGTTCGAGGATGCGCTGCAGAAGGTCGACGTCGTCATCGACCTCGTCGGCAACGTCGCCGACGACACCGGCACCCGCTCGCTCGACGTGCTGAAGCACGGCGGCCTGTACCTCAACGTGCCGACCGGCTCCTGGCCCGACTACGCATCCGCCGCCTCCGCGCGCGGGCTGCGCGCGTCGTCGGTGAAGGTCGAGGCCGACGGGTCGAACCTCGGCATCATCGGCCGCCTCATCGACGCCGGCGACGTGCGCGTCGAGGTGCAGCACGTCTACCCGCTCGACCAGATCCACGAGGCCTTCTCGGAGCTCGAGGGCGGGCACGTGCGCGGCAAGCTCGTGCTCAAGGTCCGCTGAGTCACCGAAACCCCGCCGGGCAGTGCAGGATGGTCGCATGAGCGACGCGAAGAAGCCGCTGCTGGAGGTCTCCGGACTCAAGGTGGAGTTCACGACCCAGGACGGCCTGGTCACGGCCGTGCACGAGGCGAACCTGACGCTCGCCGCGGGCGAGACCCTCGCGATCGTCGGCGAGTCCGGATCCGGCAAGTCGACGACCGCGATGGCGATCATCGGGCTGCTGCCCGGCAACGGCCGCGTCACCGCCGGGCAGCATCAAGCTCGACGGCGAGGAGCTCGTCGGGCGCGAACGAGAGCGCGGATGCGCGAAGGTGCGCGGCCGGCCGCATCGGCCTCGTGCCGCAGGACCCGATGTCGAACCTCAACCCCGTCGCCCGGATCGGCTCGCAGGTGGCCGAGACGCTGCTCGCGCACGGGCTCGCCGATCGCCGCAACGTCGACGAGAAGGTCGTCGAGACGCTCGAGGCGGCCGGGCTCCCGAACGCCGGCGGAGCGCGCGAAGCAGTACCCGCACGAGTTCTCGGGCGGCATGCGCCAGCGCGCGCTCATCGCGATCGGGCTCGCGTGCCGGCCGCGGCTGCTCATCGCCGACGAGCCGACGAGCGCGCTCGACGTGACCGTGCAGCGCACCATCCTCGACCAGCTCGGCACATGACCAGCGAGCTCGGCACCGCCGTGCTGCTCATCACCCACGACCTCGGCCTCGCCGCGGAGCGCGCGCAGCGGGTCGTCGTCATGCACCGCGGCCGCGTCGTCGAGCAGGGCCCGGCCGAGCAGATCCTCGAGTCGCCGCAGCACCCGTACACGCAGTCGCTCGTGAAGGCGGCGCCCCGGTGGGCGGTCGCGATGGCGCCCCGGCCTGCGGCCCGAGGGGACTTCTCGCCGCGACGGCACGAGCGCGAGTCGAGGCGTCGCGTCACGCCCCGCCACCCGCAACGCATCCGACATCATCGTCGAGTTCAAGAACGTCTCGAAGCAGTTCCACGTGCGCGGCCGGCAGGCGGCCTTCACGGCCGTCGACGACATCAGCCTCAGGTGCCGCGCGGCACGACGGTCTCGATCGTGGGCGAGTCCGGGCTCCGGCAAGACGACCGCGGCGCGGATGCTGCTGAAGGTCGATCGAGCCCACGAGCGGCTCGGTGCGCTTCGAGGGCCAGGACGTCTCCGCTCTCGCGGGGCAGCAGAGGGCGTTCCGGCAGCGCGTGCAGCCGGTCTTCCAGGACCCGTACTCGTCGCTCAACCCGATGTTCACGATCGAGCGGATCATCGACGAGCCGCTCTCGTTCTACAAGCAGGGCATCGAAGGCGGATCGGCAGGAGCGCGTGCGCGAGCTGCTCGACGAGGTCGCGCTGCCGCCCGACATGGCCCGCCGCTACCCCTCGGAGCTCTCCGGCGGCCAGCGGCAGCGCGTCGCGATCGCCCGCGCGCTCGCCCTCTCCCCGACGTGATCGTGTGCGACGAGCCGGTCTCGGCGCTCGACGTGCTCGTGCAGGACCAGATCCTGCGGCTGCTCGGCGACCTGCAGCGCGACCTCGGGCTGAGCTACCTGTTCATCTCGCACGACCTCGCCGTCGTGCGCCTCATCAGCGACTACGTCGCGGTGATGCAGAACGGCAGGCTCGTCGAGGCGGCGACCTCCGAGGAGATCTTCACGAACCCGCGCGACCCGTACACGCGGAAGCTGCTCGCCTCGATCCCCGGCAACGAGCTGAAGATCGCCAGCTGACGGGCGTCCGCCCGCGCCCGTGCGAGTGGTCACTCCCGCGGCTGAGCGGTCACTCCCGCGCCCGAGCGGTCACTCCCGCGCCCGAGCGCGTCACTCCCGCGCCCGAGCGGTCGCTCCCGCAGGTGAGTGGGCACGTCCGCGGGCACGTGGCACTCCGAGCTCTGGTTCCGCAGGGATGCCGTGACGCACCCGCCGGGAGCATCGCTCGCGTTCCGCACCACTCGCCCGCCTCCCGGCCGCTTCTCGTCATGACGGCATCCGGGACCGGCAGCGGGGGCACCACTCACCCACCGCAGTGACCACTCACCTGCGGGAGTCACCCCTCACCCACCGAGTGACCCCTCACCTGCCCGAGTGACCACTCAGCCGCCAAGTGACCACTCACGCTCTGCAAGCTGACGCCACTCACGGCGACATCACCCGCAGGTCAGCGCTTGCGGGTGCGGGGGTCCATGGCCTCGCGCAGCGACTCGCCGAGCAGGGTGAAGCCGAGCGCGGTGATCATGATGCAGATGCCGGGCAGGAACGCCAGCGACGGCGCGATGGCGAGCTCCTGCTGCGCGTAGGTGAGCATGCGGCCCCACTCGGCCGCCTCCGGGCGCCCGCCGCCGAGGCCGAGGAACGAGAGCGCCGCGGCGTCGATGACGGCGGTCGCGAGCGTGAGCGTCGCCTGCACGATGACCGGGCCGACCGAGTTCGGCAGCAGGTGCGACATCGTGATCCGCCCGGTGCCGAGCCCGAGGGTGCGAGCGGCGAGCACGTAGTCGGACTCGCGCTGCCCGAGCATCGACGAGCGGAGCAGCCGCGCGAAGATCGGCACCTGGGCGACACCGATGGCGATCATGATCGCGAGCGGCGTGCGGCCGAGGACGGCGGCGATCGAGACCGCGAGCAGCAGGTGGGGCACCGACAGCAGGATGTCGACCACGCGCATGACGACGGTGTCGACCCATCCGCCGAACGCGCCGGCGAGCGCGCCGAGCACCATGCCGCCGACCAGGCCGAAGAAGGTCGACGCGATGCCGATGACGAGCGAGGCGCGCGCGCCCCAGATGAGCTTCGACACGACGTCGCCGCCGAAGCGGTCGATGCCGAGCGGGAACTCGGGGATCTCGCCGATGCCGGGCAGCGACGTGGGCCGCAGGTACTCGCGCGCGGGCGTCGCGAGCTCGGGGTACGGGGCCAGCCAGGGCGCGAGCAGCGCGACGAGCACGAAGGCGGCGATGACGATCGCGCCGATCCAGGCCGCGGGGCTGCGCCGCACACGACGCAGCACGTCGCCCCAGAAGCTGCCGCTGCGGCGCGGTGCGCTCGCCGCGTCGCCGCCCTCGGGGGTCGGGACGGTGGG
The DNA here is from genome assembly GCA_963803465.1 of uncultured Actinomycetota bacterium. Classification (GTDB taxonomy): domain Bacteria; phylum Actinomycetota; class Actinomycetes; order Actinomycetales; family Microbacteriaceae; genus Agrococcus. The sequence continues at coordinate 700,104 of CAWDMS010000004.1, forward strand.
CAGGGCCTCTGCGGCGCTCACTGGATCCTCACTCGGGGGTCGATGAAGCTGTAGGAGATGTCGACGAGCAGGTTGATGAGCGCGTAGGAGATCGCGATGAAGAGCACGAAGCCCTGCAGCACCGCGAAGTCACGCGCGAAGATCGCATCCTTCATGAAGGCGCCGATGCCGGGGAACGCGAACACCGTCTCGGTGAGCACCGCGCCGGAGATCAGCAGGCCCGCCTGCAGGCCGATGGTCGTGACGACCGGCAGCATCGCGTTGCGGAGCACGAACCGGTTGCGGATCACCTCGCGGGAGACGCCCTTCGCGCGGCCGGTGCGCACGTAGTCGGCGTTGACGACCTCGAGCACCGAGGCGCGGGTGATGCGCACGATGATCGCGAGCGGGATGGTGGCGAGCGCGATCGCGGGCAGCAGCAGGTGCACGAGGGCGTTGACGGATGCGTCGAGCTCGCCCGTGAGCAGGCCGTCGAGCACGAAGAAGCCCGTCACGTGCGTGGCATCGACCTCGCGATCCTGCCTGCCGGTCGACGGCAGCCAGCCGAGCTGCACGGCGAAGACGTACTTGAGCATGAACGCGAGGAAGAACACGGGGATCGTGATGCCGATGAGGCTGCCCGTGACCGACAGGTTGTCGATGAGGCCGCCGTGGTGGCGGGCGGCCCAGTAGCCGAGCGGCACGCCGATGCCGACGGCGAGGATGAGCGCGACGATCGCGAGCTCGAAGGTGGCGGGGAACCGGTTGACGAACTCCTCGAGCACGGGCCTGCGGGTCTCGATCGAGTTGCCGAAGTCGCCCTGCAGCAGCTTGCCGAGCCAGGTGATGTACTGCTCGGGCAGCGGCCGGTTGAAGCCGTACGCCTCGTTGATGCGCTCGACCGCCTCGGGCGTCGCGCGCTCGCCGAGCAGCGCGGAGGCCGGCCCGCCGGGCAGCGATCGCACCCAGAAGAACAGCAGCACGGTCAGGCCGAACAGCGTCGGGATCAGCAGCAGCAGTCGTCTGCCGATGGTTCTCAGCACGTGGTCTCTCCGTCAGGGGCGGGCGTCGGTGCGCGGCTGGTGCCGGCTGTTCGTGGCGGATGCCGCGGGCCGGTCGTGGCCCGCGGCATCCGCTGGTGACGATCGAGGCTACTCGCTCAGCTCGATCATGTTGAACACCTCGTCGTTGACGGGGCTTGCCGGGTAGGAGGTCACGCGCGGGTCGAACGCCAGCGACGGCGCCGGGTGCGCGAGCGGCACGCCGGGCACGAACTGTGCGATCTGCTCGTTGATCTCCTGGTAGGCGGTGGCTGCCTCCTCGGGCTCGGCGATCTGCCGGGCCTCGCTCAGCGCGGTGAAGAGCTCCGGGTTCTCGAAGCCCCACTCGTTGGAGTAGCCGTTGAAGAAGACGCCGACGAAGTTGTCGGTGTCGTTGTAGTCACCCGTCCAGCCGAGCAGGTGGATGCCGTGGTCCGCCCCGCCGCGCATGCGGTCGAGGTAGTCCGTCCACTCGTCGGAGACCGGGTTGACCGTGATGCCGACCTCGGCGAGCTGCGACGACAGGGCCGTGAAGATCTGCTCGGGGTTGGGCATGTACGGGCGCGAGATGTTGACGGGGTAGTTGAACGTCAGCTCCAGGCCATCGGCGTAGCCCGCCTCGGCCAGCAGCGCGCGAGCGGCGTCGGGGTCGTACGCGTAGTCCGTGACGTCCTCGTTGTAGCCGTTGACGACCGGCGGGATGAACTGCGACGCGACCTCGGTGCCCTCGGGGAGCACCTGCGTGACGAGCGAGTCGCGGTCGATCGCGTGCGCGATCGCCTGGCGGACGCGCACGTCCTGCAGCTCCGGCACCGTCTGGTTGAAGCCCAGGTACAGGATCGTGAACGGGTCGCGCTGCATGACGTTGAAGCCGGCGTCCTCGAGCGCGGCGGTGTCGGCGGGCGCGACGTAGTCGAAGCCGTCGATGTCGCCTGCCTCGAGCGCCTGGCGGCGCGCGGTCGGGTCGTCGATCGTGCGGAACACGATCTCCTGGACCTGGCCCTGCTCGCCCCAGTACTCGGCGTTCGCCGAGAGGACGACCTCGCTGCCGGGCGACCACGACTCGAAGACGAACGGACCGGTGCCGGTCGGGTGCGCCTCGCCGTACTCGCTGTACTCCGGAGCCTCCTCCGAGCCGCCCACGTCATCCGCGCCGTACTCCTCGAGCGCCGTCGGGCTCTGCATCGAGAACGCGGGGAGCGACAGGGATGCGATGAAGCCCGAGAACGGACGCGTCAGGTTGACCGTCGCGGTCGCCTCGTCGTCGGCCGAGCACGACGCGTAGAGCGCGTTCTCGTCGCCGGCGAAGCCGCCGTAGAGCGAGCCGTAGTAGTAGGAGAGGCTCTCGGTCGCCGTCAGGCCGGTCCAGTTGTACCAGCGGTCGAAGTTGGCGCACACGGCCTCGGCGTCGAACGGGGTGCCGTCGTGGAAGGTCACGTCGCTCTTGAGGGCGAACGTGTAGGACAGGCCGTCCTCGCTCGTCTCCCAGCTCTCGGCGAGCAGCGGCGCGGGGTCGGCCGTGCCCGGCTCGACGCCGACGAGGCCCTCGAAGATCTGGCGGGAGATGCGGAAGGTCTCGCCGTCCGAGGCGAACGCCGGGTCGAGGCCCGACGGGTCGCTCGACGCGCCGAAGACGAACGTCGAGTCGACGTCGCTCGCGGCGGCGGGGTCGCTGGCGGCGGGATCGCCGGTGTCGCGCTGGCTCTGGCAGCCGGCGAGCACGATGGCGAGTGCTGCGCCTCCGGCGAGACTCGCGATGAGTCGCCGCCGCTGTGCGGAGTGGATCACGGTGCTGGACCTTTCCTTCTGGGACTGGGCGCACGCCGCGGCTCGGCCGTGAGGCTGCGTAAGGGACAACCTAGCGAGTCACAGGCGTCTCAGATGGGTCCGCGAGGTCACGATCAGGTTGCGATGCATCGCGCTCGCGGCAGCCGGTCTGGGCGACGAGCACGGCCGAGCGCTCGCCCGCTCCGCGAGTCGAGGGTTTGCGTCCGAGTGCAGGGCAACTCGGACGCAAACGCTCAAGCGGAGTCGGCGCTGGGCGAGGGCGCCTCGTCATCGAGGATGAGATGCGGGCGGATGCCGTGCCGCGGCCGGGTGCGCGGCCCTAGCCTGACGCCATGGACCTCGCCCAGGGCATCCGCCTCGCCACCCGCTGGTGGCCGGCGCCGATCGCCGCGATCGTGCTGCTCGCGAACCTGCTGACGCGGTTCTCGGAGCCGCTGCTGCTGCTCGCCGTGCTGCTGCTCTGCCTCGCACTCGCGCTCTCGAGGGCGGCGCCGCCCCAGGCGCTCACCATCGCCGCCCTCGGCGCGCTGCTCGCACCCCTCGTGGGCGAGACGCCGACCGGTTGGGCGCTGCTGGCGTTCGCCCTCTCGAGCGGTCTGGTCGCGAGCTGGGGCATCGAGCCGCTGCGCTGGCGGGCGCTCGCGGGCATCCCGGTGGCCGTGACGGCAGCCGCGGCGCTCGCCCTGCTGGGTGCCCGCGCCGAGGCGAGCACCAGCAGCCACGTGGCGACCTGGGAGGCGGGCTTCGCCTGGACCTTCGCCGTGGTCGCGTGGGGCGCGGTGGTCGGCGGACGGGCGCTCCGGGACTTCGTGCGCGCCGAGCAGGCCAAGCAGCAGGCCGTGGCGCGGACCACGGTGGTCGAGTCGGAGCTGCGCGACGAGCGGCTGCGCGCCGACCTCACGCACGACTTCCACGACGTGATGGCCCACTCCCTCGCGGTGCTCGCCGCGCAGGCCGAGGGGCTTCGCCTGAGCCACCGGCAGCATCCGGAGCGCATCGACCCGGTGCTCACCACCATCAGCGACACGGCGCGGCTCGCGCTCGTGGAGGTGCGGCAGCTGCTCGAGCGGGTCGACGACGACGCGCGCCGCCCGCAGCCGACGAGCGCCGACATCCCCGGCCTCGTGGCGCAGCTGCGCTCTGCCGGCCCATCGGTGCTGCTGCACGACACCGGCACGCACGGGCACCTGCCGCGGCTCGCGGACATCGCCGCCTACCGGATCGTGCAGGAGAGCCTGACGAACGCGCTCCGCCACGGCGGCGCCGACGTCGAGGTGCTCGTCGCGCTCTCCTGGACGGGACCGGGACTGACGCTCGCCGTCTCCTCCCCCATCCGCGACCGCGCGGCGCTGCGACCGGCCGGCCGCGGCATCGCGGGCATGCACGAGCGCGCGCGGCTCGCGGGCGGCTCGCTCGAGGTCGACGCCGACGGCGACCGCTTCGTCGTGAGCGCGCACCTGCCCTATGCCGCGGTGAGCGATGGCCCCACGCCCCCGCTGAGCGAGGATCAGCTGGCGACGCTGCCGGTGCCGCTCCCGCCTCGACCGGAGGACGTCGTCGCGCCGTGGATCGTCGCGGCGAGCCGGCGGCACCAGGAGCAGCATCCGCCCACCGGCGACTGGTCCCAGGCGACGACGGTCGACCTCTCGCCCGCGACGCCGCCCGACCGCGGCATCCGCGATCCGTCGCCGGCGGAGCGCGCGTGATCCGGCTGCTGCTCGTCGACGACCAGGAGCTGTTCCTGCAGGGGCTGACGATGATCCTGGAGAGCCAGGAGGGGCTCGAGGTGGTCGGCACGGCGCTCGACGGCGAGCAGGCGATCGCCCGCACCCGCGAGCTGCGCCCCGACGTCGTGCTGATGGACATCCGCATGCCGGTGCTCGACGGCGTGGCCGCCACCGCCGCGATCCGCCGAGAGGCGGCCGAGCCGCCCCCGCACGTGATCGTGCTGACGACCATCCGGCAGGATCGTGCGGTGGTGGATGCGCTGCGGGCGGGAGCGAGCGGCTTCCTGCTGAAGGACGCGCGGCCGGAGTTCCTCGTGCAGTCGATCCGCGCGGTCGTCGACGGCCAGCAGGTGATCGCGCCCGCGGAGACCTTCGATCTGCTGCGCGCGTTCGCGCCGGTGCGACCGGCGCCCGACACGAGCGTGCTCGAGGACCTCACCGAGCGGGAGCGCGAGCTGTTCGCGCTCGCCGCCAGGGGGCTCTCGAACGCCGACATCGCCCAGCGGCTCTGGGTGGCGGAGACGACGGTGAAGACTCACATGCGGGCGATCCTCACGAAGCTGGGCGTCGCATCCCGCGTGCAGCTCATCGCGCTCGCCTACGAGCGCCGCCTGATCGAGCCCTGACGCTCAGCGCGCGCGGTCGTGGCCCAGCGTCGCGGCGAGGCCGGGCCCCGCCGACACGACAAGAGCCCCGCCGGAGCGGGGCTCAAGTCGTGCTGCGACGGTCTCAGAGCGTCGTGACGTCCACCGGGATGCCGGGGCCGAACGTGGTCGAGACGGTCGCCTTCTGGATGTAGCGGCCCTTCGAGGACGACGGCTTGAGGCGCGTGACCTCGTCGAGCGCGGCGGTGATGTTGTCACCGAGCTGCTCGGGCGAGAACGACGCCTTGCCGACGATGAAGTGCACGTTGGCGTGCTTGTCGACGCGGAACTCGATGCGGCCGCCCTTGATGTCGGTCACGGCCTGCGCGACGTTCGGGGTGACGGTGCCCGTCTTCGGGTTCGGCATCAGGCCGCGCGGGCCGAGCACCTTGCCGAGACGACCGACCTTGCCCATGAGCTCCGGGCTCGCGACGGCGGCGTCGAAGTTCGTCCAGCCCGCGGCGACCTTCTCGATGAGGTCGTCGGAGCCGACCTCGTCGGCGCCTGCGGCGATGGCGGCCTCAGCGGCCGGACCCTGCGCGAAGACGATGACGCGAGCGGTCTTGCCGGTGCCGTGAGGAAGAGAAACGGTACCGCGGACCATCTGGTCTGCCTTGCGGGGGTCGACGCCGAGCTTGAGCGCGACCTCGACGGTCGAGTCGGTCTTGGTCGAGCCGGTCTCGCGAGCGAGCGCGACGGCCTCGACGGCCGTGTACGACTTGTCAGCGTCGATCTTCGCCGCTGCGGCCTTGTAGGCCTTGGACTTCTGTGCCATGTGAGATCTCCTAGATCAGGGTTCGTGGTGCGCGCCTGGCCGGCGCTCCCACTGGTGAGCCGTGCGGCTCGTGTCTGCGCGAGCGCAGCGAGGGGGTCAGCCCTCGACGGTGATGCCCATGGAGCGGGCGGTGCCGGCGACGATCTTCTTCGCGCCCTCGAGGTCGTTCGCGTTGAGGTCGGGCATCTTCTGCTGCGCGATCTCCTCGACCTGCGCCATCGTCAGCTTGCCGACCTTCGTCGTGTGCGGGACGCCGGAGCCCTTCTTCACGCCGGCGGCCTTCTTGATGAGCTCTGCTGCCGGCGGGGTCTTGAGCACGAAGTCGAACGAGCGGTCCTCGTAGACGGTGATCTCGACCGGGATGACGTTGCCGCGCTGGTTCTCCGTCGCAGCGTTGTACGCCTTGCAGAACTCCATGATGTTGACGCCGTGCTGACCGAGCGCCGGTCCGACCGGCGGTGCGGGGTTGGCGGCGCCGGCCGAGATCTGCAGCTTGATCAGACCCGTGACCTTCTTCTTGGGTGCCATGTCTCTTCCTTCTTGGTGTGTTGCGGTCCCGGGCCTGGCCCGGGTCCGCATCCAGTCCCTCTGGGACTAGAGCTTGCTGACCTGTCCGAAGCCGAGCTCGACAGGGGTCTCGCGCTCGAACAGGCTGACGAGCACGGTGAGCTTGCGGCTCGCCGGCTGGATCTCGCTGATCGTGCCCGGGAAGCCCGCGAACGAGCCCTCGGTGATGGTGATGGTCTCGCCGACCTCGAAGTCGACCTCGACCGCGAGCTGCGTGGGCTGCTGCGCGGGCATCGACTTCTGCTGCTCGGCGAGCTGCTCGTCGGCGATCGGCTTCAGCATGGTGAAGGCCTCGTCGAAGCGCAGCGGCGCGGGGTTGTGGGCGTTGCCCACGAAGCCGGTGACGCCGGGCGTGTGCCGGACGACCGACCAGGTGTCCTCGTCGAGCTCCATGCGGACGAGCACGTAGCCGGGGACGCGGACGCGGTTGACGCGCTTCGCCTGGCCGTTCTTCGTCTCGAGCACGTCCTCGGTCGGGACCTGGATCTCGTAGATGCCGTCGACCTGCATGTTCTCGGCACGCGAGGCGATGTTGGCCTTGACCTTCTTCTCGTAGCCCGCGTACGAGTGGATGACGTACCAGCGGCCGGGCTTGAGGCGCATCTCGCGCTTGAACTCGTCGTACGGGTCGGTCTCCGGCTCGGCCGGCTGCTCGTCGGCAGGGACGAGGTCGTCGAGGGCCTTGTTCAGCTCGATGTCGAGGTCGTTGACGTCAGACACAGTCCACCTTCTCCTTCAGATCGCGGATCGGGCTCAGCCGCCGAGGCCGAACAGCGGCAGGTCGCCGAACACCCAGCCCACGAGCGAGCCGAACAGGAGGTCGAGGCCAGACACCAGCAGCATCATGAAGACGACGAACACGAGCACGACGAGCGTGTACCGGATCAGCTCCTTGCGGGTCGGGGTGACGACCTTGCGCAGCTCGACCAGGACTTCCTTGAGGAACGTCCACAGGCGCAGGAACGGGTTGCGAGATGCAGCCTCGCGGGTGCGAGGAGCCTCCTCGATCGCGTTCTCAGCCACGGTGACCCTTCGGTTTGTTCGGCCCGGCGTGTGCCAGGCCCGTCAGGCGCCCACATGGGCGCCTCGAGCAGGGCGGACAGGACTCGAACCTGCAACCTGCGGTTTTGGAGACCGCTGCTCTACCAATTGAGCCACCGCCCTGGGCGGGTGGAGTGCCACGCTGTCACGCCTGGATCGCCCGTGCAGGGCGTGCGACATCATGGCGGTTGTCAACCACCAAGGAGAGAGTCTACGACGACGCGGCACGCCCTGTCCACTTCGCCCGGGCCCGCCCGCCTCCCGGATGCGACGCGGCCTAGGCTGGGGGCCGTGAACCGCATCGCCGCGCGCATCGCCGCCATCAACGAGTCCGCGACCCTCAAGGTCGACGCGAAGGCCAAGTCGCTGAAGGCCGCAGGTCGCGACGTCATCTCGTACGCGGCCGGCGAGCCGGACTTCGCCACGCCGCCGAACATCGTCGAGGCCGCCCAGCGCGCGCTCGCCGACCCGAAGAACTACCGCTACACGCCGGCCGCCGGCCTGCCGGAGCTGCGCGAGGCGGTGGCGTCGAAGACGCGACGCGACTCCGGCCTCGAGGTCGAGCCGAGCCAGGTGCTGGTGACGAACGGCGGCAAGCAGTCGGTCTACCAGGCGTTCCAGACGATCCTCGACCCGGGCGACGAGGTGCTCGTGCCGACGCCGTACTGGACGACGTACCCCGAGGCCATCGCGCTCACCGGCGCGCGGCAGGTGGACGTCTTCGCCGGCGCCGAGCAGGGCTACCTGGTCACGGTCGACCAGCTCGAGGCCGCCCGCACCGACCGCACGAAGGCGCTCCTGATGGTGAGCCCGTCGAACCCGACCGGCGCCGTCTACCCGGCAGATCGGGTGCGCGAGATCGCCGAGTGGGCGGAGGCGAACGGTCTCTGGGTCGTGAGCGACGAGATCTACCAGAACCTCGTCTACGACGGCGAGCGCGCCGTGTCGGTGACGGAGGCCGTGCCGGCGCTCGCCGACCGGACGATCCTCGTCAACGGCGTCGCGAAGACGTATGCGATGACGGGCTGGCGGGTCGGCTGGATGGTCGGCCCGGCCGACGTCATCAAGGCCGCGGCCAACCTGCAGTCGCATCTGACGAGCAACGTCAACAACGTGGCGCAGCGCGGCGCGGTCGAAGCGCTCACCGGGCCCCAGGATGCGGTCGCCGAGATGCTCGCCGCCTTCGACCGGCGCCGCCGGACGATCGTCGCGGAGCTCTCGCGCATCCCGGGGGTGACCGTGCCGACCCCGAAGGGCGCCTTCTACGTCTACGCGGATGTCGCGGGGCTGCTGGGCAAGGAGTGGGGCGGCGTCACGCCCGCCTCGAGCCTGCAGCTCGCCGACCTCATGCTCGAGCAGGCGGACGTCGCGGCCGTGCCCGGCGAGGCCTTCGGGCCCTCCGGCTACCTGCGGTTCTCGTACGCGCTCGGCGACGACGCGCTGCTCGAGGGCGTGCAGCGGCTCCAGCGGCTCTTCGGCACGGCCTAGGCGCGTGGACCTGGAGCGCGTCGACCCGAGCCTGCGCGAGGCGCTCACGACGGGGCGATCGATCGACCTCGAGCGACGCTCGATGCGCCTCGCGGGCCGCATCGTCCCGCGCTTCATGCGCTGGCCGCGGGTCGAGGGGGTGCGGATCCGGCGCGGCCGCCTCGGCGGCGTGCGCGTGCGGCGCTACGAGCCGGCGCACCTGCGCTCCGAGGCGCGGCTGCTGTGGATCCACGGCGGCGGGATGGTCGTCGGCGCCCCGCAGATGGACGACCTGCTGTGCTCCGAGACGGCGGCGGCGCTGGGCATCCGCGTCGTGAGCGTCGACTACCGGCTCGCGCCGGAGCATCCGTTCCCGACGCCGCTCGACGACTGCGCTCGCGCGTTCGCGGGGCTCGTCGCCGAGGCCGGCGGCGCGCCGCTGGTGGTCGGCGGCCAGAGCGCGGGCGCCGGGCTCGCCGCCTCGCTCGCGCAGCGGCTCCGCGACGAGGGCGCGCGGCAGCCGGTCGGGCAGTGGCTGTTCTGCCCGATGCTCGACGACCGCACCGCGGCCGACCGCTCGCTCGACGCCGACGCGCACCTCGTCTGGAGCAACCCGAGCAATCGGCTGGGCTGGCGCGCGCTGCTCGGCCAGGAGCCGGGCCTCGACGAGGTGCCCGCGTACGCGGTCGCCGCGCGCATGCAGGACCTCGCCGGCCTGCCGCCCGCGTGGATCGGCGTCGGGGACGTGGACCTGTTCCACGACGAGGGGCTCGCGTACGCCGCCCGCCTGCGCGCCGCGGGCGTGGAGGTCGAGATCGACGTCGTGCCGGGCGCGCCGCACGGCTTCGAGTCGCTCGTGCCGCGCGCGCCGATCTCGGAGCAGCTGCGGCGACGGGCGCGCGACTGGCTGCGCGACCGGCTGGCGGATGCCGCGGGCGGTCGCGCATGATCGAGATCCTGAACCCGGCGGAGCTCGATCGGGCGAGGCGGGCCGGCGCGCTCGTCGCCGACATCCTGCAGTCGCTCAAGAGCCGCACGCGCGTGGGCACGAACCTGCTGGAGATCGACCGCTGGGCCGAGGCGATGATCGAGGACGCGGGCGCCGTCTCCTGCTACGTCGACTACGCCCCGTCGTTCGGCCGCGGACCCTTCGGCCACTTCATCTGCACGGGCGTCAACGATGCCGTGCTCCACGGGCTGCCGCGCGACCTGCGCCTCGCCGACGGCGACCTGCTGACGCTCGACCTCGCCGTCTCGGTCGACGGCATCGCCGCGGACGCGGCGATCAGCTTCGTCGTGGGCGACAGCCGGCCCGGCGAGAGCCTCGCGATGATCGAGGCGACCGAGCGGGCGCTCGACGCGGGCATCGCGGCCGCCGTGCCGGGCAACCGGATCGGCGACATCGCGCACGCGATCGGCTCGGTGCTGAGCGCGGCCGGCTACCGCATCAACACGGAGTTCGGGGGGCACGGGATCGGCTCGACCATGCACCAGGACCCGCACGTGCCGAACACCGGGCGGCCCGGCCGCGGGTACCGGCTGCGCCCCGGGCTGCTGCTCGCGCTGGAGCCGTGGATCATGGCCGACACCGACGAGCTGGTCGTGGACGCCGACGGGTGGACGCTGCGCAGCGCGACCGGCGCCCGGACCGCGCACACCGAGCACACCATCGCGATCACGGAGGACGGCGCCGAGATCCTGACGCTGCCGACGAATCCGCGCGCCTGACACCGGGCTCGGCCCGCGCGAGACCGCGCCGACGAGCCGCTACACGTGCTGCGCGAAGGCGCGGTAGCGCTCCAGCAGCACCGGCCAGTCCGTGTGCTTCGATCGCGCACGCCGGTTCGACTCGTTCCAGCCCCCGTGCGTCAGGCGCACGCGCGTGCCGCCCTGCGGCAGGTCGACGAACGTGACGGCGACCGTGCTCGCGTCGCCCTCGTGGGACAGGCTGAAGGTGTGGGAGAAGCGCTCGCCCGGCACCGCATCCGTCACCTCGCCCCAGTCGGTCTCGCGCCCGTCGCGGCTGTGCTCGACGATGCGGCCGCCCTCGTGCGGGTCGACCGTGATGCGGTCGAGGCCGGAGCCGCTCGCGGTCCAGCCGGGCAGCCACCACTCGCCGAGGCCGTGGACGTACGCGTCCCACGCCCGAGCACGACTGACCGCGACCTCGAGCTCGTGCTCGATCGGCGAGGTCCCGTCCGTCGGCTCCACCGGTGCGGCGTCGTGCTCATCCATCGTGTCCCCCACGGTCGACTCTCCCACGGCGGGCGGCGCGGGGCAATCGCGCGCGCGGATGCGACGACCGGTCCCGCCCCGGACTAGAGCGAGAGCCCGACCAGCACCGGCTCCGGCACGAGGTGCACGCCGAACTGGTTCTCGACGCGCGCCTGCACGAATCGCGCGAGCTCGGCGATCTGCTCGCCGGTCGCCCCGCCGCGGTTCGTCAGCGCGAGCGTGTGCTTCGTCGAGACGGCCGCGTGCGAACCGGGCAGCGAGAAGCCGCGCCGGATGCCGGCGTGCTCGATCAGCCACGCGGCCGAGAGCTTCACCCGGGGCACGGGCCGGTCGAGGGATGGCAGCGGCGTGTCCGCGTCGAGCGGCAGCACGGTCGCGCGCGGCTGCGGTGCCGTCGACCAGCTCGGCACGCCCTTGGGCAGGCCCGCCGCGAAGCGGGCCGACACGATCGGATTGGTGAAGAACGACCCGGCGCTCACCGAGTCGGGGTCGTCGGAGAGGACCATGCCCTTCGAGTCGCGCAGCGCCAGCACCGAGGCGCGCACGTCCGACAGCGGCACGCGGGTGCCGAGGTCGACGCCGAGCGCGGTCGCGAGCTGCTGGTAGGCGATCGGCTGGCTCCGGCCGTCCGGCGAGCGGCGCAGCCGCAGATCGACCGAGAGCACGACGCCGCGCAGCACCCCCTGCTTGATCGCCGAGTCGCGGTAGCCGAGCCGCAGCTCGGAGGCGGGCACGGAGCGCACCTCGAGCGCGCCGTGCTCGTCGGGGCAGAGCAGCTCGATGCCCTGGAGCGTCGACGACACCTCCTGGCCGTACGCGCCGATGTTCTGGATCGGCGCCGCACCCATCGAGCCCGGCACGCCGCTGAGCGCCTCGATGCCCGTCAGTCCCTCCTCGACCGCTCGAGCGACGAGCGCGTCCCACGACTCCCCCGCCTCGACGCGCAGCACGACGGCGTCGTCGACGGGCGGGTCCTCGCCGGGCGGTCGGTGCGGCCGCTCCGCGGGGGGCAGCGTGCGGATGCCCCGGGTGGCCACCTGGAGCACGGTGCCGTCGTAGGGCTCGTCGGAGGCGACGGTGTTCGACCCTCCGCCGAGCAGCAGGTGCTCGTCGTCGCGGTCGAGGATCTCGCCGTAGGCGGCGACCACCTCGTCGCGCGTGGTCGCCTCGATCCACCGCTCGACGTCGCCGCCGACGCGCATGGTGGTCGCGTCGGCGAGCCTGCGCCCAGCGGTCATCGGTCGGTCGCCACGACGACCTGCGCCTTGCCGAGCACGGTCCGCTCGTCGACGCTCACGGTCAGGTCGATGCGGGCGCTGCCCTCGTCGACGCGGCCGACCTTCGCCACGACGTGCAGGGCGGCGCCGGCCTCGGGGTCGACGACGACGGGGCGCGTGAAGCGCACGGTGTAGTCGAGGATGCGCGACGGGCCGGCCCAGTCGATCACCGGCTGCACGGCCGCGCCCATCGTGAGCATGCCGTGCGCCAGCACGCCCGGCAGCCCCACCTGCGCTGCGACGTCGTCGCGGTAGTGGATGGGATTGAAGTCGCCGGAGGCGCCCGCGTAGCGCACGAGCGAGTCGCGCGTGAAGGTGAGGTCGCGCTCGGCGACCACCTGGCCGACCTCGAGCTCGCCGAGCTCCTGCGAACCGTCCATCATCAGGCCTCCGCCCGCACCACGAGCGTCGAGGTGGCCGTGACCACGTGCTCGCCGTCCGCATCCGTGATCACGCTCTCGCTCGTGACCATGTCGTTGCCGCCGAGCGACTTGACGCTCGTCACCGTCAGCTGCGCCGTGAGCTCGTCGCCCGCGACGATCGGCCTGCTGGCGGTGAAGCGCTGGTCGCCGTGCACGACGCGCGAGAAGTCGACGCCGGCGCTCTCGTCCTCGAGCAGCTGACGCAGCGTGAGCTCCTGGACGACGATCGGGAACGTCGGCGGCGCGATGACGTCGGCGTGGCCGGCGGCGCGCGCCGCGTCGACGTCGAGGTGCTCGGGGTGCGTCGCCTGCACGGCGCGGGCGAACTCCCGCACCTTCTCGCGACCGACGAGGTAGGGGGCCGTGGGCGGGTACTGCCGGCCCTGGATCTCGGGATTCACTGGCACGGAGCCAGTCTAGGCACCCGCCCCGCGCACGCCGCTGGCCTCGTGCCCCGTCAGCGGGTGGCGCGGCTCGGCACGCATCGCGTCCGCGAGCGACGCCGCATCCACGAGCCGCGGATCACCGCGCGAAGAGCGAGCGCGCCACCGGCAGGGTCAGCGCCGCGACCGTGACCGCCATCAGCGCCCCCGCGGCCGCGTAGAGCGCGACGACGACCAGCAGCGGACTCCGCTCGTCGATGAGCGGCGAGGGTGCCGCCGTCCAGAGGACCGCGACGAGCCACGCCCCCATGTTCACCGGGACCCAGCGGAACGTGCCGGCGCGGCGCAGCGCGAGCCACTGCGCCACGGGGATGGCGGCGAGGAGCACGAGCGCGCCGACCGCGAGCAGCGGGATCGTCGACCCGTCGATCGCGAGCCCGGCGGTGCTCGGCAGCATGCCGATGAGCCACGCGAGCGAGGCGGCCGCGGCGCTCGCGCCGATCCAGAGGGACCGCCGCGGCCGGCGCCGCTCCATCGCCAGGTGCTGGCCCGTCGCGAGCGCCGCGCCCTCGACCGCGCCGGCCGCGATCAGCACCACCAGCCGCCACGCATCATCGAGCTGCAGCGCGATCGACCCGACCGCGGCGACCGCGGCGACGGCGAAGCCGCATGCCTCGCCGATCGAGACCGACAGCATCCACCGTCGCGTGAACCGTGCGCGCGACGCGCCTCCACGCGCCTCGGCGGCACGCGCACGGCGCCGCTCCGCGGCTCGAGGAGCGCGGCTGCTAGCCAGCGCTGCGCTCCTCCCAGAGCGCCGCGACGTGCGTGCTGTCGGTGCCGCAGCATCCGCCGACCACGGCGAGGTTCGGCAGCCGTCGACGCAGCTCGGCGTGGCCGCGGCGGAGCGCATCCAGGTCGCCTGCGTCGAGGGTGGTGGAGCGGTCGAGCTCTGCGTGGCTCTTCGTCGACGCGTTGTAGCGGACGCTCATCACGCGCTCGCGCCAGGCGCCGTCGTCCATGCCGCGCAGGATGTGCTCGGGATGCGCGCAGTTGAGCATGTAGTGCACGGCGTCGGTCTCGTCGTCGACGAGCTCGATGGCGTCGCGCAGGCGCATCCCTCCTCGGAGCCGACCGTCGGTCTCCACCGTGAACCCGAGCACGACGGGCATGCCGTGGTACGACGCCGCGCGAGCGATGCCGATCGCCTCGCCGGGGTCGGAGAGCGTGAACGCGGTCACGAGGTCGGCCCCGGCCTCGGCGAACGCGTCCACCTGCCGCTCGTGGTAGACCTGCGCATCGTCCGGGTCGATCGGCGGCACGTCGGCGTACGCGTCGGCGCGCGGTCCGATCGCGCCGGAGACGAGCACGTCGGCCACCTCGTACCCCTCGCGGAGCTCGCGCAGGTGGCGCACCGCCTCGATGTTGATGTCGTAGAGCGCGCGGCGGTCGTCGCCGAGCAGCGTCCCCCAGTCGGGGTTGGCCCGCCACGTGACGGTCTCGAGCAGCAGGCCGGCGCCGACCGACGCGGCGATGGCGGCGTAGTCGGCGAAGTAGTCGGCGAGCAGCGCGCGGCCCCGCTCGCTGCGCAGCAGCGGGTATGCCGCGAAGTGCCGCAGGTCGACGCCGCGGCGGAAGATCAGGTCGGTCTCGAGCCCGCCGTCGGTGACGAACGGATGGGTCGGCGACGGCCACCAGCCCTGGTCGCGACCGTGCGGCACGACGTGGTGGTGCACGGACGGCTTGGCCGTGAGGGACGGCTCCCTCCTGCGCGCGATCTCGGACATCGTTCGTCCTCCCGCTGGAGTGCGGCAGGCAGGTCCGGCCTGCTCGCGACGCAGGATACTCGCACGGCAGCGGGCCGTCCATGCCCCGGTTCCGCCGCGCACGGGCAGCGCCGGGGACGAGGAAGGGGACCGGATGCTGTGATCCGATCCCCTTGCTGGCGGTAGCGAGGGCGGGGTTCGAACCCGCGACCTCACGATTATGAGTCGTGCGCTCTCACCAACTGAGCTACCCCGCCAGAACGCCCACCCAAGCACGAAGCATCAAGCGAACGCGAGCCCCGAGCGAGGATTGAACTCGCGACCCCTTCCTTACCATGGAAGTGCTCTACCGCTGAGCTATCGGGGCGATGCCGTTCACGGCAACCGGAATATCGTAGCATCGCCGAGCAGCCCTCCGCACCGCGTCAGCCTCCCAGCGCGTCGGCGTCGACGATCGCGGCGGCGCATCGCCGCAGCGCCTCGATGGCATGGCGGACGACGGCGCGCTCGGCGACATCGCGGCGCGCGAGCACGCTCACCGTCCGGCCGGTCGGCAGGCCGCCGAGCGGCACGAGCACGATGCCGCCGCCCTGCCGCGTGCTGAAGCGCGGCAGCATCCCGATCCCGAGGCCGGCCGCGACGAGCGCCTCGACCAGCCGGTTGTCGCGCACGCGCTGCACGATGGCGAAGGGCTCCCCCGCCGCCGCCTCGACCGCGAGCCGCAGGTCATCGAACGGGTAGCCCTCCGGCACGCCGATCCAGCGCTCGCCGGCGATGTCCGCGGGACGCACGGCCGCCCGCGCTGCGAGCGGATGCGTCGACGGCAGGGCGATGTCGATCGGCTCCCGCAGCAGGTCGACGACGCGCAGCCCGCGCCAGCCGGGCAGCGGCGTGGGCGCCATGCGGTGGCCGATGACGAGGTCGTGGTCGCGGGCGAGCGCCGCGTAGTCGGCCTCCGCGACGTCGTGGTCGTGCACCCGCACCTCGATGCCCTCGCCCAGCGACGCGATGAGCGACGGCAGCAGCACGACTCCCGCGCTCGGCAGCGCCGCGATGTCGATGCGCCCGCCGATGCCGCCGCGGAACGCGGCGAGCCTCGCCTCGACCTGCGCGACGGCGGCGGCGACCTCGATCGCCCCCGCAGCGAGCAGTCGGCCGGCCTCGGTGAGCCGCACGCCGCGACCGATCGGCTCGGTGAGCGGCAGCCCGATCGAGCGCTCGAGCAGCCGGATGCGCTGCGACACCGCCGAGGGCGTGACGCGCGTCGCGTGCGCGACCGCGACGAGGCTGCCGCGCTCGTCGAGCTCGCGCAGCAGGGCGAGGTCCCGCAACTCCATGCAGCAACGCTACACAGTCACTCCACGATCGATCGCTTGTGCTCCACGGTCTCGGCATGCTCGGCTGACGGCCATGACGACTCGAGAGCGACTGCTCGCCGTGCTGGTCGCGGTGCTGTGGGGCATGAACTTCCTCGCCATCCATCTCTCGCTCGAGCAGTTCCCGCCGTTCTTCCTCGTGGCGCTGCGCTTCGCGCTCATCGCGCTGCCGACCGTCCTGCTCGTGCCTCGGCCGGATGTGCCGCTGCGGTGGCTCGTCGGCTACGGCATCGGCTTCGGCACGCTGCAGTTCCTGTTCCTCTACTGGGCGATGGCCACGGGCCTGCCGGTGGGGCTCTCCTCCCTCGTGCTGCAGGCATCCGCCCCCTTCACCGTGCTGCTGGGCGCGACCGTGCTGCGCGAGCGGCTCGACCGCGCGCAGGTCGCCGGCATCCTGCTGGCCGTCGCGGGCCTGACCGTCATCGGCGCCCAGCAGCTCGGCACCGCCGCGCTCGGCCCGTTCCTGCTGGCGCTGCTCGCCGCGCTCGGGTGGGCGCTCGGCAACCTCTCGAGCCGGCTCGCGCGGCCGCCGAAGCCGCTGCACCTGACCCTGTGGATGTCGGTGGTCCCGGTGCTGCCGATGCTCGCGGTCTCGCTGTGGATCGAGGGGGCCGATCGCATCGTCGCGTCGTTCACGGGGCTCGGCTCGTCGACGGGGCTCTGGGCGCTCGGCGGCCTCGGCTACACGGTCGTGCTCGGCACGGTGGTGGGCAGCGGCATCTGGACGTGGCTGCTGAGCCGCCATCCGGCCGCGCGGGTCGCGCCGTTCTCGATGCTCGTGCCCGTCGTGGGCCTGCTCACCGCGTGGGTGGTGCTGGGCGAGACGCTCTCGGCTGTGGAGGTCGGCGGCGCGGTCGTCGTCGTGCTCGGCGTGCTGCTCGGCTCCGGGGCGCTGGGCGGTCGGCGCCCCCGCCTCGAGCGCGCACTCGTCCCCGCGAGCGCCGGCTGAGGCGCACGGCGCTCGCCGCTCAGCCGAGCGCGTCGGCTGTGCGCCGCCACTGCCCGTCGACGAGCTCGACCGCGCCCGCCGCCGCGAAGGCCTCGAGCCAGCCGACCATCGGCCAGAAGCCCCACCGCTCGGCGAAGCGGGCGCCGTTGCGGAGGATGTCGTCGAGGTGCTGCCACGGCGGGCTCGACGTCGGGTGGTACTGGTGGTACGCGTGCGCGCCGCCGACCCAGGCGAGCCGCGCGTGCGCCGCTGCCGCCCGCATGGCGAAGTCGGTGTCCTCCGCGCCATAGCCGACGTAGGCCTCGTCGAAGCCGCCGATGCGATCCCACGTCTCGGCGGTGAGCGCGAACGAGAGCGACCAGAACAGCACCTGCTCCTCGGGCTCGGCGTCGAGCACCGTGCCGTCCGGGGGCGACGGCCGCGCGGCGTGCGGCGCCGTGAGCGCGGCGAGGTCGGTGCCCGGGGCGACGCGGATGCCCTCCGGCAAGTAGGTGACGGGGCCCGCGAGCAGCGCGCCCGGTCGCGCACCCATCGCCCGGTCGTAGCGCGGCAGCAGGTCGGGACCGGGCACGCAGTCGGCGTCGAGGAGGACGAGCCGGTCGCAGCCGCCGTCGATCGCGGCCCGCGCGCCCGCGTTGCGAGCGGCGGCGAGGCGCATCCCGCCGCTCGCCGGCGGGACGTGCAGCACCCGAGTGCCCGGCACCGCGGCACCGGGTGGTTCGGCATCGAGCCACACGACGATGCGCTCGAGGCCCGGCGTGCCGTGGAGCCGCTGCTGCTGGCGCTCGAGGTGCAGCGCGCGGGCGCGCGAGGCGAGCGTGATCGTGGCGAGGCTCACGGGCGGCCTCCCGCGGCGACGTCGTCGATGATCGCCGCGGCCCGCTCGGCTGCGCCGCGCACGCCCCACGCGCGCCAGTCCGGCCGGAGCGCTTGCGCGCGGTCGAGCAGCGCCGGCCAGCCGGTGGGCGCGTCGTGGTCGGTGACGACGGCGAGGCCCAGGCGGTCGAGTCGCGCGGCCGTGTGCTCCTGCTCGTCGAACGGCCGCGGGCGCGGCACGACGATCGACCTCGCGTCGGCCGCTGCGAGGTCGGCGATCGCGTTCTGGCCGCCCGCGGAGACGACGACGTCGGCCTCGCACAGCGCCTGCCACGGATCGTCGATCCACGTCCCGCGGCCGGCGATGCGCCACTGCCAATCGGGGGTGGCGCGCACGGCGCGGTCGAGCATCCGCTCCCATGCCGCATCGTGCGCGCCGCCGCCGAGCGCCAGCACCGCGCGCGGCTGCCGGGCGGCCGTCCGCTCGCGGGCGGCGAAGCGCGAGATGCCGCCGACGTGGCGCAGCGGCGTCTCGGCGGCGGGCTCCGCGGGCCAGGGGGCGACGATCGCGTCGGCGAGGCGTCGGCCGAGCACATGCGGCTCGTCGGTCCGGTCTCCGGGCTGCGTGACGAGCACGACCCTGCGGCCGAGCAGCCGGGCGAGCAGCGTGACCTCGACCGAGACGTCGACGACGACGGCGTCGAGCGCGGGGGCTCGGCTCGCGATGGCCGCGAGTCGGGCGGCGTGCCCGGTGTGGCCGATCGGCGCCCAGTGGAGCGCGCCGCCCGCGGTCGGGTCGGCCGAGGACGGCGGGATGCCGGCCTCGTCGTCGTCGTCGCGCGGGAGCGTCACCCAGGTGGTGCGCGGGGGCAGGACCGCGGGCGCGGGCAGCGAGCTGAACGCGACCACCGTGGCCTCGACGTGCGGTCGGACGGCGAGGAACCGACTGAGGTGCCCCATCCCGTGGTGGTGCACGTACCAGCCGACCTCGGTCACGGCGCCATCCCCTCGGCGACCATCGGCTCGGCGTCGAGCCGCTGGGGGTAGATCGCCTCGAGCTGACGGCTGCGCCGCACGGACGAGAACCGCTCGATCGCGTGCTCGCGGATCAGGATGCGGTCGGCGCTCGACGTGCGCAGCAGCGCGGCGGCGGCGTCCGCGAGCGCCGCGGTGTCGCCCGCGGGCACGAGGCGGGTGCCCGGCAGCCCGTCGAGCACCTCGGCGATGCCGCCGCGGTCGAACGCGGCGACCGGGGTGCCGGTCGTGAGCGCCTCGGCGACCACGAGCCCGAACGGCTCGTCCCAGCACGGCGTCACGAGGGCGCATCCGCTGCGGCCGACGAGCTGCGCGAGGCGGCGTCGGCGCAGGGGGCCGACGTGCCGGACGGCGCCGCCGAGCCTGGGCGCGACGGCGGCCTCGAAGTACTGCACGTCGCCGATGCGGCCGGCGATCGTCAGCGGCCTCCGGAGGTCGCGGGCGGCATCGATCGCGAGGTGCGCGCCCTTCTCGGGCACGAGTCGGCCGAACCAGACGAGGCCGTCGCCGCCGGGTCCGAACGGCCAGCCGTCGACGTCGACCGTGTTCGGCAGCACCGTCGACTCCACCCCGTGTGCTCGCCACTCCCCGGCGGTGTGCCCGCTCACGGCGACGAAGGCGTGCGCGGGACCGGCGTCCTCGGCCGCCTCGACGAGCTCGCGCAGCGGCGGCGTGTGCAGCGTCGTGCGCATGCGGATGCCGTGCTCGGCCGAGCGCGCGATCGGCACCGGGTGCAGGCTGTGGTTGTCGATGAGGTCGAACGACGCGCGATTCGTGGCGAGGTGGTCGTGCACCGCGCCGAGCACGCTCGACACCTGGTCGAGGTAGCCGTCCGGGTACGCCTCGTCGGAGGAGCGGTCGCCGCCCCAGACCACCCCGGGCAGCCGCATCCACTCGGGCGTGCGATCGAGGAAGTCGGAGCCGCGTGCCGCGACGAGCGTGACGTCGTGCCCGATCGCGCGGAGCGAGCGCACGCGATCCCAGACCGCCGCCTCGAGGCCGCCGGCGTGCGGCTCGCGGATGGGGTGGCGGGACGGGGCGATCACGAGGATGCGCAGCCGCTCGCGGCGGGCGAGCCGGGTCACTGCCGGCGTCCAGCCGCGGCCGCGCCCGCCACGCCGGCCACGAGCTCGCGGTAGAGCGTCGCGTGCGCCCGCGCCACGGCCCCGCGCTCGGCGCGCCGCAGGGGCGCGCGATCGACGACGAGCCGTCGTCGTGCCGCCGAGCCCGCCCGGGTGCCCGCCGCGAGCGCGTCGAGCACGGCTCGGCCGGCGTCGTCCGCGTCGGCGAGCCCGGCATACGCCTCCGGGTGCTGCGTGGCCATCGGGAGGCCGCGCGGTCCGGCGACCGGCACGCCCCGGTCGAAGCACAGCTCCACCCAGCCGGAGTGCGTGCCGTGGCCGTAGGGCAGCAGCGCGACGTCGAGGGCGTCGATCTCGGCGAGCAGCGCCGCGTCGTCCGGTCGATCGCGCACGATCACCTCGCAGTCGTCGCGCACGCGGAGCTCGGCCTCGATCTGCAGCGCGAGCGACGCATCGCGGGTGGACGTGTGCAGCAGCACCCGGCCGGTCGCGGGCTCCCCCGCGAGCGCGAGCGCGTCGAGCGCGCTCCGCAGCGCGCGGAGCGCGGCGGGCGCGTCGATGCTGGGGCGCAGGTCGCGCAGGTGCACGCCGATGACGGGTGCGCGCGCCCCCGCCTCCGCCGGCGCGCGGGCGTCGTCGGCGAGCAGCGTCGGGTGCGCGAGCACCACCGCGTCGCGGCCCCAGTCCCGGCGCAGCTGGGCCGCGGCGGCATCGGTGAGGGTCACGAGCGCGGTGGCGCGCGGGATGAGCGCGGCGAGGTCGGCGCGGTGCGCCGCCTGGTCGACGAGCTGCGGGTTCTGGAGGTCGTGCACCGTGTACACGAGCGGCTTGCCCAGCTCGTCGAGGGCGTCGAGCGCGCCTGCGAGCCGCCCCTCGGGCAGCGACTCCATGCCGAAGTGCACGTGCATGACGTCGAAGTCGGCCGCGGCGCGCCGGATCCAGGCGGCGTCGAGCATCGCGGGCGGCCACCAGCGCTCCGGGTGCGCCGGATCGGGCACCGGATCCGCCAGCACGGCGATGCCGCGGTCGGCGGTCACGGCCCGCACGTAGGGATGCGCCGCGGGCACCGCTGCCACCCGGACAGCGGCTGCGGGGTCGATGGCGTCGATGCGATGCTCCTTCGTCGGCGAGCAGAGGGACACCGACGTGGGGTACCGCTCAGGGGCGGGATGACCGCCGCGCATACACTACTGCCGAGCAGCATCGGACCACCTGGACGCCCACGGCGGCCGATCCCCTGCGTCGAGCTTCCCCGAACCACGGGTTCCGACGCGCGAAGCCCCGAGCCCTGGGAAGCTCGACGGAGCAGGAAGCTCGACGGAGCAGATCGAGGAGAGGCCATGACGAGCGACGACCCCGGGCGCCGCCGGCACTACGCCGACCTCTACGAGCCGGTCGAGCACGACGGACCGCTGGGCATCGTGCTCGGCAACTGCCAGGCGGAGTCGCTGCGGCAGGCGCTGGCGGGCGCGACCGTGCGCTTCCTCCGCGTGCCGCCGGTGCACGAGCTCGTCGCCGCGGACCTGCCGCACCTCGAGCGCGTGCTCGCGAGCGCCGCCATCGTCGTCGCCCAGCCCGTCAAGGACGACTACCACGGCATGCCGCTCGGCACCCGGCAGCTGCTCGAGGTGGCGGCATCGGCGCGCTCGATCCTCGTGCCGGTGATCCGCTACGCGGGCCTGTACCCCTGGCAGGCGATCATCCGGGCGCCCCACGACCCGTCGGCCGACCCGCCGATCGTGCCGTACCACGACCTGCGCACCCTCGCCGCTGCGACGGGCGCGGCACCGCCCGCGCCGCCCCGGCCGGCGGCCGTGCGCGCCATCGGCGAGGCGTCGCTCGCCGAGCTGCGCCGACGCGAGCAGCGCCACCGCACCGTGCAGATCTCCGACGTGCTGTCGAGCCCGTCGTTCGCGCTCATGCGCACCATCAACCATCCGGGCAATGCGGTGTTCGAGCGGCTCGCCGAGCGGGTGCACACAGCGCTGGGGCTCGACGGGGAACCGCGCCCGCTCGAGCGCGAGATGCTCGATCGCGTGCACGCGCCGCGCGAGGCGGCCGTCATCGACGCCCTCGGCCTCGACGCGGAGCCGCGCGACCACTGGCTCGTCGACGGGGCGCCGGTCGCCACCGACGACGTGCGCGCGGCGCAGCTCGCGTGGTACCGCGCCCACCCCGATGCGGTGGAGGCCGGCCTCGCGCGGCACGCGGACACGATGGCCGAGCTCGGGCTGTGACCCGGCCGCTGCTGCTCCATCGCGGCGACGCCCAGCACGGGGTCGACCGCTGCGCGCGGGCGCTCGCCGAGGCGGCCGGCCGGCTCGACCCCGGGATCGAGCTGCGACGGTGGGACGACGCCGCGGGCGCGGACCGCGTGCACCTGCACTTCACCGACCGGCTCTGGGGGTCGAGCGCCGCCGACGCCGCCACGGCGGTCGAGTCGCTCGCCGCCGCCGCGCTCTCGGTCACGCTGCACGACATCCCGCAGCCCTCCGACGGCGAGGCGGCCATGCGACGGCGGTCGGATGCGTACCGCCGGGTCGTCGAGGCCGCTGCGGTGGTCGTGTGCAACAGCCGGCACGAGCGACGACTGCTGCGCGAGGCGATCGGGATCGACGTCGACGCGGAGGTCATCCCGCTGCCCGCGGCGGCACCGCCGCGCCGCCCGGTGCAGTGGCGGCCGCGCGCCGAGATCGGCATCCTCGGCTTCTTCTACCCCGGCAAGGGGCATCGGGAGGCCGTCGACGTCGCCGCGGCCCTCGATCCGCCCATCGCGGTCACGGCGATCGGACGCGCCGCCCCCGGGCACGATCGAGAGCTGGCGGAGCTCGAGCGCTACGCCCGGGAGCGCGGCGTCGCGCTCACCTCGACCGGCTTCCTGAGCGACGAGGCGCTGCTGGAGCGAGCGCGCGAGTCCGCGGTGCCCGTCGTCGCCCATCAGCACGTGTCGGCCTCCGGGTCGCTCAACGACTGGCTCGCGGCGGGCCGCAGGCCCGTGACGATCGCGAACGACTACTTCGCCGAGATGGCCGCGCTGCGACCGGGCACGGTCGAGCTCGTCGCGCCCGACGAGCTCGCGAGCGCGGTCGCCGCGGCCCTGCGCGATCCAGCGAGCACCTGGCTGCCGGAGGGGGCGTCGACCTCCCCGCACCTCGACGACGTGGCAGCCGCCTACCTGGCGCGATGGGCGCGGTGGTGAGCGCTCCCTTCGGCGCACCGATCGCCGGCAACCGGTGGGACGCGCTCGACGGCTCGAGCGGGCCGGCCCGGTCGGTCTCGGTCGTCGTCGCGCACTTCGACCAGCAGGCGCAGCTCGACCGCACCCTCGCCGCGCTGCGCCGCCAGACCCACCCGAGCGAGCTGCTCGAGATCATCGTCGCGGACGACGGCTCCCCCCGGCCGCCGCGCGTGCCGGCCGACGTGACGCTCGCCCGGCACGACGATCGCGGCTTCCGGCTCGCCGCGGTGCGGAACCTCGGCGTGCGGCACAGCTCCGGCGACGTCCTCTGCTTCCTCGACGCCGACACCGCGCCGGAGCCCGACTACATCGCGAGCCTCGCCCGGCTCCCGTCGCTCGCCCCCGACGTCGTCGCGGTCGGCCGCCGTCGCCACGCCGCGCTCGACGGGCTCGCCCACGACGTCCCCATCGAGGCGGCCGGTCGCGCGCATGCGCTCGACGAGCCCGGCTGGCTCGCCGACGCGTACCGGCGATCGCGCGACCTGCGCGAGATCGACGCGCGCTCGTACCGCTTCGTGATCGGCGCCGTGATCGCCTGCAGCCGGTGGCTGTTCGACGACGTCGGCGGCTTCGACGAGCGCTTCGAGGAGTACGGCGGCGAGGACTGGGAGTGGGCCTACCGCGCCTGGCTCGGCGGCGCCGCGCTCGCGCACGTGCCGCAGGCCGTCGCGTGGCACGACGGGCCCGACTGGGCCGGTCGCGACGCGACCGATCGGCTCCGCCGGAAGAACGCCGAGACCCTGCGCCTCGCGCGCGCCGTCGCAGCCCCCGGCGGCGCGCCCCACGCGCTGCTCGGCCCGCAGGCGGACGTGCTGGTGACGCTCCGTGCTGCGCCCTCCACGACCGCCGGCGTCATCTGCGTCGACAGCGTGCTGCGCGCGCTCCCGGGCGCCCGGGTCGTCGCACCGGAGGCGGTGCGGGAGGCGCTCCCCGACGATCCGAGGGTCGTCGCCCACTGGCGGGGCACGGCGAGGGTCGAGATCGAGCTGGCGACCGCCGTGCACGTGGACGGCGTCGCCGCCGAGCGGCTGCGCGAGGCCGCCGCGACCGTCGGCGACGGCGATGTCGGCACGGTCCGCTTCGGGACCGAGCGGTCCGGTACCGAGCGGTCCGGCGCGGTCGCGACCGTGCGCGCGACGCGGGCTGCCGCGCGCGACCGCCGCTGGGGCCGCGCGACCGGGTGGCGCACGGTCGAGGTGACGGCCGACGGGATCGAGCCGCTGCCGGAGGTGCCCGACCTCGAGGCGTACTTCGGCGGCTGGTTCAGACCTGGCGGCCCCGACCGGGCCTGACCGCCACCTGCCATCGCGCATCCGTCCGGCCGCGCCATCGCGCAGCGCACGCCCGCGAGCCGCGGCGGGCGGCACCCGGAGACCGGGCGCCCCCGCCGATCAGGCTGCGCGGGCGTGCGTCGAGCGGACCGGGGTCAGTGCTCGGAGGCCTTCTCGGCGCCGGCGCCGGTGAAGGAGCGCACCTCCATCTCGGCCTGCTTCGCGGCGTGGTCCGGGGACGGCTTCGACAGCAGCGTGCCGACGATCCCGAGCAGGAACGCGAGCGGGATCGACACGATGCCGGGGTTCGCGAGCGGGAAGATCGCGAAGTCGGCGTCGGCGAAGATCGACGTCTCGCGCCCCGACACGACCGGCGAGAGGACGATGAGGAGCACGCACGAGGCGAGCCCGCCGTACATCGACCACAGCGCACCGCCGGTGTTGAACCGCCGCCAGAACAGCGAGTAGAGGATCGTCGGCAGGTTCGCGCTCGCCGCGACCGCGAACGCGAGCGCCACGAGGAACGCGACGTTCTGGTTCTGCGCCAGGATGCCGCCGAGGATCGCGATGATCCCGATGACGACGACCGTGATGCGCGCGACCTTCACCTCGGCACCCGGCTGCACGTCGCCGCGCTTGATGATGGATGCGTAGATGTCGTGCGCGAACGACGTCGCGGCCGTGATGGCGAGGCCCGCGACGACCGCCAGGATCGTCGCGAACGCGATCGCCGAGATGATCGCCATGAGCACCGGCCCGCCGAGCGCGAGCGCGAGCAGCGGTGCCGCCGCGTTCTCGCCGCCGGGCGCCTCGCGGATCGTCTCCGGGCCGACGAGCGCTCCGGCTCCGAAGCCGAGCACGAGCGTGAACAGGTAGAAGATGCCGATGAGCCAGATGGCCCAGACGACGCTGCGCCGCGCCTCCTTGGCCGACGGGACCGTGTAGAAGCGCATGAGCACGTGCGGGAGCCCGGCGGTGCCGAGCACGAGCGCGAGGCCGAGCGACAGGAAGTCGATCGGGTTCGTGTACTTCAGGCCCGGCGCGAGGATCGCCTCGCCCTCCGGCGACGCCTCGACCGCGCGCTGCAGCAGCGCGTTGAAGTCGAAGCCGACGATGAGCATCACCATGATCGTCATGATCCCGGCGCCGGCGATGAGCAGCACCGCCTTGATGATCTGCACCCAGGTGGTGCCCTTCATGCCGCCGACGATGACGTAGACGATCATGAGCACGCCGACGACCGCGATGGTGATCGAGGTCGCGAGCGGCCCCTCGAAGCCCATGAGCAGCGCGACGAGACCGCCGGCGCCCGCCATCTGCGCGACGAGGTAGAAGAAGCACACGGCGAGCGTGGCGAGCGCCGCCGCCATGCGCACGGGGCGCTGCCGGAGCCGGAAGCTCAGCACGTCGGCCATCGTGAACTTGCCGGTGTTGCGCAGCAGCTCCGCGACGAGCAGCAGCGCGACGAGCCACGCGACGAGGAAGCCGATCGAGTAGAGGAAGCCGTCGTACCCGGCGACCGCGATCGCGCCGCAGATGCCGAGGAAGCTCGCGGCCGACAGGTAGTCGCCGGCGATCGCGACGCCGTTCTGCCTGCCCGAGAACGACCGTCCGGCGGCGTAGAACTCGTTCTCGGTCGTCTTGCGCCGCGAGACGCGGAAGACGATGAAGAGCGTGATCGCGACGAAGATGCCGAACACGACCATGTTGATGACGGGGTTGATCTCGGGCATCAGCGCACCCCGCCCGCGACGACCTGCTCCATCTGCTCGCGCAGCGGCTCGGCCTGGCGATCGTAGACGCGGGTCGCCCAGCGGCTGTAGAGCATCGTGATGGTGAAGGTGGTGACGAACTGCGCGAGGCCGAACAGCAGGCCGACGTTGATGTAGCTGTCGCCGAGGCGCGTCGCGAAGAACTCGGGCGCGAAGCCGGCGATGAGCACGTACGCGAGGTACCAGGCGAGGAAGATGACCGTCAGCGGCACGATGAAGGTCATGAAGGTGCGCCGGAGGCGCTGGAACTCCGGCGAGCGCTGCATCTGCACGCTGCGCTCGGGGTCGAACTCGGTCTCTGGCATGCGGCACGCTCCTTCCGGGCGCCACGCTGCGCCCGCCTCATCGTCGAGGGTGCGACGAGCGTAACCGCTTGCTGAAGCGATCCTCAAGATCGCCTCAGCGGCGCGCCGCTACTTGACGGCTCCCGCGGTCAGGCCGCCCACGATGTACTTCTGCAGCCACAGGAACAGCGCCATCACGGGGATCGCGGCGAGCACCGCGCCGGCGGCGAAGATCGTGTAGTTCGTGCTCGTCTCCTCGCGAGACGTAGCGGAACAGGCCGACCGCGAGGGTGAGCCGATCGGGGCTCGTGAGGATGACCGAGGCGATCACGAAGTCGCTCGTCGTGCCGATGAACGACGAGCAGGCCGATGACGGCGAGGATCGGCGCGACGAGTCGCAGGATGATCGTGAAGAAGATGCGCGCGTGCCCGGCGCCGTCGAGCTTCGCCGCCTCGTCGATCGAGGCGGGCACCGTGTTGAAGAAGCCGTACATGAGGTAGGTGTTCACGCCGAGCGCGCCACCCAGGTAGACCATGATCAGGCCGATCTGCGTGTCGAGCCCGATCGCGGGGAACACCTCGCTGATGCCGCGCATGACCAGGTAGATCGCGACGACCGCGAGCAGCTGCGGGAACATCTGCACGATGATGAGCCCGAGGAGGCCCGGCCGCCTGCCGGTGAACCGCATCGCGACTGAAGGCGTACGCGGCGAGCGCGCCGAGGAAGACCGTGCCGACCGACGTCGCGAGCCCGACGATGAGCGTGTTCGCGAACCAGGCGGCGTACGGCCGGCGCGGATCGCTCAGCAGGTCGATGTAGTTCTGCAGCCCGAGATCTCGCGGAAGAGGTCGTTCGAGCCGGTGAGCGTGCCGCCCGGGTTGAACGACGCGCTCAGCACGTAGACGAGCGGGAAGACGGCGAAGAGCACGACGGCGATGCCGACGAGGTGGCGCCAGCCCAGCTCGCGCATCCACTTGCGGAACGCCATCCTGGGCGCGGCAGGGCGCGGCGCCTCGGGCGCGGCGTCGTCGATGCGGCAGGACGTCGAGCCATCGGCAGGATCGTTCATCAGTTCAGGTCCTCCAGTGCCTTGGTCTGCCGGAACGCGATGGTCGAGACGGTGGCGACGATGATGAAGATGATGATCGACAGCGCGGCCGCGAGGCCGTAGTCGCGGGTGCCGTCCTGGAACGCCGTCTTGTACACGAGCGTGATGAGCAGGTCGGTGTGGCCGACGTTCTCCTCCACCCCCTGCATGCGCGGCCCGCCGCGGGTGAGGAAGTAGATGGTGTTGAAGTTGTTGAAGTTGAACGCGAACGACGAGATGAGCAGCGGCGCGGTCGAGACGAGCAGGAGCGGGAACTTGATGCGCCCGAAGATCTGCCAGCCGGTCGCGCCGTCGACGGATGGCGGCCTCGGTGAGCTCCTCCGGGATCGACTGCAGCGCGCCGAGGCAGATGAGGAACATGTAGGGGAAGCCGAGCCAGAGGTTGACGACGAGCACCGAGATCTTCGCGAGCACCGGATCGGTGAGCCACGGGATGTCGGCGGAGCCGAGGAACGTGTTGTTGATGTAGCCGAACTCGGTGTTGAGCAGGCCGAGCCAGACGAGCGCGCCGAGGAACGACGGGAACGCGTACGGGAGGATCGAGAGCACGCGGTAGATCTGCTTCGAGCGCATGCGCGGGTCGTTGAGCGCGATCGCCAGGAAGAGGCCCAGGAAGAACGAGAGCGCGACCGAGAGGATCGCGTAGCCGAAGGTCCACGCCAGCACCCCGAACAGCGCGACGCCGTAGGTCGGGTTCTGGAACGGGTAGAGGAAGTTCTCGCCGCCGATGAAGATCTGCCAGCCGGTGCCGAGCCGCTGCCCGTCGGCGGTCTCGAAGGCACCGTTGCCGAGGTCCTGGTAGACGGTGCCGGTGACCGTGTCGGTCACGGTGTCGGCCGCCTCGTCGTAGACGAACGTCGACTGGTAGACGTAGCCGTTCGTCGCGTCGGTCGTGCGGAGGAAGCCGTCGGCGAGGTCGTCCGAGAGCGGCACCTGCAGCGCCGCCACCTCCTGCTGCCGCTGCAGGATGTCCTGCATGCCGAGGCTCGTCCATCCCTCGACCGCGGTCGGGCGCTCGCCGTCGAGCGTGACGGATGCCGGGTCGACCGGCTGCAGCGGCGCGTCCGGCGTGCCGACGAGCACCTGCCCGTCCGGTGCGGCGGCGAGCAGGCCCAGGCCGCCGGCCCCCTCGACGACGGTGACGCGGTAGGCGGGCGATCCCTCGACGCGCAGCGTGTTCTGCTGCACGATCGACGAGATCGCGTCGTCCTTCGTGGAGTTGTGCCCGTCGCCGTAGTTCGTGAACGCGATGTAGAGCGAGTAGACGATGACGAACAGCTGGAAGATGGCCAGGAACACGAGCCCGGGCGTGAGGTACTTCGCCGGCAGCAGACCGGGGCTCAGGTAGATCCAGTTCACGAGCAGCGTCGCCACGAGCACGACGCCGGCGACGAGGTAGTCGCCCTTGAAGAACAGGATCGACATCGCGAACACGGCGACGGCGTCGACGAGCGCGAGCAGCACGATCTTCACCGCGATCACGCGCATGCTGGGCGGCTGGTAGTAGATGCCGCGCTTCTTGGCCCGCGCGCGGGCCTTCGGGGCTGACGTCGTCGTCACTCTGGACTCCTCTTCGCCTCACTCGGGGCGCGGACAGCGGGATGAGACGGCGGCCGGCCCGAGCTGGGCCGGCCGCCGTGTCGAGCGGATCAGCCGTCCAGGGTGCCCTGGATCTTGTCCGCCATCGCCGTCCAGAGCGCGGCGGGGTCGCCGCCCTGCCCACCGATGATCTGCGCCTCGGTGGTGCCCCAGTCGGTCCACAGCGCGTCCATCTCGGGGATGTTCGGCATCGGCACGCCCTCGGCGCCGACCGCGCCGAATGCCGCGACGTCCTCGTTGGACTGCGCGGCGTCGAACGCCGAGGAGAGCGCGGGAGCGCGCTGACCGGTCTCGTAGATGGCGGTCTGCGCCTCCTCGCCCGCGATGTACTCCGTCAGGAACTGGTTCGCGACGATCGGGTTGTTCGCGTACGCCGAGACCATGAAGCCCTGCACGCCCACGAACGGGGTCGCCGGCTGACCGCCGGCGGAGGGGATCGGGTCGATCGCGTACTCGACGCCCGCCTCCTGGAAGAAGTCGAGGTTCCAGGGGCCGGTGATCGTGTAGGGGCTGGCGCCGGAGGCGAACTGCTCCTTCGCGATGTCCTGCGAGATGTTGAGGTTGATGATGCCCTGCTGACCCCACTGCGCGAGCGCGGACGCGAACTGCACGTTGCCCTCGTTGCCGAGCTGCAGGTCGTCGGGGTTGTAGGAGCCGTCATCGTTCATGCCGAAGACCGGGCCGCCGTAGGACGCCTGCAGCGGGTACAGGTGGTACGGGTCGGCGCCGTTCGGGTCGATGCCGACGAGCAGCGGGTACTGCGCCTCGCCCGCGGCGACGGCAGCCTGGCCGGTCGAGACGAGGTCGTCCCAGGTGGCGGGCGCCTCGGGCGCGAGCGCCGTGTTGCGCACGAGCGCGAGGTTCTCGATCGACACGGGGACGCCGTAGACGGAGCCCTCGTAGGTCATGGCCTCGATCGAGACCTCCTCGAAGTCGCCGGCGATGTCGCCGAGCTCCACCGGCGCGATGACGCCGTTCGTGACGAGCTTGCCGATCCAGTCGTGGGCGCCGACGATGACGTCGGGGCCCTCGCCCGAGGATGCCTGCGTCGTGAGGTCGTCGTCGATGTTCGCGAAGTCCTTGATGACGATCTCGACCGTGGTGCCGGTCTCCTCCTCGAACGCCGCGATGACGTCGACGAGGGCGTCGTTGCGGTTCTGGTCCATCCAGATGACGAGCTCGCCGCCGCCCTGGGGCGCCGCCGCCGTCTCGCTCGTCGACGGTGCGGGAGTGCCGCCGCCGGAGCATGCCGCGAGCGTGAGCGCGAGCGCCCCGACCCCGGCCGCCTTCATGAGGCTGCTGTGCTTCATGGTGCCTTCCTTCAGCTTCAGGGACTCATCTGCCGACGGCCATCGTCGGCCGAGCCCGGCTCATCGTGGCCGTCGCGCCCACCGCACCGCAAGTCGAGGACGGCCCGCAGCCGACATCGTTGGCAAGTCGTGACCTTGGCATCGGGTTCCGACGATCAGCCGCATCCGCATAGCCTGGATCCATGACCGACGCCTCGACGCAGTCCGCGACCGACGCCACCCGCCTCGCAGCGGCGCACGACCACGGCCACCACCGGCAGCGAGTGGTGGCGCTCGGCCGTCATCTACCAGATCTACCCGCGCTCGTTCGCCGACGCGTCGGGCGACGGCATCGGCGATCTCGCCGGCATCGCCTCCCGGCTGCCGACGATCGCCGAGCTCGGCGTCGACGCCGTGTGGCTGAGCCCCTTCTACCGGTCCCCGCAGAAGGACGCCGGCTACGACGTGGCCGACTACATGGACGTCGACCCGCTCTTCGGCACCCTCGACGACTTCGATCGGATGCTGACGACGGCGCACGACCTCGGCCTCCGGGTGATCGTCGACCTCGTGCCCAACCACTCCTCCGACCAGCACGTCTGGTTCCAGGAGGCGCTCGCCGCCGGTCCCGGCAGCGAGGCCCGCTCGCGCTACATCTTCCGCGACGGCAAGGGCGATGCCGGCGAGCTGCCGCCGAACAACTGGCAGAGCGTCTTCGGCGGCCCCGCGTGGACCCGCGTGCCGGACGGCCAGTGGTACCTGCACCTGTTCGACACCTCGCAGCCCGACTTCGACTGGAACCACCCCGCGGTCGGCGACATGTTCGTCGAGGTGCTGCGCTTCTGGCTCGACCGCGGTGTCGACGGGTTCCGCGTGGACGTCGCCCACGGCAACGCGAAGGCCGAGGGCCTCCCGGACGTCGACGACGAGCTCGTCGCCGCAGGGTCGATGGACTCGCCGTTCTTCGGCCAGGAGCACGTGCACGAGATCTACCGCCGCTGGCACGACGTCGTCGCCGCCTACGACGGGGATCGGGTGCTGTGCGCCGAGGCGTGGGTGTCGCCGCTCGAGAAGATGGCGCGCTTCGTGCGCCCCGACGAGATGCACCAGGCGTTCAACTTCGTCTACCTCGAGACGCCGTGGAACGCGACGATGCTGCGCGAGGTGATCGACGACTCCATCGCGGCCTTCGGCGCGGTGGGCGCTCCCCCGACGTGGGTGCTGTCGAACCACGACACCATCCGCCACCGCACGCGCCTCGCGCTCGTGCCGCCGCCGCCCCACGGGGCGGGCATCGGCGCGACGTCGATCTCGAAGGCCGACCCCACCGTCTCGCTGCGGCGCGGCCGCGCCGCGACGGCGCTGATGCTCGCGCTGCCCGGCAGCGCCTACGTCTACCAGGGCGAGGAGCTCGGCCTGCCGGAGGTCACCGCGATCGAGGCGCACCAGCGCCAGGACCCGACCTTCGCCCGCACCGGCGGGGAGCTGTGGGGCCGGGACGGCTGCCGCGTGCCCATCCCGTGGGAGGCCGACGCGCCGGCGTTCGGCTTCAGCGCGGGCGGCGAGAGCTGGCTGCCGCAGCCGCCGCTGTGGGCCGAGCTCGCGCGCGACCGCCAGCAGGACGACCCCGAGTCGACGCTCACCATGTATCGGCGGGCGCTGCAGCTGCGCCGCGAGCTCGGGCTCGGCACGGG
Source organism: uncultured Actinomycetota bacterium (assembly GCA_963803465.1). Classification (GTDB taxonomy): domain Bacteria; phylum Actinomycetota; class Actinomycetes; order Actinomycetales; family Microbacteriaceae; genus Agrococcus. Next base: position 732,729 of record CAWDMS010000004.1, read on the forward strand.
CACGCTCGAGTGGCTCGACGTGGGACCGACGGCGCTCGCGTTCCGGAACGGCTCGGTCACCGTGGTCGCGAACCTCGGCCACGACGCCGTCGACGTGCCGCGCGGCGAGATCCTGCTCACGTCGTCGCAGCTCGACGCCGCGTCGGTGTTCGCCGACGAGGTCGTCTGGGTCCGCACCGCGTAGGCGGGACGACGGAGGGGCCCCGCCGATCGGCGGGGCCCCTTCGTCGTGTCGGGCAGCGGGTCGCGGGACCTAGCGGGACTCGAGGCGCATCTCGCGCGACTGCAGCCAGACCACCGGGTCGAACGAGACGTAGTCGCTGTTCTTCAGCTCGAGGTGCAGGTGCGGGCCGGTCGAGCGGCCGGAGTTGCCGACCTGCCCGACGACGGTCGTGATGTCGACGACCTGGCCGACCTCCACGGCGATCGAGCCGGGCAGCATGTGGCCGTACCAGGACTGCACGAACTGGCCGTCGATGTTGTGGTCGATGAAGACGGAGTAGCCGCCGCCGCCGGGGTTGTTGCCCTGGAACACCGCCGAGACGACGCCGTTCGCGATCGGCCGCACATCGGTGCCGATGCCGGGGATGAAGTCGCTGCCGCCGTGGAAGCCGCCGGGCCGGTAGCCGAAGCCGCTCGACATCGGCACCTGGTCGAGGCTCGGGAACGGCGTCTGCACGAATCCGGTCTGCAGCATCCCCCACACCTGCGGGAACGCGGGGTCGCCCGTGTACGACGGGCCGGCGACCTCGGAGTCGGCGACCGCCTGGTAGGCGGCGAGCTCGCCGGGCGACATGCGCGCGGCGGCGATCTGGTCGTTGACCGTGATGTCGTCGCGCTGGAAGTACCCGGTCGTCTCGGCGTTGACGCCCTCGAGCGTCTGCACGCCCTCGCTCATCTGCGCGACCTCGGGGTCGAGGCCGCCGGGCGACTGCACGGCCTGGGCGGGCAGCGAGGTGACGACGACGAGCGAGCCGATGAAGAGCAGTGCGCCACCGGCGGTGATCTTCTGCGCGAGCTTGCGGGCGCCCTGCTTGCGGGGGGCGGGCGGCGCGCTCGGCGCGGTGCGGATGACCCGCGGCGCCAGCGCGCGCGGCGACCGCACGCCGGGCAGCTGGTCGCCGCCGTTGCCGAGCGAGGGAGCGTCGACCGTGATGAGCGGCGCCGTGAAGGTCGGCTCGGCGATCTGGACCGGGAGCTCGCGCGCGACCTGCGTCGCCGCGTCGCGCATGGCGCGTCGGGTCGTGTAGAGCTGGGCGGAGCCCTCGACGACCGTCACTCGCTCGGCGGCGCGCGCCTCGCTCGCGGTGAGCGCGATGGCCTCAGCCGCGCGCTCCTGCTGCCGCACTGCCCGGCGGGTGACCGACTGCGCAGCAACGGGTCGCCCAGCGCCCTCCGGTGACGAGCGGAGTGCTCGTCGGGTGGGGTGCGTCACGCTGAATGCCGTCCTGATGGTCGAGGTCCTGGGGGGCGCAGGGGCTCGAAGAGCCTGCGGCCGCGCCGGGATCGATGCTCGCATGAACCGGCGCCTCCGGGCAACGGCACGCTGTGGGCACGCCTGCTGCTCGGTACAAGGATCAAATATAACGGATTGGTAACGAGGAGGCAAGGGTTCAGACGTCGTGGGGCCGGAGCGGCGCCAGCAGCGCCTCCAGCTCATCGGCGAGCGCAGGGTGCGCGGCGAGCAGGAAGGCCGAGCTGGCGGGGGCGCCCTCCCAGCCGCGGAGCGCGCCACCGGCCTCCTCCACGAGCAGGGCTCCGGCCGCCATGTCCCACGGCTGCAGGCCACGCTCGTAGTACCCGTTCAGCCGGCCGCACGCGACCGAGGCGAGGTCGAGCGCTGCGGAGCCGATCCTGCGGATGTCGCGCACCGAGCCGATGAGCCCCTGCACGACCGCCGCCTGCCGCTCGCGCCGGCCCGCGTCGTACCCGAAGCCCGTGCCGATGAGCGCCATCGACGCCGGGACGGCATCCGCGACCCGGATCTCGCGGCCGTCGAGCCGGGCGCCGCCGCCGCGCAGGGCCTCGAACCGCTCCCCCGTGGCGCCGTTGACGACGACGCCCGAGAGGGCGCGCCACGTGGTGGGCTCGGGGTCGCCCTCGACGAGCGCGATCGAGACCGCGTAGGCGGGGATGTCGTAGAAGTAGTTGACGGTGCCGTCGATGGGGTCGATCACCCAGGTCAGCCCGGACGTGCCCGCGACGCTCGCGCCCTCCTCGCCGAGGATGCCGTCGTCGGGCCGCGCGGCGATCAGCCGCTCGACGACCATGCGCTCGACCTCGCGGTCGGCCTCGGTGACGATGTCGACGAGGCTCGACTTGCTCGCCGCCACGTCGACGCCCTCGTGGCGACGGATGCGCGCGAGCTCGGCAGCCTCCACGGCGATGCCGACGACCAGGTCATGGAGCTCGCGCATGGGACGAACCTATCGCGGGCGATGCGGCCGGGGCGCGGGTGCTCGGGCACGCTGCGGGCCATGTATCCTTGACGACGGCCTGCCAAGGCCTCGGCGAGTTACCCAAGCGGCCAAAGGGATCTGACTGTAAATCAGACTGCTCAGCATTCGGGGGTTCGAATCCCTCACTCGCCACCGATCGGAGCCCCGTCCACGGACGGGGCTCTTCGCGTCTCCCGCGCAGATGGGAGCGGATGCTCAGAGCACGGGTGATCTAGGGTTGCGGTATGGCAGATTCCTCGTTCGATGTGGTCAGCAAGGTCGACAAGATGGAGGCCGAGAACGCGGTCAACCAGGCCCGCAAGGAGGTCGAGCAGCGCTACGACTTCAAGGGTGTCGGCGCCGACGTCTCGTGGAGCGGCGACGACCTGCTGCTCAAGGCGTCCAGCGAGGAGCGCGTCAAGGCGGTGCTCGACGTCGTCCAGTCGAAGTTCGTCAAGCGCGGCATCGACCTGAAGATGCTCGACGCGGGCAAGCCCTACGCCTCCGGCAAGGAGTTCCGCATCGAGATCAGCCTCAAGGACGGCATCTCGAGCGAGGACGCGAAGAAGGTCACGAAGCTCGTGCGCGAGCAGGGCCCCAAGACGGTCAAGACGCAGATCCAGGGCGACGAGGTGCGCGTCACCTCGAAGAGCCGTGACGACCTGCAGGCGACCATCCAGCTGCTCAAGGGCGCAGATCTCGACATCGACCTGCAGTTCATCAACTTCCGCTGATCCCCCATCCGTGGATCTGACGCAGGCGCTCGGCGCGCTCTGGATCGCCCTCGACGTGGCGCTGCGCCTGCTGGCGCTCGTCGTCGTGCCGCACAACCGACGGCCGGCGACCGCGATCGCGTGGCTGCTCGTCATCATGGTCCAGCCGGTGGTCGGCTGGGTGGTCTTCCTGCTGCTCGGCAACAACCGGGTGTCGCGCGGCCGGCACGCGAAGATGTCGGCGATCCAGGAGCTGATCGGCGAGAGCACGACGGGGATCGACGACGCGACCCCGCCGAGCGAGCGGCCCGCGTGGCTGCCCGGCATCCTCGAGCTCAGCCGCGGACTGACCTCGATGCCGCACGTCGGCCCCGCTTCCGGCATCGTCTGGGGTGAGTTCGACGCGCAGCTCGAGGCGATGGCGCGCCGCATCGACGAGGCCGAGCACTGGGTGCACGTCGAGTTCTACCTGATCGTCGCCTCGCAGCGCACCGAGCCGTTCTTCGCGGCGCTCGAGCGCGCAGCCGCGCGCGGCGTGGTCGTGCGCGTGCTCGTCGACCACCTCACGAGCGTGCGCTACCCGCGCCGCAGGCAGACGCTCGCCCGGCTCGAGTCGATGGGCGCGGAGGTGCGCGACATGCTCCCGCTGCGCCCGTGGGCCGGCAAGTGGCAGCGCCCCGACCTGCGGAACCACCGCAAGCTCGTCGTCGTCGACGGACGCTTCGGCTTCACCGGCTCGCTCAACCTCATCGACCCCTCCTACCTGCTGCGCACCAACCTGCGCCGCGGGCTGCAGTGGCGCGACACGTGGCTCGAGTTCACCGGCCCGCCCGTGCGCGCGCTCGACGTGCTCTTCTGGTCCGACTGGTGGGCCGAGACGAACGAGCTCGTGGAGCTCGCGACCACCGAGTCCGAGCCCGACGGCGACCTGCTCGCATCCGTCATCCCCTCCGGCCCCGGCTTCGAGGGCGAGATCAACCTGCGCGTGTTCGTCGAGCTCGTGCACGCCGCCGACGAGCGCATCACGATCGTGAGCCCGTACTTCGTGCCCGACGACGCGATGCGCTACGCCATCACCTCCGCCGCCATGCGCGGCGTCGAGGTCGAGCTCTTCGCGAGCGAGGTCGGCGACCAGTTCTGGACCTATCACGCCCAGCGCTCGTACTACGAGGAGCTGCTGCGCGCGGGCGTGCGCATCACCCTGTTCGCGAAGCCGACCGTGCTGCACTCGAAGTTCATGATCTTCGACGACCGCGTGTCGGTGATCGGCTCGTCGAACATCGACCTGCGCTCCTTCGGGCTCAACTACGAGGTGTCGATGCTCGTGGAGGGCGCCTCGATGGTCGCGCAGCTGCACGGGATCGCGGAGGGCTACCGGCGCCAGTCGCTCGAGCTCACGCTCGAGGACTGGATGGCTCGGCCCCGCATCGCGCAGCTGTTCGACAGCGTCGCGCGCCTCACCTCGGCGCTGCAGTAGCTCAGCCGAGCAGCATCGACAGCCCGACCACGAGGGCGAACGCGATCACGACCGTGCGCAGCAGCCAGGACGGCACGCGGCGCGAGAGCCAGCCGCCCGCGAGGCCGCCGATGAGCGACCCGCCGAGCATCACCGCCACGACGCCCCAGTGCACGAGCGGCGAGAACGCGAGGATGATCGCGCCGGTGCCGTTGATGACGGCTGCGACGACGTTCTTCAGCGCGTTGTGGTGCTGCAGCGAGTCGTGGATGAGCAGGCCGAGCATCGCGAGCATCATCACGCCGATGCCGGCGCCGAAGTAGCAGCCGTACGCGCCGATCGCCACGAACGCCACCCTCGCCGGCCAGCCACCGGTCGACTCGATGTCGAAGGCGTCGTCGGCGCTGCGCCCGAGGCCCTTCGCGATGAGCGGCTGCAGGCCGAACAGCACCGCGGCCGCGAGCACGAGCCACGGGACGATCGCGGTGAAGGCGTCGGAGGGCGTGAGCAGCAGCAGCACGGCGCCGATCACACCGCCGACGGCCGCGAACGGCGCGTTCGCGAGGAACCGGCGACGCTGCCGGCGCAGCTCGGCGCGATAGCTGTACGCGCCGCCGATCGTGCCGAGCAGCAGGCCGATCGACGACGTCATGTTCGCGGCGAGCGGGCTCATGCCCGCCGCGAGCATCGCCGGGAAGGTGATGAGGGTGCCGCCGCCGGCCGCTGCGTTGATCGCCCCGGCACCGACCGACGCGAGCGCGATCAGCAGGTAGCCGGGCAGCTCCACGTCAGCGTTCGTCGCGCGAGACGGCGATCATCTCGTCGCGGTCGACGACCTTGATGCGCGCGCGGCCGTGCGGCGCGCCGAGCGCGATCTCGTGGTCGTCGAGCCGCACCCAGCCGTCGATGTCGGTCCACGCGACGCCGCGCGCGGCGAGCAGCGCGGGCACCGCATCCGGGTCGTAGGGCTCCGGCGTCCACCACGAGTGCTCGTCGCCGAGCAGCTGCTCGACCGTCTCCTTCGCGTCGGACTTCGTGTGGCCGATGAGGCCGACGGGGCCGCGCTTGATCCAGCCGGTCGCGTACATGCCGGGCATCGGTCGCGAGCCGTCCTGCACGCGTCCCGCGATGTTCGGGATCACGCCGCGGCGATCGTCGAAGGGCACGTCGGCGAGCGGCGACGAGAAGTAGCCGACCGCGCGGTAGACCGCCTGCACGGGGATCTCGCGGAGCTCCCCCGTGCCCTCGAGCCCCTCGGCCGTCGGGCGGGTGCGCTCGACGCGCAGCGCCTCGACCGCGGTCTCGCCGACCACCGCATCCGGTCGCGACCAGAAGTGCAGGTGCAGCCGGCGCGACGCCTGCCCGACCTCGCGCTGGCGCCACTGGTCGAGCACGCGCGAGATGACGAGGATCTGCTTGTTCTGCTTGAGCGTCTCCTCGGCGGGGTCGACACCGAAGTCGGCGTCGTCGAGGATGATGTCGACGTCGCGCAGCTCGCCGAGCTCGCGCAGCTCGAGCGGCGTGAACTTGACGTGCAGCGGACCGCGCCGGCCGAAGACGTGCACGTCGGTGACCGGGGATGCCTCGAGGCCGGCGACGACGTTGTCGGGCACCTCGGTGGGCATGAGGTCGGCCGGGTGCTTCACGAGCATCCGCGCCACGTCGAGCGCGACGTTGCCGTTGCCGATCACGGCGATCGACTGGGCCTCGAGCGGCCACTCGCGCGGCACGTCGGGGTGGCCGTCGTACCAGGAGACGAAGTCGGCGGCGCCGTAGGAGCCGGGCAGGTCGACGCCGGGGATCTCGAGCGGCGCATCCTTCGTCGCGCCGGTCGCGAAGATCACGCCGTGGTAGAGCCGCTCGAGGTCGTCGACGGTGATGTCCTCGCCGAAGCGCACGTTGCCGAACAGCCGGACGACGCCCGACTCGAGCACCTCCCGGAGCGCGGCGATGATGCCCTTGATGCGCGGGTGATCGGGCGCGACGCCGTAGCGGACGAGGCCGTAGGGCGCGGGCAGGTGCTCGAACAGGTCGATGAGCACGTCGCGGCCGGACTCGGCGGCCGACTTCTTCAGGATGTCGGCGGCGTAGATGCCGGCGGGTCCTGCGCCGACGACGGCGATGCGGAGCGGTGCGCTCACGGTTCTCCTCGGGTGCGGGGCGGTCTGGCCGCCGGGGCTTCGCTGTGGGTCAGCGTGTCAAGTCGGGTCAGCGGGTGCGCGAGACGACGTGCTCGGCGAAGGTCTCGAGCCCCCGCAGCACGGTGCCGCCGGGCAGCGGCGCGAGCGCCTCGAGGGCGCGCCGCTGCCAGCGCTCCGCCTCGGCGATCGTCTCGTCGACGACCGGATGCGCGGCGAGCTCCGCGACCGCGGAGGCCAGGTCGGCGTCGTCCGCCGGCGCCTCGAGGCGGCCGCGCAGGCGGATGGAGGCCTCGTCGTCGCGCTGGGCGAGCAGGAGCACCGGCAGCGTCGCGACGCCCGCCCGCACGTCCGTGCCCTGGTCCTTGCCCGTCTCGGGGTCGGCGGACAGGTCGATCACGTCGTCGACGATCTGGAAGGCGACGCCGATGCGCTCGCCGAAGAGCCGCAGCGGCTCGCGGTAGGCGTCGTCGGCACCGCTGACGACCACGCCGAGCTCGGCGGCGGCGGCGATGAGCGACCCGGTCTTGTCGGAGAGCACCTGCAGGTAGTGGGCGACCGCGTCGGTCTCGCCCGGGCCGAGCGTCTCGTGCAGCTGGCCGAGGCACAGGCGCTCGAACGTGCGCGCCTGGAGGATCGCGACCTCGCTGCCGAGCGGCGCCGCGATCTGGCCGGCGCGCGCGAACAGCAGGTCACCGGCGAGGATCGCGACCGAGTTGCCCCACACGGTGTGCGTCGACGGCACCCCGCGACGGGTGTCCGCCTCGTCCATCACGTCGTCGTGGTACAGGCTCGCGAGATGGGTGATCTCCACCACCTCGGCGGCCGAGAGCACGTCGTCGTCGATGCCGGTGCCGAGGTGCGAGGTGAGCAGCAGCAGCAGCGGCCGGGCGCGCTTGCCGCCGGCCTCGAGCAGGTACCGCGTCACCGCATCCGCGACCGGGTCGGTGACGCGCAGGTGGTCGTCGAGGCGCTGCTCGAGCGCGTCGAGGCCGCGGTCGACGCTGTCGACGACGCGCAGGTCTGCGGGCGCCGCGAGGCGCGGCCCCCTGAGCCCGAAGGCCTCGGCGATGGACGGCATCAGTCGGCCTGCTCCTCCGCGTGCGCGTGACGAGCGATGCGCATCGCGCCGGTCTGGTCGGTGGGCTTGCGGCCGCGGTGCAGCGCGACGACGCCCATCGTGAGGTTGCGGTGCGCGACGCGCGTGAACCCGGCGGTGCGGATCCACTGCGAGAGCGCCTGCTGGTCGGGCCAGGAGCGGATCGACTCGACGAGGTAGCGGTACGCCTCGGGGTTGGAGCTCGCGGCCTTCGCCATGCCGGGCAGCACGGTGCCGAGGTAGAGCTCGTAGCCCTTGCGCACGACGTTCACCGGCGGCTGCGAGAACTCGCAGACGACGAGCCGGCCGCCGGGCTTCAGCACGCGCAGGAACTCGCTCAGCGCCGCCCGCGGGTGCTGCACGTTGCGCAGCCCGAACGAGATGGTGACGGCGTCGAAGGAGTCGCCGTCGAACGGCAGCTCCTCGGCGGAGCCGTGCACGAACTCCACATCGGCGTGCCGCTTGCGGCCCTCGTCGATCATGCCCTGGCTGATGTCGAGGGCGGTCACGAGCGCGCCCGCCTTCGCCATCGGCGCGGCAGAGGCGCCGGTGCCGGCGGCGACGTCGAGGATGCGCTCGCCCGGCTGCGGGCGCACGGCACGCTGCATGTGGATGCGCCAGAGGCGGTCGTTGCCGCCGGAGAGCAGCGAGTTCAGCAGGTCGTAGCGCTTCGCCGTCGCGTCGAACATGCCCGCGACCTCTTCCGGGTCCTTCTGCATGTCTGCTCGGCTCACGTCCTCCATCCTAGGCGTCCCCGCGCGCGGGCCACCCGGCCGCCGTCCAGCCTCCGGCCGACCCGCCTCCGGCCGACCCGCCGGTGCGGCGGCGTAGGCTGGCAGGCATGCCGGCCCTGCGGGCGCGCACCGAGCGCGCGGAGCTCGGACGCCTGCTGGAGCACGCCGACCCGCGCGCCCCGCTCGCCGTCCGACGCGGCGCCGACGGCATCGTCGGCAGGGGCGAGGCGCTCCGGCTCGAGTTCCACGGCCCGTCGAGGCTGACGGACGCGGCGGATGCGTGGCGCGAGGTGGCGCGCGCCGCCCAGGTCGACGACGCCGTCGGCGTGCCCGGCACGGGGCTGCTCGCGTTCGGCGCGTTCGCGTTCGACGACGAGTCGGCGGCGACGAGCGTGCTGATCGTGCCGCAGCTGGTCGTCGGCCGCCGCGGCGACGACGAGTGGATCACGTGGATCGGCGACGACGGCCACCTGCACCCGACCGCGATCGACGAGGTGCGCGTCGAGCTCACCGACGGCGACATCGGCGCCGACCGCTACCGAGCGATCATCGCCGAGGCCACCGACCGCATCCGCGCAGGCGACGCCGAGAAGGTGGTGGTCGCGCGCGACCGCGTCGGGCAGCTCCCGCCCGAGGGCGACATCCGCTCGGTCGTCGTCGGGCTCGGCCGGCGCTACCCGGATGCGGTCGCCTACGCCGTCGACGGCGTGGTCGGCGCGAGCCCGGAGACGCTCATCGCCGCGCACCGCGGGCACTACTTCTCGCGCGTGCTCGCGGGCACGGCCGCGCGCGGCGCGACCCCGACGCTCGACGCCGAGATCGCCGAGGCGCTCGCGAGCGGCGACAAGGACGTGCGCGAGCACCGCTTCGCGGCCGACTCGGCGATCGAGGTGCTGCGCGAGCTCGCGCCCGACACGCGCGCCTCCGAGCCCTTCCCGCTGCGGCTGCCCAACCTGTGGCACCTCGCCACCGACATCACGGGCACGCTCGGCGACAGCTCGACGCTCGACGTGCTCGCGCTGCTGCACCCGACCGCCGCCGTCGCGGGCACGCCCCGCGCAGCGGCGCTCGCGATCATCCGCGAGCTCGAGGGCGTCGACCGCGGCCGGTACGCCGGGCCTGTCGGCTGGATCGACGGCGAGGGCGGCGGCGAGTGGGTGATCGCGCTGCGCGGCGCCGAGATCGACGCCACCGGCCGCATCCGCGCGTTCGCCGGCGCCGGGGTCGTCGCGGGCTCCGATCCGCAGGCGGAGCTCGTCGAGACGGGCGTCAAGCTGCGCCCGATCACCGACGCGCTCGCCGACCCCCTCCCCTAGCGCCGCCCCGTCCGGCTGGCGTCAAGCACGCTTGACATGTACAGTTTCCTTGACAGCGCGGCGGTCGCCGCCCGACGGGAGGAACGAGCATGACGCAGCACGACGGATCCACGGTCCAGGCGACGACGCGCAGGGCCATCTGGGGCCGCAGCCGGTTCGGCGCGCGACGCGGCTCGGCGCTCCTGCTCGCCGCGCCCATCGGCCTCGCCCTCGCCGCGGCCCTCGGAGCGCTCGCCGGCTGGGCGGCCGCCCCCACGGGCGCGGACGTGCTGCTGGTCGCGGTGGTGTTCGCGCTCGCGACCGCGCTGCCGATGGTCTCGGCGGTCTGGCTGCTCGTGGTCGACCGCTCGACCGTGCGGGGTGCGCTCGACCGCCCTGAGGAGTCGATCGAGTCGTCGTGGCTGGACAGGGCTTCGCAGGGCGCCTTCACCGACACGCTGACGATCGCCGGACTCGGCACCGCGGCACTCTTCGTCTCGGGCGCAGACATCCCGGGATCCGTGGACGCTGCTCGCGGTCGTCGTCGTCATGATGGCGAGCTTCGGCATCCGCTACCTCGTCGCCCGCAGGGCCTGAGCGGTGCAGAGCACGCTCGCCGAGCTGCGGCGCGATCGCGGCTGGTCGCAGCAGCGCCTCGCCGACGAGCTCGGCGTGTCCCGGCAGACGGTCATCTCGATCGAGAAGGGCCGGTTCGATCCGAGCCTGCCGCTCGCCTTCCGCATCGCCGCGGCCTTCGACTGCCGCATCGAGGACGTCTTCACGCCCGACCCGTCCTGACCCGCGTCACCAGCCGAGGCGATCCCGGCCGCCCCGCACACCCCGAGGCGATCCAGCCGCTCCCCACCCGAATCGCCTCGCCTCGTGAGGCGACCCCGCGCCGAGCGGCCTACTTGGCTTGCTTGCCGGCCTTCCCGGCCTTCTTCCCGGCCTTCTTGCCCTTCCCAGCCTTCTTCCCGGCCTTCTTGCCCTTCCCAGCCTTCTCCCCGGCCTTCTCGCCCTTCCCGGCCTTCTCGCCCTTCCCGGCCTTCTTCCGGCCTCCGTCTCCCCAGCCGCCACACCCGCGTCCTCGGCCGCCTCAGCAACCTCCACCTCAGCCGCCGCATCCACCGCCACATCCCCGGTCGCCAGCAGCCGCTCCCGCTCCGCCGCGACGTCGAAGTCGGCGACCGGCCACTGCGGGTCGATCCCCTCGAGCGCCTCGACCAGCAGCTCGTGCACCGCGAGCCGCGCGAACCACTTGCGGTCGGCGGGCACGACGTGCCAGGGCGCCGCCGCGCGAGCGGTGCGGTCGATGGCGACCTGGTACGCCTCCATGTAGGCGTCCCACTCGCCCCGCTCGTCGACGTCGCCGGGGCCGTACTTCCAGTGCTTCTCGGGGCGGTCGAGCCGCTCGAGCAGCCGCGCGCCCTGCTCGGCGCGCGAGAGGTGCAGCATCACCTTCACGAGCGCGATGCCGCGCTCGGCGATCTGACGCTCGAACTCGACGATGCGGCCGTAGCGCTCCTCCACCACCTCGGGCTTCGAGAGCCCCCGCACGCGGTGGATGAGCACGTCCTCGTAGTGCGAGCGGTCGAAGACGCCGATCATGCCCGGCTGCGGCAGCGCCCGCTCGATGCGCCAGAGGAAGTCGTGGCGGCGCTCCGCCGCCGTGGGCGCCTTGAACGCCGTGATCCGCACGCCCTGCGGGTCGACCTGCCCGACGACGTGGCGCATGATGCCGCCCTTGCCGGAGGTGTCCATGCCCTGCACCATGAGCAGCACCGAGCGGTCGCCGCCCGCGCGGCTCGCGGCGTAGAGCCGCTCCTGCAGCTCGGCGAGCCGGTCGGCGCCGGCCTCGAGCGCCGCGACGCCCGCGGCCTTGTCGCCCTCGAAGCCGGGGGTGGATGCGGGATCCACGTCGGCGAGGCGGACGGAGCGGGTGATGCGGAGCGCGTCGGTGATCGCTGTCATGCGCTGAGCGTAGTGGGGTGCCTCAGCGGCTGTCCTGCGCATCCGCGCGACCGCGCCCACCGGCCCTGCCCTGCACGCCGGGCGACACGGCCCGCCCGAGCCTGCCCTGCCGCACGGGCGAGAGCTTGTTCGACATCAGCGCGCTGATCCACGCGAGCCGCGGATCCGGGTCGACGATGAGCGTCTTCACCGCGAGCGTCGCGGGCAGCGCGAGGAGCGCGCCGACCGGCCCGAGCGCGAAGGCCCACACGAGCAGCGACAGGAACGACGTCGCGGGCGTGACGCCGACCGCATCCCCCGCCACCTTCGGCTGCACGAGCGACTGCATCACGAAGTTGATGACGCTGAAGAGGATCGCCGTCAGCAGCGCGTTGATCGGGCCGTTCGCGAGCAGCGCCATGAGCGTCGGCGGGATGACGCCGACGACGAAGCCGACGTTCGGGATGTAGTTGGTGACGAACGCGAACACCGCCCAGACGAGCGCGAGCGGCACCCCGAGCGCGGTGAGCGCGACCAGGTCGAGCGCCGAGACGATGAGGCCGAAGATCGTCGTGACGACCCAGTAGCGCTGCACGCCCGCCGCGAAGCGGTCGACGCCGCGCACGATGCCCGGATGCGTGAGCGCGATCCGCTCGACCCGCTCGGGCAGGTGCATCGAGTCCCAGGCGAGGAAGAACACGACCACGGTCAGGGTGGCGAGGAACGCGAGCACGGTGCCGGCGTTCGAGAGCACGCTCGTGAGCGCGCTCGCGATCGCGCTCGGGCTGAAGGCGCTCTGCAGCTGGTGCAGCGCCTCGTCCTGCGAGATGCCGAAGCCCTCGAGCCAGTCGAGCACGTTGCGGTAGAGCGCGTTGAACTCCGAGCCGTAGCCCGGCAGCTCCTGCACGAGCGACTGCACCGACCAGTAGATCGACCAGAAGAGCGCGGCGAGGAAGACGTAGACGGTGAGGAGCGCGGCGAGGGCGGCGACGAGCTTGGGCGCCCCGATGCGCAGCAGCCACTGCTGCAGCGGCATGACGGCGATCACGAGGTTGATGCCGAGGAAGATCGGCGCGACGAAGACGGCGACCTGGCTGAGCAGGATGAGCGCGCCGATCGTGCCGATGATCGACAGCAGCACGATGAGCGTGCGCGGCAGCATCCAGCGGCGCTCGTCGGCCTCGGTCACCGGCGGCACGGGAGGCAGCTCGCGCCGCCGCCACGGCCATCGCATCAGGCGTGCCTCGCCCGCTGCTGCCGCTCGTCGGCCGCCTCGCGCCCCGTGAAGCCGTCCATCGCCTCGTTGACGCCCAGCGCATCCGCGAGCAGGTCGGCGAGCACCGGCGGCAGCACCTTGATCGCCGGCACGAAGCGCACGAGCGGCGGGAGCGCCAGCAGCGAGCGGCGCGACTCGATGGCGCCGAGGATGCGCGTGGCGACGGTCGCCGACGAGAGGATCGGCAGCAGCGCCGGCACCTTCGTCGTGACACCCGCGAACATGCCCGTGTCGATGTAGAACGGCGCGACCGTGAGCGTCGTGATGGCCGAGCCCTCCTTGCGCAGCTCGGCGCGCAGCGACTCCATGAACCCGACGGCGGCGAACTTCGAGGCGGCGTAGTCGGTCTGGCCCGCGACGCCGATGAAGCCGGCGGCGCTCGCGACCGTCACGATGCGGCCCCGCCCGGCGTCGCGCATCGCGGGCAGCAGGGCGCGGGTGACGAGGATGGGCGCGATCGCGTTGACGCGCATGGTGCGATCGATCTGCTGCGGCGTGAGCTCGGTGAGCGGGCGGCCGGAGACGACGCCGGCGTTGTTCACGAGCACGTCGACGGTGCCGAGCATGAGCGTCTCGGCGGCCGCGAGCTCGATCGCGTCGCTGTCGGCGAGGTCGACGACCACCGCGGTGCCCCGCCCGCCGAGCGCGGTCGCCTCGTGCGCGACGCCGCGCGCCGCGTCGCCGTCGCGATCCCAGAGCACGACGTGCGCGCCCTTGCGCGCCGCGCCCAGGGCGACGAGCCTGCCGATGCCGCTGCCGCCGCCGGTGATGACGATCGTGGTCCCCGGCGTGATCGACGCGATGCCGAGCGCGCCTCGACGAGCCTCAGAGCGAATGCGCATCCGTCTCCCCTTCCAGCACTGCCTCGATGATGCCGGGTGTCGACTGCGAGAGCGCCCTCCGCAGGCCCGCTCGGTCGACGACCCGTTCGTAGGGCCAACCGTAGGCGGCGGCGAGCTGCTCGAGGTCGACGTCGTGCGGGGTGCGCTGCACGCGGGCGAAGTCGTCGGGGTTCGCGCTGCCCGCGACCTCCAGCAGCTCGAAGAGCGATCCGCCGCGGTCGTTGCCGACGATGATCTGCAGCTGCGGTCGCGGCTCCCCCGGCGGCACGTTCAGGCCGCCGGCGTCGTGCAGCAGCGCGAGGTCGCCGATCAGCAGGCGGGTGAGGCCGCCCGCGCCCGAGCGCTCGTGCACGATCGCGATGCCGGATGCGGTGCTGACCGTGCCGTCGATGCCGGCCAGACCGCGGTTGGCGCGGGCCGTCACCGCCTTGGGGCCGGCGAAGGCGTCGAGCTCGCGGATGAGCCGCGAGGCGGCGACGACGAGCCGGTCGTGCGGCCAGGTGCGGTCCCAGACCGCGGTGACGAGGTCGCGGCGCGAGATGCGGGTGCGCCCCTCGGCGAGCTCGGCCTTCGCGTAGTCGGCGCGCGGCAGCCGCGAGTCGGGCCCCGCCTCCGCGTCGCGCTCGGCGGCGAGCGCGCGGCCCGCGGCGACCCAGCGGTCGACCCACGCCTGGTCGGGGTCGTCGGCCTCGACCACGGCGATGCGGCCCGCGAGCACGGTGCTGGCGCCGGTGCCGCGCACGTTGTCCTGGCCGGCGCGGCCGATCGTCACGACCTCGACGTCGGGGCGGCGGATGAGCCCCGTGACGGATCGCGCGAGCGTCGGATGCCCGACGACCACCACCCGCCGCACCTCGTCGGCGAGCTGCGGGATGACGTCGCGGCCGTGCGGCACGAGCATCGGGCCGAAGCGCGCGCCGGAGGTCGGCTCGGCGATGAGCGGCGCGCCGATCGCCTCGGCGAGGTCGACCGCGGCGGGGCCGGCGTCGGCGCCCGCGATCACGACGGTGCGCGGCGACGGCTCGAGCGTCGCCGACGGCATGGGGGGCCGCTCGACCCGCGCCACCGCGGGGCCGGTCGCGGGCTCGCCGCCGGAGAGCGGCTCGCGGAAGGCGATGTTGAGCTGCACCGGGCCGGGCTCGGTGTGCGCGCGGCCGCGTCGTCGGTGGGCGCCTCGGCGTCGCCGCGCCATCCGAGGGCCGCCCGCACGGCTGCGACCGCGTCGCCCTCGGGGTCGTGGAGCGCATCCGCCGCGATGTCGAGCACGACTCGGGCCGAGTCGCCGAAGATGCCGAGCTGGTTCGCCGTCTGGTTGGCGCGGATGCCCTGCAGCTCGCTGGGCCGGTCGGCCGAGATGGCGATCAGCGGCACGTCGCTGTGGTGGGCCTCGAGCATCGCCGGGTGGAGGTTGGCGACGGCCGTGCCGCTCGTGACGACGATCGCCGCCGGCTGGCCGCTCTCGCGGGCGAGCCCGAGCGCGAGGAACGCGGCCGCGCGCTCGTCGATGCGCACGTGCAGCGCGAGCGCGCCGATGCGGGCGGTGCGCGCGGCGGCGAGCGCGATGGCCTGCGAGCGCGAGCCCGGGCAGACGACGATGTCTGCGACCCCGGCTGCCGCGAGCGCGGCGACCAGTCGGTCGGCGTACGCAGCGGCCGGGAGGGCCTCAGGCACGCGCGGCGTCGCCGTCGTCAGGTGCTCGGTGGCCCTGCCCGTCGGTGTCGTCGGCAGTGGGATCGGGGTCGGCGTCCGGCTCGGGATCGGATGCCGGGGCGGGCTTCGTGGGGCGCACGATGTCGACCTCGGCGTCGAGCGCGGCCAGCTGCGCCTCGATCTCGGCGATGCGGCGGTCCGCCTCGTCGTCGCTCACGTCGGGCGAGCGCGAGAAGGAGGGGTCGTCGTCGGGGGCCATCGGCCGGGCGTCGCTGCGCGGGCCCTTGCCCCAGGCGAGCCAGCCGATCGCGCCGAAGACGGGGAGCACCACGATCAGCACGACCCAGAGCACGCGGTTCAGGCGGCGGATGCGTCGATCATCCGTGACCGTGAGGTCGACGAGCGCGTAGACCGTGACCACGAGGGCCAGGACTCCGCCGATGATCAGCCACCTCATGCGCCTACCCTACGGGGCTTGGCTGTGGGTCGCTCATAGACTTGGTGCATGGCTCCCTCGATGCGCTACCTCGTCGTGCGCGCCCTGCTGTTCGTCGTGCCGTTCGCGGTGCTGATGATCGCGCAGGTGCCGTGGTGGCTCTCGCTGCTCGTCTCGCTCGCCTTCGCCTTCGCCGCGAGCATCGTCTTCTTCGGCGCGCTGCGCCAGGAGGCGGCAGCCGACCTGCAGCGGATGCGCGAGGGCCGCAAGCGCGACGGCGCCGGCCCCGACGACGGCGACGTCGAGGACGCGGCGCTCGACACCGCGGGAGACGACACCGCGGGATCCGACACCGCGGGGCCAGTCGACGCGGCACCCGTCGACGCCGAGCGGGCCGCGCCGGCCGACGGCGACGCGGCCGACGAGCCGGGCCCGGTCCGCCCGTAGTCGCCGATCAGGGCGCGGCGACGAAGCCGGCCGGACCGGCCCAGATGGCGACGGCGAGGCCGACGCCGTAGAGCAGCGCCGACATGCCGGTGAGGCCGAGCGCCGTGATGAGGTCTCGTGCGGAGCGGGCCATCACGACGATGACGATCGCTGGTCCGGCGAGCAGCAGCACCGCGAACACCGCGAAGCCGTAGGCGAGCGCATACGAGAACACCCACAGGATGCCGAACGGCACGAGCATCAGCAGCACGTAGAGCGCCTTCGACGCCCGGCGGCCGATCAGCGTCGGCAGGCTGCGCTTGCCGGCGGCTCGGTCGGTGTCGAGGTCGCGCAGGTTGTTCGTGAGCATGAGCGCCGCCGAGAAGCAGCCGATCGCGATGCCGAGCGCGATCGCGTCCTCGGTGATGCGGCCGATGATCGCGTAGGTCGTGCCCAGCACGGCGACGGGGCCGAAGAACACGAACGACATGAGCTCGCCGAGCGCGAGGTAGCCGTAGGGGCGCTTGCCGCCGGTGTAGGTCCAGGCGGCGACGATGCAGACGACGCCGACGAGCAGCAGCCACCAGCGGCCCGACAGCAGCACCACGACGAGGCCGGCGAGCGCGCCCGCGGCGAGGAAGCCGATCGCGACGTTCCGCACCGCGCGCGGCTCCGCCTTGCCCGCGCCGACCGGCGTCGCCGGGCCGACGCGCACCGCATCCGTGCCCTTGACGCCGTCGGAGTAGTCGTTCGCGAAGTTCACGCCGATCTGCATGCACAGCGCGAGCGCGAGGCACGCGAGCGCGATGCCCAGGTGGTAGCCCTCGGCGTTGAACGCCGCGGCCGTGCCGAGCGCGACCGGCGCGATCGCCATGCCGAGGGTGCGCGGCCGAGCGGCCGCGATCCAGTCGCGCCAGGTCGCCCGGCTGGGGGCGCTGCCGTCGAGCTGCGCGCGTCGTGCGGGGTTGCCTGAACGGGGAGGAGCCATCCCTTCGATGCTACTTGGACCTCGCGGCCCCGAGTCCGCCGGACGAACCCGGTCGGCCGCGCTACCCGAAGATGCCGCGGCGGCGCTCCTGCGTGCGGTTCGCGACGAGCCGGGCGAGCCGCTTCCGGTCGGGCTTGCCGGATGCGGTGGTCGGCATCACCGAGACGGTCACCAGGTGGTTGGGGCGGGCCGGCTTGCCGAGCGCGTTCGCGACCGCCGCCCGGATCTCGGCGAGCGAGGGCTTGAGCGTCGTCACGACGGCCGGCACCTCGCCCCATTCGGGGTGCGGCGCCGCGACGACGACCGCGTCGGGCGCGAAGGTCTGCACGACGTGCTCGACGGCGGCGAGCGAGACCTTGATGCCGCCGGAGTTGATGACGTCGTCGATGCGGCCGGAGACCTGCAGGGTGCCGCCGATCAGCGAGCCGGCGTCGCCCGTGCGGAACCAGCGCGTGCCCGTGCCGTCGGTGATGAAGCGCTGCGCGGTGAGCACGGGGTCGTCGTAGCCGTCGGCGAGCTGCGGGCCGGCGATCTCGATCTGGTCGGTGAGCCGCACCTTCACGTCGCGCAGCGGCCGGCCGTCCCAGACGCATCCGCCGACCGTCTCGGTCGCCCCGTAGGTGCGGGTGATGCGCCAGCCGAGCCGGGCGGCGCGCTCGATGAGGCCGAGCGGCGCGCGCTGGCCGCCGAGCAGGATGCGGTCGAGCCGCGCGATCGGGCCGATGAACGAGCGGTCGAGCTGCGCGGCGTCGACGAGCCGGGCGAGCTGCGTCGGCACGAGCGAGGTGTACTTGCGGTCGTGCTCGAGGCTGAGCACGGCCTCGCGGAACGCCTCAGCCGTGAACGCGCCCGCGGTCGCACGAGCGGGGCGCCGGAGACGGCGTTGCGCCAGATGACGTTCTTGCCGGCGATGTACTGCTCCGGCAGCGCGAGCACCCACTGGCCGGGGCCGCCGAGGCGCTCGATCGCCGCGTCGGTCGACGCCGCGATGGCCTCCTCCGAGATGATCACCCGCTTGGGCACGCCGCTCGAACCGCTCGTCTCGACGACGATCGTCATGTGCGCTCCTCTCGATCGGGTCGTGCTCGTCTCAGTACTGCCAGGGGAACGGGGACCAGTCGGGCTCGCGCTTCTCGAGGAAGGAGTCGCGGCCCTCGACGCGCCTCGTCGGTGCCGTAGCCGAGCCGCGTCGCCTCGCCGGCGAAGATCTGCTGGCCACGAGCCCGTCGTCGACAGCGTTGAAGGCGAACTTCAGCATCCGGATGGCCGTCGGGCTCTTCGTCAGGATCTCGCGCGCCCAGTCGAGCGCGATCGCCTCGAGCTCGGCGTGCGGCACGGCGGCGTTGATCGCGCCCGCTGGAGCGCGCGCTCGGCGGTGTACTCGCGCGCGAGGAAGAAGACCTCGCGGGCGAACTTCTGGCCCGATCTGCCGCGCCATGTAGCGCGGAGCCGTAGCCGGCGTCGAACGAGCCGACGTCCGCATCCGTCTGCTTGAACCGGCCGTGCTCGGCGCTCGCGATCGTGAGGTCGCAGACGACGTGCAGCGAGTGCCCGCCGCCGGCCGCCCAGCCCGGGCACGACCGCGATGACGACCTTCGGCATGAAGCGGATGAGCCGCTGCACCTCGAGGATGTGGAGCCGCCCGACCGTCGCCGGGTCGATCGATCCGGCGGTGTCGCCCTCGGCGTACTTGTAGCCGTCGCGGCCGCGGATGCGCTGGTCGCCGCCGGAGCAGAACGCCCAGCCGCCGTCCTTGGGGCTCGGGCCGTTGCCCGTGAGCAGCACGACGCCGATCGCGGCTGTCCTGCCGCGCGTGCGTCGAGCGCGCGGTACAGCTCGTCGACCGTGTGCGGGCGGAAGGCGTTGCGCACCTCCGGCCGGTCGAACGCGATGCGCGCGATGCGGCCGTCGCGCGAGCGGTGCACGGTGATGTCGTCGTAGCCGGGCTCGGCGTCGGCCCACTCGGCGGGGTCGAAGAGCGGCGAGATGGTCACCTCCCCACCCTAGCCACCGCGCCGTCCGCGCGGCCGTTCACGGGCAGGGCACGAGCGCACCGCCCGGCGCGCCGGGGGCGGTGCACAGCCACGCCCCGGGCGCGCCGTGCTCGTCGGCCGCGACCTGGATGCGCATCTGGGTCTGGCGCTCCGCTCCTGCGACGACGGACTCGATCGGGACGCTGACGTCGATCGTGCGCGCCTCGCGCGGCGGG
The DNA here is from genome assembly GCA_963803465.1 of uncultured Actinomycetota bacterium. Lineage (GTDB taxonomy): Bacteria > Actinomycetota > Actinomycetes > Actinomycetales > Microbacteriaceae > Agrococcus. The sequence goes on from CAWDMS010000004.1 coordinate 752,379, forward strand.
CTGAGCAAGAGGGGCGTGTCGAGGACTCGCACGTCCGCGTCGGGCGCGATGACGCATCCGTCCCGCGCCTGGCAGGCCTCGACCGCCGCGAGCGCGACCTCGACGACGCGGGCCTCCATCGCGGGGGCGATGCGCGAGCTCGAGACCGCCTCCGTGCGCGTGCTCGGATCGCCGTCGACCTCGAACTCGTCCCCACCCGATTGGACGAGCGCTCCCTCCAGGACGTCGAACCGGTACACGCCCGGGTACAGCTGCACCACGGCGCCCGCGAGCTCGACGCCCGCGATGCTCGCCTCGACCGCCTCCTGCACCCGTCGCACCACGACCGCCTCTGCGAGCGAGCTGTCGAATCGCCACCCCCCGTCGGCATGCTCAGCCTCGAGCGTGCGGGTGACGGAGCGGTCGCCGACGCGGTAGCGCACCACGGCGAGCCCCGTGCGGTCCGCGACCTGCACGAAGGGCACGCTCGCCCCGCGGATGCGATCCGCCGACCCGAGCACCGCATCCGGGACCACGCGGACCGCCGTCAGCCCCGGCAGCTCCGGGAGGGGCACGAGCGCCGTCGCCGCATCGCTCCTGCCCTCCGCGATCGCGGCGAGGTAGGCAGTGGCGGTCGTGCGAAGGCTGTCCGACCGACCCTGGTCGACGATCTGCTCGGCGGCTGCGACGCCGCCGGGCACGACCATGCCGACGAGCACCCCGAGCAGCGCCGCGAGCAGGAGCTGGCGACGCGGGGCGCTGGGCCGCTCGAGCTGAGGCGCCCTGTCCATGATCGCGGGCTCGGTGGACCGCTCGGCCGCGTCGCCGGGCGCGCCCGGCGGCTCCTCGGGCCCGGGTTCCGGCATGGCGAAGTCGGGCATCGGCGACGGCCCGACCCGGCCCGGCCGCGGCGCGCAGGCCGCGGTCGCGGCATCTCGGACTCCGGCGTCGCCATCGTGCACCGCTGCCATCGGCTCAGGGCGCGCAGGCGACGAGGTCGGTGCCGGACTCGCCCGGCTTGCCGCACAGCCACTCGACGGGCGCCCCCGCCTCGTCGAGCACGACGCGCACCCGCACCTCGACCCACTCGGGCCCGCCCTCGACCGCCGCCGCGACCGGCACGGAGAGGTCGATCGACTCCATCGACGTGCCCATGCCCATCCGGAAGACGGTGCCGGTCGGCTCGATCCGCACGTCCGCCGGCACGGCGCAGCCGGGCTCCGCCTGGCAGGCGACGACCGTGGCCAGTGCGAGCTCGGTCGCGTAGTCGGTGATCTGCGGCACGACGCCGGCGGTGACGTAGGGCACCGTGGGCGTGTGGGGGTCGCCGTCGACGACGAACACGTCGCCGCCGGAGAGGAAGATGGGGCCGGAGACGATGTCGACCGTGTAGGTGCCCGGGTAGAGCAGCACCGGCGCTCCCCCGCCGAGCGGCACGCCGGCGATCTGCACCCTGGTGATCGGCTCGTAGTAGGCGAGGTCGACGACCTCGGCGAGCGAGGTCTGCAGCCGCCAGCCGACGCCCTCGCGCTCGGCCTGCAGGGTGCGGTAGACGTCGCTGCCGCCGACGCGGTAGCGCACCTCGGCGGTGCCGACGTCGCCGTCGACGTGCACGAGCCGCACCTCGTATGCCTCGATCCTGCCCGCGGCCTGCAGCACCGCATCCGGCGCGGCCACGCCCCTGCCGTCGAGCGGCACGGTCTCGGAGGCGAGCTCGGCCCGGCCGTCGGCGATGGCCGTGAGGTAGTCGAGCGCCACCGTCCTGAGGCTGTCGACGCGCGCCGCGGAGGCGCTGCGCTCGGCCGCGTCGAAGGCGGCGGGCACGGCCGCGCCGAGCACGGCGCCCAGCACGCAGGCGATCACCACCTGTCGCCAGCCGAAGCCGCTCACCCGTGCGCGGGCGCCGACCGTCGCCGGCTGCTGCGCGTGCGCCCGGTGCCTCGACACCCGGCTCGTCCGCGATCGTCGGGGGTGGGGCGACCACCTCCGACGGCATCTCGAACTGCGGCATCGACGTCGACACGCCACCATTGTCACGCTGTTACGGCGGCGCGCCCAGTGGCGGAGTTCACGAGCGGCAGGGCTGGAGATCGCCGTGCGGTCGGTCGACCTCGCCGCACTCCCAGGCGACGAGCGCGCCTGCCCCATCGACCACGGCCCGCAGCTGCAGCTCCTGCCTGCGGCCTCCATCCGCCGCGTCCAGCCCGAGGACCAGCACGAGGTCGATCGAGCCGTCGGGCAGGATGCGCAGGATCTCCGGTGCCGCGGGCGGAGGTGGCGGTCACCGTGTACTTGTCGATGGGGCACGCCGGCAGCGCCGGCACGACGCGACGCGCGACGCCGCGACGGCGGCCGCCGCGTTGCGCGAGCCGCTCGGAGGGCTCCACGCTCGAGTACAGCTCGGTGGGCGACGTCGGGGTCGCCGTCGACCTCGAAGCCCTCGCCGCCGGAGTGCAGCAGCCCACCCGCGACCTCGTCGATCTCGGTACCTGCCCGGGTACAGCAGCACCGCGCGCGACGGGGGCAGCTCGACCCCGCCGATGCGCGCGCCGGCGGAGCCGTCGGGCACGTGCACGACGACCGGCTCCGCGAGCGAGGTCGTCAGCCGCCAGCCGCCTGCCGCCTGTGCCGCGCCGAGGGTCCGCTGCTCGCGCACGGAGCCGACCAGGTAGCGCACCTCGACGCTGCCCGCCCCTCGGTCCTCCAGCACGAACGCGACCTCGACGCCGGTGATCGGCTCGGCCGCCTCCAGCACCGCCGCGCGGCGCCGCCTCGCCGTCCACGCGGCGCGATCGCGGTCGCGAGCTCGGCGTCGCCGTCGGCGATCGCGTCGAGGTAGCGCTGCGCGGTCGCACCCAGGCTCTCGAGCCGCGCATCCGCCGCCGTCCGGTCGGCCTGCTGCACCGCGGCGAGCCCGGCGGAGCCGAGCAGCACCCCCACGAGCGCGGCGACCAGCAGCCGTCGCCAGGCGGGCCGCTCGCGGACCAGCAGCGCGTCGTCCCGCTCGACCCTCGGGTCCGTGACCTCGGGAGGCTCGCTCGACGGCGGCGGGCGCGGGCGGGCGGCTCGACCTGCTCGGCTGGCATGACGAAGTCGGGCGTCAGCACGTGGTCCTCCTCGCGCCGTCACGGTGCGGGTCGACCCGGGTGCCGCGCCGACCCGCGTGCATTGTCGCTCCGCCGCGAGGCGCGCGACAGGGGCGACTTCAGGAGCGGCAGGGCTGCAGCTCGGCGGTGCTGAAGTCGCTCAGCTCGGAGCACTCCCACTCGACGAGCGCCCCCGCCTCGTCGACGACCGCGCGCATGCGCAGCTCGCGCAGCTGGCCCGCGAACTCGCGGCTGTGCAGCTGGAGCACGAGGTCGACGGCGCCGCTCGCGTCGATGCTGCTCACCCACGGTCCGTCGACGCTCGAGACGTCCGCGTCCGCGTCGATCGCGCACGCCTCGAGGTCGCACGCGCGCACGTGCGCGATCCCGACCTCCTCTGCGGCATCGCCGATCCCGGGCGCGAGCTCCATGCTCGAGAAGATCTCGGTCTGCGTGCTCGGGTCGCCGTCGACGTCGAACCGGTCGCCTCCCAGCACGATGAGCGGGGTGGTCGTGCGGTCGGTCGCGTAGCTGCCCGGGTAGAGGAGCACCCGGCGCGACGAGGGCAGCTCGACCCCCGCGACGGTGACGACACCCCTGTCGTCGTGCGAGTAGGCCATGAACGGCTCGGCGAGCGTCGTCAGCACGCGCCACTCGCCGTCCACGTGCGCTGCGTCGAGCGTGCGCGCGACCTGCCGACCACCCACCCGGTACCGCACCTCGACGGTCGCGAGGTCGCCGTCGATCGTCGTGAGCCGCACGTCGGGCAGCTCGATGCGCTGCGCGGCGCGCAGCACCGCGTCGGGCGGCGTCTCCTGCTCGACCGGCACCATCGAGGTCGCGGTGTCCGACTCCCCCGCCGCGATCGCCTCGAGGTAGGCCATCGCCGTGCTCCGCAGGCTCTCGACCCGGGCATCCGCCCCCGCTCGGTCGATGCCCTGGAACACCGCCGGCACGCCGGCGCCGACGAGGATGCCGATGAGCGCCGCGGCGGTCAGCTGCCGCCACGGCAGCCGCGGGCGCGCGGTGGGCTCGTCGTCGCGCTCGTCGACGCGCTCGTCGACGAGGTGGCCGCCGCCGGTCGGCGCGGCGACGTCGGTCGCGACCGGGCCGACGGGCGCATCGGGCGGCATCACGAACTCGGGCGACGGCGGCACGGGCCCATCCTGGCGCGCCGTCGCGCCGTCGGCCAGTGGCATGCGCGAATCGTTACCGCGGGGCGGCCGCGGGTCAGACCGAGGCGGAGAGCGCGTGCAGGAAGCCCCAGCCGAACGAGGTCGCCGCGCCGAAGAGCACGAGGAAGCCGAGGCCGAGGGCGGCTCCGAGCAGGCCCGTGCGCCGCCCATCCGGCACCGTCGCGGCGACGCATCCGGCGACGACGCCGCCGAGACCGACGAGCACCGCCATCACGAGCACGACGACGAGCACGGGCAGCTCGCCCGGCCTCGGGGCGAACAGGTAGCTGAACTGCTGCACGAGCGAGACGATCTGGAGCGCCGCCGCGACGGCGAGCGACCAGAGCGAGAGCACGCCCAGGCGCGCGCGGCGCCGGTCGCGGGCGGAGCGCACGGGCGCGGGGCGCGGGGCCGGGGCTTCGGTGAGCAGGTCGTCGAGCATCGCCCGATGCTACGAGCGGGCGCGCTCGGCGAGCGGGAGGCGCGCGCTACTCCAGCAGCCCGAGGGCGAAGCCGATCACGAGGAACACCACCGGGTTGGAGATGACCAGCAGGCCGCCGCTGATCGCGGCCATCGTGATGTTCGCGGTGCCGCGCTTGATCGCGGCGGTGATCGCGAAGGCGATCGAGAGCAGCGTGCACACGCCCCAGACGGGCAGCAGCCAGATGACGATGCCGTCGAGGTCGACGAACGCGACGCCGGTCGCGAGCAGCAGCATCGCGCCGCACAGCACCGCGGCGACGAGCGCGAGCGCGCCCCAGACGGGGTTGCGGCGTCGGGGGGCGAGACGCGTGTCGATCACCCATGGCAGTTCGGTCACGCGTCGATTCTGGCAGGCGTGCGACGATGACCGCGTGGATCTCGCCCTCGAACGGCTCGCCGACCGCATGCACGTCGTCTCCCTGCCGCTCGTGACGCGGTTCCGGGGAGTGGATGCGCGCGAGGTCGCGCTGTTCTCCGGCGCTGCCGGATGGGGCGAGTGGAGCCCGTTCCTCGAGTACCCGCCCGAGGAGGCCGCCCGCTGGCTGCGCGCGGCGCTGGAGGATGCCGACCTCGAGCGTCCCGCGGTCGTGCGGGACCGCATCCCGGTGAACGCGACGCTGCCGGCGGTGGCGCCCGAGGCGGTCGCCGGGGTGCTGGCGCGCTACGACGGCTGCCGCACCGTGAAGGTCAAGGTCGCGGAGCACGGGCAGACGCTCGCCGAGGACGTCGCTCGGGTCGCGCGAGGTGCGTGCGCTGCTGCCGGAGGCGCGCATCCGCGTGGATGCGAACGGCGGCTGGAACCTCGACGAGGCCGAGACCGCCGTGCGCGCGCTCGAGCGGTTCGACCTCGAGTACGTGGAGCAGCCGTGCGCGACGGTGCCGGAGCTCGCGGAGCTGCGGCTGCGGCTGCACCGGCTGGCGATCCCGATCGCCGCCGACGAGTCGGTGCGCAAGGCCGAGGACCCGCTGCTCGTGGCGCGCGCCGGGGCGGCGGACGTGCTGGTCGTGAAGGCGCAGCCGCTCGGCGGCATCCGGGCAGCGCTCGCGATCGTGGCCGAGGCGGGGCTGCCCGCGGTCGTCTCGAGCGCGCTCGACTCGAGCGTCGGCCTGTCGATGGGCGCCGCGCTCGCGGGCGCGCTGCCCTCGCTGCCCTTCGACTGCGGGCTCGGCACCGGCGCGCTGCTCGCCGCCGACGTGGCCGAGCCGCTCGTGCCGGTGGACGGCGCCATCCCGGTGGCGCGCGTCGCGCCGCTGCCCGAGCTGCTGGCCAGGCACGCGGCATCCCCGGAGCGCACCGCCGCCTGGCGCGCCCGCCTCGCCGCCGCCCTCCCCCACCTCTGATCCTGGTCTCAACCGGGTAGCTGGTAGGGCGAGCGGATATCTGTCGCGCCCTACCAACTACCCGGTTCAGACCAGAACGGGGTTATCCACAGAGGTGGCGGCGGGGCGCGCGGGGCGAGGCCGGCTCCCGCACAGTGCGCGCATGGATCTCATCGAGTTCATGGAGCAGCAGGGCGGCGTCTGCACGGTGCAGGCAGCGCGCAACCTCGTCTCACGCGGCCAACTGGATGCGCTGCGCGGCAGCGGCCGCATCTGGACGCCCCTGCGCGGCTGGGTCGCGCTGCAGGGCACGCGCTCCGACGTCACATGGGCGCTGCAGCTTGGCGGCGTCGTGTCATGCGTCTCCGCGTTCCGCGCCCTGAAGCTGTGGGTGCCGCACGGCCCGCAGCACATCCACGTCCGCGTCAATCGGGAAACCCACAGCGCCCGCGTCGACCGCACCGAGACGATAGCGGGGGTGACGCTGCACCGGATGCATCTCGCGCTCCCCGACCCGAGGCCGCGGGACGGGATCGACGGCGCACTCGCCGCGCTCGCGGTGTCGACCTCGTGCATCCGGGAGGAGGAGGTGATCGCGGCCGCGGACTCCGCCGTGGGGAACGGCCTCCTCACGGTCGATGACATCCGAGCGCTCGCCGCGAAGCTGCCGCGTCGCCGGCGGCGAGCGCTCGAGCGGGTGAGCGGCGGCGCTGGGTCCGGCACCGAGTCGACTTTCGCGCTCATGCTGCGACGCGCGGGCATCGCGTACGTCCAGCAGTTCCGGGTGCGCGACGGCCACGTCGTCGACTTCCTCATCGGGCGGTCGCTGGTCGTCGAGATCGATTCACAGCTCTGGCATGCGTCACCCGAGCAGCAGGCGGCCGATCGCGCCCGCGACGCCGAGCTCATCCGGCGCGGCTACATGCCGCTGCGCTTCACCTACGAGCAGGTGCTCTTCCAGCCGGAGTACGTCATGGAGACCGTGCTCGTTGTCGTCCGCCGCCGAGCGCACCTGCGCGCCCCCTGGGCTTGACCATCTGGTCTCAACCGGCTGACTGGTAGGGCGCGGCAAGTAAACGCTTCGCCTACCAACTACCCGGTTGAGACCAGGGATCAGAGGCCGCTGTAGGCGTGGAGGCCCTTGAAGAAGAGGTTCACGACCGAGTAGTTGAACAGGATCGCGGCGAAGCCGATGAGCTGCAGCCAGGCCGAGCGCGAGCCGCGCCAGCCGCGCGTCGCACGGGCGTGCACGTAGCCGGCGTAGATGACCCAGATCACGAAGGTCCACACCTCCTTCGTGTCCCAGCCCCAGTAGCGGCCCCACGCGTGCTCGGCCCAGACGGCGCCGGCGATGAGCGTGAAGGTCCAGCAGATGAAGCCGATGACGCCCACCCGGTAGGCGAGGTCCTCGAGCTGCACCGGCGAGGGCAGCGACCGCAGGAAGCCGCTGTCGCGGCGCTCCTTGACGAGCTGCAGGATGCTGAGACCCGACCCGAGCGCGAAGAAGCCGGTCGCGAGGGTGGCGACGAAGACGTGGATGACGAGCCAGTACGACTGCAGCGCCGGCGGCAGCGGCGTGGGCGCGACGTAGAAGTTGACGGTCGCGAGCCCCAGGAAGACCGTCGCGAGGCCGGTGATGAAGACGCCGAGGAAGTTGAGGTCGCGCCACAGCCGGGAGAGCACGAAGACGCCGACGATCACGGCGACCCCGGTGAGCGCGAACTCGTACATGTTGGCCCACGGCACGCGACCGGCGGAGAGGCCGCGCAGCACGTCGCCGCCGACGTGCAGGATCCAGGCGAGCACGGTCAGCACGTAGCCGATGCGCGCGCCGCGCCCGGCCTTCGACGCCACCGCCGTCGCACGGGGGCCGGGCTCGGATGCGACCGGGGCGCCGGCGCCGACCAGCACGCGTGCCTCTGCCGCGACCGGCTTCGAGCCCGAGCGCCGCGCGACGTCGACCGCGTAGGCGATGAACGCGAGCGTGTACACCGCCATCGCGGAGTACACGAGCAGCAGCGAGAAGGAGTCGAGCTCAGCGGACGTCACGGGTCAATCCTACGCTCGCGGTCCTCGCCGGCCGCGGGCGCCTCCGCGTCGGCCGGCTCGCCGATCCGCTTCGCCAGGTCGTCGACCGCCCGCTCGAGCGTCGGGTCCTCGCCTCGCGCGAGACCCGCGAGCTCGAGGCCCGCCGGCGTCGCCTTCACCCACAGGCGCCGGCGCGGGATGAGCAGCGACCCCAGCAGCGAGAGGAAGAGCACGATCGTGATCCACAGCACGGGCGTCTGGGTGTGGTCGACGTGCACCTCGATGACCCCGTAGCGCCGCACGTCCTCGAACGTGATCGTGCCGAGCCCACCGGGGATGTCGACCGACTGGCCGGGTGCGAGCGTGAGCGCGTCGGTGCCGGAGTCGCCGCCCGCGATCTGCGTCATCGCGTCGGTCTCGAGCGCGTAGACGGAGCGCGGGATGCCGCCGTCGAGCCCGAGGTCGCCCGAGAAGGCCTGCAGCGAGAGCACCGGGTTCGCCAGGTCGGGGTAGCCGGAGGAGAGCGCGCCGGTGTCGAGCTCCACCGCGGTCGGGTAGAAGAAGCCGCGCAGCCCCAGCTGCTCCTCGAGCCCGTCAGGCAGCTTGATCACGCCGAGGCTCGTCATGTTGTCGTCCTGCGCGAGGAACGGCGTGTACTGGTCGTAGACGACCTCGCCGGCTGCGTCGCGCACCGAGATGCGCGGTGCGTACCCGTTCGAGATCAGGTAGAGGTCCGCGCCCGCGACCGACAGCGGGTGGTTGACCTTGATCTCCCCAGCGCGCGCCGCACCGTCCTCCGTGACCGACACCGCGGCGGTGAAGTCGAGCGGCGCACCGACGGCGTTGGGGTTCTCGGTCTCGTAGACGACCGCGAGGTCGTCGAGCGCGACCGCGAACGGCTCGAGGCCGTCGTCGTCGAACCACTGCCCCGCGGTGAAGGAGTCGTAGCTCGAGAGCGAGTTCGCGAAGCCGGATCCCTCGACGAGCAGCCGCTGCCCCGAGTAGCCGAAGCCCGAGCCGAGCCCGACGACGAGCAGCAGCGCGAGCAGCGAGATGTGGAAGATGAGGTTGCCGGTCTCGCGCAGGTAGCCGCGCTCGGCCGAGACGGAGTCGCCATACCGCGTGGTGCGGTAGCCGAGGCGACGCAGCACCCGGTCGGCGCGGTCGAGGTCGGATGCGTCGCCCGGCACCGTGCGGAACCCGACGAGCCGCGACAGCCGCGACGGCGTGCGCGGCGGGAGCGCGCGCATCGCCTTCCAGTGGTGCGCGAGCCGCGGCACGACGCATCCGACGAGCGACGTGAAGAGCAGGATGTAGATGGCCGAGAACCACGGGCTCGAGTAGACGTCGTGGAGCGACAGCGCGTCGTAGAGCCAGATGAGCTCCGGGTTGTCGGCGCGCACCTGGATGACGCCGTTCGGGTCGGAGGAGCGCTGCGGCACGAGGCTGCCGGGGATGGCGGCGACGGCGAGCAGCAGCAGCAGCACGATCGCGGTGCGCATCGAGGTGAGCTGCCGCCACATGAAGCGGGCCCAGCCGCGCACGCCGAGCTTGGGGTCGCCGGCCTGGCGGGCGGGCGCCTCGGGGGCGTCGATGTGGTCGCCCGGCCGCAGCGGGTCAGATGATCGTGACAACGGAGGCGATCCATCCTTGAAGCGATTGCATGATGGCGTTCCACGCGCCGGTGACCATCAGCACGCCGATGGCGATGAGCATGACGCCGCCGGCGATGTTGACGGCACGGATGTGCCGGCGCAGCCACGCGACGGCGCCGCCGGCCCAGCCGAGGCCGAGGGCGATGAGCAGGAACGGGATGCCGAGCCCGAGCGCGTAGGCGAGCCCGAGGATCGCGCCCTGCCAGGCGGAGCCGGTGGTGACGGTGAGCGCGCTGATCGCGGCGAGCGTCGGCCCCGAGCACGGGGTCCAGCCGAGCGCGAACACGACGCCCACGACCGGCGCGGCCCACAGGCCGCCCGCCTTCACCTGCTGCGGCTTCCAGACGCGCTGCAGGAACGAGAACTGCCCGACGAAGACGAGGCCGAGCAGGATGAGCACCGCGCCCAGCACGCGCACGATCCCGTCGCTGTACTGCAGCAGGAACGAGCTCGCGCCGCCGACGATCGCGGTGCCGAGCACGAACACGAGCGTGAAGCCGGCGATGAAGAGCGCCACGCCCGCGACGAGCCGGCCCCGGCCGCGCCGGCCGTCGCCGACGAGCGAGCCGACGAGGCCGAGGTAGCCGGGCACGAGCGGCAGGATGCACGGGCTCGCGAACGACACGAGCCCGGCGAGCAGCGCGATCGGCACCGACACCAGCAGCTGCCCGCTCAGCACCGCGCCCGCCGGGTCGAAGGCGGCCGCGTCGAAGGCGGCCGCGCCGAGCGCGGGTGCGACGAGCGCGAGGGCGGCACTCACCGCTCGAGCTCCTCCCGCAGCAGCGTCGAGAGGATGCTGGTGTCGGTCACCGCGCCGGAGACGCGGGCGGCGACGCGGCCGTCGGCGTCGAGGATGAGCGTGGACGGCACGGCGTTCGGCGCGACGATGCCGGTGAACGCGAGCTGCCCGGAGGCGGTCTCGTCGTCGAGGATCGACGGGTACTCGATGCCGAACTGCTCCTCGAAGGCGGCCGCCTGCGCGGCCCCGTCGCGCGTGTTCACGCCGAGGAAGTCGACCTGGTCGCCGAGCTCGGCGTGCAGCTCGGCGAGCACCGGCGCCTCGATGCGGCAGGGCGGGCAGGCCGCGTACCAGAAGTTCACGAGCGTCACGCCGTCGAGCTCGGCGGAGTCGAACTCGCCGCCGTCGACGAGCGGGCCTGCGAACGCGGCGGGCTCGGCGCGCTGGTCGGGCGCGATCTCGGTGACGATGCCGTCGCCCGCGATGTAGCCCGCGTCGCCGACCTGACCTGCCACGCCGTCGGCCGACGCGCAGCCCGCGAGCGCGAGCACGGCGAGCGCGAGGCCGACCGCGCGCATCCGCCGGGTCACACCGCCCCCGCGTCGATCGCGGCCACGGATGCGGCGGGCTCGACGTAGTCGACCTCGACGAACCGGCCGTCCACGCGCGCGAAGCTCGTGATCGACGACAGCTGGCAGCGACGGGAGCGCGGGTCGTGCCACAGCCGCTTGCGGGCGAGCTCGAGGTGCGCCATCCAGATGGGCGACTGGTGGCTGACGAAGACGATGTCGCCGTCGTCGTCCGACTCGGCGAGCTCGTCCCAGGCATCCTCCATCGCGGCGATCACGCGCTGCGCGATCGCGCGGTAGGGCTCGCCCCACGACGGCCGGAAGGGGTTGCGCAGCAGCGGCCACGCCGACGGGTGGCGCAGCGCGCCGCTCGCCTCGAAGGTCTTGCCCTCGAACTGGTTGGTGGGCTCGATGATGCGGCGCTCGGTGCGGATGTCGAGGCCGAAGGCCTCCGCCCACGGCTGCGCGGACTGCTGCGCGCGCTCGAGCGGGCTCGCGGCGAGGCGGACGACGCTGCGCGCGCTCTCACCGGAGGCGAGGCGGTCGGCCGCCATGGCGGCCATCCGGTGCCCGCGCTCCGAGAGCACGAACCCCGGCATTCGGCCGTAGAGGACGCGACCGGGGTTGTCGACCTCGCCGTGGCGCACGAGATGGAGGCGGCGGGCGGGCATGCCCCCGAGTCTACCGGCCCTCCCTAGCAGCGCCCTACGGGACGGGCGGCCGCCGTAGGCTCGCGGCCATGCAGGTGAAGGCGTGCCTCAACGGCGCTCGCGACGTGGCGAGCCATCCGCGACTCTCGGCCGATCCTGCGCTGCTCGCGCGCGAGGCGGCGGCCGCGGTGGCCGCCGGTGCCTTCGCGGTGCACGTGCACCCGAAGGACGCGGCCGGTCGCGACAGCCTCGCCGCCGACGACGTCGACCGCTTCGTCCATGCCGCGCGCGCGGCCGTCGACGTGCCGATCGGCATCACGACCGGCGCCTGGACCGGCGACGCCGACGCCCGGCTCGCCGCGATCCGGGGATGGCGCGAGCTGCCCGACTTCGCCTCGGTGAACGCGCACGAGGACGGCGCCGACCGGGTCGCGGCGCTGCTGCTCGAGCGCGGCGTCGCCGTCGAGGCGGGCATCTGGGACGAGCGGGCGCTGCGGCGATGGATGCGGTGGCCCGACCGCGCGGCGTGCCTGCGCGTGCTCGTCGAGATCCAGGACGTCGCCGACCCCGCCGCCGTGGAGGCGCTCGCCCGCCGGCTCGTGGACGGCGCGCTCGCCGCGGAGCCGGCGATGCCGGTGCTGCTCCACGGCGAGGAGCGCGCGACGTGGCCGGCGATCGACCTCGCGATCGCGTGGGGCCTGCCGACGCGCGCCGGCCTCGAGGACTCGCTCACGCTCCCGGACGGCACGACCGCGCCCGACACCGCGGCGCTCGTCACGACGGTGCTCGAGCTCGCCCGCGCGCGCAGGGGATGATGGTCGTGTGCCCCTGCTCGTCCCGCTCGCGATCGCGCTCGTCATCGCGCTCACCGCGTCGCTGATGTGGACGTGGGCGCGCTACCTCGCGCACCGCGCGCACGCGACCCCGGTCGCCCTCGGCGTCGGCGCGCTCGCGGCGACCGGCGTCGCGCTGCTCGTCGCCTCCGACGGGCCGGACGCGCAGATCCCCGCGGCGGCCGGATGGGCCGTGCTGGCCGCATCCGCCGTCGCGCTCGTGGGCGGCTGGGTCGCGCTCGCGACCGTGGCGCCCGCCGCCGCCCCGCGCCCCCGGCGCTGACGGGCGGACGCGGAGCACCCGGCGCTGCGGCGCGGACGCTCCGCCGCCGGGCCCCCGCCCGTCGACCCGCCCGGTAGGATCGGCCCGTGACTCGCACCCTCATCCAAGACCTCGCATCGCTCCCCGACGGCCCCGTGAAGGTGCAGGGCTGGGTCGAGACCGTGCGCGATCAGAAGCGCGTGCAGTTCGTGATCCTGCGCGACGAGTCGGGCTCCGCGCAGCTCGTGAACCCCGTGAACGACGAGACGGCCGACACCGCCGCCGCCATCTCCGCCCTCATGCACGGCTCGTTCGTGACCGTCGAGGGCGACCTCAAGGCCGACGAGCGCGTGAAGCTCGGCGGGCTCGAGGTGAAGGTGCGCTCGCTCACCGTCGAGTCGATCGCGAAGGACAGCCCGATCGCCGACGACTCGTCGATCGACAAGCGGCTCGACTGGCGCTTCCTCGACCTGCGCCGCCCCGAGGCGCAGCTCATCTTCCGCGTGCAGACGACCATCGAGCACGCGATGCGCCAGCACTGGATCGACGAGGGCTTCATCGAGCTCCACACGCCGAAGCTCATGGCCACCGCCTCCGAGTCGCGCGCCGAGCTCTTCGAGGTGCCGTACTTCGAGACGACCGCGTACCTCGCGCAGTCGCCGCAGCTGTTCAAGCAGATGGCGCAGTCGGCCGGCTTCGGCAAGATCTTCGAGGTCGGCCCGGCCTTCCGCGCCGACCCGTCCTACACGAGCCGCCACGCGACCGAGTTCACCTCGATCGACAGCGAGATCTCGTGGATCGACAGCCACGAGGACGTCATGCAGCTGCACGAGGCGCTGCTCGAGAAGGCCGTCTCGGCCGTCGTCGAGCGCCACGGCGCCGAGATCGAGCAGCACTTCGGCATCACGCTCGAGGTGCCGACGCTGCCCTTCCCGCGCATCCCGCACGCCGAGGTGAAGACGATCGTCGAGGGTCGCGGCCACACGATCGAGCGCACCGACGGCGACCTCGACCCCGAGGCCGAGCGTCAGATCTCGGCGCACGTCAAGGAGACGAGCGGCCACGACTTCGTCTTCGTCACCGACTTCCCGTCGAGCGTGCGGCCGTTCTACCACCTGCGCCCCGAGGGCGACGGCTCGATCACGAACTCCTACGACCTGATCTACAACGGCGTCGAGATCTCCACCGGGGCGCAGCGCGAGCACCGCGTCGACGTGCTCGAGGCGCAGATCGTCGAGAAGGGCATGAACCCGGCGGAGCTCGAGGAGTACCTCGACTTCTTCCGCTACGGCACGCCGCCCCACGGCGGCTTCGGCATGGGCCTCGCGCGCGTCGTCATGCTCATGCTGGGCCTCGGCTCGATCCGCGAGTCGACGTACCTCTTCCGCGGCCCGACGCGCCTGACGCCGTAGGGCATCCGCCCTGTCGAGGGTCTGCGTCCGAGTCACCGGCAACTCGGACGCAAAGCCTCACCAGCCGGAGGCGTGCGGCGAGCCGGTCGAGGGTCTGCGTCCGAGTTGAGAGCAACTCGGACGCGAACGCTCAACTCGCGGCGAGGCGGTCCCGGATGCGCTCCGTCAGCTTGGCCTCGTCGACGCGCCAGGCGGCGTGCTGGCGCCCGTCGATGAGCACGACCGGGATGTCGTCGTGCCAGCGGGCCTCGAGCGCGGGGTCGTCGAGGATGGACCGCTCGGTGAGCGTGGCCTCCGGGAACGACGCGACGACGCGCTCGACGATCGGCCGCGCCTCGTCGCAGAGGTGGCAGCCGGGCTTGCCGATCAGGGTGATCTCGACCATGCATCAAGCCTAGACATGCGAGAGCCGGGAGCCCGCAGCTGCAGGTCCCGGCTCACGATCAACCGTCTTACTTGCGGTTGCGACGCTGGTGGCGCGTCTTGCGAAGCAGCTTGCGGTGCTTCTTCTTCGACATGCGCTTGCGACGCTTCTTCACCACAGAACCCATAGAGGTTCCTCACTTCCGATCGGGATTGCTGGACGATCTGCGCGATCGTAGACCAGCGCAGGGAAAACGCTCCTGGCATTCTAGCGGAATCCTGCCGACCGCTGCATGCGAGCCCTCGCGAGGGCTCAATCGAGGCGCGCGTCGTCCTCGTCGCGAGCGCTGCGGCCGTCCTCGAGGTGCTCGTCGTCGCGCCGCATCTTGACCCGTGCGTCGTCGAACCGCTGGGTCGCGCGCGCCTGCAGCTCGTGGAGCCGCTCCTGCACGTCGTGGATGCGGTCGCGCGCCTCCTGCACGCGCTCCTGCACGTCGTGCACGCCCTCGGCGGCGCGACGGCCGAGGGATGCGCCGACGGGCGCCGGGTGCTCGACCCTGCCTGCGACGCGCGCGAGCGCCTGCTCCGTGGCGACGCGCGCCTGCTCGGCGGCGATGCGCGCCTGATCGGCCGCGGCCCGCAGCGGCGCCTGCACGTTCGCGCCCGCCCATGCGGCGAACGCCGCCGCGCCGAGCGTCGACTCGTCCTGGTCGCCCTCCGCGAAGATGAACGGCATCAGCCAGTCGTCGATCTGGTCGAACGGCATCAGCACGATCGCGTAGTGGCGGTGCTGTCCGTCCTCCCGCACCGTCACGAGGCCCGCATCGCGAAGCGTCCGGAGGTGCTTCGACACCGTCGGCTGCGGCACGCCGAGCGCGTCGACGATCTGGCTCACGCTCGCCTCGCCCGTCGTCCCGCGACGCTCGAGCAGCACGCTGAGGATGTCGCGTCGCGTGCTGTCCGCGATGACGCTGAAGATGTCGGCCATGCGCAAAGCATGCCAGCGCGCCGCGGGCGGAGCCAAACGCGGCCCGCGCGGCAGCGCGCGCGGGGCTGCGCCTCGACCTCACGCCAAGAGGACTACAGTGGGCCCGTTCTGCGCCGCCTGCGGCGCATCATCCTCGCGAAGGGCACAGCTCGTGGCGCAGCAGCGGACGTCGCGCGAGACGACGATCCTCGCGCGCTCGCGCGACGGGCTCGACCGCTTCGCGAGCGCCTCCCCCGCGCGCTTCGCGATCATGGTGTTCGCCGCCATGAACCTGCTCTTCATGCTGCTGCTCATGACGCCGTGGGCGACCGCGACCGGCGAGCCGACGGCCCCGGTCGACGCGTTCTTCCAAGCGGTGAGCGTCGTCTGCGTGACGGGCCTCACGGTCGTCGACATGGCGACGCACTGGAGCCCGTTCGGCAACGCCGTCGTGCTGCTCGGCGTCCAGGTCGGCGGCATCGGGGTGCTCACGCTCGCATCGATCCTCGGCATGACCGTCGCCCGCCGGCTCGGCCTGCGGCAGAAGCTCATGGCCGCCGGCGACTCGAACCCGTCGCGCGTGCGCCGCGGCGTGGTCAAGGAGTCGCAGGCGATCCGCCTCGGCGAGGTGGGCGGGCTGCTGCGCATCGTCGCGCTCTCGGTGCTCGTGTTCGAGGCCGCGCTCATCGTGCTGCTGTTCCCGCGCATCCTGCTCGAGGGCAAGAACCCGCTCGAGGCGCTCTACGAGGCGACCTACTGGTCGTTCATGGCCTTCACGAACTCGGGCTTCATCCCGACGACGGAGGGCCTCGACCCCTACGCGACCGACCCGTGGTTCCTCATCGTGCTCATGCTGGGCGTGTTCACCGGGTCGCTCGGGTTCCCCGTCTACTTCGTGCTGCTGCGGCACCTCGGCAGCCCCCGGCAGTGGTCGCTGCACGTGAAGCTCACGATCTCGGTCTCGCTCATCCTCTTCCTGCTCGGCGGTCTCGTCTTCCTCGTGCTCGAGTGGGGCAACCCCGACTCGTGGGGCACGGACGACTTCGGGCAGCAGCTGCTGCACGCCTTCTTCCTGTCGTCGATGGCGCGCTCCGGCGGCTTCGCGGTCAACGACCTCGGCCTGCTGCACAACTCGAGCCTGCTCGTGACCGACATGCTCATGTTCGTCGGCGGCGGCTCCGCGTCGACGGCCGGCGGCATCAAGGTGACGACGCTCGCGATCCTCTTCCTCGCCGCCGTCGCCGAGGCGCGCGGCCGCAAGTCGATGGAGGCGTTCGGCCGTCGCATCCCCTCGGACGTCCTGCGGCTGGCCGTCTCCGTCACGCTCTGGAGCGCGACGATCGTCGCGGGCGTCACGATCGTGCTGCTCGAGATCACCGGGGCGCCGCTGTCGTTCGTGCTGTTCGACGTCATCAGCGCGTTCGCGACGGTCGGGCTGTCGACCGGCTTCACGCACTCGGGCCTCGAGGACCCTGCCAAGCTCATCCTCGCCGTCACGATGTTCGTCGGGCGCATTGGTAGTGTGACGCTCGCCGCGGCGCTGGCGGCGAGCCAGACGACGCAGCTGTTCACGCGCCCCGAGGAGAGGCCGATCGTTGGTTGACAGGATCCCGCACGACGCTCCGGTGCTCGTGATCGGCCTCGGCCGCTTCGGCGCCGCGACGGCAGGCCAGCTCGCGCGGCTCGACCGCGAGGTGCTCGCGATCGACGGCGACATCAACCTGGTGCAGAAGTGGTCGGAGCGGCTGACCCACACGGTGCAGGCGGATGCGCGCTCGATCGACGCGCTCAAGCAGGTCGGCGCGCAGGACTTCGCGATCGCCGTCTGCGCGGTCGGCTCCTCGATCGAGGCGTCGGTGCTCATCGTCGCGAACCTCGTCGACCTCGGCATCCCGCAGATCTGGGCGAAGGCGATCAGCCAGTCGCACGGCAAGATCCTCAGCCGCATCGGCGCCAACCACGTCATCTACCCCGAGGCGGAGGCCGGCGAGCGCGTCGCGCACCTCGTCTCCGGCCGCATGCTCGACTACATCCAGTTCGACGACCAGTTCGCGATCGTGAAGATGTACCCGCCGAAGCACATCCGCGGCATGACGCTCGCGGAGTCGAAGATCCGCTCGAAGTACCACCTGACCGTGGTGGGCGTGAAGAGCCCGGGCAGGCGAGTTCACCTACGCGACGCCCGAGACGATCGTCTCGAACCACGACCTCATCATCGTCTCCGGCAACCAGAACGACATCGAGCGCTTCGCCGGCCTGGGCGCGTGACGGCCGACACCGACCGCTGCCCCTGCGGCACCGGGCTCCCCTACGGCGAGTGCTGCGGGCCGATCCACCGCCGCGAGCGCGAGGCGGCGACCGCCGAGGCGCTCATGCGCTCGCGCTTCACCGCGTTCGCGACCGGCGACGTCGACTGGCTGCTCGCCTCCTGGCACTCCTCCACCCGGCCGCGGTCGCTCGAGCTCGACCCGGGCATCCGCTGGCTGCGCCTCGACATCCAGGGCACGGCCGCCGGTGGGCCGTTCGACCGCGAGGGCACCGTGACGTTCGAGGCGCACTGGGTCGCCGACGGGCAGCGGGGCGTGCTGCGGGAGCTCAGCCGCTTCCGCCGCGACCAGGGCTGGCAGTACGTCGGGGGCGACCCGGTCTGAGGCTCAGCCCGCGGCGAGCTCCTGGGCGCGCGCGAGCGCCGCGGCGGTGGCGCGGTCGAAGACCTCGCCCAGGCGCGCCTCCTGCAGCACCGCGACCGCGCGCTCGGTCGTGCCCTTCGGGCTCGTCACGCGGCGACGCAGCTCGGCCGGCGCCGACCCGTCGGCCGCGAGCAGCTCGCTCGCGCCGCGGAACGTGCCCTGCACCATCGTCGCGGCCTGCTCGGCCGTGAAGCCCATCCGCTCCGCCGTCGCCGTGAGCTCCTCGATGAGCAGGAACACGTAGGCCGGGCCGGAGCCCGAGATGGTCGAGAGCGCGTCGATCTGCGACTCCTCGAGGACGATCACGTCGCCGACCGCCTCGAACATGCGCGCGACGAGCGCGACATCGTCCTGGGATGCGCGACTGCCGCCCGCGACGCCGGTCACGCCGAGCCCGACGTGCGAGGGGGTGTTCGGCATCGCGCGGACCACGGCGACGGATGCGGGCAGCACGGCCTCGATCGACGCCGTCGTCGTGCCTGCCGCGATCGAGACGACCACGCGCATCCGGTGCCAGGTGCGGCGCGATCTCGCGCGCGAGGTCGACGATGCCCGCGGGCTTCACGCCCAGCACGCACGAGCCGCGCGCCGGCGACCGCGCGCGCGTTCGCCGTCGGGCTCGTCGGCGAGCGCGATCGACTCCACGCCCTCGAGCCGGATCGCGGACGCCTTCTCGGCCGTGCGGTTCGTGACGGCGATGCGCTCGGCGCCGTGCCGGGCGAGCCCGGTGAGGATCGCGCCGCCCATCGAGCCGACACCGAGCATGGCGATGGGAGGGAGGGTCGCAGGCATGCGGCCAGGGTAGCCGCCGCAGTCGGCGGGCCCGCCCGCCGCACGCGTAGACTCCCGCACGTGAGCGCATCCCACGGTACGAAGGCAGTCGTCGCGGCGTTCTTCGCGAACACCGGCATCGCCATCACGAAGTTCATCGCCTGGTTCTTCTCGGGCTCCGCGTCGATGCTGGCCGAGGCGATCCACTCGGTCGCCGACGCCGGCAACCAGCTGCTGCTGCTGCTCGGGCGGCAGGCTGGCCAAGAAGCAGGCCGACCGCCGACCACCCGTTCGGCTACGGCCGCGAGCGCTACGTGTGGGCGTTCATCGTCGCGCTCATGCTGTTCTCGGTCGGCGGCCTGTTCTCGATCTACGAGGGCATCAACAAGATCCAGCACCCGCACGAGCTCGACATCATCTGGCTGCCGCTCGCTCGTGCTCGGCATCGCGATCGTGCTCGAGAGCTTCTCGTTCCGGACGGCCATCAAGGAGGCCAACCAGGTGCGCGGCAAGGCCGGCTGGTGGACGTTCATCCGCACGTCGAAGAGCCCGGAGCTGCCCGTCATCCTGCTCGAGGACCTCGCGGCGCTCGTCGGGCTGGTGCTCGCGTTCATCGGCCGTCGGCCTCACCGCGCTCACCGGCAACCCGCTCTTCGACGCGATCGGCACGCTCTGCATCGGCGTGCTGCTGATCGGCGTCGCCGCGATCCTGGCGGTCGAGATGAAGTCGCTGCTCGATCGGCGAGGGCGCCATCGCGCGACGACAACGCGAAGATCGCCGCCGTGCTCAACGCGCACAAGGGCGTCGAGTCGATCATCCACATGAAGACGCTCTACCTCGGCCCCGACGAGCTGATGGTGGCGGCGAAGGTCGCCTTCCCGCCGCAGTCCGACATCGAGCACGTCGCGCGCACGATCAACGACCTCGAGGCCGACCTGCGCACGCAGGTGCCGCACGCGCGGGTGATCTACATCGAGCCCGACCTCTACGTCGACCAGCCCGACATCGCGCCCTCGACCGACCACATCGTCATCCAGTCCGGCAACTGACCGCCGACGCACCGGAACTGTAGGCTGTCTGCATGGACTTCCTCCACTCACTGCTGCTGACCGTCCACCTCGTGGGCCTGTCGATGCTCGTCGGCACGTTCATCCTCCAGATGCGGGCGCGCGCGGGCTACAACTTCACCGTGCTGCTGATCGGCGCTGCCCTCCAGCTCGTGTCGGGCGTTGCGCTCTACGGCCTCGCGATGGCCGGCGACGGCGACGTCAACCACGCGAAGCTCGGCATCAAGGCACTGGTCGCGGTCGTCGTCTTCGTCGCAGCGCTCATCGGCTTCCTGCGTCAGCGCGCGATCCGCAGCCGAGAAGGCGCGCCTCACGACCGGCGGCGCCGTCTCGGTCGGCAACCTCGAGGTCGAGCGCAAGCTCGGGCCGTTCTTCCACACCGCGGGCGGCCTCGCGGTCGTGAACATGCTGATCGCGGTCTTCTGGCGCTGAGGTGATCCTCGACGTCGCGGGTGGTCGCTCGAGCGCTCTATCGCGCCGAACGACCACCCGCGACGTCGAGAGGGAGAGCGCGGGCTGATGCAGTGGCCGGAGCTGCTCGCCTGGGTGGCGGTGCTGGGCATCGCGCTCGCGCTCGTGCTGCTGGGCCCGCGCATCTGGCACAGCGAGTCGACGCGGCGCGCCCGCCGGCTGGGCGGCCTCGGCGTGATCGACGAGATCTACCGGCCCGCGACCTACGAGCAGCGCATCGCCGAGCAGCGCAGCGCCGAGGCGGGCGACAGCGTCGACAGCCTCGAGCCGAAGGACCCCCGCTACCGCGACCCAGACTCCTCAACCGGCTAGTTGGTCTCACGAGGGCACTATCCCCTCGTGCTACCAACTACCCGGTTGAGGATGAGCGACGCGGGGCGAAGAAGGCGCGGAGCTGGGCCTCGGCCTCGTCGGCGAGCACGCCGGCGACGACCTCGACGCGGTGCGGCAGCCGCCGCTCGCGCAGCACGTCGTAGCACGCTGCCGGCGGCGCCGGCCTTCTCGTCCCAGGCGCCGAACACGACACGCGGGATCGACGCGGCTCGCGAGGATCGCGCCCGCGCACATGACGCACGGCTCGAGCGTGACGACGAGCGCGCGTCCGTCGAGCCGCCACGATCCGCAGCCGCGCCGCCGCCTCGCGCAGCGCCACGACCTCGGCGTGCGCGGTCGGGTCGTGGCGCAGCTCCCGCTCGTTGCGGCCCGTGCCGATCACGGCGCCGGATGCGTCGACCACGACCGCGCCCACCGGCACGTCGGCGGTCGTGGTCGCGCGACGCCGCCTCGTCGAGCGCGAGCCGCATAGCGCCTCGTCGCGTGCCGCAGGCAGCATCCGCCCTCCCGATCGGGCGCGCGTCCGCGCCCACTAGCCTGAGCCTATGCGAGTCCACGTCGCCGACCACCCGCTCATCACCCACAAGCTGACCGTGCTGCGGGACGAGCGCACGCCCTCCCCGACCTTCCGCGCGCTCGTCGAGGAGCTGGTGACGCTGCTCGCCTACGAGGCGACCCGCAACGTGCGCGTCGACGCCGTAACGGAGATCACCACGCCGGTGACGACCACGACCGGCGTCGCGATCGCCGAGCCGCGCCCGCTCGTCGTGCCGATCCTGCGCGCCGGCCTCGGGATGCTCGAGGGCATGACGACGCTCGTGCCGACCGCCGAGGTCGGCTTCCTCGGCATGGTCCGCAACGAGGAGACGCTCGCAGCCGACACCTACGCCGAGCGGCTGCCCGACGACCTCTCCGACCGCCAGTGCTTCGTGCTCGACCCGATGCTCGCGACCGGCGGCTCGCTGTCGGCGGCGATCGAGTTCCTGTTCGACCGCGGCGCCGTCGACGTCACGGCCGATCTGCCTGCTCGGCGCCCCGGAGGGCCTCGCCGCGCGTCGAGCAGGCGACATGGAGGGCCGCGACGTGACGATCGTGCTCGGCGCGCTCGACGAGCGCCTCAACGAGCACGGCTACATCGTGCCGGGCCTCGGCGACGCGGGCGACCGGCTCTACGGCACCGTCGGCGACTGAGCCCGCGCGGCCGGTCGACCCGCTCGGCCGACCTCGGGGCGCCCTGCGTCGAGCCGCGCGTCACACTTCGTCACATTCGCGCGGCGCGGTGTTTGACATCGCGCGATCCAGGCGGGGATACTGACAGGCATGACCACCACCACTGCCCTCCCGACCGTCTTCACGGCCGAGCGGACGACCGGCATGATGATGCCGATGGTGGCCATGCGTCGAATGTGTGCTTGAGCAACGCTCGCACCGTCCGATCGCTCCAGCAGGTGGAGCTGACGCCCGCGCGCGTCGCCAGCCTCAGGCCTGAGCAGCCCTAGAGCGATCCCCGAACCGCATCGCGGTTCGCACTCGACATCCCGACACCTCGTGCCCCAGCAGTGGCGCACCGGTGTCTGACGCACAGCGTCGGCGACCCTCATCGCCCGTACCCGCAGGGGACGGCCGCCGCCGACCGCACGCCGGAAGGCTCCTCCCATGACCATCACCGCTCTCCCCACCCGCACCCGCCGCCCCTCGCTCGAGACGCCGCGCACGCTCGGCTCCTCGGCGCTCGCTCCGAAGCGGGCGGTCGCGCCCGCCCCGATCCAGCCGGCCGCCGTCCGGCCCGCACCCATCCGTCCCGTCCCCGACGGCACCGAGGCGCGTGGCTTCGTGCTCTACGTCGGGCTCGGCGAGGACGCCGCGGCGGCCGATCACATCGAGCTCGCGCGCCTCGTCGGCGAGCTGCGCGCGCTGACGTCGCGCCTCGCGCCGAGCGCCGAGACGCACGCCGCGGTGGCGCTCGCCCCGACCGGCGCTGGCGGCCGCGACGTCGACGTCGTGCGACGCGCCCTGCAGGACCCCGCGGTGCAGCAGCCGGCCGCCGAGTCCGACCCGGGCATCGTCGATCGACCTGACGCGCAAGCGCGTGGCGATCGGCGACGAGATCGCCGCGCTCACCTACCGCGAGTTCGAGCTGCTGCAGCACATCGTGCTGCGCGAGGGCTCGACGGTCGACCGCTGCGCGATCATCGACGCGCTGTGGCACGCGGACGACGAGAACCGGCCGAACGAGCGCACGATCGACGTGCACGTGCGGCGGCTGCGCTCGAAGCTGGGGGCCTACGCCGAGGTCATCCGCACGGTGCGCGGCGCCGGCTACCGGTTCGACCGCCACGCCGACGTGACGGTGCTGGCGAGCGGCCCGAGCCCCGACCGGTTCTAGGAACGCAAGAGGGCCGATCGGGTTCTCCCGACCGGCCCCAGTCCCTTGCACCAAGCGAGGCGTTCGCCTTCGCTTCCGTCGACCGCCACAGCACTACGATCAACGTGCAGACAACGTATAACGGATCGGTAACGAAGCGCCCAAGAGAATGCTGTGAGATCACTGTGGCTCGCGGCCGGGCCCCCACCGTCACCCCCGGAGGTGCTCCGCGAGGAAGCGCGCCGCCGTGCGGCGGAACGTCCCGGACACCGGTGCGTTGACGTGGTTCCTGCCGGGGATCTCCTCGAACCGGCCGTCGACGAGCAGCGGCAGCAGCTCCCGGGTGTCGCTCGCGCGACGGTCCTTCTCGCCCGTCATCAGCAGCGTCGGCATCGGCGGCGGGGCGAGCTCGGGATCGAAGAGCGTGTGCGACACCTCGCCAGCGAGCGTCACGAGGGTGGCCGGGTCGTGCTCGGGGAAGATGCCGGCGAGCTCGACCACGAACGACTCCATCTCGCCCGGCTCGGCCTCGCTCCGCAGCGCCCGGTGCGCGAGGTCGACATCGAACCGCTGGAACGGATCGCCCGCCGGCAGGCCGCCCAGCACGAGCGCGCGGAAGGCGTGGGGACGGGTGCCCGCGTGGCGCCACAGCAGCCGCGCGCCCATCGAGTAGCCGATCGCGCCGGGCGCCTCCGGCAGCGCGAGCTGCTCGAGCACCGCGTCGACGTCGTCGAGGAAGTGCGGCACCGTGTAGCCGATCGACGGCCGGTCGCTGTCGCCGTGGCCGCGCAGGTCCATCGCGATGCCGCGCAGCCCCTCCGCGGCGAGCGCCTCGCCCCAGCGGGTGTCGATCCAGTTGCGCTGCGCGTTCGACGAGAAGCCGTGGATGAGCAGCACCGGCGAGCCGTCGGGATCCCCGAGCTCGTGCAGGGCGATGCGGACCCCGTCCGGGGCCATCGCGAAGACGGTCATGGTGCTCCTCCTGGGGCGCGGCCGGTCGCGCTCGCCCGACATAGGCTACGCATACCGCAAGGAGAGAGGTCCCGTGGCGCGCGCCGTCCTGTTCATCAAGCACATCGAGTACGAGACGGGCGGGCACGCGACCACCCTCGTGTCGCACCTGCCCACGCGCGAGGCGGTGTTCCCGACGGCGGTGCCGCCGCTCGACGAGCTCGCGGGCGTGGTCATCACCGGCGGCACGATGAGCGCGGCGGACGAGGCGGCGCATCCGTCGCTCGTGCTCACGGCCGACCTGGCGCTGCGCGCCATCGACGCCGAGATCCCGGTGCTGGGCCTGTGCCTCGGGCACCAGATCCTCGGTCGCGCGCTCGGCGGCGAGCACCACGAGGGCGCGGTCGACGAGGTCGGCATCATCGACATCGACGTGCTGGAGCCCGACCCGTGGCTCGGCGGGCACACCGGCCCGGTCGGGGCGATGCGCTGGAACAACGACGTGGTCTCGCTGCCCCCTGGCGCGACGCTGCTGGCCCGCAGCGCGACCGTCGACAACGAGGCGTTCCGCTACGGCAGCGCCGTCGGCATGCAGTTCCACCTCGAGGCCGACGACCGCGTGATGCGGCTGTGGGACTCGGTCGCGTCGCCGACGCTGTCGCAGCTCCGCAGCGCGGATGCGGTGGCCGAGTGGCGCGCGCACCTCGCGACCGACGAGACCCTGCAGGGCGTCGTCGAGCGGGGCTTCGGCGCGTTCGCCGAGGCGTGCGCGCGGCGGCTCTAGGCACCCGACCGCGCGGAACCGCGCGTTCGCGGACGCCGTTCTGCTATCAATGGGCATGGCCGCAGCGTCGAGCGCTCCGGAGCGCGCATCCGTCCCCGACCGATCGCGCGCGGCGCGGGTGTGGCTCGCGCTCGGCGGCGGAGCCTGGGCGCTGCTGACGCTGCCGCTCGTCGCGGCGGCGTGGTCGTGGCCGTGGGTGGAGCAGGTCAGCCGGCTGCAGCCGTGGGCCGCGATCCGCGCATCGGTCGACGAGCCGTACATCGTCTTCGGCGCGCTCGCCGGCGTCTCGTTCCTCGCCATCGGGCTCGCGCTGCTGCCGGACCTGCGCCGCGCGGGCTGGGGCGGCGTCGTGCTGCTCGTGACCGTGCTCGCCGGGTCGGTGGTGAGCCCGCTCAGCTATCTCGGCACGCCGCCCGCCTCACCCCTGCACGGGCTGTGGGGCTCTGAGGGCCCGCTGCTGGTGGGCGTCGGCCTCGCCGGCGTGCTCGCCGCGATCACCGCGCGTCGCTGGCCACGGCCGCTGCGCGTGCTGCTGGGCGTGACGCTGCTCGTGCTCGTCGCGGGCACGCTGGCGCTCGGCTACTACCCGCACGGGCCGCTCGTGGCGCTCTCGCTCGAGGCCGCGGCCGTCGTCGTCGGCGCCCACCGGCTCGCGCGCGCCTCGCGCTCGGACGCGACGCTCGCGGCAGTGCCCGCCTAGACGACGGGGCGCAGCCGCCCGACCGGCACGTCGGCGCTCCGCTGCACGAGGCCGAGGGGCTCGGCGAGGTGGTCGAGCGTGCCGAGCGGGATCGCGCCCACTCGCTCGAGCAGCGCGAGCACGACCGGTGCGCCCGCGCGGCGGGCGCCGTCGGCGGTCTTCACGACCGCGGTGGTGCCGTCAGGGGCGACGATCGCCTGCGTGCCCTCCGCGCCGAACTTCGTCGCGCATCCCGTGGCCGCGATGACGACGGCGTCGGGCCTGCCTGCGCCGTCGATGAGGGTCGGATGGGCGCGCATCGCGTCGCCGACGGCCCGGCCGCCGCCGACGCCGTCGGGCGCGAGGCGGCGGAACGCGCGCGCGAGGCCCAGCGGCGACGTGGGGAAGACGAGCGCGCCGCAGCCGTCGTGCGCGGTCACGGCGATCGGCTCGCCGGCGGCGGTCGCGAGGCCGTCCCGCAGCACGGTGGCGAGCTGGTGGTCGTCCGCCCAGTAGTCGGCGGGTGCGCCGAGCGCGCGGGCGGCCGCGGCGAGCGCGATGTGCTTGCCGACGCACATGTGGGCGAACCGGCGCAGCGTGCCGTCGGGGGCCTTCATCGGCGGGCAGTAGAGCGCATCCTCGGCGACGCCGAGGCGCTCGGCCATCGCCACGGCGGTGTCGAGGTGCTCCTGGTCGCCCCAGTGGCTCGCGCTCGCGAGCGCCGCGTGCGCCGGCTCGATCTCGAGCAGCCCGGCGTCGAGCAGCGCGGCGGCGTAGAGCGGCTTCAGGGCGCTGCGGGCGAGGAAGGGCGCATGGATGTCGCCGTGCGCCTCGATGACGGTGCCGCCGGGGTCGATCACGACCGCGACGCCGCGATGCTCGGACTCGGTGAAGCCGTCGCGCTCGACGACGGCGAGGAGCTCGGTGGTGGGCACCGCACCACGCTAGCCGTACTGCGCTGACGAGCGGCCCGCCGCGCGCCCCGCCTCGACGTCGAGCAGCCGCCGCTTCGCCTCGGGGCCGCCCGCGTACTGCCCGAGGGCGCCGTCGCTGCGCACGACCCGATGGCACGGGATCGCGATCGGCAGCGGGTTGCGCCGGCAGGCCGTGCCGACCGCGCGGACCGCGCGGGGCGACCCGGCCGCCGCTGCCACCTGGGCGTAGCTGCGCGTCTCGCCGTAGGGGATCTCCCGCAGCCGCTCGACGACGCTGCGGCCGAAGCCGTGCGCGAGCGCGAGGTCGAGCGGGCCGTCGAACGCTCGCGCGCGGCCGGCGATGAGGTCGTCGAGCCGGTGCGCCGCCGCGTCGAGCCGCGCCGGTGCCTCGAGCATGCGCGGGCTGATCGCGGTCGCGAGCCGCTCGAGCGTCGCGTCGGGGTCGGCGCCGTCGAACGTGACCGAGACGAGGCCGACGGGCGTCGCGGCCAGCAGCAGCGTGCCCACGTCGGTGTCGAGCGACCGGTAGGCGACGTCGAGCAGGCCCTCCTGGGCCGCGCGCTCGACGAGCCGCGCGCGCAGCGCGGCGAGCGGCGGCTCGGGCAGCGCGCCGGGCAGCTCGAGTCGGGCAGCTCGACGTCAGCCATCGGCGCCTCCCAGCAGCTCGCGCAGTCGACGCATGCCGTCGGAGGATGCGCGACGCGCGGCATCCGCCGACGAGCCCAGCGTCGCCGCGACCTCGACGAACGGCAGCCCGCCCAGGTGGTGCAGCACCACGGCCTCGCGCTGCCGAGGCGGCAGCAGTGCGAGCGCCCGCGCCAGGTCGAGGTCGCGCTCCACCGCCGCCACCGGGCGGTCGGGCACGT
Organism: uncultured Actinomycetota bacterium; assembly: GCA_963803465.1. Classification (GTDB taxonomy): domain Bacteria; phylum Actinomycetota; class Actinomycetes; order Actinomycetales; family Microbacteriaceae; genus Agrococcus. The sequence continues at coordinate 779,814 of CAWDMS010000004.1, forward strand.
CGCCGACCACGAGCCGCGAGCGCCGCCGCAGCACGTCGATCGCCTTGCGGTGCGCGATCGTCACGAGCCAGCCCTCGATGCGCTCGAGGTGCGCGAGCGTCGGGTAGGCCTCGAGCGCGGCCAGGAACGTCTCGCTCCACGCGTCGTCGGCGTCGACCTCGTCGAGCAGCGCCCGGCAGACGCGCCACACCCTCGCGCCGTGCAGCGCGACGATCGTCTCGAACGGCGCACGGGTCACGCGACCGAATCTAGCCCGGCGCCCGACAGCCCGGCGCCGCGCTCGTGGTCGAGCAGGAAGCGCTTGCGCTCGATGCCGCCGGCGTAGCCGACGAGCTTGCCGGTCGCCCCGACCACCCGGTGGCACGGGACGACGATCGAGATCGGGTTGCGACTGTTGGCCAGCCCGACGGCACGGACGGCCGTGGGCTGCCCGAGCGACGCCGCGATCCAGCCGTAGGTGCGCGTCTCCCCGTACGGGATGGTCCGCAGCACCTGCCAGACGCGCTGCTGGAAGGGACTGCCGGCCGGGTCGAGCGGCAGCTCGAACGCCGTGCGCTCCCCCGCCCAGTACTCGCCGAGCTGCTCCGCCGCATCCGCGAAGGCCGTGTCGTCGCGAGCGCCGAACGCCGCCTCGTCCGGCGCGGGACGGTGATCGGGCATGAAGACGCCCGTGATGCCCCACTCGCCGCGCACGAGCGTGAGCGGGCCGATGGGGCTGTCGATGATGGTGTGGATCATGGCCGCATTCCTCTCATACCCTGCCAACGCTCGGAGGCACCGGAATGTGAGCCTGTGGATGGCGGGCAGCCGCGCCGCCGTAGGCTCGGAGCATGGAGATCGCCCTCGTCCGACACGGCCAGACCGACTACAACCGCGACGGGAAGCTGCAGGGCACGAGCGACATCGCGCTCAACGAGACGGGCATCGCGCAGGCGCACACGGCCGCGCGGCTGCTCGCCGACGGCCCGTCGGAGGACGCCCGGTGGGATGCGGTGGTCTCGTCGACGCTCGAGCGCGCCGCCGTCACCGCCGACATCATCGCCGCAGCGCTGGAGCTGGAGGTCTGCGGCCGGTACGCGAGCCTCATCGAGCGCGCCTACGGCGAGGCCGAAGGGCTGACGAAGGAGCAGGCGGTGGCGCGGTTCGGCACCGACTGGCCCGGCGAGGAGGACTTCGACGACCTGCAGCGTCGCGCCGTCGCGGCCGTCGACGAGGTGGCCGCGGGCAACCCGGTCGATGCGCTCGTCATCGTCACGCACGGCACCTTCATCCGCGCCTTCGCCGACCACGTCTCCGGGCAGGAGACGCGCACCCCCGACAACGCCCACTCGGTGCGCTTCACCGGCACCCCCGGCGCCTGGCGCGTCGTCGACGGGCTGGTGCTCGCGTGAGCCTCGACGCGCTGCGGGATGCGCTGCCCGCGCACGTGCTCGTCACCGACGCTGCCGCGCTCGACGTCGCGCGCGCCGACAAGTCGGGCCACCGCTCGAGCGCGGCGCCGCTCGCGATCGTCGAGGCCGAGCAGGTCGCGCACGTGCAGGCGGCGCTGCGCTGGGCGAGCGAGCACGGCGTGCCCGTCGTGCCCCGCGCGGCCGGCACCGGGCTCGCCGGCGGGGCGATCGCAGGCGACGGCGAGCTCGTCGTCTCGGTCGACCGGATGCGCCGGCTGCTCGACGTGTCGGTCGTCGACCAGTCCTGCCGGGTGGAGCCGGGCATCCGCAACGCCGAGCTCAACGACATGCTCGCGACCCACGGCCTGTGGTGGCCGCCGGACCCCGCGAGCCGGGCGATCTCGTCGGTGGGCGGCAACATCGCGACGAACGCGGGCGGGCTGCTGTGCGCGAAGTACGGCGTCACCCGCGAGTGGGTGCTCGCGCTCGACGTGGTGCTGGCCGACGGGAGCCTCATCTCGACCGGGCACCGCACCGTGAAGGGCGTCACCGGCCTCGACCTCACCGCGCTCATGATCGGCTCCGAGGGCACGCTCGGCATCGTGGTGGGCGCGACGCTCAAGCTGCGTCCGCTGCCCGACGGCGGCGTGTGGACCGTCGGCGCCTTCTTCGACGACGAGGCGACGGCCGCCGCCGCCTGCACGGCCGTCACGGCCGCGCGCATCCGCCCCGCCATCATGGAGCTCGTCGGGCGCGACGCGGTGTCGATGCTCGCCGCCTACTCGGGCCAGCCGATGACCGGCGCGTTCGTGCTCGTGCAGACCGACGAGCTCGGCGCGGCGGCGACCTCCGAGGTGGTGGCAGAGATCCTCGCCGCGCACGGCGGCCGCGTCGAGCGCACCGACGACGCCGCGCGGTCGGACGTGCTGGTGCAGGTGCGCCGGCAGGTGCACTTCGCGCTCGAGTCGTTCGGCACCGTGCTGGTGGAGGACGTGTCGGTGCCGAGGTCGCGGATGGCAGACATGTTCCGCGCGTGCGACGCGGCGGCGGCGCGCCACGGGGTGCGGCTCGCGACGACGGCGCACGCGGGCGACGGCAACCTGCATCCGACGTTCGTCTTCGACGGCGCGGAGCCGTCGGACGCGATCTGGGCGTGCGCGAACGAGGTGTTCGAGGCGGCCATCGCGATGGGCGGCACGCTCACCGGCGAGCACGGCGTCGGCATCCTGAAGCGCCGCTGGCTCGTCGACGAGCTGGGCGAGCGGCAGCTCGCGCTGCAGCACGCGGTGAAGGCGGCGTTCGACCCGGCCGGCATCCTGAACCCCGGCAAGGCCATCTGACGAGTTGAGCGTTTGCGTCCGAGTTGACCGCAACTGGGACGCAAAGCCTCAACTCGGCGACGCCGCCCCTGCACCAGTTGAGGGTTTGCGTCCGAGTTGACAGCAACTCGGACGCAAACCCTCAACACGCTGGGATGCGGTGGTCGGTCAGCGGACGGCGACCAGGTCGCAGACGAAGATGAGCGTCTCGTTCGGGCCGATCGCGCCGCCGGCGCCCTGGGCGCCGTAGGCGAGGTGGGGCGGGATCACGAGCTTGCGGCGACCGCCGACGCGCATGCCCTCGATGCCCTGCTCCCAGCCCTTGATGACCATGCCGACGCCGAGCGGGAACTCGAGCGGGGCGCCGCGGTTGTAGGAGGCGTCGAACTCCTCGCCGGTGGCGTGCGTGACGCCGACGTAGTGGACGCTGACCTGCTTGCCGGTCACCGCCTCCTCTCCGTCGCCGACCGTGATGTCGGTGATCTCGAGCTCGGTGGGTGCGGGGCCGTCGGGGGCGTCGATCTGGGGCTTCTCAGTCATGCGTCGATCATCCCACGCCCGCCCGGGAGGGGTCTCAGTGCTCGTCCTCGTCGGCCTGCAGCCCGATCTCCTCGCGGTCGATGATGCGCTGGGCGACGGCGACCGTGCCGGAGTCGAAGCGACCGGACCGCCGCACCCGATCGAGCCACACGCGCTCCGCCTCGATCGCGATGTGACGGAGGCGCGAGATCTGCGCGACGTCGGTGGTCGCGTCGTCCGGGTCGACCTCGGCGACGTGCGCCGCCCACGCGCGTCGCGCCAGCATCCGCTCGCTCGCGACGTCGACGATCGCCTCCTCGATGCCGTTCGCGTTCGCCTCGCGACGCATGGCCTCGACGCCGGCGTCGATCGCCTCGCCGACGAGCGACTCGAGCTCCTCGCGCCGGCGCTGCGAGCCGTCGCGCCCGAGGCGCAGGACGCGGACGAGCAGCGCGAGCGTGCCGCCCTGGACGAGCAGCGTGACGCTCGCGACGACGAAGGCCACGAGCACGAGCTCGGCGCGCAGCGGCGTCTCGGCCGGCAGGGTCTGCACGGCGGCGACCGTGACGACGCCGCGCATGCCGGCCCAGCCGATCGCGAGGGTGTCGCGCCAGCCGAGCTTCTGGTCGCGGAACGCGGTCAGGTCGTGGCCGCGCACGACGTGCGCGTGCTTCGAGGCGGGCGCCCCGCTTCGTCGACGTGTCGATGCTCTCGAGCCGATCGCCGAGCCGCTCGTGCTCGCGGCGGAGCCGCCAGGCGTGGTGCCGCAGCCACGCGAGCAGCGGCGGCAGCGCGGCCAGGCGCACCGCGAGCAGCACGGCGCACAGCAGCAGCCCGACGCCGACGACGCCCACGAGGTGGCGCTCGCCCTCGTCGACCGCGGCCATGACCGCCGGCAGCTGCATGCCCATCGTCAGGAACACGCCGTTCTCGACGATCACCGAGAAGGTGCCCCACGTGGCGGACTCCTGCGCGCGCCGCGTCGCGCGGATGCGCACCTGGCTGCGGTTGCCGATCACGAGACCCGTCACGACGACCGCGACGACGCCGGAGCCGCGCAGCGACTCGGCGGCGAGGAACGAGACGAACGGGGTGGCGAGCGAGATGGCGGTGTCGATCGCGCGATCGCCGGCGAACTGGCGGATGCGCACGGTCGCGTAGCCCACGACCGCGCCGATCACGAGCGCGACGACGACCGCGAGGGCGAAGTCGCCGATGAGCATCCCGCCCTCGACCTCCGAGCTGCCGGGCCGCTCGATCGCCGCGACGGCGGTGCTCAGCAGCACGAGCGCGGTCGCATCGTTGAGCAGCCCCTCCCCCTCGAGGATGGTGACGACGCGGGGCGGGAGGCCGAGCCGCTTGCCGAGCGCCGTCGCCGCGACCGCATCCGGTGGCGCGACCACCGCGCCGAGCGCGAGCGCGACGGCGAAGCCGATCACGGGCCACAGCGACTGCAGCACGAGCGCGACGACGAGCGCGCTGACGGCGACCAGCACGACGGAGAGGTAGCCGATGACGCGCAGGTTGCGCCGGAAGTCGACCGCCGGCACCTTGAGCGCGGCCGTGTAGAGGAGCGGCGGCAGGATGATCGTGAGGAACACCTCGGGCGGCACCTCGATGTCGGGCGCGCCCGGGACGAGCGCGATGCCGGCGCCGAGCACGACGAGCAGCAGCGGCGCCGCGACCCCGATGCGGTTCGCGATCGTGGCGACCGCGCCGATGAGCAGGATGCCGACGACGACCACGAGGGTCACCTCGCTCGCCATGTCATGCATGCGTGCAGAATACCGGCGCCCTGGGCCGAGCCCTGACGTTCCCTCGGGATCTGGCGGGCGGTCGGCGGTCATCACGGCACTGGCCAGACCCCCGCCGCCCGCCGTAGCCTGGGCGGAGCGGCCGCGACTGCGGGCGCGACGACCTGGAGGAGGACTCCCTATGGCCATCACCTCGAACGCGAGCACCAGCTGGACCGGCGGGCTCGGCAGCGGCTCCGGCACGACCACGCTCGGCACCGGATCCACCTTCGACCTCACCTGGAAGGCACGCGCCGAGGAGGGCGGGGCGACGACGCCCGAAGAGTTCATCGCTGCCGCCCATGCCTCGTGCTTCGCGATGGCGTTCTCGCACACCCTCGAGGAGGCCGGGCATGCGCCGGAGCGGCTCGACACCTCAGCGAAGGTGTCGTTCGTCGCGGGCGAGGGCATCACGACGAGCGTGCTCACGGTGACGGGCGTCGTGCCCGGCCTCGACCAGGAGCAGTTCGCGGCGTACGCGGAGCAGGCCAAGGCCGGTTGCCCCGTCTCGCAGGCGCTCGCCGGCGTCGACATCCAGCTCGGCTCCGCAACGCTCTCTTCCTGAAGATTTGCTCAAGACGAACTTTGCAGTGGCGGAAATCATGATTCTCGCGTATAAAAAGAGTAGACAATCTTCCGTCCAACCTCAGCCTCAAGAAGGAGCGTCATGAAGTTCAACAAGCCCAGCCGCCGTGGTGACGACTTCATCATCATGGGTGGCGACGACTTCATCATCATGGGTGACGATTTCATCATCATGGGTGGCGACGACTTCTAAGCAGTCGCCCCCACGACGGCCGCGGTGCCGACTCCTCGAGTCGGCCCGCGGCCGTCGTGCATCTGCGGGGCTCGTGATGGCGCGGCGGCCCAGGCGGCGCGCGCTGGCCCCATCGACAGCGGCGCCACGAGTCCTGCGGCTGACTCGACCCTCGAGCCCGACGTGCCTGAGCGAATCGGATCGTCGTGTGCCAGCAACCCGCCGGTAACGCTGCGCCCGTACCGTGTCCAGCAGGGCGGGAATCGCACCGAGCTGGGCTGCTCCGCCCGAGAGGAGAAGTCATGACCGGCGCATCCGGTACGACCGCCTATCAAGTGGGCATCATCCGCACCATGCGCGATTGGACCGCCAGGCTCGAGGCTGCCTATCGCCTCGGGGATCCTGCAGCGGCTGACGCCGCGCTCGCCGTGCTCACCCGGCTCGGAGCGCTGGCGCGCCTCGGCGTGGTGAGCGAGGACCGCCGAGCAGCCTGAGCCTGGAGCCTCGCGCAGGACCGCCGCGAGGCGGACAGCATCAGCGCGCCGCGACCCGCCTCCCTCTCCGGGGGAGACGCTCGAGGAGCTCCGACGTGCCTGGGCGGAGGCACCGACTGCCTACGGGCGACCGCGTGAGGCAAGGCTGGCGCCACACGCCCGAGGCATCGACCTCAGATCCCGGTCGCCTCGTGGCTCGACGCATCCCTCGTCGCGTCGCGTGCGCGCTTCCTCTGCGCTCTCAGGTTGGCGACGAAGATCGGGCCGATGCACAGGCCCGTCACCACGTTGAGCAGGAGCGTCCACTGGAACCCGATGACCAGCATGGCGACGATCGGCCCCACGACCAACAGCGCGCACACGGCGATCATCGCCCAGAGCACGCCAGGCCGTTGCAGGAACCGCATGCGGGACAGTGTTCCACCCGAGCGCCCAGGGCAACCAGGATGCGAGTGCGGGGCAGAGCCGCGAGCCGGCCACCGCGGCGCATGTCGCGCTCGCCGACCGCCATCCGTCGTGCGCAGCACGGAGAACGCGACCGTCAGAGCGTCGTCGGCGTACCGCGCCGAGCCCGGATCACGCTCGAAGACCAAGAAGGCCACCTGCTCTCGCAGGTGGCCTTCCTACTGTCTCAACACAGTGCGCGCCCGGAGGGATTCGAACCCCCAACCTTCTGATCCGTAGTCAGATGCTCTATCCGTTGAGCTACGGGCGCAATGGCCGAACGGCCAGGGATCAGTCTATACGATCCCTGGCCGTCAGCGCGAATCGAGCCGCGTCACGCCGCTAGGGCGTCACGCGACGAGGCTCACAGGGGGCGAATGTTCGCAGCCTGCGGGCCCTTGTTGCCCTCGACGATTTCGAACTCGACTGCCTGAGCCTCTTCGAGGGTCTTGAAGCCGTTGGACACGATCTGGCTGTAGTGAGCGAACAGATCCTTGCCGCCGTCGTCCGGAGCGATGAAGCCGAAGCCCTTGCCGGAGTCGAACCACTTGACGGTGCCGGTTGCCATAATTCCTTCAATCTTGCTGTGCGACCTAGGCCGCGTGAAAAGCGCAGAACAAGAACCGTCCTGCGCCAGGACCAACCCTAGCGGGTCGGGGGTGCTCCCCGCTGAGAAACTTCTCGGGCGGCGCGCCACACCCCTCAGCGGCGGCTGCGAGCGGAGGGTGATCATCGCCGCAAGACCCTCCGCGACCCGGGTCCTGCGGCGCTCGTTCGGCCAGAGCCGATCCCGACGTCGGCCATGCACTGCACCCACGGCCGGCATCGGCGCGACGCCGAGCTCGCGCTCGAGCAGCGCGCTCAAGCTGCGGAAGCATCGCGCCGGCTGGCAGCGGTGAAGCCGCCTGCCGAACGAAGAACGCCCCTTCGTGGCGAGACGAAGGGGCGAACGTGGAGACGGAGGGATTCGAACCCTCGGTCCCCTATTGGGGACTCCACCTTAGCAGGGTGGTGCACTAGGCCGGACTATGCGACGTCTCCGCTTGCGACCTGCAGGCAGGCCGACCGCAACTCTAGCAAACGCCGGGCGCCTCATCCGCCGCCCTGGCCCGCCGCGCGCGGCGACGCACCCTCGCGCGCGCGGATCCGGCGTCTTGACGGCCGTCCGGGACAGGCGCACAGTGTGCGCACGGGGGGATGCGTTCCCTCGAGGCGGCGCTCGTCGGCGTCGATCCCTCCGCGTCACGGTGGCATGGCAGCCAGATCGGCTGCGCCGAACCGGAAGGACGAGACGATGGACGAGTCCACGCATCCGACGACGAGCCGCGCACACGACCCGATGCCCGACCCGCAGCGGTCGGCCCCGAGCCGCGGGCGTGCGAGAAGCGCCCTGCCCTGGATCATCGCGGCGGTCGCCGTGCTCGCGGCGGTGATCGCCATCGGGGCCTTCGCCGTGAACGAGGCGAACGAGCCGAGGTCGGTCGCGCGGCTCGCGGCGCAGCCGGACGCCCCCGAGGGCACGTTCTCCGTCGATGCGGAGACCACGGAGATCTGGGGCGTGACGGCGGCGGACTTCGTCCCGCACGGCTCGTACGGCGTGCTCGACCTCTGGAGCACGATGACGCCGGAGGACTTGCGATGCCTCGCGGTCGTGGCGGAGGGCCGTGTCTCCGTGCTCAACTGCACGGCGCCCACCATCGACACGATCGCCGACTTCAACATCGGCAGCCACCTCGTGCCGCGGGCGCCGTCCGGTGAGCCGGCGTCGCACGTCCGGTTCGTGCTCCACGACGACGTCGTGGACGTGTACCTCGCGCCGAAGCCCGGCGGCGGGTACTACTGAGCGGCGGGTTCTCCTGAGCCGTCAGCTGCCGTACGGGACGACGCACGACTCCTGCGACGCATCCTGGCCGACGACGCCGTCGAGCTCGTCTGTCGGGGTCGGCGTCGGCGTCGCGCCGGGCGTCTCGGTCGCCGCGGGCGTCTCGGTCGGCGCGGCCGTGTCGCTGGGCGCCGGCGTCTCCTCGGTCGAGCCGACGCCGAGGGAGTCCTCTCCCAGCTGGATCGGCAGGTCGAGGCGGATGCGCCGCATCAGCTCGTCCGCGCGCTCCTCGTCGGGCACGACCCGGGCTCCCGACGGCACGTTCGGGTAGAGCACGAACTGCATGGTCTCGAGCGGGATGTCGGCCAGCACGCGTGCCATCGACACCATCGTGCCGACATCGCCGAGGCCGGACGACAGCGTCATGTTCTCGATCGCGACCTGCGCGATCGAGTAGAGCTTCGTGACGTCGGTGAGCACCGCATCCGACTGGAGGGTGCGCACGAGCGACGACAGGAACACCTGCTGCGACGAGATGCGCGCGAGGTCGGAGCCATCGCCGACGCCGTGGCGGGAGCGGAGGAACGCGAGCGCCTGGGCGCCCTCGAGGTCGTGGGTGCCGGCCTCCTCGATCACGAGCCCCGTGTAGGGGTCGTCGATCGGGCCGGCGAAGCACACGGGCACGCCGCCCACCGCGGTGGACATGCTGATGACGCCCTGGAACGTGATCATCGCGGCGTACGGCACCTCGATGCCGGTGAGGTCGGAGACGACCTCGGCGACGCACGAGAGGCCGCCGCGGCCGAGCGCCTGGTTGAACTGCACGTCGTTCTCGGCCGGCACGGCGTCGCCGGTCGTCGGATCCTCGCAGGCCGGGAAGTCGACCAGGAGATCGCGCGGGAAGGAGACCACACGGGCCTGGCTGTGGTCCTCGCTGACGCGCAGCAGCATCGTCACGTCGTTCAGGCTGCCGCCGTCGTAGGCCGACTCGGCGAACTCCTCGCCCTGGCCCTCGCGCTGGTCGGAGCCGACGAGCAGGATCGTGAAGCCGCCGTCGTACGGGCGCGAAGCCGGCCTGGGCGGGCGGCACGTCGGCGGCGAGGTCGACCGTCTCGATGCTGGTCGTGAACCGCAGGATCGAGAAGCCGACCACGCCGACGAGCGCGACGAGCACGACGGCCATGCCGAGCGCGATCCAGCGGAAGACGTGCGCGACCCCCGAGTGGCGGCGCAGCCTGCCGTGGCGCGGCGTCATCGCCGACGTGTCGACGACGCTGCCGGTGCGCTCGGTTGCCATGCGATCTCCTTCTGACGCGGAGGGCGTGGGATTCGAACCCACGAGGCATCGCTGCCCACCGGTTTTCAAGACCGGCTCCATCGGCCGCTCGGACAGCCCTCCCGACCCCCGACCGCGAGGTCGCGCGGTGGGCCTGCGCACGATTCTAGGGCGAGAAGCGTGCGCGCGATTCAGGCGCGGACCAGCAGCCCCTCGAGGATCGACGCGAGCCCGTCCTCCTCGACGGCTCCGGTCACCTCGGTCGCGGCCTCCTTGACCTCGTCGGGCGCCTGCCCCATCGCGACCGCGCGGCCACCGCCCTCGACGACCCAGCGGAACATGTCGATGTCGTTGCGGCCGTCGCCGACGACGACCATGCGGCTGCGCGGGATCTCGAGCTGCTCGGCGACGAGCTCGAGCCCGGTCGCCTTGTTGATGCCGTCAGGGGCGATGTCGAGCCAGGACGAGTAGCCGATCGCGTACGACACCTTGTGGAGGCCGAGGGACTCGACGATCTCGAGGAACTCCTCGACCTCGTGGTCGGGACTCATGACGACGACGCGCATCGCGGGCCTCGCCAGCAGCCCCTCGAACGGCACCATCTCGGCGTCGTCGAGGTTCCAGTCGACCATGCCGTTGGTGTAGCGGCGGTGGCCGTCGGCGTCCTCGACCATGAACGAGCCGGTCGGCAGCACCGCGGCGATCGCCGTGAGCGCGGCCGACGGGTCGAACGTCTCGACGTGCACGGCCTCGTAGGCGTCGCCCCGGCGCTCGAGCACGAGCGCGCCGTTCGCGGCGACGAGGTGGCTCGGCTCGATGCCGAGCCGCACCGCGGTCGACTCGGTGGTCGCCTGCGAGCGGCCGGTGGCGAGCACCACGAGGTGACCGGCGTCGACGACCGCGCGCACCGCATCGAGCACCCGGGGCGAGAGCGAGTCGTCCTCGTGCACGATGGTGCCGTCGATGTCGAGGCCGACGAGCAGCTGCTCCATCAGACGGGCTCGATCGTGGAGATGCCGCCGAGGTACGGCTGCAGCGCGGCGGGCACGCGCACCGAGCCGTCGGGCTGCTGGTGCGTCTCGAGGATCGCGACGAGCCAGCGGGTGGTCGCGGCGGTGCCGTTGAGCGTCGCGACAGGGGCGGTCTTGCCGGATTCGGTGCGGTAGCGGGTGCCGAGCCGGCGCGACTGGAAGGTGGTGCAGTTCGAGGTCGAGGTGAGCTCGCGGTACTGCTGCTGCGACGGGATCCACGCCTCGATGTCGAACTTGCGCGCGGCGGAGGAGCCGAGGTCGCCGGCCGCGACGTCGATGACGCGGTAGTCGAGCTCGCACGCCTGCAGCATCCGCTCCTGCAGGGCGCGCATCCGCTCGTGCTCGGCCTCGGCGTCGTCGGGCTGCACGTAGGAGAACATCTCGAGCTTGTTGAACTGGTGCACCCGCAGGATGCCGCGGGTGTCGCGGCCCGCGGAGCCCGCCTCGCGGCGGTAGCAGGTCGACCAGCCGGCGTAGCGCAGCGGCTGCGACAGGTCGACGATCTCGTCGGCGTGGAAGCCGCGAGCGCGACCTCGCTCGTGCCGGTGAGGTAGAGGTCGTCGGCGGGCAGGTGGTAGACCTCGTCGGCGTGCTCGCCGAGGAAGCCGGTGCCGCGCATGATCTCCGGGCGCACGAGCGTGGGCGTCATGAGCGGGGTGAAGCCGTCGGCGAGCACCTGGTCGAGGCCCATGAGCATGATCGCGAGCTCGAGCCGCATGCCGATGCCGGTCAGGTAGTAGAAGCGGCTGCCCGAGACCTTCGCGCCGCGCACGATGTCGAACGCCTTCAGGCGCTCCCCGAGCTCGACGTGGTCGCGCGGCTCGAAGTCGAAGGAGCGCTCCTCGCCGTGCGTCGCGAGGGTGACGAAGTTGGCCTCCTCGCCGGCCGGCACATCCGGGTGCACGAGGTTGCCGAGCTTCGAGACGGCCGTGTCGAAGGCCGCCTCCGCCTCGGACGCGCGGGCCTGCGCATCCTTCACGCCCGCGGCGAGGGCCTTGCCCTGCTCGATGAGCGCGGGCCGGTCCTCCTTCGCCGCTGCGCCGACGAGCTTGCCGTGCGCGTTCTGCTCGGCGCGCAGGCGCTCGAACTCGGTGATGGCGGCGCGGCGGGCGCTCTCGGCGGCGAGCGCGTCGTCGACGAGGCCGACCGGGTCGCCGCGGCGCTCCTGGCTGGCCTTGACGAGGTCGGGCTGCTCGCGCAGCAGCTGGGGATCGATCACGCCTCCAGTCTACGAGCGCCCCGCTGGGTCGCCGGCGCGCGGGCACGCACCCTTGTCGCAGGAATGTCGCCCGGATGCGGCAGTACAGTGCGAGCATGCGCGCTGGCATCGTCTACAACCCGGTCAAGATGGAACGCGACGTGCTCGCGCCCCAGATCGAGTCGGCGCAGCCGCTCGACTGGTCCGAGCCCTTCTGGATCGAGACCGACGCGGACGACGCGGGCGAGGCCGCCGTGCGCTCGGCGCTCGACGCCGGCATCGACCTGCTCATCGTCGCCGGGGGCGACGGCACCGTGCGGATCGCGGCGGATGCGGCGACGGGCGCGGGCGTGACGCTCGCGATCATCCCGGCCGGCACGGGCAACCTGCTCGCGCGGAACCTCGGCATCGACGTCACGAGCGTGCGGAACGCGGTGCGGACGGCGTTCCTCGGCGCGGATCGCGAGATCGACCTCGGCGAGCTCGAGATCGAGGCGCCGGACGGCACCCGCTCGAAGCACGCGTTCGCGGTCATGGTCGGCTTCGGGCTCGACGCCGAGATGATCGACAAGACCGACGAGGGCCTCAAGAAGAAGGTGGGCTGGCTGGCCTACGTCGACGCGGCGGGCCGCGTCATCTCGTCCCTCGACACGGTGCGCGTGCACGTGCGGCTCGATGGCGGCCGCACCACGCGCTCGACCGTCAACACGATGGTGATCGGCAACTGCGGCACCGTCACGAACGGCATCGTCCTGCTGCCCGACGCCGCCGTCGACGACGGGATGCTCGACATCGCGCTCGTGCGCCCGCGCGGCGTCCGCGGCTGGGCCCAGGTGGCCGGCTACATCGCCCGCAACAACCTGCTCGTCACGAAGCTGCTGCGCCGCCGCGGCCACCTGGGACGTCAGCGCAGCGGCCCGGCGCTCGGCTACGGCCAGGCGAAGGAGACGCACGCGCGGCTCGAGGAGCCCCGCGCCGTGCAGGTGGACGGGGATGTCGTGGGCGAGGCGATCGCGCTGCGCGCCGGCATCCGCAAGGACGCGCTGGTCGTGCGCGTGCCCAAGGAGCACGCGCAGGACGCGGGCCCGGCGGTCTGACCCGCGCCAGCTTCTCGACGTCGCCGGTGGTCGCTTGTCCGCCATAGCGCCCCGAACGACCACTGGCGACGTCGAGGAAGCGGCCCTGCGCCGCGCGAGCGGAGCCGCTCAGGACGTGGCGGTGCCGTTCGGCTCCCCGGCGATCAGGCCCCGCAGCCAGTCGCGCGCGTCCTCGAAGGAGGCATCCGAGTAGCGCCGCTCGACGTGGATGCGCTGGCCGTCCGCCCGCGGGTAGGAGCCGAGGAACGTCACCGCCGGGCTGAACCGCTTGAGGCCGAGCAGCGCATCCGCCACCCGCTCGTCGCGGATGTGGCCGTCGGCGTCCATGACGAAGCGGTAGCGGCCGAGCCGGTCGCCGATCGGTCGCGACTGGATGAGCGACAGGTTCACGCCACGGGTCGCGAACTGCTCGAGCATGTCGAGCAGCACGCCCGGCTCGTCGCTCGGCAGCTCGACCACGAGGCTCGTCTTGTCGGCGCCGGTGGGCTCCCCCGGCGCACCCGCGCGCCCGACGAACAGGAACCGGGTGACCGCATCCGGGTTGTCGCCGATGCGGTCGGCGAGCACGTCGAGCCCGTCGACCCACTGCCCGATCGTGGGGGTCGAGAGCGCCGCCTGCGCGGTGCCGCTGCCGAGGTCGGCGGCGGCGGTGACGTTCGAGGCGGCCGGCAGGTGCGCGCGGCCGGGCAGCTCGCGCTGCAGCCAGCCCGAGCACTGCGCCCACGCGACCGGGTGGGCGGCGATCACCCGGATGTCGTCGAGGCGGGTGCCCGCGGGGGCGACGAGCGAGAAGTTCACGCTCACGACGTGCTCGGAGATGATGCGGATGCCCGGGGTCGCGGCGAGCGCGTCCTGCGCGGCCGTGACGCCGCCCTCGATGGAGTTCTCGATCGCGATCATGGCCGCGTCGGAGCGGCCCTCGGAGACGGCGGTGAGCGCTTCGGCCACGTTCGCGACCGGCACGCGCTCGGTCAGCTCGAGCCCGGGGACCTGCTCGAGCGCCGCCTCGGTGAACGTGCCGCGCGGGCCGAGGAACGTGACGACGCGAGGCTGGACCATGCGCCCAGCCTACGGTCGAGCGGCGACCTCGCTCGGCTCGCTCGCCGCCAGGGTGCGCACCGCGGCGAGCGTGCGCTCGACGTCCTCGGGCGTCGTCGCCCACGACGACATCGAGCAGCGCAGCGCCGCTCTCCCCCGCCACTCGGCGCCGGTGACGACGGCGGTGCCGTCCTCGAGGATCGCGGCGCCCAGCGCTCGCGTCTCGTCGTCGCCGCCGAGCCGGAACATGACCTGCGTGTAGTCGACGTCGTTGACGACCTCGACGCCGGGGATGTCGCGCAGCCCCGCCGCCATCGCGACCGCGTTGGCGTGCAGCCGGTCGAGCAGCTGCGCCACGCCCGAGCGCCCGAGGCTGCGCAGCGCCGCCCAGGCCGGCACGCCGCGCGCGCGGCGCGAGAGCTCGGGGGTGACGTCCCAGGGGTCGAGACCCGTGTAGACGAGGTAGTCGCCGCCGGTGCGGAAGGCGGCGATCGAGTCGGCGGGATCGCGCACGATCGCCATGCCGCAGTCGTACGGCACGTTGAGGGTCTTGTGCGCATCGGTCGCCCAGGAGTCCGCGCCCTCCATGCCCGCGGTCAGCGGGCGCAGCGACGCGGAGGTCGCGGCCCAGAGCCCGAACGCGCCGTCGACGTGCACCCAGGCGCCGTTCCGGTGCGCGATCGGGATGAGCGATGCGAAGTCGTCGAACGCGCCGGTGTGCACCTCGCCTGCCTGGAGGCAGACGATGAGCGGACCCTCGCCCCGCTCGAGCGTGCGCTCGAGCGCCTCGGGACGCATCCGCCCCTGGTCGTCCGCGTCGACGACGGTGATCTCGGCGCGGCCGATGCCGAGGAAGCGCGCCGCCCGGTCGATCGAGCCGTGCCGGTCGGCGCCCACCACGAAGCGCATCGCGGGCGAGGAGCGCAGCCCGCGCTCGGCCAGGTCCCAGCCGGCACGCGCGAGCACCGCGTGCCGGGCGGCGGCGAGGCAGGTGAAGTTCGCGACCTGCCCGCCGGTGACGAAGCCGACGCTCGCGGTGTCGGGCAGCCCGAACAGGTCGAGCATCCAGCGGCCCGCGATGCGCTCGAGCGCCACGGTCGTCGGCGTGAGCATCGCCGAGCCGGAGTTCTGGTCCCACGCCGAGACGAGCCAGTCTGCGGCGAGCGCCGCCGGCAGCGTGCCGCCGATCACGAAGCCGAAGAAGCGGCCGCCGGGGATCGCGACGAGGCCCGGGCCGGCGCCGGCGGCCAGCTCGTCGACGACCGCCGCAGGGTCGGCGCCCTCCTCGGGCAGCGGACCGCCGAAGACCTCGAGCATGTCGTCGAGGTTCGCGCGCGGCCACACCGGGCGGTCGGCGAGCGTGCGCAGGAACTCGACCGCGCTGCGATGCGCGGCGTCGAGCGCTCGGCTCCGGTCGTCCACGGCCGTCAGTGTGGCACCGCGGGGGTGCTCCGGCAATGGGTCGGATCGAGCGCTCCCGGCCGAGCCTGCGAGCCCGCCATCGCGGTGGCGGAGCCCCCGGTGCTTGGATGGAGCCATGACCCGAGCCGGCACTGTCGCCCAGCCCCAGGACCTCATCGATGTCGCCGCCCTGGAGCGCGCGTACTTCGAGCTGCAGCCCGACGTCTCGAACCCCGACCAGGCGGTCGCGTTCGGCACGAGCGGCCACCGAGGGAGCGCCTTCGACACGGCGTTCAACGAGGCCCACATCCTCGCGATCACGCAGGCGATCTGCGAGTACCGCGCCGGCCAGGGCATCACCGGCCCGCTCTTCATCGGCCGAGACACGCACGCGCTCTCGCTGCCGGCGGAGCGCACGGCGCTCGAGGTGCTGGTCGCGAACGGCGTGCGCGTGATGGCGGATGCGCGCGGCTCGGTGACGCCGACCCCGGCGGTGTCGCGCGCGATCCTCGCGTACAACGCCGAGGCATCCGCCAAGGATGGCGACAGCGACCAGGCCGACGGCATCGTCGTCACCCCGTCGCACAACCCGCCGCGCGATGGCGGCTTCAAGTACAACCCCCCGCACGGTGGCCCGGCCGACTCCGACGCGACCGGCTGGATCGCGAAGCGCGCGAACGAGCTCATCGCCGGCGGCCTCGAGGGCGTGCAGCGTGCGAAGGTCACCGGCGGCAGCGACGTGCGCGTCGAGCTGTACGACTTCCGCGAGGCGTACGTCAACGCGCTCGGCAGCGTCATCGACTTCGCGGCCATCAAGGCATCCGGCATCCACATCGGCGCCGATCCGCTCGGCGGCGCGGCGGTCGACTACTACGGCGCGATCGCCGAGCGGTACGGCATCGACCTCACGGTCACCAACCCCGCCGTCGACCCGACGTGGGCCTTCATGACGCTCGACTGGGACGAGAAGATCCGCATGGACTGCTCGAGCCCCAACGCGATGGCGTCGGTGCTCGCCCGCCGGGACGAGTTCGACATCCTCACCGGCAACGACGCCGACGCCGACCGCCACGGGATCGTCACGCCCGACGGCGGCCTCATGAACCCCAACCACTTCCTCGCGGTCGCGATCGAGTACCTGTACGCGCACCGCCCGCAGTGGCGCCCCGATGCGGCGATCGGCAAGACGCTCGTGTCGTCGTCGATGATCGACCGGGTCGCGGATGCGCTCGGCCGGCGGCTGTGGGAGGTGCCGGTCGGCTTCAAGTGGTTCGTGCCAGGGCTCGTGGACGGCTCGGTCGGCTTCGGCGGCGAGGAGAGCGCCGGCGCGTCGTTCCTGCAGGCCGACGGCACCGTCTGGACCACCGACAAGGACGGCATCCTGCTGTGCCTGCTCGCGTCGGAGATCCGCGCCGTGACGGGGAAGAGCCCGTCGCAGCTCTACGGCGAGCTCACCGAGCGCTTCGGCGCGCCCGTCTACGAGCGGGTGGATGCGCCGGCGACGCGCGAGCAGAAGGCGCGGCTCGGCAAGCTGTCGGGCGACGCGGTCGCGGCGACGGAGCTCGCCGGCGACCCGATCGTCGCGAAGCTGACGGAGGCGCCCGGCAACGGCGCCGCGATCGGCGGGCTGAAGGTCGTGACGGAGCGGGCGTGGTTCGCCGCCCGGCCGTCGGGCACCGAGGACGTCTACAAGATCTACGCCGAGTCGTTCGCGGGCGCGGAGCACCTGCGGCAGGTCCAGGCGGAGGCGAAGGCGATCGTCGACGCGGCCCTCGGCGCGTAGCCGCACGCCGCGCCCGGGCGGCGCCCCGACGGGCGCCACCCGCGCCTGAGTGGTCACTCCGGCACGTGAGCGGTCACTCCGGGACGTGAGCGGTCACTCCGGGACGTGAGCGGTCACTCCGGAGGGCGAGTGGTCAGACCGGGACGTGAGTGGTCACCCGACCGAGTGGCGCCTCCGCGAGTGGTCAGGCGCCTCCGGGGTGACTGGCGCCTCCGCAGAGGAGTGACGCCTCCGCGTCTCAGCGCCAGATGCGGCCCTGCGCATCCGCGGGTGACCACTCACCCATGTCCCGGAGTGACCACTCACACGCGGCGATCGCGACCACTCACACTGCGGACGTGACCACTCACACGCGGAGGTGACCACTCACACGCGGGAGGTGACCACTCACACGCGGGAGTGACCACTCACACGCGGACGTGACCACTCACACGCGGGAGTGACCACTCACACGCGGAAGTGACCGCTCACCCGCGGGAGTGACCACTCACCGGGGGGAGCTGTCGGCTACGGGGCGAAGCTGTCGGTGACGATGCGCACGTCGGGGCCCAGCACCTCCGTCACCAGGGCGACGCCCGACTCGACCGTGAGGTCGTCGCGCCACGCGGATCGCGTGATGGGCTCCGCCGCGTCGACGAGCGGATGCAGCTGCAGGTTGCGGCGATGGATCCAGTCCTGCGAGACGAACTGCTGCGGCGTCAGGTCGAAGTGCATGTACAGCGGCACGGCCGCCGGGTCGACGACCTCCACCTCGCCGCCGGGCATGCCGACGAGATCGAACTGCGCGACCGCGCTCACCACCCGCGGGATCGCCATCTGGGTCGTGAGGGCATTGCCGATCGAGTAGTAGACGAAGGCGCGCGAGCCGTCGGCGCGCTCGAGCCACTCCGCCTCCTGCAGCACGTGCGGATGCGTGCCGATGATGACCTCGGCGCCGAGGTCGGCGAGCCGCTGCGACTGCTCGCGCTGCCGGTCGTTGACGACGCCGGAGTACTCGTCGCCCCAATGCACGGCGACGATCGTCGCGTCGGCGATCTCCTCCGCCTCGGCGAGCTGCTGCTCGACCAGCGGATCGTCGAGCCAGGTCACGACGTAGTCGTTCGTCGCGGTGTTCGACAGGTCGACGAAGTTGAGGAACGCGATCGTCAGCCCGTTCACCTCGGCGGTCGGCACCGCCGCCTGCTCCGCCTCGGAGCGGAAGGCGCCGGAGATGAGCAGCGGATCCAGCTCGTCCCAGACGGCGCGCGTGCGGTCGACGCCCTCCTGCCCGCGGTCGAAGGTGTGGTTGTTGCCGAGTCCGATCGTGTTGCAGCCGGCCGCGTCGAGGCCCTGCGCGAACTCGACCGGTGCGTTGAACGCCGGGAAGTAGGTGAGCCCCAGCTCGACGCCCGCGGATGGCGCCTCCTGGTTGCAGTAGACGAGGTCGCTCTCGGCCCAGATGGGGCGCGCCGCGTCGAAGAACTGCCCGTAGTCGTAGGTGCCGTCGGGTTGCTCGGCATCCAGGGTCACCGAGTCGTGCGGCAGCATGTCGCCCATCGCCGAGACCGAGACGGTGCTGGGCTCCGGCGTCGGGGTCGGCGTCGGGGTCGCGGATGCGGTCGGCTGCGTCGCCGGGTCCGTCGCGCCGGGTGCCGGGTCGAGCGCGCCCTGCGTGCAGCCGGTCAGCAGCAGCACCGCGGTCGCCGCCGCGAGCAGCGAGCCGCGCATCACTGGGAGCCGAGGACCGCGTACAGGACGAGGACCACCACGATCGCGATGAGCGCGATCGCCCAGTCGGTGCCGGTGGCCGGGCCGCTTCGGCCACCGGAGGAGCGGTACGACCCCGATCCCGACGACGACCACGACGAGCCGCTCGACCGCGAGCCGCCGGACGATCCGCCGCCGAAGAAGCCGCCACCGCTCGACCGCGAGCCGCCGCCCGAGAAGCTGCGAGCGCCGCCGCCGAAGCTGCCGCCGCCGCCCTTGAACCCGCCGCCGCCGGATACCGATGCTTTGCCCATGCGTGCAGGGTACGACGTGAGCCTGCGGATGCGTCGCGATGCCGCCGCGCGCCTCCGCCGCTGCCCCGCGGCGAGGGC
The DNA here is from genome assembly GCA_963803465.1 of uncultured Actinomycetota bacterium. Taxonomy (GTDB): domain Bacteria; phylum Actinomycetota; class Actinomycetes; order Actinomycetales; family Microbacteriaceae; genus Agrococcus. The sequence goes on from CAWDMS010000004.1 coordinate 799,255, forward strand.
GGTCGCCGCGAGCCGCCGGATCAGCGGGTCACGGGTCGACGAGCGTGACCTCGGGCCCCAGCGCTGCCGCGATCGCGGCGCGCTGCTCGTCGACGGTCGTCTCCCAGGCCGAGCGCGTGAGCGGCTCGGCCGCATCCTCGAGCAGGTAGAGGTGCGGGTCGGACCTCGTCGCGAGGTTGCCCGCCCGGCGGTCGGCGACGCTCCAGTCGAAGTGCATGTAGATCGGGATCGCGCGCGGATCGCGGATCTCGATCTCGCCGCCGTCGGCGACGATGTCGAACTGCCCGATGGCGCTGAAGACGCGCGGCACGTCGACCTGCGAGGAGAGCGCGTTGCCGAGCGAGTACCAGACGAGCGTGCGCCCTCCCTCGTGCTCGATCCACTCGACCGGCTCGAGCACGTGCGGATGCGTGCCGATGATCACGTCAGCGCCGAGCGACGCGAGCCACTCGGCGGTGCTGCGCTGCGAGGGGTGCACGGTGGGCGCGTACTCGACGCCCCAGTGGGCCGCCACGATCACGACGTCGGCCGCGGCCGTCGCGCTCGCCATGAGCGACTCGACCGTCGCGCGGTCGGAGAGCATCGTGAGGCTCGTGGCCGGCCCCGCGATGTTCGTCAGCGCGGTCGCCGAGACGAACGCGATGCGCACGCCGTCCACCTCCGTGATGGCCGGCTGCAGCTGCTCCTCGGCCGATCGCGCAGTGCCGTGCCAGACGACCGGGAGGCCGTCGAGCACGTCGAGGGTGCCCTCGAGCCCGGCGACGCCGGCGTCGAGCGCGTGGTTGTTGGCGGTGCTGAACGCGTCGCAGCCGGATGCCGCCAGGTCGCGGGCGAATGCGGACGGCGCGTTGAAGGCGGGGTAGGCGCGCACACCCAGCGTGTCGCCGGCGACCGGCGCCTCGAGGTTGCAGGTGACGAGCCCGCTCGCCGCGAGCACCGGCTCGATGTCAGTGAGGTACTGCCCGAAGTCCCAGCCGTCACCGACGCGCGCGCCGTCGAGGATCGTCTGGTGCGGCAGCATGTCGCCGAGCGCCGAGACGCGCACGACGGTCTCGCTGCTCGTCGGCGCGGGCGACGCCGGCGGCGCGCCCGTGGGCGTGCTCGGCACCGGTGCGGGTGCGCCCGCCGTCGAGGCGATCGGCGCGGGCGCCGGAGCGCCGCACGCCGCGAGCGCCAGCACGGCGAGCGCGGCGAGCGCGGCTGCGCGCACCCTCACGGCGCCGGCTCCGCATAGCCGGGCGCCGGTTCGAGGCCGAACTGCTCCTCGAGGGTCGCGGTGCCGCCGTCGTGCATCGCCGTCGTCACCTCGGTGCCGACGAAGCGCAGGTGCCAGGGCTCCCACGCGTAGCCCGTCACCGCATCCGACCCCTCCGGGTACCGCACGACGAAGCCGAACTCCCAGGCGTGGGCGGCGATCCACCGGCCGGCCGCGGTCTCGCCGAAGCAGTGGTCGAGCCGGCACGCCATGGCGGTCGACATGAGGTCGATCGCGAGCCCGGTCTGATGCTCGGAGTGGCCGGGCCGCGCGCTGGTGGTGTCGGCGGCCGCCTGCCCGAAGCGGCCGATCGCATCCTGGTAGTACTGCGACTGCAGCGCGTAGGAGCGGTAGGAGGAGGTCACGTAGGTGCCCTCGCCGATCGCCGCGCGCATCGCCGCGTCGAGCTCGCCCAGCGCCGCGTCGAGCTCGGGTCGCACGAGCTCGCCGCCCTCCTGGCCCGTCGAGACGGCGACGAGCTCCGGCGCGAAGTCGGGCGGGTCCATCGGCCGCAGCTTGTTCACGACCACCTGCAGGCTGCTCGCCGTCGTGACGTCCCACTCGGAGGCGGGCGCGGCCGTGGGCGTCGGCGCGGCGGTCTGCGCGGGTGTCTCCGGCACGGGTGCCGCCGTGGCGCTCGCGCTCGGCGACGCGGATGCGGTGGTCGTGGCGGGCGGGACCGACGGCTCGGGCGTCGCGGCCGGCGCGCATCCGCTCAGCAGCAGTGCGGCCGCGAGCACCGCCATCACCCTTCGCACGGCTCCATCGTCGCACGGCCGCACGCGGCGCCCCGCGCGCGCGAACGGGTGGCGTGCGCACATTCCATTCGCTAGACTAACGACCTGCCTCGAACGTAAGGAACCCTCCATGCCGCAGCGCGACCCGCGCTCCGTCGAGCCCACCGAGCCCGACGCCCCCTTGATGTCCCGCCGCCAGATCATGCTCGTGCTCGTCGGCCTCATGCTCGCGATGTTCCTGTCGTCGCTGTCGCAGACGGTCGTCGGCACCTCGATGCGCACGATCGCCGACGACCTCCACGGCCTCGACCTGCAGGTGTGGGTCGTGACCGCGTTCCTCATCGTCTCGACGATCGTCACGCCCATCTACGGCAAGCTCAGCGACATCTTCGGCCGCCGGCCGCTGTTCCTCATCGCGATCGTGCTCTTCCTGATCGGTTCCATCGCCTGCTCGTTCGCGCAGGACATGGTGCAGCTCGCCGCCTTCCGGGCGCTGCAGGGCCTCGGCGCGGGCGGCCTGATGTCGCTGCCGCTCACCATCATGGGCGACGTGCTCAGCCCTCGGGAGCGCGCCAAGTACCAGGGCTACTTCCTCGCCGTCTTCGGCATCTCGTCGATCATCGGCCCGCTCATCGGCGGCCTGTTCGCCGGCACGGAGCAGATCCTGCTCCTCGACGGCTGGCGCTGGGTGTTCCTGTTCAACCTGCCGATCGGCGCTGCCGCGCTGTGGATGGTGTGGCACTTCCTGCACCTGCCCGCGCACCACGAGCGCGTGCGGATCGACTGGTGGGGCGCCGCGCTGCTGGTGGTGGGCGTCGTGCCGCTGCTGCTCGTCGGCGAGCAGGGCCGCGAGTGGGGCTGGGGCTCGCTCACCTCGATCGCCTGCTACGTGATCGGCGCCGTCGGCATCGCCCTGTTCATCTGGGTGGAGTCCCGCATGGGCGACGCCGCGCTCATCCCGCTGAAGCTGTTCCGCAACCGCACGTTCTCGATGGCGACGCTGCTCGGCGTCTTCACCGGCTTCGGCATGTTCGCGGGCATGATGATGATCCCGTTCGTGCTGCAGATCGTGCACGGCATGAACCCCACGGAGGCGGGCCTGTCGACCCTGCCGATGATCCTGGGCCTCATGATCGCCTCGATCGGCTCCGGCCAGGTGATCGCGCGCACCGGCCGCTACGGGTTCTTCCCCGTGATCGGCCTCGCCGTCATGGCGATCGCCTACGGCGTGCTCGTCACCCTGCAGTTCGACAGCCCGCTCTGGGTGCTGCTCGTGGGCCAGCTGCTGCTCGGCCTCGGGCTCGGGCAGCTCATGCAGACGCTCACGATCGCCTCGCAGAACTCCGTGGAGCCGAAGGACATGGGCGTCGCGACCAGCTCGTCGACCTTCTTCCGCCAGCTGGGCGGCACGGCGGGCGTCGCGGTCGTGTTCTCGATGCTCTTCTCCCGCCTGCCCGAGACGCTCGCAGACCGCGTTCGGGCGTCAGGACCTGCGCGCCGACCTGGCCACGGCGCTCGAGGACCCGGCCGTGCTCGCCGATCCCGGCAACGCGCGCATCCTCGACATCCTGCAGAACCCGTCGCAGATCGGTGGCGCGCTGAACGAGGACTCGTCGTTCCTCAACACCGCCGACCCGCGCCTCGCCGCACCGTTCCTGGACGGCTTCTCGAACGCCACGACGGGGCCGTTCTGGGTCGCGCTGGTCGTCGTGGTGATCGCGCTCGTGCTCGCGTTCTTCTTCAAGGCGCCGCCGCTGCGGCAGAAGTCGGCGATGGAGGAGGCCATGCAGGCGCGTGCCGAGCAGGCGCAGCTCGAGGCCGATGCCTCGGCGCCCGGCTCGGTCTCGCTGCCCGTCACGACCGCGTCGAACCCGGTCGTCCGGCAGGGGGATGGGGATCGCGGCAGATCCTGACGGCGCTCCCAGGTTGTCCCCCTACCGTCGTTCCAGGGAGCAGACAGCTCCCGATGATCAAGGAGGTTGGCATGGGACTCGACGACAAGATCTCGAACGCAGCCAAGGACGCCGTCGGCAAGGCCAAGGAAGGCCTGGGCGACGCCACGGACAACGAGCGACTGGAGGCGGAGGGCCACAAGGACCAGACCGTCGCCAACGCGAAGCAGGCCGGGGAGCACATCAAGGACGCCGGGGACGACGTCCGCGACACCTTCCGCTGACCTGCACGACAGAAGGGCGGGGCGCCTGGCGCCCCGCCCTTCCGCATGCCCGGCTCAGTAGTTGAGGCTGCCCAGCGCTGCCGCCTCGGCCTCGATGCCGAAGTCGCGCGCCTGCGTCTGGATCTTCTGCGCGCGTGCGAGCCGCGGCAGGTCGCTGCCGTCGGTGATCTTGCCGCCCGACTCCTCGAAGGCCTGCACGAAGCCGTGCGCCCAGGCGACGTCCTCGGGGCTCGGCGCGAGCCCCGCGTTGATCGTGGGCGCCTGCGTGTGCGTGAGGCACAGCTTGCCCGACATGCCCATCTCCTTCGAGAGCCTCGTGCCCTCTGCGAGCGCATCCGCCGAGAGCGTCGGTCCGTCGATGGGCGCGGGCAGGCGGGCGGCGCGCGAGGCGATCACGAGCTGCGAGCGCGCGTAGGCGAGCGCCACCGGGTCCTCGCCGGTCGCGGTGTCGCGCTTGAAGTCGCCGGTGCCGAAGGCGATCCGGAAGGTCGACGGCGCATTGGCGATCTGCTCGACGTGCAGCACGCCGCGCGCCGTCTCGACGAGGGCGAGGATGCGCATGCCCTCCGGCAGGCGGTCGGCGGTGTCGTTCACGTGGCTCGACGACTCGGTCTTCGCGAGCATCACGCCCTCGAGGCCGGGCACGTCCCTGAGCGCCGCGCAGTCCGTGCTCCAGAACTCGCTCGCCGCGTCGTTGATGCGCACCCACGCGCGGTGCCCGCTCGAGAGCCAGGCGACCGTGTCGTCGCGCGCCTGCGCCTTGTCCTTCGCCGCGACGGCGTCCTCGATGTCGATGATGATCGCATCCGCCTCGCTCTCCTGCGCGATCTCGAACAGCTCGGGTCGGGAGGCCGGCACGAGCAGCCAGGAGCGGGCGATCACGGGCGAGATGTCGGGGCGAGGCACGTGCTCCAGCCTACCGAAGCACGTCCCGCGCAGCACCGCGGCCGCTACGCTCGCGCCATGGTCACCGCGACGATGGCACCGCTCGTGGTGCTGATGCTGCTCGTCGGCGTGCTCGCCATCGCCGGCGGGATCGTGCTGCTCGTGATCGGCTCGAAGCGGCACGACGACACCACCTCGCGCCCGCTGCTCGCCTTCGGCGTGACCGCGCTCGTGATCGGCACCGCGCTCGCCGTGCCGGCGGCCCTGACGCTCGCGATCGAGGCGACGCGAGGCAGCTGAGCGCAGCATCCGGACGCGTGGTCCGATCAGGCCGGCGCCGGTTCACTCGCGACCGCGCAGGCGGTCGATCTCCCGTCGCTCGCGGCTCGAGGGCCGCCCGGCCCCGCGCGGGCGATGCGGCACCTGCGCGGCCTCGATCGCGGTCGGCCGGGCGGGCGACCGGTCCTCGTAGGCGTCGACGGCGATGGCGGCGCCGACGCGCTTCGGCAGCAGCTGCCGCACCACCACGATCCGGTCGAAGCCCGCGACGCGCACGCGCACCTCATCGCCGATGCGCACGGGCTGCGACGCCTTCGCGGCCTGCCCGTTGAGCTTCACGTGGCCGCCGCGGCACGCGGCCGTCGCCGACGCCCGCGTCTTGATCAGCCGCACCGCCCAGATCCAGACGTCGAGGCGCACCGAACCGGGCGCGCTCACGACGCGGCCAGCACCTCGAGCACGGCGTCGCCGTAGCGCTCGAGCTTCGCCTCGCCGACGCCCGAGATGGTGCGCAGCTCGACCATCGTCGCGGGCCGGCGCTCGGCGATCGCGGCGAGGGTCGTGTCGTTGAAGACGACGTAGGCGGGCACGCGCCTGCTCCTTCGCGGCGGCCGCGCGCCAGGTGCGCAGCGTCTGGAACAGCTGCTGCTGCACGTCGTCGAGCTGGAGCGCGGCCGCGGTGCGCTCGGCTGCGGCCTTCGCGGGCGCGCTCCGGCTCGCGCCGCAGGCGCACCTCGCGCTCGCCCGCGAGCACCGCGGCAGACGCATCCGTGATCGCGAGCACGCCGTACTCGCCCTGCACCTGGAGCAGGCCCTGGGCGAGCAGCTGGCGCACGACGCCGCGCCACTGCCTGGTCGGTGCAGCTCGCTGCCGATGCCGTACGTCGCGAGCTCGGTCGTGGCCCTGCGTGCGGATGCGCTCGGTGTCGCGCCCGAGCAGGATGTCGACGAGGTGCCCGGCGCCGAACGGCTGGCGGCGCTCCCGCTGCAGCCGCACGATCGTCGACAGCAGCTTCTGCGCCGGGACGGTGCCGTCGTAGGACTCCGGCGGCGTCCAGGCACGTGTCGCAGTTGCCGCACGGCTCGCTGGCCTCGCCGAAGTACGCGCAGCAGCTGCCGCCGGCGGCACTGCGACCGTCTCGCACAGCGCGAGCATCGCGTCGAGGTGCAGCGTCTGGTGTGCGCTTGCGCTGCGCGATCGCCCTCGCCGTCGGCGATCATCCGGCGCTGCTGCACGACGTCCTGCAGGCCGTAGGCCAGCCATGCGGTCGACGGCTCGCCGTCGCGGCCGGCGCGGCCGGTCTCCTGGTAGTAGCCCTCGACCGACTTGGGCAGGTCGAGGTGCGCGACGAAGCGCACGTCGGGCTTGTCGATGCCCATGCCGAAGGCGATCGTCGCGACCATCACGACGCCGTCCTCGCGCAGGAACCGCTGCTGGTTCGCGCGCCCGCAGGCCCGAGTCGAGGCCCGCGTGGTACGGCAGCGCGTCGACGCCCTGGCGTGCGCAACCAGGCCGCGGTGCTCTCGACGGAGGCGCGGCGACAGGCAGTAGACGATGCCCGCATCGCCCGGGTGCTCGTCGCGGATGAGCGCAGCAGCTGGGCCTGCGGCATCCTGCTTGGGCGCGATGCGGTACTGGATGTTGGGGCGGTCGAAGCTCGAGACGAAGACGCGCGCGTCGCGCAGCCCGAGCCGCTCGACGATCTCGGCGCGCGTCTCGGCGGTGGCGGTCGCCGTGAGGGCGACGCGCGGCACGTCGGGCCAGCGCTCGCCCAGCATCTGCAGCCGCAGGTAGTCGGGCCGGAAGTCGTGGCCCCACTGGCTCACGCAGTGCGCCTCGTCGATCGCGAACAGGGCGATCGGCGCCGCGGTCGAGCAGGTCCGCTGCGCGACCGGGAGCCGCTCGGGTGCGAGGTAGAGCATGTCGAGCTCGCCGGCGAGCAGGCGCCGCTCGACGTCGCGGCGCTCGTCGATCGGCTGCGTGGAGTTCAGGTACGCGGCGCGCACGCCGAGCTGCTCGAGCGCGTCGACCTGGTCGTGCATGAGGGCGATGAGCGGGCTGATGACGACGCCGGTGCCCTCGCGCACGAGCGACGGGATCTGGTAGCACAGGCTCTTGCCGCCGCCCGTGGGCATGAGCACCACGGTGTCGCGCGCCGGCGACGATGTCGTCGATGATCTGGGCCTGCTCGCCGCGGAACGCGTCGTAGCCCCAGACGCGGGTGAGCGCCTCGAGCGGCGTCGCGGCCTTGGCGGTCGCGGCCGTGCCGGGTGCGTGCACCTGCGAGGAGCGGGCCGTGCGGGCGCCGCGTCGCTCCGCGGTGCGGGTCGCACCCGCGCCGGCGAGGGGTGCGGCATCGTCGGAGGGCGGCACCCAGCCGTCGTCGGGCGCGCCGTCCTGCCAGCTGTCCCAGGGCTCTGGCGCGTCGTCGTCGCTGGGCGGTGCCCACTCGTCGTGCTTCGCGTCCGTCACGCGTCCCCCTTCGCGGCCGTCACGCATCCAGCCTAGGCGTCACCGCCGACGCGCCATGCCGAGGCTGACCCCGGTGGGGATGCCGAGGTCAGCGCCTGCGCGCGAGCCACTCCTCGAAGGTGACGGAGCCCTTGCGCTGCTCGGTGAGGTTCGCGCCGCTGCGCAGGTAGTCGAGCATCGACGGCGGGAACGGGCCGTTCACGATGAGGCCGCGCGCGCCCGTCGCACCCTGCCACGCCTTCGCGAGCTCGCGCGACACCCGCACCTGCGGTCCCGCGAAGTCGACGATCTGCTCGCCCGAGGATCGCGATCGCCTCGTCGGCGACCAGGTCCGCGACCTCGCCGACGTCGACGGGCTGCAGCCGACCGCCGAGCACGACGGGGATCGCGCCCACGGCAGCGCCGGCCTCGAAGAGGTCGACCGACCACTCGTGGAACTGGGCGGCGCGCACGATCGTGACCTGCATCGACGAGCCGAGGTAGGTGAGCTCCTGCTCGTGCTTCCGGCGGTGGTACTGCAGCTGCGACCGCTCGACGCCGAGGATCGAGAGCAGCACGGCCCGGCCGATGCCGGCGCGCTCGGCCGCCGCGACGACGTTGCGCGCCCCGATCGTGAACGGCTTCAGGTCGAGCGGGTTGCGCGAGTTCGAGGCGTCGACGATCGCGTCGGCGTCCTCGAGCGCGGCGTCGAGCCCCTCGCCCGAGACGATGTCGGCCTTGGCGCCGGGCGCGCCGGCGATGGCCTTGCCGGAACGTGACAGCGGCACCGCCTGGGCGCCCCGCCTGCCGAGCGCCCTGACGATCGCCGCACCAGCATTCCCCGACCCACCGACGACGACGACGCGCATGCCCTCACGCTACGCCAGCGGGTGCACAGCGCAAGCCCGTCTGCGACGAGGTGCGGCAGACGGCCCGGATCACGAGGATCCGGGCCGTCTGGGCGCTGGGGACTCGGGGGCGCATCCGCCGGGACGACCCGGGCGGATGCGGTGCCGCGGCTAGTGCGCGGCCGTGGCTGCCAGCGCGGTCTCCGGGGAGACCGGCGGCACGGTGAGCGACTCGAGCACCTCGGACATCGGACGCACGGGGATCATCGGCGCCTTGATCTCGGCGCGCTCCAGCAGCTCCTGCATGCGCTTGCGGCGCGCGGGGGCGATGACGGTGACGACGCGGCCGTTGTTGCCCGCGCGGCCGGTGCGGCCCGAGCGGTGCAGGTACGTCTTGTACTCGTCCGGCGGGTCGGCCTGGACGACGAGCGCGACATCGTCGATGTGGATGCCGCGAGCGGCGACGTCGGTCGCGACGAGCACGTCGACCTTGCCGCGGCGCAGCTTGTCCAGTGCGCGGTTGCGCTGCGACTGGTTGAGGTCGCCGTGCAGGCTGGCCGCCTCGATGCCCGCGTCGCTGAACTGCTCGGCGAGCCGGTCGGCGTAGGCGCGGGTGCGCGTGAAGACGATGATGCGACCCGGGTTGCGCACGATCTGCTCGAGCACCGCATCCTTGTCGAAGCGGTCGGCGACGAGCACCTGGTGCTCGATGGTCGACGTCTCCTGGTCCTCGCCCGCCACCTCGTGCACCGCCGGCGTGGGCAGGAACTCGCGCACGATGGTCGCGACCTCGGAGTCGAGCGTGGCCGAGAAGAGCAGCTTCTGGCTGCCGTGGCGGGTGCCGCGCAGGATGCGCTGCACGGGCTCGAGGAACCCGAGCTCGCACATGTGGTCGGCCTCGTCGACCACCGCGATCTCGACAGCGCCGAGGTTCAGCCGGCCCTGCTCGATGAGGTCCTCGATACGGCCGGGGGTGCCGATCACGATGTCGACGCCGCGGCGCAGCGACTCGACCTGGCGGTCCTGCTTCACGCCGCCGACGATGACCGTGGTGAACACGCCGACAGCGCGGCCGAGGGTCATGATCGTGTGGTTGATCTGCTGCGCGAGCTCGCGCGTGGGCGCCAGGATGATGGCGCGCGGCTGGCGGCCGATCTCGCGGCGCTCGGGGCGGTTGCGCGTGAGCAGCTCGGTGATGGGCGCGCCGAACGCGATCGTCTTGCCGGATCCGGTGCGGCCACGGCCGAGCACGTCGCGACCCGCGAGCACGTCGGGGATCGTGGCTGCCTGGATCGGGAACGGCGCGGGTGCGCCGAGCGCCTTCAGCGCGGCAGCGATCCCGGTCCCGAGGCCGAGGTCGGTGAAGCTGACGCCCTCCACGTCCTCGGCGCGGATCGACGTCGCCTGCAGGCGGTCGAGCACGACGTCCTGCTTCGGGGCGAACGGCTTGGAGTCCGCCGACGGGTAGTAGGTGCTGTCGCGGCGCGGGCGCTCGTCGAAGCGGTCGCGCGGGCGCTCGTCGCGCGAGGGGCGGCGGTCGTCGCGGGCGGGACGGCGGTCGCTGGAGCCGCGGTCGTCGCGAGCCGGACGGCGGTCGTCGAAGCGACGCTCGCCACCGCGGTCGTCGCGCGCCGGACGGCGGTCGCCGAACGTGCGGTCGTCGCGAGCCGGACGGCGGTCGTCGAAGCGACGCTCGCCACCCCGGTCGTCGCGCGCCGGACGGCGGTCGCCGAACGTGCGGTCGTCGCGAGCCGGACGGCGGTCGTCGAAGCGACGCTCGCCACCCCGGTCGTCGCGAGCCGGACGGCGGTCGTCGAAGCGACGCTCGCCACCCCGGTCGTCACGAGCCGGTCGGCGGTCGTCGAAGCCGCGGTCGCCGCCGCGGGTGTCGCGGGCGTCGGAGGCTGCGCGGCCTCGGCCGTGCTGCTCGTCGCGGGCGCGGTCGAAGCTGCGGGGGCGCTCGCCGCGGTGCGGGCGGTCGTCGCGCTGGTGGTCGCGGCCGCCCTGGGCCGCGCCGCGGGTGCGGAAGGCGGGGCCGCGACGGTCGTCGCGGCCGCGCTCCTCGGGAGGCGTCCAGTTCGGGCGGCGCGATGCGCCGTCCGCGGAGCGGCCGGGGCCGGACTGGCCGCGGCGCTCGCGGTCGTCACGGTTCCAGCGGCCCTTCGAGGGCTGCTCGTCGCGGTGGCCGCGGTGGCCCGGGCTGCGGGCTCCGGGTCGGCTCGTCTGTCGGTCGGTCGGTCGCTGTGCGCCGTGCGGGCGCTGTTCGTTGCGTGCCATCGCTCATCTCAGGATTGCGCGCAAGAAGATAGCTTGCGCGGGGTGTGCCGCAGTCATCGCGGGATCTGGTCGACCGCGAGGGTGCTCGCGGGATCTCCGGCCGCGGCGACACTCCATGTGGCGCACAAGTACGCGCCTGTCCCGAGCCGACCCGCCTACCTTACGGCAAACGGCGCGCCAGCGACAGGGGCAGATCCGTTCAGCCCGGCAGGTCGTGCCCGCGCGCGCCTGCGCGCATCACCGACGACGTCCAGGCCCTGCCGTCGAACCATCGCGCATCCGACCGCCGGTACGGGTCCGGGTACCAGCCCGGCTGCGCCTGGCCGGGCGCGCCCTGCAGGCCGACCGGCTGCGGCGCGCCATCGTGGGGCGACGGGCCGGGCGTCGCCGGCCCCGCCTGCGCGGCCTGCGCCCGCTGCTGCTCGACCCATGCCTCGTAGGCACGAGCCTGCGCCTGCTGCGCCTCCCGCTCGAGGCGATCGAACTCGGCGGGGTCGGGATGGGCGGCGGCTGCCGGTCGCCGGCGGCGCGGGGCCTGCCGTACACGTCGAGCTCGACCGGCGGCTGCTGCCGCTGGCCGAAGGACGGCTGGCCCTGCGGCTGGCCCTGCGGCGTGCGGCGGCTCGCCCTGCTCGGACTGGCGCTGCATCGGCGGCGACTGCGCCGACGACCGGACCGGGTCGACGCGGGCCCCCTGCTGGCGGCCGAACGACGACGGACCGGACGGCACCGATCCCGTGGAGCCAGGCGTCGGCCCGACGGGCTGCGTCGGCGCTGCCGGCTGCCGCGCCGCGGCGTTCACCACGCGGAGCGCGGCCTGCGCCTCCACCCGGCCGCCACCGACGTGCGGCGTCGGCACCGACGAGACGGCGGGCGCCGTGAGCGTCCGCGCGTCGCGGGCCGCGTAGTAGTGCATCGACGAGTCGGCAGGCCACTGGCCGTCGATGCGCAGGTGCGAGACGCCGCCGGGCTGCAGGGGCGGGACGAACGTGAGCCTGGTGCCGGTCGCCGCCGGGGCCCGCACGGTGATCATCGCGCCCTCCACCTGGCCCGAGGTCCGGGTGACGAACACGGTCACGGGCAGATCGCCGGCCGGCACGTGCAGGGTGATGTCGCCCCAGTCGAGCGGCACGCGCAAGCCGCCGACGTCGAGGGTGGGAGGCTGGCGGTACGCGTCCAGGCGGCCGTCCTGGCTCGCGCAGTGGACGATGAGGAAGCTCGGCACCGACATCCCCTTCCCGATGCTCGCTGGTGGAGCCATTGAACCAACGCCGGGCCAGAGCCGGCTGTGAGTGCGGTCAGCGAGCGCCCGCGGCTGCCAGCTCGCCACGACGGTCGGCGCGCGTGCCGCTGCCAGCCCGGATGCGGCGGCGCTCGATCGCGCCCTCGACGACGAGGTAGAGCACCGGCAGCACGATGAGCGTCAGCAGCGTCGACGAGATGAGGCCGCCGATCACGACGATCGCGAGCGGCTGCGAGATGAACCCTCCCTGCCCGGTGAGGCCCGCCGCCATCGGGATGAGGGCGAAGATCGTGGCGGCCGCGGTCATGAGGATCGGTCGCAGACGTCGCTCGGCACCCTCGACGAGCGCATCGCGCACGCTCAGCCCTCGATCGCGGTACTGGTTGACGAGGTCGATGAGCACGATCGCGTTCGTCACCACGATGCCGACCAGCATCAGCACGCCGACCATCGACGCGACGCCGAGCGGCACGCCCGTGATGAGCTGCATCGCGATCGCACCGGTGGCCGCGAACGGCACCGACACGAGCAGCAGGAACGGCTGCAGCAGGCTCTTGAACGTCGCCACCATCACGACGTAGACGAGCAGCACGGCGATGAGCGCCGCGATGCCGAGCTGGGTGAACGCATCCGTGATCTGCGTCGCCACGCCGCCGACCTGCGCGCTCGCGCCGTCGGCGAGCTCGAGCTCGCCGAGCGCGGTCTGCACGCCGCCGGAGATGCCCCCGACGTCCGCCGCGCTCGGCGTGACGGTCACGGTCGCGGTGCGCGCGCCGTCGCTCGTCGAGATCGACACCGGGCCCTCGACCTGCGTCACCTCGGCGACGTCCGAGAGCGGCAGCGGCCCGGTCGGCGTGGGCAGCTCGAGCGCGCGCAGCTCGTCGAGCGTCGTGGCCGGCGCGATGGCGTCGAGCCAGATGCGCACGAGCGAGCCGTCGAGCTGGATCTCCCCCACCGGCGTCGGCTGCATCGCCTGGGCGACGAGGCCCGAGACGGCCGCCTCGCTCAGCCCGATGCTGGCGGCGAGCTCGCGGTCGACCGCGACCTGCACGAGCGGCTGCGCGCCCTCGAGCGAGTCGGTCACCTGCGCGACCCCGTCGAGGCCCGTGACGGCGTCGACGACGGATGCCGTGGCCGCGGCGAGCGCGTCGGGCGTCGGCGCCTGCACGTCGATCTCGATGTCGCTGCCGCCGAGCCCCGCGGACTGGCCGACCGTGATGTCGCCGTCCGCCCCCTCGGCGGTCGCGAGGATCCGCTCGCGCAGGGCTGGCATGTCGGTGCCCTCGGCCGCGATGACGCCGTAGCTGATCGCACCGCCACCACCGCCGCCGGTGAAGGCCGCGAACGACCTCGCGCCGCTCGAGACGGTCGCCGACACGGTCTCGACGCCCTCGAGCTGCTCGAGCTCGGCGGTGAGCGACTCGGCGGCCGCGAGCTGCGCGTCGAGCGAGGCGCCCGGCTCGAGCGTCTGCGACACCTGCACCGTGGTCTGGCCGTCGTCGCCGAGGAAGTTCGTCGCGAGCAGCGGCAGCGCCGCGACGCTCGCGCCGAGCACGACGACGGCGCCGATGAGCACGAGCCACGGGCGTCGGAGCGTGGCGAGCAGCAGCGGCCGGTAGCCGCGCCGGAGCCGGTCGGGGCGCTCCGGCTGGTCTGCCGGCTCCCGGTCGGACGCCTGGCTCGCGAGCACCGGCTCCGCTTCGGCGGCGGATGCGCGGCGGCGGCCGAGCAGCGAGCGTCGCGTCGGGCGCTCCTCGGCGACGGCCTCGGCTGCGGCGGCGCGCTCGGCGGCGGCCTGCTCCGCCTCGACGGCCTGCTTCGGCCGCTTGAGCAGCCACGAGGCGAGCACGGGCACGATCGTGAGCGCCACGACGAGCGACGACAGCAGCGCGATCGTCACGGTGAGCGCGAACGGCCGGAAGAGCTCGCCGGTGATGTCGCTCACGAACGCGAGCGGCAGGAAGACGATGACGGTCGTGATGGTCGACGCGGTGATCGCGCCCGCCACCTCGCGCACCGCATCCAGGATCGCCTTCGACCTGGAGGGCTGGAACACGAGGTGCCGCTTGATGTTCTCGATCACGACGATCGAGTCGTCGACGACGCGGCCGATCGAGAGCGTGAGCGCGCCGAGCGTGAGCACGTTGAGCGAGTAGCCGGCCGCCCACATGCCGACGAAGGTCATGAGCACCGAGACCGGGATCGACACGGCGGTGACGATCGTCGAGCGCAGCGACCACAGGAACACGAGGATGACGAGGATGGCGAAGACGAGGCCGAGCACGCCCTCGACCGCGAGCGCCTCGACCGAGTGCTCGATGTAGGGCGCCTGGTCGAGCACCGTGGTGAACGTGACGTCGTCACCGAGCTCGGCCCGCAGCCCCGGCAGCAGCTCCTGCACGGCGCGCGAGACGTCGACGGTGTTCGACGCCTGCGTCTTCGTGATCGACAGGATGATCGCCGGCTCGCCGTCGACGAGCGCGATGGACGAGACTGGGTCCTGCTCGAGGGCGACCTCCGCCATGTCGCCGATCGTGACCGTCTCGGCCGCTGGCGGCGCGTTCGCGGGGTTCGCCGGGTCGGGCTCGGCGGCCTGCTCGCGGCTGAGCGGGAGGCTCTCGACGTCCTCGACGGAGCCGAGCCGGTCGCCGATCTGCACGCTCAGCGTCTGGTCGCCGTCGTCGACGGTGCCGCCGGGCAGCAGCTGGCCGTGCTCGTCGAGCGCCTGCGTGATGTCGACGCGCGAGAAGCCTGCGGCCGCGAGCGCGGCGTCGTCCGGGCTGATCGTGATGCGCTGGCCGGGCGCGCCCTGCAGCTGCACGGCGCGCACGCCGTCGGTGCGCTCGAGCTGCGGCACGGCGATCGTCTCGATGCGGTCGACGAGCGCCGACTGGTCGCCGGGGGCGGAGATGGCCACGCGCAGCACGGGGAAGTCGGCGATCGAGCCGGTCAGCACCGTGGGCTCGGCGTTCTCGGGCAGCTGGGAGAGGATGCGGTTGACCGCCTGCTGCACGCGCTGCTCGGTGGTGGGGATGTTGATGCCGTAGGTGAACTCGGCGAACACGACGCTCGAGCTCGTCGTCGACGTGCCCGACGTGCCCTCGAGCCCCGGCACCGACTGGATGGCTCGCTCGATCGGGCCGGTGACGTCCTCGCTCATGATCTCCGGGCTCGCACCGGGCAGCGTCGTCGTGACGACGACGGCCGGCAGCTCCAGCTCGGGTGTCAGCTCGGTCTTCAGGTTGGTGAGGGCGACCCCACCGAAGATGGCGATGCAGATCGTCGCCAGGACGATGAGCGCGCGGTTCTTGAGGCTGGCGAGCGAGAGCAGATGCACGCCGCGATCCTCGCACCTGCCGCTGTGGGGCGGATATGGGGTGAACCCCCGCATCCGCCCCCAGCCGCGGGCGCTACTGCTGCAGCTTCGCTCCGAACGCGCGCATCGCGTCGCGCACGTACTCGGCGCCCTCGGTGCCGCCGTAGTTCGCGGCGAACCGCTCGTCGGCGACGTACATGTCGCCGAGGCCGACGAACATGTCGACGTCCGGCTCCGCCGTCTGCCAGCCGGCGCCGACCCAGCGGTAGTGGCGCTCGACGAGCGCCTGCACCCGCTCGGAGTCGACGGGCTCGCCCGCCTCGCGCGCCGCCGCGTAGCCCGCGGCGATGCGCACGTGCTCCTGACCGAAGTCGCGCCGGTCGTCCTCCGACATGCGCTGCCACCAGTCCTGGCCGCGCTTCCACGCGTCGGCGCCCCAGCGCTCCGTCACCTCCTGCTCGTACTGGCTCTGGTCGAACCCGTCGAGCGCGTCCTCTGCCGTCATGGCGTCTCCTCTCTCTCGTGCCCGCAGCGTCTGCTCGACGGCGCGGATCTGCCTGCGGATGCGGTCGGCCTCGCGCTCGAGGTCGGCGAGGTGCATGCTCAGCGCCTCCTCGTCGGATGCGCGCTCGAGGCTGTCGGCGATCGCGGGGATCCCCACGCCCAGCCCGCGCAGCAGCAGGATGCGCTGCAGCCGGGAGAGCGACGCCTCGTCGTACCAGCGCATCCCGCCCGCATCGGTGCGGGCGGGGGCGAGGATGCCGACGGCGTCGTAGTGCCGCAGGGTGCGGCTCGAGACGCCGGCGAGCTTCGCGATGCGCTGGATCGACCACTCCATGCCCACGACGCTACGGGTTGACGCAGCGTCAACGTCAAGCCTCCTCAGGAGGCCGTGCGGCGCGCCGTCATCGCGCTCGGTCGAGAGGAGTATGTTCATCCGCCGTGAAGCACGACGTCTCGCCGAAGCGCTGGCTGCTCGGCGAAGCCCTCGAATCGGACCGGCTCGACTCCCAGCTCCTCCCGAAGCGCATCGCGCTGCCGGTGTTCGCCAGCGACGCCCTCTCGTCGGTGGCCTACGGCCCGCAGGAGATGTTCCTCATCCTCACGATCGGCGGGCTCGCCGTGCTGACCCAGGCGCCGTGGGTGGCGCTCGGCGTGCTCTGCCTCATCGCGATCGTCGTCGCCGGCAGCTTCCAGCTCGTGCGCGCCTACCCGTCCGGCGGCGGCGACTACGAGGTCGCGCACCGCAACCTCGGCCCGCGCGCGGGACTCGTCGTCGCGAGCGCACTGCTCATCGACTACGTCCTCACCGTCGCGGTCTCGGTCGCCTCGGGCGTCGACAACCTGATCTCTGCGTTCCCTGCCCTCTCCCCCGCCCGCATCGAGCTCGCCGTCGGGCTTGATCGTGCTGCTCGCGGCCGCCAACCTGCGCGGGGTGCGCGAGGCCGGCGCGGCGTTCGCGATCCCCACCTACGTCTTCATCGCCTCCGTCGTGCTGCTCGTCGGCACCGGCCTCGTGCGCACGCTGCTGGGCGACGCGCCGGTCGCGGCCTCGAGCGCCTACGCCGTGCAGGGCGACGACCTCACGCAGGCGGGCATGCTGCTGCTCCTGCTGCGCGCGTTCGCCTCGGGCTGCTCCGCGCTCACCGGCATCGAGGCGATCTCGAACGGCGTGCCGGCGTTCCGGCGACCGAAGGTGCGCAACGCGCGCGTCACGCTGGTGCTCATGGGCGGCATCTCGATGGCCCTGTTCGCCGGCATCACCACCCTCGGGGTCATCTCCCGCGTCCACTACGCCGAGGACCCGTGCGATCTCGTCGGCTATCTCAGCTGCGAGACCGTGCCGCAGCCGTCGGTGATCGCGCAGCTCGGGGCGGCGGTGTTCGGCGAGGGCACCCCGCTGTTCTTCCTGCTGACGATCGCGACGGCGCTCGTGCTGCTGCTCGCGGCGAACACGGCCTTCAACGGCTTCCCCCTCCTGGGCAGCGTGCTCGCGGCCAACGGCTTCGCGCCCAAGAGCCTCTCCACCCGAGGCGACCGTCTCGTGCACTCCAATGGCGTGCTGCTGCTCGCGCTCGGCGCGAGCGTGCTCATCGTCGCCTTCCGCGCCGACCTCAACGCGCTCATCCAGCTGTACATCATCGGCGTCTTCGTCTCGTTCTCGCTCGGGCAGATCGGCATGGTCGTGCACTGGCTGCGGATCAAGCGCTCGAAGCGGCGCGCGGAGTTCCTGCCGCTCCCGTTCGCGATCAACCTCGTCTCCGCCGTGTGCACCAGCCTCGTGCTCATCGTCGTCACCGTCACGAAGTTCACCCACGGCGCGTGGCTCGTCTTCCTCGTCGGCCCGGTGCTGTGGTGGCTGATGTTCCAGATCCACCGCTACTACGGACGGGTGCGCGAGGAGATCGCCGTCGACCGCATCACCCGGTTCGGCGCGAAGGGCGACCATGCGATCGTGCTGGTCGGCGAGCTCCGAAGCCGACACTGAAGGCGCTCGACTACGCGATCGCCGCGCGGCACGAGACGCTCGAGGCGCTGCACGCCGACATCGACGCGGATGCGTCGAAGCAGCTCGTGCGCGCATGGAAGCGGGCGGGCATCCACGTGCCCCTGCGCATCGCACCGAGCCCCTACCGCGACATCTCCGTGCCGGTGATCGAGCACATCCTGCAGCATCGCGCCGAGCACGGGCCCGAGGTCGTGACCGTCTACACGCCGAAGTACGTCGGGCTGCGGTGGTGGGAGCGGCTGCTCCACAACCACAAGTCACGCCGCATCCGGCAGAAGCTGATGATGGTGCACGGCGTCACGCTGGCGCTCGTGCCGTGGCAGCTGCACCCCGACCACCCGGTGCTCCCGAGCGCGCGGCCGCTGCCCGGCGACGCGCGACGCGGCGAGCCCCGGCGGCCGGTCGTGCGGCGGCAGCAGCCGCGCCGCTGATCGGCGCCTACGCTGGCGAGCATGCCCCTCGCCCGCTCCGTGCTCGCCGTCGCGGTGGGCGGCGCGATCGGCACCACCGCGCGAGCGCTGCTCGAGGCCTGGATCGCCGACTGGTGGGCACTGCTCGTGATCAACGCCGTCGGCTGCGCGCTGCTCGGGCATCTCCGTCGCCGCGCTCGCCGGCGCGCCCGACTGGCTGCGGCACGGCATCGGCGCCGGCCTCCTCGGCGGCTTCACCACCTTCAGCGCGGTCGCGGTCGCGAGCGTCTCGGCGACCGCGGGCAGCGGCGGCTGGCCGGCGCTCGTGCCCGCGCTGCCGGGCATCGCGCTCGCCCTCGGCATGCTCCTGGCCTGCCTGCTCGCGGCATGGGCCGGGCTCGCGCTCGGCCGGCGCCTGGTGCGGGAGCGCGCCGCGTGACGCCGCTCGAGCTGCTCGGCATCGCGGGCGCCGGCGGCGTCGGCGCGGTGGTCCGCTTCCTCACGGGCGCGCTCGCTCGCGAGCGCCCGGTGCGCGCCACCGTCGCGGTCAACGTGGTCGCGAGCCTCCTCGCCGGCCTGTGCACGAGCCTGCTCGTGCGCGACGACGCGTGGCGCGCGATCCTCGTCACCGGCTTCTGCGGCGGCCTCTCCACCTACTCGGCCTTCGCCCTGCAGTCCGTCGAGCAGCTCGGCCGTCGCCGCGCGGGCCACGGCCTGGCGACGCTGACCGTCACCGTCGTCGGCGGCGCGATCGCCGCATCTGCAGGCCTGCTGCTCGGCGCCCTGCTCGTCCCGGCCCTGCCCGCGTAGCGGCGCGGAACCCTATCCCCACGCATGGCACGACCACAGCCGACAGGCGGGCGCGATGCTAGGATGAAGGTTGGACTTATCACCGCATTTGTCTCACCGTCCGTCGGCTCAGCGCCGACGCCGTCCGCAAGGGGGTCCAGCATGGGACGTGGTCGCCAGAAGGCCAAGCACACGAAGCTGGCACGCGAGCTGAAGTCGTTCAGCCCGAACATCAACTACAACATCCTCGCGGAAGAGCTGGGTGCGGCTCCGGCAGACAACCCGGAGGCCGAGAAGTGGGCCGACTACGCCCAGTACGAGCCCAGCTCGACGGACGACGACGACTACGCTGACGAGTACCAGACGGGCCGCAGCGCCTGAGCCACCACCCCGGCTCCGCTGCGCCTCGGCGAAGGAGCCGATCGTGACCTCGCACGTACCCACTGCCCCGCTGCACGCGCCCGCCGCCCTCGGGCGGCACGCGACCGAGACCGCCCCGGTCTTCGAATCGCTCTCGGTGCTCGACCTGTTCAAGATCGGCATCGGCCCTTCGTCGTCGCACACCGTCGGCCCGATGCGCGCCGCCCTCGACTTCGTCGTGCAGGCGGATGCCTCCGGTCGGTTCGACGACATCGTCCGCCTGCGCGTCGACCTCTTCGGCTCGCTCGGCGCCACCGGCTCCGGTCACGGCACCGACACCGCGATCATGCTGGGCCTGTCCGGCCTCGCGCCCGACACCGTCGAGACGCCGCAGATCGCCGCGACCCTCGAGCGGATCCGCGCGACCGGCGAGCTGCGGCTCGCGGACCGCCGCGCGGTGCCGTTCGATGCCGCGAAGGTGTTCGTGTTCCGGCCGCTCACCGTGCGACCGGAGCACCCGAACGCGCTGCGCATCACCGCCTACGACCACGAGGACGAGACGGTCGCGACCGCCGGGTACTACTCGATCGGCGGCGGCTTCGTGATGCGCCACGACGAGGGCGACGTGCTCTCCCCCGTCCCGGAGCCGGCGACCCAGGCGCATCCGGTGCAGTACCCGTTCACGCACGGCGACGAGCTCGTCGCGCGCTGCCGCGAGACCGGGCTCTCCGTCGCGGAGCTGATGCTCGAGAACGAGACCGCCTGGCGTCCGCGCGAGCAGACGATCGCGCAGCTCGAGCGCATCTGGGAGGTCATGCAGGAGTGCGTCGCCCACGGCATCGAGACCGACGGCATCCTGCCCGGCGGGCTCGACGTCAAGCGCCGCTCGAAGGACTGGCACGAGAAGCTGCTCGCCCGCGACGCCGCACCGAAGACGGGCCGCCCCGACCTGCTCGAGGGCATGGAGTGGGTGAACCTCTACGCGCTCGCCGTGAACGAGGAGAACGCGGCGGGCGCCAGGGTCGTGACCGCGCCGACGAACGGTGCCGCCGGCATCATCCCGGCGGTCATGCACTACGCCGACCGCTTCGCGAACTGCGTCGACGACGAGGTGTCGTGGCAGGTCCGCTTCCTGCTCGTCGCCGGCGCGATCGGCATCATCATCAAGTCGAACGCGTCGATCTCGGGCGCCGAGGTGGGCTGCCAGGGCGAGGTCGGCTCCGCGTGCGCGATGGCCGCCGCCGGCTTCGCCGCCGTGCTCGGTGCGACGCCGGAGCAGATCGAGAACGCCGCCGAGATCGGCATCGAGCACAACCTCGGCCTCACGTGCGACCCGATCAAGGGGCTCGTGCAGATCCCCTGCATCGAGCGCAACGCGATGGCGAGCGTGAAGGCGATCAACGCGGCGCGCATGGCGCAGCAGGGCGACGGCACGCACTACGTGAGCCTCGACACGGCCGTCGAGACGATGCGCCGCACCGGCGCCGACATGAGCGACAAGTACAAGGAGACCTCGCTCGGCGGCCTCGCCGTGGCGTTCATCGAGTGCTGACGACCCGGATGCGCTCTGGCGACGCCTGACGCACCGTGCGACAGTGAGGCTCGAGCGACCCGCGCTCGCGGGCCCGATCGACGACGATGGGACAGCCATGAAGCAGCAGCCGCGCAGCCACCCGGACCTCGCGCACCGGATGCAGCGACCCGAGGCACGCGGACTCGTCGCCGCGGCGCTGGCGTGGAGCCTCGCGTGGAAGGGCGTGTCGCTCTGGCAGGCGGCGAAGGACGGCAGCAAGCCGTGGTTCGCGACGCTGCTCGTCACGAACACGCTCGGCATCCTCGACGCCGTCTACCTCTTCGGCGTCAGCGAGGACCGTCGCCGAGCCAGGGAGGACGAGGCCGCGATCCTGGCCCGCACGGGCGAGCCGGAGCAGCTGGGCCACTCGCAGGAGACCTGACCCGCCGAGCGCGCCGCCCGCCGGCGGGCCCCTAGCTGCGGGCGATCACGACCTTGAGCGCCCTGGTCTCGGCTGCGCGCTCGAACGTGTCGTAGGCATCCATCATCTGGTCGAACGTGAAGTGGTGCGTCGCCAGCCGATCGGCGGCGATCTTCTTCTGGGCGACGAGCTTGAGCAGCATCGGCGTGGTGTTGGCGTTGACCAGGCCGGTGGTGATGGTGATGTTCTGGATCCACAGCTCCTCGAGGTGCAGCTCCACGGGCGCGCCGTGCACGCCGACATTGGCGACGTGGCCGCCGGGCCGCACGATCTGCGTCGCCATCGTGAAGGTGTGCGGGATCCCCACCGCCTCGATCGCGACGTCGACGCCCGCCCCGTCCGTCAGCGCGAGCACCTGCGCCTTCCAGTCCGCGGCGCTGGCGAGCACGGCGTGCGTGCTGCCGAGTGCCGCTGCCTGGTCGAGGCGGTTCGAGTCGAGGTCGATCGCGATCACGGTGGCGGCGCCGTAGAGGCCGGCCGTCGCCATCGCCGCGAGACCGACCGGCCCGGCGCCGATCACCGCGACCACGTCTCCGGGCTTCACCTGCCCGTACTGCACGCCGATCTCGAAACCGGTGGGCAGGATGTCCGACAGCATGACGGCCTCGGCGTCCGTGACGCCGGCGGGCAGGCGGTGCAGCGAGTTGTCGGCGTAGGGCACGCGCACGTACTCGGCCTGCGTGCCGTCGATGAGGTGCCCGAGCACCCAGCCGATGCCGGACCGCCCCTCGGCACCGAGACAGTGCGAGCGCAGTCCGGCGATGCAGTTGGCGCAGTGCCCGCAGGACTTGATGCACGAGATGATGACACGGTCGCCGACGGCGATGCCCGTCACGGAGGCACCCACCTCGGTGACGGTCCCGACTCCCTCATGGCCGAGGATCCGCCCGCGCTCGACGGCGGGCACGTCGCCCTTCAGGATGTGCAGGTCGGTGCCGCAGATCGTGGTGGTATCGACCCGCACGATCGCGTCGGTGGGATGCACGATCACCGGGTCGGGGACATCCGTCCAGGCCTTCTCTCCCGGGCCGCCGTACACGAGTGCCTTCATGATGAGCCCATCCTCGATGCCGCCGCGCTGCAGCGCTTCGCGCGATGCGAGCAACGCTAGGACGCGATCGCCGATCCCGGTAGGCCCGTCCCCTACCAGTGCGCAGCGCACGTCGGCGCGAGACGGACGACCGCCCGCCCCTCGGAGGGGACGGGCGGTCGATGGTGCGCGCGGAAGGCGCTCCGATGTCAGCGGCGGCTCGCGGGCCTCGCCGACCGCTGGCGGGTCTCAGCTGCCGGTCGTCGCGTACGGCACGAGCGCCGCGGCGATGACGAGCGTGAACACGATGGGCCAGAAGATGAAGGCCCAGATGAAGCCGAGCACCGAGGTGACGATGCCCCAGATGGCCATCATCTTGCCGGCCGGCTCCTTGGCGAGGCCGATGCCCGAGAGCACGCCGCCCGCGATCGCGTTGATCCAGATCGGGATGACGATGCTCGAGATGCCGAGGATGAGGCCCCACATGGAGAGCTTCTTGGACGTCGACGCCGGCGCCGCGCCGTAGGTCGAGCCGTAGCCGGGCTGGTACGCCTGGTAGCCGCCCTGCGCGGGCTGCTCGGGAGGGGTGTAGGTCATGGGGTGATTCCTCGCGTGACGAAGTCTGGTGCGGACGCGGCGGCGTCCGTGCAAAGCCTACGGCCGCGCACCCCGATCGGGCGCGTCAGATGGAGCCGAAGGTGAAGAGCATCGCGCCCACGACCCCCAGCAGCGGCAGCAGGTAGAACAGCAGCACCCAGAGCAGGCCGATCCCGGACGCGACGAGGCCGATGATGGCCATCGCCCGCCCCGCGGGCTCGCGTCGTAGAGCGATGAAGCCGAAGACGATGCCGATGATCGGGACGACCACGAGGGTCCAGGCGAACAGGAACGAGCAGGCGCCGAGCACGAGCGCCGTGATCGACAGCCCGCGCTGCGGCTGCGGCGCGTAGCCGTAGACCGGCGCCTGGTAGACCGGGATGCCGTACGGGAGCGTGCTGGACGCCTGCGCCGCGGCGGGGTGGATCAAGGGCGCATCGCGCGCGGCGAGGGGCGGTGGCGCGAACCTCGTGCTCGGCGGCAGCGGCTGGGCGTAGCGCCCCTGCGACGGGGCGGCGCCGAACTGGCCGGCGCCGGGCTGCAGGGCGCCGTACTGCGGGCTGCCCGGCTGCGGAGCTCCGTACTGGGGCGCTCCGTACTGGGGAGGCGCGTAGCCCTGCCGCGGCGCATCCCGCTGCGGTGCGCGCTGCGGCTGCTCGCGCGGTCGGTCGCTCGCGGCCGCCGATGGGGGCGACTGCTCCGCCACCGGGCTCGGGTCCTGGCGTCGGAAGCGATCCGCGTCAGACTGCATCACGTACCTCCCGTCGTCGGCGCCGTCACGTGCACTGGCTTCGATCCACGGGCCACCGTACGCCGCCCGGGTCCGAGTCTCCTGGATGTCTGCGATCAGCGATATGCGCCGGTGAGGCGCACCGCGCCGCCGTCGACGCCCTTGGCGCCCTGCACCCAGCCGTCGGCGGATGCCGCGGCCGCCGGCGCCTGCTCGACGCGCCCGACGGTCGCCGCGGGGATGCCGGCCGCCTCGCTCGCCGCGATCACGGCCGCCGCGTCGGCGTCGTCGACGACGACGAGCATCCCGAGACCCAGGTTCCAGGTGCCCTCGGCCTGCGTCATGGGGAAGCCGCCGAGCTGCGCGAGCGCGCCGAAGACCGCCGGCACCTGCCAGCTGCCGCGGTCGATCTCGACGGCCAGGTGCTGCGGCAGCACGCGCGCGAGGTTCGCCGCGATGCCGCCGCCGGTGACGTGCGAGATCGAGCGCACGCCGAGGCCACGCTCCAGCATGCCGAGCAGCGGCAGCGTGTAGAGGCGCGTCGGCTCGAGGAGCGCCTCGGCGGCGATCCCGCCGAGCTCGTCGACCCGGTCGGTGAGCGCGATGCCCCGCTCGGCGAGGATGTGCCGCACGAGCGAGAAGCCGTTGGAGTGGAGCCCCGAGGAGGCCAGCGCGACCACGTGGTCGCCGGCGCCGACGCGCTCGGCGCCCAGCACCGCATCCGCCTCGACGATGCCGACCGCGGCGCCCGCGATGTCGTAGTCGTCGGCGGCCATGACGCCGGGGTGCTCGGCCGTCTCGCCGCCGACGAGGGCGGTGCCGGTCGCCGCGCAGGCCTCCGCGATGCCGCGCACGATGTCGGCGATGCGCTCCGGCACGACCCGGCCGCACGCGATGTAGTCGGTCATGAAGAGCGGCTTCGCGCCGACGACCACGATGTCGTCGACGACCATGCCGACGAGGTCCTGACCGATCGTGTCGTGCTTGTCGATCGCCTGCGCGAGCGCGATCTTCGTGCCGACCCCGTCGGTGGAGGTCGCCAGCAGCGGCTTCGCGTACGAGCCCGCGGCCGACAGGTCGAAGAGGCCGGCGAAGCCGCCGAAGCCGCCGAGCACGCCGGGGCCGTGCGTGCGCGAGACAGCGGCCTTCATGAGCTCCACCGCGCGGTCGCCCGCCTCGGTGTCGACGCCGGCGGACGCGTACGGATCGGTCATGCTCCCAGGGTACCGGCCGTCGCGGGCGGCGACGCGGGCGCCGGGGCGGCTCGAGCAGCCAGGGGCGACGTCGAGGAGCGGCGTGGCGGCGCGTGCCAGGATGGGGCCGGCACACCCACCACCGTCGACGGAGACCCCATGCATGCACTCGTGACCCGAGGCAGGCCAGGGCTCGAGCTCATCGAGCTGCCCGAGCCCGAGACCCCCGCAGGCCATGTCAAGGTGCGCGTGCTGCGCGCCGGCATCTGCGGCACCGACCTCCACATCGACGCATGGGATGCGTGGGCCGAGTCGGCCGTCACACCCGGCCTCACCGTGGGGCACGAGTTCTGCGGCGAGATCGTCGAGGTGGGCGACGGCGTGACCGACTACAGCGTCGGGCAGATCATGTCGGGCGAGGGCCACGTGGTGTGCGGGCACTGCCGCAACTGCCGCGCGGGCCGGCGCCACCTGTGCATCCGCACCTCCAACCTCGGCGTGCAGCGCGACGGCTGCTTCGCCGAATACGTCGTGGTGCCCGCCACGAACGTGTGGGTGCATCCGGGCGTCACCGCCCGGACCGTCACCTCCGAGCAGCTCGACGTCTTCGGCATCTACGACCCGTTCGGCAACGCCGTGCACACGGCGCTGAAGTTCCCGGTCATCGGGGAGGACGTGCTCGTCACCGGCGCCGGCCCGATCGGCCTGATGGCGGCGATGGTCGCCCGGCACGCGGGCGCGCGCCACATCGTCATCACCGACATCGCCGAGCCGCGGCTCGAGCTGGCCCGCTCGCTCGGCTTCCGCGCGCTCAACCCGCAGGACGCCGCCGTCGACGGGGCCTCGCCGATCGCGATGGTGCAGCGCGAGCTCGGCATGCAGGAGGGCTTCGACGTGGCGCTCGAGATGTCGGGCTCCCCCACCGCGCTCGTCGGCATCATCGAGAACCTCAACTTCGGTGGGCGCATCGCGATGCTGGGCCTGCCGTCGCGACCGATCGAGGTCGACTTCGGCAAGGTCGTCTCGCACATGCTCACCATCCAGGGCATCTACGGCCGCGAGATGTTCGAGACCTGGTACGCCATGTCGTCGATGGCCCAGACCGGGCTCGACGTCGCCCCCGTCATCACCGACCGCTTCGCCTTCGCCGACTGGCGGAGCGCGTTCGACCGCGCCCGCTCGGGCGCCGCCGGCAAGGTCATCCTCGACTTCACCCGCACCGACAAGGGAGCCTGACCCGTGTTCTCCGCCCGCGCATCCATCACCGCCGAGCTCGCCGACATCGAGGCCGCCGGCCTCACGAAGCGCGAGCGCCCGCTCGACTCGCCGCAGTCCGCGACCGTCGTCGCGAACGGGGCCGAGGTGCTCAACTTCTGCGCCAACAACTACCTCGGGCTCGCCGACCACCCGCGCGTCGTCGAGGCCGCGAAGGTCGCGCTCGACGAGTGGGGCTTCGGGATGGCGTCGGTGCGGTTCATCTGCGGCACCCAGACCCAGCACCTCGAGCTGGAGTCGCGGCTCGCGACGTTCCTCGGGCAGGAGGCGGCGATCCTCTACTCGTCGTGCTTCGACGCGAACGGCGGGCTGTTCGAGACCATCCTCACGGCCGAGGACGCGGTCATCTCCGACGCGCTCAACCACGCCTCGATCATCGACGGCATCCGGCTGTCGAAGGCGGCCCGCTACCGCTACGCGAACCGCGACATGGCAGAGCTCGAGGCTCGGCTGCAGGAGTCCGCGGGCGCTCGGCGCCGGCTCATCGTCACCGACGGCGTGTTCTCGATGGACGGCTACCTCGCCCCGCTCGAGGCGATCTGCGACCTCGCGGAGCGCTACGACGCGATGGTGATGGTCGACGACTCGCACGCGGTCGGCTTCACCGGCGCGACCGGCGCCGGCACGCCGGAGCTCGCGGGCGTGCAGGATCGCGTCGACATCATCTCGGGCACGCTCGGCAAGGCGCTCGGCGGCGCCTCCGGCGGCTACATCGCGGCGCGCGCCGAGATCGTCGACCTGCTGCGCCAGCGCTCGCGGCCCTACCTGTTCTCGAACGCGCTCGCCCCCTCGGTGGTGGCGGGGTCGCTCGCGGCGCTCGACCTCGTCGAGGGCGCGGGCGAGCTGCGCGAGCGGCTGCAGCGCAACACGGCCCGCTTCCGCGAGGGCATGGAGGCGGCGGGCTTCGAGCTGCTGCCGGGCGAGCACCCGATCATCGCGGTGATGTTCCACGACGCCCGGCTCGCCGGCCGGATGGCGGATGCGATGCTCGAGGAGGGCGTCTACGTCACCGCCTTCTCCTTCCCCGTCGTGCCCAAGGGCGAGGCGCGCATCCGCGTGCAGCTGTCGGCGGCCCACTCGGACGCCGACGTCGACCGCGCGGTGGCCGCGTTCTCCGCGGCACGGGCGCGCTCCGAGGGCTGACGACCGGGGCCGCACGGCCGTCGCTCGGGCCGGCGGCATCCTCGGATCCGGCCCGCCGGGCATCCTCAAGGGGCACTGCGGATCGCCCCAGGGGCGTAGACGCCGAGAGGGCGCGCGCCTACGTTCGACAGCAGTTCGCACCGCTGCATCGAACGCGGAGGAGGCCGCCTCGTGTCGAAGGCCGAAGCCCCCGGGCGGCGCCTCCGCATCGGTGCGAGCACGGCGGCGGTGGTCCTCGGCGTGCTCACCATCGGCGCCATCGCGGCGCCGCTGCTGCAGCAGTCGCGCATCGACTCCTCGACCACCGTCCTCCACGACGGCTCGTCGGCGGCGCCGGGGCTCGGCGCGGTCGGTGAGCTGCCGCCCGCCGATGGCGCCGAGCTCGTCGATCCGGGGCCGGTCGCGGTGGCCGCCGGGATCGCTGCGCGTTCCGACGGCTCCGCGGTGCTGCTCACGCGCTTCGCCGGCGCCGCGCGCACCGACTCGAGCCTCGCCCTCGACGGCGAGGTGCTGGGGCTCGCCCTGTCGCCCGCAGGCGACCTGCTCGCGGTCGTCGACGCCTCCGGCTCGCTGTCGCTGTTCACCATCGGCGCGACGGCGGCGCGGGCCGGCGCCTCCGCCGACCTCGACGTCGGCGAAGCGGTCCGGGTCGAGGTCGCGACGAGCAGCGACGGGTCGTCGGTCGCGGTCACCGCTGTCGGGGACGACCGCGTGCGACTGCTCGACCGCGCGAGCGGCGAGGTGCACGACGTGCACGTGGGCCTGCCGATCGCCGCCCTCGCACCCGGGCCCGCATCGACCGTGCACGCCCTGACCGAGACCGCGATCGTGGTGCTCGACGCGGCGAGCGCGAGCGTCGTGCGCGCGGTCGCCACGTCGACCGAGGGCCGCGCAGGGCTCGCGCTCGTCGACCGCGGCGCGTCGGTCGCCGTCTGGGACGAGGCGCGCCTGCTGCTGCTCGAGGCGCGCACGCTGGATGCCGCCGCGAGCTATGCGCCGGCCGGTCCCGTCTTCGCCGTCGCGGACGGGGCGGCCGAGGGGACGATCATGGTCGCGATCGGGGGGTCCGCGCCGCGCATCGCCCTGGTCGATCTCGAGTCGCGGCTGACGCTCTCGGAGCTCGCGAGCGACGTCGCGTCGTTCGCCGCGATCGCGGCCGCCGGCGCGCCCGGGTCGCTGCTGCTGGCGACTCCGTGGGGCATCGCGGTCGGCAGCTGGGAGGCATCGCGCGTGCCCTGGCAGGCGTGGTGGACGAGCGCGGCGGCCTGCGCACTGCTGGCGGTCGCGAGCGCGATCGTCGCGCTGCGGGCCGGGCGCAGCGGCGCCCGCGGCGAGCCCGCGATGACCGGGGCGATGGCTGGCCCGGCGTGGCCCGTCGCGCCCGAGGACCCATGGGCGGCCGGTGCCCCTCCGCCGCACGGCGACCACCTCCACGCCGAGAGGGCCCGCCCGGCCGCGGTCAGCGGCAGCGTCCACAACCGGATGCGCGCGCTGCGCTTCGCCGTCGTCACGCCCACGACGGCCGAGCGCGTGCTGGCCGTCGTGGAGGCCGAGGCCGACGGCGCGGGCACGGACTCGACATCCATCTCGCTGGACGACGTCGTCGACGGCACCACCGCCACCGGCAGCGTCCGCTCGATGGGCGTGCGCATGGCGACGTTCGTCGTCTCGCTCGCGCCCACCCGGGACGGAGGGACGCACACGCGCTTCCATGTCGACTGGTACCGCACCGCTCCAGCCATGGTGCCCTTCACCCCGGGTGATCACGAGGAGAGTCCCGGCTACGGCCCGCTGCGCGACTTCGCGGTCACGCTCGCGGACTCGCTCGAGCGCGTGCAGCCATGACGATCCGGGGAGGAGCGGCGGCGGCGATCATCCTGACCGCTGCAGCCCTCGCGGCCTGCAGCACCGGTCCGACGGCGCGGCTGGAGCCGGTGTCGCAGCCGGCGGTCGAGATCGCGCTGCCCGAACCCACGACCCCGCCGCCGACGCCGACGAGCGCGTTCTCGGCCGAGGAGCGCGAACGCATCGACGAGGTGAGCGCGGCCGGGTACTGGGACGTCCACGACGGCGCGACGTGGCAGTACCGCATCACGACGTCGAGCGGCCTCGAGGTGGATGCGACCCGCACCTCCCGCGTCGTCGCCGTGGGCGACGACGCGGTCGACGTCAGCATCACCCAGGAGTACCGCTTCGTGGACGGCAGCTTCGACCCGGTGACCATCGTCTCGGACGGCCGGGCCGGGGCCGACGGCGGCTACCGGGAGAGCCTGCAGCTCACCTTCAACCAGGCGTGGCGGCAGGCGCCCGACCCCGTCTTCGACGCCGACTTCACGCTCCCGACCGCCGCGCAGCTGCAGAGCGTGGCCCCGCAGTCCGAGCCGATCGAGATCGGACCGCTCGGCACCGGGCCCTACGCGGAGCGCGAGCGGTCGACCCGCTCGGTCCGCGCCGTCGGCGCCGGCGCCATGGATGTGCTCGGCACGATGCGCGATGTCGTGTGCTTCTCCGAGGTGCGGGCGGGCGAGATCGAAGGGCCGGACGGCGCGCGCTCGCCCTTCGAACGGCGAGCCGACCTCTGCTTCCGGCAGGGGCTCGGACTCGTCACCAGCCGCGTGGTCGCCGGCGAGGCCTGGGAGGAGTGGGCGCTCGTGGCGACCACCGCGGCGTCGCCGTGAGGATCAGAACACCGGCTTGCCGCCCGTGACGCCCAGCACGGTGCCCGAGACGTAGCTCGCCTCGTCGCTCGCGAGGTAGACGAACGCGGTAGCGACCTCGATCGGCTGGCCGGGGCGGCCGAGCGGCGCGTCCATGCCGAAGTCCTCGACGCTCGGCTTCGTGGCCGGCTGCAGGGGCGTCCAGATGGGGCCCGGCGCGACGGCGTTCACACGGATGCCGCGCTCGCCCACCTGCGCGGCGAGGTTGACGGTGAAGTTGTTGATGGCGGCCTTCGTCGACGCGTAGTCGAGCAGCGTCTCCGACGGGTCGAACGCCTGGATCGACGAGCAGTTGATGACGCTCGCGCCCTCGCCCAGGTGCGGCAGCACGGCCTTCGTGAGGTTGAACATCGCGAAGATGTTCGTCTCGAACGTCTGCCGCAGCTGCGCGTCGCTGATGTCGGCGAGCGACTCCTGCGCCATCTGGTAGCCGGCGTTGTTGACGAGGATGTCGAGCCCGCCGAGCCCCTCGACGGCCGTCGCCGCGAGGTCGATGTTCGCCTGCTCGGTGCGCTGATCGGTGGGGATGAGCACCGCGCGGCGGCCCGCCGCCTCGATGTGGGTGCGGGTCTCGTCGGCGTCGTCCTGCTCCTGCGGCAGGTAGGCGATCGCGACGTCGGCGCCCTCCTTGGCGAACGCGATCGCGGTCGCGCGGCCGATCCCGGAGTCGCCGCCGGTGACGAGCGCGCGCTTGCCCTCGAGCCGGCCCCGACCGGTGTAGCTGGTCTCGCCGTGGTCGGGCAGCGGCCGCAGCTCGTCGGTGCGGCCGGGCCACTCCTGGGACTGCTCGGGCAGGTGCTTGATGGATTCGGTGTCGAAGCTCATGTACCCCACTGTGCCGCCGATGCCTGGACGTGACATGGACGACGCGCCCCACGGCATCCGCGGCACGGGGGCGTGGCCGGGTCGCGCGGAGGCGTCCCGGGCGTCGGGCGGCACGCCCCGCTCGGTAGGCTGGGACCCTCCCCTCCGCGACAGAAGGAGCTCGCCTGTGTGCGGCATCGTCGGCATCGTCTCCGACTCGAGCGTCAACCAGCAGGTGTACGACGCTCTGGCGCTGCTCCAGCACCGCGGGCAGGACTCCACCGGCATCGCCACCGCCGAGGCGCGCTCGATCCACGTGAAGAAGGCCAAGGGCCAGGTGCGCGAGGCCTTCCGCACCCGCGACATGCGCGCGCTGCTCGGCAACATCGGCCTCGGGCACGTGCGCTACGCGACGCGCGGCGAGGCGACGAACGAGCTCGAGGCGCAGCCGTTCTACGTCAACGCGCCGTACGGCATCGTGCTCGTGCACAACGGCAACCTGACGAACACGCGCGAGCTCGAGCAGGAGCTCGCGACCGTCGACCACCGGCACGTGAACACCGGCAGCGACACCGAGATGCTCGTCAACGTGCTCGGCTCCGAGCTGCAGACCCTCGTGCGGGGCGGCGACCTCGACGCCGACCGCCTCTTCACCGCGGTCCGCCGCGTGCACGAGCGGGTCGAGGGCTCCTACGGCGTGATCGCGCTCATCGCCGGCCACGGCATGCTCGCCTTCCGCGACCCGTTCGGCATCCGGCCCCTCGTGCTGGGCTCGCGCCTCGCCGACAGCGGCCGCACCGAGTGGATGGTCGCGAGCGAGTCGGTGGCGCTCACCGGCTCCGGCTTCCAGATCGTGCGCGACGTCGCGCCCGGCGAGGCGGTGTTCATCACCCCCGACGGCGAGCTGGCATCCGCGCAGACGCACGACTCCCCCGTGCTCCTGCCGTGCTCGTTCGAGTACGTCTACCTCGCGCGCCCCGACTCGGTGATGAACGGCATCAACGTGTACGAGTCGCGGCTGCGGATGGGCGAGCGGCTCGCCGACACCATCGAGCGCTACACGCCGTCGGGCGCGATCGACGTCGTCATGCCCATCCCCGACTCGTCGCGCCCCGCCGCGATGGAGGTCGCGCGCCGGCTCGGCATCGAGTACCGCGAGGGCTTCTACAAGAACCGCTACGTGGGCCGCACCTTCATCATGCCCGGGCAGCAGGAGCGCAAGAAGTCGGTGAAGCAGAAGCTCAACGCGCTCGAGAGCGAGTTCCGGGGCAAGAACGTGCTCGTCGTCGACGACTCGATCGTGCGCGGCACCACGAGCCGCGAGATCGTCGAGATGATGCGCTCGGTCGGCACGAACTCCGTCACCTTCACATCGGCGGCGCCGCCCGTGCGCTACCCGCACGTCTACGGCATCAACATGCCGTCGCGCTCCGAGCTGATCGCCTCCGGCCGCTCGATCCCGCAGGTGAACGAGGCGCTGCGCAGCGACTTCCTCGTCTACCAGGAGGTCGACGACCTGCAGCGCGCGATCCTCGACGGCTCCGACATCCAGGGCCTCGACCTCTCGTGCTTCACGGGCGAGTACGTGACCGGCACCGTCACCCCCGAGTACCTCGACTGGGTGGAGCAGACGCAGCTCAGCTGACCTGCGCGCGGGCTACGGGCTCGCGACCCTCGCCCGTGCGCCGGGCGCCCATGCGCCGAGCGCGGCGACGACGCACGCGAGCGATGCGGCGAGCACGGCGTCCGGGAGCGGCACCGCCGCGAGCAGCAGCCCCGCGAGCGCCGCCCCCGCGGCGCCGGCGAGGGCGAGCACGGCAGGGGTCGCCCGCGGCAGCCGCAGCTGCGCGCGGCGCGCGAGCTCGGCGAGGCCGACGCATGCGGCCAGCGCGACCCCGAGGACGGCCGCGACCACGAGGTCGAGCGCGCCCGGCCGCGCGAGGGGCGCCGCGAGGGCCGCGACCCCGCCGAGCGTGGCGAGCGCCGCGGCCGCGCGCCGCGGCGGCAGCAGCCGTTCGGCGAGCCGGGCGAGCGGCGGTCCCGCGAGCGCCCCGAGCAGGAGGGTGAGCGCCGCGGGCCCTGCCGGCTGCGGGTCGTCCGCGCCGAGCGCCGAGAGCGCCGGCCGCACGGCCGCGAGCGCGACGGCGCCCGCGGCCGCGAGCGCGAGCAGCCCCTGCAGCGGGAGCCCCGCGCGACCGGTCGGCGCCGCCGCGGCGTCGTCGACCCGATCGTGGCTCGCGGACCCGAATGCTCGGGTCCACGAGCCAGAACCGGGTCCGCCGGCGACGAGCAGGGCGAGCGCGAGCACCTGCAGGGCGGCCGCTGCCAGCAGCAGCGCGCCGAGCGGGAGCGCCGGCAGCAGCGCGGCAGCCGCGACCAGGGCGGCGCCCACCGCGGCGGCGAGCAGCGTCGGTGCGGGCCGGATGCGCGGCGCGAGCGGCGGATCGGCCTCGCCCGCCGCGGCCACGGCCGCGAGCTGCAAGCCGGCGGCCAGGCCGAGGGCGGCGACCGGCGCGATGCCGACCGGCTGGCCTGCGAGGGCGAGCGCGCCGGCGGCGGCCGTCGCGAGCGCCGCGAGCCCGGCGGCGACGAGCGCGAGCGATGCGCTGCGGGCACGCCGCGGCGCCAGCAGCCCGGCACCGGCCCCGGCCGCGAACGACGCGCCACCGAACGCGAGCGCGAGCGATCCGCCATCGGCGCGGAGCGCGTCCGTCGCGGTGGCGGTGAGGGCGATGCCGACGGCGACCCAGGCGACGGCGTGCACCAGCCCGAGCCGCGCGCGCCTCGCCGGCACGTCAGGCCTCGCGGGGGCGGTCGTCCTCGGGCGCGGCTGCCGACGCATCCGTCGCCGATTCGCCGGGCGCCGCCTCGGGTGCCGGCTCGAGGTGCTCGAAGACCGCCTCGTCGGCATCCTCGGCGGACTCGTCGGCCTGCGCCTCGCGCGTCTCGACGCGCTCGGCGACCGCCGTGCGGGTGCCCCGCGCGAGCGAGCGGTCGACGATGAGCGCGACGATGCCGCCGAGCACGCCGCCGACGACGAAGCCGATGACGAGCATCAGCCCGATGACGGGGGTCGTGTCGACCGGCTGGCCTGCCTCGTTCACGCCCGGCGCGCCGGTGGACGCGAGCACGAACGCGGCGACGATCCCGACGAGCGCGCCGATCGCCATGAAGACGCCGTACTTGGGGCTGCGGCGCACGGTGACGCGCAGCTCCTCGCGCGTCTCGGCGCGCTGCGCACCGCCGTCGGGCTGCGGGGTGTCGGGCGTGGCGTCCATGGCATCCAGCATCCCACGCCGACCGCGGCCAGCCCTCGCGCTGGGCCGGTCACCCCCGCAGCCGATAGGTTGCCCACAGCCCCTTCGACGCGCAGCCGCCGGGGGCACGACAGGAGCCAAGGAGCATGACCGACGCCCCCGGCACGCCGCCGTCCGCTCCGCGAGCCGAGCACGGGGAGACCGACTGGGCGCTCGTCGACGCGAGCGAGGCGGCGTCCACGCTCGGCGTCGATGCCGCGACGGGGCTCTCGGCAGCCGACGCCGTCGATCGCCGCGAGCGCTTCGGCGCGAACGTGCTCGATGCCGCTCCCCCGGAGCCCGCGTGGCGGCGCATCCTGCGGCAGTTCGCCGACCCGCTCATCTACCTGCTCCTCGGCGCCGTCGTCATCTCCGCCGTCGCCTGGGCCTTCGAGGGCGCGCACGGGGTGCCGATCGACGCGATCGTCATCATCGTGATCGTCGTCGCGAACGCGATCCTGGGCTACGTGCAGGAGGCGAAGGCGGCGGATGCGGTGGCGGCACTGCAGGGCATGGCCGCGGTGAGCGCGACCGTCGTCCGCGACGGGCGGGCCGAGCAGGTGCCCGCGTCGGAGCTCGTGCCCGGCGACATCCTGGCCCTCGCGGAGGGCGACTCGGTCGGGGCGGATGCGCGGCTGCTGTCGTCGTCGTCGCTGCAGATCGCCGAGGCGTCGCTCACGGGCGAGTCGGTGCCGGTGACGAAGTCGGTGGCGACGCTGCCCCAGCCGGTGCCGCTCGGCGACCGCTCGAACATGGTGTTCAAGGGCACCGCCGTCACGCAGGGGGTCGGCAGGGCGGTCGTCACCGCCACCGGGATGCAGACCGAGATGGGCCACATCGCGACGATGCTCGCGCAGACCGAGCAGGAGCCGACGCCGCTCCAGAAGGAGATCGCCGGCGTCAGCCGCACGCTCGGGATCGCGGTGATCGTGATCGCGATCGTCGTGATGGGCGCGATCGGGTTCACGAGCGGCATCGGCTCGCTCCAGGAGGGCGTCGACGTGCTGCTCGTCGGCGTCTCGCTCGCCGTCGCGGCGGTGCCGGAGGGGCTGCCCGCGATCCTCTCGGTGGTGCTCTCCATCGGCGTGCAGGCGATGAGCCGGCAGGGCGCCATCATCAAGCACCTGTCGTCGGTCGAGACGCTCGGCTCCGCGACGGTGATCTGCTCCGACAAGACCGGCACGCTCACGCGCAACGAGATGACCATGCTGCGCGTGCACACCGGCTCCGGCGCCACCGACATCACCGGCGTCGGCTACGCGCCCGACGGCGACGTGCTCGTCGACGGCAGCCCGCTGCTCGACAGCGATCCGGAGCTCGACCTGCGCGAGGAGGACATCGTCGTGCTCTCCGGCGGCACGCTCGCGTCGGATGCCGAGGTGCGGCAGGACGCAGACGGCAGCTGGATCGTCGTCGGCGACCCGACCGAGGCGGCGTTCGTGGTCGCCGAGCGCAAGGCCGGGCTGACCGAGCGCCGCGAGCGGCGCTTCACGCGCATCGGCGAGGTGCCGTTCACGTCGGAGCGCAAGATGATGTCGGTCATCGTCGAGGACGCGGAGCATCCCCTCCCCGACGGCGGGCGCGGCCGA
Organism: uncultured Actinomycetota bacterium; assembly: GCA_963803465.1. GTDB lineage: Bacteria > Actinomycetota > Actinomycetes > Actinomycetales > Microbacteriaceae > Agrococcus. Next base: position 835,159 of record CAWDMS010000004.1, read on the forward strand.
CCGGTGCTGATCGCGAAGGGTGCCCCCGACGTGCTGCTGCAGCACTGCACCCACGTGCGCACCGGCATGGAGGTCGCCGACGCTCACCGACGCCGACCGCGAGCGCGTCCACGCGTCGGTCGCCTCGATGTCGGCACAGGCGCTCCGCACCCTCGCGGTCGCGTACCGTCCGCTCGAGGCCGACGAGCACGCATCCGCCACGGATGCGGCGGGGGACCTCGACCCGGAGGCCGGGATCGCGCTCGAGGAGGGCCTCATCTTCGTCGGCACGGTCGGCATCATCGACCCGCCGCGCTCCGAGGCGGCGACGGCCATCGCGGCGGCGCACCGCGCGGGCATCCGGGTGGTCATGATCACCGGCGACCACCCCGCCACGGCGCTGCGCATCGCGCAGGAGCTCGGCATCGCGACCCCGGGCGACCGGGTGGTCACCGGCCCGGAGCTCGACGCGATGGACGCGGATGCGCTGCGCGAGATCGCGCGCGACGTGTCGGTGTTCGCGCGCGTCGCGCCCGAGCACAAGCTGCGGCTCATCGACGCGCTGCAGGCCGACGGGCAGATCGTCTCGATGACGGGCGACGGCGTGAACGACGCCCCGGCGCTCAAGCGGGCCGACATCGGCGTCGCGATGGGGATCACCGGCACCGAGGTCTCGAAGGAGGCCGCGGCGATGATCCTCACCGACGACAACTTCGCGACGATCGTGGCGGCGGTGCGCGCAGGGCCGGGTGATCTTCGGCAACATCCGGAAGTTCTTGCGCTACCTGCTCTCGTCGAACATGGGCGAGGTGCTGACGATGTTCTTCGGCGTCATGCTCGCGGGCTTCCTCGGCCTCACCGGCCACGGGGAGTCGATGGTCGTGCCGCTGCTCGCGACGCAGATCCTCTGGATCAACCTCGTCACCGACTCGGGGCCCGCGCTCGCCATGGGCGTCGACGCCGAGACCGAGGACGTCATGGCGCGACCGCCGCGACGACCGGGCGAGCGGGTGATCGACGGCCAGATGTGGGCGGGCATCGTCTCGATCGGTGCCGTGATGGCGATCGTGACGCTGCTCGCGATCGACATCTTCCTGCCGGGCGGCCTCATCGAGGGCTCGGAGGATGTCGAGACGGCGCGCACGGCGGCGTTCACCACGCTCGTCCTCGCGCAGCTGTTCAACGCGCTCAACTCGCGCTCGGAGCGCGTGTCCGCCTTCCACCGGCTGTTCAAGAACCGGTGGCTGTGGGCCGCGCTCGCCTTCGGGGTGGTCTCGCAGGTGCTCGTCGTGCACGTGCCGCTGCTGCAGGCGGCCTTCGGCACCGCGCCGCTCGCGCCCGAGCAGTGGCTCGTGTGCGTGGCGCTCGCGTCGGTGGTGCTGTGGTTCGACGAGCTGCGCAAGATCGCCATCCGCGCGCTGGAGCGGCGCGCCTGAGCGTCTCGCCGCATCCGTCGAGCTTCCCCGGACCGCGGGTCTCGGGACGCGAGACCCCGAGTTCGGGGAAGCTCGACGGATAGCGGGCGGGGCGGCGCCGCGCGGCGGTCAGTGGCGGCGCGCGAGCAGCGAGTTGAGGCGGAGCGACGTCTTCGACAGCGACGAGGTCGTGAGCGACGAGCGCGTCAGCGACGAGCCCTGACGGCGCACGTGCTCGGCGTCGGCGCGATCGAGGCGGCCGATGAGCGCCGTGACGTCGTCGGACGGCTTCGGCAGCTGCCGCTGCTGCACGCGCGCGGCCTCCTCGAAGGCGGCCTGCCGCACGCGCTGCGCGGCCTGCGTGCCGGCGTCGCCCAGCTGCACCGCCTGCTGCACGCTGCCGTCGACGCGCTGACGGAGCTCCTCGATGCGGCCGAGCCGCTCGCCGCCCGGGGTGCGCTGCGGCGGGCTGCGGCTGCCGCTGGGGCTGCTGCGGGCGCTGCTGCGTGGGCTGGCCCTGCGCCGGGCGCTGCTGCGGCCGGCTGCGGCTGCTGCTGCTGCTGCGGTCGCTGCTGCTGCGGGTGGCGGGGCGGCTGCTGCGCCGCGACCGGCTGGCCGGAGCGACGCGCGCGCTCGGCCTCGACCTCGCGACCGAGCGACTCGATGCGCTCGAACCAGCCCTGCTGGGACGAGGGCTGCAGGTGCTCGGCCTGGGCGCGGGCCTCGCCGTAGCGCTGCCCGACCTCCTGCCGCACCTGCTGCACGCCGCCGCGCACCTGCGCCTGCGCGCGCTGCGTGGCGCCGCGCGCGAGCGAGCGCAGCGAGCCGAAGCCGCCGCGCAGCATCAGGAAGCCGACGAAGGTCGCGCCGGCCGCGATGCCGACCGGCACGAGGGCCTGATCGATCGCACCCTCGACGCCCACGACGAGCGCGGCCTGCGCGATCCAGCCGATCCACTGGACGAGGGCCGGGACGCCGTTGAGCAGCAGGATGATGCCGATCACCGTCACGACGAGCGGACCGATGAACCCCTGGGGGCGGACGACCTGGGCCATGTGCTCAGTATGGGCCTCGATGCTGTGATCGTCGCCCCGGCGTCGGCGCCGCGCGGATGCGCCGCGCTACTCGGCGGACGCCCCGCGGGGACGCACGAGCGGCAGCCACGCCGACACGTCCGCGCGCACGCCGGAGGCTCGGACGGCACCGCGGCCGACCGCCTCCGCCCACGTCTCGGCGCCGGTCGCGAGCGCGAGCCACGTCGCGGCGTCGGTCTCGACCACGTTCGGCGGCGTGCCGCGCGTGTGGCCGGGGCCCTCGACCGCCTGCACGGCGCCGAACGGCGGCACCCGCACCTCCACGCTCCTGCCCGGCGCCCGCTCTGCGAGGCACTGCAGCGTGTAGCGCACCGCGAGCGCCCGGTCGGGCCTGCCCGCATCCGCCGCGAGCGCGGCGGTCACCGCGGCCATGCCGTCGACGTCGGGGATGCGCTTCGCCATCCGGCCAGGCTACGTCGTGCCGCCCACCGGCACCGCGCCGCCAGCACTCCCGGGCTCCTCATCGACGATGCATCGAGGCGGTGCGGAACGGCGACCGCCGACGGTTCGTACAATGGGCGGGTGCGGATCCTTGTTCTCGGCAGCGGCGCGCGCGAGCACGCCATCATCGCGGCACTCCTGGCGGAGGGCGGCCACGAGATCACCGCCGCGCCGGGCAACGCCGGCATCGCGGCGGACGTCGAGGCGGTGCGCATCGACATCAAGCAGCCCGACCTCGTCGCGGACCTCGCCGTCGACGGCGGCTTCGAGCTCGTCGTGATCGGCCCGGAGGCGCCGCTCGTCGCGGGCGTCGCGGATGCGCTGCGCGCCGTGGGCGTGCCGGCGTTCGGCCCGACGAAGGCGGCCGCCGCGATCGAGGGATCGAAGTCGTTCGCGAAGGCCGTCATGGCGCGCGCCGGCGTGCCGACCGGCACCGACTCGATCGCCCGGTCGATGGACGACGTGCGGGCCGCGCTCGACGCATCCCCGCCCCCGTGGGTGCTCAAGGCCGACGGGCTCGCTGCCGGCAAGGGCGTGATCGTCACCGACGACCGCGCCGCCGCCGAGGCGCACGCCGAGGCCTTCCTGCCCGACGGGCCGCTGCTCATCGAGGAGTACCTCGCCGGACCCGAGGTGAGCCTGTTCGTCATCACCGACGGCGTGCACGCGGTGCCGCTCGCCCCCGCCCAGGACTTCAAGCGCCTCGGGGACGGCGACGCCGGGCCCAACACCGGCGGCATGGGCGCCTACTCGCCGCTCCCCTGGCTCGCCGAGCGCTACGGCAGCGAGGAGGCGTTCGTCGACGAGGTCGTGCAGACCGTCGCGCTGCCCACCATCGCGGCGATGGCGGATGCGGGCACCCCGTTCGTCGGGCTCCTGTACTGCGGCCTCATCGTCACCGACGCGGGCGTGAAGGTGATCGAGTTCAACGCCCGCTTCGGCGACCCGGAGACGCAGGTCGTGCTGCCGCGCGTCGAGTCTGGGCTCGCCGACGTGCTGCTCGCCGCGGCGAACGGCTCGCTCGAGTCGGCGCCGCCGCTCGTGTGGAGCGACGCCGCCGCGGTCGCGGTCGTGCTCGCGAGCGAGGGCTACCCCGGCGACCCCGCGACCGGTCGCCCAATCACCGGCGTCGACGAGGCGATGCAGCTCGAGGGCGTGCAGGTGCTCCACGCCGCGACCGGCGCGGGCGAGCACGGCCTCACCGCGACCGGCGGGCGCGTGCTCAACGTGGTCGGCACGGGCGCGACCATCGCCGAGGCGCGCGAGCGCGCCTACGCCGGCCTCGCGCGCATCCGGCTCGAGGGCGGCCAGGCGCGCACCGACATCGCCGCCCGCGCGTGACCGCGGCGGACGAGGCCGCGCAGCGCGAGACGCTCGCCGCGGCCGGCTGGGACCTCGCCTACAGCGGCAAGGTGCGCGACCTCTACGTGCGCGAGGGGCTCGACCTCGCCACGCGCCCCCGAGATGCTCATGGTCGCCTCCGACCGCGTCTCGGCGTTCGACCGCGTGCTCGAGCCCGCGATCCCCGGCAAGGGCGAGCTGCTGACGACCCTCACCGGCTGGTGGATCGACCGGCTCGGGCTGCCGTCGCAGCTCGCGCCCGGCGCCGACGCCCGCACGCCCGAGGTCGTGCGAGGACGCGGGATGCTCGTGCGCACCCTCGACATGCTGCCGGTCGAGTGCGTCGTGCGCGGCCGCGTGACCGGTTCGGGGCTCAAGGAGTACCAGCAGGTCGGGGCCATCTCTGGCGTCGAGCTGCCCGCGGGGCTCGTCGACGGCGACGCGCTGCCCGCGCCGATCTACACGCCCGCCTGGAAGGCGCCGCAGGGCGAGCACGACGAGAACGTCTCGTTCGAGCGCACCGTCGAGCTCGTCGGCGCCGAGGACGCCGCGGCGATCCGCGAGCTGTCGCTGCGCGTCTACGAGCAGGGCGCCGCGATCGCCGCCGAGGCGGGGCTCGTGCTCGCCGACACGAAGCTCGAGTTCGGCCGCGACCGCATCACCGGTGAGCTCGTGCTCGGCCGATGAGGTGCTCACCTCGGACTCGTCGCGGTACTGGGATGCGGCGCCGCTCGCCTCCGGGCGCGTCGAGTCGTTCGACAAGCAGATCGTGCGCGACTGGCTGACGGAGCACTGGGACGGCGAGGGCGAGCCGCCCGTGCTGCCCGCGGAGATCGTGGAGCGGACCGCCGCGCGCTACCGCGAGCTGCTCGAGCGGCTGACGGGCGCTCCGCTCGTCGAGTAGCAGACGGGCGCAGCCCGGCCGCGTATCGAGACGAAGGACGATCGGTCTCGATACGGGCGACTGCGTCGACCTCCTCGACCGACGCTGCGACGCTGCGCGTCACACCTCCGGGGCGTTCCAGGTGTCGCAGGCGCCGACGCCGTCGTTGTAGCCGTTCGAGAGCCAGCGCATCCGCTGCTCGCTCGAGCCGTGCGTCCAGCCCTCCGGGTTGACGCCGCCGCCGCCCATCTGCTGCAGCGAGTCGTCGCCGATCGTCTGCGGCCGCGTTCAGCGCGTCGTCCATCTCCTGCTGCGTCGGCGCGATCAGGCACCGGCGCACCGCCGTCGTCGTCGCGTCGTCTGCGAGGCGCGCGCCGATCCACGCGCCGGCGTAGCAGTCGGCCTGCAGCTCGCTGCGCACGGCCGAGGACTGCGGGCCGGTGTCGCCCTGCTGCACGCGGTCGAGCTGGCCCGGTGAGGTTCTGGATGTGGTGGCCCCACTCGTGCGCGAGCACGTACAGCTGCGCGAGCGAGCCGCCCGAGGCGCCGAACTGGTCGCGCATCTGCTGGAAGAACGTGGTGTCGATGTAGATGCGCTGGTCGGGCGGGCAGTAGAACGGGCCGACCGCGCTCGTCGCCGAGCCGCATCCGGTCTCGACCTGGCGGTCGAACAGCTGCACCGAGGGGTCGGCGTACTCGATGCTGTTGGCGCTCGCGGTCTCGGTCCAGAAGCGCGACATCGAGTCGGCGCCGCCCTCCATCCGGCAGGTGACGTTGTTGGGGTCGTTCGCGTCCTCGCCGGAGCAGCCGGTGACCTCTTCGCCCGGCTGCGACTGCGTCTGCGGGTCGATCGGCGCGCTCGGCGCGAGGCCCGTGAGGTCGACGCCGAAGAACATCGAGACGAGCACGAGGATCACCGTGATGATGCCGCCGCCGCCGACCGCGATCGCGCCGCCACCGCCGCGGCCACCGCCGCCCCGGCTGACCGTGCTGGTGTCGAAGTTCGCGTCGCCCCTGAACGTCATGGACAGACAATAGCCCGCCGCGATCCCCGCCAGCCCGGGAATGCGCCCACAGGCCGTCGGCGGCACCCACCGCATCCGTAGACTGGATGCGCACCCCCACGCACCGAACTCCACCTACTCACCCAGGGAGCGACCCATGGCCCTCATCGTCGTCGACGTCATGCCGAAGGCGGAGATCCTCGATCCGCAGGGCAAGGCCGTCACCCGCGCGCTCGCCCGCCTCGGCCACGAGGCCGTCGGCGACGTGCGCGTCGGCAAGCGCTTCGAGCTGCACGTCGACGGTCCGGTGACGGATGCGCTGCTCGCGCAGGTGCGCGAGGTCGCCGACGACGTGCTCGCCAACACCGTGATCGAGGACGTCGTGGGCGTCCGCGTGGTCGACGAGGCCGCCCAGTGAGGGTCGGCGTCATCACGTTCCCGGGCACGCTCGACGACCGGGACGCGCAGCGCGCCGTGCGGCTCGCGGGCCACGAGGCGGTCGCGCTCTGGCACGGCGAGCACGACCTGCACGGCGTCGACGCGCTCGTGCTGCCGGGTGGCTTCTCCTACGGCGACTACCTGCGGTCCGGCGCCATCGCCGCGCGCTCGCCGATCATGACCGAGGTCATCGAGGCCGCCGAGCGCGGCATGCCCGTGCTCGGCATCTGCAACGGGTTCCAGATGCTCACCGAGGCGCGGCTGCTGCCGGGCGGGCTCGTGCGCAACCAGACGGGCCTGTTCGTGAACCGCGACCAGACGCTGCGCGTCGAGCGCACCTCGACCTCGTGGACGAATCGCTACACCGAGGGCCAGGAGATCGTCATCCCGCTGAAGAACGGCGAGGGACGCTTCGTGGCGACGACCGAGGAGGTCGCGCGGATCGAGGGCGAGGGCCTCGTCGCGTTCCGCTACGTCGGCGACGACCCGAACGGGTCGGTCGACGCGATCGCGGGCCTCTCGAACGCCGCGGGCAACGTGGTCGGCCTCATGCCGCACCCCGAGCACGCGGTCGAGCTGGGCTTCGGCCCGACCACGACGCGCATGAAGGCGGGCCTCGACGGGCTCGAGATCTTCAAGAGCGCGCTCGAGGCCGTCGCGGCCTGAGCGCGACCGCCAGGGCGGCAGCGCCCAGCGAGCTCTGCGCGTCGCGCAGATATCGTCGTGAGGAACCCTCGGAGAGTGCTCCGAGCGTCCCCGGACGAAAGCGATCGCCGCGCCATGCCCAAGTCTCGCGCCTCAGCCCTGCTCCTCACCGTCGCCATCACCGCGCTCGGCCTCTCCGCCTGCGTGACGCCGACTGCCCCGGCCGAGACGGAGCCCGCCGCGGTCGAGGAGTCGCAGGCGCCCGAGGCCACCGAGGCGGCCGAGACGGAGGAGGCGGCCGCGCCCGGCGACCTCACCGCTCCCGGCACCGAGCTCGCGTTCGGCGAGGAGGCGACGGTGCCGTTCAGCTCCGGCACCGACGTCGTCGACGTGCCGCTCACGATCACGGTGGTCGGTGTCGAGGAGGGCGCGATCGCCGACTACGAGGCCGCCGGCCTCGACCAGGACTTCCTCGACCAGCTCGCCGGCTACACCACCTACTACGTCACCGTGGAGGCGACGAAGCCGGACCCGGCGGCCGCCGAGCTCGCGTCCACCGCGCTCCACACCGACATGGGTGCGCTCGACTCGAACGGCCAGCGCATGCAGACCGTGAGCCTCATCGGCGAGTTCGCGCCGTGCAACACGGCGTCGATGCCGAGCGAGATCGACGAGGGCGGCACGGCCACGACCTGCTACGTCGTCGCCGGCACCGACGCGGTCGAGTTCGGCGCCGCCACCTACGAGCCCTTCGAGGGCGACTACAGCACGTCCGACGGCGAGCCGGTCCGCTGGTCGTGATCGGCGCTCGGCAATGTAGGCTGGCTACATGACCGCGCCTGCCACGACCACACCATCCGGCCTCGCCCCGAAGCGGGTCTACCGCTTCCTGGCCATCGCCGAGGCGATCACGTGGACGCTGCTCATCATCGGGCTGATCGCGAAGTACGCCTTCCAGGTCGATGCGCTCGTGCCGGTCGCGGGGTCGCTCCACGGCTTCGTCTTCCTCAGCTACGGCGCGATGCAGCTCGTCGTCGGACGCAACCAGCGCTGGTCGGCCGGCACGACGCTGCTCGGCATCGTCACCGCCGTCGTCCCCTACGCCACCATCCCGTGGGAGCGCCGCCTCGAGCGCCGCGGTGCGCTCGAGGGCGCCTGGCGCACCGAGGCGACCGACGACCCGCGCGACGCCACCGGCATCGACCGCGCGTTCCGCTGGGGCGTGCGCCACCCCATCCTGCTCGTCGTCGTCGCGCTCGTGCTCGTCGCGATCGTCTTCACGGTGCTGCTGAACGCCGGCCCGCCCACCGAGTGGTTCGCCTGAGGGCGAGCCGGGCACGGGCCGCTCGGTAGGATCGAGGGACCGCCGAGCTCGCTCCGAGGAGAGTCGTGACCCCTTCCACCCCGCGTGACACCGTCGATCGCGCCGCCGCGACCCCCGAGCGCGAGCAGCCGTTCGCCGCGCTCGGCCTGAAGCCCGACGAGTACGCGCGCATCCGCGACATCCTCGGCCGCCGCCCCACGAGCGCCGAGCTCGCGATGTACTCGGTGATGTGGAGCGAGCACTGCTCCTACAAGTCGTCGAAGACGCACCTGCGCACCTTCGGGCAGAAGGTCACGCCCGAGATGCAGGAGCGGCTCATGGTCGGCATGGGCCAGAACGCCGGCGTGCTCGACGTCGGCGAGGGCTGGGCCGTCACCTTCAAGATCGAGAGCCACAACCACCCGTCGTTCGTCGAGCCCTTCCAGGGCGCCGCGACCGGTGTGGGCGGCATCGTGCGCGACATCATCTCGATGGGCGCGCGACCGGTCGCCGTGATGGATGCGCTGCGGTTCGGCGCCATCGACCACCCCGACACCGCTCGCGTCGTCCACGGCGTGGTGGGCGGCATCTCCTTCTACGGCAACTGCCTCGGGACTGCCGAACATCGGCGGCGAGACCGTCTTCGACGCCGTCTACCAGGGCAACCCGCTCGTCAACGCGCTCGCCGTCGGCGTGCTGCGGCACGAGGACCTGCACCTCGCCAACGCCACCGGCGTCGGCAACAAGGTGGTGCTGTTCGGCGCCCGCACCGGCGGCGACGGCATCGGCGGCGCATCCATCCTCGCCTCCGAGTCGTTCGACGAGGAGGGCCCCGCCAAGCGGCCCGCCGTGCAGGTCGGCGACCCGTTCGCCGAGAAGGTGCTCATCGAGTGCTGCCTCGAGCTGTACGCGGCGGGCGTCGTCGAGGGCATCCAGGACCTCGGCGCGGCCGGCATCTCGTGCGCCACGAGCGAGCTCGCCGCGAACGGCGAGTCGGGCATGCGCGTCGAGCTCGACCACGTGCTGCTGCGCGACCCCACGCTCACGGCCGAGGAGATCCTCATGTCGGAGTCGCAGGAGCGCATGATGGCGATCGTCGACCCGGCGAAGCTCGACGCGTTCCTGGCGATCACGGCGAAGTGGGACGTCGAGACGAGCGTGCTCGGCGAGGTCACCGGCGACGGCCGGCTCGTGATCACCCACACGGGCGAGACGATCGTCGACGTCGACCCGAAGACGGTCGCGATCGACTCCCCCGTCTACGAACGGCCGATGGCGCGCCCCGACTGGCAGGACGCCCTGCAGGCCGACAGCGCCTCCACCCTGGCGCGCGCGTCCGGCGCGGACCTGGGCGACCAGCTGCTCGCGCTGGCCGGCTCGGCCAACCTGGCCGACGCATCCTGGATCACCGACCAGTACGACGACTACGTGCTCGGCAACACCGCGCTCTCGACACCCGACGACGCCGGCATGGTGCGCATCGACGAGGAGTCGGGGCTCGGCTTCGCCGTCGCGGTCGACGCGAACGGCCGCTACTGCCAGCTCGACCCGCGCGAGGGCGCGAAGCTCGCGCTCGCCGAGGCCTACCGCAACGTGGCCGTCTCGGGCGCGACGCCGATCGGCGTGAGCGACTGCCTGAACTTCGGCAACCCCGAGATCCCGGCCGTCATGTGGCAGTTCGCCGAGGCCGTCGACGGGCTCGCCGATGGCTGCGTCGAGCTCGGCATCCCGGTCACGGGCGGCAACGTCTCGTTCTACAACCAGACCGGCGAGACGCAGATCCACCCGACGCCGGTCGTGGGCGTGCTCGGCATCATCGACGACGTCGACCGCCGGCTGCCCTCGGGCTGGCAGGACGACGGCCAGGCGCTCTTCCTGCTCGGCACGACGCGCGACGAGCTCGACGGCTCCGCGTGGGCAGGCGCGGTGCACGACCACCTCGGCGGGCTGCCGCCGAAGGTCGACCTGGCGGCCGAGAAGCGGCTCGCGGGCCTCATGCACGGCATCGCGTTCGAGGGCCTCGCCACGTCGGCGCACGACCTCTCGGAGGGCGGCCTCGGCATGGCCGTCGTCGAGAGCGCGCTGCGCTTCGGCATCGGCGCCCGCATCTGGCTCTCCGGGCATCGCCGACCGCGACGGCGTCGACGACACCGCTGCCCTGTTCTCCGAGTCGGGCGCTCGCGCGCTCGTCGCGGTCGCGCGCGAGGACGAGGTCAAGTTCACCGGCATGTGCGAGGCGCGCGGCGTGCCCGTGCTCCGCATCGGCGTGACGGATGCGACGAGCGACCTGGTCGAGATCCAGGACGTCGCGACCCTCTCGCTCACCGACCTCCGCGCCGCGAACCGCGCACCCATCCGCTCCCGCTTCGCCTGATCCTGCACGCTCAACCGGCTGGCTGGTCTCGCGAGGGCACTATCCGCTCCCGGTACCAGCTACCCGGTTGAGCGCAGGTCGTCGGCGCCGGGCTCGCGGCCGGAGCCTATGCTTCAGCCATGGAGCTCACCGTCCCCGCGATCAACATCTTCGCCGTCCTGCTCGCGACCGTCGCAGCGATGGTGGTCGGCTTCGTCTACTACCACCCGAAGGTGCTCGGCACCTCGTGGATGCAGGCGATCGGCCACACGCCCGAGACGATGGGCCAGGGCGTGCGCCCGTGGGTCTACCCGCTCATCATCGTCTGCGCGTTCGCGACCGCGTGGGTGCTCGCGGGCGCCGCCTGGATCAGCCACGCGTTCTACGGCGGCTCGTTCCTGCTCAACGCGCTCGTCACCGCCTGGATCCTCTTCGTCGGCTTCACGCTCGCCCGCGTCGTCGTGCACGACGCCTTCGACCCGCGCGGCTTCCGCGTCACCGGCCACACGGCGCTCAACGAGCTGCTCGTGATCACGGCGATGGCCCTCGTCATCGGCATCTGGGAGCCCGCAGCATGAGCGACATCACCCTGACCCTCGAGCGCCGATCGCCGCTCCGCCGGAGGCCGTGTGGCGCATCCTCACCGACCTCGAGGCGGCACCGACGATCCTGTCGGGCGTCGCGCGGGTCGAGCGACTGGCCGGCGTCGGCTACACGATCGGCACGCGCTGGCGCGAGACCCGCACGATGATGGGCCGCGAGGAGACCGAGGAGATGGAGGTCGTCGGCATCGACGAGGGCCGCTCCACCATGATCGCCGCCGAGGCCCGAGGCATGGCGTACCGCACCGAGTTCACGCTCGAGCCGACCACGGATGGGTCGGGCGAGCCCGGCACGGTGCTGCGGATGCGCTTCGGCGGCTCCCTGCTGTCGCCCTCGTGGGTGCAGCGCGTGATGGCGAAGCTCACCGCGCCGCTCGGCATGGCCATGACCCGCAAGATGATGCAGCAGGACCTCGACGACATCGCGGCGGCCGCGGAGGGTGCTCCCTGAGCCTCAGGCGCCCACTGACCCGATCGGGACCCCTTCCACCCAACGGGACCCGGTGCACCGGGTCCCGTTGGGTGGAGCGGGTCCCGGGACCCGAACCTGAGGCCGGCCGGCTGACTACTCGCCGCCCGCGATCCGCTCGTGGTGGTGGATGACCTCGGCGATCACGAAGGTGATGAACTTCTCGGCGAACTCGGGGTCGAGCTCGGCGTCCTCTGCCAGCCGCCGGAGCCGGCCGATCTGCGTGGCCTCGCGGCTCGGGTCGGACGGCGGCATGCCGTGCCGCGCCTTCAGCTCACCGACCGCCTGCGTGAGCTTGAACCGCTCCGCGAGCGTGTGGATGAGGACGGCGTCGACGTTGTCGATCGAGCGCCGCAGTCGCTGCAGCTGTTCGTCGGGCGTGCTCATGGTTCCAGCCTAGGTCGCCCGCGCGTCGAGCCGCGCCTCGAGCCCCCGGCGCACCGCCGGCCACTCCGTCGCGATGATCGAGTAGACGACCACGTCGCGCAGCACGCCCTTGGAGTACTGGTGGCTGCGCAGCACGCCGTCCTGCTTCGCGCCCAGCCGCTCGATCGCATCGCGCGACTGCCGGTTGTGCCAGGAGGTCCGGAACTCCACGGCCGGGCATCCCAGGTCGTCGAACGCGCGCGCGAGCATGAGCAGCTTGCTGGCCGGGTTCACACCGCTGCCCTGCGCCGACACGGCCATCCAGGTGGAGCCGATCTCGACCCGCGGCGTCTCGGCATCGATGTTCATGTAGGTCGTCATGCCCACCGCACGGCCTCCCACCACGATCGCCCAGGGCACCATCGAGCCGGCGGCATGCAGCCCGAGCCTGCGGTCGATCTCGGCACCCACCGCATCCGGCTCGGGCACCGACGTGTACCAGGCGCGCCGCCACAGGTCGCCCTCCGCGGCGGCGGTCGCGAGCGCCGGCGCGTGGTCGTGCGACAGCGGCTCGAGGGTGACGAGCGGATGCGTCAGGACGGGCAGGTCGAGGATGCTCACGCGCCCATTCTGCCGCCGCCGCCGACCCGATCCGTGATTGCCGCCGCGGGCCGCGCGTGCGACCATCGCCGCATGACCGTGCACTTCGGCAGGGCGGCCTTCGAGCTCGTCGACCTGGTCGCGCTCGTGCCGCCCGAGCGACTCGGCGACCCGGGGCTCGGCGAGTGGACGCTGCGCGAGCTCATCGGGCACACGTCGCGCGCGCTCTCGACCGTGGTCGCGTACCTCGCGCAGCCGGCGCCGCTCGACGTGACGGTGCATTCGGCGAGCGAGTACCTCGAGGTGGTGCTGCGGCAGCGCGGCGACGACGCCGCGATCGCGGCGCGCGGGCGCGAGAGCGCCGAGCTGCTCGGCGACGACGTGGTGGGCGCGGTCGCCGACCTCGCGGTGGCCTCGGTCGAGGCGGTCGAGCGAGCCGGGCTCGACCGGCTCGTGGCGATCGGCGAACCGGGCGCGGGGCTCTCGATGCGCCTCGACGAGTACCTGCGCACGCGGAGCTTCGAGCTCACGGTGCACGGCATCGACATCGCCGACGCGGCGGGCGTCGCGTGGGCGCCACCGCAGCGAGCACCTCATCGACGCCCTGCACCTGGCGGCGGGGAACGCATCCGCCCGCGGCATGGGCGAGGAGGCGCTGCGCTACCTCACCGGCCGCCGCCCGGACGCGGGGCTCGAGGGCATCATGCGCGCGGGCGGCTGAGCTCGAGCGACCCGCACCCCGGAGGCCGCGCGCACCCGGCGGATAGGCTGGAGGCCTATCTGACAGCCACGGAAGGCCGCTCGTGACGCAGCTCCACCCGCACCTCGCCCCCGTCTTCGACGAGGTGCTGCGCCGCAATCCAGGCGAGTCGGAGTTCCACCAGGCGGTCTTCGAGGTGCTCGAGAGCCTCGGCCCGGTGGTGACGAAGCGGCCCGACTACGTCGACGCCGCGATCCTCCGCCGCATCGTCGAGCCCGAGCGCCAGATCATCTTCCGCGTGCCGTGGGTCGACGACGACAGCAACGTGCAGATCAACCGCGGCTTCCGCGTGCAGTTCAACTCGGCGCTCGGCCCGTTCAAGGGCGGGCTGCGCTTCCACCCGAGCGTCTACCTGGGCATCGTGAAGTTCCTCGGCTTCGAGCAGATCTTCAAGAACTCGCTCACCGGCATGCCGATCGGCGGCGGCAAGGGCGGCAGCGACTTCGACCCGAAGGGCAAGTCCGACGCCGAGGTGATGCGCTTCTGCCAGTCGTTCATGACCGAGCTGTCGAGCCACATCGGCCAGTACACGGATGTGCCCGCGGGCGACATCGGCGTCGGCGGCCGCGAGCTCGGCTACCTCTTCGGCCAGTACAAGCGGCTCACGAACGCGTACGAGTCCGGCGTGCTCACCGGCAAGGGGCTCACGTGGGGCGGCTCGCAGGTGCGCAAGGAGGCCACGGGCTACGGCACGATCTACTTCCTCGACGAGGTGCTGCGCTCGCGCGGCGAGAGCTTCGACGGCAAGCGGGTCGTCGTCTCGGGCTCCGGCAACGTCGCGATCTACGCGATCGAGAAGGTGCAGCAGCTCGGCGGCACGGTCGTCGCGTGCAGCGACTCGTCCGGCTACATCGTCGACGAGGCCGGCATCGACCTCGAGCTGCTCAAGGACGTCAAGGAGGTGCGACGCGGCCGCATCAGCGAGTACGCCGATCGCCGGCCGAGCGCGTCGTTCTCGTCGCAGGGCTCGATCTGGTCGGTCGCGTGCGACATCGCGGTGCCGTGCGCGACGCAGAACGAGCTCGACGAGGACCACGCGACGACGCTCGCCGCCAACGGCTGCACGCTCGTCGGCGAGGGCGCCAACATGCCGACGACGCAGGGCGCCGTGCGCGTGCTGTCGGCCGCCGGCGTCACGTTCGCGCCGGGCAAGGCCGTGAACGCCGGCGGCGTCGCGACCAGCGCGCTCGAGATGCAGCAGAACGCATCCCGCGACTCGTGGACGTTCGAGCACACCGACGAGCGCCTCGAGGACATCATGAAGGGCATCCACGACCGCTGCGCGGCGACGGCGGACGAGTACGGCCGCCCCGGCGACTACGTGGCCGGCGCGAACATCGCCGGCTTCAACCGCGTCGCCGACGCGATGCTGGCGCTCGGGGTCATCTAGCCGATCCGCTCCCCCACCGCGTCCCGCCACCCGAAGGCGAGCGCGGTCGCCGCGATGACGACGAAGGGCGTCGCGATCTCCGGTCGCCCCGCCCACAGCACGGCGACGACGAGCGCGAGCAGCGCGACGACCACCTCGAGCGCGCGGCGGCGCACGATGACGGAGGCGCTGCCGCCGGCGCGCTCCTTCGGCGTGATCCGGAACCGCGCCCGGCCGGAGAGCGCGACCGCGACGACCGCGCGCGCGGCGACGACGCCGACGGATGCGTAGAGCATCGAGGCGCGCACGGCGAAGCCGAGCCCCGAGCGCAGCCCGCGCGCGCGACAGCGGTGCAGCGCCTCGGGCAGCAGCGGGACGACGCTGAGCACGGCGAGCGGCAGCCCGAGCTGCCACGGGAACGCGGCCGCCCCGGTGACGGCGGCGACGACGGCGTAGCCGAAGAGCGCGAGCGGCACGAGCGCGGCGAGCACGGGGATGAGCAGCTCGAGCGTCAGGTCGACGCGGCGCAGCACGCTCAGCCGCGGGTCGAGCAGGCTGCGGCGCGAGCGGACGAGCAGCTGCAGCGCACCCTCCGCGAACTTGCCGAACTGCACGGCGAAGGCGGTGTGGTCGACGGGTGCGTCCTCGATCGAGAGCAGCTCCGGCGCGGCGACCACCCGTCGCCCTCGGCGCTCGAGCTCGACCGTCAGCGCCGTGTCCTCCATCACCACCTCGGGGAAGCCGCCGACCTGGCGCAGCGCGGCAGCGTCGAGCATGGCGCCGCGGCCGAAGAAGTCGACGAGGCCGAGCACCGAGCGGGCCGCGAGCTTGATGTCGGCGTGCCGGGTGAACAGGCCTGAGAAGTCGCGCGCGAACGAGGTGTCACCGCTGCGGGATCGGATGCGTCCCTGCACGACCGCGGCCTCCGGGTGGGCGGCGAACCGGGCGAGGGCGACGGCCACGAACTCGGGCCCGATCTCCTGGTCGGCGTCGAGCACGACGACGTAGTCGACCTCGCCGGCGTGCGAGGCGAGCCACGCGTTGAGGTTGCCGGCCTTCGCGCCCGTGCGGGTCGTGCGGCGGTGCACCTCGATGGCACCTTCGGCCGCGAGCGCCGAGACTCGAGCGCGCACCTCGGGCTGCTGCGAGTCGTCGAGCACCACGACCCTCGTGCCCGGATGCGACTGGGTCGCGCTCCGCCGGATCACGTCGGCGCGGAAGTCGTCGGCCGTGGGATAGAGCAGCGCCACGCGCGCATCCGACACGACCGGCGACGGCTGCGGCGACGGCGACGGCCAGCGGGAGTGCGCGGCGGCCACGATGACGACCTGGCGCAGCCCGGAGAGGAGCGCGAGGCCGACGAGCGTCGCGGCGACGGCGAGCGCGATCCACCCGACCATGCCGGTCGGCGGCGCGAGCGCGGCGAGCAGCGCGCCCGAGGCGGCGGTCAGCGCCGCCCATCCGCTGCCGAGCACCAGCATCGCGCCCACGTCGAGCGCCACCGCCGGTCGGGCTCGATCCGTCGCGCGCGTCGGGCTGAGACGGGTCAACGTCGCCTCCCTGGAGGCGCGGCGGGTGCGGAGCGCATGGTCGGAGGCTAGCCGCCGACCCTGCGAGTGGGGTACAGATCCTCCCAGCCAGATCCCATCTCGACGTCGCCCGCGGTGGCTCGAGGCGGCAGCGCGGATGGGCGACCACCGGCGACGTCGAGCAGGTCGGGGCCCTTCCGCAACCATGTGAACAGCGTTAACATCCTCGCCATGGTCACCATCGACGCATCCACACCCGCCCCCTCGATCGTCGACCGCGCGACGTGGTCGCGCGAGCGCGAGCGGCTGCTCGCCCGCGAGAAGGCCCACACCCGGGAGGGCGACGCGATCGCCGCGGCCCGGCGCCGGCTGCCGATGACCGAGGTGCCCGACGTCGAGGTCATCGGCGAGCACGGCGCCACGCGGCTGCTCGACGTCTTCGACGGCAGGCCGCAGCTGATCGTCTACAAGCACATGTGGCACGACGGGCAGCCGTTCGAGGGGCAGTGCGAGGGCTGCACCGCATCGATCTGGGACTTCCACGACGCCTCGTACCTCAACGCCCGCGGCGTCGCGTTCGCCGTGCTCAGCAGGGGCACGTGGTCGGAGCTCGCGCCGTACCGCGCCTTCATGGGCTACACGCATCCGTGGTTCTCGGTCGAGCACGTCGACGACCCGCTGCTGGGACCCGAGACGGAGGGCGCGTACGTCGCGCTGCTGCGCCGCGGCGACCGCGTGTTCGCGACGAACTGGATCACCGGGCGCGGCGTCGAGCTCGCGATGACCTCGCTCAGCCTGCTCGACATGACCGCCTACGGGCGGCAGGAGCAGTGGGAGGATTCGCCGACCGGCTGGCCGCAGGACCCGACGTTCACCGGCTGGGCGCGCGACGGCCGCCCGGTGCCGCAGTGGAGCCGCCCGGGCGCGACGCCGGTCGACGCGTCCGCCCACCACCACTGATCTCAACCGGGTAGTTGGCAGCTCGAGGGGATAGTGCCCTCGTGATGCCAACTACCCGGTTGAGGAGTCAGTCGATGAGGTCGTGGAGCTGGATGATCGCCTCGCGGTCGGCGCCGACGCCGATGGCCGAGATGCGGCTGCCGGAGCAGTCCTCGAGGAAGCGCACGTAGGACTGCGCGTTCGCGGGCAGCTCGGAGAAGTCGCGCGCGCCCGAGATGTCCTCGGTCCAGCCGGGCAGCTCCTCGTAGATCGGCTTCGCGTGGTGGAAGTCGGACTGCGAGATGGGCATCTCGTCGAACCGCTGGCCGTCGACGTCGTAGGCGACGCAGACGGGGATGCGCTCGATGCCGGTGAGCACGTCGAGCTTCGTGAGCACGATGTCGGTGAGCCCGTTCACGCGCGACGCGTAGCGGGTGATGAGGGTGTCGTTCCAGCCGCAGCGGCGCGGGCGGCCGGTCGTGGTGCCGAACTCGAAGCCGTTGCTGCGCAGCAGCTCGCCCCACTGGTCGAACAGCTCGGTGGGGAACGGGCCCGCCCCGACGCGGGTCGTGTACGCCTTCACGATGCCGATCACGCGGTCGAGCCGCGCGGGCGCGACGCCCGAGCCCGCGGCGGCGCCGGCCGCGGTCGCGGTGGAGGACGTGACGAACGGGTAGGTGCCGTGGTCGATGTCGAGCATCGTCGCCTGGCCGGCCTCGAAGACGACCGTCTTGCCGGCATCCATCGCCCGCGACAGCTCGAGGCCGGTGTCGCCGACCATCGGGCGCAGCCGCTCGACGTAGGAGGTGAGGTCGTCGAAGACCTCGTCGACCGTGACCGACGCGCCGGTTGTAGACCTTCGTGAGCATGTGGTTCTTGACGTCGAGCGCGCCCTCGATCTTCTGCCGCAGGATCGACTCGTCGAACAGGTCCTGCACGCGGATGCCGACGCGGTTGATCTTGTCGGCGTACGCGGGGCCGATGCCGCGGCCGGTGGTGCCGATCGAGCGCTTGCCGAGGAACCGCTCCGTGACCTTGTCGAGCGTGCGGTGGTAGTCGGTGATGATGTGCGCGTTCGCGGAGATCCGCAGCTTCGACACGTCGACGCCTCGCGCCGACAGCGCGGTCAGCTCGTCGAACAGCACCTCGAGGTCGATGACCACGCCGTTGCCGATGACGGGCGTGACGCCCTGGGTGAGGATGCCGGACGGCAGCAGGTGCAGCGCGTACTTCTCGTTGCCCACCACGACCGTGTGGCCGGCGTTGTTGCCGCCGTTGAACTTCACGACGTAGTCGGTGCGGGGGCCGAGCAGGTCGGTGGCCTTGCCCTTGCCCTCGTCGCCCCACTGGGCGCCGATGATGACGATTCCTGGCATGGGCCATCCCTTCGACGGGTTCGCGTACACCCCACCCTATCGAGCGCCCCGCGCCCGGGCCGCCCGCCGCGGCCGGGCTGCGCGGGGCGCGGGTCAGCGCTGGACGGGGTCGCCGCCGCCGAGCAGCCGGGCGATCGCGGCCCGATCGGGCGCCGCCTCCCAGTCGCCGGGCGCCGTGCAGGCGACGGCGCCGCAGGCGGCGGCGGTGCGGAGTCGCTCGGCGAGCGACGCACCGGCGAGCAGCTCGGCGAGGTAGCCGGCCACGAACGCGTCGCCCGCGCCGACGGTGTCGACCGCCTGCACCGGGAACGCGGGCTGCTCGACGAGCTCGCCGTCGACGAGCGCGGTCGCGCCGTCGACGCCGCGCTTCACGACCACCTGCGTCGGCCCGAGCGCGGCGATCGCCGCCGCCTGCGCCCGCGGGTCCCGCTCGCCGGTGAGCAGCTCGGCCTCGTCCTCGCCGGCGAAGACGAGGTCGGCGCGCGCGGCGAGCGCGCGGTAGGCGGGCACCGCGAGCTCGACGCCCCACAGGCGCGAGCGGTGGTTCACGTCGAAGGAGACGAGCGTGCCTGCCTCGCGCGCCGCGTCGATGGCGGCCTCGAGCGCCGCCCGCGGCCCCTCGCCGAGCGCGGCGGTGATGCCGGTGACGTGGAGCACGCGGGCGTCGCGGATGCGCTGCAGGTCGAGGTGCTCGGGGGCGAGCCGCGAGCCCGCGCTGCCGGCGCGGTAGTAGCTGACCGCGCTCGCGCCCGGCGAGGGGCGCTCTTTGAGCATGAGCGCGGTGGGTGCCTCCGGGTCGTGCGTCGAGGCGACGGCGACGCCCTCCGCGCGCAGCTGCCGCTCGATGAGCCGCCCGAGCGCGTCGGCGCCGAGCCGGCCCATCCAGGTGACCGGCGCGCCGAGGCGCGCGAGGCCGATCGCGACGTTGCTCTCTGCGCCGCCGAAGCCGAGGTCCATCGTCGGCACGAGCTCGAGCCGCCCGATGCGCGAGGCGACGAGCAGGCCGAGGGATTCGCCGAGCGCGACGACGCTCATCGGAGCGCGTCCTGGATGGCGACGGCCTCGCGAGCCGCGGCGGCGATCGCATCGGCACCCGCGGCCACGCGCTCGGGCGACGCGATCCACGAGCCGCTCGCGGCGAACACCGCGGGGTGGCCCAGGTAGTCGGCGAGGTTCGCGGCGCTCACGCCGCCGCTGGGCATGAAGCGCACGTCGGGGAAGACGGGTCCGAGCGCGCCGAGCAGGCCGAGCCCGCCAGCGACGCCGGCCGGGAAGAGCTTGAGCCGGTCGAGGCCCAGGCGCAGGCCGCGCTGCACCTCGGTCGCCGTCTGCACGCCGGGCAGCGCCGGCACGCCGGCCGCGAGCGCGGCCTCGACGACCTCGTCGTCGAGGCCGGGCGAGACGATGAAGGATGCGCCCACGTCGAGGGCGCGCCGCAGCTGCTCGGTGTCGAGCACCGTGCCGGCGCCGACGAGCACGTCGCCGCGCGCGGCGATCCGCTCGATCGCGGCCAGCCCGAACGCGTTGCGGAGCGTGACCTCGAGCACCGGCAGGCCGCCTTCGACGAGGCCGTCGGCGATCGCGTCGGCCGCGGCCTCGTCGGCGACCGTGGCGAGCGGCACGACCCCGCCGAGCTCGAGGCTCATCGGCCCATCCAGCCGCCGTCGACCGGCAGCGTCACGCCGGTGACGTAGGCCGCCGCGGGGCTCGCGAGGAAGACCGTCGCGCCCTGCAGGTCCTCCGGCCTGCCCCAGCGTCCCGCGGGGATGCGCTCGAGGATCGCGTTCGAGCGGCCCTCGTCCTCGCGCAGCGCCGCGGTGTTGTCGGTGGCGATGTAGCCCGGCGCGATGGCGTTCACGGTGACGCCGCGCCCCGCCCACTCGTTGCTGAGCGCCTTCACCAGCCCGGCGATGCCCGACTTCGCGGCCGTGTAGCCCGGCACGTTGATGCCGCCCTGGAAGCTCAGCAGGCTCGCGGTGAACACCACGCGCCCGTAGCCGCGCTCGAGCATGCCGCCGGCGACGGTCTGCGTGAGCACGAACTGGCTGCGCAGGTTGACGTCGAGCACCTCGTCCCACCACTCGAGCGGATGCTCCGCGGCGGGCGAGCGTCGGATGGTGCCGGCGTTGTTCACGAGGATGTCGGCGCGGTCGCGCACGGCCTCCCCGAAGGCGACGACGGCGTCGCGGTCGCGGAAGTCGACCGCGTGGCCCTCGAACGCGCGACCGAGCTCGCGCACGCGCGCGCCGATCGCGCCGCCGTCGGCCTCCTGGCTCGCGGATGCCGCGACGATGTCGGCGCCGGCGGCGGCGAGCGCCTCGGCCATGGCGAAGCCGATGCCGCGGCGAGCGCCGGTGACGACGGCCGTCGTGCCGCTCAGGTCGAACGAGATGCTCATGCGGATGCCCCCTGGACGTCGACGAGGATCTTCATCGCGGCCGCGGAGAGCAGCGCGTCGAAGGCCTCCATGGTGTCGTCGAGCGCGACGACGCGGGTGATGAGCGCATCCGCGGGCACGGCGCCGGCGGCGAGCAGCTCGATGGCGCGCTCGAAGTCCTCGCGCTCGTAGACGCGGGCGCCGAGCACCTCGAGCTCGCGCCAGAAGATGCGGTGCAGGTCGACCGGCACGGGCTCCGGGTGGATCGCGACGAAGACCACGCGGCCGCGCGTGCGGGCGTGGCGCGTGGCGTCGAGCGCGGTGCCGCGCGTGCCCGCCACCTCGAAGACGACATCGGCGCCGGCGCCGGCCGTGCGCTCCTCGACGAGCGCGGCGAGGTCGCCCTCGATCGGGTCGACGACGATCGCGCCCTGCTGCTCGGCGAAGGCGCGACGCGCCGCGTCGGGCTCGGCGAGGATGACCGTGGCGCCGGCCGCGCGAGCGACGACGGCGATGAGCTGACCGATCGGGCCGCCGCCGATGACGACGGCCGTCTCCCCGGCGGCGAGGCGGGAGCGCCGCACGTCGTGCACGGCGACGGCGAGCGGCTCGACGAGCGCGGCGTGCTGCAGCGACACCGCGTCGGGGATCGGCACGACGATCGACGCCGGCACGGTCCACAGCTCCTGGAGCGCGCCCGGCGAGTCGATGCCCACGAAGTCGAGGCGCTGGCAGATGTGCTGGTGGCCCGCGACGCACGCGGGGCACTCGCCGCACCAGCGCAGCGGCATGACGGTCACCTGCGTGCCGGGGGCGAGGTCGACGCCGTCGCCGACCGACTCGACGGTGCCGCTCATCTCGTGGCCGATCGTGGCGGGCATCGCGACGCGCGCATCCATGTGGCCCTGCACGATGTGGAGGTCGGTGCCGCAGATGCCGTTGAAGGCGACGCGGATGCGCACCTCGCCTGCCGCGGGCGCCGAGGGCTCGGCCGCGCCGACCTCGATGCGTCCTCCGCCGATGTACTTCGCTGCTCGCAACGCCGTCTCCTCTTCGAGCTGGTGGCTGCGCAACGAAACTCGGTTCTGTTTCGTGTTCCGTGTGGCGCAACTCGGTTCTATCTGGTTAGAGTAGCCCCCTACCCGCCCATCGGCGCAAGTGCGACCGGGCCGGCACTCAACGAGGAGGAACCCCATGCAGGGACGACGGATGCTCGGCGCCATCGGCGCCGCAGCGGTCATGACACTGGCGCTCGCATCGTGCTCGAGCGGCGGCTCGGGCGACACGGCGGAGGGTGGGGCGCAGGACCCGACCGTCTTCCGCGTGGCGTTCAACCAGGACATCGACCACCCGCAGGCTCAGGCGCTCGTGGCGCTCTCGGACGAGCTCGAGGCGCGCACCGACGGCGCCTACTCGCTCGAGCTCTACACCGACGAGACGCTCGGCGACCAGGCGGCGACGATCGAGCAGGTGCAGTCCGGCACGATCGACTTCGCGATGGTCGCCGGCAGCCTGCTCGAGAACTTCGACTCCGACTTCTCGGTCGTGAACCTGCCCTACCTCTACGAGTCGCCCGAGCACCAGATGAGCGTGCTCAACGACCGCGAGATCGTCGGCGACCTGTACGACGCGGTGCTCGGAGGACAACATCCAGGTGCTCGCGGCCTACCACGGCGGCGTCCGCAACGTGTACTCGAGCGTCGGCCCGGTCGAGACGCCCGCCGACCTCGCGAGCCAGAAGATCCGCGTGATCGGCTCCGACACCAACGTGCGGATGATGGAGCTCATGGGCGGTGTCGGCACGCCGATGGCGCAGGGCGAGGTCTACACGGCGATCCAGTCGGGCGTGCTCGACGGCGCCGAGAACAACCCGCTCATCTACTCGAGCCTCTCGCACGACGAGATCGCCCCGTACTACTCCCTCACGCAGCACCTGATGATGCCCGACTACCTGATCGGCAGCCCCGCGGTGTGGGACGCGCTCGACGACGAGACGAAGGGCATCTTCCAGGAGCTGCTCGACACCTCGGTCGACACCGAGCTCGAGGCCTTCGCCGCCGCCGTCGACGAGGCGACCGCCGCAGCCGAGGAGGCCGGCGCCACCATCAACGAGGTCGACATCGAGGCGTTCCGCGAGGCCGTGCAGCCGCTCCACGAGGAGCGCGTCACGACCGACGTGACCCGCGCCATCTACGACGCGATCGAGGCGGCGCGCGGCTGATGACGACTCGGAAGCTCATGACGACGGCCAGGACCTGGCTCGACACCTCCCTGCGCACCGTGTGCGTGGTGCTCTTCGCCCTGCTCGTGGTGCTCGTGGCCTGGCAGGTCTTCACGCGCCTCGTGCTCGGCGCCCCGAGCGCGTGGTCCGAGGAGGCGGCGCGCCACACCTTCGTGTGGGTGAGCCTCATCGGCATCTCGATCGCGGTGGGCGAGAAGGCAGACGTCATCATGGACTTCCTCGTGGAGCGCCTCCCGCGCTCCCTGCAGCGGGTCGCCGACCTCCTCGCCTACGCCGCGACGCTCTCGTTCGTGCTGTACGTGATGGTGTTCGGCGGCCTGCAGCAGTCGATGCTCGCGTGGGGGCAGCGCAATCCGCTGCTGCCCCTCACGCAGGGCCAGCTCTACCTCGTGCTCCCGATCTCGGGCGTGCTCCTGACGATCTACCTGACCATCCACATCGTCACGACGTTCTCGAGCCGCTACGTCGGCCACGTGGGACAGCCTGACGAGGACCTCGAGGCGGCCTCGCTGTGATCGACCCCGGCACCATCAGCGCCATCCTGATCGGCGGCCTCGTGCTGCTGCTCGCCATCGGCGCGCCCGTCTCCATCTCGATCGCGCTCCCGAGCGCGCTCTGCATGCTGCTCATCGTCGACTTCGAGCGCGGCGCCATCACGGCCGCGCAGCAGATGATCGGCGGCGCCGACTCGTTCGCGCTGCTCGCCATCCCCTTCTTCATCCTCGCCGGCGTCATCATGAACAACGGCGGGATCGCCGAGCGGCTCATCAACCTCGCGCGCGTGCTCGTCGGCCGCACCCCCGCGCCGCTCGTGCAGACGAACGTCATCGCGAACGCGATCTTCGGCACCGTCTCCGGGTCGGCGGTCGCGACCGCCGCGGCGGTCGGCTCCACCATGGCGCCGATGCAGCGCAAGGCGGGCTACGACAAGGCCTTCAGCGCCGCGGCGAACGTCGCCTCCGCGCCCGCCGGCATGCTCATCCCCCCGAGCAACACGCTCATCGTCTACTCCCTCGCCGCCGGCGGCACCTCGGTCGGCGCGCTCTTCATCGCCGGCTACATCCCCGGCATCCTGTGGGCGCTCGCCTGCGCCGCGGTCGTCTTCGTCGCCGCGCGCCGCCGCCCCGACCTCAAGGGCGAGCCGTGGCCGCCGTTCGCCGACATGCTGCGCACGCTGTGGCGCGCGATCCCGTCGCTCGGCCTCATCGTCGTCGCGATCGGCGGCATCGTCGCGGGCTTCTTCACCCCCACGGAGGGCTCGGCGATCGCCGTGCTCTACTCGCTCGCGCTCTCGTTCATCTACCGCACCATCGCCGTCAAGGAGCTGCCCCGCATCCTCTACGACGCGTGCCGCACGAGCGCGATCGTCATCTTCCTGATCGCGGTGTCGACGATCATGTCGTACGTCATGACCTACGCGCGGCTGCCGCAGCTCATCGCCGAGTCGCTCTTCGGCTGGACCGACTCCAAGGTCGTGGTGCTGCTCATCATGATGGTCGTGCTGCTGCTGATCGGCATCCCGCTCGACCCGACGCCGGCCATCCTCATCTTCACGCCGATCTTCCTGCCCATCGCCGTCTCGTACGGGATCGACCCCGTGCACTTCGGCATCATGATGGTCTTCAACCTCTCGATCGCGGTCATCTCGCCGCCCTCGGCGCCCGTGCTGTTCGTCGGCGCGCAGGTGGCGAAGGCCAAGCTCGAGCCCGTCATCGTGAAGCTCGTGCCGTTCCTCATCGTGCTCATCGTGATGCTGTTCGTCATCGTCTTCGTCCCCGAACTGTCCCTGTGGCTGCCCGGCCTCATGGGCCTGCTCTGATCCCCGACCGGAAGGAAGCACCATGAATGCCGTCCACGGCCCCACGTCGCCCGACCAGATCCCCGCGTCCACCCAGCAGGACCTGCGCGACCGCTACCTCGTCGAGGACCTCTTCGTGCCCGGCAGCGTGCGCACCGTCGTCACGCACTACGACCGCGTGGTCGCGGTCGGCGCGGTGCCCACCGACGCGCCGCTCGCGCTCGAGGCCGTGCCCGAGATCCGCAGCGAGCAGTTCCTCGACCACCGCGAGATCGGCATCGTCAACATCGGCGCCGCCGGCACGGTGGTCGCCGACGGCGAGCGGCACACGATGGCGACCGGCGCGTGCCTCTACCTGGGCCGCGGCGTGCGCGACGTGTCGTTCGAGAGCGACGAGGCGGCGACGCCCGCGCGCTTCTACGGCTTCTCGGCACCCGCGCACACGACCTACCCGACCGCGCTCGTCGAGCCCGGCCAGGGCACGGTGCGCGAGCTCGGCGACCCGCTGACGTCGAACCGCCGCACGCTCAACCAGTACATCCACGAGAACGGCGTGCGCAGCTGCCAGGTCGTCATGGGCGTGACCCGGCTGCACCCGGGCAGCATGTGGAACACGATGCCGTCGCACACGCACGACCGGCGCACGGAGTTCTACGTGTACTTCGACGTCGACGCGGATGCCCGCGTCGTGCACCTCATGGGCCAGCCGCAGGAGACGCGCCACCTGATCGTCGGCGACGGAGGGCTCGTGCTCTCGCCCTCGTGGTCGATCCACTCCGGTGTGGGAACATCCAACTACGCATTCGTGTGGGCGATGGCCGGGGAGAACCAGTCCTTCGACGACATGGATGGCGTCGCGATCGTCGACATGAGATGAGGCGGACCATGACGGCCGAGCCACGAACGCTCGACACCAGCCCGGCACCCTCGGTGGGTGCGAGCGAGAAGACGCTGCGCGTGCTCGAGGCGGCGATCCTCCACGACCGGTTCACCGACATCGTCGACGAGACCGGGCTCGCGAAGGCGACGGTGCACCGCATCCTGGCGACGCTCGTCGAGCAGGAGTTCATCACGGGCGACAGCGAGCGCGGCTACCAGCCGGGCGCGAGGTTCCTCGGCGTCGCCGGCGCCGCGCTCTCGAGGCTCGACATCTCGGCGATCGCCGAGCCGATCGTCGCCGACCTCGTGCGCGAGGTGGACTGCACCATCCACGTGGGCGTCGTGAACGGCTTCGAGATGGTCTACGTGCTGCGCGCCGACTCGTCGAAGCCCTACCGGATGGGATCGCGCGTCGGCCTCTCGATGCCGATGCACTGCTCGGGCATGGGCAAGGTCGTGCTCGCGGCGTGGAGTCCCGAGCAGGTCGACCGGCTCGTCGGCGAGGTCGGGCTGCCCGCCCGCACCGTCGACACGATCACCGATCCGGCACGGCTGCACGAGGAGCTCGCGCGCGTGCGCGCCAGGGGCTACGCGATGGACCTCGGCGAGAACGAGCGCGGCACGGTCTGCGTGTCGGCGCCCATCCGCGACCACCTCGGGCGCGTGACCCACGGGCTGTCGATCTCGTCGATCGCGCTCGAGCACCCGGGATCGAGCATCGAGCAGTTCGCGCCGCAGGCGATCGCCGCCGCCGACGCGATCTCGCGCGCGCTGGGCGCTCCCCCGCGCGACTGAGCGGGCGCGGCCTATCGGCCCGCCGCCCGCGTCCTGCCGAGCTGGTGCCGCAGCGCATCCTCGAGCACCGGGCGGCGGAAGCGGTGTCCCAGCTCGTTCAGGCGCGCCGGCACCACGCGCTGGTTCGCGAGCGCGAGCTCGCGCATGCCCTGCTCGCCGAGCAGCACGCGCGGGCCGAGCGCCGGCGTCGGCAGCAGCGCCGGCCGGCGCAGCACGCTCGCGAGCGTCGTCGCGAACTCGCGCTGCCGCACCGGTTCGGGAGCGACGGCGTTGATCGGTCCGCGCATCCGGTCGTCGACCAGCGCACGCGCGAAGATGTCGACGAGGTCGTCGAGGTCGATCCAGGCCTGCCAGTGCCGGCCGCCCGCGAGCGGCCCGCCCAGGCCGGCCGCGTAGAGCGGCCGCAGCACCCGGAGCACGCCACCGCGCGGCGTCTGCACGAGCCCCGTGCGGATGAGCACCGTGCGCACGCCGCCGTCGACAGCCGGCGCGGCGTCGGCCTCCCAGTCGACGACCACCTCCGACAGGAAGCCGTGGCCCGCGCGGCTCGACTCGGTGAGCGGCTCGTCGCCGCGATCGTCGCCGTAGATGCCGATCGCGGATGCGCCGACGAACGCGCGCAGGCCGCTCGCGGCCGCGAGCTCGGCGAGGCGGCGCGTCGGCCCGACGCGGCTGTCCCGGATCTGTCGGCGGTGCTCGTCGCCGAAGCGGCCGAAGATCGAGGCCCCGGCGAGGTGGACGAGCGCGTCGACGCCGTCGAGCAGGTCGGCCGCGGGCGCATCCGGATCCCAGCGCCGCTCGCCCTCTCCGGGCTCGTGCCGGACGAGCCGCACCACGCGGTGCCCGCCGGTGCTGAGGAACGCCGCGAGCTCGGTGCCGATGAGCCCGGATGCGCCGGTGATCGCGACCGTCATCGGCTCGGCTGCGAGCTCGCGGTGGCGGGCGAGGTCGTCGGCGAGCTGCCGGTGCCGGTAGACGAACATCGGCCGCAGCAGGCGCGAGCCCGCCTGCGTGTGGACGCGGTCGTGCATGAGCGTCGCGTCGCCGCGAGGCTCCATGCGGTGCTCGTGGCGCCAGCGCACGGCGGCGAGGGCGGCGGATGCGAGCCCGTCGTCGACGCGCTCGTCGACGAAGGCGCGGCCCGGCTCGAAGCCCTCGGGGTCGTGCTGCGCGACCCACACCTGTCCGGCGGGGAGCGACAGCTCCGCGCGGCCGTCGGCGAGCGACGTCGACTCTCGACGCGCGGTGCCGGGGAGCCACGGCGGCATCAGCCGCTGCAGCGCTCCTGGCCGCTCATGCCACGCGAAGACCTCGTCGGCCGGCGCCTGGATCGTGCTGCGGTGGTCGATGCCCATGCCGCGACGGTACGCCCCGGTCCTGTGCACTGAGGCACAGGACCGGGGCGCGGGTCGATCGGCTAGTGGCCGGTGCTGTCGGCGGGAGCGCTGGACGTCGCCGTCCCAGCCGGACTCCGACGGCCTGCTGCGCGGGCGCCTGCTCGGCGATCTCCTTGAAGCGCTTGAGGTCGTGGCCGATCTGCAGGTCGTCGACCTGCAGCAGCGCGCCGGCCTGCTCGACGATGCCCTGCGGCTTCCAGTCGATCTGCACGTTGACGCGCGTCGCGTCGTCGTCGATGCGGTGGAACGTCACCACGCCGGCGTGGGTCTCGCCGTCGGTGCTGCGCCAGGCGACGCGCTCGTCGGGGTGCTGCTCGGTGATCTCGGCGTCGAACTCGCGCTCGACGCCCGCGATCGACGACGACCCAGTGCAGCTGGGTGTCGGTCTGCTGCGTGATCGACTCCACGCCGCTCATGAAGCGGGGGAACTCCTCGAACCTGGTCCAGAGCGCGTAGACCGCGCTGATCGGTGCGTGGACGTCGATGCTGTCGGTGACCTGCGGCATGGTGATGCTCCTCGCGTTGGATGCGGATCCCTGTTGGGGTACGGCGACGTTACGCCGCTGTGGCTGGGAGTCGGCCCTCGACCAGGCTCCGGAAGCGGTGGAAGTCGCAGCGCACCATCAGCTCGTTGAGCTCCGGCGCACCGGGCGGCGAGGCGTCGGCGCGGGGCGACCACGTGACGTGCGCCGTGACCCGGGTCCGCTCGGGCGCCAGCTCGGTCAGCCGCACGGACCACGCCATCATGTGGGCGTCGACGCTCATCCAGGCGATGCGCTCATCGGGCTCGAGCTCGGTGATCACCGCGTAGAACGTCTCCGGCACGCCGGCGATGCGGACGCGCCAGCGCAGCCGCTCCTTCGTCTCGGCGAAGACCGACTCGACGCCGGTCATGAAGTCTGGGAACTGCTCGAACGAGGTCAGCATCCGGAACACCGCTGAGCGGGGTGCGGCGACCTCGAACGTCTCGTCGACCTGCATCTTCCCTCCTCACCCGGTCACCGTCGACCGGGTTTGTACCCCAAGCCGATCCTGGCACGGTCCTGCGCCGACGGCAATGTGCGTCTTCCCAGGATCCGTCGGTCCCGCACCCCGGCCCGGCGCATCCGCCCCGAACCGTAGGATTGAGGCCATGTCCAAGGTCCTCTCCTCACTTCCCGTCGGCGAGCGCGTCGGCATCGCCTTCTCCGGAGGCCTCGACACGTCGTGCGCCGTCGCATGGATGCGCCACAACGGCGCCGTGCCCTACACGTACACGGCCGACATCGGCCAGTACGACGAGCCCGACATCGACGCCGTGCCGGCTCGCGCCGACGAGTACGGCGCCGAGGCCGCGCGCCTGGTCGACGCGAAGTCCGCGCTCGTCGAGGAGGGCCTCGTGGCCCTCGCGACCGGCGCCTTCCACATCCGCTCGGGCGGCCGCACCTACTTCAACACGACGCCGCTCGGCCGCGCCGTCACCGGCATGCTGCTCGTGCGCGCCATGAAGGAGGACGGCGTCGAGATCTGGGGCGACGGGTCGACCTACAAGGGCAACGACATCGAGCGCTTCTACCGCTACGGCCTGATGGCGAACCCGGCGCTGCGCATCTACAAGCCGTGGCTCGACCAGCGCTTCGTCACCGAGCTGGGCGGTCGCAAGGAGATGTCGGAGTGGCTCGTCGAGCACGGCTACCCCTACCGCGACGCGACCGAGAAGGCCTACTCGACCGACGCGAACATCTGGGGCGCGACCCACGAGGCGAAGACGCTCGAGCACCTGGACGAGTCGATGGAGATCGTGCAGCCCATCATGGGCGTGAAGTTCTGGGACGAGTCGGTGTCGATCCCGACGGAGGACATCGCGATCCGCTTCGAGGCCGGTCGCCCGGTCGCGATCAACGGCGCGGAGTTCCCGGATGCCGTCGCGCTCGTCATGGAGGCGAACGCGATCGGCGGCCGTCACGGCCTGGGCATGAGCGACCAGATCGAGAACCGCATCATCGAGGCGAAGAGCCGCGGCATCTACGAGGCGCCGGGCATGGCGCTGCTGCACATCGCGTACGAGCGGCTGCTCAACGCGATCCACAACGAGGACACCATCGCGACGTACCACGAGCAGGGCCGCCGCCTCGGTCGGCTCATGTACGAGGGCCGGTGGCTCGACCCGCAGTCGCTCATGCTGCGCGAGTCGATCCAGCGCTGGGTCGGCTCGTCGGTGACGGGCGAGGTCGTGCTGCGCCTGCGCCGCGGCGAGGACTACACGATCGTCGACACCCGCGGCGAGGGCTTCTCGTACCACCCGGACAAGCTCTCGATGGAGCGCGTGGGCGACGCGGCCTTCGGCCCGGAGGACCGCATCGGTCAGCTGACGATGCGCAACCTCGACATCGCCGACTCCCGCTCGCGGCTCGAGGCGTACGCCGCCGCGGGCCTCATCGAGGGCGAGACGAAGGCGCTGCTCGGCGCGCTCGAGATCGGCCGGTCGAACGAGATCATGGCGTCGCCGACCGACGACCCCGAGGCCGTCGAGCACTGGAACGACCGCGCGGCGATGGACCTCGGCACCGACTGAGCCGCTGACCCGGGCTGGATCGGGCGCGGCCCGCCGCGGCAGCTGCTACTCGACCAGCGGCGCAGGGTCGAGGGCCGCGAGGTAGCTCGCGAAGCCGCCGTCGATGCGGCTGCGGATGCGGCCCGAGGTGCGCACCGCGGGACGCCGGCGATCGTCGACGACCGCGCCCCGAGCCCGGAGGCGCGCGACGAGGTCGACGTCCTCGTGCAGCCGCATCGGCGCGATGCCGCCGATCCGCTGGAGCGCGGACGCGCGCACGCCGAGGTTCGCGCCGTGCACGGCGGCACCCGCGGGCAGCCCGTCGTGCGCGGCATGCCACGCGTCGAGCGCCGCCGCAGCGAGGTGCGACGCCTCGGGGACCACGCGCCCGACGTGCAGGTCGACGCCTGCCAGCGCCGCGTCGAGGTGGTCGAGCAGCCAGGTGCGCGGCACGGTGCTGTCGGCATCCGTCATCGCCACCCAGGTGGCGGCCGGCTCGTCGTCGGCGCCGCGCCAGCCGGCGAGCCCGTGCTCGATGCCCGCGCGCCGGGCCTCCCCGACCGACGCGGCGTCGATCTCCACGACCTCGGCGCCGGCCGCGCGGGCGATGGCCGCGGTCGCGTCGACGCACGCGTCGGCGACGACCACCAGCCGAGACTCGACGCCCGGCGTCCGAGCCGCGAGCGCCTCGCGCGCGGCGGCGATGCTCGCGATGCACGCGCCGACCGTCGCCGCCTCGTCGCGCGCGGGCACCACGACCAGCACGCGGGCGATCGCCGGCGCACTCACGCGGGCACCAGCACGTCGAGCAGGAACGCCTCGTCGCGATGCTCGACGACCCGGCGGAGCCCCGGCACCGCGGCGGCGAGCGCATGCACCTGCTCGGCCGACGCGCGCATGTCGTCGCCGTCGCCGCGCCAGTGGCAGAGCGCGAGGTGCGCGCCGCGGTCGCGGGCCTGCTCGACGAGACCGCGGAGCTCGTCGGCGGGGAGGTAGGAGCCGAGCTCGCTGAGCACGACGAGGTCGACGTCCGCGGCCGGCAGCCCGTCGGCCGCGGCGCGATGCTCGACCCACGCGTTCGCCGTGCCCGCGAGCGTGCGGCGCGCCTCGGCGAGCGCGGGCAGCGAGGCATCGACGCCGAGCGCGCCGTCGCACCGATCGGCGAGCTCGGCGGTGAGCGACGCGGTGCCGCAGCCCACCTCGACCGCGAGCCGGTAGCGCTCCGCGGGCAGGGCGGCGAGCACCGCCGCGCGCTTCCGCCGCTCGTACCAGGAGGTGCGCGTCGACCAGGGGTCGCCCTCCGCGCTGTAGCGCTCGTCGAAGGGCATCCGCTCGGCCGCCGGCGCGAGCAGCAGCCACTCGTCGCCCGCGAAGCGCTCGAGCATCGCGGGCGTGAGCACGACGCGGTCCGCCGGGTCTGGCGACAGCGCCTCGACCTGCGACCGGTGGGCGCCGATCGCGGCCGCCTTCGCGGCGCGCGACTCGGCGTCGAGCGGCACGCGGCGCACGTCGAGGCCGTCGAGGAGCCCCGGCTCGCCCCACAGCCACGCCCAGATCGGCGCCCACGCGCACGCGCGACCCGCCTCGCGCGCGACGGCGGCGACCGCATCGCCGACGGCCTCGTGGTCGGGGTGCCCGTCGCGTGCCCACGGCGCGAGCACGAGCGCGTCGTCGGGCAGCCCGGCGACGAGCGGCTCGACGGCGCGCACGAGCTCGCGGCGGTGGGCGCGCACGGCCCCGTCGGGCAGGCCCAGGCGGACGATCCGCGCGCCGAGCCCCGCGAGCGCCGCCTCCTGCTCGCCGCGCCGGCGGGCGGCGAGCGCCGTCGGCGTGAGCGTGGGCGAGCCGGGGTGCGACCCCTCGCCGTCGGTCGCGACCACCACGGTGATGGGGATGCCTCGGCGCGCCGCGGCACGCATCGATCCGAAGGCGCCGAGCACCTCGTCGTCGGGGTGGGCCGCGACCACGAGGAGCGCGCTCGGCGCCGCCTCGAGCTCGGGGGCGCCCCGCAGCGCCGGGCTCCGCAGCCACGCGGCGTGCGGCGTGCCGGCGTCGTCGCCCTCGAAGCGCGGCGGCCTGCGGTTCACCACGGCGCGCTCCCGGCGGCGGCGCGCTCGACGATCGCGGCACCGAGCGACGCCTGGTCGCGCTCCGCGTGATGCTGGCGCACGTACAGCTGCAGGTCGGCGACGCGGCGCGCGTGCTCCGCCTCGAGCGCGAGCGGCGCCGGGCCGAGGGCGCGCGCGACCCGCCCGAGCGCCTCGTCGACGGCCCGCGCGACGATGCCGCGCGTGCGCAGCGCCAGCGTGCCCGGATCGTGCGCGAGGCCCGCGTCGATGCTGCGCGCGGCGTCGGCGAGGGCGAGCCGCGAGGCGGTGAGGGCCTCGTCGACCGCACCCAGGTGCGCGAGCCGCAGCGGGGCATCCGCTGTCGCGCCGAGCAGGCGGCGCGCGACCGCCACGGCACCGCCGTGCCAGCACGCGGCGACGCCGATGCCGCCCCACGCGAAGCCGGGTCGCCGCAGGTACCAGCCGCGCTCCCCCACCGGCTCCGCGAGCGCGCCGTCGAAGCGCACGGGACCCGAGGGGATGCCGGCGAGGCCCCGCGCGTGCCACGCGCCGGGCACCGCCTCGACGCCGCGCTGGCGCAGGTCGACGTCGACGAGCACGCGCTCCTCGCCGTGCCACGCCGAGACGAGCGCGCGATCGAGCCGATCCGCGAGCGAGCACCACGGCTTCTCGCCCTCGAGCCGGCCGTCGCGCAGCTCGAGCCGCGCGCCCGGCCCCTCCGCCGCGAACACGCCGTACGCGCCCGGGCGCGGCGCGATGCCGGCCTCCGCCAGGATCGCGACGGCGTCGAGGTGCGGCTCGATCGCGCGGGCGACCTCGAGGTCGTGCGCGCCGAGCGTCGCGAGCGCCTCGAGCCGCTCGGCCGTGCGGCCGGACGCGGGCAGCGGCACAGCCGCCGCGAGCGCGGGTGCCGCGGTGAGCGCCTCCGCGACGGTCGACGGCAGCGCCCCGAGGGCGGTGCGCAGCGCCTGCGCCCCGTCTCCTCGGTCGATCGTCACGGACGCAGTCGGGGGCACAGCCATGGCGCCATTCTCCACGGCTGTCCCCCAAGTCGCCTGTGCTGTACTGAGCGCGTGAGCGATGCGCTCGAGCAGTTCTCCCCCGCGACCCGCGCGTGGTTCGCTGGCGCGTTCCCCGCGCCGACCGCCGCGCAGTCGCAGGCGTGGGCGGCGATCGCTCGCGGCGAGCACACGCTCGTCGTCGCCCCCACCGGTTCCGGCAAGACGCTCGCCGCGTTCCTCTGGGCGCTCGACCGCCTGCAGCGCGAGGATGCCGTCCCGCACGAGCAGCGCGAGCCGGGCGTGCGGGTGCTCTACGTCTCGCCGCTCAAGGCGCTCGCGGTCGACGTCGACCGCAACCTGCGCGCGCCGCTCGCCGGCATCGCCGCCCGCGGCCGCGCCGATGGCGCCGAGCCGCCGCAGATCCGCATCGGCCTCCGCACGGGCGACACGCCCCAGGAGGAGCGGCGCGCGCAGTCGAAGCATCCGCCCGACATCCTCATCACCACCCCCGAGTCGCTCTTCCTGCTGCTGACGAGTCGCGCGCGCGAGACGCTGCGCACCGTCGAGACGGTCATCATCGACGAGGTGCACGCGGTCGTGCCGACGAAGCGCGGCTCGCACCTGGCGCTGAGCCTGGAGCGCCTGAACGCGCTGCTGCCGACGCCCGCGCAGCGCATCGGCCTGTCGGCGACGGTGCAGCCGGCCGAGGAGGTGGCCGCGTTCCTCGGCGGGCCGGCGCCGGTGACCGTGGTCGCGCCGCCGAGCGAGAAGCGCATCGAGCTGACCATCACCGTGCCGGTCGACGACATGACCGACCTGCGCGGCCCGCAGCGCGACGAGGCCGCGCCGACCGGCAGCGCGTTCGGCGCGACGAAGCCCGACACCCCGTCGATCTGGCCGCACATCGAGCGCGAGGTGCTCGAGCTCGTCGACCGGCACCGCTCCACGATCGTGTTCGTGAACGCGCGCCGGGCGGCCGAGCGGCTGACCGCCCGGCTCAACGAGCTCGACGCCGAGCGGCTCGACGAGGCGGAGGCCGCGTCGCCGGCGGCGGATGCGCCGGCCGGCCGTGCGGGCACCGGCGTGATCCTGCGCGACGTGTCGGAGCACATCCGCCTGCGCCTCGCGGAGCGGGCCGCGGCGCGCGAGGCCGCGGGGCCCGACGGCGAGGCGCCACCGCTCGCGCGCGCGCACCACGGCTCCGTCTCGAAGGAGCAGCGCGGCGAGATCGAGGACCAGCTGAAGTCGGGGCGGCTGCGCTGCGTCGTCGCGACCTCGAGCCTCGAGCTCGGCATCGACATGGGCGAGGTCGACCTCGTCGTGCAGGTCGAGTCGCCCCCGAGCACCGCGAGCGGGCTGCAGCGCGTCGGCCGCGCCGGCCACAACGTCGGCGACGCGTCGCGCGGCGTCATCATCCCCAAGCACCGCGCCGACCTGCTGCACGCGACCGTCGTCGCCGACCGGATGGCGCGCGGCGAGCTCGAGCCCATCCGCATGCCGCGGCATCCGCTCGACGTGCTCGCGCAGCAGACGGTCGCGGCGGCCGCGATGGACGAGCTCGTCGTCGACGAGTGGTTCCAGACGGTGCGGCGCGCGGCGCCGTTCGCGCAGCTCTCGCGCGGCGCCTTCGACGCGACGATCGACCTGATCGCCGGCGTCTACCCGAGCGACGAGTTCGCCGAGCTGCGGCCCCGCGTCGTCTGGGACCGGGACGCCGGCACGATCACGGGCCGGCCGAGCGCGCAGCGCATCGCCGTCTCGAGCGGCGGCACGATCCCCGACCGCGGCCTCTTCGGCGTCTTCCTCGCCGGGCAGGAGGGCAAGCCCGGCGCGCGCGTCGGCGAGCTCGACGAGGAGATGGTCTACGAGACGCGCAACGGCGACGTCTTCGCGCTCGGCGCCACGAGCTGGCGGGTGGTCGACATCACGCACGACCGGGTGCTCGTCGTGCCCGCGTTCGGCGAGGTCGGCAAGCTGCCCTTCTGGCACGGCGACAACGAGGGCCGCCCCGCCGATCTCGGCGCCTCGATCGGCCGCGCCACCGCGGCGCTCGCCGCCGGCACCGGCTTCGAGCTGACGCACTCCGACGAGCGCGCGCGGCGCAACCTCGAGGCGTACGTGCGCGACCAGATCACCGCGACCGGCGCCGTGCCCACCGACCGGCAGCTCGTCGTCGAGCGCTCGCGCGACGAGCTCGGCGACTGGCGGCTCATCGTCCACTCCCCCTTCGGCCGCCGCGTGCACGCGCCGTGGGCGCTCGCGATCGACCGCCGGCTGCGCGAGGACAAGGACATGGGCGCCGCCGCGATGGCATCCGACGACGGCATCGTCATCCGCATCCCCGACTCCGATGCCGACCCGCCCGGCGCCGACCTGATCCGCTTCGAGCCCGACGAGCTCGAGCGCATCGTCGAGACGGAGGCGGGCGGCACCGCGCTGTTCGCGAGCCGCTTCCGGGAGTGCGCGGCCCGCGCGCTGCTGCTGCCCAAGCGCGACCCCGCCAGGCGGGCGCCGCTGTGGCAGCAGCGGCAGCGCGCCGCGCAGCTGCTCGACGTCGCCAAGCGCTACCCCGACTTCCCCATCGTGCTCGAGGCGCTGCGCGAGGTGCTGCAGGACGCGTACGACCTGCCGGCGCTGCGCTCGATCGCCGAGCGGCTGCAGCACGGCGACATCCGCGTCGTCGAGGTCGAGACGCCCAGCCCGTCGCCGTTCGCGCACCACTTGCTGTTCGGCTACGTCGGCGCGTTCCTCTACGAGGGCGATGCGCCCCTCGCCGAGCGGCGGGCGGCGGCGCTCACGCTCGATCCGACGCTGCTCGCGGAGGTGCTCGGCACGACCGCGCTGCGCGAGCTGCTCGACCCGCTCGTGGTGGAGCGCATCGAGCTCGAGCTGCAGCGGCTCGCCCCCGACCGGCGCGCGCGGGGCGTCGAGGGCGCGGCCGACATGCTGCGCCTGCTCGGGCCGCTCACGGTCGACGAGCTCGCCGCGAGGCTCGAGGGCGCCGGGGATGCGCCGCTCGACCGCGCGGGCGCCGCCGCGATCGCCGCGGAGCTCGTCGACGCCCGCCGCGCCGTGCGCGTGCGGATCGGCGACGAGGAGCGGGTCGCGGCGATCGAGGACGTCGCGCGCCTGCGCGACGCGCTCGGGGTGCCGCCGCCACCGGGCGTGCCGTCGGCGCTGCTCGAGACGGTGCTCGACCCGATCGGCGACGTCGTCGCCCGGCACGCGCGCACGCACGGGCCGTTCACCGTCGAGGATGTCGGCGCACGGCTGGGCCTCGCCCCCGCCGTCGCCCGATCGGCGCTCCGTGCGCTCGAGGGCCAAGGTCGCGTGCTCTCCGGCGCCTACCGCCCCGGCGGCTCGGGCGAGGAGTGGATCGACGCACAGGTGCTGTCGAAGCTCAAGCGCCGCAGCCTGCAGGCGCTGCGCAGCGACGTCGAGCCGGTCGACCACGCCGTCTTCGCCGACCACCTGCTCGCGCATCAGCATGTGACGCGGCCCCTCACGGGCAACGACGGCCTGCTCGAGGCGCTCGACGGGCTCGAGGGCCTGCCGCTGCCGCTCAGCGCGCTCGAGACGCTCATCCTGCCGTCTCGGGTGAAGGGCTACCGACCGTCGATGCTCGACGAGCTGACCGCGAGCGGCCTCATCACCTGGGTCGGCGCCGGCGCGCTCACGGGCAAGGACGGGCGCATCGTGCTGCGCGCGGCCGACGGCACGGCGCAGCAGCGCGACGTCGCGCACGACGACCCCGAGGCCGCCGCGATCCTCGCCGCGCTCGGCGAGGGCGGCGCGCTCTTCGCCCGCCAGCTCGGCGACATGGTCGCGCTCGACCCCGCCCGGCTCGCGGATGTGCTGTGGCCGCTGGTCTGGGCGGGTCGGGTGACGAACGACACGATCGCGCCGATGCGCGCGCACCTGCTGGGCGCTCGGGCGCGGGCGGCGCCGACGCCGAGCCGCCGCGCCTCGCCGGCCAGCCGGCGCCGCATCGGCCTCGCCCGGCCGTCGCGCACCGACGCGATGCCGCTGCTCGCGGGCCGCTGGCTGCTCGCGTCGAGCCCGGCCGGCTCCCCCACCGAGCTCGCCGCCGCCACCGCCGACGCGCTGCTCGCCCGCTACGGCGTCGTCACCCGCGGCAGCGTCATGGCCGAGGACGTGCCGGGCGGCTTCCACGGCGTCTACCAGGTGCTGAAGGCGTTCGAGGAGGCCGGGCACACGCGCCGCGGCTACTTCGTCGACGGCCTCGGCGCCGCCCAGTTCGCGGATGCGCCGGTCGTCGACGCGCTGCGGGCTCGGCAGTCGAGCGGCCCGAGCGACGCGATCGCGACCGTCTCGACGGTCGACCCGGCGAACCCCTTCGGCGCGACGCTCCCCTGGCCCGAGCCGCGCGGCGACCACAAGCCGACCCGGCGG
The DNA here is from genome assembly GCA_963803465.1 of uncultured Actinomycetota bacterium. Classification (GTDB taxonomy): domain Bacteria; phylum Actinomycetota; class Actinomycetes; order Actinomycetales; family Microbacteriaceae; genus Agrococcus. The sequence goes on from CAWDMS010000004.1 coordinate 873,569, forward strand.
GTGGGCTCGCTGACGACGATCGTCGGCGGCCGCCCGGTGCTGCACCTCGAGCGGGGCGGCAAGTCGCTGCTGACCTTCGTCGACGACGAGGATGCGCTCGTGCGCGCGCTGGGCAGCCTCGCCGACGCGGTCGCGCGGCTCGGCGGCCGCCGCCGCGTGCTCGAGCAGGTCGACGGCCGCTCGTCCCTCGACGCCGACCTCGCACCGATCCTCGACCGGGCGGGCCTGCGCCGCACGCCGCGCGGCTACCGGATCGGCCCGTAGTGATTCTCAACGTCGCGGGTGGTCGTTCGAGCGCTAGAGGCGGTCGTTCGACCACTGGCGACGTCGAGGAAGGGGCGGCGGATGCCTGAGGGCGACACGATCTACCGGGCGGCGGTCAACCTCGGTGCGGCGATGGCGGGGCGCGAGCTGCTGCGCAGCGACTTCCGCGTGCCGAGGCTCGCGACCGCGGACCTCGCCGGCGAGCGCATCGACGAGGTGCGGGCGGTCGGCAAGCACCTGCTCATGCGCGGCGAGCGGTTCACGATCCACTCGCACGCCGGCATGGACGGCCTCTGGCACGTGCTCGCGCCCGGCGCCCGCGCACCCGTGCCCGCCCACACCATCCGCGTCGTGCTCGCCACCGCCGAGCACGAGATCGTCGGCTCGAGCCTGCCGGTGCTCGAGCTGCTGCCGCGCGCGGGCGACCTCGAGGCGCTCGCCTACCTCGGCCCCGACCTGCTCGACCCCGGCTGGGACGACGCGAAGGCGGCGGAGGCGGCGCGGCGACTGCGGGCGACGGATGCGCCGGTCGGCGTGGCGCTGCTCGACCAGCACGCGGTCGCCGGGATCGGCAACGTCTATCGGGGCGAGCTGTGCTTCCTGCGCGGGGTGCACCCGGCGACGCCGATCGCGCAGGTGGAGGTCGAGCCGCTCGTCGCGCTCGCGCGCCGGCTGATGGTCGCGAACCGGGACCGCACCGAGCGCACGTTCACCGGGGACGCCCGGCGGGGGCGGCGCACCTGGGTCTACGGCCGCGGCGGCCAGCCGTGCCTGCGGTGCGGCACGCGCATCCGCGATGCGCAGCTGGGCCTCGAGGACGGCATGCTCCGGCAGGTGCAGTGGTGCCCCCGCTGCCAGCCGGAGCCCGCCGCCCCGATCCCCCCGAGCGCCGAACTTCCCTGAACTGCGGGGTTCTGGACGAAAAGCCCGCAGTTCAGGGAAGTTCGGCGACCGGGCGGTGGGCGCGCACCCACTCGTGCATCACGATCGCCGCCGCGGCGGCCGCGTTGATCGAGCGCGTCGAGCCGAACTGGCGGATCGCGACGTGCGCGTCCGCGGCCGCGATCGCCGCATCCGTCAGCCCCGGCCCCTCCTGCCCGAACAGCAGCACGCAGCGCTCGGGCAGCGGCGCCGCATCCACCGGCACCGAGCCCTCGGTGTTGTCGACGGCGACGATCGGCAGCCCGGCGTCCCTCGCCCACGCGACGAGCGCATCCACGCTCTCGTGGTGCTCGATGCGCTGGTAGCGGTCGGTGACCATCGCGCCGCGGCGGTTCCAGCGGCGCTTGCCGACGATGTGCACGGCGGATGCGGTGAAGGCGTTGGCGGTGCGCACGATCGACCCGATGTTGAGGTCGTGCTGCCAGTTCTCGATCGCGACGTGGAACGGGTGCCGCCGGGTCTCGAGGTCGGCGACGATCGCGTCCATGCGCCAGTAGCGGTACGCGTCGACGACGTTGCGGCGATCGCCGAGCTCGAGCAGCTCCGGGTCGAGGCGCGCGTCGACGGGATGCGCACCGGCCCACGGACCGACGCCGACCTCGAGCTGCGGCTCGTCGGCTGGCTCCATGCATCCAGGCTAGACGCGCCTGCCGCGGCATGGACGCAGGGTCGAGGCGGTCACCTCGACCCGTTCACGTCACGGCCGGTGCTCGCCCGGCTTGCGCAGCAGCAGCCACGCGCCGAGGACGAGGAAGACCGCGCCGGCGGCCGCGAGGACCCACCAGCCCGTCGCCATGCCCGTCACCGCGAGGGTGCCGCCCGTTCCCGATGCCGCGGCCGCGACCTCCTGTGCTCCGTACATCATGCGATCCCTTCTGCTCGAGCCTGCGCGGCCCAGCGGTCCGTGCGAATCCCGGTGATCTTGGAGACCGATACGTCCGACCAGGCGCGGAGGAACCAGCCGACCCGCAGGAGCATGAACAGCTCGCTGGGGAAGTAGGAGGCCGCGAGGATCAGGTCGCGACGGTCCCGGTGGGGCAGGCGGAGCGCCCGCTTCACATCGATGGCGATGCTGAGCGCCGGCGGCACGACGAGCCAGAACCAGACCAGCTGGAGCACGCCGAGCACGAGCGCCGCCGTCATGAGGACGAGCCAGAGGAGCTTGAGGGCGACGACGCCGAAGCCCGCGAGCTGCGTGCCCCAGTCGCGCCAGGTGAGCCGGTTGAGCCCGAACGCCTGCAGGTCCTCGATGGTGCCCACCTGCCACTTCAGCCGTTGGTGCCACAGCGAGCGGAGATCCCGCATCGAGTCGGTGTAGGCGCGCACCGTCGGAGACATCCGCGTCGCGTGACCGAGCTCGCGCAGGCGGTAGGTGAGCTCGAAGTCCTCTGTCGCGGAGTGGTAGGCCCACGGTCCGACGCGGTCCTCGCGGCGTGCCACTTCGAGGAGGGCGGAGCCGCGGAACGCGCAGCCGGCGCCCGGGAGGACACGCACCGAGCCCGTGCGCAGCGCGTCGTCGATCGAGGAGCCGTACTCGGCCTTCTGGATGCGGGCGAGCACCGAGTCGCCGACGACGGTGAACTTCGCGCACGAGCCCGCCAGAGCGGGCTGTGCCTCGAACTCCGCGACCCAGTCGGCGAAGGCGTGGTCCGGCAGCAGCGTGTCGGCATCGAGCGTGATGACGATGTCGGCGCCGGATGCGTACGAGGACCACCCGAGCGTGAGCGCCTCGGACTTGCGGTGCTCGAGCCGAGGGAGCTCGAGGACCGAGACGGGGTAGCGGCGCGCGATGGCCGAGGTGTCGTCGGTGCAGCCGTTGGGGATGACGAGCACCTCGTCGGCGGGCCGGGTCTGCGCGAGCACCGACTCGATGGTGGGGCCGATCGTGGACGCCTCGTTGTAGGCGGGCACGAGCACCACCACGCGCGGCACTCGTCGCCCGTCCGGGCGGCGACGATCGAGCTGACCTTCGCGCGGCGACTCGCCCGGCACTGGCGTCAGCGCCGGCGATGGCGTGGGCCTCACGGCGGCCAGCAGCCTCGTCGCACCCGAGGAGGAGGCGTCGGATCCGGCCGGGCCGAAGGGACGACGCGGGATCTGACGGCGTGCGGGCGTGCGGGCTTCCATGGCGTTCGACCCTCGTGACAGGTGGAGCGTGAGCCAGCGGATCCGACGTCCGCGTCCGATGTCGCGGACGCGGGCTCCGATGCTGACATCTGCAACGTATGGAGACAGGCTCAGCACGCTCGTGCAGTGCACCGAAGGGGGCCCTCAGGGTTGCCGAGAGTGTCTCAAGTTCCACCGAGGTCGCGTCGAGACCGAAGGAACCTGCCGGTCTGCACGGCGGACGCTCAGCGTGCGGAGCCAGAGAGCCTGCGCTCCAGGAGCGGTCAGACGATGATGCCGGTCACGTGCTCCCGGGGCGCAGGAGCCGCGACGCGGGTGGCGACGGCGCGCGGGCGGGCGGTCATCGAGCGGTAGCCGGCGGCGAGCGCCCACCCTCCCGCGAGCGCGACGGCCCACCAGGGAGGACCGGGGATGTCGGGCATCTCGACCGCGGCCTCCTCGACCGTCGGCGCCTCGATGCGCTCGCCGGTGACGATGATGCGATGGCTGTTGATGCCGAGCGGCGTGCACGTGACGAGGCTGACGAGATCGCTGCCGCGCTCGGGCATGAGCAGCTGCGTGTCGCCGGGCTCGATGACCTGCACGTCGCGCACCCGGTAGAAGAGCACCTCGCCGTAGACGTCGACCTCGAACACGTCGCCCACGAGCACCTGATCGAGGTCGCTGAAGAGCACCGCCTCGGGGAGCCCGCGATGGCCCGTGAGCACGCTGTGGGTGCCCACCCCGCCGACCGGGAGCGCGGAGCCGAGCAGGTGGCCGATGCCTCGCCGCAGCGTCGCCTCATCGGTGCCGTGGTAGATCGGCAGGTCGACGCCGATGGTGGGGATGCGCACGCGCGCCATCACATCCGCAGGGCCGAGGTCGAGCTGCGCCTCGTAGGCGGCGACGATCGCCCGCTGGTCGGCGAGCGGCGTCTGGCCGTACGGATCGATGAGCGCGCCGCCGGCGAGGGTCGCGTTGTAGGCACGCGCCTCCGCGAGCTCCTGGAGGCGCCCGTCGGGACCGAGCTGCTGCATGACATCGGCGTACGCGTCGACACGGCGGGACTGCTCGAGCTGCGAGAACCAGCTCGCCGCGGAGGGGTAGAGCAGCACGGCCACGCCCGCCATCGCCATCACGGCGATCACGAGCGACGATGTGCCGGCTCGGCGCCTGCGGCGTGCCTGCCGCGGTGCGGCGACCCGCGGTGCGGCGGGCGGGGTCTCGACGGCGGTCACGGTTCCTCCTGGAACGGGGTGAGCCCCGCGGCAGCGGCGGATGCCAGTGCCACGGGGCTCACGGGGTGGATCAGGCCTCGGCCTGCACCTTGCGGCGGCGCATGAGCGCGAAGCCGAGGGCTCCGAGCAGCAGGCCGGCGCCACCGATCATGAACGCGGCCTGGCCCTCGCCACCGGTGATCGGCAGTGCGTAGGTGGGCACCTGGTCGTTCGCGAATGCGAGGTCGACCGAGTCGACGGCGACGTCGCCCGTGACCGCGGTGAACACCTGGGGCGTCGTGTCGAGCACGTAGCCGACCGGCGACTTGGTCTCGACGACCCAGTACTGGACGCCTGCCTGCAGGCCCGGGACCCACGCGATGCCGTTCTCGCCCGACGTGAAGGTCGTCGCACCGGAGACCGTGATCGGGTTGGTGCGCGCAGCCGCGTCGGCGGCGCTCGCGAAGACCTGGAACTCCGCACCCTGGAGCACACCGGTCATGTCGGTCGCGTCGGCGCGAGCCTCGTACTTCAGGATCGCGATCGTGCCCCAGTTCGAGACGGCCTCACCCGAGGTGTACGCCGTGCCGTTGATGGTCACGTCGGCGACGTTCTCGATCGTGCCATCGCCGAGGCCGGTGATGTTCGTGGTGATGACGACCTGCACCTGCGCGTCGTCGGCGGCGGCGAGCTTCAGCAGGCCAGCCTCGGTGAAGGTCACGGCGAACGCGGGACCGGCGGTGACCTCGTAGTCGGCCGCGACGAGCGCGACGCCCGTGCCCGTGACGGTCGCGCCCACGTAGGTGAGGCGGGCGTCGAGCGTGTCGGCGATGACGAAGGACTCGAGCTCGTCATCGGACGCGATCTCGGGCACGTCGGCCGTGATGGTCCAGGTGCCGGCCGAGCCGAGCCCGAGGCCGGTGCCCGGGGTGTAGGTCTTCGAGATCTCGGTGAGCGAGTTCTTGGGGTAGACGTGCACGTCGTACTCCCACACGTCGTCGATCGGGATCGGGACCGTGACGAGGAAGGGCGCAGCCTCGATGACGACGTTGTTGTCGCCGATCGCGGACTCGGTCACGAGGTACACGCCGAGGTCCAGGGCCCCGAAGAAGGCCGTTCCGGCCGCATTGGTAGTGGCGGAGCCGACGGCCGTCAGCGTGCCGGCCTGCGCCTGCGCGACGGTGAGGGCGTAGGCAGCCTGCCAGTCCGCGTTCGTCGTCATGTCGTAGTCGCCCACGCGCTCGACCGTGAAGGTCACGCCCTCGAGCGGGGTGAGGCCCGTGGTGTCGACCAGCGAGCCGTCGTTGGCCAGCCCCGATGCCGTGGCCGGCTCGGCGAACTTGTGGATCGTGATCGAGCCGACCTCGTCGGTGTCGATGTTGTCGGGCGCTGCGGAGGCCGGGAGGGCTCCGCCGAGGCTGATGAGCGTCGCGAGCGCGACGGCTCCGGTGCCTGCGGCGATTCGTGCCGCCAGGCCCTTCTTGATGGTTGCCATGGAGGCACTTCCTCTCGGTGATGCGGGGGGTTGCAGGGACGGGATGGATGGGGTGGTGCGGGTCACGTGACGGCTCCTCGGCGACGGAGCGGACGCATCCGGACGAGGACGGACGCACCCGCAAGGATCAGCAGCGCGAGGCCGCCGAACAGGTAGGCGTCGGCGCCGATGCCGCCGGTGAGCGGCAGGGTGAGGGCGGGTGCCGGGGCGTTGACGAACCGGTACGTCACCGTCTGGCCGGCGGCGGGAGCGACGATGTCGCTCGACGCGACGTCGACCCACACGCCCGCGACCAGCTGCTGCAGGTGCAGCTGCAGGTACGCGTAGATGCTGGCCTCGCTCAGCGCGTAGCCGGCTCCCGGCCGCACCGCGAAGGTGTTGGCCGCCGAGGCCGTACCGCTGCCGGCGACGGTCGTCGGGGTGAGCCCGCCGGTCGTGTCGAGGGGCTGCGCCGTGAGGGTGAAGTCGCTCGGGTCGAGGTTGCCGGCCATGCCGGGCTCGAGGTGCTTGAGGAGCACGAGCTGGGCCGTCGCGTGCGTGATCGTGCACGTCAGCTGCCGACCGGTCGCGATGGTCACCGAGGCGCTCGACACCGAGACCTGGGCGCCGCCCTGGTCGACGCAGCGCCACTCGGCGGCGACGTAGGTCGCGGGCCCGCCGCTCGCCGCGAGCAGGTACGCGCCGGGGGCGACGTCCTGCCTGACGCTCGAGGCGAACGGGATCGGGCTGCCGCCCGTCGGCTGCGCCGAGAGGCTCCAGTCGGAGGCTGCGGCGCCGCCGGTCACCTGGTTGACGAGGGTCAGCCGAGTCGGCTGCTGACGGTTCACGAAGGTGCACTCGATGCGGGTGCCGGGGGCGACCTGCGTCAGCGACGTGCCGGCCGCGGTCGAGAAGCTCTGCGCGAAGGGCGCCGAAGCGATCGGGCGCACGATGCACGCACCCTCCTGGAAGGCGTACCCGGCCTGCTGCGTCTCGGCGACGGTGACCGTGGCGCGGGCGGTCGTGGAGCCGAACGTCAGCCCCCACGATGCCGCGCCGTTCGCGGCGGTCTGCTGCGTGCCCGTGCCGCTCAGCGTGACCGTGGGCGTGGTCGCGGTGACGCCCGCGGTGACCGACCAGTTCGATCCCGGCGTCCGGATCGCGCCGGCCGCGTCCTCGAGCACCTTGCGGATCGTGACCGACCCTGTCAGCGGGGAGTTGCGGATCGTGCAGGCGACGCTCGAGCCGGCGCTCGGGATCGTGACGCGACCCGATCCCGGTGTGGACGTGTCGACCGCGAGCGCACTGCCGTTCTGATCGACGCACGTGAAGCTGGTGGCGTAGAGCGAGGCGTTGTTGTTGGAGAACGTCTCGGTGAACGTGTAGACGTTGCCCACGACGGCCGCGACCGGTCCGGCCGTCGCCTGGATGCCGGTGCCCGTACCCGTCGTCGATGCGGTGGCGAGCGTCACGCCGCCGGGGTTGCGCACGCTGACCGTGAACTGGTCGGCCGCAGCAGCGCGGCCCACGACGTCCTTGGTGACGGTGAGCGTGGACGGCGCGAGGCAGCTCGCCAGGTCCGTGCTCGAGAGGCCCGAAGCGGCGTTGCCGGCCTCGAACGTCTGCGTCGAAGGGTTGTAGATGCGCACGGTGGAGCTGCTGCCCAGGTAGAGCCTGCCGTCGCTGTTGAACGCGGCGCCGACGACCTCGCTGAACCCCGTGACCACAGCGGTGACGTTCGCCTTCGCGAGCGTCGTGCCGTTGGCCGCGGCCAGGGTCGACGCGCCGATCGTGTAGATCTGGGTCGGGTTGCCGTTCGCCGAGGAGGTGACCGCGACGTAGAGATTGCCGGCGGCGTCGAACGCGAGGTCACCGGATGCCTGCTGCGTCACACCCTCGGTCGCGAACCGGCCGAGCGTCTGGACGCCGCTCGACGCGGTGAACCGGTAGATCGTCACCGACTGCGACTGGCCGTTGGCGAATGCCGCGAAGTAGTAGCTGCCGTCGGCGAGGTTCACGGCGCCCGCCGTGTACCGCGCGGCTTCGAGGCTCGGCACGGTGATCCGCTGCCATCCCAGGCCGACCGAGTAGTGCTGGATCGCACTGATGCCCGTCGCGTTCGACGACGCGCGCTCGAGCAGGTACATCGTCGTGCCGCCCGCGCCGATGCCGAGCGCGTTCGCCTCCGAGTTGCCGAAGTTGGTCGGTGCGCCGAAGACCTGCGTCGTCGAGGCACCGCCACCCGTCGGCGTGACGAGCGAGATGACGCCGTTCGCTGCGAGCGAGTAGAACGACCCTGCGGTGCACGAGAGCGCCGCGTTCGACGAGGTCGCGAAGGTGCCCAGGTTGGCGACGCCACCGGAGAAGCTCGCGGTGCGCCAGGTGGTGTCCGTCCAGTAGCGGGTCGCGGGCGCGGCGGCCGGGCGCACTCGGTACTCCTGCTGGGCGGTGGGGGTGTTCAGGGCGATCTGCTGCGACCCGATCTGCGTCACCTGGAAGTCGCCGACGTCGGGGTCGCGGTCGCCGGTCGTGGCGCATGCGCTCGTGCAGTCGGCGACCGTCGCCGTCGCGCTCCACGCCGTCCACTCCGTCCAGAACGTCTCGCCGCCGAGCACCGTGCCGGTGCGGGAGCGGTGCTGCAGCTCGAAGGTCGACCCGGCGGCGGCGGGCGAGACGAGCCAGTGCAGCGACGGGCTCGACACATCGGGCTCGGGCTCGCCGGCCACCAGCGGGGCGGCGACCGCGCCACCGAGCGCCGCGCCGGGAGCCGGGCGGACGGCCGGCTCCGCCGGCGCGGGCTCGACGAGGTCGCCGGGCTCGGGCTGCGGCTCGAGCGGCTCGACCGGTGCCGGCGCGGGCGTCGGCTCAGCGGTCGCGGTCGGGCCCGGAGCGGGCTGGGCCGGTGCGGGCTGGGCGGGGGCGGGGGTTGCGGGAGCGGCCGGGGCCGGCTCGACGACGGGCTCCACGGGCGTCGGCGTGGGCGTCGGCGAGGGCGTGGGCGTCGGGGTCGGCGAGGGCGTCGGCTCCGACGGCTGCACGGCCGCCGTCTCGGCGGGTGCCGTGGGGGCGTCTGCTGACGGCGACGGCGCTGCCATCGCGGCGGCTGGTGCGAACAGGGTCATCGCCACCGAGCAGGCGACGGCGCTCGCGAGCACGCCGAGGGCGGCTCGCGGCGAGCGGCGGCGTGCAGGCGTGCGGAGTGCCATTGCGTTCGACCTTCGTGACAGGTGGCGCGTGAGCAGCGGATGGGACGGATGCCGAACCGGCGGGCCGTCTCCCCGCTGTGGGGATGTCCGCAACGTATTGAGGCCATCTCAGCAAACTCAGCCTGAGGCTCACAAGGAATCCTCAAGTTGACTGTGGCGATGCTCAGGTTCGCTCAAGGACCGTTCAAAAGCGAAGGAATCGGGCTGTTCACACGGTCGACACACGGGGCAACCTGCGGCGGCGTAGCCTGAAGCCATGCGCACCAGGGCAGACATCGAATGCTGGCTCACCGACATGGACGGCGTCCTCGTGCGCGAGGAGCGCCCGTTGCCGGGTGCGAAGGAGCTGCTGCAGCAGTGGCAGGACTCCGGCACCGAGTTCCTCGTGCTGACGAACAACTCCATCTTCACGCCGCGCGATCTCTCGGCACGGCTGCGCGCATCCGGCCTGGTCGTGCCCGAGGAGCGCCTGTGGACGAGTGCGCTCGCGACCGCCGACTTCCTGCACGACCAGATGCCGGGCGGCTCGGCGTTCGTGATCGGCGAGGCGGGCCTCATCACAGCGCTGCACGAGATCGGCTTCACGATGACGGAGTCGGCCCCCGACTACGTCGTGATCGGCGAGACCCGCTCCTACTCCTTCGAGGCGATCACCAAGGCGATCCGGCTCATCTCGCGCGGCGCGCGCTTCATCTCGACGAACCCGGACGCCACCGGCCCGAGCGCCGACGGCCTGCTGCCCGCGACCGGCGCGATCAACGCGCTCATCACGACGGCGACGGGCCGCGTGCCCTACATCGTGGGCAAGCCCAACCCCATGATGTTCCGCTCGGCCCTCAACAAGATCGGCGCGCACAGCGAGACGACCGGCATGATCGGCGACCGGATGGACACCGACATCATCGCCGGCATGGAGGCGGGCCTGCACACCGTGCTGGTGATGACCGGCATCTCCGACCCGTCGCTCGTCGAGACCTATCCGTTCCGTCCCGACGAGATGCTGCAGGGCGTGTTCGAGCTCGTCGACCCGGTGCCGGCGGAGTCGGAGCTCGACGAGCCGCACACCGACGTCTGAACCCTCGCCACTCCTCAACCGGGTAGCTGGTGTCGCGAGGGCACTATCCCCTCGCGATACCAACTAGCCGGTTGAGAGATCAGGTCTCGGCGAGGAGGCGGACGACGTGGGCGCCGAAGAGGGCGGCGACCGCGGCCGCTGCGACCGCCGCCGGCGCGAGCAGCCGGTCGATCGGGCGGTGCGGCACCTCCCGGGCGTCGAGCCCGTCGAGGCGGACCCAGCCGTAGAGCGCCGCGGCACCCTGACGGATCGCGGCGACCGCGAGCGCGATCGCCACCACCGCCGCGGCGAGCGCGAGCAGCAGCCACCCCCACGGCAGCCCCGCGCCCTCGGCGGCGCGGAAGGGCGCGAGCGCGAGCGCACCCAGCATGAGCGGCAGCACCCACCAGGTGATGGGCGGCCCGAACCCGCGCGCGACCACGAGCCCGAGCACGGCGGCGACGGCCAGCAGCACGGTGCCCATCAGCAGCCCGCCCCACCCGGCCACCTGGCAGACGGCCGACGACAGCGAGCCGCACGCGCCCGCATCCGCCGACAGCAGCATCCCCGTCGCGCTCGACGCCGACGACGCGCCGTAGCCGGCGGTCGCCCATGACGTCAGGAGGCCCAGCCACCCCGTGGCCGGCTCACCGGCGACGATGAGCGGCGGCCGCTTGAGAAGACGATCCGTCCAGCGCACGCCTCAACGCTACGCCGCGCGCGGCGGCGGCGCCCGCGGTCGTCAGCCGATGCGCTGCACGGCGTCGCGGTCAGCGGCGAGCAGTCGGTCGATCGCCGCCGCGGCGGCTCGCCCGGCGCGGTTGCCGCCCACGGTCGACTGACTCGGCCCGAATCCGATCAGGTGGATGCGCGGATCGGCCGCCACCTGCGTGCCGCGCACCGCGATGCCGCCCTGCGCGTTGCGCAGTCGCAGCGGATCGAGGTGCGCGAGGTGCGCCTTGAAACCGGTCGCCCAGAGGATGGCGTCGAGCGGCGTGAACGAGCCGTCCGCCTCCCGCACTCCGCGCGGCTCGATCGCCGTGAACATCGGCTGCCGCTCGAGCGCGCCGCGGGCCTTCGCCGCCCGGGCGTACGGCGACCAGAGCAGCCCCGTGTACGAGACGACGCTGCCCGTGGGCCGCCCCGCCTCGGCATCCGCCGTCACCCGATGGATGACGTCGCGTCCCACCTCCGGGTTGAACTCGCCCTGCAGGAAGACCGGCTCGCGCCGCGTGTACCAGCGCGTCGTCGCGACGCGCGAGAGCTCCTCGAGCTGCTGCACGGCCGAGATGCCGCCGCCGACCACGCCCACGCGCAGCCCCGCGAGCTCGTCCGCCGACACGTAGTCGCGCGTGTGCAGCTGCCGCCCCTCGAACGACGCCCGCCCCGGGTGGTCGGGCAGCACGGGGTTGTTCCAGCTGCCGGTCGCGTTGATCACCGCGCGCGTGCGCCAGGTGCCCGCATCCGTCGTCACCAGCAGGTCGCCGTCGGGGGCGCCGTCGACGGGCTCCACCGTCGTGACCGTCACCGGACGCAGGATCGGCAGCCCCATCTCCCGCTCGAAGGCCGCGAAGTAGCGAGGCACCGCCGTGCGGCTCGGCTCGTCGTCGTCGATCGGCGGCTTGGGGAAGCGCGGCAGGTCGAAGATGCCGTTGACGGTCGCCATGCGCAGCGACGCCCACCGGTGCTGCCACGCGCCGCCGGGCGCCGCATCCGCGTCGAGCATCACGAACGTGCGGCCGGCGAGCGGGTCGTCGAGCGCGCTCGCGAAGCCCCGGCGCTGCAGGTGATGCCCGGCGGAGAGGCCCGCCTGGCCGGCGCCGATCACGACGACCGCCGCGGTGCGCGCATCCACGCCGCGCTCCGGCTCGCCTGTCTTCCCCATACCGCTCCATCGATCGTGCGAATCGCAACGATGGGTGCAACCGGCCTTGGCCGCCGCCGCTTCCCGCGACCCGTGCCGACGCATCCGCCGTAGGGTCGTCGGCATGATCCCCGCCGAGTGGATGCCGCACCGCCGCGCCGACGGCGAGGTCGTCGGCTACGTGCGCGAGGCGGGCGACGGCTTCCAGCCCATGGATCTCTTCGGCCGCCCGCTCGCCGACGCCGGCGACTGGCTCGCCGCCGAGGAGCTGCTCGACGAGCACTCGCTCGCCTGGGTGGCTGAGCCCTTCCTGCTCCGGGTCGACGATGCGGATGTGCGGGTGCGGGTCACCGAGGTCTCGCCCGATCGCGCCCGGGTGAAGCTCGACGACCTCGGCGCCGTGCATCCCGGGCAGTCGCAGCACTGGGACGTGCCGCTGCCCGACGAGGGCAGGCTGCGGCCCGCGCCGCGGCAGACGGAGTGGCCGGGCTAGGCAGGCTTCAGCAGCCAGGCGATGAGCAGCATCACCGGCAGCGAGCCGATCGTGGTGAGCAGCACGATGTCGCGGGTGATGGCGGTCGCGCGGTCGTAGCGGAGCGCGTACTGGTACATGTTCTGCGCCGACGGCAGCGCCGCCATGACGGTGCAGGCATAGGTGAGCTGCTCGTCGAGGCCGAACGCGAAGCGGGCGAGCAGGTAGGCGATCACCGGCATGACGAGCGACTTCAGCAGCACCGCGAGCGCGACCTCCTTGCGGCCGGAGCCCGGCTGCAGCGGCCGCTCGCCGCCGAGCGAGATGCCGAAGGCGAGCAGCATGAGCGGCACGGCGGCGCCGCCGAGGATCTCGAGCGGCGCGAGCACCGGCTCCGGCAGCTCGATGCCGAGCGCCGACACGAGCGCGCCGAGCGCCGCGGCGATGAGCATCGGGTTGCGCAGCGGCTGCGTGATGATGCCGGTGAAGGATGCGCGGCCGGCGGTGAGGATGTCGAGGGTCGCGAGCAGCAGCGGCGCGAGCAGGAGCAGCTGCAGCAGCAGCATCGGGCCGACGAAGCCGGCGTCGCCGATCACGTAGATCGCCACGGGCAGACCGATGTTGTTGACGTTGCTGTAGCCGGATGCGGTGGCCGCGAGCGCGATGCGGCCCGGGTCCTTCGTCAGCCAGATGCGCGCGACGACGATGTAGAGCAGCGCGACCCCGGCGAAGGCGAGCAGGGCGACGGCGAGCACGCTCGAGAAGAGCAGGCCCACGTCGGCCTCGCTGAGCACCATGAACAGCAGGGCCGGGCTCGCGGCGAAGAACGAGGTGCGGTTGAGGACCAGCCGGCCCTCCTGGTTGACGATGTCGAGCCGGGCGAGCAGCCAGCCCACGAAGATGACGAAGCCGATGATGGCGAAGCCGATCAGCACTCCGCCCATGGGCCACTCTCCGCATCCGCCGACCGTCGACGGGACAAGTCTGACATCTCCAGGAACTGGTTCGTCTCGATACGCGGCGCCTCCGGCGCTGCTACTCGACGACCAAGTGGGGCACCCGCTGATCGAGTAGCTGCCGGCGCAGCCGGCCGCGTATCGAGATCGGCGAGCGGGCTGGGGCTACTGCGGGGCGAGGCCCAGGTCGTCGAGGGTGATCGCAGCGCGGTACTCGACGCCGGCGGCCTCGATCACGGCCTGCGCGCCCGTGGCTCGGTCGACGATCACGGCGACCGCGACGACCTCGGCGCCGACCTTGCGCAGCGCCTCGATGGCCTTCAGCGGGCTGCCGCCGGTCGTGGAGGTGTCCTCGACGACGACGACGCGCTTGCCCTCGAGCTCCGGCCCCTCGACCTGGCGGCCGCGGCCGTGGTCCTTCGGCTCCTTGCGCACGACGAACGCATCCACCTCGAGCCCGCGCGCGAGCCCGCGGTGCAGCATCGACGTGGCGAGCGGGTCGGCGCCCATCGTGAGGCCGCCGACCGCGGAGACGTCGGGGATGTCGGCGATGAGGTCGAGCAGCACGTCGCCGATGAGCGGCGCGGCACGGTGGTCGAGCGACAGCTTGCGCAGGTCGATGTAGTAGCTCGCGCGCTTGCCGCTCGTGAGCACGAAGTCGCCGTGGAAGACGGCCTCGTCACGGATGAGCTGGATGAGCTGGTCGCGCGCGTTCACGCCTCCAGGCTACTTCGCAGCGCCGTCTACTGCTTCCGCGCCGCCTCCTTCTCAACGTCGCCGGTGGTCGTCGGTCGCGCTGAGCGAAGCGACCGACCACCCGCGACGTCGAGCATCGTCAGGCGTCGGTAGGGGCGGGGCGGCTGTCGGCGCGCGGGGCGAGGCCGGTGCGCGTCTCGCGGCCCGTCCAGGCGGCGAAGCGCTCGGATCGCGTGGCGTCGGCAGGCGGCTCGACCGCGGCGCGGAACACCGTCGGCTTGCGGATGGCCGACTCGTTGGCGCGCTCCCGGTACTCCTCCATCCACTCCAGCAGCTCCGCCGGGAACTCGAGGTTCGCGGCGAGACCGACGCGGGCGGAGCCCCAGCGCACGTCCCACGCGTGGAGCGCCATGTCGAGGGTCGCGAGCGGCAGTCCGCTGAACGCATCCTCGTCGGCGTCGTGCGCCGCCGACCGCAGCCGGGCCGCGAGCGACTCCCACAGCTCGACCGCCTCGAAGTCGGTCCCGGGCGCCATCACCGCGTCGTGCTCCGCAGCGAGGTGCCCCTCCCCCTCGGCGGCGCCGAGCAGCGCGCTCGCGCCGTACTCGGCCTGCACGCCCGTGACGTGGCGGATGACGTCGGCGATCGACCAGTCGGCGCATGCCGACTGCAGACCGAGCCGGTCGGCGCCCGCGCGAGCCTCGGCGCAGAAGAGGTCGAGAGCCTGGAGGTAGCGTTCGCGAGCGGTGCCCATTCGTCCATAGTGCCCTGTCCCCCCGCCCACGCGCCTGAGCGATGCTCGTGTCCGCGCGCGCGATGCGCCCGCGCATCCGCCCCGCCCGTAGGCTCGATGCATGCGCATCGCCACCTGGAACGTGAACTCCGTGCGCGCCCGCACGGCTCGCATCGTCGACTGGCTGGAGCGCAGCGACGTCGACGTGCTCGCCATGCAGGAGATCAAGTGCAAGACCGAGCAGTTCCCGTATGAGGCGTTCGAGGCCGCCGGGCTACGAGGTGCAGGCCCACGGCTTCAGCCAGTGGAACGGGGTCGCGATCGCGTCGCGCCTGCCGATGAGCGAGGTCGAGCGCGACTTCGTCGGGCAGCCCGGCTACGCCAACACCGGCGACCCGGTCGTCGAGGCGCGGGCGATGGCCGCGACCGTCGAGGGCGTGCGGCTGTGGAGCCTCTACGTGCCCAACGGCCGCGAGCTCGCGCACGCGCACTACGACTACAAGCTCGAGTGGCTGCGCGTGCTCACCGACCACCTGGGCGGCTGGCGCGGCCGGCCGCTCGCGCTCATGGGCGACTTCAACATCGCGCCGCTCGACACCGACGTGTGGGACATCGGCGCCTTCGAGGGCTCGACGCACGTGTCGAAGCCCGAGCGGGACGCGTTCGAGGCGATGCTGCGCGCCGGGCTCGTCGACGTCGTGCGCGACCGTGCGCCGGGCTACACCTACTGGGACTACAAGGCCGGCCGCTGGAACAAGAACGAGGGCATGCGCATCGACTTCGTGCTCGGCACGCCGGAGCTCGCCGACCTCGTCACCCGCGCCTCGATCGACCGCGGCCAGCGCCAGGGCGACGCCCCCTCCGACCACGTGCCGGTGGTCGTCGACCTCGACCTCGAGACCGAGCTCGACGACGATCGTCCGATGATCTTCTGATGGCGGATGCGTCGGGGCACGTCGCGGGGGTCGACCCCGCGGTCGTCGGCGAACCCGGCGGCGCCGCCCTGCCGTCGCGCCGCGAGCGCGCGCTCGAGATCGCGACCCTGACGGCGATCTCGCTGAACCTCCTCGCGCTGGCGATCCTCGGCGCGCTCGGCGCCGCGGCGGTCGAGCTGCAGTCCGAGGTCACGCACTTCGATGCCGGCACCGAGGCCCCGGGCGGCATCGTCGCGGGCTACTGGATCGCGCTCGGCGTCGCGACGGTGGTCCTCAACGGGCTCGCCATCTGGCAGCGCCGCAGCTGGGGGCTCGCATGGGCCGCGCTCGCCGCCGTCGCCTGCTGGAGCGTCTACTTCGTCGCGATGGGAGCGTCGCGCGCATGACCGCCACGGGCCAGGACGACTGGGAGGAGCTCGAGCCCCACCGCGAGTGGACGGCCGCCGATCGCTGGCGGCTCGCCACGTGGGTGCTGATCTTCGCGAACCTGCTCGGCCTGCTGCTGCTCGCCCCGGTCGGCGACGGCGGGATCGTGGAGGCGGCGGAGGCCGCCGGCTCGGACGAGGGGCCGGCTCGGCTGACGTTCTGGGTCACGCTGCTCGGCGCGACGCTCGTCGGCAACGGCATCGGCGCGGGCGCTGCCGCGACCCGGCAGCGCTGGGCGATCGTGCCGCCGGCGCTCGCCGCGGTGGCGTGCTGGATCGGGTTCTTCATCGCCTCAGCGATGGTCTGAACCGGCGCTCCGCGACCCGCGCGATCGCTGCGGGGCGTGGATGCCGTGGGGGTGGACACGGCGGCCGGGCCGATGCTCCCCAGCGCCGCCCGGCCGCCGTCGTCCACTGCTGCCCGCATGCCTCCATGCGGGGCATGATCACAGTGTTACAGAAAAACCTGAGAAGCGCGACGCAATGGTGTTGCGGATCACGGCGAGTCCGCGCGCGACGCCAGGAACGGGCGGGAAACGCGGGGCTCAGCGCAAGATACGTGCGTCGGAACCTCCATACGCTGGATTCACGCACCGATCGAGCGCGACGACGTCCGCCGCGCCCGATCTCCACGCCCCCGATCCCGCCCAGGAGGCTCCCATGACGATGACCCAGGCCACCGCCGCCGACCTCCGCCAGCACCCCGCCTGGCTCCAGATCAAGGCAGCCGCCACGGCGCTGCAGCCGCTGCAGTCGAAGAACGGCTCGATCGAGGACGTCGCCCACCACGACGCGGCCCGCGGCGACGTCGACCAGCTCGTGCAGGGCATCCGCGCCATGGCGCCCGAGTTCCCGCACGACGCCGCCTACCTCGCGCAGGTCGTCGTCGACTTCGAGCGCTGGGCTTCGGAGGGCTTCGGCGTGCCCGACTTCTTCGACGCGCTCGTCGAGTTCCAGCCGCAGCAGCACCGCATCGACGGACTGCAGCACCTCGTGGTCTTCCCGATGGTGACGCAGAACGGCTCGAGCGACCGGCTCGTCGAGGCCGTGCTGGTCGAGGTCATCTGGCCCGAGTTCGTCGCCGAGCTCGAGGCGGGCGACTACTCGAACGCGCTGTTCGTGCCGCTGCGCTTCATCGACTTCACCGCGGGCTACGACACGAACTCGGCGGTGCTCTTCCCCGAGACCGTCGCGATGCGCGAGATCCCGACGTTCACGTGGGGCGCGATCTTCCAGGACCGCGAGGCCGCCAGGTTCCGCCGCGTCGTGGAGGCCGCGTGCGAGGTGACGAAGCTCGACCTGCCGGCCGATGCCGCCGAGATGGTCGCCGACCAGGCGCTCGCCGAGCGCACCTTCGTGATGTGGGACCTCATCCACGACCGCACCCACATGCGCGGCGACCTGCCGTTCGACCCGTTCATGATCAAGCAGCGCATGCCCTTCTTCCTCTACTCGCTCGAGGAGCTGCGCTGCGACCTGACCGCGTTCCGCGAGTCGGTCGCGATCGAGCGGCGCATCCGGGCGAAGACGGACGCGACCGATGCGGAGCTCGACCTCGCGAAGCACGCGAAGCTCGTGCAGTACGCCGTCATCTTCGACCGCATCTTCCGCTTCGCGATCACCGGGTCGCGCACCCGCAACTACGACGGCCTCGGCGGCCAGCTGCTGTTCGCGTGGCTGCACCAGCACCGCGTGCTGCACTGGACCGACACCCAGCTCGCGTTCGACTGGGACGAGGTCCCGGATGTCGTGAACAAGCTCGGCGAGGCGATCGAGCTGCTCTACTGGAAGTCGATCGACCGGCCGAAGATCGCGCACTGGCTCGCCGCGTACGAGCTCGTCTCCTCGGTCGTCGAGCCGCACCCCGCGTCGAAGTGGAAGGCCGGCGAGCTGCCGCTCGAGGGGGCGCCGCGCCAGCTGACCGACCTCGTGATGGACGACGAGTTCCCGCTCTCGATGTTCTACGAGGCCTTCGAGAAGAAGATGCGCGACGTCATCGCATCGACCAAGGGCATCACGGCCTGACCCGCGTCGGCCGGAGCCGAGACGGCCGGAAGCGTTTCCAGGCGCCTCTGGCCGTTTCGCGCTCCAGCGCCTAGCCTGAGCCCAGGAGGCGGCATGGCAGTCATCGCGGCGTACATGAGCCCGTCCATCGGGCACCTGTATCCCTTCGTCGGGGTGCTGCTCGAGCTGCAGGCACGCGGCCACCGCATCCACTTCCGCACCCTCCGCCGCGAGGTGCCGCGGATGCGCGCGCTCGGCTTCGACGTCGATGCGATCGACCCTCGGCTCGAGGCGGTCGAGCTCGACGACTGGCGATCGCGGCCGCTGCGCGACGGCCTGCTGGGCGTGATCGACACGTTCGCCGCGCGGGCGGAGTTCGCGGCCCCCGACCTGCAGTCGCTGCTGCGGGCGGCCGAGCCCGACCTCGTCATCACCGACATCAACGCGTGGGGCGCGGCCGCCGCCGCGGAGGCGTCAGGCCTGCCGTGGGTGTCGCTCGCCCCGTACTCGCCATTCGTGCGCTCGGAGGGGCTGCCGCCGCCCGGGCCCGGACTGCGACCCGATCCGAGCGCGCTCGGACGGCTGCGCGACGCCGCCGCCCGCCGGCTCGTGCTCGACCAGGCGGAGCAGGAGATGCTGCGTCGGCGCAACGGGCTGCGCGAGCGGCTGGCGGGCCTGCCGCCGCTCGAGTCGGCCGCCGCCGTGTTCCGGCGGGCGCCGATGACGCTCGTGACGACCGCCGAGCCGCTCGAGTACCACCACGCCGACTGGGCGCCCGACCTGCAGCTCGTGGGCGACACCTCGTGGGAGCCGGCGACCCCGCAGCCGGCGTGGCTGCGCGCGGTCGAGGGCCCCATCGTGCTCGTCACCAGCTCGAGCGAGTTCCAGCGCGACGGCGCCATCATCCGCACCGCGTTCGAGGCGCTCGCCGACGAGCCGGTCACCGTCGTCGCGACCATGCCGGCCGGCATCGACCCGGGCATCCGTGTGCCGTCCAACGGTCGGCTCGTCGAGTTCACGCCGCACGGGCCGGTGCTCGACCGCGCGGTGTGCGCCATCACCCACGCGAGCCTCGGCGTCGCGCAGAAGGCGCTCGCGCGCGGCGTGCCCGTGGTCGCCGTGCCGTGGGGCCGCGACCAGTTCGAGGTCGCCGCACGGGTCGAGCACGCGCGCGCCGGGGTGCGCGTGCCGCGCCGCGCGCTCTCGCCGAAGCGGCTGCGCGACGCCGTCGCCCGCGCTCGCGGGATGCGCGCGGGGGCGCAGGCGGTCGCGGAGGGGCTCGCGGCGGCGGGCGGCGCCGCGCGCGCCGCGACGCTCGTCGAGCAGCACCTGGGCGAGCGCGTCGCTCGCTAGCCCGTCACCCCGCTCCATCCGCCGCGGAATGCGGCCCGACCGCCACTGGTTGGCCCAGGAGACTGCTCGCTGAGCGTCGACAGCTTCGAGGAAGGCACGCAATGACGAAGATCACCATCCTGGGCGCCACCGGATTCGCCGGCGGCCACATCGCCGCAGAGGCCGCCAGCCGCGGCCACGAGCTGACGCTGCTCTCGCGCTCGACCCCGCAGGACCCGCCCGCAGGCGCGCGCGTGATCGCCGGCTCGGCGCTCGACGGCGACGTGCTGTCGCAGGCGCTCGACGGCGCCGAGGTGGTCGTGGGCGCGCTGTCGCCGCGCGGCGACATGGAGGGCAAGGTCGCGGACGCGTACGCCGACGTGGCCGCGCGGCTCGCGGGCACCGACGCGCGCTTCATCATCGTCGGCGGCTTCGGCTCGCTGAAGGACGAGGCCGGCGATCGCATCGTCGACACCGAGGCGTTCGCGCCCGAGTACCGGCCCGAGGCGCAGGAGCTCTTCGCCGCCTACGAGCGGGTCAGCGCGACCGACGTCGACTGGACCTACGTCAGCCCCGCCGGCACCTTCGGCGGCTACGTGCCCGACCAGACGCGCCGCGGCGCGTACCGCACGGGCGGCGACGCCGCGTTCTACGACGCCGACGGGCAGTCGGTCATCTCGGGCCCCGACTTCGCCCTCGCGGTCGTCGACGAGATCGAGGCGCGCGCGCACGTGCGCGAGCACATCTCCTTCGCCTACTGAGCCGGCTCCCGCGCGGCGCATCCGCCCCTGTCGAGCGTCGGCAGCATCTGCGACAGTGACGCCATGGCCGGTCGGGTGGTGCGGATGCTGCGGCGCGTGCTCGCGCCGGTCTCGCGCACGCGCTGGTTCCGTCGCGTCGGCCCGCGCGGGCTGCCCGTCGCCGAGCGGGCGCTCGCGCGGCTGACCGGCGGGCGGCTGGTCGTGTCGGGACTCCTCGTGCCGTCGCTCGTGCTCCGCACGACCGGCGCGCGCAGCGGGCAGCCCCGGCAGTCCGAGCTCATGTACACGCCCGACGGGCGCGGCGGCGCGATCGTCGCCGGCACGAGCTTCGCGCGCCAGGCGCATCCCGGCTGGACGGCGAACCTCGCAGCGCATCCCGACGCCGAGGCGGTCGTGCGCGGCCGCCGCTACCGCGTGCGCGCGGAGCGCATCCCCGATGCCGAGCGCGACGCCACCTGGGCCCGCATCGAGCGGCAGTGGCCCGGCTACCGGCAGTACGAGCGCGACTCGGGTCGCACGGTGCGGCTCTTCCGGCTCACGACGGATGCCGTCCCGTCGCCGTTCGACGGCCGCCTGTAGCGCTGTCGGCCGCGGGAGCCGCCACACTGGTCCCCATGCGCATCCTCATCGCCGGCGCCTCGAGCGCGCTCGGGCACGCCACCGCATCCGCCCTGCTGCACGCCGGGCACCACGTCATCGTGGTCGGCTCCGACGCCGACCGGCTCGGGCTCGTCGACGCGAGCGAGCACTTCGTCTGCGACCTCACCGACCTCGACGCCGTGCAGCAGCTGGCCGCGGAGGTCGGCGAGCTCGACGGGCTGCTGCACCTCGTGGGCGGCTGGCGCGGCGGCGGCGGGCTCGCGGGGCAGACCGACGACGACTGGGCGTGGCTCGAGGCGCGCGTGGTCGGCACCCTGCGCAACACGACCCGCGCGTTCGCCGACGCGATCGGGCGGTCGGATGCCGGCGTGATCGCGATCGTCTCGACCACCGGCGTCGAGCGCCCCACCGCCGGCAACGCCAACTACGTCGCGCTGAAGGCGGCGGCCGAGGCATGGCTCGCCGCCGTCGGCCACCACCTGCGCAGCACCCCCGCGCGCGTCGTCGTGCGGCGCGTGAAGTCGCTCGTCTCGGATGCCGACCGGGCCACGCAGCCCGACCGCGAGTTCGCGGGCGCGACCGACGTCACCGCGCTCGCAGCCGAGCTGGCCGCCGAGTTCTCCCCAACCGGCTGATTGGTATCAGGAGGGCACTATCCCCTCGTGCTACCAACTGGCCGGTTGAGGATGCTCAGGCGGGGATGCGGGTGAGGACGAAGACCGGGATGAGCCGGTCGGTCTTCACCTGGTAGTCGGCGTAGTCGGGGAACGCCTCGACCGCCCGGGCCCACCACTCGTCGCGCTCCGCGCCCGGCTCGAGCTCTCGCGCGGTGTAGTCGTGGCGCTCGGCGCCGTCCTGCAGCTCGACGTGCGGCTGCTTCTTGAGGTTGTAGTACCAGACCGGATGCTCGGGGGCGCCGCCCAGCGACGCGACCGCGAGGTACTCCCCGTCGTGCTCGACGCGCATGAGCGCGGTCTTCCGCAGCTTGCCGGTCTTCGCGCCGACGCTCGTCAGCAGGATGATCGGCATGCCCCGCATCGTGTTCGCCTCGGCGCCGTCGGACGCCTCGAAGGCCTCCGCCTGCTTCCGCGCCCACGCTGACGTGCTCGGTGCGTATTCGCCCTGCAGCGGCATGCTCTGCTCCTTCGCGACCGGATGGCGCGCCGGCGGGATCCGGTCGCGCACGGGTGGTCGACCTCGATCGTAGGCCGCGGCGGCTGGTCAGCGCCTGGTGGCGCTCCCGCGCGCCGCCGCCTTGACGAGCTCCTTGTCGTGCACCCGCAGGCGCTCGCCGAAGAAGCCGCCGGCGGCGGTGATGAGGGCGACGATCGCGAGGATGAGGATCGCCGGCCACGAGACCGCATCGCCGCTCAGGCTGATCATCCAGGTCGCGATGAACGGCAGGAAGCCCGAGAGCGCGCCCGCGATGTTGTAGCCGAGCGAGACGCCGCTGTAGCGCAGCTCGGGCGGGAACAGCTCGGTCAGCAGCGCGCCGGT
Organism: uncultured Actinomycetota bacterium; assembly: GCA_963803465.1. Taxonomy (GTDB): domain Bacteria; phylum Actinomycetota; class Actinomycetes; order Actinomycetales; family Microbacteriaceae; genus Agrococcus. Next base: position 896,107 of record CAWDMS010000004.1, read on the forward strand.
GACGGCGTAGGTGACCGAGATCAGCGCGATCCCCACCGTGACGGCGAGCGTGATCGCGAGCGCCGAGCCCGTGTCGATGAGCCAGAAGAGCGGCGCAGCGGCGACCGCGGTCGCCAGGCCGCCCCAGAACGTCACGCGCCCCGGGCCGATGCGCTCGGCGAGGCGGCCGCACAGCATGATGACGACGATCTGCGCGACGGCGGCGATGAGGGTCGCGTTCACCGCGATCTGCCGGTCGACGCCGAGCGTGTTGGCCGCGTAGCTGACGACGAAGGTGTTCATGACGTAGAACCCGCCGACGCCGAGGAAGGCCGCGGCGACCGCGACGATGAGCCGGCCCCACGCCTTCGAGAAGACCTGCAGCGCCGGCACCTTCGCGCGCTGGTCGAGGCGGACGAGCTCCTCGAAGATCGGCGACTCCTCGACCTTCAGCCGGATCCACAGCGCGACGGCGAGCAGCGGGAACGCCGCCAGGAACGGCAGCCGCCAGGCCCACGCGTCGAACTCCGCGGGCGGGAACAGCAGCACGAGGGCGATCGCGCCCGACGACATGAGCGTGCCGACCGGTGAGCCGACCTGCACGAGCGCGGCGTAGCGGGCGCGCTGCTGCACCGGCGCGTGCTCGATGGCGATGGTGGTCGCGCCGCCCCACTCGCCGCCGACGGCGAGACCCTGCAGCAGTCGCAGCACGACGAGCATCACCGGCGCCATGATGCCGATGTCGGCGTAGGTGGGCAGCAGGCCGATGACGCCGGTCGCGACGCCGATGAGCACGATCGTGAGGATGAGCGTCGGGCGCCGGCCGACGCGGTCGCCGAGCACGCCGAAGAAGAAGGCGCCGATCGGGCGGGCGGCGAAGCCGACGCCGAAGGTCGCGAGCGACGCGAGCACGGCGGCGGACGGGTCGAGCTCGGTGAAGAAGAGCCGGTTGAACACGAGCGCCGCGGCCGTGCCGAAGAGGAAGTAGTCGTACCACTCGAGCGCCGTGCCCACGAAGGCTGCGGCCGCGATGCGCCGCACGTCGCGCGGCGCGACGACGATCTCGTGGTCTGCGGCGGCCTGCTCGCCGTGCTCCGGATGCGTCATGCTGCTCCCCCTCGCCGTGCCGTGCCGTCGCGCTCGGGACGCGAGGACGCTGCTGCCATGGTCCCGGAGCGATCCGCCGAGCGCAACGCATCCGACGCGCCCTGTCGTCGCGGAGGCTCGAGGGATTGAATGAGACCCCGAGACGCCGCAGGAGGCCACCGTGCGCATCGACGCCATCATCGAGAACGCCCGTGTGCGCACCGGCGACCCCGCCCGCCCGCTCGCGAGCCGCATCGGCATCTGGGCCGGGCGGATCGTCGGCCTCGACGACGAGCTGGACGGCGCCCGCCCGGATCGTCGCCTCGATGCCGGGGGCGCCGTCATCCTGCCGGGGTTCATCGACGCGCACGCGCACAGCGTCTGGTTCGGGCAGACGCTCGCCGAGCTCGACCTCTCCTCGGCGGGCACGCCCGACGCGATCTACCGGCTCGTCGCCGAGCGGGCGGCCACCATCGCCGCGGGCGGCTGGCTCATCGCCTCCGGCTTCAACCCGCTCGGGCTCGCCGGCCGCGTCGACCGCGAGGCGCTCGACCGGGCCGCCGACGGCCGCCCCGTCTGGATCAAGCACGCCTCCGGCCACGCCGCCACGCTGAGCGGCGAGGGGCTGCGGCTGGTCGGCATCGACGACGGCCCGCGCGCCGACCCCACCGGCGGGGTGATCGTGCGCGACGAGCGCGGCCGCCCGACCGGGCTGCTGGAGGAGAACGCGATGCGGATCGTGCAGGACGTGCTGCTGCCCGACCCGCTCGTCGGGATCGAGGATGCGCTCGGCCGCGCGACCGCGCAGTACGCGCGGGAGGGCCTCACCTCCGTGACCGACGCGGGCATCGCCGGCGGCTGGATCGGCCACAGCCCGCGCGAGTTCGCCGCCTACCAGCGGGCGCGCGAGCGCGGCCTGCTGCGGACCCGCATGCAGGTGATGGTGGTGCTCGACGCGCTGGCCGACCTCGACGGCCATGCCGACGACCCGCGCGCGATCGGCGTGACCGCGGGCATCCGCAGCGGCATCGGCGACGACCGGCTGCAGCTCGGCCCGGTGAAGGTCTTCACCGACGGCTCGCTGCTCGGCGGCACGGCCGCGATGCGCGAGGACTACGAGCACGACCCCGGCAACCACGGCTACCTGCTCGGCGACCCCGAGGAGATGCGCGCGCGAGTGCTCGCCGCGGCCGGCGGCGGCTGGGCGCTCGCGCTGCACGCGATCGGCGATGCCGCTGTCGACTATGCGCTCGACCTCATCGACGAGGCGCAGCGCGCGCACGGGTCGGCGCCCATGCCGAGCCGGATCGAGCACGGCGGCGTCGTGCGGCCCGACCAGCTGGAGCGCATGGCACGCCTGCGGGTGAGCCTCGTGCCGCAGCCCCGGTTCATCACCGAGTACGGCGACGGGATGGCCGCGCGGCTCGGGCCCGAGCGGACCGCGCGCTCCTACCCGGCGGCGAGCGTGCTGCGCGCCGGCGCGGTGCTCGCGGGCAGCTCCGACCGGCCGGTCGCGCCCGGCGAGCCGCTCGGCATCATCCAGGCCTTCGTCGAGCGCACCACCCAGAGCGGCGCGCAGTACGGGCCGGACGAGCGCCTCACCGTCGACGAGGCGATCCGGGCGTGCACGGCCGGCGCCGCGGAGGCCACGGGCTGGGGCCACGAGAAGGGCACGATCGCGCGCGGCATGCTCGCCGACCTCGTCGTGCTCGGCGACGACCCGCACGCGGTGCCGACCGACCGGATCGGCGCGATCGACGTCGTCGCGACCCTCGTCGGCGGCGAGCCCACCCACGGCACCCTCACCGAGCGCTGACCGCGCGCTGACCCTGTCTCAACCGGGTAGTTGGTATCGCGAGGGGATAGTGCCCTCGCGATACCAACTACCCGGTTGAGGATGCGGATCAGAGGCGGCCGACGCGGGTGACGCGCACGACGGCCGTGCCCGCATCCGCCGATGCCGCGAGGTCGATGGTCGCCCAGATGCGCCAGTCGTGGTCGCCGGCCGGATCGGCGAGGATCTGCTGCGCCGTCCCAGACGGCGGTGCCCTCGTCGATGACGAGCATGTGCGCGCTGCGGGCGTCCGCGCCGGTGCCGATCGCGCCGTGCTCGTCGTAGTACGCGTCGAGCGCCTCGCCCCACGCGTTCGCGTCGAAGCCGGCAGCGGCGTCGAGCTCGCCGAGCTCCTCGTGCTTGTCGAGCGCCGCGAGCTGCACCCGGCGGAACAGCTCGTTGCGCACGAGCACCCGGAACGCGCGCGGGTTCGCGACCACGGAGGGCGGCGGCGGGGGCGCGATGGGCGCCTCGCCCGGCGCGGTCGGGTGCATGAGCTGCTCCCACTCGTCGAGCAGGCTCGAGTCGACCTGCCGCACGAGCTCGCCGAGCCACTCGATCAGGTCGAGCAGCTCGTCGCTCTTCGCCTCGGGCGGCACCGTCTGCCGGATCGCGCGGTAGGCATCCGACAGGTAGCGCAGCACGAGCCCCTCGCTGCGGGCGAGCCCGTAGTGCTGCACGTAGTCGGCGAACGTCATCGCCCGCTCCTACATGTCGCGCACGACCGACTTGGGCGAGAGCGCGAAGTCCGACACCCACGGCTGCGACGACGCGAAGACCGCGAGCGCCTCGGTGAGCAGCTCGTCGAGCGGCTTCGGGTGCGTGACGCCCTCGAGCAGCTCCATCCGCTGGTCGTACTCGATGCCGTCGGCCTTCATCGCCGCGACCGCCTCGCCGCGGGCGAGGAACTGCTGCTGCGACAGGATCGGGCGCGGGTCGTCGAGCGTCGACTCGATCACCGAGATGACGTCGAGCGGATAGCGTCGGCGATTCCGGCTCGAGCACTCGAAGACGGCGAGCGCGAACGGCGACAGCGGCTGGTTGAGCGCGAAGTTCGGCTGCAGGTCGACGGTGAGGCGGATGCGCGCGGGCGCGTCGGGGTCGTCGGGTCGGGATGCTGCTCCACGACGCCGGCGGTGCGCAGCGTGCGGTAGATCGCGAGCGCGCGCCGCGCGAGCGCGAGCTGCGCGCGCCACGGCTCGTGGCGTCGAGGCGATGAGCGTCGCGCATCGTGGTGAACGCGTCGCCGCCGCGGCCGATGACGTTGAGCAGCATCGAGTGGCTCACCTGCATGTGCGAGCGCGAGCGGCTCGGGCTCGGCGTCGATGAGCTTCTCGAACGACGGCTCGCCCCACGAGACGAAGCCGTCCGGCGCCTTCTTGCGCACGAGCTTGCGGCGCTTCTTGGGGTCGTCGCCGAGCTTGCGCGAGCTGCTTCGCGTTCTCGGCCTCGTGCTCGGGCGCCTGCGCCACCACCGTGCCGGCGGTGTCGTAGCCGGCGCGGCCCGCGCGGCCCGCGATCTGGTGGAACTCGCGCGCCGATGAGCTGACGCATCCGGGTGCCGTCGAACTTCGTGAGGCCCGTGAGCAGCACGGTGCGGATGGGCACGTTGATGCCGACGCCGAGCGTGTCGGTGCCGCAGATGACGCGCAGCAGCCCCTGCTGCGCGAGCTGCTCGACGAGCCGGCGGTACTTCGGCAGCATGCCCGCGTGGTGCACGCCGATGCCCGAGCGGACGAGCCGCGAGAGCGTCTGCCCGAAGCGGGTGGTGAAGCGGAACTCGCCGATCGCCTCGGCGATCTCGTCGCGCTGCTCGCGGGTGATGATCTTCACCGAGGTGAGCGCCTGCGCCCGCTCGAGCGCCGCCGCCTGCGAGAAGTGCACGATGTAGACGGGGGCGCGCTGGGTGGCGAGCAGCTCCTCGATCGTCTCGTGCACCGGCGTCATCGCGTACTCGTAGCGACAGCGGCACGGGTCGCTCGACGCCGGTGACGACCGCCGTCTCGCGACCGGTGCGGGCGCTCAGGTCGTCGGCGATCGTGGTGACGTCGCCGAGCGTCGCCGACATGAGCACGAACTGCACGTGCGGCAGGGTCAGCAGCGGCACCTGCCAGGCCCAGCCGCGCTGCGGGTCGGCGTAGAAGTGGAACTCGTCCATCACGACCTGCCCGACCTCGGTCGCCTCGCCGTTGCGCAGCGCGAGGTTCGCGAGGATCTCGGCCGTGCAGCAGATGATCGGCGCGTCGCCGTTCACCGAGGAGTCGCCGGTGACCATGCCGACGTTCTCGGCGCCGAAGATCTCGACGAGCGCGAAGAACTTCTCGCTCACGAGCGCCTTGATCGGCGCCGTGTAGAAGCGAGCGCTGCCCCTGCGCGAGCGCGGCGAAGTGCGCGCCCGCGGCGACGAGCGACTTCCCCGTGCCGGTGGGCGTCGAGAGGATGAGGTTCGCGCCGCTGACGATCTCCATCAGCGCCTCCTCCTGCGCCGGGTAGAGCGGCAGGCCGCGGTCGGCCGACCACGCGGCGAACGCCTCGAACGCGGCGTCCGGATCCCAGGGCGCTGGGGCGTGGTCGAGGAGAGTCATCCCCTCGATCCTCCCGCACTTGCGCCCGTTCGGTAGACTGGCCTGTGCTTCCCACCCCCCAGGACCCCTCCTCCGGCGTGCCCGCAGGGCCCGATCCGGATGCGCCTGACGCCGCCGCGAGCGCCGCCGCGACCCTCGACGCCGCCGACGTCGCCACGACGCTCCGCGTGCTCGAGACGCTCCACGCGATGGACCGCGACGACCCGCACTACGTCGCGGTGCGCCAGGCGACGGCGAACATGTTCAAGGAGGTCAAGCTCGCGAGCCGCAAGGCGAAGCACGCGCGCATCCAGGCCGCCGACCGCGCCGTCGTCGCCGCGACCGCCACCGGCGCGCCCGACCGCATCGACGACGAGACGCGCGGCATCCCGCTCGAGACGCGCGTCGCATCCCCCACCGCGGGCACGCTGCTGAAGTCGCGCGGCTGCTACATCTGCAAGCAGCAGTACACGCTCGTCGACGCGTTCTACCACCAGCTCTGCCCCGACTGCGCGGCGATGAGCCACGCGAAGCGCGACGCCCGCACCGACCTCACCGGCAAGCGCGCGCTGCTCACCGGCGGCCGGGCGAAGATCGGCATGCACATCGCGCTGCGGCTGCTGCGCGACGGCGCGCACACGACGATCACGACGCGGTTCCCGAGGGATGCGGTGCGCCGCTTCTCGTCGCTGCCCGACTCGGGCGAGTGGCTCAGCCGCCTCAAGGTGGTCGGCATCGACCTGCGCGACCCGGCGCAGGTGATCGGCCTCGCCGAGGAGGTCGCGGCGGCCGGTCCGCTCGACATCCTCATCAACAACGCCGCGCAGACGGTGCGCCGCTCCCCCGGCGCGTACGCGCCGCTCGTCGAGGCCGAGCTCGCTCCCCTGCCCGACGGCCCGCTGCCCGAGCTCGTGACGTTCGGGCACACGAACGACGCGCATCCGCTCTCGCTCACCGCGTCCGTCGCCGCGCACCCGATCCTCGCGAGCACCGCCCGCACGGCCGACGAGCTCACCGCCGAGGCGATGGCCGCCGGCTCCAGCTCGCTCGAGCGGCTCGCGGCCGGCACCGCGATCGACGCCGGCGGGCTGCTGCCCGACGAGGAGCACATCAACTCCTGGACGCAGCACGTCGACCAGGTCGAGCCCATCGAGATGCTCGAGGTGCAGCTGGCCAACATGACCGCGCCGTTCCTGCTCGTCTCCCGGCTGCGACCGGCGCTCGCCGCCTCGGGCGCGCGCCGCACCTACATCGTGAACGTGTCGGCGATGGAGGGCGTCTTCGGCCGCGGCTACAAGGGCCCCGGCCACCCGCACACGAACATGGCGAAGGCCGCGCTCAACATGCTCACCCGCACGAGCGCGCGGGAGATGTTCGAGAGCGACCGCATCCTCATGACCGCCGTCGACACCGGCTGGATCACCGACGAGCGCCCGCACTTCACGAAGGTGCGGCTCGCCGAGGAGGGCTTCCACGCGCCCCTCGACCTCGTCGACGGCGCCGCCCGCGTCTACGACCCGATCGTGCGCGGCGAGGCGGGCGACGACCTGTTCGGCGTCTTCCTCAAGGACTACGACATCGGCTCGTGGTGAGGGTGGCGTGACGCCGGCCGAGCTGCGCGCGCTCCCGATCGGCACGCGCGTCGTCGTGCGCTACCGGCTGCACGGCGAGGCGCACGGGGCGACGGATGCGCTGGGCGACCTGACCGCGGTCGACGACGCACGGTGCACGGTCGCGACCCGTCGCGGCGAGGTGGTCATCGAGCTGCGCCGACATCGTGATGGCGAAGACGGTGCCGCCGCCGCCCGCGCCGCGCCCCCGCGGCGCGGGGTGAGCCGCTCCGCGCGCGCAGCGGGCTGAGCGTGCGGGACCACCTCCCGACCGGCCGGCACTCGAGGACCTCCAGGCGCACGGGGCTACCATCGGCCGCGGGGTACACCCGCGACGAAGGAGCAGCTGCCATGACCGACACCACCGACTCAGGCGCCCGCCGACTTCCCGACGCGGACGGCCAGCGGTCGGCCGCGGAGCCCACCCGATCCGTGCCCGCGACCCACGCCGAGCCGACCCACGCCGAGCCGACTCACGCCGGCGACCCCGACCGGACCCGCACCGAGTCGGCGGCTCCCGCCGCGCCGGCCGTCGAGCCCACCCGCGTCGCGCTCGACCCGACCCTCGACGGCCACCAGAAGCAGGGCATCACGGGCGGCACGTGGATCGCGCTCATCCTGGGCACGCTCATCCTCATCCTGCTGCTCATCTTCATCCTGCAGAACAACGTGGCGGCAGACTTCGCCTTCTTCGGCCTCGCCTTCAGCTTGCCCCTCGGCGTCGCGATGCTGTTCGCGGCGATCGCCGGCGTGCTCATCGCGGCACTGCTCGGCTCGGTGCGGCTGTTCAAGCTGAGCCGCCGGGTGCGGAGGCTCGAGAAGGAGCGGGAGACGATCAAGCGCGCCATGCGCTGAGCGATCCACCAGCGATCACGCAGAAGACTCCCCTGTCCCGCGGCGAGGCGTCGGAGTAGCCTTCGCGGCACCACGTCGGGGCTGTGACGGGTCACGCGAAGCGACCGGCTCCGGCGTCGAGGGGGCCGTCATGATCCTCGTCTGCGGGGGCACGGGGCTGCTGGGCAGCCGGATCGTCGAGCGCCTCCTGGACGCGGGGCAGCAGGTGCGGGCGCTCGTCCGGCCCGAGACGGATGCGTCGGCGCTGCAGGCGGCCGGCGTCGCGATCGCGCGCGGCGACCTGCGCGGGCCGACGGGGCTGCGGGCCGCGCTCACGGGCATCGACACGGTGGTGACGTCCGCCAACGCGATCAGCCGCATCCTGGACGGCGACAAGGACCTCACGATCGCCGACGTCGACCTCGCCGGCAACCTCGACCTCATCAGGGCAGCGAGCGAGGCCGGCGTGCGCCGGTTCGTGTTCGTCTCGGCGACGGGCCTCGGCCGCGGGCTCGAGCACGTGGCGCCGCTCACCGAGGCGAAGTGGCACGCCGAGCAGGCGCTGTGGGCGACGCCGATGCAGCCCGTGGTCGTGCGCAGCGACATGCTCATGGAGATCTGGCTCGAGCCGCTCTCGGGCATCGACCCCGAGAAGGGCAAGGCCGTCGTCTACGGTCGAGGCCAGGCCGCCCACCGGTACCTCGCGGTCGACGACCTGGCGGCGCTGTGCGCGCACCTGGCGATCGTCGACGATCCGCCGAAGATCGTGGAGGTGGGTGGGCCCGAAGCGCTCACCCGCAACCAGGTGGTCGCCGCGTTCGCTGCGGCGGCGGGCCGGGAGCTGCGGGTGCGCCACGTGCCGCGCGGCGTGCTCGACGTCGCGTCGCGCGCGCTCTGGAACGCCAAGCCGGCGCTCGCATCCATGCTCGCGATGGCCCTCTTCAACGACACGCACCCGAGCACCACCGACGACGCGCCGCTGCGCGCCGCCGGCATCGAGCCGCGGTCCGCTTCCGACTACATCCAGGCGGCGGTCTCGGTCCAGTGACGCTCAACGTCGCCGGTGGTCACACATCCGATAGAGCGCGTCGAGCTGCCGCCCGCGACGTTGAGGATCGGCGCCGGCGGATCACCAGCTCGGCGACCGCGAGGTTGATGAGCCAGCCCGCCGTCATCGCGGCCGCCCGCGACGGCTCGTCGCTCGAGCCGAACAGCAACGACCCGGGGATGAGCGCGAGCGCCTGCGTGCCCGCCGCGACGCCCAGCGCATAGGCGCGCGTCATCCACGCCCCGTGCGCCGCGTAGTCGCGCCGCAGCAGCGCGCGCACCGCGAGCGCGAGCACCACGAGCATGGCCGTGCCGAACACCCAGCGGATCACGAGCAGGGCCGGCCCGTCGCCGGGCGGCAGCTGCGAGGACGTGGCCATCCAGAGCGCCGAGAGCGCCACCACGAAGCCCGCCGGGATCAGCACGCGACCCGCGAGCCGGTGCCAGCTGCGCCGGCCGCGCCGCAGCTGCGGCAGGAACTGGAACGCGCCGACGACGCTGAACGTCACGCCCGCGACGATGTGCGCGATGACGGGCACGGGGAAGTCGGTGAAGCGCGCCGCCTCGGGGATGAGCTCGGGCCCGCCGCTCAGCTGCGTCAGCCGTAGGGCACCGGAGACGATCGGGATCATCGTCAGCACGATGAGCCCGACCGGGATGAGCCACACGGCCCACGACCGGGCCGGCGCTCGCGCCGCTGCGACGGCCATCCTCGCCCCCTACTCCGACCCGGCCCCGGTGAGCGCCGGCGCCCGCGCGGCCGCGCGCTCTGCGTCCGTCGGCCGCGGCGCCCCCGCCCACGCCGCCTGCCCGAGCCACTGCGGCACGTGCGCCACCGCATCCTGGTCGCCGTCGATCCGCAGCTCCTCCGACCGCAGGGCGTGCGCCCAGGAGCGGTCGCCGCGCCAGATGCGGATCATCACCGGCAGCCGGGTCGTGACCGTGGCAGCGACGTCGAAGCCGGGGTCGAAGTCGCAGAGGTCGACGTCGCCGTCGCGGCAGACGAGCCACCAGCGCGCGGCGCTCGACGAGACATCCGTGAACCGCATCGCCACCACCGTGCGGCGGCGGGGCCACCCGTCGACGTCGATGCTGCGCCGCATGTCCCACAGCAGCAGGTGCGGGTCGAGATCCTCCTGCCCGAGCTCCCCGATCCACCGCACGCCCCACGCCGCGAGCCCCTCGACGAGCGGCCGCAGCTCCTCGCCCGACTGCGTCAGCCGGTACGAGGTGCGGGCGCCGTCGGCCTCCTTGCGCACGAGCCCCGCGTGCTCGAGCCGCTGCAGCCGCTTCGACAGCAGCGCCGGCGACATGTGCGGCACCCCGCGGCGCAGCTCGTTGAATCGGCTCGAGCCGGCGAGCAGCTCTCGGATGACGAGCATCGTCCACCGCTCGTCGAGCAGCTCCATCGCCTTCGCGACCGGGCAGAACTGTCCGTATCCACTCATCGTCCGCCTCCCCCGCCTGGTCTACGCCCATGCGCGCCCGAGCGGAAGTACAGATCCAGTACTGCGCGCGGTGCAGATCGGGGACTGGATGCGTCGTGCGAGCGCGAGCACAGTCTTCCCAGCGACCGCGAGCGCGGTCGACCAGAGAGGAACACCCGTCCATGAACACCATCGCTGCCGCCGTCACCACGGCCGCACCCGAGATCAAGGCCAAGCACGCCACGATGTGGGCGCTCGGCGACTACCCCGCCGTCGCGCACGAGGTCATCCCCGGCCTCGGGCCGCGGGTCGTCGACGCGGTCGGCATCACCGCGGGCGAGCGGGTGCTCGACATCGCCGCCGGCGACGGCAACGCATCCATCCCCGCCGCGCAGCGCCGCGCGAGCGTCGTCGCGAGCGACCTGACGCCCGAGCTGCTCGAGGCCGGGCGGGCGCGCACGCTCGACTCGGGGCTCGACATCACCTGGCAGGCGGCGGATGCGGAGGCGCTGCCGTTCGCGGACGGCGAGTTCGACGTCGGCGATCTCGAGCGTCGGCATCATGTTCGCGCCCTTCCACGGCGCGGCCGCGAGCGAGCTCGTGCGGGTCGTGCGACCCGGCGGACGGATCGGGCTCATCGCGTGGACGCCGGAGGGCTTCATCGGCGAGATGTTCAGGATCATGAAGCCGTTCGCGCCCACGCCGCCGCCCGGCGCCGAGCCCGCGGTGCTGTGGGGCGACGAGGCGCACGTGCGGTCGCTGCTGGGCGACCGCGTCGAGCTCGACGATGCAGCGGGAGGTGCTCGACGTGCAGCGCTTCAGCGACGGCGCGGAGTTCCGCGACTTCTTCAAGCGCACCTACGGGCCGACGATCTCCACCTACAAGGCGATCGCCGAGCAGCCCGAGCGCGTCGCCGAGCTCGACGGCCTGCTCGCCGACCTCGGCGACCGCTACCGCGCGGCCGGCAAGGGCTGGGAGTACCTGCTGACGACGGGCACGGTCCGCTGATCCCCTTACTCAACGTCGCCTGTGGTGCGATATCCCGGATGCGCGGCTGCCCCACCACCGGCGACGTTGAGAATGCGCGCGAGGCTCCGGGTCAGCGCGCGGAGGGCAGCGGCGGCCCGTCGAGCACGGTCGGCACGTACTCGAGCAGCTGCAGCCCACCCTCGAAGGTGCGACTCTCGACGAGCTCGAGCCGCACATCCGGGTAGCCGTCGAAGATGCGGTCCCGCCCCGTCGCCCCGGTGATCACCGGGAACACCACCACCCGGTAGCGATCCACGAGTCCGGCGGCCAGCAGCGACCGGCACAGCGCGACGCTGCCGAGCGTGCGCAGCGGCCGGTCGCCCTGCTGCTTCATCGCACGCACGGCCGCGACCGCATCCGTCGTCACCAGGGTCGAGTTCGGCCACTCGAGCGGCTCGTCGAGCGTCGACGAGAACACCACCTTCGGCGCCTCGTCCAGCGCGTCGACGCCCTCCTCGCCGGCCTTCGCGAAGTCCCACATCAGCCGGTAGGTGGTCGCGCCCATGAGGATCGGATGGTCCTTCTCGGGCAGCTCGTCCAGCCACTGCAGGTACTCGGGGCTCTCCATGCCCCACCAGCCCGGCCAGCCCTCGGCCGCGCCGAAGCCGTCGAGCGAGCAGATGAAGTCCACCGTGAGCGTCTGCATGCGCCGGTCCTCTCGAGTCGAGGCCGACGCTAAGCCTCCGCCTCGCCGCGCGGCAAGCCTGCATCTCAACCGGGCAGTTGGTCACACGAGGGCACTATCCCCTCGCGATACCGATCAGCCGGTTGAGAGTGGCTGCGGAGCGCGGCGGATACGATCGGAAGCCCGCCGCCTGGAGGTTCGACCGTGCCCGCATCCCCGATCGCCCATGCCGACGATCTCGCCGACTTCGTCGACGCATCCCCCTCGAGCCACCACGCGGCGGCCGAGGTCGCCCGCCGACTGCAGGAGGTCGGCTTCGCCGCGCTCGACGAGACGGATGCGTGGCCCGAGGCCGCGGGCAAGTACCTGGTGGTGCGCGACGGCGCCGTGATCGCCTGGATCGTGCCCGCCTCGGCGAGCGCCACCACGCCGGTGCGGGTGTTCGGCGCGCACAGCGACTCCCCCGGCTTCAAGCTCAAGCCGCAGCCGACGACCGGGCGGCTCGGATGGCTGCAGGCGGGCGTGGAGGTCTACGGCGGGCCGCTGCTCAACTCGTGGCTCGACCGCGAGCTGCGCCTCGCCGGCCGGCTCGTGCTCGACGACGGCACGAGCGTGCTCGCCGACTCCGGGCCGCTGCTGCGGCTGCCGCAGCTCGCGATCCACCTCGACCGCGGGGCGAACGACGGCCTGCAGCTCGACAAGCAGGCGCACACGCAGCCGGTGTGGGGGCTGGGCGCGCCCGAGTCGGCCGACCTGCTCGCCGAGGTCGCCGCATCCGCCGTCGACGGGCCGGTCGACGCCGCGCGCATCCGCGGCTTCGACCTCGTCACCGCCGACACCGCGCGCGGCGCCGTGTTCGGCAAGGACGACGCGTTCTTCGCCGCCGGCCGGCTCGACGACCTCGCGAGCGTGCACGCCGGCGCGGTCGCCCTCGCGGCAGCCGACGGCGACGGCGACCACATCCCGGTGCTCGCGGTGTTCGACCACGAGGAGATCGGCTCCGCGACCCGCTCTGGCGCGGCCGGCCCGTTCCTCGAGGACGTGCTCGAGCGCATCGGCCTCGCGCTCGGCGCCGACCGCGGCGAGCGGATGCGTGCACTCGCGTCGTCGTGGTGCGTCTCGAGCGACGTCGGCCACTCCGTGCACCCGAACTACGCCGAGAAGCACGACCCGCAGGTGCGGCCGGTGCTCGGCTCCGGCCCGATCCTGAAGATCAACGCGAACCAGCGCTACGCGACCGACGGCGCCGGCGCCGCCGCCTGGAGCGGCTGGTGCGAGGCGGCCGGTGTGACGAGCCAGTCGTTCGTCTCGAACAACACCGTGCCGTGCGGCTCGACGATCGGCCCGATCACGGCGACCCGGCTCGGCATCCGCACGGTCGACGTCGGCATCCCGATCCTGTCGATGCACTCGGCGCGCGAGCTCGCGGGCGTCACCGACCTCGCCGACCTGTCGAAGGTCGCGGAGGCCTTCTTCCGAGGCTGACGCCCGACTCCGGGCTACGCGCGAAGGACCCGACTCACGCGAGCGACAGGAAGAGCTTCTCGAGCTCGTCGAGCCGCTCGCCGCCCTCCGGCTCGTCGGCGAGGCACTCCTTCAGCGCGCCCGCGACGACCAGGAATCCTGCACGGTCGACCGCCTTCGAGACCGCCGAGAGCTGCTGCACGATGTCGCGGCAGTGCGCCTCGTCCTCGACCGCCGCGATGACGGCGGCGAGCTGCCCGTGCGCGCGGCGCAGCCGGTTGACGATCTTGCGCTTCGCCTCGGCGTCGTGGCCGATGGTCATGTCTGCGGTGCTGCTCATGGCGGTCCTCCTGGGTTGACAACCACGATACCCCTCGGGGTATAGTTTGGATACCCCCCGGGGTATCCAGAATCGACGACCGATGGAGGCGACATGTGCCGATCGACGACCTGCCGAGTGTGCGGCAAGACCACCTGGGCCGGCTGCGGCCAGCACGTGCAGGACGTGCGGCGCACCGTGCCCGCGTCGCAGTGGTGCAACGGCAAGCACTCGCAGAGCGAGGTCGACGCGGCGCAGAGCGCCCGCCCCGGATTCCTCGCCCGCCTGTTCGGGCGCTGAGCGACTGACCGAGACGAGGACGACCACCATGTGCGCACGCATCACTTGCGACCGCTGCAACAAGCCGACCTGGGCCGGCTGCGGCCAGCACGTCGAGGAGGCCCTCGCGGGCGTCCCGACCGCTGACCGCTGCCGCTGCGCCTGACCTCACGAGAGGACGATCATGCTGCTGGAACGCATCTACGACGAGGATCTCGCGCAGGCGAGCTACTTCATCGGCTGCCAGGCGACCGGTGAGGCCATCGTGGTCGACCCGCGCCGCGACGTCGCCGTCTACCTCGACTTCGCCGAGAAGCACGGCCTGCGCATCATCGCAGGTCACCGAGACGCACATCCACGCCGACTACCTGTCGGGCACGCGGGAGCTCGCGGACCGCACCGGTGCGCGCATGCACGTCTCCGACGAGGGCGGGCCCGACTGGACGTACGGTGAGGGCTTCGACGACGCGGAGCGCCTCCACGACGGCGACTCGATCATCGTCGGCAACGTGCGGCTGCAGGCCGTCCACACCCCCGGCCACACCCCCGAGCACCTCTCGTTCCTCGTCACCGACGGCGCGCAGGCCGTCGAGCCTGGCTTCATGCTCACCGGCGACTTCGTGTTCGTGGGCGACATCGGCCGCCCCGACCTGCTCGACGAGGCGGCGGGCGGCGTCGACACTCGATTCGACGGCGCGAAGCATCTCTTCGCGAGCCTGCGCGACCGGTTCCTGACGCTGCCCGACTACGTGCAGGTGCTGCCCGCGCATGGCGCGGGCTCCGCGTGCGGCAAGGCGCTCGGTGCCATCGCCACCACGACGGTCGGCTACGAGCGCGCGTTCGCGTGGTGGGCGCCCTACCTCGCCGCCGACGACGAGCGGGGCTTCGTCGACGAGCTGCTCTCGGGCCAGCCCGACGCGCACGCCTACTTCGCGCGCATGAAGCACCAGAACCGCAGCGGGCCGGCGCTGCTCGGCGAGCTCGCTCCGCTCCTCGAGCACTCGACCGACGAGGTGCGCGAGCTGCTCGAGGCCGACGCGGCGATCCTCGTCGACACCCGCGACCAGCACGCCGTGCACGAGGGCACCGTCGCCGGCGCCGCTCAACATCCCGGGCGCCGACAAGGCGGCCAGCTACGGCGCCTGGGTGTACGACCCTGAGACCGAGCCCCGACCGCTCGTGCTGCTCGCCGCCGATCAGGACGAGGCGGCGCGGATGCGCGACCACCTCCTGCGCGTCGGGATCGACAGCGTCGACGGCTTCACGAGCACGCTCGAGGGCCTGCCGATCGTGCAGCCGCGGCTCATGCAGCCGGAGGAGCTCGACGGGCTCGAGGGCGTGATCCTCGTCGACGTGCGCGGCCGCTCGGAGCACACCGCCGGGCACATCCCCGGGTCGCACCACCTGAGCGGCGGCCGTGCCCTGTGGCACACCGACGCGCTGCCCTCGAGCGGGACGGTCGTCACCTACTGCCAGAGCGGCGTGCGCAACAGCGTCGTCGCGAGCGCGCTGCGGCGCGCGGGCGTCGACGTCGTCGAGCTCGACGGCTCCTACGCGGGCTGGCTGCGCTCCACCGACCGCGAGCCCGCCACCGCGTGACCGCGCTCGCGGTGGCGGCGACGCTCGGGCTGGCGCTCCTCGTGGGCGCCAGCCTCGGGCTGCTCGGCGGCGGCGGCGCGATCCTGACCGTGCCGATCCTCACCGCCGTCGCGGGCGTCGAGCCGCGTGCGGCCATCGCGTCGTCGCTGCTCGTCGTGGGCGTGACGAGCGCGGTGGGCCTCGTGCAGCACGCTCGGGCGGGCCGCGTGCGGTGGAGCCTCGGACTGGTCTTCGGAGCCGCGGGCGCCGCCGGCGCGCTCGCCGGGGGCGCGCTCGGAGCGCAGCTGCCGACCTTCGCGCTCATGCTGGCTCTCGCTGCCACGATGATGGCGGCCGCGATCGCGATGCTGCGCCGCCGCGACCGTGCCGATCACGACCCGGTCGTGCAGCCGCGGCTGCCGCTCGCGCTGCTCGTCGGTGCCGCAGTGGGCGTGATGGCCGGCCTCGTCGGCGCCGGCGGCGGGTTCCTCATCGTGCCCGCCCTCGCGGTGCTCCTCGGGCTCCCGGCGGGCGTCGCGGTCGGCACCTCGCTCCTCGTGATCGCCATCCAGACGCTCGTCGGCCTCGCCGCGCAGCCCGCGCTCGCCGACATACCGTGGCCCTTGGTGCTGCCGTTCATCGCCATCGCGATCCTGGGCTCCCTGCTCGGGTCGTCCCTCGCCGGCCGTGTCCCCGACCGCATCCTCCGCCGCGCCTTCGCAGTCCTCGTGCTCGTCGTCGCGGCGGCCATCGCCGTGCAGCAACTGCTCGCCCTCGTGCCCCTTTCCTGAACCCGCGCATCCCCACCCCGGATGCCCCATCACCGATCGAGAGACCCCATGGCCACCACCGACATCACCATCGACACCCTCGACCAGACCATCGGCGGCGACGGCATCGTGCTGCTCGACTTCTGGGCGGCCTGGTGCGGCCCGTGCCGCACGTTCGCGCCCACGTTCGAGCGCGCATCCGAGGCAGCATCCCGACATCGTCTTCGGCAAGGTCGACACCGAGGATCAGCAGCAGCTCGCCGCCGCGTTCCGCATCACCTCGATCCCGACGCTCATGGCGTTCCGCGACGGCATCCGCGTCTTCTCCCAGCCCGGCGCGCTGCCGCCCGCGCAGCTCGAGCAGCTCATCGCAGGCGTCCGCGGGCTCGACATGGACGACGTGCGGCGGCAGCTCGACGCCGACTCCGCGCCGTGACCCCACGCCGGCCGGCGATCCGCTGCGCGCCCGGAGCCGCAGAGCGCGTGACACAAGCGGCGGTGGGCGTGCTGCTCGCCGCGTTCGCGATCGACAGCCTCGCCGACCCTGCGCTCGCGGTGCTCGCGGCGCTCGGCGCGGTGGTCCTCATCGTGGGTGCGGTCCGCGGCTGGTGCCCCGGCGGGCTGCTCGCGCAGCGCGCCGCTGCGCTGGCCGCGCGCGATGCCGCGGAGCCGCCCCGGCGCTGAACGTCTCGGCCCGGCCCGCGTCCGGCCGCGCCGAGCAGCGGTGCCCTATCCTGGTGGCGGTGTGCCGGGAAGCCTGGTCGGCGTGCCGCCGGGCACGAGGCTCGGCGGCGTCGAGAGGAGTCCCGTGGAGCCCACCCGCACACCGACCGGCGCACGTCGCGCGCACGTCGCCCAGCTGCTCCGCCTCGAGACGACGAGCGGCGTGCTGCTGCTCGTCGCCGCGGCCGTCGCGCTCATCTGGGCCAACTCGCCGTGGCGGGAGTCGTACGCGTCGCTCATGGAGCTGCGCATCGGACCAGCCGCGCTGCACCTCGACCTGAGCGTCGCCGCATGGGCGGCCGACGGCCTGCTCGCGGTGTTCTTCTACGTCGTGGGCGTCGAGCTCAAGCACGAGATCGTCGCAGGCAGCCTGCGGGACCCGAAGCGGGCAGCGGTTCCCGTGATCGCCGCCATCGGCGGCATGGCGCTGCCGGCGATCGTCTACGTCGCGATCGTCGCTCGGCGCCGGCGATGCAGAGGCGCTCAGCGGTTGGGCGATCCCCGCGGCGACCGACATCGCGTTCGCGCTCGCCGTGCTCGCGATCTTCGGTCGCGGCCTGCCGGTGGGGCTGCGCACCTTCCTGCTCACGCTCGCCGTGGTCGACGACCTGCTGGCGATCGTCGTCATCGCCGTCTTCTACACCGCCACGGTGCAGCTGTTCGCCCTGCTCGGTGCCGCGATCGCGATCGCCGCGTTCGCGCTGGTCGCGCGCTCTCGATCCGACCGCTGGTGGGTGCTCCTGCCCATCGCGCTCGTCGCGTGGTGGTGCATGCACGAGTCCGGCGTGCATGCCACGATCGCCGGTGTGCTGCTCGGCGCCACCGTGCCCGCCCGGGCCATGCGCGGCGAGCGCCACTCGCGCACCCACCGCCACGAGGCCAGCGTGCGGCCGTGGTCGACGGCGATCGCCCTGCCGATCTTCGCCTTCTGCTCCGCCGGCGTCTCGGTCGCGGACGGCGGCGGCTTCGCGGAGCTCGCGGCGCAGCCGGTGCTGCTCGGGCGTCGCGGCCGGCCTCGTGCTCGGCAAGCTCGTCGGCGTGCTCGGCGTCACCGCGCTCATCACCCGCCTCACGCCGCTGCGGCTGCCCGACGGGATCGGCATCCGCGACCTGCTGCCGGTCGCGCTCCTCACCGGCATCGGCTTCACCGTCTCGCTGCTCATCGCCGAGCTCTCCTTCGACGACCCCACGCGCACGGATGCCGCGAAGCTCGCCGTGCTCATCGGCTCGCTCGTCGCGGCCGTGCTGGCCGCCCCGCTCCTCAAGTGGGATGCCCGCAGGGCGCGCGGCGCCGACGAGAACGACGACGGCGTGCCCGACGCCGAGCAGGCGCGGATCGGGGGCTGACGACAGCTCGAGGGCCGTCAGCCCTTCGCGCTCGCCAGCTCCTGCCGCCGCACGATCTCGTTGATCCAGTCCGGCGCGAACGGCGACGTGCAGTTCGGCGGCGTCGGGTAGTCCTTCAGCACCTCGAGCCGCTCGCCGATCGCGAGCGCCCGTGCGCGCAGCGACGGGTGCGAGATGCCGATCTGCGCGAGGCAGTGGTTCATCGCCCACTGGAGCCGGTCGGGCGCATCCACCATCTCCGCCTCGATGACGTCGAGCAGCCCGTCGAGGTCGAGCCCGTCCGGCGACTTCGCGACCCGCTCGATCGTCAGCGCCCATCCGGCGCTCGCGACCACCGCATCCGCGTCGTCGAACCACCGCACGCGCAGCGCCTCGGCGTGCGGGCTCTTCTTCACGACGTAGCTGACGAGCCAGTCGTGCACCTTCGGAGCACGCGACTCGCGCAGCATGGTGTCGAGCTCGTCGGCGTCGAACGCCTTCGGCCGGCAGATGAGCAGGGCGAGCAGCCGCGCCGGGGTCTCGTCGGTCGCCCACAGCTCGCGCGCGAGCTCCTGCTGGGTCTTCAGCCGCTTGGCGATCGCCCGCAGCTTGCCGAGGTTCACGCCGTGGTCGTCGCCGTTGCGCTCGTTCACCTCGCGCATCCGCGGGTCGTCGAGGGCCGCCAGCTCCGCCAGCAGGGCAGGCACCGTCTCCGTCACCGCGACCTCATGCGCCAAGCGTACGAGCCGATCACCGGTTCCGCTCCGACTGCCTGCTGCTGTCGGGCCCGCCGACCTCCTCGGGCAGCGCGTCGATCGGCACGAGCACGATGTCCTGCACCTTCCAGTCGAGCTCGATGCAGCGCATCCCGCGCGGCCATGAGCTGTGCCACGCTCGGCCCCATCCCGTGCCGCGGCACGATGAACGACTCCACGTGGAAGACGTGCCCCTGGTCGCGCACGCGCGAGCCGACCTCGCTCGTCCACGGCAGGCTTCGCAGGTAGTCGTCGACCTTCGCCGTCACCGGATGCGGCTCGTCGTCGTCGAACGTCGTCGCCCGGGTGTCCATCAGGTCGGTGATCGCCGAGCGCATGTTCTTCACGCCGTCCCAGAGGATGCTGGCCGCGATGAAGAGCGCGGCGGCCGCATCCGCCCACCACAGCCCCAGCCCGATGCCGCCGACGCCCACGATCGAGCCGACCGCGGTCATCCAGTCGGCCTTGTTCATGTCGGCGTCGGCGTAGAGCACCTTGTCGTGCAGCTCTTTGGCGAGCCGCATCTTCACCCGGCCGAAGTAGATCGGCAGCGGGATGGTGAGCGCCATCGCGCCCATCATCAGCCAGCCGAGCCACACCGTCTGTCCGAAGAGCACGACCGAGCCGATGGGCGGATGCTCGGCAGTGATGAGGCCGATGCCCGAGTCGTAGATGAGGAAGGCGCCCATGGTGAAGAGCGCGACGCCAGCGACGAGGTGCGCCACGCCCACGGAGCGGTGGAAGCCGTACGGGTTCTTCCGCGTCGGCGTCCTGTTCACGAGCCGCACGGCGAGCAGGAACGCGATCGGCGGCGCGAGCGAGAGCAGATCCTCGATCCAGGCCGCCTTCATCGCCTGCGAGCTGCCCATCACGAGGTAGACCATCGTGATCGCGACGGCGAGGAAGGCGAGCGTGAACCACTCGATCCTGATCGCCTCGCGCAGCGCTTTCGCCGGCCCCTCCGGCAGCTCGGTGCGACCGAAGCGGGGCTTCACGACACCGCCGCCTCGTCGAGGAACGACTCGAGCTCGACGAGGAACGCGTTCTCCCCCAGCGGCGTGAGCATGACGTGCCGCTCGTCGCCCTCGCCGGTGCCGGCGGTGACGTAGGGGCGGGTGGCGGCGCCGTGCTCGATCCAGGGGGTGTCCTCGAGGAAGCCCCCGATCACGACGTCGAGCTCGCCGGCCTCGAGCGACTCCGCGAGCGTCGCCTCGCTGCCCGCCGTCCACTCGACGGTCGCGCCGAGCTGCTCGGCGAACTGCAGGATCAGCGTCGGCTCGGTGCCGGACGGCTCGCCTCCGCCGCTGAGGTCGACCCACGGCGCGTTCTCGGTCACGCCCACGCGCAGCACCCCGCCCTGCACCCGCTCGAGCGTGCCGTCGGGGTCCGCGGGGATCGTCGCGCACCCCGCGAGGACGACGGCGGATGCGGCCGTCGCGGCGAGCAGGCGAAGGAGCCGTGGCATGAGGCTGACGATAGCGAAGAAGTGTCCCCCGGTCGGCTCCCGTTGCCGGCAGCGTTCCACTGAGGAACGTGATCGCCACGACGTGTCCTCCGCGGCCTGCGCGGACCGTCGTCTTGATGTCAGGATCGAACGAACTCGAAGGAGAGCCATGCGCTACGTGCTATTCATCTGCAGCGACCCCACCGGGGAGCCCTACGACCCCGAGCACGACAACGTCGGGGAGTGGGTCGATGGCGCTGCAGGCATCCGGCTCCTACGTGCTGGGCGATCGGCTGCGGCCGGTCGAGGACGCCACGACGGTGCGCGTGCGTGGAGGGGAGCGCATCGTCGCCGATGGGCCGTTCACCGAGAGCCGCGAGTGGATCGCCGGCTTCGACATCGTCGAGGCCGACGACCTCGACGCGGCGATCGCGATCGCCGCCGGGCATCCGATGGCGCGCTTCGGGCTCGTCGAAGTGCGACCGGTGTGGCCGCTCTAGGACGCGGCGGCGACGCGGGCAGGGGTGCCGGCGCTGCCGACACCCCTGCGGCCGATGCGGTGCGCGAGGTGGCATCGGCCGAGTACGGGCGGGTGCTGGCCAGCGTGATCGGCACGGTCGGCGACTGGACCGTCGCCGAGGACGCGGTGCAGGATGCGTTGGCCCGCGCCCTCGACCGGTGGCAGCGGGACGGTGTGCCGCGCAGTCCGGCGGCGTGGGTGACGACGGTCGCGCGTCGACGGGCGATCGACCTCCTGCGGCATGAGGATGCGGAACGCCGAGCCGCGGCCCGTCTCGAGCACGAGCCCCCGGGCGACATCGACGAGCCGGAGCCTGGCGTCGCGTTCCCCCGCGGCGACGAGCGGCTCCAGCTCATCTTCACCGCATGCCACCCCGCGCTCAGCCTCGAGGCTCGAGCCGCGCTGACGCTGCGGACGGTGCTGAACGTGCCGGTCGACGAGCTCGCGACCCTGTTCGCGGTCTCGCCGGAGACCATGCAGAAGCGGCTGGTGCGGGCGCGCGCCAAGATCAAGCACGCGGGCATCCCGTACCGGGTGCCGGCACCCTCCGAGCTGGCCGCCCGCAGCGAGAGCGTCTGCGAGGTGCTCTCGGGTCTGTTCACGCTCGCCTACGCCGACCCGACCACGCGGTCCGACGCTGCGGTCGAAGCCATCAGGCTCGCGCGCCTGTGCTGTCGGCTGCTCCCGCCCGGCTCCGCCGAGTGGCTCGAGTGCAACGGGGTGCTGGCGCTCCTGCTGCTCCAGCACTCCCGGCGTGCGGCGCGCACGTCGGAGGAGGGGCTCTCGGTGCCGTTCGAGCGGCAGGATCGAGCGCTCTGGGATCAGGACGAGGCAGCAGAGGGGCTGCGCGTGCTCGACGCCGCGCTCGAGCGCGCCGCGCAGGCGCGTGTTCCGGGCGGGCGGCACCTCGTGCGCGCCGTCATCGCCGCGGAGTACGTGCGCCCGTTCCAGACCGGCGAGATCGATCACGCGCGGATCGCCGACATGTACGAGGTCCTGGAGCGCCTCGACCGCTCGCCGTTCGTCACCCTGAATCGCGCGATCGCCATCGCGAACACGGGTCATCCCGCCGTGGCGCTCGAGCTGCTGTCCTCGAGCACGGCCGCGCTCGACGGCCATCACCTCCTCTCGGCCGTGCGGGCCGATCTGCTGCGACGGCTCGGTCGCACGCGGGAGGCTGCGGTCGAGCTGCGAAGCGCGGCGGCCGCAGCGTCGTCCGAGCGTGAGCGTCAGTCCTACCTCCACGAGGCCGTCCTGCTCGAGTCGGATGGTGCGCATGCGCATCCTTGAGCAGGAGCTGCCCGCGTCGGTCGTGCACGCCACCTCGACGGCCGGCGTGCTGTCGCGCGTCGTGCTCTGGCTCGGGGGCACGCCGCACACCGGCGGCCTGCTGGAGCCGGTCGTGGCCGCTGCGGCAGCGGTGGACCGCGACGTGATCAGCATCGCGAGGCCCGGGTACGGGGGTGCGCCGCGACGTGCGGGTCGGAGCGTCGCCGACGCGGCCGGCGAGGTCGCCCGAGTGCTCGACGTGCTCGACCTGGACGACGTCGTCGTCGTCGGGTACTCCGGCGGCGGTCCGCACGCGATCGCGACCGGCGCAGCCCGCCCACACCGAGTGCGCAGCGTGCTGACGCTCGGATGCATCGCCCCGTTCGCCGCGACCGACGACTGGTTCTCCGGCATGGCCGACCCCTCGGCGCTGCGGGCAGCGGCGACAGGGCTCGCTGCTCGCTCGGCCCACCCCGACGCGTTCGAGCCGTCGAGCTTCATCGACGACGACTACGCCGCGCTCGAAGGGCCATGGCACGACCTCGTCACCGACACGCAGGCAGCGCAGCGGCAGGGCTCCGCCGGCGCCATCGACGACGACATGGCGTTCGTGCATCCGTGGGGCTTCTCGCTCGACGACTGCACCGCGCCGGTCCTCGTCGCGCACGGGTCACGGGATCGGGTCGTCCCCGTGCAGCACGCGCACGCGCTGTCGGCGTCGCTCCCCACTGCGAGCGCCGTCATCCACGACGGCGACGGGCACGTCTCGGTCCTGCGGACGCTCGGCGCGCACCTGCGCGATCTCGGCCGCTGATCCCGGTGGGAGGCCCCGCGACGTCGACGTGCGCGGCGTTCACGCCACCGCGATCGGTGGCGCAACCCGCGATCGGTGGCGTTGCAACCGCCCCGGTCGCGGGCAGTCCCCACCCGTCGCGGGCGGCCCCACCCGTCGCGGGCAAGCGTCCCACCCCTGCGGGCAAGCCTCACCCGCCCGGGCTACTCCCCGCCCAGCTGCCCCGTCATCCGGTCGCGCATCGAGACGCTCGCGGCGTTGAGCCCGACGAGCTCGACGGTCTTCCCGAGCCGGCCGTACTTCGTCTCGATCGCGTCGAGCGCGGCGACGGTGGATGCATCCCAGATGTGCGACCGGGACAGGTCGATCACGATGTGGTCGGGGTCGTCGACGTAGGAGAACTGCGTCGTCAGGTCGTTCGACGACGCCCAGAACAGCTCGCCCTCGACGGTGTAGCGGGCGGACGCATCCGTCACCTCGCGCCGCACCGACTGGAAGTGCGCCACCCGGCGGGCGAACAGCACCATCGCGACGAGCACGCCCGCGATCACGCCGATCGCCAGGTTGTGGGTGATGACGACCACGACGACGGTCGCGACCATCACGAGCGTCTCCGACAGCGGCATCCGCTTGAGGGTCGACGGGCGGATGCTGTGCCAGTCGAAGGTGCTGATGACGACCATGATCATCACGGCCACGAGCGCCGCCATCGGGATGAGCGCGACGACGTCGCCGAGCACGACCACGAGCAGCAGCACGAAGACGCCCGCCAGGAAGGTCGAGACGCGCGAGCGGGCGCCGGAGACCTTGACGTTGATCATCGTCTGGCCGATCACAGCGCAGCCGCCCATGCCGCCGAAGAACCCCGAGAGCAGGTTGGCGACGCCCTGGCCCCACGACTCGCGCGTCTTGTTGGAGCGGGTGTCGGTGATGTCGTCGACGAGCTTGGCGGTGAGCAGCGACTCCATGAGCCCGACGAGCGCCATCGCGAACGCGGTGGGGCCGATGATGCCGAGCGTCTCGAGCGTGAGCGGCACCTGCGGCACGAAGAGCTCGGGCAGGCTGCGCGGCAGCTCGCCCTGGTCGCCGACGTTCGGCACCGACCAGCCGAAGACGAGCACCGCGGCGGTGAGCAGCACGACCGCGATGAGCGGCGCCGGCACCACCTGCTGCAGCCGCGGCAGCAGCACGATGACGGCGACGCCGACCGCGACGAGCGGGTAGACGAGCCACGGCACCCCGAACAGGTGCGGCAGCTGCGCGATGAGCACGAGGATCGCGAGCGCGTTCACGAAGCCGACCATCACGCTGCGCGGGATGAAGCGCATGAGCCGCGCGACGCCCAGCAGCGCGAGCACGATCTGCATGACGCCGGCGAGCAGCACGGTGGCGATGAAGTAGTCGAAGCCGTGGTCGCGCATCATCGGCGCGATGACGAGCGCGACGGCGCCGGTGGCCGCCGAGATCATGGCCGGCCGGCCGCCGACGAACGCGATCGTGACGGCCATCACGAAGCTCGAGAAGAGCCCGACGCGCGGGTCGACGCCCGCGATGATCGAGAACGAGATCGCCTCGGGGATGAGCGCGAGCGCGACGACGAGCCCGGCGAGCGCCTCGCGCGTGAACAGGCGCGGGCTCTTCAGCACCGTCAGGACGGTCGGGTCGTCGCGGTAGCGCTCGCGCGGCGGCGTGATGGCGGCAGCCATGGGGACTCCTCGGGTGAGCGCGCGAGTCGGCGCATCGGAGGTCGGATGCGCGACGTCACGCGACGGCGCGCGCGTTCCACCGCCGAACTTCCCCGAACTCCGGGGTTCGTACCCGAATTCTCGCAGTTCGGGGAAGTTCGACGGCCCGGAGGGGTCAGGCGACCGGGGTCACCTCGGGCTCGGGCTCGATCACGCCCGCCGCCCGCGCCTTGCGCAGGTTGCGGCGCACGATCGGCCAGAAGAGCGCGAGCGCGCCCGCGGCGATGAGGCTCGTGAGCACCTGCGCGCGGCCCGAGTCGCTGCCGAGCATGATGACGACGATGCCGATCGCCGCGGCGATGAGCACGATGTTCAGCACCGGGAAGAGCCACACCTTCAGCGTGAGCGCGTCGCGCTCCTCGGGCGTCATCTTGAGCCGCAGCCGCCACTGCGTGACCGCGATGAAGACGAAGACGAACAGCGCGACGAGGCCGGTCGAGTTCATGATGAACTCGTAGATGCCCGAGCTCGGGGCGATGAAGTTCACGAGCGTCGCGACGAGGCCGCCGGCGGTGGAGGCGAGCACGGCCGCGACGGGCACGCCGCGCTTCGAGCGCTTCGACATGATCGCCGGGGCGAGCTTCTGCTCGGACAGGGCCGCGAACATCCGCGATGCCGAGTAGGTGCCGGAGTTCAGCACCGAGATGACGGCGGTGAAGATGACGAGCGTCATGATCGTCTCCGCGCCGGGGATGCCGAGCAGGCTGAAGACGTAGGCGAACGGCGGGATCTCGTCGGGCGAGGGCAGCTGGTTCCACGGCACGACGGTGACGATGACGAGCACCGCGCCGACGTAGAAGAGCATCACGCGCCAGATGACCGTGTTGGCGGCCTGGCGGATGCCCTTGGCCGGGTCCTCCGACTCGGCGGCGGCCATGACGGCGATCTCGGCGCCGAAGTAGGCGAAGAGCACGAGTGCGATCGACGAGACGACCACGCCGAAGCCGTTGGGCATGAAGCCGCCGTGCTCCCACAGGTTGGGGATCGAGATCGAGGCGCCCGGCCACAGGCCGAGCGCGAAGAGCACGCCGGCGCCGAGGAACACGACGATCGCGACGACCTTGATGCTCGCGAGCCAGAACTCGGTCTCGCCGAAGGCGCGCAGCGAGATGAGGTTGGTGGTGACGAAGATCGCGAGCAGCACGAGCGAGCCGAGCCAGGCCGGCACGGCCGGGAACCACTCCGCGATCATGCCGCCGCCGACGACGGCCTCGTAGGCGATGACGCCCACCCAGAAGTACCAGTAGAGCCAGCCGACGATGTAGGCCGCCCAGTCGCCGAGGCCGACGCGGGCGTACTCCATGAACGACCCGACGGCCGGGCGTGCGGCGGCCATCTCGCCGAGCATCCGCATGGCGAGGAACACGATCATGCCGCCGGCGAGGTACGAGAGCGTCGCCGCGGGGCCGGCCGCGAGGATGACGTTCGCGGAGCCGACGAAGAGGCTCGCGCCGATGATGCCGCCGAGGGCGATCATCGTGACGTGGCGCGACTTCAGCTTCTTGCCGTGCGGCAGCTCTGGAGTGCCGGATGCGCCGGCCCGGAGCTGGTCAGACTGGGGGGTGGATGCCACGAGGGAGCACCTTCCTGGTGTGTTCGCGCCCAGGCGAACGTCCCGCGGCGCGGAACCAGGCTAACTGCCAGCCGTTACCAGGCCGTTACATACAGGAGTCACAGCAGTCGAGCGCTCAGCGCGCCAGGCCACTGCCTCGCTGGTTGCGTCGCTCCGCGCTGCAACGCGCCGAAGCCCCTCAGCCCTTCTTGAAGTGCTTCCGGATCCGCTCCGCCTGCGCCTGCGTCAGGTGCCACTCGGTCCCGATCTCGTGGTCCTCGAACGGACCGCCGCCATCCGTCGGGTTCCGCAGGAAGCCGCGGATCTGCTTGCCCTTGCGGTCCATCTCGAGCTCGCGCGAGAGCTCCACCGGCGTGATCGTGCCATCCGTCTCATCCATAGGGCCGAGGCTACCCGCCCACCGGTGGGGCCGCCGCGCGAGCGGCCCGCGCAGCGACGGTCAGCGCTCGATCGGCCCCTGCATGTCGAGCATGAGCTCGATGGCGGTGACCGTCTGCCGCTGCTGGAGCGAGTCGACGGTGCGGCTGCCGCCGAGCGACAGCAGCGGGACGTGCACGAACGACTGGTCGTATGCGGGCACGCCGTGCCGCTCGACCGCCTCGGGGTAGGGCTCCCAGTCGAGCCTGCGGGCGAAGTGCTTCGGCCCTCCCCCGACCGAGAGCTTCAGGAAGGTCGACACCCGCGACCCCAGGCCCGCGGACTCCCCGACGCGGAACATGAGCCCCGTCACTCCGAGACCCGCCTCCCACACGATGACGTCGGCCATCGCGGTGACCATGATCGGGATCGACGGCATGTCGCCGGCCGCCGTGCCGATGCGGTCGCCGATCGCGGTCTCGAACAGCTCCGGGTCGATGACCCGCACGAACCCACCGCCGAAGCTGCCGTAGCCGTAGTGCTGCCACAGCTCGACGAGCTCCTCCGGCACGCGGTCGCGGTACAGCTCGATGATGCGCTGTGGGACGGGAGCGTGGTGGACGAAGTCGGGAAGCTCGATCACGCCGCCACCATAGGCGGGCTGGCCGACTGCGTCCTGCGCTGCTCAGCACGAATCGATCGCCTGGATCGAGATGCGGTGCGCGCAGCTGAGGAACGGCCCACGCCCGCGCGACGCGGGCGCCACCGCCGGGTCAGACGGTGCTCATGCAGGAGCCGCCGCCCGGCTCGCCGTCTTCAGGCGGCGGCGCTACTTCAGCTGCCCGCGGATCTCACCCGGAGGGTTGTTCGCGTTGTGCACATTGATGTAGTACCCCTTCGGGTTCGCCTCGATGGCTGCGAGCACCATCGGGTCGGCTGTCGTGCAGGCAGCCACCTCGAAGCTGGTGGCGGACTCCACGGAGAGCGGCACCACCACGGGTCCGGGCGCGTTTCGCTGGCCCACGTGGATGTGCGCGGCGGTCGCCGGCGCCGACAGTCCGTCCACTTCGAGCGTGTAGCAGAGCTGATCGCCGTCGATCTCGTAGCTGAACCAGCCGTGCGCTCCGAAGCTGTTCGGCGCAGGAGCTTCTTGCCCGCCGCTCAGCGGGATCGCGGGGGCGGCGTTCGCGGCGCCGGCACCGGTGAACGCGATCGCGGCGACTGCCGCGAACGCGAGGGCGATGGTGCGGGAGTGTGCAGTCTTGCGCATGGTCTGTGCTCGCTTCTCTGGGAGCTTCCTCTTGACGATCCGGACGCTACGCCGAGCATGCAAGGGTCACAAGGGCACCGAAATCGGATGCGCCGCTGCGTCCGATGGGACAGCGGCACTCCGTCGCAGCCGTCGCGTCATCCGATGCCCATCGACGCCGAGCCGGGCCGCAACCGAGGATGACGCAGCGCACGGGAGCCGAGGCCTCCTCACCTCCGGCTAGCGTGGGCCCATGGCGACGATGGTGCCCCCGACGATCCGCCCGCGCACGCCGCCAGGCGAGGTGAAGGTCTTCGAGGCGCTCCGCGACCACCCCGGCACCGATGGCTGGCTCGTCTTCCACGGCCTGCGCATCCGCCACCACGAGACGCAGGTCGAGGGCGAGGCCGACTTCGTCGTGCTGGTGCCGGGCGAGGGGATGCTCGTGGTCGAGGTGAAGTCGCACGACCGGCGTCGAGGTCGGCGACGACGGGCTCTGGCGACTCGGCAGCGGCGAACCGACCGCCGCGCTCCCCCTACGACCAGGCGCTGGACAACAGCCGCAGCATCCGCAAGTGGATCGAGCGCCGCGCGTACGCTGCCCGGCTACCCGATCTGGCAGGCGGCGTGGTTCCCGAACCGCGGCGGCGAGCTCAGAGGCGCAGCTGGAGGCGCGCATCGACGTGCCGAAGCACGCGACGCTCACGCGTGCCGACCTCGACCCGTCCCGGATGGTGGGCGAGCATCGTCGGCGTGCTCCGCCACGGCATGCGACGAGCTGGCCGGCCGGGTGCCGCCGTTCGACGAGCGGCCGCCCCGATGCGAGAGGACATCGCCGAGGCGCGCGAGGCGCTCGTGCCGCCGTGCCGTGGCGATCGACGCCGCGGAGTGCCGCGCCGGCGCGCGAGCGCGACCTGCGCGAGGCGACCGAGCGGCAGGAGCAGGCGCTGCAGTACTTCAGCGCGCATCCGCGCGGCTCATCGTCACCGGCCCGGCCGGCACGGGCAAGACGAACATGGCGTGCGCGCGGCGCTGCAGCATCGCCAACCGCGACGAGCGCGTGCTGCTCACCTGCTTCAACCGGCTGCTCGAGGCCGATCTGCAGCGCCGGCTGCGCGACGCGCGACGAGGTCACGGTCGCCTGCGTGCACCAGCTGATGCTCGCGTACTCGAAGCTCACGCCCCCGGCACGGTGCCGGCGACGACGTGGTGGAACGGCACGCTGCCCGACGGCGACGCTCGCCGTCACCCGCGCGCCAGGCTTCGAGCCGCCCTTCACCGCCTGGTCGCCGACGAGGCGCAGGACCTCGCGCGCGACTCGACGCTCGACGTGCTCGACAGCCTGCTCGTCGGCGGCCTCGCCGGCGCCAAGCGTGGTGCTCGCCGGCGACTTCACCCACCAGGACATCTACCGCCCGCGGATCGGCGTCCGGCCGGCGAGGTCGAGCGCCCGACGGCTCCGGCGGATCGAGACCGATGACCGCCCGCCTCCCCGACGCCGGCCGGATGACCCTCACGAACAACGTCCGCCAGTCGCCGCAGCTCGTCGGTTCATCGAGACGGTCCTCGCCGGCACGTGTACACGCATTCGGATCGCGAGGACGACGAGGAGCCGCTGCGCCGAGGTGCACCTCTACCGCTCGCGAGAGCAGCAGGACGAGCTGCTGCGGCAAGCGCTCGCCGGCCCTCTGGGACGACGGCTGGGAGCCGGAGGAGATCGTCATCCTCTCCCCCAGCCGCGACTCGGCGGCGGCGCGCGCGAAGGGGCGGTGGTGGATGCGCTGGCGCCCGGCGGCATGACCGGCTCCGGCGTGCGCTGGGGCACCGTGCACGCCTACAAGGGCCTCGAGGCGCCGGTCGTCATCGTCACCGATGTCGACGGGACCGGTGCGCAGCTGGGAGGACCTGCTCTACGTCGGCATGACGCGCGCGACCGATCGGCTGGTGGTGCTGACTTCGGTCGACGAGCTCGCGGCAACGAGTTAGGACCCCTAACCCGGGTGCGGTCCGCGCACCGCGGCGATGATCTGCACCGCAACCTCGGCGGGCGCCTCGTGCTCTCAGCAGTGCATGACTCGTCACCCTGCAATTAGGCGCGCGTGGGCTTCGAGGCCGCGCCCTCCGTTGCGCGCGATCTTCGGCCCTCGGTAGCCCGGCCGGGCAGGCGGGGCACGCATCGTGACTACCTCGGGCAGGCGAGGCAAGCCAGCGCCGAACTCGCGGATCGCTCGGATACGTGGAGCTCGTGGCCACGGTGGTTCGGCGCTCATCCACCCCCGGCGCAGTGAAGCTGAAGGTCTTCAAGGCCCTCCGCGACCCCGCACCAACGGCCGGGTCTCTGGCACGGCGTACCCCTCTCAGCTTCAGAGCGCTGCCGAGTCCCGCTCTGACCGTCAAATTCTGCACTGGCGCCGGCTTCCACAATGTAATCGACATCGAAGAGTGGCTCCCGCGGAGGCGCGGCATCGGCGCTCGGTAGCGCCATCCCGACGGGGCGCGGCCAGATGCCGGCAATTCCACAGAAGCTCTTCGGCGCGTGCGCGCAACTGGCTTTCCGCCCAGCCGTCCTGGGCGGGGTACTTTGATGCCAGCTCAGCAGTCACGCGCAGACTGCTCCTCGCATATACCGCGGCTTTGTGAGCATAAGGCTTGTTGCCAACGCCCGAATTCTCTGCTCGAAGTAGCGGCACAAGGTTGACGAGACTGTCGCCGTACTCGGACTTGAGAGCCTCCATACGACACCCCAGAAGCCACAGAGGCCGACGACCACGCGCCATCATCATCTGGGGTTTGCGGCAAATATGCTCAATGGTGAGATCACTCTCTGAGTAGTTGATGGAGTACTTCTGCCCGTACGCCGATCCAACCGCTTGAAGACCAGCATCCGCTGGGGAGGAGGAATCGCCATGCCTGTAGAAAGGCATGGTAGGAAGTGCCCCCGAGAAGCCTGTCATCACTCGGCCAGTTGGCGGGCACCGCGTCGAGAATCCTGCCAATCCGAGTGACGACGTCGTCACCTGTCTCCAGCGCAAGCTCCTCTCGCTCGCGTGCGCTCTGGCCAGCATCCCGCTGAAGTAGCTGTTCAAGTTGTGACCGTCCATGCCCATAAGGAACCGTCGAACGACGTAAGACTCGATGAGGCGAACGGCACTCTGCTTGAGCAGCGGCGTCGGCGCCCTTGCGTTTGCCAAATCGGAGTAGATAAAGCACCAGGGGAAGCGCCGTGGCCCCGCCAGCGCGCTGGAGGTCGAGCAGAGCTTCGCGAAGTCCAGGATCCGAGACATGGCTCGAGGGATCCTTCACCATCAAGTAATGCTTGGCCTCCGCACGGAGGCGAGTCAGTTCATCGAAAACGGCCTCGAGGCCAGTGACCGATATGCTTCTCAGCTCTTGCTGCTTCGTGGGATACAGCTTGGACTGCGAAGCGCTGACTCCCCTCGAGACGAGATCCGCCCAAAGGTATCGCCCTACTTCGTCTTCTCCGCCGAGAGCGTCGGTAAGAGGGGTCCAGAATTGCTGGAGAACCCGGTCGTCGTCATGTAATAGCAGGAACAAGTAGTTCTTGAGCAGGTCAATCTGCTCCAGACTGCGGCCCTTTGCATTCAGCGACTCGAAGATCGCGTTGGCGTCATCGACGTCATCCGTAATAACCTCTACGAAACGGAGCCTTGTTGACACCACGTCGCGCAGGAGCTTTGCGCGGAGAGGGAAGCACTCAGCAAATGCGGACAGCTCCGGGTCCCCAGCCGCCTGCTCGCCGTCCAGCTTCAGTTGAGTCAAAAAGAAGCTAAAGGCATTCAGCACCAAGGTGTCCTGACTCAGTCCAAGATCGGCACTCGTTAGCTTCTTCTTGCCTTCGTACAGGACACAAGCATCGTATGCGATGCGATCTCGGAGATGAGGCCGGAAGCGGGGAACTGACAATCCACCGATTTCGTCGCTGGGAATCGCAAGGTTGCTGCTGTTGAAAGTCGCGCGAAGTTGGAGGATAGCGGCCGAGTCCCCCGCGTCCCGATGTCTTCCTTGCCCGCCGTGCTTGATGGGGTACCAAGCCTCGCGGATCGCGCAGAGCAGGAGGCTGAGCGACGTCAGGCGTTGCTGGCCGTCGATGACATCGTAGGATGTTTCGGACTGACTCCGCTTGGCGAGGACCACCGTCCCCATGTAATGGTTGCCTACTGACTTATAGAGGGCCGCCTTGTGCTTTTCGTCGACCTCTTCGAACTCCAGCAGCCTCTTGTACTGCGCGAGGATGTCCAGCCAGAGGACCTTGAGCTGGCGGCGATCCCACCTGAAGTGGCGCTGATAAACCGGTACGGCCAGAGTCCGCTGCTGATTAAGAATCTCGCTGAGTTGCGCTTGACGTGCCTGCACCGTTGCTCCTCGTGACCTGTTTCGGATTGCTGGGTGCAATCATCGCGAGCTTATCGGGACGCCGGCGGTATTCGCGCGTGCGGAACGACGGTGAGGCGTGCACTGAGAATCTAGGCGGTTCGTCGCCTAGCGGGAAGGCGCTGGAGCTGGGACGACGCATACGCTTACGCCACGGCCACGATGGTCCCGGCGCTCATCCGCCCCCGCACACCGCATGGCGAGGTGAAGGTCTTCGAGACCCTCCGCGGCCACCCGGCACCGACGGCTGGCTCGTCTGGCACGGCCTACCCATCCGCCACCATGGGACGAAGGTCGAGAAGGAGGCCGACTTCGTCGTCGTTCCGGGCGAGGGATGCTCGTCGTCGAGGTCAAGTCGCGCGACCGCGTCGAGGTTGGGGCGGATGGGTTGTGGCGGCTCGGGAACCAAGAGCCCACCGACCGCTCGCCCTACGACCAGGCGATCGGGAACGCGCGCAGCCTGCGCTCGTGGATCATGCGCCGCGCCTACGACCCGCGCTACCCGACCTGGCACGCAGTGTGGTTCCCGTACCGCGGCGGTGAGCTCGTCGCGCAGCTCGAGGCACGCATGGACGTGACGCCCGGCGTAACCCTGACGCCGCCCGACCTGCAGCGCGAGCACCTGGTGACCAAGGTCGTGAAGGCGTTGCGCACCGCAGAGACCTCGCCTGATGCCGTTTAAGGCTCGAGCCGGCCTAGCTTCGCGCACGCACCGCCGCTTGGACTGCGAGCGCGACCGCTATCGGATCCTCGTGCTCCCAGAACCGCAGAACCGTCCAACCCTCCGCTTCGAGCCGACCGTTCGTTTCGATGTCGCGCGCAATGTTGCGCGCGATCTTTGGCCCCCAGTATTGGGCGTTTGCCTTCGGCGCGATGAAGTGCTCCGGACAGCCGTGCCAGAAGCATCCGTCGATGAACACTGCGACCCGCCGTCGGGTGAACACGATGTCTGCTCGCCGTCGCCTGTCGGAGGACAGCGCGGAAAAGTCGACGCGGTAGCGCAGCCCCGCGGCATGCAAGAGCCGGCGCACCGAGACCTCCGGCGCAGTATCGCGTCGCCGGTTGCCCCGCATCGTCGCCCGTGCTGCCGACGAGGTCGCCCAGCTCCCCGTGCGGTCGTCGATCGATCCGCGCTCGCCCACAGGACGATCATGCCGCGCTGCGTCCACCGCATGTCGGCGGCGGCAGGCTTAAGCCTGTCGAGACCCTCTCTCGGAGCCAGGAAAGACAGACACAATCGACACCGATTCCCGCACCACCTACCGCATGGGCGAGCTCTTCGCCGGCCCCGGCGGCATCGCCGTCGGCGCCCACTGGGCGACACGCGCTCCGGAGCTCTTCGGCCGCGTCCGCATCGAGCACGCTTGGGCCAACGACTACGACGCCGACGGTGAAGACATACATAGATGCGGTTGGCCGCTTCGATTCAGGTGTCTCCTCCGCGACCGTGGTCCATGAGGACGTCCGTGAGCT